>NZ_CP029077.1:304743-1205153 GCF_007993655.1 Candidatus Deianiraea vastatrix | reverse complement strand
GTAAAAATCAAATATCAGTTAAACAATAAATACGCTGTATTTTTTGTTGGAAGCAAAAATACATTACATTCAATAAAAAGTAAAATACTTAAAAATCAAATAAAAAATTTGCTTTTTTTGCTTGCATTGAGCGTTTATCGGAGAAAATTACATAAAAAAAATTTTAAATATCCATAGCTATTGAAATTCGTATAAAAATATTGATTAATACTGAGATTTTCTAATGACATTTGTGTACAAATTGACCTATTTCAGTATATTTACCTAATGTAAAAGTAAAAAAATAAAAATTAGTTGCAAATAAAAAAAGCATTGATATTTTTCTTTTGCAAAAAACCTATTTTTATACAAATGGCAAAAGTATTTGATCCGAAAAAAGGAAATAGAAAATTTCAAAATTTCATTATCAAAGGGTCTATTGTATTTTTTTTCTTCTTTGGCTTAGAATATTTCGGCTCAATAGCCTTTCTATCTTTAATGACAAATGTAGCATGGATGACTCAATTGTTTTCCAATTTTGTACAAAATTTCGACTTTGTAACTCATCTAAATATTGTATATCAATATACATCAAAATATTTACTATACTGGTGGGCGTATAAAAATGTCATTATGTTTGATAATGCAGGATTTATATTACCAAAAATCATAATTTCTTTTTTTATTCCACACTGTATAGGATTATACATAGCTATTAAAAACATAAGAAAATTTATCGACTACGAACCTGTAAAAAAAGAATCATCCGTGCATGGTGATGCTCACTGGGCAACTGAAAAAGAAATTAGACTTGCAAATTTAAGAGCAAAAGATGGAGTTTTAATGGGTATGTGTCCAAGCGGGAAACCTGGAAAATACCTTATTAGCTCAGGTTTTCAGCATATCATGCTATTTGCTCCAACAGGTTCTGGTAAAGGTGTTGGGTTTGCAATTCCAAATACTGTATTTTGGCGCGAATCTTTTATATGCCATGACATAAAACTTGAAAACTTTGATCTTGGTAGTGGATGGAGAAAAAAACACATGAACCAAGATGTATATGTCTGGTCACCTGCAGATTCAGATGGAATAAGTCACTGCTATAATCCAATGGATTTCGTCTCAAAGAAATACGGGCAAATGGTGGATGATGTTCAAAAACTTGCAAACTTACTGCTTCAAAAAAAGGAATTCTGGGAAAATGAAGCTAGAACTCTAGGCGTTGGCGTTATGCTTTATCTATGCTCTGATAGTAGAAAACAAAGAAGTTTTGGACAGGTTGTTCGTGAACTTCGTAGTGATGACTTTGCATATAATATCGCAGTTGTGCTTGATACAATAGGTGAAAAAATTCACCCAGTTGCATATATGAATCTTGCAGCTTGGCTTCAAAAACCAGATAAAGAGCGTGGCTCTGTAACTTCAACACTTAACTCAGGGCTTGAGCTTTGGGCCAACCCAATTATTGACCAATGCACAAGCAGAAGTGATTTCAACGTCCAAACATTTAAGAAAAAGCCCACTACTGTCTTCGTCGGGCTAACGCCAGATAATATTCAACGTCTAAAGTGCCTAATGGCAATGTTTTATCAGCAATCAACTGAATTCCTCAGTAAAAAAATGCCTGGAAAAGACGAACCTTACGGAGTCTTGTTCCTCATGGATGAATTTCCAACGCTTGGTAAACTTGAACAATTCCTAGCCGGCATTGCATATTTCCGTGGTTATCGCGTTCGTCTGTTTTTAATTATTCAAGATACTCAACAGTTAAAAGGAACCTACGAAGACGCCGGAATGAATTCATTCCTATCAAACTCTACATATCGTATTACCTTTGCCGCGAATAATGTTGAAACTGCAAAATTAATTTCCGAACTGTGCGGTAATCAATCAGTTGAATCGGACTCTTATAGTAAGCCAAGATTTTTTGACCTAAATCCAGGCTCAAGATCAATGAGCACATCATCTACATCTCGTGCACTCTTGCTACCACAAGAAGTTATATCAATGGATAAAGACTATCAAATTATATTGGTCGAAGCATCTTCGCCAATACGCACAAAAAAAATTAAATATTATGAAGATAAATCTCTTACAAAGAAACTTATAAAAAAGACACCAGTTCCAAAACAAGAAATTACGATTAAAAAACCTGAAAAATCAAAAAAACCTCAGTCAAATGACGCAAACTCTGCCCCAGCATCAACTGAAGCATTGCCAAGTGGAACAAATACATCTAATAATGCTGCATAACAAAGATTTAATAATCACCTCTCAATCATCAAACTTTAAACTCTAAATACATAAACAGCAATTAAAACACTCAAAAAAATAAATTAACATATTTGATGAGAAAAAAGACTTGAAAATTATATTTTATATTATAGATTGTTCGTAATGCCTTCGTGGTGGAACTGGTAGACGCGGTAGACTCAAAATCTACTACCTTTGCGGGTGTGGGGGTTCAAGTCCCTCCGGAGGCACCAAATTGAATATAAAAGTACTCAAATTTTCTACTAGAAAACTCGCTTTTTTACACTAAATCCTTTCTTTGAGATAAAGCAAACATCAATATATTCATCACATAAACCTTTAATATAGCAAGGTATTTGTCCCATTTTAACGCAATTATTAACGATTTTCAACATGGAAATATAGCACTTTTAATCGCAACCACAGTCGTTGAAGTTGGTGTAAATATCCCGATGGCAACTGTGATTATTGTAGAGGATGCAATTTTTCTTTATTGTTTGGCGCGCACTCTTTTAATGCCAGAGTAAATATCTTTACTTATTTTCTCTACAGCATCCATTGTTTTAGCTGGTGCAATAGCAGCAGTCTCGACACTTTTAGTCATTGAGCATAGTACTTTATAAAGCGGTCTAAACATGATTGCAATTGGGGCAAAGGCTGTACAAATAAGGCAAATAAACACACCTCTATGCGTATTTATCATAAAATGATTGTCTTGAAATTTATCAAGCGAAGTATACCAAAGGCATAATACTGAAAAAATATGTATGTAAAAAGCATAAAAAATTACGCTATTTCTGAAGAATTTATCGCGCATTTTGTCAAGAAACGATAAGAAAAAATCCATTCCTTTCATTTCACTTTGTATGCCCATCTGCTCTGTCAATTGTTCAGCCTGCTTTGTATTTTGCTCTTCTATCGCAAGCTCAAGCTCTAGTTTTTCAAGTTCGTTTTTAATCATTTGAAGTTGCTCAGGATTTGCTTTTTGAACTGCATCAATGACTTCATTTTCGCTTGCATTTTCGTTTCCAAGAAGTGATTTTGCAATTGATTTAACCGCACCTTGCACAAGGCTTCCACCTGGGATAAAAGACGCGCCAAGTTCAATGCCTTTTTCGGCAAGGGTTTTAAAAAGTGAGTTTGACATAATGTTAGAAAAAGTTGTTGATTGTGTTGTGTTTTTTAGAGCATTAGATGTGTTTTTTTCAGTATTTTCACCATTTTGAATAAATTCTTCATTTTCCTCAATATCAGAGCGGGTTTCTTTGATATTTATTTCATTTTGTGAAGGTATGTTATTTTCAGTATATTTTTGATTTGTGATTGCATCAAAAGATTTTATTTTATCCGTGCTTAATTGATTATTGTTGATATTTTTATTATTTTTACTCTCATTTATTTTATTTTTTTCAATATCAAAGGCTGTTTTTCTAGTATTTTCATCAAATTTTGCCTTATTTATCGAGGCTTCACCGTGTATAAAATTTTGCACAATATTAAAAGATTCAGGTTTTACCTGCGTTTTGTAAAGATTAAACTCGTCAATTCTTCGCTTTGTTAGCCCAGACATTACTTTACCGCCAGATTTATTGTATTTTAGCCAGATTTTCTCGACTGCATCGAAGTTATTTGGATCATTTTCGATTAAATTTTTAAGTCCCGAGCCAATAGTTGAAATGCCACAGTTATAAACAAGGCAAATGAGTGCAGAATATTGATTATCATTCAGCTTTTCAATATTTTTGAAGTGCTTTTTTACATCAATTTCAAACTCTGAAATTCTCTCTAAAATAATCTTTTCAGCACTATCTTTTGTAATTTCCTTTACAGGTAAGTCATCAAAACTGCAGGAATTATCGACGAATTTTCCAGATGCTTCACGAATTCTACACCCATATCCAATAGTCCAATAGCCTGCTGGGCATTTATATGCCGTAAGACGTAGGCCTTCGTGGGATTTTATAATTTCAAGACCTGAATTAGTAATCAAAAGCGAAAAAAATTGCAATTAAGTTGGAAGCTGAGATTATTTTTTTGGAAGCATTTTTTTATTGCTTTTTATAGATAAATCATTAAAATCAACTGTATATTATATTTTATGAATAAATTTTGGGTTATTTTGGCTGCACCAATTATTATAATTTTATCCCCATTTATACTACTTTATAATCTACTTAGTGGGCAAAAAGGCATGAGCGCTGACGAAGTTCACGACAGTCATAACAATCAAAAAATGAAACAAAATGGATCCGAACTTGTCTTTGACATGCAAAAAGCATTTGATAAAATGAAAAATGGAGAGCAAAAATTAATCTCTATTCCTGGTCATTTTTTAGTGATAGCAAAAGATGAAAATGGCGCAAAGCACATTATGGACAATGGCGGCTTTGTAATAAAACCTTTATATAACTTAAAAGGCATTCAATATACATCTTTCAATACTAATAAATCTTGTGGCGAAACTGCTGCGGCAATTGCAAATGCACTTGAAAATACAGTAAATAAAGGAAATGGAATAATTGATGTAGCAAAAATTGCAGCAAACATTGGCGTTGGTTATAAAATAGAACGACCTCTTACTAAAAATGAAGCTTGCGCTTTGAAACAAACAAAATATGAATACAAAGAAGAAAGCCAAAATAAAGAAAGCAAAGTAAAAATAACAAATCAAAAAGAAGTTAATTTACATGTCTACAAACAGGCAGTAAAAATCGTAAAAGATGCAAATTTAAAAGAAAATTCTGATATTAAAAGCAATTCAAAAGTTACCAAACAAAATGCAGTCGGACATTAATTATTTTAAAATAATACTGTCAAATAATAATACAGAATAATTCAAGACAAATTAATTTTCTCCACAATTTTCCTGTGCATTTCCTCTTTTACAATTGAAACCGCTGTCATTATCGCATTTGCAAAGCCATATTTATCAGCGCCGCCGTGACTTTTTATTGACACCCCATTTAAACCGATAAACATTCCCCCGTTGTAGTTATTTGGATCCATTTTTTTCATGGTTCTTTTAACAGACATTCCACACAAAATAGCACCAACTACAGCAAAAATACTTGATGAAAATGCTCTCTTAAGCAGTATCTTAATCATTTTACCAAGGCCTTCGGCAGATTTTATCACAATATTTCCCGTAAATCCATCTGTTACAATAACGTCAACTTCGCCTGTATATATCTTATCAGGCTCTATATATCCTATAAATTGATCTTTTAAGTGGCTTGCCCGTATTTTTTCAGCCGCTTCGTGAATATAAGCATGCCCTTTCATTTCTTCCGAGCCAATATTTAAAAGCCCGACTGTTGGCTTGCGTTTTTTCAAAACAACCTGTGCAAAAGCCTCTCCCATAAAGGCAAATTCAAGTAAATTCTGTGCTGTAACATCAATATTTGCACCCATGTCAAGTAAAACACACTTGCCACTTTTAGTTGGCATCATAGCACAAATTGCAGGTCTATCAATATCTTTTGCCGTTTTTAGTATAATTTTTGAAAGTGCCATTAAAGCCCCGGTATTGCCGCCAGAAATTGATGCATCGCACTCTTTACTACTTACCGCCTCAATTGCTGCGCGCATACTCGTTCCCTTGCTTTGACGAACCGCAAGTGATGGCTTTTCATCAGATTCTATCTTGTTTTCACAGTGTATAATTTCGTATCTTGCTCTATCAATGCCAAGCATTTTTCTTCTTAAAATTTGCTCATCGCCATACACCTTAAAGATTACATTTTCGCTTGGAAAGGTCGATAAAAAAACCTTAATTCCATTTACCGGAACATCTGGCGCATCATCACCGCCCATAGCATCTATTGCAATTTTAATAAGCTTTGCAGGCATTATACAATAAAAGTTAATATTTTCTAACATAAAAAAAATAAAACGCAAATTATTTTTAATAGTTATATATTATCTAAATTTCATTAATTTTTTATATAAAAAAATATTTTGACTTTTATTTTATGAGTAAGTCCTTTACTTACATCAATTATTATCATAAAATGTTAAGAAAATTTAATTATATCAGATTTTTTAGCTTATTAATTCTAGCAATAATATCATATTACAGTGTAATGTTTTTTATCAACAATTACAATAAAGTAAAAAAAACTATCTTAAAAAATGGAATAACAGTTATAACTGAAAACAATAACTCTAAATTAGCTGGAATAGTTATAGGCATTAGAGGTGGCTCTATATACGAAGATGCAGAAAATTATGGATATGCTCATATACTTGAGCATTTGTTATTTAAAGGCACAAAAACAAGAAATGCAGATGAAATATCTTTTAAACTCTCAAGAGGTGGCTATCAAAATGCAGAAACTTCATATCTTAATGTTTTATACTATTCACAACAAATGAATGAAGATTTAAACGAAACAATTAAAATATATTTTGATATGCTACAAAATTTTTATATCAAAGATGAAGATTTTGATAAAGAAATAAAAGTAATTTTAGAAGAATATAGAAGATGGGAAAATTCACATTATAGTAGATTCGCACAATTTGCAAATGAGGCTTTATTTAATCCAGAAAGTGGCTTTTCCCATGTTCCAATAGGTATAGAGGACGTAATAAAAAATGCAACACTTGAGAAATTACAAAATTTCATGAAACAAAAATATACAGGCAGTAATATTGTAGTTTCTGTATCAGCTGGAAACATTAAACACAAAGACATTGTAAAATTAGTAGAAGAAAATTCACAAAATATTGACAAAGGCAAGATCAACAATACAAAAGAAGAGCCAGTATTTAATTATCAAAAATTACCATACGCATTTAAAAAAGATCTCAAGTATAATGGTATTATAATTGCAATATGTTTTAATGCTAATAATTTTAGTAAAGAATTGCAAAATAAGAAAACAAAATTATATCATGTTTCATCAATTTTTAGTAATATTGTTTGCCAAGGTGGCTCAAGATCAATATTTTTTAAGAAAATGAGAGAGGAAAATGGTTTAATATATGGATCTTATTGCGATCCAACATTTTACCCAAATAATCTTGGATTTTATTGTGTAAATGTTAATACATCTGCTGAAAGTGCAGAAAAAGTATATAAAATAATGGTTGACGAGTTTATAGACTCCATAAATAATATTCCACAAGATCTTTTTAATGAACACTATAATTCCGCAAAACCTTCATATATTATTGATGCAGAAAAGCAAAATAACTATACTACATCAATGCGTAAAGCATTTCGTAACCAAGAAAAAACAATGCACAACATTCATTATTTTACAAAAAAAGAAGATTTTGCAATATTTGAGAATATTTCACTTGATGATGTAAATGAGTTTTCAAAACAACTAATTAATGATGATACAAGGCCAATTATCTTAGTTTTTAGCAATTCCGAAATAAATATTAACCCAGATTATTTAAAAGAAAAAATTGCAAATAAAAAAAATGAAATATACGGTAAAGCTCAATAATAATCTAAATTTATTCATTCATTAAATTACTCAAATAAATAATAATTTAATTATCATAAAAAAACTTGACTTATATTTTTTTACTTCATCTTTAATTCTTAATTTTAAAAAAAAAGATGTACGAATCTATTTTACATGGTATATCTCACTGGTTTTCTGATCCCGAGTGGATGATAATTATCGGTGATGCATTTATGAATTTTGGCCTTATACTAGAAGGTGCGTACATTTTACGGTCAAGAGGCTTGCAAAAGATAGAAGTTATTATTTATCTTTGTTTTGTTGTAACTAGCATATCCTATGCAGCATTTGGACATGTAACAACAAATACGGCACAGTTTTATTTAAATATTAGTGCATTTTCTATTCAAATTTGTGTCTTGTGGACATTATTTTATAGAACATATTTAAGAAAAAAGAAATAAAAATATTCCAAACGATCTAAAGAAATATTGCACTATAAGTCTTTACAATTTAATTTTTTCTTGACTATTATTTTCACTCTTATTATAAGTGCCTTGGGTCTGTAGCTCAGTGGTTAGAGCAGAACACTCATAATGTTTTGGTCGTCGGTTCAATCCCGACCAGACCCACCAGCTTTGCTATTTTGGTTTTTCTATTCTGTTTTACTGGCATATTATTTAAGGGTTATAAAAACAAAATGCCCACTATATCTCTATAATGGGCAAATAAATATTATCTATAACAATATATTATATTTTATTTTTATTAATAATACTTTGTAATTTTGAAAGCACGCTAGAATTTTGTTGAATTCTGTTACCAATAATAGGATTATTATTCGCACTTGCAATTTTCTTTATCACTGGAGCTACAACCGCTTTCTTTTGAATTACAGGTTTAGCATTTTGCTTGATAGCAACTGCTTTTTTCTGAGCTACAGGTTTAGTTACTTTTTTTGCAATTGGAGCAGATTTTTGTGCAACTTTTTTAACTTGTGCAACTGCTTTTTTCTGAGCTACAGGTTTAGTTACTTTTTTTGCAATTGGAGCAGATTTTTGTGCAACTTTTTTAACTTGTGCAACTGCTTTTTTCTGAGCTACAGGTTTAGTTACTTTTTTTGCAATTGGAGCAGATTTTTGTAATTTGCTTCCCACCTTTGCAACCTCCTTAATTTGATGTGATTGCGATATCTTAGCTTGACCTTTTGACATTTGCGAAATCAATTGATCTATTTTATAATAATCCCTTTTTTCTTCAGTCATTATGTGAATCATTAATGACTCTTTTTCGCAGTCAATAACAACCCAATCATTAGAATTTGCCACATCTGAAGAACTTGTGCTGCTAATAAATGATATATTATTATCCTTTAAAGCTTCCTCAAGACGCTCACCAATGGCTTTACAATGTCTCTCAGAAGTTGCAGTTGCAACAATTACATCAGAAACAAGGTAATTTGATATTCCATGATAATGAACTACATCCTCGCACTTTCCGCTATCGAGAACTCTATTTGCCAAAACCAAGGAACTCATTTTTGAGGCACTAAAAAACGATTTTGAAGACTGCATAAAAATACTAAAACAAAAAATAGGTTTAACTTTATCTAACTTGAAATCCTAAAAATATATTTTGCAAGAAAAAAATATTTTTTTTATATATTTTTCACTTATTTTTCAATGCCTTATTGTATAAAAGTCAGTACACATGCGTTATTTCGCGTGTTATCGGAGTTATCCTGATATTGAGACGAGGTGATTGATGCACCAGTAGCCACAGTTGTTTTACACTTATTTGTAGCTGCTGCATCTGCTATAACTTTACCCTGTGCGGAAGATGGCATGCCGTCATCAATTTTTAAATCAAGCATATATGCAATACTTGATGAAACAGCCCCTATTCCCGAATTTACATCTATTGTGCAATTTGCAATACTTGAATTATTAAAAAGCACGAGCTTAATTTTACTTGTGACATTTGGATATATATCGCTTGTATATGCAACACTATTTTGAGGAGTTTGATTTGCTGTATTTACAACGTAAGATGATGTATCAAAAGCTATAACCCAAGATGATATTTTCAATGGCCTTGATATCGGCAAAGTTTTCCCGCCAGCTGAAGACAATGCATTGCACTTTGCAGGAAGTTGATAATTCATATCTATTTCATAATCCAAAAATTCCGCTTTTACCATTTGAGCAAAAGCAAGTTGCGCTTTGTATATATTTATATGCCTACTAAGTGGCATTGTAAATATATCGTCACTTGTTGCAGGCGTTGTCGTCATAATGGTATTACAATTTGTTTGTAAATATCCACCACTAAACTTTCCATTAGATAAATCAGCGCATGGTAAATCTCCCGGAAACGCAGTATAGGCATTTTTAAAATTTTGAATAGCTTGAAAAATATTTGTTGCCTCTTGAGATATTTTATAGACAGTATGGCTATTTACTAAAGATTTTACAGCATTAATTGCCATTAATGAAATTGCAGTAGTTATCATTATCACAACCGTAATTTCAACAATTGAGGAAAAGGCGTGCTTTTTATTTCTAGTTAACTGGTATATTTGCATCTGTAGAATTACAATTTTTATCTAATTTTAAGTCTTGCATTACTGTTTGCTTTACTCCATTTGCATCAATAAATGTTATTTTTGGAACTTTTGTATAACATGAGCAGCCATCTTTTATTTTACCCATTGATAAAAATTCCACAACAACTGCGGCACCATATATTATAAATCCAGCTATTGTAATCCATATAATCAAATAAGGCTGAACTTTTCCCTGTATAACACCTATTCCAGCAACAGCAATAACAATTCCAAACAATGGACCTGTTATAAATTTTACCTGATTTACAATATTGCACAATACCCTTGCAATGTCATTTGTTTCGGCAAGTCTAGCATCTTTAACATTTTGAGATCTTTCATCTGATGTTAACTCAGATATAGCAGATTTTGCACTTGTTGTGAACATAATGCAAAAGCACATTATAGCAATCAATGCAAAAATATTTTTCATACAAAGCCTTTTTTCAAAATAATAATATATCTTTATTTTAGAAAGTCAAGGAATAATTTACAATATTAGCCTATAAATATTTTATATATTAAACAAAATATTTACATTTTTGGTAATAATTTCAGCAAATTTTTCAAATTCCAACTTCAAATACTCAGAAATATATATTGCTGTATCTTTCAAAAATGCCGGCTGATTCTGCTTACCTCTGTATGGAACTGGCGCCAAAAATGGAGCATCTGTTTCTATCAACATTCTATCAAGTGGTATAAAATCCAACAATTCTCTTATTTCACTAGCATTTTTAAAAGTCACTATTCCAGAAATTGATATATATGCTCCAAGATTTAAGCATTTGCGCGCAAAATCTAAGGAACCTGTAAAGCAGTGCATTACAATTTTATTTGATTTAAAATTAGATACTACATCAATAGTCTCTTGCTCTGCAGCTCTTGAATGCACTATAGTTGGTAAATTTATATTTTTGCCAAGTTCAAGGTGTTTTTCAAAAGATAATCTTTGATTTTTTAAAGATGGATTACTATCCGGTCTATATAAATCTATACCCGTTTCACCAATGCATATTATTTTTTTAAAATCATTACACTTTTTAAGTGCAAATTCATAATCAAAAGTATCAATATCTACATTATCGGGATGTGTTCCTATAGAGCAATAAACATTACTATACTTATTAATAATGGGTAAAATCATTTCATCAAATTTTTCTGTTAGGGTTGATATTGTAATTATTTTATCAACACCAGACAATGAGGATTTATTTATAATATCGTCTATGTCACTGCCATCTCTAATAATATAATCAAGATGGCAATGAGTATCAATAAGCATTTTTATTACTTGGCATCAACTTGTGAAGTTTTAACTTCATTTTGAAGCTTAGCACCAAGAATATCATCTGTTAATTTCTTTACAGTATTTTTATCAACACCTTCATTTTCTAGGGCTTTGTACATTCTAGCAGATTTTTTGAAATGATCTTCAACTCTAGCTATATCCATAACCATTCTAACATATAGCGTTCCAGTCTTTGGATCTTGCCATATATCAGTTCTTCTAGCACCAGCAAGAGATAATTTATCAACTATAGCACTGTTTACAGAAGAGAATTTCTTTTCAATTGTTTCATCTTTAGCAACAACATCTTTCTTACCATCTTTACCAGCCTTAATGTTTTCATTTTTTGATATAGAGTCAGTAACAATTTTATCAACAGTTGTTTTTATTTGAGATGCAAGATTTCCAAGAGCATCAGCCTCAGCTTGTGCAATTTGCAATTTTACACCACCTTGAGTCGGATCGGATATACCAACTGCAGCAACTTCATTTTTATCTTTCGCAACTGAATATGGATCAAAAATCCAAGACGGTCCACCAATTTTATCCAAAGATCCCTTGCCTGAGCAAGCAATAATCGATGCAGATAAAGCAAATAAAAGAATCAATTTTAATTTAGACATAACTAAACAGAAAAAATATTACCTTAGAATAATAATAAAATATTTTAAAAGTCAAGTATTTTATTTTTTAAATCAAAGCAAAAAAAATGAAAATTTGGTGGGCACCCCGGGACTCGAACCCGGGACCAATTGATTAAAAGTCAACTGCTCTACCAGCTGAGCTAGGTGCCCAATTCATTTGATTTCACTTTAGAGAAAAATAATAGTCAAGTTTTTTTTGTAAAAATAATACACCTTGATACTAAATATTCATAAATCGATTGCAATAGGTTATTTTTTAATATTTTCCTCAAAAACCAACCTAGGAAACAATATTTCATCACTTTGCAAAAGATTTATTTTCACGCCGTCAAGATTCAAAATATCGCCATATTTAGCGTGTTTTTGGTTGAAAATTTGCAGAATTTTCGATGATGCAAAAGGGCAAATTGGCTGCAATAATGAGGCAATTGACAAAATATCACCCAAAAGGCTTGATAAAATCTGTGAAATTTCCTCAATTTTTCCATCTTTGGCAAGCTTCCATGGTGCGGTTTTATCGATTGTTTCGTTTGCAAGGCGAGCAAGCATTAAAGCCTCTTCAATTGCGTTTAAAATGTCATATTTGCTGTAATTATCAACACTTTTTTTAATCGCCTCTCGTGCGTTTTCCGAAATTTTGATAACTGCCTCTGAGTTTAAATATTTATGCGCCATTGAAACTGTTCGTTGCGTTAAATTGCCGATTGTATTTACTAAATCTGCATTTACTGTAAGTACTAATTTTGAGCGTGAATAGTCCCCGTCGTTACCAAAAGGCATGGCGCGCAGCAGGAAATAGCGAAAATAATCGACTGCAAGTGTATTTTGCGCTCCAAGACTTTCGATATATGATATTTCATCTTCGGGATTTATCACATTACCAAGGGATTTTGAGATTTTTTCACCATTATTCGTCCACCAGCCATGTGCGTAAATTTTATCTGGCAAGATTTTAAGATATGGCTTGATTTTATTGTAAATATCGGATATTTCAAGATTATTAATGCTGTTTATTTCATCTATTTTCATGACACTTGCAAGTAAAAAAGCAGGCCAATACACGCAGTGAAAACGCAAAATATCCTTACCGACAATATGAGAAACCACAGATTCATTATTGCGATTTAGCCAGTATTTATCGGCTTTTTCACCAAGTGCTGAAATATAATTAGTCAGTGCATCAAGCCATACATAAATTGACTGATTTTCTTCATTTGGTACCGGTATTCCCCATTTTAAACCTGGGCGAGAGACGCATAAATCAATTAAAACATCAGGTTTAAACTCGCCTTTTTGGGCATCTGTAAATCGCATTCCTGAAATAAAAGCTAAGACCTCTGTATATTTTTCATGCGGCATTACCATGTCTTTTTTTGCATTTAAAAGAGCAATTAATATCTTCTGAAATGCAGATAATTTAAAAAAATAGCACTCTTCAACACGCCATTCAACCTCAGCTCCGCTTGGCGCTTTGCCATTTACAATCTCACTTTCACCATAAAACGCTTCATCACGCACAGCATACCAGCCCTCATATTTTCCCTTATATATAAAGCCATTTTCAAGTAATTTATTCCAAAAATCTATCACAAATTTTACATGCCTGCCTTCTTTTAAAGACTGCTCGGTAATTTCGCCGGTATTTTTATCTCTACCCTCGCTTGTGCGAATGAAATTTTCCCCTTGTGAAAACAAATCTTCTTTATTGTTACTTAGTGCGTTTTTTGCATTTTCAAACTCATTAAAATTGGCTATGTCAGCATTTTTATAACTACAAGCGCAATTTGCAAGCACTGTCATTTTGTAAAATTCACCAGAGACTTCGTTGCAAAACTGCATTTCATTTATTCCTTTTTTTTCGGCGGATTTTTGTATTTTTTGCCCATGTTCATCCGTCCCAGTCTGCATTCTTGCATCAAAACCGGAAAGCATAAAATTGCGATATAAAATATCGGTTGCAATAGTTGTATACCAGTGACCAATATGCGGCTTATCATTTACATAATAAATCGGCGTTGTAATATAGTAAGTCTTCATGAATTTACAAATCTTTCACAAAAAATAAAAGGCAAAGATTAAAAGTCAAGATTATTATTAAAAACGAGATTGACAACTTGGTTTTTTTAAATTTGCTGTATAATTTTCTGCAAAAGAATTCTGATTTGTTTCAAGAAAGCGATCAAATTCTTCTGGATTAACTGGAGAGAATCTAATTGATCTTTCCTCCTGCATTACTTGATTAATCTTTTTACGAAACTCTGATAATGGCATTAATTTCTCTTGTTTATCGTGATCAAGGAAATCAAAATCTTTCGCAACATTTAATGGCATTCTTTTATTCCTATTGTGTTCATCGCTTGATGAATATGGAGGATTAAAGTCATTATCTTCAAGCTCCTCTATTCCAATATTTTGCGTGTTTAATTCATCATAAGCACCACATCTACCAACTCCTACAACACTTCGAGAAAAAGAAACATTGCTACTTCTTATTGGCCGAGTATCGTAGCTTGAATCTTGCATTCTTTGAGAAGGAATACTCTCCTCTTGTGTATCTTTTATTTCAATCAAATTTTTATATTCATTTATACTATTATGAAAATCGATTAACAAGTCATTTAACTTTGATTGCTGAGTAGAATTTTTATCAATGCATTGCATTATATTGTTAATAGCAATTTCAATATATGAAAAATCATCACATTGTAGATTAAAATTGTCAACTTTTATAAAAGCAAATATTGTATTTAACAAAGATAACTCAACATTTGCTTCCTCGACCAAAGCGATCAATGCTGATACATTGCGAATAGATTGCATAAATGTTGCACTTTTCTCTTTATAACATAATTCTTTCTGTTCAAAGAACTGTAATAATCTTTGCATTGAACCTGATAAATTAGATTTACCTTGCATATAAAAAACATTAAACATTTCTATCCTAGGCATAAAATAATAAAAGTCAACTATTATTTTATAAGAACTCGCTACATCATTACCGTAGCTACCTTCTCAGTAAATTGAGAATTTCGGGCATTGCCGACTTATCAGATGCCATGCGCAAATTCTTATCTAAAAACACAAGTTTTACAATAATTCTTTCAAGATCTTTTGGGTTCCATGTGTCAATTTGGCTGTAAAAAACTGCTGTTTTCTTGAAGAAAATCCCTGCATTTTTCGCTTCAATTTCACGGGATGATCCGCCTTTAATGTTGAAAATTGCGTTTAAAATTTTGCACGCATGTTTATATAAACTTCGCGCGATAATCACGGAATTTACGCCATTTTCTTCACACTCCATGGCATATTTTGAAATATTTCCAATTCTTTTGAGGAAAAACGCATCAATTAAGTTAAAAAGACTGTCGTCATTTGTGTTAATTATGCTTTCTATATCGGTATATTTTAGTGTTTTTGTCTTGCTACAAAGTATTGAAATTTTTTCCATTTCATTTCGAATGTCAAATGGATTATTGCCGATTAAATCAGCTAAATTCTCAATAATTGCTCTATCTTCCGGAACAATGTCGTTTTCATTTAAAATCTTGGAAATTTGATTAATACAGTCTTGTCTTTCAAGTGGATAACACGCGATGGATACTGCTTTTTTTGATGATTTCTCATGAAAATCTCGAATTTGTGGATTTTTTGCAATATCGCTGACTAAAAAAATGATTTTATCTCCATCCAGCCTGTCAATTTGCGTCTCAAGCTTTTCAAAATCCTTGTCCTTTATATCGCTTATTATCAATACTTTTTTTTCAGCAAAAAAATCTACAGAATTTAGCTCATCCGATATAGCATTTGCGATGTTTTTTGTCTCAAAATTGAGGGTTTTGACTTGAAATCCAAGATTTTTATAGCCAAGTTTCAGCGCGTCGCTAAAATAAAGCATAACAGCGTCATCATTACCGTAAATTAGCGTAGAATTCATGTTAATATCTGGGTTTTTTGCAAATTCATTTGCTAATTTTACATTCAATTTTCCAGCCATAGCCTAGTTATTTTGACATTCTTTAACATAAGCTTTTAAAATCTTTTTTGCCTCATCTGATAATTTAATTGGGTTAATTGATGGTAGATTTTGACCATAATTATTCTTAATTTTACAGCTTGGAGCCTTTGATGCAAGTATAGTAATTACCGCCTCAGATTTGCCAAGTAAAACAGCCCTCATAATTGCACTAAATCCTTCATTATCTTGAATATTAATATCCGCATTTGCCTCAAGTAAAGCTTCAACTACTGTATTTAAATTTCCACGTGCCGCAATATGCAAGGCAGTTGCCCCACCTTTGTCTTGGGCATTAATATTAGCCCCATATTTTAACAAGATTTTTATCATTGATAAATCTTGATTTAAAACAGCAATATGCAGCAGAGAATTTCCGTGATTTTCCTTTACATTGATTTGTTTTTTATTCTTTTTCAAAATTGCCTCAACTCTTTGAATATCCCCAGTATATACCTGCTTGCATATCTCTGTTTTACACTGCGTATTTGCAAAGCTATTGCTATTTGTAAAAATGAAAAACAATAAAATAAAAAAAATAACTTGCATAATAAAAATTTTTGTTTATATTTAGTCGTTATTTGTTATTTTTTTAAAGTCAAGATATGATTATTGGTTTAGCAAAAGAAATTAAAAAAGGTGAATATAGAGTTGCCATGTCTCCTATGGGTGTTGCAGAAATTGTCAATGCAGGGCATGATTTTCTAGTTGAAAAAGACGCAGGAGTTCAAATCGGAATTGCAAATGCAGAATACGAAAAAGTTGGCGCAAAAATCGTCACTCGCAAAAAACTTGTCGACAATGCCGAAATGATAGTTAAAGTAAAAGAGCTTCAAGTTGAGGAATTTAACATGCTAGGCCAGGGTCAAATTCTATTTTCATACCTTCATCTTGCACCAGATCTTGCTCAAACAAAAGCCCTTCTTAAAAACAAAGTAACCGGCGTTGCCTTTGAAACGGTTACCGCAAGAGACGGAAGCCTTCCGCTTCTTACCCCAATGAGCGAAGTTGCAGGTAAAATGGCAATACAACAAGGGGCGTATTTCTTAACTAAACCTCAAGGTGGCTCTGGAGTATTGCTAGGCGGAGTTCCCGGAACTCAAAAAGGAAATGTTGTAATCATTGGTGGTGGCGTTGTTGGAACGAATGCTGCAAAAATCGCAATTGGAATGGGTGCAAATGTAACTATTGTTGATAAAAGCCTTCCAAGACTTCGCTATCTTGAAGAAATATTTGCAGGACGCCTAACCGTTGCATATTCAACAGACGGTCTAATTCAAGAACTAATCCAAACAGCAGATATAGTAGTTGGTGCTGTTTTAATTCCTGGTGCATCTGCTCCAAGAGTGATAACTAAAAAAATGCTAAAAACCATGAAACCAGGCTCTGTTTTAGTCGATGTTGCAATTGACCAAGGCGGATGCTTTGAAACATCAAAAGCAACCTTCCATTTTGACCCAGTTTACACAGTAGACGGCATTATTCACTATTGCGTGTCAAATATCCCAGGTGCAGTTGCTCAAACTTCCTCTAAAGCCTTAGAAGCTGCAATCTTGCCTTATGTTAAAACAATAGCTAATAAAGGCATAGTGCAGGCAGCTCTTGATGACACAGGCATTTTAAACGGGCTAAATACTCTTGATGGAAAAATAGTCTTTAAAGCAATTGCCGACGGCTTTGGAATGAAATACCACGACCCAATTAAGTTGCTAAAGCAGTATTAATATCACATATAACTGCTTTTATAATTTAAAATAGATTATTATTATATGCAAAACGATCCATTGAGAAAGCCGCCGTACCATAATACAGATGGTTTGGGTAATAATTGCCTTTTACATTCAGTTTTGTATAAAAAAGGTGATAATACGGCTTTATCCTGGACAGAAGCTAACTATAATAATATTGGTAATTACGAACAACAAAGAACAAGAGCTATAGATCTTCTTCGATTAAATAAGGGTGATCCTATAACGACAAAGACAGCAAATCTAAATGATCTCCGCTTGCCAGAAACTGGCAAGATTGGTGATGATTTAAGATTGCTATTCTTTCACTATAATATAGCACAAGGAATTATCAATGACTACAAAGCATTTATTCCTTCAGAAATTGAGAATATCAGAAATAAAAATGAAATTGTAACTATCACCACAGATCAAGAAAATGTAACATGTCAATATAACATTCAGAATAAAATAAAGTATCAATATAAAAACGCAAGTGAATTCCTTGAAAGCCAAGAGATTAATGCCATAGCTCGACTTTCAGGTAAAACAATTATTGTTGGAGTAGGAGGTAAATTTGATGCTACTGAGTGGAACTTTTATGGGAAAGAGATAAAACAATATACTATTGCTAAAGAGACTGGTAGTGTAAATAATATGAATTTAAATTTGAACTTACAGCCACAAAATACAATGCTCGGAAAATATCAGCTCAATATTACCAATGTTAATGTTAGTGTCTGTGATGATAATAAGATAGAAAATAACTTGAATGATTTGAAAAAAACATTTAAAAATATCGACAAAGATAATATCATTTTAATACATAATGAAAAAGGTTATCATTACTCAAGAATCAATCAAGATGAGTTTTTCAGGCAATTACAACCTTACCTTGATGGAACGCCATACCCAAAGAAGGCAGAGCCTAAGCAACTTACACAAGAGCAGCAAGCACAAATGGAGAAGATAAAACAAAAAATTGAGCAGCAACCTCAGCCACAACAGCATCAGCAACAACAACAGCAGCAGCAACAGCAAGCTGCGGAAAAGAGAAAAAAAGAGGAAGAAGAAAGGAAGAAGAAAGAAGAAGAGCTGAAAAAGCAGCAGCAACTACTTCAGAAGCAGCAACAACCCCCACCACCTGCTGGACAATATTTGACAGATATTCGCAAACTTCAAACTTCCCAAGCTACTGTTTTAAATCCCGGTGGTGATGTAAATGGTAGTGGATATTGCTTAATAAGTGCAATGGTTGCCGGAATATTAAATGGCGATCAAGGTGCTGCGCGAACATGGGTAAATAATATCAACACACTTCTTTCTCAAGATCAATATAAAGACTCAGTAAAGAATTGCGGTTACCAAATAAGCACCTTTGAACAATTAAAAAATAGCCTTACAACTGGAGGTGGACAGGCATTTAAACTTGTAACAACTATTTACGATATTTTCCTCAGAAATTGGTATCAAACTTTACGTTACACAGCAGAAAACAGGCAAGGGGAACGAAGTCCATGGGAAAAGTATGCAATCTTATCAGATACATTTGAAGACTTTTACTCTAATATACAAACAGAAATTGACCAACAAAAAGCAATACCACAAGACAGTGATTATGTTGCAATACCACCACTAATATATCCACATCTAAATGGCGATGGAATGCAAATTCCAGATAAAGATGATCCTACATTAATAGCGTTATTTCCTAATCACAATTTTACCATTGTCGGTGATAATGGTAACCCTGGAAAAATTGGCAATGGTACTAATAATATTACTATATATAATAAAGATAATCATTTTCATTTGCAAGATCCTGGTAAAAAACAGCAACCCCCGCCACAGCAGGCACTACTAAAACCTCCGCTACTTGCGACACATCAACAACAGCCACCACAGCAGAAACCGCAACAGCAACAGAATGTTCCGATCCAACTCAAAAATGGGAAGCATACATCAGGAAGTGGCAATAACTGCCTTCTACACTCAATGCTTTGGCGAGATGGAGATGGATATGACGTTAATGGATCTAGAAACATAGATATTCTTCCAATTGCAGTAATAGAGCAAAGGTTAAATCTTGCTCAAGGTACCTTAAATAGATTACACGGATCTACAAATTGTGACAAGATTAGAGCTTTGCTATGCAAGATAATTCTTTATGACGATGGTTGTAATAAGTATTTGACAAATAATGTTCAAAATGTTCAAAAATATATAACAAACCGACAATCACAGGATTCAAGTTTCCAATCATCTGCATCAGGCAAACTTATGCGTGGTGATATGCTTGAAGAAGATCATTTTGCATTACTTGGCATGATGATGAAAGATCAAAACTTTTTAATGTACAGAAATGGAGTATTCTCTGGAATTACAAATGGATTACACGAATATTTTACCGGAGAACACCAAGCACAATTACAATATTTTGGCAGTGGTGGGGCTTTTGAAAATGCAATTTGTATAGATAATGATAATGATAAGGATCATTTTCAAGTTATAGAAAATCCTATTATACTTGCAGGGCGACAACAACAGCAGCAGCAACAGCAGCAACAACAACAGCAGCAGCAACAGCAACAACAACAGCAGCAACAACAACAGCAACAGCAGCAACTGACAAAACCACCACATATACCACCACTACCAATTCCACAGAATCCTCAAAACAACAATATCCCAAATCAACAAAATCCAAATTCATCACCAGCTCCACATGAAAAAACAGACACTCAAACTAATGAAGATGACAATATTTCAATTTTAAGCCATGATGGCAATGAATCGGACTCAGATTTTGAAGGAGATGATCCAGATCAAAATAGGAATAAAATATCAAGAAGAAGAATACGGAAAAAACCAGATCCAAAAGATGATCAAAAAGATATTGATAAAAAAGATGATAGCAAGTCAGATGCAGATCCAATACCAGAAAATATAAAAATTGTTAAAAAAGATGAAATAAAAGAAAAAACTAAAGAAAAAGAGGAGAAATGGTATGATAAAGCACTTCCATATATCGCATCATCTCCATTTTGGATTGCTTCTGGATTGTATAAAGGATTAAAATTCATCGCAAATAACCAATATGTCAGAAAAATTGCAGAATTGGTTTTTCCAGTTGCTTCTTTTTTCTATAAAATGTTTGATAATGAAGATGCTGTCAAAAAAATAGCAGATAAAAAATATCAGGAATTACAAAGTAAAAATAAAGACAAAACACCATTTTCATTACCAGATTTATTATCAGGTGGCGGCATGGGTGGAGGCATGGAGAATTCAAGTGATGGCATATCAACAGATAGTCAAGAAAGACTAGTGCCAGCTTCCAACTCAAATAATAAACAAGATATAGAGAAAAAAATGCCATCTTTAAATCTCAATAATAAAGACAATCCAGAGCCAAAAATACAACCTTCAACTCAAAATAAAGACATTCTTCCCGAAAATAATCCAAATAAAGTAAATACACAAAGGCGATATAGCCACCTTGAAAATCTTCAAGCAAGTAGAAGAAATTCAATTGCGTCAGAGAAAATTAATCCGCAAACAAGAATATCGGCACATTAATACAGCTCAGATTTTGTAATATCAATATGCAAAGCATTTTCACCAAGTAAATCTTTGACATTTGCGTCATGCGATGAGATAAAAGTAATTTTTCCACTGCAATATTTTTTTATAACAGAAATTATTTTACTTGAGTTTTCTGCATCAAGGCCATTAGTAGGCTCGTCAAATATCATTAAATCACCACCCCTAAGTAAGCAAATTGCAATCATAATACGAGTTTTTTCCCCACCAGAAAGCATAAAATTTGCAACATTTTCATTAAATTTATCGGTTAAATACTCAATATTTAAATCACGCATTACAGAAGATATTAACTTTATATCCCTACATCCAGAATAGTGAAAATTTTCCAATAATGTTTTTTCCATAACAATAGCATTTTGCATACAATAAGAAATCTTTCCACGCAATTCAATTGGATTTATTTCAGTTATATCGATATTATCAATAAATATTTTACCTTTTTCAATTTCAATATATTTGCATATCATGTCAAAAAAACTTGACTTACCAGAGCCTGATTTAGTTGAAAATAAAGCTATTTGACCTGATTTTATATGAAATTCTGGAATTAAGATTGCCTCCCTCTTATCGCTTTGAAATCTAAAAGAAAAATTGCTAACATTAATGCTGGTAATTGCATTATCAGGCTTTTTACCATCGCTATATTCTTCTTTTTCAATTGACTCAGTAATTTCCATAATCTTTTTCCAAGCATTTTTAATTTGATAAAACTCAGCTCCATGTTCAGAAACGCCGCCAAGCCCAAATGCTATCATAATTGCATAAACCATAAAAGCCGTCAACTTTCCACCCGAAATCTGACTCAGTGCAATTTGCTTTGTACCAAAATATACGGCAATTAATACCGCTCCAACAACTGCAAACATGCAAAGCGATATGAAAAAAGATCTCAAAATTAGCCTTTGTCTTTCTTGTTTTAAAATCTTATCACAATTTGCAATATAATCTTCTTTTGCAATGTTTTGAGCTGAAAATGCCTTGATAAATTTTAGATTCAATATATTGTTAAATATCATTTTATCTGAAAGATTGTTGTAATCTTTTACAATTTTTGACTGCTTTTTCAGCTTTCTGCCAAGAATAAAAGCAGGCAACATTAAAATGGTAATAGAAATTAAAACCCATAGCGTAAGCTGCCATGATATATAAAAAATTACTATAAAACTTCCAATTAAAGTAAAAGAGCTGCGTATTAAAAATGGAAAAGATGTACCTAAAATTGCCCTAATTTGCACAAAAGAAGCCGATATTGTGTTAATAATTTTTTCACATCCAAAATTTTGTAAATGCGATATTTTGCCGTCTAAAATGAGATTATAAATTTTAAGCTTACTCTTTTGGCAGAATTTCTCGGCTATTAAATTCATAAAAAAACTTCTGCAGAAAGAAAAAAAACATAGACCGCAAGTTGCTGCAAAAAGCCTTAATATTGCAATATTTACATCATGACCGTTTCCACTTGATATTCCATCAACCATCGCCCTTACCATATACCCAAAGGACAAAACAATTAAAGAAGTTGCAATAGTTGAAAATATCGCTATGATAAATAATAATTTATAAGATGAAATAAAAGCTTTTAACAGACTGCTTATTTTGTAGTTATTCATGTTAATATAAATTTGTAATATAAAAAATGACTTATTTTTTTAAAAAGCAAGTCAGTTTTTCTATATATTAATAGTGTAAGTTTTTTTTAAAGAAAAAGCTTGATTTTTAAAAATCATGATGTTTAATTCACTCATTAGTCGGCTCCTTCGTCTAGTGGTTAGGACATCACCCTTTCACGGTGGTAACACGGGTTCAAATCCCGTAGGAGTCACCACTTATATTGCCAAAAATATAATTCATTGCTCAGCATTTTGAAATTCCAATACATACTAACTATTTTACACATTTCTTTTATTATTTAAAATAGTTGCTTTTTATATTTCTATACTTACAATCTATACAATACTGCGGCTATGGTGGAATTGGTAGACACGCAGCCTTGAGGTGGCTGTTTCGCAAGAAGTGGAGGTTCAAATCCTCTTAGCCGCACCAAAAACCGCTCAAAATTTGATGATTAAAAAATGAAAATAATTGATAAATACATACAAAACAAAATCATCCGTAATTTTGCAATAATATACATGGGCTTTATCGGTCTTATGTTTATTATACAAACCCTTAGACTTTTAAAATACATCCCCGCTAGTGCAATAAAAGTAAGCTATGTTATAATTTTTGGAGGACTTTTAATACCGGGATCTTTAACTCTTGTCAACGGCATAATATCAGCTATTATAATATACACCTCATACTCTTCAATGCTTGCATCAAATGAAATTATTGCAATGAAATCATCTGGCTTTTCTCAAAAAACAATCATAACGCCTGCAATAAAATTTGTTTCACTAAATTTTACAATTTTCTCAATAATATCCTGCTTTATACACCCAATTGCAAATAGAACTTTTGATAAAATGATACTTGATATAAAAGACGGCTATGTTTTATCAATTCTCAAAGCAGGCGAAGTAACTCATTTTCAAAATACTGCAATATCTTACGACGATATAGAAGGTGACAAAATGACAAATTTCACAATCTTGCAAACATCTCATCTTGAAGATAAAAAACAATATTATGCCCTATTTGCAAAATATGCTAAAGTTGAAAATAGTATACATGGGGCATATTTAATTCTTGAAGATGCAAATATATCGAAAATAAATATCGATATAAATAACCCTTTAAATGTTGAGAAAAATACTAATAAATCATCAATGACTAGAATAAAAATGAGTGCAATTATGCAAAAAGCCCAACAGGATGGCAAAATAAATGAACAAAGCGTTACAATTACTGAGCTTATTGCAAATAAAGAAATATTTTCTAACTATAAAAGAGAAATTAACAAAAGAATACTACTTCCATATTACGCAATATTTCCATCAATTATAATAGCAATCGGGCTTGCATCAATAAAAAGCAATAGAATGAAAAATAATAAAACAATCATTTTAACCCTAACATTTGCTGTAATGCTGATTTTTATCACATTTATGATAACCAAAATTGCAAAATATACAAGCCTGAACGCACTTATAATGCAATATTCATTCCCGGTAATTACCCTTGGCTTATTTGCTGCAATCAATAATCCACAATGGATTACAAGAAAATCTAGTCGACTTTTACCTTCTCAAGCCAATCTTCTTTAACTTTTACAAAAAGCTCAAGATTAACCTTCGTTTCATAAAAATCCTCCAATTTCTTCGTCGTTGAAACTCTAATTGCCTTTATCATAGAGCCATGTGAGCCAAGAATAATGGGTTTATATGCCTTTCGTGAAATTAAAATATCCTGCGCAATTTCAATATATCCCTCATGAAATGTAAAAATATTGGTTATAACATCAACGCCATATGGTATTTCATCTTTAATTTTGTTAAAAATAGTCTCACGCGTCACATCAGATGCTATCAAAGCATTTGGTCTATCTGTTAAATCATCTTCCTCATAAAACCATCTGTCCTCCTTAGCTTTTGACATTATATACTCAAGCACCTCATCAATACCCTGTTGCTTTGTCGCAGACATGCCGAAAATTTCATCAAATAAACCAGTTTCTGCAATTTTGAGTGCAGTTTTAAATTTAAACTCCTCTTGCTTAATTCTATCAACTTTGTTAATAACACAGATCATATTTGGAATTTTCGCACGAACTGACTTTGCAAGCTCCAGTGTGGAATGGGTAAGTCCATTTTCTCCATCAATTACAAAACATGCAAGATCTATGCCTTCAGACATCCCATTCCAAGCATTTTTTACAATAACATCCTGCAATTTGCTTTTTGGTTTATTTAAAATACCCGGAGTATCAACAAAAACCACCTGCACATCACCTTTAGTTAGAACTCCCCGTATTGAATTTCTCGTGGTTTGAGGCTTATAACTCACAATGCTTAATTTTTCTTGCAAAAATTTATTTAAAATTGTTGACTTTCCAACATTTGGCTTCCCACATATTGCTACAAAGATTGTTTTTTGTTTCATTATCACTATTTTTAGTTATTAATATGCTAAATATAATAAAATTAAATGTCTACATTTTTTCTATATTATTTTCAAATCTTGTAAATGCGGATATAAAAAAAGATTTAGATGCAAGTTATAAGCGAATATTTTCCTGCATAGAAAAAGGGAATTGTAAAAATCTTGAGAAAAATCATGAACTTCTTGCATCGCTAATTATAGCCTTTGATAAAACAAAAAATGAAAAATATATACAACACATTTTAACAAATGAAGACTTTCTTGCCTCAAATTCCAAAGAAACTATAGTGTTATACATTATTCAGACCCTTATCAAATACAATAAAAATCTGTCAAAAGAGACGACTGAAATGATTATTAATGCAATAAATACAGACAATATATCAAATGAAAATCTTTATAAAATCGTAAATTTGTATAAATCAGATGAGCCACTTGAGGGTGCAAAAATTCCAAATCTTGTCAAAAATATCTGGATATACGGTAAGTTCTACTCTGCAGATGAAGAGGCTATGTTTTTCCTTAAATATCAAAAATATTTTGATATCAATATATTTACTCATCGTATAAATCGTCTTTTAATTACAGGTGATATCAAAGAAGCTATAAGAATTAACAATCTTTTTAAAGACACAAGCCCTGAAAAGCGCCTAAATGATATGAAAATCGAAATAACAAAATCCTGTAAAAACCTAAACAATGAAACACTTGAAAGACTTGCAAAAATCTCAAGTAATGACGACGGTGTAAACATTATTCTCATGAAATGCCTTGCAAGCTCAAATATGAATCATAAAATCATTAAATTTGCAACAAGAATACAAGATAAAGATAAAATACTTGGCGATATGATCTGGAAATACCAAAATCTTGCAACAATAGAGGCACTAAACCACAAACAATACGATATTGCAAAGGAAATTCTTGAATCCATCATCCCTGCAAAAAGACTTGATTACATTCATCATCAATTCCTACTTGGATGGATTAAATTTCGCTTTTTAAATAAACCAAAATCGGCAATTCCTCATTTTGAAAACATCTTAAAAAATAGCAGCTATGCAGTCTCTGTTGCAAGGGGAAATTACTGGCTTGCGCGAACTTATGAGGCAATGCAAAATAACGATGAAGCAAGGAAATTTTATGAAATTGCAGCCCAGTATCCAACAACATTTTACGGTCAGCACGCAATTAAAAAACTTGGCGCGTCTTTAAAATCAAAAATTGATGGATATATAATGGATGCTAAAATTGATGAAAATTTTGAAAATAGTATGTTTAAAACGGCATCAATCTTGAATAAATACAAACTTGAAGAGCTTTCAATCTTACTTATTCAAGACGCAATGGCAAAAACCACCAAAGATAATGTTCTGCAAACAATTTACAGCTCAACAAAAATCCTAAATAAATATGAAATAGCTCCAATTGTTCGCTATGCAACTCGTTTTGGTGTCTTCTTGCCTCAAATATCATATCCAAAAATAATGCCAAATATAGATAATTTTACATCAAGTATTATACGGCAAGAAAGTGGCTTTACAGTCGATGCAATAAGCGAAAAAAACGCTATGGGAATGATGCAGGTAATACCTGAGACTGCAAAAATTATCTCAAAGCAACTTGGTTTAAAATACAGTAAAGAACGCATGCTTCGCGATAAAGAATATAATATTCGTATTGGAAGTACGTATATCAAGAATTTAGGCAAGGCATTTAACGACAATAAAATCTTAATTGCCGCAAGCTATAACGCAGGGCCAGCGCCAGTTAAAAGATGGATTAACAATTTCGGCAACCCAGATATCATGACAAATGACGATCAAATCGACTGGATTGAATCAATTACTTATGGACAAACACGAGATTATGTAATGCGAATAATGGAAAACTATAATATGTATGAAAATATATACAGCAAGGATAAATCTATTTAATTACTCGTTTTCATCGTCATCATCATTTTTCTTGGAAGCAACATCTACTGTCTTGAAAATCTTTTCACTCTCATGTTGCAGGGCCGCTATTGTTACACCAAAAAACATACTTCTATTCCAGTCCAAAATATGACCAAAGTTTTCATATGCTAAAAATGCACGAGGCTTGCAACCATTTTGGAAAATATGAGTTCTATCTGGAATAATAAGCCATGCTTTTTTGTATTGATCGTGAAAATATTTCGCACCAAATCTACTTTTTCCAAGCTTAACTCCAAGCTTTTTCCACTCTTCAACAGTTTTTACCTTATTTTCAACATACCCCGCAAGACAGTAATCAAATTCATCCGGCAATATAACTTCAGTAATCAGCCCACCATCTTTTTTCCATTTAATATTATATAAATAATTAGCAAGTGACGCAAGGGCATCTTCCTCTTTGTTCCATAAGTCAATTTTATCTTTATCGTCATAATTAATTGCGTATTTTAAAAATGTCTGCGGCATAAATTGCACTTGACCAAAAGCCCCAGCCCAAGAGCCACGAGAGCCAATATCTCCATGCCCCATATCTATAATCTGTAAAAATTGAATCAAATTTGTTTCAAAAAATTCTCTCTTTTTCTCATTAGTATATGCAAGAGTAAATAAACTATCTATAACCCTAGTATTTCCCATAATTTTCCCAAATTTCGTCTCATGCATCCAAAGTGCCGTCATTATCGATCTTTCAACTGCAAAAATCTTTTCAAGATTATCAAACATCTCTTTATCTCTATTTTTTCTAAGATTGATATTTTTTGATAAAATAGCAATATTTTCAGCAGATAGCTGATTCATCATGTAATCTACAAGATATGTCTTTTTTTCAGGTTGTGCATTACTGAGTTTGGTAATATTATTCTTATATTCAACGCTATCATAAAAAGCATTTCGCGTCTTTCTTGAAACTCCTGCATCCTTTGCAAGCTTTAAAATTTTATCTTTATATTTCTTAATCAGCTTCTTTTCTTCGCTTGAAAGCTCAATTATATCGTTCTTTTTTGTAACACTTATTGCAGTTTCACTTTTTGGAATGACCATCGCTGACTTACATATTGATTCATCAAAATCAACTCCAAGATTAGATGTAATTTTACTCCTCTCATTGTCTATACTTACAACAGAGCAGCTTGGTATATTTGTAAACTCGTAATTATATGCACTTGCATTTTCAATAAGAAGCATAAATAATGCAATAAATAATACACTTCTCATATAAATATATCAACTATAAAGCCTGTCTTACCTCTTTATTCTTTGGGGTATAAAACGTAACATCAGATAGACTAATCGGTTCAAATTGAGTTGAATTCTTCAAGAAAATCCTCATTTTTTCATAAGTAGAATCTTTGTTTAACTCAAGAGTTATATTTTGAATTTCCTTTTGCTGCTCATATATTTTTACTTTCATGTTGGCATTTCTCTTTTTCATAATATGAATTTTATCCTTAAACGAAAAAAATGCAAAAAGATGAATAATGCTTATTAAAATCAAAATAAACATCAAACCAAAAACTTTCGTATTATACATATCCATTACTTTAAATAATTACAATGAATAATAAAAATATTTTTTTTATTGTCAAGGTATTTTTCACAAAGAAGTAATTTTATACAAGAGTGATAAAAATGCCAAAACAATCTTTTACAAAATAAAACAGATTATTTGCTAAATAATGCTTACAAAATCTGCCATAACTGCAAATTAATCGGTAAAACTAAGCATTTCACCAACCTTAATATCAAAAATTATAAATTCAAGTATTTATTTATACGAGATTTACAACTGCAGCAAAATATTAATCACCATTAATCTTCAAAAATATCAGCATCATCATAAAGTTTTGTTATTCTGTATTCTTTTATAACATCTTGTATTTTTACAACTTCCAAATCAACACGCCTTAGCAAATCTTGCCACTCTGTATTTGGAAATTTATTATGTCGCATTTTTGCACACAGTTCATCTTCTTGGTTTAAAAACACAACTTTTCTAGGTCTTTTATCAAGCTTTTCAATTATAACTTTCCCAGCATTTTGCTCTTGCTTTCTTTTGTTGAAACTTGCATCCGCCCAATACATTAACTCTTTTTGAAATATACTTTGCTCTTCAATTTCTATACTTTCTTCTTCATATCGCTTTGTAGTAGCTTGTATAGCATTTGCATCGGTATTTGTAATATTATATATTGGTGCATGAATGGTATTATTGTACCCATAAACATTAATATTTACCTTTGCATTATTGCCATCCTTTGCTGTTGCGTCAACGATACTTCTAATATCTTGACAATCTTTTTTTGAATATTGATAATCAGATTTGCCTTTATTTAAGAAGAAATTAAAGCTTGTTTTTAAATACTCACCAAATTCAATTATTGAATTAATTTCTGTAATAAGTGGCATTACCATACCAACTAAATCGATTATAATGCTTCCACTTTTCACTTCTTTAATAAGCAATTTTCTCTCATGCTTTTTGTAATCATTTTTTGATTTTTTGTTAAGATAGATGTCATACTGAGAGCCAAGTGCATTTAATGAATTTGACAACACATTTAGATCAACTGGATTTTCATTTTTTATTTCCAGTCTTAAAAAGATATTACTTATATTTAAACTTTATAACAAAGCAACTATAACACAAAGATTTTAAATTGCAAAATTAATTTGCAAAATCAACCACTACGATGGAAAGCCCATAGCTTCCATATTCAATATTTGCGATAATATCTACCTCTTTGCCTTGGTGTTTTTTTACAAAATCGCCAAGTAATGTCGCATTTGCATTAAACAAAATAGCCGATTTCCACAAGTATTTATCGTCATTTTTATGTCTTGTACGCAGATTTAACCTAAAATGTAGCTCCTTTAAAACGCTATAGTCGCCAATTACCGCATTTTTTATTAAAAACAACGGCTTTGGATTGCCAATTCCAAATGGCTCAAGTCTTGAAATATCCCTTATTTTATCGTCGATTTGCTCAAGTGAAATTTGACAGTGTATATCAATTTTCGCGCCATCTTTAGCGCTTACAACATCTTGGTGTAAATGCTGTTCAAAAAAATCAAAAAGCCTTTCAAAATCGTCAAGTTTCGCCGAAAAACCGGCAGCCCCAGCGTGCCCTCCGCCTTTTAAAATCAGCCCATTTTCAAGCGCACAAATTACAGATTTCCCAATATCCACGCCATCAATTGACCTACACGATGCCTTGATAATCATAACTCCCGAATTTTTCGAAATTGACCCAATTATAGTTGGTTTTTGGTATAAATCCTTAATTTTTGAGGCAACAATGCCAATTACCCCTTCGTGCCACTTGTCAGACTTTAAAAATAAGACATTTTTTCCACTTGCAAGCTCTAAATCAGCCATTTTCTTGGCACTTTCTATAATTTCCTCCTGAATTTCACGCCTTTCTTGATTAAGAGTTTTAAGCTCCGCCGCAAGCCTTGCAGCATCGGTTTCGTCAGTATTTGTCAGTAAATCAACCCCAATCATCGCCGAGTCAATTCGCCCTCCAGCGTTAATCATAGGGCCAATTATAAATCCTATATCGTAACTTGATGAAATTTCCTGCTTGCCACCTGCTAAAATGAGCTGACGCAGTCCGCAAAAAGCAATCTTTTCCTCTTGCAAAAGACTGTCGTAATTTTGTAGATTTTTCTGTAAAACTGCAATACCGGTATGGTAAAATGCACGATTAAGCCCTATCATTTTCATCATATCGCAAACGCTTCCAAGCATTGCAAATGGCACTAAATTTAGCAAATTTGGCTCTTTTTTACCCTCATAAAACCCCATTTCACGAAGCTTTGCATTTAAAGCAACGCATAGTAAAAAAGTCACTCCCGCAGCGCATAAATAGCCCATTTTACTGTCATCTCCAAGTTGATTTGGGTTAATAATTGCAATGGCCTCAGGGCGGTCGATTTGCGAAATATGGTGATCAACCACAACAACATTCATGCCAAGCGCTTTTGCGTATTCAAGTGGCTCAAAAGCAACAGTTCCACAGTCTAAAGTAACGATTGTATCTACTTTTTCCATGTGCATTTTGTGCATTAAAGGTATGCTTGGCCCATAGCCGTCTTTAAAGCGATTTGGTATAATAATTTTTGGTAAAATGCCAATTAAGATGAGGAAAATCTTAAGCATGCTGGAAGAGGAAACTCCATCAACATCATAGTCGCCCAAAATTCCTATCGTTTTTTTATCAATTATTGCCTTGCATAAATGGGTAACTCCAAGATCCATGCCCATGAGTTTTGATGGATTTGGCATTAAATTCTTTAGTTTCGGATTTAAAAAATCCTCAGCATTTGACACATCAACACCGTCAGTTTTTGCCAAAATATCACCTAAAATCGGCGATATTGAAAGTAAAGATGCAATTTGCGAGCTTTTGTTTAAGTTGCTTTCAAGAATGTTTAAATTTCGTCCAAGTGCCGTCTTTTTCATAGCTATCCAAAAATCTTTTCAACCTTTTTATAAAGCGCATATATTTTCTTTCCAGTTTCAATTTTTTGCTCAATAGAATCCTTTATTTCAAAAACCTTTACATACGATAACTCATAAAAACTGCATATATAATGCGGTAATTTTGATGCATTACTAATATTGTATAAAATCACAGTGGAAAATAATAATACACAAATGCAAAAAATATTCGATATATACTCAATAATTCCACTTTTAATAACTTTGTCAGTTTGGTTAATTTTTGATACAAACTTTATTCTTGATTTCGTACTAGGGTGGGAAGATAATATACTTTGCCATGAAAACCTTTTCATTGGCGAAATAGCATTTAATGCAATAGCAATACCAATGCCACCAAGGCATCTTGCCGAATCGCCATCTGCTCTATGCTCAATATGTCTTGAAAACAACATTCTTACTAAAAAATCAATCGGCACAACAATTTTATTAAATATTATCTTATTAAACATGCCATCAATACACTTATATATAAATTTTATAATTATTTTCGCAAAAAAACCAATAATAGGTATCATGCTAATTAATAAAATTGCAAAAGATATAATTAAATGCAGGATCTTTGCTAAAAATAAATTTGCCCCCTTTGTATAGTATAGCAATAAACCGGGAAGAAAATCTCTATGCGTAATATGAGACATCTCATGTGCAATAATCCCAGCAATTGCCTTTGTAAAATGCTCCTTAGTAGAAGTTCTTTCACCAATTGCATCTATCATGCCCTGTGTAATAATAATAAAATTTTCCCTAAAACACCCAACTGCAAAAGCATTAATTTCATCATCCCTTGAAATAAAAAGCGAAACATTCTTTATTTCAAAATGCAATTTAATCTCTAAAAATTCATTATAAATTTCCTCATAATGCGATAATCCGGCAATATTTTTACCACCCTTTCTTAAACTCTTTGTCGTTATTCCAAATAAATAGTCAAATATTAAATATAAAAAACAATATAACGATATTAAAAATATACATATTAAAAAAAAATCTCCCATTACTCTTGTAATTTCTGCACTTGCAATATCTAAAAAATAGTGTAAAACAAAATAGAATATCGCACAAAATGGCATTAATAGTAGGCCAAAATTAATAAATGATATTAAATATATAACAAAAAAATGTATTGGCCTAAACAGCATATCTACTTTACTCTAACCTTATGTAAAACATTATTTGGAATCATCATAAAATATACACCTGGGAATTTCTGCTTTTCCGCAAGATATCTAGCTTTTGTTCCATGACCCCAGAATATATCAGCACGCACAGCCCCTCTTATGGCCTCCCCCGTATCCTGCGCAATAACCATTCTGCTCATTCTAATATAATTTTCATTCATATTTTTCACAGCAATATAAGTCTGCATCCAAAGCGGCGCTCCATATGGTATAATACCATTATCAACTGCAACACTTCTAGACGGCGTGAGTGATACACCTTGCGCGCCAATCGCACCATCACCATTATTGCTCAATTTTCTGAAAAATACATATGAATCGGTATGCGCAAGTACATCATTGCCCTCCTCAGGATTTTCCTCAAACCATGCTATTATTTCATTTAAATTCGGATTACACTTTGGAATGCACTTATTCTTCATGTATGTAAAAATATTCTTACCCCTTTGCTTATTAGTGCCTGCAAAGCCAACTCTTCCAAATGTTCCATCTTCAAGTGCAACAATACCCGAACCTTGAATTTGCAATAAAAATATATCTAAAGGATTTTTCGCCCAATATAGCTCAAGACCTCTACCAGATAGCTTGCCTTCATTAATCTCAGATCTTGTAGGGCATTGCTTACTTGCACACTCAGGCGGCATAGCATAAATCGGGAATTTATATTTTCCACTTTTTGTAGCATCTCCAGCAAGATCAAGCTCGTAATATCCAGTAAAAGAGCCATGCGGATCGTATCCACCAGATTTTCTTTGATAAACTTGAATAGGCGTGAAATTAGATATAAAATACTTTAGCGCGTCATCTTTATTTAAGGTTTTATTTACAAATTTCTTTAATTCATTACATACCTCATGCCAATCTTTGGCAAGTCCAAGATATATATTTCTCGTCTCAACAGGCTTATCAGGTCTTGCAAGAAAGCTATCGCAACTTTTTGAAAAACTAATGATAGCATCGGATATATTCTCATCATTTTCAATTCCATCTAATGTCTTAAACTTTTTTATCACAAGCCTCACAGAATTATTTGAACCTATGGTTTTTTCAGATATTTTACCATCTCTTTCATTAATGTAATCAATAAAATCCTTTGAATCTGACTGAATTTCTGCATTTTCAATAATTTCATCACCTTTAATATCAACAACATCCTGTATAACTCTCTTTTGTAGTGATACAAAAATTTCATTTACATCAACATTGTCAGACCAAAACTCATCAATTTTAGACTCAAGATTAAACATCGTTAAATTCAAATCTTTTACCCTAGTTTTATATTGCAAAACATTGGTAAATTTTCCTTTGTCTTTAGCATTATTATTTAATATACCAATTCTTGAGCCATTTGAATCTAGGAAAATATCAAATTTTATATCATTTAAATACTCATTTTTCCAGTCTTTGAAGTCGACATATTCTACTTTTTTACCTCTTTGAAAAATATCAGCAACCGAATCATATTTTACACTTTTATATTTTTTTCTTCCATCGTATCTGCCAAATTGCATTGCACATCCTGAGGTAAATAGCAAAGTAAGCACAATGGTAAATCTTGTAAAAAGATAGAACATAAAAGAAAAAATAGCTATTCTTGGCTAGTTACTACGACAATATCTGTATAGAGGAAACTATCCAATTTGAAAAATTTTGTATTGTAATATCTTGTTTAAAAACCCATATTTCGCTTACATTATGCTTTACTGTCTTGCTTCCGCTTGCAATATTGCCACTAGTCATATTTTCACTATATTGAATTTGCTCCGAATTAATTTTAATCTTCACCTCATATAAATTATCAACAATATCTATATCAAGAATCTCAATTTTCTTCGTTTTTACAACATAAACTTTTTCTCTAATTTCAGCCTTCTCATTTGAGTTTAAAATTTCTATAAATCTCTCAGTTACCGCCTTATTGCAAAGAGAAATTATTGCCTCTAAATCTGCATTTGAATAACCCTCTATCACTCTTTCAAATGTCGCATGTACGCCATTAATAAAACCCTGATAGCTAAAACCGTTAATCTTTACATGCATATCTACTAATTTTTGCTTTATATCTTCAGATAAATCGCCAGAAATAGCGTCAATACTTTGCCTTGCATTAGTTATTATCTCTTGCTGCTGTGCTTTTTTCTCATTTCCTTTAACGCTAGATATAACACCTTTAATTTTTGAAGGCTTTTCATATTGCGAAACATCAACACCAGAAACGTCTTTAACAACATTCTTACCACTGGAATCACTATACTCATTACCCAAAATCTTGCGTAACTTTAAAACAACAAACACAGCAATTAGTGCAAAAATAACAACATCAATCATTTTTTTCATATAAGTTACATAAACGCAAAACAAATTAAAATATAAGTCAATATATTTTTTTGTTGACAAATATTTTTTTATTATAACATATATCTATTAATTGATTTATCTTAACTTATATGAACTTTTCTATTTTACAGTCACAAGCTATTAAATGCTTAAATCATGTTATCGGATCAACAGATAAAAAAGATTTCTTGGATATTTTGTCTTGTGTAAAGGTCGAAATTAAATCCAATATTGCAAAGTTCACAACTACAAATCTTGATATGCAGTCATCAGATTCTGTAGAAATTAAATCATCAGGAGATTTTTCATTTCTTGCGCCAATATACTCAATTATAGAAATTGTTAAACATCTTCCAGCAAGCGCGGAAATAACATTTACAATAGATGATGCAAATCCTAATATTCTAAAAATCAGCTCTGGAAAGTTTAATTTCAATTTATCAATTGTTCCTGTTGAAGATTTTCCTTCAATGCCGGCAACAAATTTTGAACACAATATAAAAATAAAGTCAGATAAATTGCTTGAATGCATTAAAAAAACTCAATTTTCAATATCAAATGACGAGGTAAGATATAATCTAAACGGTCTAATGTTACATACCGAAGCTGGAAAATTAAACTTCGTTTCAACCGATGGACACAGGCTTTCTGTTGCATCAACCGAGGTTTCCATCGCAAACGACTTGCCAAATTCAATAATACCAAAAAGAGCTATAAGCGAAATCGTTAAAATTTGCTCAAATTCATCAGATGTAGAGCTTGATTTTTCAACAAACAAAGTAAGTGTAAAGGCTGGAAATGTTGTGTTTATTAGCAAGCTTATAGATGGAACTTTCCCAGATTATAAAAGAGTTATTCCACAATCAAACGACAAATTGTTAACCCTTGAATGCGCCGTTCTTGCCAAAGCTGTTGAGCTTGTTTCAATTGCAAATATGGGTCAAGAAAATAAAGGTGTAATCTTTACAATCTCTGAAAATGGCATTGAAATCTCAAGTAAAGTTGACTCTTGTCAAGCATCAGAATTTGTAAGCGCAACCTATACTTCAAAAGAGCAAGCAGTTGCAAAATATAACTATAAATATATACTTGATGTAATGTCAAATGTCGGGACAAAAAGCTGTATTTTTAAAATTTCATCGCCGGAATCTCCGATTTTAATCCTTCCAGAAGGAAATGAAAATCTTCGTTTCGTCGTAATGCCAATGAAAATGTAGTCTCATTCATAAACATCCTTGCAAAAAATATTTTCAAAATAATGTTTGCAATTAATATAATTGGTTATACAGTTATTTGAATTATGATGAAAAAATGTTTAAAACTACAAGAAAAGAGTTTGAAATTGGTAATAAAAAGTACTATTTAGAAACTGGAAAACTCGCAAAACAAGCTGACAGTGCTGTCCTTTGCGGATGCGGCGATACACAAGTGCTTTGCACGGTTGTTTTTGCAAAAGATGCTAATCCCGAAGCTTCTTTTTTCCCACTATCCGTAACCTATATTGAAAAATTTTACGCTTTTGGAAAAATCCCTGGTGGATACTTAAAAAGAGAAGGTAAAGCAAGTGATAAAGAAACCCTCACTTCAAGGCTTATTGATAGACCAATTCGCCCGATGTTTCCTGAGAATTTTTACAACGAAGTTCAGGTAATTTGTACTTTAATTTCATACGACAAAGAAAACGACCCTGATATGGTTGCATTAATCGGTGCATCAGCGGCATTAAAGCTTGCAGGACTTCCACTTTTACACACTGTTGCGGGCGCGAAAATCGGCTTTATTAACGGCGAATTCGTGGTAAATCCAAGCCAAGAACAGTTAATTTCTAAAGAAAATAAGCTTGATTTAACAGTTGCGGCGACAAAAAGCTCAATATTAATGGTTGAATCTCAAGCGCACGAAATTAACGAAGAGCAAATGCTTAAAGCCCTAGACCTTGCGCAAAAATCATGCATTCCTGCGATAAATGCTATAGATGAGCTTGCAAAAGAATGTGGCAATCCTTTATTTGAAGCAAAGGTTGAAAGTGATGCTATAAAAGATGCAAAAGCTAAGATTTTATCACAGTTTAAAGACCAAATTATTCAAAACTATACAATTCGCGAGAAAAAAGATAGATATAAAGCGCTTAACCAAATGCGTGATAAAATCAAGGAAATTTTCGCAAAAGATGTTGAAGAAGGTAAATTCATGGCAATCGAGCTTGAAACTGCAATCTCATGCGTTGAGGCATCCATTGTTCGTGCAAACATTATAGAAAAAAAGACCAGAATTGATGGGCGAAATCCACAAGAAATAAGACCAATTTATATAGAAACTGGATTACTTCCGCGTTCCCACGGTTCGGCATTATTTTGCAGAGGTGAAACTCAAGCCATGGTTGTAGCAACTCTTGGCGCGCCAATTGATGCTCAAATGTTCGATTCCATCGACGGAGTTCAAAAAGATCAATTCATGTTGCACTATAATTTCCCTCCATTCTCAGTTGGAGAAATTGCAGGACTAAGGGGTCCGGGAAGGCGTGAAATCGGGCACGGAAAGCTTGCTTGGAAAGCAATTTATCCAATGTTAGACCTTGAAAATTGCCAATATACAATAAGAGTTGTATCGGAAATCTTGGCGTGCAACGGCTCATCTTCTATGGCAAGCGTTTGCGGTGCGTCACTTTCCCTTATGGATGCTGGAATTGCGATTAAAAAACAAGTTGCCGGAATTGCAATGGGACTGATTAAAGAAGGCGATAAATTCGAGGTTTTAACTGATATAATGGGTGATGAAGACCATCTTGGTGATATGGATTTTAAAGTCGCAGGAACAGTAGATGGAATAACTGCCCTTCAAATGGACATTAAAATCGATGGAATAAGCCAGGAAATCCTTACAAAAGCACTAGAAGATGCGAAAAAAGCTAGATTATTCTTGATTGAAAAAATGGATGCAATAATTGCAAAGCCAAAAACTGAAATTAGTGCACACGCTCCTCAGGTAATAACTTTCTCAATTTCCTCAAATTCTATCGGAGATGTTATAGGTAAAGGCGGCTCAAATATTAAGCAACTTTGCGAAGAATACAAATGCAAAATTGACATATCAGAAAATGGACTTGTCACAATTTACGCAGAAAGCCTTGAAAAAGGCAATGCTGCAAAGGAAAATATCGTTCTTGCAACAACAAATCTTGAATTTGGAAAGACATACGAAGGCACAATTGTTGAGTTAAAAGCTTTTGGCGCAATGGTAAAACTCCCAGGAAATAAACAGGGAATGATACACATAAGCGAAATTGCATCTGTTCGTGTCAATGAAATAACAGATTATCTTGAAGTTGGGCAAGTTGTTCAGGCAAAATACCTAGGCACAGACGACAAAAGACGCATTAAGCTTTCTGTTAAAGAAATGAATTTACCAAGCAAAGTTGACCCGAATTTGACAAAGGAACAAGAAGACGCTGAAAAGCTTATCGATAAAAGATTTTCATCCGAGTCAGGCGTTGATATCCTGCATAGCAACGATGTTTTCTACTCAAATTAATTTACTTGCTTTTTAATTATTTGTATTAACAATTCTTCTAAATCAGATGATTTTTTATGTCAAATAACAGTAAAATTCATACTATTTTAATAGCAAATAGAGGCGAAATTGCCGTTCGTGTTATTGAAACTGCAAAAAAAATGGGCATTAAAACTGTTGCAATTTACTCAGATGTTGATGCTCAGGCAAAATTTGTTCAAAAAGCAGATGTTGCCATACCAATTGGCGGAATTACCTCTCGTGAAAGCTATCTTGATATTGAAAAAGTAATCAAAGCTTGCAAAATGTCAGGTGCTAACGCCGTGCACCCTGGATATGGATTTTTGTCAGAAAAAAGCGAATTTGTCGAAAGATGTGCTAAAGAAGGCATAATTTTCGTTGGCCCATCGGCAAAATCTATGGAAATGATGGGGGATAAAATCACTTCAAAAGAAACGGCAAAAAAAGCTGGGGTAAATGTTGTTCCGGGGTTTTTAGGCATAATCGACGGTAAAGATCATGCGGAAAAAATAGCATCAGAAATAGGATTTCCAGTCATTATTAAGGCTTCAGCTGGCGGTGGTGGAAAGGGAATGAAAATAGTCTATGACATTAAAGACCTTTGGGCAAGCGTTGAATCAGCAAAAAATGAGGCAAAAAACGCTTTTGGTGACGACAGATTGTTTATTGAAAAATACATCGAAAGACCGCATCACATAGAAATACAGTTAATTGCCGATAAACACGGCAATGTCGTGTGTCTTGGTGAGCGTGAATGCTCAATTCAGCGCTTTAATCAAAAGGTTATTGAAGAATCTCCAAGCCCTTCAATTTCAGAAAAAACCCGTAGCCAAATGTATGAACAATCAGTAAAACTTGCGAAAGAATGCGGATATTTCTCAGCTGGAACAATAGAATTTGTAATGGACGGAAAGGAAAATTTCTACTTCCTTGAAATGAATACTCGCCTGCAGGTTGAGCATCCGGTAACAGAATATGTCACAGGAAAAGACCTTGTGCAGCTTATGATTAAAATTGCAGAAGGTGAAAAATTGCCATTTACGCAGGATGAAATCAAGATTAATGGCTGGTCTATGGAGGCAAGAATCTGCGCCGAAGACCCATCAAAAGGCTTCATGCCGTCAATTGGGCGCATTTCGCACTATAAAGAACCACGCGAAATTCATAATGTGAAATTCAGAATTGATAGTGGCGTGCTTGAAGGCTCGGAAATTTCGCCATATTACGACTCCATGATAGCAAAAGTCATAACCCACGGCAGCACAAGAGCCGAGGCAATTGAGTCAATGAAAAAAACACTAGGGCAATTCGAGCTTGCGGGAATTTCAACAAATATCAACCTTGTTGAAGACATAATACGCAATAAAGACTTTAAAGACGGCAAAATTTCAACTTGGTTTATTAAGGAAAATTATCCAGATGGCTTTAAAGGTATAGAGCTCAGCGATGACGGAAAAATATCGATTATTGCTGCAATTATCAAGCTTTATATCACAAATGAAGCAAAAAGATGGAAAACCTCAGGGCAATTTGCGCTAACTCGTGACCCAGATGACAGAGTTTTATATATCAAAATCGGCGACGAGCAGCATAAAATTCGCTATAGCGAAAAGGAAAATGGCGATATTGCAATGTATATAAACAACATAGAGCTTGATTTTTCTTCAAATTATAAATACGGCGACACAATTCTTAAAGTGACTATAAAAGGCGAGGATAAATACATTAAAATCCTGCATCTTTTTGAAGGAAGCGCTAAAATAAATTACCAAGGAAGCCAGTCTCTTGTTCAATTTTTCCCCCGTCATATCGGTGAATACACAAAGCACATGCCAATTATTGACACAAATAAAAAGCCCGATAATTTTGAGTCACCCATTACCGGAATGCTTGTTAAACTTTGCATCAACGAGGGCGATAAAGTGCTTGCCGGTCAAGAGCTTTGCGTAATTGAAGCCATGAAAATGGAAAATGTAATCCGCGCAGAATTTGACACCACGATTCGTAAAATCCACAAGGAAAAAGGCGCAATGCTATCAGTTGGCGACCTTGTAATTGACTTTGATAACACGCAAAAATAATCCGCGCAGAATTTGACACTGTAATTCGTAAAATCCACAAGGAAAAAGGCGCAATGCTTTCAGCCCGCGACCTTGTAATTGATTTTTAACCTACAAGAAGCATAAAAAAAATCAAGCCTAGTCATAACTTTTTAGATTTTCAGCCTAGAATTTATCTGATTTTTAAAGTGCAAAAGTGGTAAAGTTAAATCTGTATAGTGCGATTTTCCACCTTGAAACCATTATTTCTGTATTTTCTCAAAAATTATTTGTCCAACAGTTTTGTTCAAGATACGACAATATATATATTCTTTACATTGATTTAGTTCAGTGTTTTATATCACAAAACCTATGATTATCTCTATATTTCCATCCCTTACTAGAAAATCAAAGCCGAGTAATATTTCACTTTTCAATCTTCATACTAAACTTTTTTAAACAGAAGCTCTTTGTAGGATAGAAGGTAAGACTCAATCCCACTTGCAAATTGGCGGCAGTGACATCATCATTCCATCCGCATTTCCTCCAGTCATTAAGCCAAATTTAATGCCACGATCGTAAATGAGATTAAATTCCGCATAGCGGCCGCGCTTAAATAATTGCTTTTCAACATCGTCTTTCGTCCACGATTTAGCAACCTTCTTGCGCACAATGTGGTCGTAAATTTCAACAAAAAGCGCACCAACATCACGCACAAACGGAAAAGTCTTTTCAGGACTATCATTTTCCAAGTGATAATCAAAAAATATACCGCCAATGCCGCGCGCCTCATTTCTGTGCTTTATCCAAAAATATTCATCGCACCATTTTGAAAATTTCTCGTAATATCCGCTATTGTGCTTATCGCAAACTTCCTTTAATTTTGCATGAAAATATTTTGTCTCTTGCTCGTCTTCAAAAATCGGATTTAAATCAATTCCACCGCCAAACCAAATTTTCCCAGCTGTTTGAATACATCTTGTATTCATGTGAATCGGCGGCACAAAAGGATTTCTTGGGTGCGCAACAAGTGAAACTCCACTTGCCCAGAAATTTCGCCCATTTTCCGTTCCGGGTAACTCTTTTGCAAGTTGCTCGGCGAGATCTCCAAACACAGTTGAGACATTAACACCCATTTTTTCCATTATTCTTCCACGCAAAAGACCAATTTCTCCGCCTCCACCGCCATTTCTTTCCCACGGCTTTATTTCAAATTTTTCACTTCCAGTATAATCGCTGTAATTTTTCGCAAATTCCAATTCAATTTTTTCGATCATCGATATAATCTGATAGCGTAACTCATAAAACCATGAACTTGCTTCTTTTTTGATTTCTTCAAAAGGCATAATAAAAACAAAAACTTCAGTAAAACACTTACTTTTAATCCTATTTTTCCGCTTGTTAGTCAATAAAATTTGACAATTTTGATGCAGGAAAAAATAAAATGCAAGTTATTTTCCGATATAATTATTACTATTTGAATTAAAATTTTGCGTCCTTAAAGAGCATTGCCCTACTTCTATATCTTTTTTTGGACTACTTTTTTGATATTGAAAATTATATTGTTCTGGATTTTGCTGAACGTTGTAAGTTTTATTGCTCTGCAAATTTAAGTTGTTAAAATCATCAATTATATGACTACCAGAATTGCAACCTTGATCTTCCAATGCTAAATTTTTAAATTCCTTTGATAAAGATTTAAGAGATGCACTTCTTGGAGAATTTTTCCTATCTATCTTAACTTGATTAACTTTGCGTTGTTTCTTTAAATGTTTTGCAATATCAAGACTGCTTCTACCAATCTTTATACTTCTTCCCACTGAATCATCGACATCAAGAATATCTTTACTTTTCATAAATAAAATAAACAAAGCAAATCACTATATCAAATATTTCCTTAAAGTCAAATATTAAACATATCTTTTTTTGCCTTAAATACTGCTTTCCATCGTGTTATTTGATCATTGACATACTCTTCACTATATTTATCTTGATAAAAAGACTCATAAACATCAATATCTTCATTATGTTTTTTATATTCACTTTTGCTATCATCATTTTTAATGCGAACCATTGCCTGACAATCCTTTTCTAGTGATAAAGTCTTTTCCAATTTTCTTACCTCAATATCCTTGGTTTTATCAATAGTACGGATTCTAAAAGCATGATCTTGTATCCTATCGTGCATTCGCTTTAAATTTTCTATATGGTACCTTTTTTGCAGCATTATTCTCATTAATAGCTTTCTTTCAGCCAATGTCAATCTCACGCCATGCAATCTGGGAATAGCAAGTACGGAAATATTTCGTAATATTTGCTGGAAAAACCTTGTTACAAGCACACATTCTCGATAATCACTCCTGTTTCGATTAATAACTCCAAGGCTTCTTGCCCCAACAATCTTTCCAATATGCGTCTTGGTTAATTTTTGTACACCAATCTCCTTATACCTTGCAAGCTTTTGTTTTACCCTCTGTAATTCTCTTTGATTAACGCTTCTTGCATCACCACCAAGCGATAGCTGCCATGATCTTTGCTGTTGATTTAAAATCGCTTTTTCTTCTTTGGTAAAAAATGACACAAAAATATCTATTTACAATAGACTTATGTGACTAAAAAATATAAATCAACATTTTTTTATGCAAATAAGTTACCTAATCTCTTTCTTTTTGATATCTACTTTTCTTTACTGCGCCCTGCACAACATTAGGTAAATTACACATCTTTCTTAGTCTGGAAAATGCCTCAAACATCCTTTCTTCACATAACTGCCTTAATTCATCTGGGGAAAATTTCTCAAGCTCATCTTTTGTAATCACAACTTGATTTAGTAAAAATCCACGCGAAAACGGCTTTAAAAGATATATCTTCTCCCAAGTGTTAAATTCAAAAATATTCTCAGATAATGGACATAAAAATCTTATCTGCACCCCATACCTTTTTGCTATTTTAAATAATGTTGCATCTTGAATCTGCATATCAGGACCTCTAGGCCCATCAGGTGTTACGCAAATTGCAACATTTTTCTTACATGACATAATATTTAAAATCTCCTTAACAGAGCCAAGATATCCCTTATGCCTTGAGCCATCAATAATAAAACACCCAAGTGCACGAAATGCAAATCTCATTAATAAAGTGCTCTTATTGTTAGATAACGTAACATACATATCGTAGTTTTTTTGAAAAATCTTTGTAAATGCAATAGTTGCAGTGCCTGACTTATGCCATAGAAAATAAAATACCCTGCCATTTTCGCCTACATCCTCATTTACACCTATTACATCGTAAATCATTTTAATTCTACATGAAAAACGAATTAATAATAACAATAATAGCAATATATAGCTCAATATGCGCCAAACCTGTCTTATTATAAAATTTTTTACTGCCTTATTTACAGACATGTCAATTAATGTATATTCTATCTACAAAAAGAAATATCAAATATATTTGTCAAGATGTTTTTACATCATTAAATAATTTACTTTAAAAAAAACTTGCAAACAAAAAAAATACTCTCACAATACTATAACTCTTGTTACAAATATGCCAAAAATTATCTTTATTAACAAAGACGACTCCAAAACTGAAATTAATGCAAGCTCTGGATTATCTCTGCTTGAAGTTGCTCATAATAACAATATTGATATTGAAGGCGCATGTGAAGGATCTCTTGCATGTTCAACATGCCATGTAATAGTTGCTCAAGAATGGTTTGACAAATTGGAGCCTGCAAAAGAAGATGAAGAAGATATGCTAGATCTTGCATTTGGCCTCACTAAAACCTCTCGTCTTGCATGCCAAATAATAGTTACAGACAAGTTAGATGGCCTTACAGTATCACTTCCAAAAGGCACAAGAAATCTATAATAAATTCCAAAAACAATATAATAATCCATCTTGCTTTTTTGATGTGATTAAGAACTAACTCTATATATATTACACTCTAAAATTTCTTCTTAAAAAAAGCATGTAAAAGCTACTTTCTCTTGACATTATACTAAAAATATGCTATAATAGTCAAATTTAATTTTTTTATGAACAAACTACAAGATGAAATTGAAATACCATTGCAAAAATCAGACGATGAAAATGCTATTCTTATTCCACAACATGCTCTATATAATCAAGGAGGTGTGATAAATAATATTTTTCAAAATGAGTTCATTACAATGTTATCACATATTAGTGATCAGGACATGAATGACTTAACTAAGAAAATAAATAAGATTCTTGCAAATTCAAATACTTTAAATCAAATTAACACAATATATAATGAAATGCAGCAGGAAGATAAATCATTGATAGCATCATTATTTGACAAGAATAAAAAGCCAGAAGATATTGCAATTATAACAAACATGCCAGCTAATGATAACTTTAATCGCATTAAAACATTATTTGTAAAACTGTTTAATGAATTAGCTCAGGTAATTGATACAGATAAATTAAAACCGGTTGTATTACAGAATGTGATGTATAAAATAATTGAAAATATGCATATTAACAATAAATTGTTGTTCATTCAAGAAGATAATAGTAGATTTGAAATAACGAAAAATGAGAGAAATATTATTTTTGCTGTAACTTTGTGCAGAATCTTAGCAACCGTGGTTTGTACTGGAATATTTCTACCTGTATTAAAAATGGCAAATGATCTCGTTGACCCAGATTATGATAAGGATGGATTGTTGTTATTTCTTGGTAAATATGTACTTAAAGGTACTCTAGATTACGCCTTTTTACACTGTTTTACCTGTGCTATGTTTCAAAATCTCAAGATAACAATGGAACACATAGGTAATACATGGACCGCTTTAGGCTATTCATTAATGACACAAAGAAGTGCTGAATTTAACTCTATTGACAATAATCAAAATGGAAAACCACAAACACCTTTAATGGCAAATATTGCTATCACAAAAGAAGATCAAATGAATGCATTGGCAAAAGTCTATCAAGAACAAAATCTATATGATCTCAATACTATCAAAACTGCATATCAAGATGCTCTTTCAAAGCGATTAGATAAAGGCGCTGGATGCTGTGAAATTGGCAATAATAAAAGTAATACAATTGATAATGCGCGAAAAAAAGCATATAATGTATCTTATAAAATAGTTGATAAAATGAAAAATAAAGCAGAAAAGGCAAGAAAAGAAGTTGCTCGACAACAAAATAACAGAAGAGGCTTTTCTTGTAATGTAATGTAAAACAAAAACAATCGCCAGATCACAACTTGGTCTGGCGATTTCAAATCAGTTTTTTACTTTAAATACCACTTTAGCCCGTTTAATCCTTGGTAAAATGGCTTAATATAGAGTAAAAAAGCAAGCTTGCAAGCCTTTAGTTTAAGTAGCGTGATACTTCATCATCTTCTTTAATCGTGCGTAAAAGCTGAATTTTTAGCACTTTACACAAGCCTTCTTGGATCTAAAATTCCGTTCCAGTAACCGATTTTCTAATCTTGATAGCAACAGATCTATTGCGTTATCGCAAAGCAAGTCTTTTTCTTATACATACCACTTTGATTTCCTTTTGATTGTAGAAAAATTCATTGTGATGCGTCGCAAAAGAGACAAGTTGTCGAAATTTTAGTTTTGTAAATAGCTCCTTTGACTTAAGCAAACTCATCTTAATCGTGCGTGAAAGCTTGATTTTTACACTTTACACAAGCCTTCTTGGATCTAAAATTCCGTCCCAGTCTGCCTCTTTAATGCTTCCGTTTCCTCCATCTTTTGTCAGCAAGCCAAGCTCAAGAGCTGATTCCTTAAGCGATAAGCCTTTGTGATGAGCGTTTTTGGCAATTTTTGCCGCATTATCGTATCCAATATGGGGATTGAGCGCAGTTACAAGCATTAAAGATTGGTCGACAAGTTGCTTTATTCGCTCTTTGTTTGCAACAATTCCGATTAGACAGTTGTCAATAAAGCTGTTTATTCCATCTGACAGTAAATTAATAGAATCTACAACATTTTTTATAATCATTGGTCTGAAAACATTTAACTCAAAATGCCCCTGCATACCGCCGGTTGTCACTGCGACATTATTACCAATTACCTGACATGCAATCATAGTTAGCGCCTCGCATTGTGTTGGATTTACCTTGCCCGGCATAATGGATGAACCAGGCTCATTTTCTGGAAGTGAAATTTCACCAAGTCCAGACCTTGGGCCTGAGGCTAAAAACCTTATGTCATTTGCGATTTTCATGATTGACACCGCAAGGGTATTTAAACTGCCGTGAAATTGAACAAGGTCGTCATTTGAGGAAAGCGCAAGAAATTTATTGCCTTCAGACTTAAACTTTCCAGAAAATGCAAGACCTTTTTTAAACACCTTTGTATTTGGAATATCGGACATTTTGCTGCTTGAACATGCCGTTACTTGTTGCTCTAAAAGCACTTTGTGAATCTGGTTAATTCCAGAAATTGTCGTTAAATTTTCTGCAAATTTCTCAGCAAAACCCTCTGGGCAGTTTATGCCAGTTCCAACCGCAGTTCCCCCCTGCGCAAGGCTTTCAATAAACTCAAGACTATAGCAAATATTAAATAGTGCATGCTTAATTTGTGCCTTGTAGCCTGAAAATTCTTGACCAAGGGTAACCGGCGTTGCATCTTGCGTATGCGTGCGTCCAATTTTCACAATATCTGCAAATTTCACCTCTTTTTCGCGAAGCTCATTTGAAAATCTTATCATTGCCGGTATCAACTTTTCATAAGCCAAAAGCGTCGCCGAAACATGCATTGCCGTTGGGAAAGTATCATTTGAAGACTGCCCTAAATTAACATGATCATTTGGATGCACAGGGCTTTTTCCACCCCTTTTACCTGTTTCAATTTCGTTTGCAACAGATGCAATTACCTCATTGACATTCATATTTGTCTGAGTTCCAGAGCCAGTTTGCCACGCAACAAGTGGAAATTCATTTTCGTAAAACCAGTCAAAAATGTGCTGCGAATTTGGTATATTATTCGCTGTTTTTATAGCGTTTATCGTATCTCTTTGCTGTTTTATGTACTGCAAGTTATACTTTTTTAATGCAAATTCCTGCATTTCAAGACTATCGCCACTATCCATTTTACGATTTGGATTTTCAAGCCACGAAACCCAATTTTCATAATCTGAAAAGATGAAATTTGATTTTGCGCTGTCAAAAATGCCAAGGATAATATTTACAGAATCTATTATTTTATCGCAAATTTCGGGCGTAATTTTTGCAAGCTCAACCTCATTTGGGTTTGCCATTTTTAGCTGTTTATTTGTAATCGCAGCCGCTTTTTTTATAAGCAACATCGCATAAATTACCTCTTTTGGCATTTTGTGTCCAGCGTTTTCATTACAAATTGGGAAATTTTGTATAGATCTTTGCGTTTGCGCGCCAAAATAACGAGACGCAGGCACTTTTACCTCCCCCATTGTATCTTTTTCAACTCTAAATTCGCTCATATTTTTTCTCTTAAATCTAGCATTAAATAAAGATAATAAAAAAATTATTTGCAAGTTTTTTTAAAAAAAATAAATTAATAGTTGACATTATATAAAATTTGTAGTATAATTACAAAATTTAATTTATTATTTTATATTTTTATGAATCAATTTCAAGAACAACAACAAGTTAAAGTAGAAGAAGTTGCAGCTTTACAGAACAATCAAGTACAGCTTAGCCAGGAAGACCAAGACAAAATAGCGTACATCGAAATCAATATAAATGAATATAAGGAAAGCAATAAAGATAAACAAAGTGAAACAGAAAGAAAACAACAAAAGTGTGATATAGATTTAGGAAACCTATATATTGATATTATACAAAAAGGATATGGATATTTGATAAATGTCAACCAAAATAATGGTAGAAATAACGCACTCAACTGTCAGTTTGCAATGATGAGCGCTTTTACTGAGATATGTAAATTAGCCGGCATGACTGAACAGCAAATTAAAAAGAGATCAAAGAAGCTACATGCTGACACAACTTCCGGCAGTGACGCCATCTTAAGACATGCTATAAGTTTGATACTGCTAAATAATCACAAACACAGGTTAAGGAATAAGTTGCACCATACACAAAAGAATATGATCAAAAGTTTTTGTGAATTTTTAAAAAAATCGGACAACATTATTCAGATAGAAAAAGTTCTTAAAATATGTAATAAGGTTATGAAAAACATGATGTTTAAAAAACAACTTATTGCAAATAACTCAAATAGTAAATCACAATTATATTACGATGCAAGAGAAATAATACAAAGCCACGAAATTTTTCGTACCAAGAATCTTCCTTCGATATTAGAAAATGCAACATTTAGTGAACATGGAATGCATTCAATATACAAAAAGATAACAGATGGAGTGATAACGGAAGAAGATATTGATGCAATATTGAATACTACACCACAAAGCAACATGCATAACTCTGCACTTCTGATGGTAATTGCACTATATGCAACAAAATATGCTTTAAATCCAATAGAAGAAGAAAATCAAAAAAGTTTGATTCGTACATGGAAGAACTTGGTACAAAATGTCCAGATAGAGATCAAGAGTTAATAAAAAAAGTAAAAATCGAACAAGAGGAAGAAAATCAGCAAAATCAACAGCAATTTATCAATCAAGTTCCACAAGTAAAGCAAGAGGGGGGAGATGAACAACAGCAATTCCAACAACCATATTATTCTTTTCAAATGCCAATGCAGGGGCAATTTCCACCAGTAACGCAATTCCAACAACCACAATCTAATATTAATATAATCCAGCAGCAGCTTCTTCCGCAAGTTAAAGAAGAGAATAATGTAATAGGAGAAGGTGGTAATCAACAGCCATTCCAACAACCACAATCCGCTATACAAGAACATGTTGTTCCACAGGTGAAAAAAAAGATTACAAAAAAAGATAGACGGCAATTTGAAGTAGCTCAACAGACAGCCAACCAAGCGGTGCAAAATCCTCAAACAGGTCGATACCCAACAAGAGAAAGAAATAATACATCATTCTCACAATTTTTTTGATTAATCAAGTATAAACAAAGCCTGCATCAAATGTGGGCTTTGCCTTGATGATGCAATTATATAAGAGACTTTAAATTACAAAATTTCTTCTAAAATACGTCCTTTTGCTCTTTTTGATTCTGCTTTCATTTGTTGCAATTCATATCCCAACATTAGAAAATCTTTCATAGAAAATATATACCGCAAAAGTTTCATTTATAAATATTTTAGACAATTCTTCAGTGATTTACAATAATGAGTTAAATTTATACATTAAAAACCTTATTTCCATGAAAAAAATAATGCTTAAACTCTATCCAAGCACATCCTCCAAAATATGCGCTTGCTCCTTTTGATGTTGTTTTTCAAAGCCGGTTGCAGGTGAGGCAGAGGCAGGTCTTGAAACGCATGATAATTTCGCCTTTGGCATTGAGTTTTCAAGCGCGCTTTCAAGATAATCACGAATAAACTGCCATGCGCCCATATTCCTTGGCTCCTCCTGTGCCCAAATCATCATTTTCGCCGATTTATACTGCGAAATTTCCACCTCAAACGCCTTGCTATCAAATGGATAATATTGCTCTATGCGAATTATTGCAACATCATTTCTATCGCCTGCCCTTTCAAGTAAATCGTAGTATAATTTCCCGCTTGTAACAACGACTTTCTCAACTTTTTTCGCATTAATATAACGAATTTCACTAATAATTGGCATAAATTCACCCTCAAATTCATCAAGTTTTGAAACAGCCATTTTATGACGAAGTAGCGATTTTGGAGACATAATAATCAGTGGCTTGCGGAATTTCGCGTGCAACTGGCGACGCAAAATGTGGAATAAATTCGCAGGCGTAGTCGGGTTTGCAACTATAATATTTTCCTGCGCGCAAGCTTGTAAATATCTTTCAAGACGAGCCGAACTATGCTCTGGCCCTTGCCCCTCGAAACCATGCGGTAAAAGCAGCACCAGATTTGACATAAGCAGCCATTTTTGCTCAGCAGATGAGATAAATTGGTCAAAAATAGTCGATGCACCATTTGCAAAATCGCCAAATTGCCCTTCCCAAATAGTTAAATGATTGTTTTGCACTAAAGAATAGCCATATTCAAAGCCCATAATCGCATACTCAGAAAGCGGGGAATTGCAAACCTCGTAACTTGCTTTTTCACTAGATAGTATCGATAAAATATTGTGTTTTCCGCCGCTTGTTGCATCTGTTAAAACCGAGTGTCTGTGCGAAAATGTTCCACGCTCTGAGTCTTGGCCTGTAATTCTCACGCTTTTTCCCTCTAAAACCAAGCTTGCAAAAGCTAAAATTTCACCAGCCGCCCAGTCAAGCTCGCCCGTTTTCATGATGTTTTCAAGCCTTGTCTCAATTTGCTTTGCAAGGCGTGAATTTGGCGTAAAATTTGATGGAATTGCGTAAATTTTCTGCAAAAGTGGCAGTATATCTAATTTTTTAATGCCGGTTTTATGCTTTTGAAACGAAAATTTATAATCAAAATCCTTATACTTTTCATCCTTTGTAATTTTTGTGCCAGATGCCCCAATTTCATAGTCTTTATCGAGCTTTTTTAAATATTCATCTTGAACTTTTTGCGCAAAATCCCCTGCAATATTGCCGTTTTTTAGTAAATTTTCAAAATAAACAGTAGGTGGGCTTTTTTTATCTTTTAAAACATTATACAGCATCGGGTTTGTATAAAACGGCTCATCACCCTCGTTATGCCCATATTTCCTTGAGCAAACAAGGTCAATTACAATGTCTTTTTTGAATTTTTGGCGATATTGAACCGCAAATTTTGCGATTTTAACGCACGCATCGACATCGTCGCCGTTTACGTGGAAAATCGGACATTCTATGATTTTTGCAATGTCGGTGCAGTATCTTGACGAGCGTGACTGCCAGCTTTCGGCCGTAAAGCCAATTTGATTGTTGATAGTAAGGTGAATTGTTCCGCCTACATCGTAGTTTTTCACGCCCGACATGTTAAAACACTCAGCAACTATGCCCTGTCCGATCATTGCGGCGTCTCCGTGAATTAATAATGGAATTGTGGCTTTTTTATCCTTATTTTTTGCATATGCCATGCCGATAATTAAAGGATTCACAGCCTCCAAATGCGATGGATTATAGGCAATTTCAACATCTATTTCGTTTTCCTCAATATTCTTCGTTGTTTTGTGCCCTGCGTGATATTTTACATCCGATGCAATTTCCCCAAGAGATTGATCGACCTTGACAGTCTTTAAAAACTCAGAAAAAATCGTAGATGCCGGCTTTTCGGCGATGTTTGTCAGCATTCCAAGCCGACCGCGGTGTGCCATGCCAATTATTATAGATTTTACCTTATCTTTTGCCGCGTTGTAAATGATTTCATTGATAATTGCTAAAGAAGTCTCACCACCTTCAACAGAAAACCGCTTCATACCTGGGAATTTCTTGTGTATAAACTGCTCAAAAGTCTCAGCCTTAATCATTATTTCAAGAGCGGATTTTTGCCTATCATTTGCTAGATTTTCCTGCATCAGTGCTTCAAAATTCGATACAATCCAGTTTTTTTCCTCAAGATTTGAAATATGCGAAAATTCCGCGCCAACAGAGCCTAAATAAATAGACTTTAGTCGATCCCCTTCATGCGTCTGATTTTGCGGTAGTAACTGCGAAATTTCAGGGTGCAGGCGATTTGAATTTGGAATAATTGGATTATAATCTGCCGAAATATGAGCAAATGCAATTAATTTCTCACGAAATGCGGAAATATTGCAGGCTACATCTTGCTTTTGCGTGCTTTGCGTCTTGCTTTGTGCATCATTTTTTGGCGATGCTTCCTCGTCTTTAGATATAACCTTTAAATCGCGTTTTTTCCAAGACGGACCGAAGAAATCTGTCTCAAAAGCCGCAATTTCATCTTTTGACATACTTGCAAAGAAATTACGCCAATTTTCGTCAACACTGTTTGAATTTGCCGTGTATTGCTTGTATAAATCGGCGATAAATGCTGCATTTTGCGCATACAAAAACTGGGTTTGATTAAAAATATCGTTACTACTCATACAGCACTAGAAAAATTATCAACAGCGGTCATTAAATTTGCCTTTATTTGAGACAAAATATTCTTTAAATTATTGTGCAACACAAGATTTTCAAAATATACGGAAAACCCGCTTGATATATAGGTTTTTGAGCCAATATATCTTATAAAACCAACATCTTTGCACTTTTCTTTTACAAATTTATCAGCTAAATCCTCATTAATTCCATATTTTTCGCTATAAAAAACATATGCGATTTTTTCGCCAATCTTTGCTGAAATAATATTTTCCGCCGCAAGCATTACGCAAATTACATCATTCATAGACTTTAATTTTAGTAGTGATATTTTTTCTGCAAGTTGCGATATATCAGATTTTTTACTCTCTTGCGATGAAAAAAAACTGGAAATCGCAAATTTTATCACCTCGCTTTTTTCTATATCACTTCCATCTAAAGAGCTTAAAATTGCTTTTGCCAACAGGATATTTCTCTTGTCTAGAAAATCTGAAATATTCATAAAAAAATAATGCTTGACTTTTTATACAAAGTATTTTTTTATATTTCAAGAAATTTTCTTAATTTTTCTTGACTTATTTCATTTTTTAGTGTATAATTAGAAAACTAGATGCTTTTATGAAAGATGTTTTGGAAAAATTTAAAGATTCAATGAAAATAATGCTAAAAACTCAAGATGAGTATAGAGCGAAATCAACAAAAGTTATAGAAAAAAATATAAGCCTTACAGACTCTTTATCTGGTAAAATAGATGATATACAAACAGAAGTCTCAAATCTACAAACGGAAATAGATAGCTTAAAAACGCAAAATAAAAATCTTGAAACGACAATCTCAAGCTTCAATACTCAGGCTAAATCCATAGCCGAAAATGTTATTAACGAAGAACTAAAATCTTTTAAAATCAAACTTGAAGAAGCTCTTGATAAAATGATCGCTGATAGTCGGGGATTCATGATAAAATCGATTAAAAAAGAAATATTTGATGAAATTAATGAGCGTTTAGATAAAGATGTTGAATTTGTCGTTAAAAAACATATACATCAAGACTTTGAAAATAGAAATTACCAAAAACCTCAAAATATCGAAAGAATATCAGAGTCAAATTTACAACAGAATAAAACTGAATCTCTTGATAATATTGCAAAAAACATAAAAAATAATATTCTTGCACATACTAACTCAAACGCGCAAAATCAAGACCTCAATGGCGGTGTAATCAAAAAAATTGACACAGAAGAAATAAGAAAGAAAATACTTGATGCAATAGAAAGAAAAAATGATAAAATCAATAACTCATTAGACGTTGAAAAATCAAAACAACCAACTACAGCAATAGAAATTATACTTTCAGAAGTAAAGCTTGGTCTATATAAATTGCCTTGCTTCTTCGATGGTGAAAATATATTTGGAATATATAATGCAGATCATAATAAAAATCTTCTTCAAGCCGGAATGAATGATAATCTTATGATAGCAAGCCCAGCTTATCTTGAAAAAATTCACATTAATCCATTTTGTGCAGATATATCTGAAAAAGGCGATATGATAGCAACTAAAACTAATGAATGTAAAATATATTATACCAAAAATGGAAATGTAATATCAACAACTGCGCATCTAAATATATGTAGACATTGCTTAAAAGCTATATACCATAAAGATGATATCGAAAAAACAGTGCAGCAATTTATAGAAGACTTTTTGGCAGGAACAATTCCTGAATAAAATATACAACTATAAAGATCCAGCATTTTTTAATACAGCCTGAACCTTTGATATAATTTCATCTTCAATTTCCTTGTAATTCTTGTCATTAGTCTCAATAGTCAGTCTAATTAGATTTTCAGTTCCAGATTTCCGTATTATTATTTTACTATCAGGTAATTTCTTTAAATATTCATTTGCAATGCTGTTTAAGTCTTTTGATATATCAACAGTTGGCTTTGTATCAAACTTAATCTTTGATAAATATTGCGGAACTTTCTCGAAAAAATTCAATATCTCACTTGCCTTCTTATTATATGTTGTCATCATCGATAATATATTCAGCGCACTAATTAAACCATCACCAGTTGTGCAAAATTTCTTCATTATTATATGCCCAGACTGCTCGCCACCAACAGAAGAATTGTATTTCTTCATTGCCTCATATACATTCTTATCACCAACATCGGTTCTAATTAGCTCAAGCCCATGTTGATTTAGATATTTTTCCATTCCAAGATTTGAAACTATGGTTGCAACAACATACTTACTGTTTAGGTGATCAAGATCTTTTAAATACATTGCAATGGCAGTAATAATCTGGTCTCCATCTGCTATCTCACCTTTTTCATCCACAATAATCAATCTATCACCATCACCGTCGAGTGCAATTCCAATATCAGCCCTTGTTTCAATTACTCTTTGCTGCAATATACTTGGGTGAGTTGAGCCGCAGTTAAGATTAATATTAACTCCATTTGGCTCGTTTCCAATTACAATAATATCAGCCCCAAGTTCCCATAAAATATCAGGTGCTATCTTGTAATTTGCGCCATTTGCACAGTCAATTACAACCCTTATTCCACCTAACATTTTTCCCTGCGGAAAACTTCTTTTTACAAACTCTATATATCTATCACTCATTCCCTCAATTCTTTTTGCTCTTCCAATTGCATCAGGGGTGCAGAAAAAATCATCAATTTTGCAGTTAAAATATGCATGCTCTATCTCGTATTGCAATTGATCGCTAATCTTTTCACCATTTGCATCAAAAAATTTTATCCCATTATCAATATACTCATTGTGTGATGCTGAAATCATAATTCCTATATCACACCTCATGCTTCTTGTTAAAAAACTTATAGCAGGAGTTGGCACGGGGCCTGTTAAAATAACATTCATTCCAGACGATAAAAGCCCAGAAGTAATAGCATTTTCAATCATGTAACTTGAAAGCCTTGTGTCTTTGCCTATAATAACACGCTTTGTTGATGTTAGAGACTTTAATTTATTTCCAATAATTGCACCAATCTTGCTTGCAACTTCAACATTCATAATGCTTGAGTTTGCAAGGCCGCGAATTCCATCAGTTCCAAATAGTTTTCCCATATATTTAACTTAAATTAACATCTTCATTTACATAAGCATTCGATATAATTCCAAGTAATATAAAGGATGTCAGCATGGAACTTCGCCCATACGAAATAAACGGCAGTGGCACGCCAACAACTGGAACAATACCAATATTCATACCAATATTAATAATCATATGCACGAAAATTAATGTTGTCGATGCCTGTGCTGCAATCTTTAAAAAGAAATCTTTGCGCGATATAGATGTATAATGCCCATAAAAAAATATCCCAATATACATTATAATAAGCCCTACAGTACCAATAAAACCCATCTCTTCGCCAATTACTGTAAAAATGAAATCTGTTTTGTTTTCAGGTACAAAATTTGAACGCGTCTGACTTCCAAGCCCAACTCCAGAGCCAAAAAATCCACCACCACCAATAGCAATTTTAGCCTGTGTTATGTTGTATCCAGAATTTAAAACATCGCTTTCCGGATTTATAAAAGTTAAAATTCTCTGCTTTTGATAATCATGCAATTTTGCCCATATTATTGGTATAGAGATTAATACAATAACACCAGATAAAGCAAACTTCCACATTTTTACCCCAGAAATAAAAAATATTACAATGGAAATAAATAAAATAATCATTCCAGTTCCTAAATCAGGCTGTATAATTGTTAAAACACATGGCACTAAAGCAAGTAAAAGAGGTTTGATAATCTTTTTTAATGATGCAATATCTCTCATTTCTGACTTGGAAAAATACTGTGCCATCACTAAAATTATTCCAATTTTTATAAACTCAGACGGTTGAATTTGAATAACACCAATACTAAGCCATCTTTGCGCACCAAGGGAAATTTTACCAATCGCATATGTTAAAACTAGTAAAAATAAACACAAAAGATAAAATATATACGAATATCTCTTTAAATATACAGGATGAATACACGTTACCAACGCAAAAATACACATCATGAAAGGCAAAGAAAATAACTGCTTTTTAAATAAAATTCCGCTTTGATCAACAGAAAATATAGCAGTAAGCCCAATTGCAAGCATCATTGCCATTAATATCACAAATGAAAATGGCATCTTTTTTAATTTCTGAAAATCAAAAATCTTCGTAGCAATATAGCTACTCGTCATTAACATCTGTCTTTTTTGCTGTTTTTTCTGCGCCGCGCTTAACACTTGAAAAAAGTTTGTTGATTTTTATTAATTTATATTCATTTAAAAGTCAAGTGTAAATAATTTTTTTATGGCTGGACATTCACATTTTGCAAATATTAAACACAAAAAAGATGCGCAAGATAAGAAAAAATCTAAAATCTTGACCCGCGTGCAACGCAATATAATGGTTGCACTCAAAACAGGACTTCCAGACCCAGATGTCAATTCAAAACTTCGTAGCGCAATACTTGAGGCAAAATCGGCAAATCTTCCAAAAGATAAAATCGATGCTGCTATTAAGCGATATTCAAATAACTCAGACTCTGACGATAACTACGAAGAAATGCGCTATAATGGCTATGCACCTGGCGGTATTGCAATTATAATAGAATGCCTTACAGATAATAAAAATCGCACCGCAGGCGAAGTTCGTGCAATATTTTCAAAATACGGCGGCAATCTAGGCGAAACCGGCTCTGTTGAATATAGCTTTGCTCACATAGGTCTTATAGTTTATCAAAAAAATGCCAAAACCATAGATGAAATAATAGAAATAGCAATTGAAGCCGAGGCAATTGACGTACAAGAAGATGATCAAAAATTCTATATCACAACAGATTGGACTAAAGTTCATGAAATCGCCGAAAAAGTCTCAAATAAACTCGGCGATGCAGAAAGTATAAGCGTTATCTGGGATGCTGAAAATAAAATTGCCGTATCTGGAGAGCAAAAAGAAAAACTATTAAAAATGCTCGATGCTTTTGAAAATTTAGATGATGTTCAAGATGTTTTTTCTAATGCAAATTTTGATTAATAACAATGACTAAAATATTTACTATACTAAAACACGGAATGTCAAAAAATGCCAAAATACAAATGACATTCGTGATATTTCTTTCAATTATGGCAGTAGCGTGTCTTGTTTGCATGAATTGTGTTTATGGCTGGTTTTATGACTCCCTTGTTAATAAAAATAGCCAAAAAGTCATAGCAAATATAGCTCTCTACTTCGCATTAATGATAACACTTGGACTAACCGAAGCCGAAATGCACTATCGCAAAAGAATGTTCACATCCTACTTTAGAAAAACAATATATAACTACTACAATATCTATGTTTTAAATGAAGAAAAATGTAAATTTTCCTGCCAAAGAATGAGCCAAGATTTGCTTCAATTTGGTACCCAATTTATTAATCTTTTTGCCCTACTTCTGCACTCAATATTGCTCATACCGTCATTTCTTTATGTGCTTATAACCCTTAAAATAGGCTATTTAACACTTGCAATATGTATAATAGTTACAATACTTGCTTCAATAATAAGTAAAAAAATAGGTCACCCAGTTGTAAAGTTACAATATAATCAAGAATCCCTCGAAGGTGGACTTCGTCGTGATTTAATAGATCAAACTAAGCTAACTCGTAATAAAACACTACCTGATATATCAAGTGTTCTGCAAAATTATGTTAAAATGTCAAAAAAAGAGCGACTTTTAATGTATTTTAAAAATACATATGATAAAATATCACATGCAATACCATATACCTTTCTTGTTCCTCGTTACATAGCAGCTAAAATTACCCTTGGTCAAATGGTTCAAATGGGCACAGGGCTTTCAAAATTGCTCACAGAAATAAGCTTTATCGTCAATAATATCGATAAAATAGTAGAATTTGATGCAACAGTTGCACGTGTAAAAGAACTTGATGAAATAAGGCAAAATGCAATAATCGATTTTCTTGACAATAAAATTACCGATTAACAACTAAACTTGCATACGATACAACAATCCCAACACTTACCGCAAGATTTAAAGACCTCTTACCTTCAGCCATTTTGATTTTCAAACTATCATCGCATAACTTCACTACATCTTCACTAACCCCACCAGACTCTGATCCAAAAAGCAATATATCACCTTGCTTAAAGCTATACTCACTATATAATTTATCTGCTTTTGTTGTCAGTAAAATTATCCTTGCCTCATCATTTGCAGATCTATATTCCTCAAAATTATCAAAGCAGTTTATCCGAAAATCAACTCCATAGTCCATCATAGATCTTTTAACCTCTTTTTGATCTAATACAAAACCAGTCGGCCTAATAACATCAATCTCATTAATACCAAAGCAGGAAATCGTTCTAATAATATTACCAAAATTCCCAGGCATGTCAGGCCTAAATAAACACACTTTCATGTAATATAAATAATATAACAAAAAAAAACTAAAAAATCTTTAATTGTCAAGGTTTTTATCTAAAATACCACGACTTTTTCAAAAATGCCGATTATTCCAATCAAAAGCATCAATAACAATGCAATCTCAATAAATTAAGCATACTAAATCCCTCTAAACAAAGCCTAAATTTAATTTAACTATGTTAAACCCTCCCATATTTATCTTCATATCTTACAATATCATCCTCGCCAAAGTACGATCCACATTGAACTTCGATGAAAACCAAATCTTGTGTTTTACTGTGATTTGCGATTTTATGCTTTGCTAAAACGGGTATGTAAATTGATTCATCCTTGCAAAACGGGATTTCTTTGTCGTTTAATGTCACAATGCCGCTTCCGCTTATGCAAATCCAATGCTCGCTGCGTTTATTGTGCATTTGGTATGAAAGTTCATTTTTCGGCTTGACTGTGATGATTTTTATCTTAAAGTTCTCCTTTTCCATCACATTTTCGTATCCGCCCCAAGGTCTGTTGTCAAAACAGTGATTTTTAAGGCACGGTAATTGCGTATTTTGCAATTTTTCAAGCATTTGTTTATTGCCCTGACTGTCTTTTTTCGTGATTGTTATTGCATCTTTCATGGCAATAATGAGTAAATCCTCGATTCCATGGGCAATAAGCGGCTTTTCACTAGTATTTATAATATGCGAATTTGAAACTTCATCAATATATACATCACTGTCCAGCAAATTTCCCTTTTCATCTTTACTTGCAATATCGTAGATTTGACCGAAAGATCCAAGATCTGTCCAACCAAGATTTTCAATTTCTATGCAGAAAATTTCGCTTACTTTTTGCATTATTGCAAAGTCTATTGAATCTGACCTAATTTTGTCAAAAAACTCATCATTTAGCAAAATTCCATCAATATGATCTTTAGAGTGCTCAAAAGACTGCTTTGCAAATTCAAGACTTACTTTTTCAAAAGCTTCAGCCTGCGTAAGGAAAAACTTTGGACAAAAGAAGAAAATTCCGCAATTCCAAAGATGCTTTTTGCCTTCAAGATATTGCTTTGCCCTCTGATTATCTGGTTTTTCGGTAAATTTTGCGACTTTAAAAATGCCATTTCCCACACTATCACTGGTTTTTTCAATATATCCATAGCCATTATGCGCAAACGTTGGAACTATTCCAAAAGTTACAATTCCTTGATTTTTGTAGAATTCATCGACTTTTTTACATGATGCCATAAAGACATCTTCATTAATAATTTTCTGATCGCTTGGCAGCAGCAATACCTTTTCAAAGCCATTTTTACTTGCAAATAGTGACGCAATAATGCTTACGGCAAGTGTGTTTTTCGCACATGGCTCATATATAACATGTATATTTTTGTCTTCCTCAAGATTGATTTTTCGAAGCTGCTCCATGATTATAAATCTGTGTCGAAAATTTGCAATTAGCAATATATTGCTTGATAGTTTTTTACCCCTTAAAACGCATTGCTGAAATAAAGTTAAACCCGATTTATCAAGATTAATAAACTGTTTTGGCATATTTTCTCTTGACAGCGGCCAAAGCCTTGTTCCAGAGCCGCCAACCATAATTGTAATCAAGGTTTTTGCAATCATATCTATAATTACTTATATTGTCTTTCTATTTTAACTTAAGATAAAAGTCAATAGATTAATCACTTACAACTAATATTAGACTATATTGAAAATTCGTTTTATTATCAGGTAAATTTGCTTTACTGGGCGACGAATATGCAGCTTAACACAAAAGTAATAGCCATATTTTTTCACTAACATAAATATATTATGCTTGGCATTCACCCTATGATGTATACTAAATTTTTCCAAGGTCATTAAATATCTCATTTCTTTAATTCCAAAGCCATATTCAAGGTCTATTTTACGCCTTAAATCATCATCTTGCAAAAGGTTAAATAGATTATGAAGAGCGCTGAGTCGAATTTGAAAATTATCGCTATCCAGTGCTATTTTGCATAAATTAAATTTCAAAAACTCCTTGTTATCTGATATTTCATTTCCAAAAACTTTTTTTGCTGTTTCAAAATTCATTTTTTCAAGAAATAAATCAAGTAAATGAAACTCTTCAAATGCAAGTCTATTGCTGATTTTTGAGCCAACATGAAGTCCGCTCATTTGATTCTTATGTATTCTATATCTTACAAGTTTTTGATTAACAAATTTTGCTGTACAACCTCCAAGTAGTAAATTTGCCCAAAGCTTTACATCAAAAAGCTGAATTCCAATGCGACAGACATATTCCCTATAGATTTTAGATTTTTTAATCAATACAGTTGGATATGAAATTAGCGTTATACCATTAAAAAGGAATTTTAATAACTCATTTTCACTTTTACCAAAAGCAATATTAAAAACATAATTATTTTTTTTCATCTTTCCTTGCTCGTCTATAACAGACATATCGGAAAACAGCATATCTATATTAGGATTTTGATTAATTTCACGCATTAGCTCCTCAAGGCAATTTTCTTCCATTACATCATCTGCACAAAAGAATTTGATATATTCACCCCTTGCAGCATCAAGGATTTTTAAAAATAACTCACTTCCGCCTGCAAGTATATTTTTTTCCATTTTTAAATGCACAATTCTTTCATCTTTAAAGGAATGCGCAATTTGGGCGCTTTTATCAAGGCTTGCATGATCAAGTAAAATTAGCTCAAAATCATCAAAAGTCTGCTTTAAAATTGAGGAAATTGATTCAGCTATAAACTGTTCATCATTGTAATATGAAATAAAAACAGTGATTTTTGGGTTTTTCATAAAGCAAAAAAATCCTCAATCATATTATATGATATAGTGTTTATATCCTCTTTATTTATATAGGATTTATACCATTTTGCAGTTTGACTAATCATCTCTTGAGTGCAGTACTTTGGTTTCCAATTTAAAACGCATTTAGCAAGACTTATGTCAAGTTTTAGATAATGCGCTTCGTGATGAAAATCTCCTTTTTTAACCTCAAACTTACCCTTTCCAATAGCATCAATCATATTGCTTACAAGAGTGATTGTGTTTGTCTCGTTTGTATTTTCTGGTCCAATATTTAGAGATGTCATTTCAAGATTATCTTGCTCAAAAGCGTACTTTACAAATGTCATATAACCCGATAAAACATCGAAAATATACTGCCAAGGGCGTATTGAATTTGGGTTTCTAATCTCAAGTGTTGTGTTATTTTCAATTGACTGTATTAAATCTGGAATTATTCTGTTTTCGCCAAAATCTCCACCGCCAATAACATTTCCACCCCTTGCTGTAATGATTTTTGTCTTACCATCTTGAAAAAAGCTCTTGCGATAAGATGTTGTCAAGATTTCCGCCATTGCTTTGCTTGCTGAATATGGATCATGTCCGCCAAGTGGCTCATTTTCACGATATGGATAGTGCCATTCTTTATTTTCATAGCATTTATCGGTTGTTACATTTAACACAACTTTTGGCAAATGAGATGAATTTCTTATCGTTTCAAATAAATTTGCAAGCCCAATAATGTTTGTTTGATACGTTTCTATTGGATTTTTGTAAGATCTTAAGACAAATGGCTGCGCCGCTAAGTGAAACACTATATCAGGACGGCTTTCTTCGTAAGCTTTTTTTAATTCTTCAAGATTGCAAATATCGCCAATATATGACTTTTCGATAGTATTTTCAATATTTAATATATTGTATAAATTTCCTCGAATGTCTTGAGGCTCAAGGCTGAAACCAAATACTTTTGCTCCCATTTTATGTAAAATTAATGCAAGCCAAGCACCTTTAAAACCAGTATGCCCTGTGAGAAAAATTCTTTTATCTTTATAAAAATTTTGCATATTCACTAACTTTTACAGTTAATTACAATATAAAAAATAATTTGCAAATAATATTTCATATTCTATTATCTCATTAAATATTAACTTATATGATAAAAAATAGATATATATATTATATATTGGCATTGCTTGGTTTACTAATATTCTGTATGCAAATTACAAAATATATAAAGAAGTATGATAGCAAGAAAAAGAATGAATTAAATCCAGGAATAATAGCAAAATATCAAAATATACTGAATAAAAAAGATGATCTTTCAAAGAGGTATGACTTTTTACAAAAAGATAATGACGATTTATTGGTCATTTTACTTAGAGCGGAATCAACTAGAGCAAAGGAATTTTTTCCAAATGGATATAAAGTTCATAATACACCTTATTTTGATAAATTTCAAAATGATATTGGTAAAATGGTGAATTTACCACATTTATATTCACTCAGAAATGGCACACCAATAGCTGTTGCACATATGCTAACAAGATTCAAAGAGCATAATCTTCAATCAATATTAAGTGAAAAAAGTGTCATTAGTGTTTTTGATTCTCTTGGGTTTGAAACCGCATATATATCATCAAATGATTTTTCGATTGGTGGAAATGCAAATCCTTTAAAAACAATTATTCTTGAGGCAAAACATCAATTTGATGAAGAAAGTATAGATATGAAGAAGAATGAATATAATATAGCAGAAGGTTTAAATGGTAATGATTGGATAAGTTCTTTGCAATTTTTAAGAATGTATGATCAAGGCAAATTTGACAAGAAGTCTTTTGTTGTTGTCTCGCAACATGCAGGGCCACACGAGCCATATAATTATCATCCAAAAAGTTTTAATAAATTTCAGCCAACTTGTGATGCTGGAAATGATTTTGTATACAATTGCAGTAAAGAAGAGATTTTAAATTCATACAACAATGGAGTAATGTATTCTTCATACCTTTTTTCTCTTGTAATGGAGAAGGTAAAAGATAGAAATGCAATCATTATTTTCTCATCAGACCATGGTCAATCTCTTGGTGATGATGGAGATTATGGTCATGGATATATGGCAAGTAATATGATGAGTCAAAATCAGCGAAATGTAGCATCATTTGTTTGGATGTCCGATAAATATATTCAGCAAAATAAGGATAAATTTGAAAATATCAAGCAAAATAGTCAAAAATATTTGACACATTCAATTTTATTTCATACTTTCCTTGATTGTGCTAATATAGAGTCAGATATTATTGAAAAGGAAAGAAGTCTTTGCAGTACAAAATTAAAAAGCGATACAAAGAAAGAATTTTATAGTGATAAAAAAATATAAAATTTCTTGCAAATAATAATTTTATTATCACAATTGTCTAAATTGTAAGTTTTATGAAAGCAATTATACTTGCAGGCGGACTTGGTAGCAGGATCTCAGAAGAGACAAATTTAAAACCAAAGCCTATGATTGAACTTGGCGGTAAGCCAATTTTATGGCACATAATGAAAATATATTCAAGCCATGGAATAAATGACTTTGTTATATGCGGTGGCTATAAAGCTTATGTTATAAAAGAATATTTCATGAATTACTATATGCATCAATCTGATGCAACTTTTGACTTAAAAAATAATTCGTTTACAATACACAGCAGTAACGCTGAAGACTGGAGGGTAACAGTAATTGATACTGGCGAATTTGACATGACTGGCTCACGAGTTAGACAAGCACTAAAATATGTTAAGGATGATGAAGCTTTTTGCATAACTTATGGTGATGGCGTTGCAGATATTAACATCACAGAAAGCATAAAATTTCACAAATCTCATGGCAAAATTGCAACTGTTTCTGCAGTAAAACCTACTGGCAGATTTGGCATTTTAGATATAAAAGACAATGCAGTGCTATCTTTTAAAGAAAAAACAGTTGATCAATCAGATTGGATTAGTGGTGGATTTTTTGTTGCATCTCCCAAGATTCTAAATTACCTTCCAGACTCAAAAGACTTGGTTTTTGAAACGCAAGTATTACCCAAATTGGCACATGATGGTGAAATGATGAGCTTTATTCACGAAGGTTTTTGGCACCCAATGGATACCTTGCGTGATAAAACAACACTTGAAGATTTGTGGAATGCTAAGGCTGCACCTTGGAAAATTTGGTAATTATACTTAATAACATGAGAAAAAACTTTTGTTACATTTTTTTACTTCTTTTTGTTTTGATTACAGGTTTTTTGTTACATCATAGCAAAATATATTCTACTAAGCCAATTGTTCTCGATCAAGTATATGTAATTAATATGGATAACTCTCCTCACAGATATGAGGCATTAAAGCCAGTCCTAGATACTGAAAATATTAAACATATAAGATTTAGTGCAGTCAATGGATATGAAGTAAAAATAGAAGATATGCATGGTAAAATATTTAAAGGAATTGATATTAAACTTGGTAAATTGAAATTTCGCCTTGGCGAAGAATATAAGATATATTGTCCAAATATTACATTAAGATATAAAATGAAATATCATCAATCTCAACTTGGATTTTCTGCTGGAGAAATTGGAGTATATTGCTCTCATATTGAAATTATGAAAGATATTATTGACAGAAACTATGATGCAGCAATGATATTGGAAGATGATGTTGTCATTCATAATGGATTTGGCGAAAAACTCTCTAATACATTAAAAGAATATATTCCAGAAAATGCAGACATTCTTTGGTTTTATGGTTCAGGTGAAAGAGTTTTGCGATATAAAAAGATTTTATCTGGAGCTCCATGCGGTGGTGCGCATGCTTATATTTTAACAAAAAATGGAGCAACGCATTTTATCAACGAGCTTTTAAATCCAGGTATTACAATAGATGGTGAGATGTATCAAGCTTCAATGAATGGCAATACTAAATCTTTCATTTGCGAAGGTTTTAATATCGAACAAAAAGCACCAAATAACGATGATTCCTCAGATATTAAAAAAATGGGGAGAATGGATTATCAAAGTCATCTTAGTATTAAACATTATGGAAAGCATTAAAAATCAAATTATGGAACTAGTTTGTGAGTATACAAAGCAAAAACACCTTTCTAAAACTGCCTTTGTCGCAGGTCAAACAAACATTCCTGTTTCAGGCAAGGTTTTTGACGAAACTGACGTTTGCAGTTTAGTTGATTCGTCACTTGATTTCTGGCTTACAACTGGGCGTTTTAACGACGAATTTGAATCCGTATTAAAGAAATTCATAGGCACACGCTTTGCACTAACTGTAAATTCTGGATCTTCTGCAAATTTAGTTGCAATGACAACCTTAACCTCTCATTTGCTAAAAGAAAAAGCACTAAAATCTGGTGATGAAGTAATTACTGTAGCAGCCGGCTTTCCAACTACGGTAAATCCTATTATTCAAAACGGTTTGGTGCCGGTTTTTGTTGATGTTGACATTCCAACTTATAACATAAACGCAGATTTAATCGAAGAGGCGATAACAGAAAAAACTCGTGCCATCGCTATAGCACATACCCTTGGAAACGCGTTTAATCTTGAAAAAGTAACGGAAATTTGCAAAAAACACAATTTACTACTAATGGAAGACTGTTGCGACGCACTTGGAACCACCTACAATAATCAACATGTTGGAACTTTTGGAGACATTGCAACCCTTAGTTTCTACCCAGCCCATCACATAACCATGGGGGAAGGCGGGGCGGTTTTTATGAATAACTCAAATGTAAAAAGAGCAGCAGAATCAATTCGGGACTGGGGAAGAGACTGCTACTGCGCCCCTGGAGTTGACGCAACTTGTGGCAAAAGATACGACCAACAGCTTGGCGATTTACCATTTGGATACGACCATAAATACACATATTCTCACCTTGGATACAACCTTAAAATAACCGATATGCAGGCGGCAGTTGGGTGCTCTCAAATGCAACATTTATCAAAATTCATCGCAAAAAGAAAGGAAAACTTCAAGCTTTTATCAAGTGGACTTGCTGATTTACAAGATTTCTTCATTTTGCCGCAAGCAACCCCGAACTGTGACCCATCTTGGTTTGGCTTTCCAATTACAATCAAGGAAAATGCAAAATTCTCCCGCCGTGATTTGATGATTTACTTAAACGAAAAGAAAATTGGAACTCGCCTTGTTTTCGCGGGAAATCTAACAAAACAGCCATATATGAAGGGGCAAAATTTCCGCATAGCCTCCAGCCTTGAAAATACTGATAAAATTATGAATAATGCCTTTTGGATTGGAACTTTCCCTGGGATAACAGAAGAGATGATTGAGTATATTGCAAATTGTTTTAAGGATTTTTGTGGAAAGTAAAAATGTCATCATAACAGGTGCTTCTGGCTGGCTTGGAATGGAGTTAATAGCATTTCTGCAAGGGCAATTCGGCGATTCAGTCTTGAAAAACATTTACCCAATAAGCCATAGCGCAAGCGAAATTAATTTTGGTTTTGGCAGGGTAAAATCCTATAAATTTGATGAAATGAAAGACATTGAAAACGCAATATTGTATCATTTTGCTTTTATTACAAAAGATAAAGTTGCAAATTTTAACGATGAAAATTACATAAATGCCAATCTTGAAATCAGAAATAAAGTTGAATCGCTAATTGAAAAAAACGACATAAAATCGATGTTTTATGCATCCTCTGGCGCAGTTTATCAGCGTGGAACTCACGATTTAGTCTCAAATAAAAGCGATATATACGCCTATTGCAAACTTTTAGATGAGGAGTTTTTCAAAAATTTCTGTGTCAAAAAAGATATTAAACTACTCACAGCACGCATTTTTAGCCTCATTGGCAAATTTATCAATAAAAACGGGGTTTTTGCCTTGCAAAATGATAGAGCAAGCTAAAAATACTGGCATAATTAAAATAAATTCGCAAAATAAAACCTACAGAAATTACATTAATGTGCCTGATTTGTTGGAAATTTCAAATTGCTTTCTAAAGGATGACACTTCTGAAAAATCCTATACTTTTGACACATTCGGGCAAACTTTGGAAATGCAAGATTTAGCAAATTTAATTTTCGAAATACTAAACATAAAATCCAATATAGATCGCACTTTTAATGCAAATCTGCCAAGCGATAATTACTTTGGGAATCCTGAAGAGCAAAATATTTTGCTTGAAAGATATAATTTAAGGCTCAATAGTGTCAAAACGTGTCTTGAAACGATTGTATGAATAAGACGGAAATTAGACGATTAATCCTCGACAAAGCATATAACTCAAACACTGGGCATATAGGCTCAAGTTTGTCAATTTGCGATATTATATGGTGTCTTTATGATCGCATAATGAAGGTGGGGCCATCTGATTTTGAAGACGTGAAAAACCCTGAAAGAGATGTTATTTTTTTATAAGCAAATAATTACCCTAAAGTTTTTTTAATCATAGATAGAGCTTCATCGCTGATGGGATAAAAATGCTCCTCAGCTGGAAATGTTGCGTTTCTAACTTCAGTTGCGTATTGTGATATAGCTTCAGTTATCTTATCACCTATATTATCAAATACTTTTATGAATTTTGGTCTAATTTCTCCTACAAAAGTTCCTAAAATGTCATGCATTATTATTAACTGACCATCTAATTTTACCCCAGCACCAATTCCGTAGCAAGGTATAGAAACGGAGTTTTTTACAATTTCAGCTACTTCATTTGTTACTCCTTCTAATAAAATTGAAAATGCACCAGCTTTTTCAAGAGCTTTTGCATCTTCTACTAAAGCATTAAAAGATGCTATGTCTTTGCCTTGAATTTTATAACCACCCATTTGAGCCATATTTTGTGGAGTAAGTCCTATATGACCCATAACTGCAATACCGCTATCGGTAATCGCACGAACTCTTTCGACCATTCTAACACCACCTTCTAATTTAATTGCATCACAACCAGATTTAATAAATCTTCCTGCATTACTAACCGCAATTTCATTGCTTATTTGATAAGACAAAAATGGCATATCTCCAACAACAAATGCGTGTTTATTACCTCTTATAACAGCATTTGTCATCATAATCATTTCATCCATACTGACTTCATTTGTTGTTTGATAGCCAAGTAAGCACATTGCACCAGAATCTCCAACTAAAATCATATCAACACCAGCTTTATTTGCAAAAGTTGCAGCTGGGAAGTCATATGCGGTAATAAAAACGGCTTTTTCTCCTTTATTTTTTTTGTTTTTCAAAGTTGAAATTGTCACTTTTTTTCTTGTTTCCATATAAAAATAAAATTAATCTTTTAGCCTAGTATTTTTGCAATATTTACTATTTTTTTCAAACTCATCGCCTGATATATAAGGATATTGATCATGAATTGGCTTCCCAAGTTCCAATTTTGGTTCAATCAAAGTATTTTGATGAAGATTTACATTAATAACTGCTGGACCTTGGTAGTCAAAAATTTCTTTTGTTACATCCTCTAAACTATTGATATTAAAATATTTGATGTCATATGCTTCAACGATTTTCTTAAAATCAGGACATGAATATCCATAACCAGTAGCTGCGTATCGTGATTCAAAATATAAATCCTGAAATTGTTTTATGATCCCATATCCATCGTTATTTAATATAAACAGTTTAATATTAAGGTTATGATATCGCATTGTTTGCAGTTCCTGAATATTCATTTGCATAGATCCATCGCCAGTAAATGCAATAATTTGCCTTTCTGGAGCGTGTAATGCCGCACCTATGGATGCTGGAAATGAATATCCCATTGGAGAATTTCCGCCAGCTGTATAAAGAATATGATTTGTTACATGAAATGCCTTAAACACCCAACATAAATTCGCACCATCATCAGCAACCACAATTGCATCATCTTTAATTAATTTGTTAATTTTCTGAACAACTTTATATGGGGAAAGTGTATTATTTGCAACGGAAAAAAGACTTAAATCTTTTCCAAAATATTGTTTTTTTAAATCATCTGCAAAATCTTTCCACTCATTTTCTATATTTACTGGGGATATTTTCTCAAATGGAATATGTTTCAAATTTGCATTTATAGTTTCATATTCTTCTTTTTTGTATTTTTTAAGCTCTTCAATGTCAACATCTATAACCATAACCTTACCAGAAATGGCAAAGTTTTTTATACTTCCAGATCTTTGGCGATTATCAAGCCGTGAACCCAAAACCAAAAGTCTATCACAATTTTGAATTAGAAAATTTGCAGATCTATCGCCATAAACACCAAGTTTGCCATAGAAATTATCGATATTGTGATTAAAATATGTGCATCCATTCCAAGATGTTACAAATGGTATTTTTGATTCAATAAGCCATTTTTCCACATTTTTTGCCACACCTGCTAGTCCAACCCCAGCGCCAAATAGCACCAAAGGTCTTTTTCCATCCTTAAAAAAAGCATTAATTTGATCAATATTAATAACAGAATTTTCTTCTTCCGGCGGGTAATACTCAATTATATCTCCAACCTCTTCTTTTTGAACATTCATAGGAATATCTAAAAGAACGGGACCTTTTCTATCCGAAATAGCGAGATTCCATGCTTTTATTAGCTCTTTTTTTAATTCATTTCCATTCTTTATCTGCACAGCATATTTAGTAATTGGCTTTACCATATCAACAATATTAGTTTCTTGAAATCCAGCCTGACGGACTTGAGCACCAAGAAAATTAGCTGCTTCTGTTTGATTAACTTGTCCTGTAATATGAAAAGAAGGAATAGAATCAAAATATGAACATGCGATACCAGTTATTAAATTTGTTGCACCTGGGCCAGATGTTGCAACTGTTACACCAACATTTTTATCTATTCTATATATTGAATCTGCTGCCATAGCACATGCTTGCTCGTGTTGAAAGCATGTATATTTTAAATCTTTATGACGATGAATTGCATCAACTATAAAAGCACATGCACCACCAGTTATCAAGAATACATTTTGCACACCTCTTTGATGTAAAAATTCTGCAATATACTCAGCACCAGTCATATTTTATATTATATGTTAATTATAATTAAGTAATAAGAAAAAATAAAATGCAATGTTTTTTTTATTATTTTTCTAAATTACATTTAATATATTTCTCAGCAATGCTATATTCTTTGCAATATCAACATCATGATTTCCTACAAAAAACCCATTTGAGTCAATAAGCTCAGCATTTTCCATGCTGCCTGCAAGCTCATAGTCAAAATATTTAAGCATTTCGCATTTTGTCATATCACCAGTTACAATTGGACGAGTTTCAATTTTCGCCTCAGTTAGCTTTGCAATAATTGCCGATCTTTCAATTCCAGCCTCAGGTTTTATTATCATCGCAAAACCAAACCAAGAGGATTTTCCAATTTCTTTTTGAATTATAAACCTTTCATCATTTGCAAAATTGTCTTGAAATATTCGTGCATTTTCACGCCTTTTCGCAATCATACTCGGCAGTTTTTTGAGCTGCTCTATGCCAATTGCCCCTGACATTTCAAGCGGACGAACATTATATCCGGGAATTAAAAATCTAAAATGCTCTTTAAACAAATCTGACATTTTAGTGCATAAATGGTTATTTTCCGGCAAATTTCTCGTCCAGCCATGTGCGCGAAGACTAAGTAAAATATGATGGAATTCTTCATTATCGGTCACAATTAAGCCGCCTTCCATAGTTGAAATATGATGTGAGAAAAAGCAAGAATAAGTTCCCATTTTTCCAAAGGTTCCAGTTTGTTTGTCATTATAACTTGAACCCATAGACTCGCAATTATCCTCCAAAATTGTTATATTTCGCGTGCCAATAATCTCGCGAATTTTATCAAAATCATTCGGATTTCCAAGTAAATTCACAAGTAAAATTGCTTTTGTTTTATCGGTTATTGCAGATTTTAGCTTTTCTAAATCAATATTTAGCGTATTTTTATCAATATCAACGAATTTCACATGAAGTCCATATTGTTGCAAGGGCGAATAAGTTGTTGACCAAGAAACAGCCGGCACAATTATCTCATCCCCTCGTTTTAGCGGATTATTTTTACGAAAAAACATTGCTGCAATCATTAATAAATTCGCAGAGGAGCCAGAATTCACCATCACGCAATATTTAGAATTTACAAAATTTGCAACAGTTTATGATTATAAATAAAATAGATTAGATTTATAAGTTTTAATAAACCAATTGTAAACATCCTTTATTCCTTCTTCAATTGAAATTTTCGCCTTCCATCCAAGGTTTGAAATCTTTGAAACATCAAGCAATTTACGCATCATTCCATCTGGCTTTGAGGTATCTAGCACTATATTTCCCTGAAAACCGGAGATTTCTTTGATTAAATTTGCAAGCTCTAAAATTGAAATATCGGCGCCAACACCAATATTTATAAGCCCAGTATCTTTATTTACATTTTCGCTATTTAGTAAAAATACGCACGCATCTGCCAAATCTTTAGCATGCAAAAATTCTCTTTTTGGAGTTCCAGTTCCCCACAAAATGATTTCTTTGTCGCCATTTTTTACAGCTGTTGCAAATTTTCTAATTAATGCAGGTAAAACATGAGATCCTTGCGGGTCAAAATTATCCCCTGGCCCATATAAATTAGTAGGCATTACTGTAATATAATTCGTTCCATATTGCTCATTATAAGCCTGACACATCTTAAGTCCTGCAATTTTCGCAATTGCATAGCCATAATTTGTTGGTTCAACATCGCCCGTCATTAAATATTCCTCACGCATTGGCTGAGGGCAGTTTCGTGGATAAATACAGGAGGAACCTAGAAATAACAGCTTTTTCACACCAGTTTGATAGCTTGAGTGTATCACATTATTTTGAATTTGCAAATTTTCATATAAAAAAGCCCCTTGCTGTGTCATATTTGCCATAATTCCACCCACTTTTGCAGCGGCAAGGAATACGTAATCAGGCTTTTCTTTTTCAAAAAACTTTAAAACCTCCGCTTGATTTAGCAAATCCAGTTCCACGCGCGTTTTTGTTATAATATTTTCATAACCCTGATCTTTTAGCTTTTGCAAAAGATGAGAGCCAACAAGGCCCCTATGTCCGCTTATGTAGATTTTAGAAGTTTTTTGCATAGATTTAAAATATATTTTTTTCTGATAATATATATTATATAACTTGAGATTTTTTGTGGAAACATATTTAAAAATGTTTGACTTAATGCTTTAAGAATTTGTTTTGTATTTTTAATTGCAAAAAATACAAAGATAAAAGAAATGCTTGTAGATATTTTATTCAATTTAATTGCAATAGTGCGAATTTTTTGGTCAAATAATGTGCAATTAAAAAATAACTCCAAAGCCCTTTTTTTATCTTTCAATCTATAGGAAAATTGATTACAAATATTGGTTTTTACAGCATCAAACATTCCACTATAAATATCTAAAGGATTTATACCTCGTTTTTTGAATAAATAATAAGCACAATATGCTAGATAATATTCATAATCAAAATTAATTTCCACAGATCTGCTACCGTTAAAGTATTTAAATAAAAACTTATCAATAAAGATCATACATTTTGAATTCTTGCATATCTGTATTCCAATATCCATTTGCGGATGAACAAGCTCAATATCAATATCAGATAATTTTTTTACTTCCTGTGTTTTAAATATTGATAAATTAAAACACCATCCAGAATGTTTTAAGAAGTCAATAAAATTATCACATTTAATTGATTGTTTATTAAATCTTGGGATATATGGATGCACTACATTTAAAAAACTTGTATCACTATATGTTGCACATCCAGTACATACCATATCTGGATTATGTATTAATCCTTCTTTGCATACTGTTAATATAGCATTTTCAACCAATGCATCATCCCCACAAAGCCAAACATAATCTTTTTCACTGAGCTCAAAAGGGCGTGACAAATTCCTTGACAGCCCAATATTCTCCTCATTTCTAAAGTATTTTATCACATCCGGATACTTCGAAACATATTCATCTTTTATAATCTCAGGGCTTTTATCAGTTGAGCAATTATCAACAATTATAACATCCAAATCACAAATTTCCTTGATTTCATTAAGCTGAGAAACAATGCTATTTAGCGTTGCACGAATTGTTCTTTCGTGGTTGTACATTGGAATACCAATTGAAAGGGAGATTTTTTTGTTCATAAATTATCTATCATTTCACAAAGTCTATCTTTAATATTAATGTTTTTGTAAATGTCAAGTGGTTTGCTTGATATTTCAAATTTTTGATCACTCTGATGATTAATTTTTATTAAATCTTTTGACACATTTAAAATATCACAAATCATATATGCTATTTCTTGAGTTGTGAAACTTGTGCCATAACATATATCAAAATCGCCAATATAATTATTTTTAATTGCGTAAAAAATTTGATTTGCAATATCAACAACATTTATAAAGTCAAATTTATTAAATGGATTTTGCACAAAAACTTCTTCTTTATTTCTCAATTTTGTAATTAAATAACTAATTATTTTCTCGCTTGGCTCGCCTTTTCCATAAACATTATGAATAAATCCCCAAGAAGTCTTATAATTAGAAAGACTGGCAAAATCTTTTAGAATCTCGTAAGTTTTAATTTTTGATTTTGTATATAAATTATTTCCTATGTGAGTATCATGTAAATATTGGTAAAAAGTGCCAAAGCCATAAAATATTCCATTTGGATTATTCTTATAAAATTCCTTCATGAGTTTTGTTGACAAAGATAGGCAATCTAAATTCTCATCTGAATTCCAGTAAATTTTGTGCTTCACAAACCAAGCAAGATTTAAGCAAATATCTGGCTTTAATGATTGCATCAAATTTTCAATTGCAAAATTATCTTTTAAATCAAGTTTTGTATGTTTTGCATAATCAAGATTTGAGCGACCAATAGTATAAACGTCATATTTTTCTTGAGTTAGCACTGGTAAAAGTTTTGATCCAATAAATCCTGTTGCACCTGTTAATAATACTTTCATACTTAAATAGAATTAAATAATAAATCTCTTTCTGATAATATTGGATTTACAATATTCCAATTAAAATTAATTGAATTATATAAAATACCAGAGTCATTATCTTTATTATATTCCACATCTTGCAAATAAATCATTGAAGTATTATCTTCAAGCGCTAAAAATCCGTGTGCAAAATTCTTTGGTATAAATATTGCTTGATTATTACATTTTAATCTAAAATCATATACCCTGCCATAATCAACTGATAATTTATCAATATTAACACATACATCAAGGACCGAACCACTTGTTAGAAATATTATTTTATTACAAGCAGATTCATTTTTTTGAAAATGCATTCCACGAATCACATTTTTTTTTGAAACAGAATAAAAACATTCTTTAATATGAAATTCAAAGCCAATTAATTCTGCAAAATTTGTTGCATTAAAATGTTTGATAAATAATCCTCGATTATCTGAAAATTGTTTTGTATTAATAATTCTTGGCACCATATTTTCTAAAATTACTCACAATCAGCCTCCACCATCATCTTCACAAGCTCTTTAAACTTCACCTTTGGCTGCCAGCCAAGTTGTTTTTTTGCCTTTGAATAATCACCAATTAATAAATCAACCTCTGCTGGGCGGAAATATTTTGGGTCAATTACAACATAATCTTCCCATTTTAAGCCCTTTTGACTAAACGCCTCAACTAAGAAATCCTTCACAGAATAAGTCTCGTTTGTTGCAAGAACATAATCATCCGGCTTTTCCTGTTGCAACATAAGCCACATTCCCTCGACATAGTCTTTAGCATAGCCCCAGTCACGCTTTGCATCCAAATTTCCAAGGCGAAGCTCTTTTGCGCGCCCATGTAATATATCGGCAAGACCACGCGTTATCTTTCTTGTTACAAAAGTCTCACCACGGCGAGGCGATTCATGGTTAAATAATATCCCATTTGATGCATGTATTCCATAGCTTTCACGATAATTAACCGTTATCCAATATGAATAAACCTTGGCGCAGGCATAAGGTGAGCGTGGATAAAACGGCGTGGTTTCCTTTTGTGGAACCTCTTGAACAAGACCATACATTTCTGAGCTTGAGGCTTGATAAAATTTCGTCTTTACCCGAGTATCGCGAATTGCTTCCAAAATTCTTGTTGTTCCAAGCCCAACAATATCGCCTGTATATTCAGGAATATCAAAGCTTACACGCACATGGCTTTGAGCTGCCAAATTGTAAATTTCATCAGGATTTATCTTCTCAATTAATCTATGAAGCGAGCATCCATCGAATAAATCTCCATAGTGTAAAAATAATTTCACCCCATTAATTTCAGGGTTTTCAATTAAATGATCAATTCTGGAAGAGTTGGTAATGGTTGAGTGACGCCTTATGATGCCATGCACTTCATAGCCCTTTTCAAGTAGAAGATCCGCTAAATATGAGCCATCTTGCCCTGTAATTCCTGTAATTATTGCTTTTTTCATTCTTTTATCATTTTTTTATATCTTACATATTGATTTTAATTTTCAAGTTATTATTTTAATTTTACAATAAATTTTTTTATGAAAATTAACCTTCTCATTTATGGATTTGACAATAGCGCAAGTATATCGAAATATCTACCTAAAGATTCACATCTTGGAAATGGAGTTTGGCAATACAATGGGGCAACAATCCAGCTAAATCAAACAGAAGGCGATTTTGACTACACCTTCATTTTAGACGATATATCCTCCACAATTTCTGTCTCAAGGGGTAAAATATTCTATGGCAGCGCCGAAACATTCGGCTGTATATCCTATATGAAAGAAGATAAATTTTTCGCACAATTTGAAAAATGCTTTTCTTGTCATAGTCTTTATCATCATAAAAATGTTACACACAGCCTGCCTTTTCAACCTTTTATGATTGCAAATCACAATGGTCATGACTTTTTTACCCAGAACGATAAAGTAAATTATGATAGTCTTTTGGCCTCAAAATCTTACGAAAAAACCAAGAAAATATCCATGATTGCATCAAATAAAGCATTTTCCGATATCCATATTATGCGTCTTGAATTTGGTCTTGCATTAAAAAAGCATTTTAAAGACAAGCTGGATCTTTTTGGCTCAGGTCATGCATCTTTTGCAAGTAAAGCAGATGTCATAATGCCTTATAAATACCATATTGTGTTTGAAAATCAGCACACGCCATCCGTCATTACTGAAAAGCTTTACGACTCATACCTTGGGCTTTCCGTGCCAATTTATTTTGGCGCACCAGATGTTCATCATTACTTTTCAAAAGATAGTCTGGAGCTTATAAATCCTTATAATTTTAAAGAATCTGTGCAAAAAATTGAGCAAATTTTGGATGAAAATAATTACGAAAAATACCTTCCACATTTAATTGATGCAAAAGAGCAAGTATTAAACAAATATTGCCCTTTTAAACGCATTATTGAAATTTGTAAAATGGATTATGAAACAAGTAAAAATATCGATACAAAAACACAAATTATATATCCACGCTCACATTTCTTGCCAAAATCAACAGTGAAAGTAAAATTAATTACCAAGATTATTAAAATGTTTATACCAAAAATCGTTCGTAAATATATAAAAAATATTGTAAATAGTTTATAATAAAAAAAAACTATCATTTACCAACTCTATGCAAATGCCTCTCAATTAAAGAAAAATCATATTTTGTATATTTTTTTATCATTTTTTCTGCCCTTCTTATATTTTCATAAAAGGGGTTATCGCGAAAAAGCATAACTTTAACAATTGGCAGCTTGTATTTTCTAATCATGATGGAAACCATAATAAGTGATGGATTTGAGTAATTTAGATTGCATAACTTTCTAATTGTTAGCATTATCCTTTGCCTCTTTGTTAGATTTTTATGATCATCACCAAAACTTTTAGTCCATCGAATATATTTTGGAATAAATTTCCTTAAATACCATGCTTTGATTTTAAGAATTGTGCCTTGCTTAAATGTATCTAAAAAAGATACCTTGCAATATGCAGCAATCTTAATATTATTTGCCATTAAAAGCTTAGAAAACCCAAGTTCAAAATCTTTAATATAGTCGATCTTGCTACCTTTATTTTCAACTTTTAAGAAAAAATCAACAAAAAATTCTTTTTCAAATACTTCTTTTCTCAAAACCAAAAAATAGCTTTGAAGATATCTTGATATACTTTCTCCAATTGTAATAGACCATGCACCAATTTTTTTAATTTCCATTGTTGCAAAGACATCTTCGATATTGTAAATTGGCCCATAGCAAGAGTCATTTGCAAGCACAACTTCATCGTATTGAGACAAATTTTCAAACCCAATATGCTTCATTCCATCTCTCCACGAGCCAAAGTCATATCCTTCGTTTTCTCGATTAATAAAGGTTGTAATGATTCCATCAAGTTTTTTCTGCTCTTTCTCGGAAACATTTGATACCGAAGCAAAAACTATATCATTGCAAACCTTCTTTAACTCTTTGATGTAATAGACAACATAATCGTCAATAATTCCATCTTGATCGTAGTGTGCAAAAAAGCAAATTCTGTTTTTCATTATTAAATAATGTATTTTTACTACCTCTAAACATAATTTATTTAATTTGCAATAATTTAATTACGTTTTTTAGCCGCAAAATTTAAAATTCTATCAAGAGTTATTTTTGCCATTTCTATATCACTTAATTTAGAAACAGACTCATTTGAAATCTCATTAATCACAAGTGCATTTGGATTATTTTGCAATCTTTCCTTCATAGCGCCAACGCCAAAAGTTACAACTGGAATGCCAACTTCAAGGCAATCTTGTGTTGCAATTGAAAACGTTTCGGACAAAATTGATGGAATAATACACACAGATATAGAATTGCTGTGAATTATTTGAGCAAAATTATTACTGTTATACGGGCCAAGATTTTTAATTTTTGATCCAATTTCATAAAATCCCTTACCGATAAAATGTAAATTTACATTTTTATATAGAGTTTGATTATTATCAATAATTTTCTGCATTTCGCAAAATATATTCGAGCCTTTAATATAATGCCAAGTTCCAATCATAGCTATATTTAATGTATCAGTTTTAAAAGAATTATAGTCTTCGGGAAGCTTTACAAAATGCTTTGAAAATGAAAACAAAGCATCTGAAATTTCTATTTTATTATCAGAAAATACAAAGGCTTTTTTGTATAAATCAACTGTCGTTTGAGAATAAGCTATAATTTTTGATGATATTTCAAAAAGTATTTTAGCTGAATCTCGCCAAGCTTGTATATTTACAAACTTTAAAGGATGTATATCTTGCCTAAAATTTAAAAATGGAGACATTGCAGCCTGAATAATGGAACATTTATGGCACTTTTCCGGTGCATCTAAATTGCAAAATTTTGACTTATTGTTCATTAAAAATATTGTTGGGCAAATATAGAAAAAATCGTGAAGATGTGTATAAATTGGAACCTGCAAACTATTTTGTGTTTTCAAAACATTTATCATTTCAGGTAAATATGACTTTAGTAAATGATGTATAGTGATTTTTTTACATGATTTCTGATTAATAAAATTTTTTAATGCAATCTCAGATGAAGCAGCATTTGATACATTAACAACTTCATCATTAAAATACTTCTTAATAACGCAAGTAAATTCATCTTTTAAGAAGATAACGATATATAAAGTCGAAGGATTGAGCTTTATTGTCATGTCTACAACAGACTGCACACCTCCGCCTTCAAGCTGAGTTATAATTAATTCAAATGCACTTGTTATTTTATAATCTATATTATTTTCAATTACATCTTGCGTAAAAGATTTCTTTTTTGATAACAACTTAAATATATAAAGCTGTTGTTTTTTGATTATTAATAAAGTTTTATAGAAAACTAGTGAGAATTCATGTTTTAAAGAATAATATAGAAAAGATTTAATAATAAATTTGATATAATTCTTGATTTTTCTTATTATACGATTCATCATATCAACAAATTTTCATAACAGCAATATCAATAATAACGCATTCATACTTATTAAGCATCTTCACTAGCAATAATAAATGACATTTTTTGCAAGTTTTTTCTGTGCTATGATGTACACTATCAATGAAACAACGAGTAATCCAAGCATAGAAGCATGCATAGAAGTCGTTGGTAAAGATCCCTCATGCATAAGCCTTACAAATGGTACAATAAGAATGAAAAATGGGTTGAAATACGATATTTTAAACATCCATCCTGGCATTTGAGAAATTGGATAAAATATCGGAGTTGCCCAAAGAGATACCATACATGAAACTTCAAGTAAAAACTTTATATCTTGAAAATATGGATATATAATAGCAACACTTGCACAAACAAGAAACAAAACAATCACAATATATGCAAAATAAAAGGGTGCAAATATCATATTTACATGAATCGGCAGATGCGCAAAAAGTGCTATTATCAAAGCACATGCAATAAAGCAAAATATCAAAAGATATAAATTATGAAATATATTTGCAATTGGAAAGAAATTACTTTTAATCTTAAAGCGTGATATTATAGATCGATTGTCAAAAATACATGTCACTGATGACATAAGAGACATATTAATGAAAGTAAGCAATAAGAAGCCATACATAATAAATGCACCATGATTATCTTGGTTTATAACAATAACATTGTTAAATACCAAACAAATAAAAAGTAATTGAACAACAGGGCGCAGTGCAATCCATATCTTTCCTGCAACAGCATTTCCGTACATGGTTTGAACTTTGGCATCATTTAAAACTAAAATCTCTTTAAATGTCATACATCGGCTTAAAACTTGTTATACAATTTTATCATTTCACTTGGCGTTCCACTGTCAACAATTTCACCATTATCAACAATATAGCAGTGGTCACACAATTGCTCAATTTCCTCTAAATCATGGCTTATTGTCAGACCAATATCAACCTCTTTCCACTTTTTTAGCATATAATTATATGATTTTTTTATAAAATCCTTATCTCCAGTTGCAAAAGCCTCATCCATAATTAAAATATCACCTTTCTGAAAGACAGTTGCAGAAAAGATTAGCCTTGCTACCATTCCCATAGAATACAATTTTAGTGGTACATCAATTTTCTCACGAGAAATGCCAGAAAACTCAATAATCTCATCCTCAATTTCCTTATTATATTGACTAAGATTTCCATTATACAAAAATAGTAACTTTATATTATAACGCCCAGATAATTCACCGTTTAATCCAGCACCTAAATCCAAAATAGGCAAACACTTACCAGTGACATTAACAGTACCAGAAACGGGTGGATATGCCCCAAGTATAGTGCGCATCAGAGAAGTTTTTCCTGCACCGTTTTTTCCAATAAAGCCAATTTTATCACCACTTTTTATCTCTAAATTAATATTTTTTAATATCGGAACTCTTTCAACTTTGAGATTTGGCATCTTCCCGAGAATCAAAGACCTTAGATTTATGAACTTTGCAAATTGACTTTTACCATCAACACATACATTTTGAAGCGATATTTTTGACAAAGTAACTATAAATTTTCAAAATCTTTAATCATTGTATTCAAAAAGTCAAGTAAAATTTTTGCTATCAATCTTAATGTCCTTACGAAGTACTCGAAAATAAATATTGAAAAGTGAAACTTCAAATATCAATTTTATCCATAAATAGCTTATCCTAGTCTTAAAATAACAAATGAAATTAAAATTCTCTATATATTTAAAAAAAATCTTGAATTATATTTTTTTGCAGTCAAGGTTATGAAACACGATTGAATTATGGCGAAAATTATATTTGTTACAGGTGGGGTTGTTTCATCGCTTGGAAAGGGAATTGTTGCAGCATCTCTTGGAAATATTTTACAAAATGAAGGCTTTTCGGTAAAGATTAAAAAGCTTGATCCTTATTTAAATATTGACCCCGGAACTATGAATCCAACTCAGCACGGAGAGGTTTTTGTAACAAACGACGGCGGCGAAACAGACCTTGATCTTGGGCATTACGAGCGTTTTACTGGGAAATGTTCTTCAAGGCATGATAATGTTACATCAGGACGCATTTATCAACGCTTACTTGAAAAGGAAAGAAGGGGTGAATATCTTGGCAAAACTGTTCAAGTTGTTCCGCATGTAACCGACTTAATCAAGGAATTTATTATGCAGGATGTTGAAAAATATGATTTCACAATTTGCGAAATAGGCGGAACCGTCGGAGACATAGAACAGCAAGCATTTTTAGAGGCAATTCGCCAAACAAGATATGATTTTGGAAGGCAAAATACCATGTCTTTACATGTAACACTGCTACCGTATATTAACGCATCTGACGAAATTAAAACAAAACCAACGCAAAACTCGGTTAAAGACTTAATGTCATATGGAATTGCTGCAGATGTTTTAGTTTGCAGAACTTCAAGACCACTTGAAGAGGGTGATAAAAAAAAGTTATCGGCTTTCTGTAATGTTGATTTAAAAAATGTCATAGAAGCACCAGATGTTAAAAACATTTACGAAATTCCCATTATTTATGCTCAAAATGGGCTTGGAAGATGCGTCTTGCAATATTTTAATCTACAGCAAAATAAAGAGCTTTTTGAAAAAAATCTTACACCTTGGGCAAATTTTGTAAAGTCCGCAAATGAGGCAAAAGAAGTTAGGAAAATTGCAATTGTTGGAAAATATATTTCGTCAAAAGACTCATATAAGTCTTTAATTGAGTCAATTTACCACGCATGTATACATCAAAATATTAAGCCTGAAATTCATTTAGTTGATGCAAAAGACATTATGTCAATAAAGGAAGCAGAAAATAAACTTGCAGGTTTTCATTGCGCTGTAATTGCAGGCGGCTTTGGAACAGATGGAATTTTAGGCAAAATCCACTGCATAACATACCTTCGTGAAAATAACATTCCAATGCTTGGAATTTGCCTTGGAATGCAGCTTTCTGTTATTGAATTTGCAAGAAATGTTGCAGGTTTAAATGTTACATCTAGCGAATTTAACGATTTATTTAGCAATTTTAACGACGCAAAATACATTGTTGATATAATGCAAAACTGGAAAACTGACACTGGGGATGACATTGTTCGCACAAAAGATGCAGATCTTGGCGGAACCATGCGTCTTGGGTCTTACATTTCCCATATTTTACCTAATACTTTGGCACATCAAGTTTATCAAAAAGATGAAATTCGCGAGCGTCATAGACATAGATATGAAGTTGATATAAAATATCGTGAGAAATTAGCAGAATTTGGAGGAGTTTTTTCAAGCCTTTCACCAGATGGTAAATTGCCTGAAATTTTTGAAATTCACAAATTTCGTGATAAAAATGGCAAGGAAAATGAGCTAAAGTTTTTCATTACTGTTCAATTTCACCCTGAGTTTAATAGCAATCCGCTTTCGCCAAATCCAATATTTGTAAGCCTTATTAAAGCATGTATTTAGTTTATGCAAGGTATTTTAAATAGATTATATAAATTTATTTTGATTACCATAATAGTCTTTAGCATGCCAAAATTTGCAAAAGCCGAAGATGCAAAATACAAGGTTTCATACGGCGGGGAGAAGATTTACAATGATGACTCAAATATCACAGGAGAGACTGGTGAGGGTGATACTCTATCTGCGGCAGATAGAAGTAAATATACATCCAAAGAATTTCTAAAAAAAACACCTCAAGAACAAATTGATGAAATGACAAAAAATAGTAACAATAGACAGTCAAGTTTTAATCAACTAGATCCAAACAATCAGAAAAAAACCAATTCTACAGCGCAAGTTAGCGACAATAAATCAAATTATCCACAGCCGGTAAATAAAAAAGAGGAAATATCTACAGATACTAATACCGTAGGTCAAAATTCAACTGATACCAAAGAAATTCAAGAACAACGAAAGCAGCAATTAACAATATCAAGCATGGATGTAAAAATGCTGCAAAATGGCGTTATGAATTCAGATGCTCAAGCACAAAAAGAATTAAAAAATAGATTATCAAGATCAAAACAAGCAACATTAACACAAGAACAAATAGACGCCTTTGGCATTCCTTCGCCAATTGTAACTCGAGATGTTAATCATAAAAACCATCAACCACCTCCAAATATTGCAATGAGAAACTACAATAAACAAAATAGGCATTTAACAAAAATGATTTACCCGCAAGATTATGAATATAACGCTTTTAAGATTATTCAAGATGATAAAAATTTTTCAACTAAAGATTTTGAAGGAATGGTAGATGTTTTGCAAGATCCATCTATACTTGATAATAACGGTAATACCTTATTAATGCACGCTATTGTTAGAAAAAAACATCAAATAGTAATGCATCTAATTAATAACGGCGTTCAGCCAAATATTTTAAATCGCTTTGGCATTAGTGCCCTGCATTTATCATCATACGTTGGCGATCATATAACAACTGTAGCGCTAATTGAAAGTGGCGCAGACCCAAATATACGAGACTTAAACGGCAATACACCACTAATGTACGCAACTCTTTCTGGAGATCCATCCCTTGCAAAAAGAATAGTAGATTTAGGCGGCGATGTTGCAATGAGAAACCTTAAAGGCCTTGATGCTATGGATTTTGCATATGAATCAGGCAATCTTGCAATGGTAAATTACCTACTGAAAAAGGGTCAAACACTTCTAATTCATAGAGATGTCTTGCAACGCCAGAGCGACGATGCTGACTACCTTGGAGACCAAACTCATGCAAAATTACTCGATGACTATGTAGATTATATCAAAAGAGTTGAATACTTTTACTACGCTAGATAAAAAAAATCTTGCAAATTGTTAAAAATACAATATAAATCTAAAAATTTTTACCCACAATGCGTTGCTATGTTGAAAATATATCCCATAATAGCGAAGAAATTTTAATAGAAGATGATGAATTTCATCATATTAAAAATGTTATGCGTATAAAAAACGGTCAAGAAATAATAGTTTTTAATAATGAAATTGAATTTTTATGCACAGTTTTGGATATTCAAAAAAAATCCATTATTGTAAAAGTTGTAAAAAATACCTCTAAAACTGAAAAAAAATCCAATATATATCTTATGCCTTGCATTGTTAAAGGCGATAAAATGTCAGAAATATTTGATATTGCAGTGCAATTTGCCGTCTGCCAAATACAGCCAATAATTTCGCAAAATTCCCATGTAAAAGATATAAATATTAAAAGAATGGAAGCCGTAATGCAAACAAGCTTAAAACAAAGCAGCGGAATGTTAAAAAGTGAAATCTGTAATCCGGTGAAATTTGCAGATATTGTAAATATCATCACAGAAAAAGATTGCATAATATACGGCGATTTATCAAAAAATACAATAAAAATAAACTCCATTAATATGCAAAGTTATAATAAAATTTTTGCCCTTATCGGCCCAGAAGGCGGCATAACAAAAGATGAATATCAAATACTACAAACAATCAAAAACTCCTTTGGAATATCGCTTTCATCAAGAATTTTACGAGCAGAAAATGCAACATGCGCTATACTTGCAAATATTTATGCTAGTCTTGAATCTCAAATGCCATGATTCTATGCAAAGACATGGAAATGAAAAGCGTCATTATCAAATCAAAATTGCGATATGACTCTATTTTATACTCATTTAGCGGGTCTTTTTGTCCATAAGATCTAAGGTGTATTCCATCCATCAAAGCCGTCATCATTGAAAGATGAGACTGCCATAATTCATCTAAAGTGCTGATAAATATTGACATTAATACGCTATCAACAATATTACTTGAATGCTGAAGTATACATCCATTTAATTTATCTTCGCAAAGATTATATAAAGATTGCGCTGCAATATCAATATTTTCAAAATTTTGTGCGTCATCTTTGCCAAATTCACGCCCGAAAATCTCCTTTATTTTATCAATCACTATTTGATTATTAAGTAAATTTTGCCCAGCAACAAGCCCAGCCTGCGCGCATGTGTGAGTTAAAAAATCATGACACATATTCTTAATTTCAGGCATTAAATCTTTATTTTTGATAATATTTAAACGCTTTGTATACATAAAAATACGCTGTTGATTTAGCACATCGTCATATTTTAAGATATTTTTACGCATGTCATAATTCATACTTTCAATACGTTTTTGAGAATATCTAATTACCCGCGTTAGCATAGAGTGATTCATAGCCTCGCCCGGTTTAAAGCCAAGTTTTGAGACAATTGACTTTATTCTATCTCCGCCGAAAATACGCAGTAAATCATCCTCAAGCGAGAGCATAAAAATTGTTTCACCTTTATCCCCTTGACGCCCGGATCTACCGCGAAGCTGGTCATCAACACGCCTGCTTTCATATCGCTCTGCCCCAATTACCAAAAGCCCGCCAGCCTCTAAAACCTTTTGCCTTTCAACTTCATATTTCTCTTTTATTTGCACTATAATTTCTGCTTTTTGTGCCTCATCTTCAATATTTTGCGTGCCATCTAAAATCATTGCGTCAATATTTCCCCCAAGCTTAATGTCTGTTCCACGCCCAGCCATATTTGTTGAAATCGTAATAGCACCAAACTTACCTGCATCTGAGATAATTTTTGCCTCTCTTTCGTGGTTTTTTGCATTTAAAACCTCATGCACTATGCCATTTTGGCGAAAAACATCCGATAAAGCTTCAGAATATTCAACGCTTGCCGTTCCAATCAAAATTGGCTGCCCTTTACCATTTGCCTCTTTGACAAGCTCAATTATTGCCTTATTTTTCTGCTCTTTTGTGAGGAATACAGAGTCTTCATAATCCTTTCTTGCAACTGGATTATTCGTTGGAATAGCAATCACTTTCATGTTGTAAATTCCTATAAATTCTTCCTCCTCGGTTTTTGCAGTTCCCGTCATGCCGGCAAGTTTTTTATACATTCTAAATAAATTTTGATATGTAATTGACGCAAGAGTTTGATTTTCCCTTTGTATTTCAACACCCTCTTTTGCTTCAATTGCCTGATGTAGTCCTTCTGAATACCTTCTGCCTGCTAAAATTCTGCCTGTAAATTCATCAATTAACAAAACTTCGCCATCTTTTACAATATAGTCTTTATTTTTCGTAAATAGTTTATGGGCTTTTAGTGATTGTTGAACATGATTTACTATGCGGAAATTTTTATCATCATAAAGCTGACCCGAAAGAATTCCATATCCATTTAATATTTTTTCAATTGTGTCAACGCCATTTTCTGTCAAATGCACAGATTTTTCCTCTTCAATTACAACAAAATCATCAGGTTTTAGCAAGACTATCGCAGCGTTTATGCGAATATACATTTCAGTATTTTCAACACTTGGCCCAGAAATTATAAGCGGCGTTCTTGCCTCGTCTATTAAAATCGAGTCTGCTTCATCAACTATGCAGTAGTTAAATGGCTTGTTTAAAAAGAACATTTCCGCAGGATCTGCCTTCATATTATCACGCAAATAGTCAAATCCAAGCGTGGAATTATTAACATACGTTATATCTTTTCCATAGTTTTCAGCTTTTTCCTTGTGTGGCATTTGATCTAAAACGCAGCCAACAGAAATTCCAAGACCCTCGTAAATCGGCCTCATCCAATCGCAGTCACGCTTTATCAAATAGTCATTAACGCTAACAATATGCACGCCCTTTCCAGTGAGTGCATTCAAATATGCAGGCAGGGTGCATACAAGTGTTTTTCCTTCCCCAGTTCGCATTTCAGCAATATTTCCGTAATGCATGGCTATTCCACCTATAAGCTGAACATCAAAATGTCTCATATTTGCAAATCTTCTGCCAGACTCACGAACTAGTGCAAATGCAAGTGGAAGTGCCTCTTCAAGCGTCATTCCATTTTGAACCTTTGCTTTAAGCTCAAGGCTTTTTTCTAAAAGCTTATCATCATTAAGGCTTTGTATTTCCTTTTCAAGCCCGTTTATATTGTTTGCAATTTGTCTATATTGCTTCACAGCTCTGTCATTACTATTTCCCAAAACAGCATTTATAATAGATTTAATCATAATTCATGTACAATCAAATTCATTTTTGAGCAAGGAAAAATAAAAAGCAATGAATTTTTCTAGCTAAAATATCACTTTAATCAATGGTTATTTAATGGATTATAAAACATTCTACAGCACATCATTTTATATCTAAACCTTGGGTTAAATTACATCCTTCAATGCTCACTCACTGCATCACAATTTTATCTCATGCCTTTCAAAATATACTATATCCTTGCTATTAAAATGTCTACGAAATTTTTTATACCTAAACCTTGTAGTAAATTACATCCTTCAATGCTCATTCCACTGTATCGTATCTGGGTCTATGCCATCTTGCACCATTTCCCAAAGTGGTGAAAGTTCCCGTAACTTTTCAACTGCGGCCTTTGTTGTGCTTATTGCATAATCAACCTCAGCTTTTGTTGTAAAACGCCCTATGCCAAAACGAATTGAAGAATGTGCAAGTTCATCTTTTAGCCCAAGTGATTTAAGTACATAAGATGGCTCAAGGCTTGCAGAAGTGCACGCAGAACCAGAAGATACCGCAAGACCTTTCATTGCCATAAGTAAAGACTCCCCTTCCACATATGCAAAGCTTATGTTAATATTGCCAGGATGCCTGTTTATTCGATCTCCATTTAAAAAAGTATATGGAATTTCAAGCATTTTATCTATAAAATAGTCCGATAATTCCTTAATCCTTTTGTAATCACTTTCCATTTTTTCAGATGCAATTTGCGCAGCAACTCCAAAACCGCAAATAAGTGGAGCAGGCAGTGTTCCGCTGCGAAGCCCTCTTTCCTGCCCACCACCGTGTATAATCGGAGTTAATTTTACCCTTGGTTTTTTTCGTATATAAAGAGCTCCAACGCCCTTTGGTCCATAAATTTTATGCCCAGATATTGACATTAAATCAATATTCATTTTATCTACATCAAGTGGTATTTTGCCAAAAGCCTGCGCGCAATCTGTATGAAAAAAGATGCCATGCTCTCTGCAAATTTTACCAATTTCCTCAAGATTTTGAATAACGCCAATTTCATTATGCACGCCCATAATTGACACAGCAAGTGTTTTTTCGGTTATGTGCTTTTTTATTTCAAGTGGATCAATTAAACCATTTGGCGATGGCTTTAAGAATGTAATATTTGCACCTTTTCCTGCTATGTACCTGCAAGATTCAATTAAACACTTATGCTCTGTTGTAAGGGTTATTATATGATTTTTTTCTGGGCTGTAGAATTCAAAAAGCCCCTTTATAGCAAGATTATTTGACTCCGTTGCCCCGCTTGTAAAGATAATTTCATCAGATTTTGCACCAATTAAAGTTGCAATTTTTAACCTTGCAATATCAACTAATTCCTCAGCGTGCCAGCCATAAATATGACTTCTTGAATGCGGATTTCCAAATTCAGTTTCAAATGCCTTCATCATCTGCGCGAGTACCTCAGGGTCAACAGGGGTTGATGCCTGATAATCAAGATATAAGCTGTTATTTTTGCTTTGCAAATCCATGTAAAAAGAAACTTATATTCTATATTAATAAAATGATTTTATTTGTCAAGGGGTTTTTATGGCAAAATTAAGACATAAATTCCATTCCTATAAACATCATCCATAAACGCTTTATTCCTGCATGATAAAAGGTATAAAATGGAAATTTCCTTTCGCGCAGACAGCCTTGACGCACTTGGGCGGGTGGTTGTTTTGGCTGTATAAAAGAGATTTTGGGCTCGTGGATTGATGAAAACCTTGATCACACGACGATTTTACACATCGAAGACAAAAGCCTTGGTGATTTCATCGAAAACCACACAAGGCAAAAGATTTATTATATGAATGCAAATCCGACGGCGGAAAATATCGCAAGCCACATTTTTACCGATATAGTGCCGGTTTTATTTGCATCCAAGGGAATAACCTGCACAAAAATCAAGCTTCACGAAACACCAAATTGCAGTGTTTGCGTGAAGGGTTGATTTTGAGGTCAAGATGTAGATAAAATCTATGCTTTTCCGATGTTAGATAATCACTAAAAACCAAAAATTTCTATGAATTGATTTAAAGTGATATCGTTGCAGATAAGATTGTGCAATCTTGATACAAAATAAATCTTTAGATAAATCTGAATTGCATTATCTTGATTAAAATATTGTACAGTTATTTTTAATCCCTGATCCTATTTTTTGCATCCAGCCACGCTTGGCATTGTTTTTTAATATCTCAACTGTCTCGGTTAATGTTTTGACCTGTTGTGATAATTTGGTTACCTGTTAACACATTATACCACAATTTTTAAGTGTCTTTTATAAAACTTTTTTACGCATCAAAAATATAGCGATTAAAAGACATGGAATTTCAAGTAATCCAGCCGTTAAAAAGAAGGCATTCCACCCCAAATTGCTTGCTAAAAATCCAGAGCCGGCACTTAAAACGCTTCGTGAAAATGAGGCAAAGGACGACATAACTGCATATTGCGTAGCGCTAAATTGCCTATTGCACGCACGAGATATACAAAATACTAGCACTATATTTCCTATACTGCTTGAGAAATTTTCAATTGCTATAACCCCTGATAAAACATAGACATTATGACCAAAATGATTTTGCAAAATGAATAGCTGATTTGCGAAAATTTGGAATAAAATTGCAAAGATAATGATTTTCGATGAGCTAAATTTCGTTGTTAAATACCCCCCAAAACCTGCGCCGATTAAAGTTGCAAAAAACCCAAAACCCTTTACAACCGCTGCAATTTCGCTTTTTGAAAAACCAATTTCCACAAGGAATGGATTCATCATTTGCCCAACATATACATCTGTTATTTTAAAAATTGCAATCATTAATAAAAATATCTTGGTATAAGGTTTTTTGAGTAAATCTATAAATGGATTTAAGAAAATAGTGCGAAATTTTGTCGCAAAAGTCTCATTTTTGCTATTGTGTTGCTCCTTATACTCGTGCTTAATCGACAAAGAGAGCAATATTCCAATTGCTGCAAGGCTTAAATATATCCCCGCAAGAGACAAATATGTCATTTTCCACCCATATTTATCAGCTAAAAATAGCGCAAATCCGCCTGAAATTAACATTCCAACACGATAGCCATAAATAAATATTGCAGTAATTCCGCCTTGTTTATCGCGCGAGACCGCCTCTATTCTAAACGCATCGCAGGAAATGTCAAATAATGTCGATGAAATCGCAATAAATAACACGCATGCCGATATTAAAAAAAGATCGTCTGCATTGCTAACAAATGATGAAAATATCATTCCAGTTGCACATAAAACAGCCGAAAGCGCCATCCAATCTCGTCTTTTTGGTAGTATTTTTTTAATTACTGGAAGTGAAAAATAGTCTAAAATCGGCGAATAAAGAAACTTAAATGAATAAACAAAGCCAAGAATTCCAAGCGCACCAATAGTTGATTTGCTTATTCCAAGATCAACAAGACGCATAGAAAATGTCGATGCAGTAAGGGCAAGCGGAAGGCCACTTACTATTCCAAGTATAAAAAAAATGAAAGAATTTAACATTTTTGCTTCCAAAATTTCACAACTAATAAAATATTTTTTCTTAAAAAGCAAGAAAATTATGTTCATAGACGATATTTTAAAATTTATTGGCTCAAAATATACATATTTTGCAAGTCTTGGCATGAAATATGGAAGGAAAATTGACGAAAAAAACTTCGATTGCATAGGAATGATAATATATTCCCTTTCTCAAAATGGCTTTAAAATGGAGCAATTTTCTAATATTTTGTCCAAAAAAATGTATCAAAATCTAACAATTGACGAAATTGAAGAAATTACTGCAAAACTTTCCAATATGGGCTTTAAGATCCTTGATAAAAATCATGAAATTCAAAACAGCGATATACTGCTATTTCACATAAACCACCTTCGTTTGCATTTTGGCGTTGCAAGAAAAAAACCAGATTCTATCGATATAATTCACGCAAATTCAGAAGTTGGAAAAGTTGTTTGCGAAAATTTTGACATGCATTTAAAAAAATACTTGATTTATATAATAAGACTCCAGTAAAAAAACCATGACATACTAATAAAACTTTTGTGCCAAGAAAAATTGAAGCAAGTATAGAGCAATTTAATAAGAAAAACAAGCAATATAAACGCATTATTAAAATTGTTCTCTTAATATTTATCTTCATTATAGCCATTTTCAGTCTATCGCGATATAAGCAAAAAATTCTTGGTATAATTTTAAGCGCAAAAGATTACAGTATCAAAGGCAAAAAAATCAGCATCTTTGGCTCAATCGATGCAATTAATGTTTCTATGTCAATTCTGAACAATAAAATTGATATTGATATTAAATCAGATGAAGCCAATCCTGACCAAGAAAATAACATATATTTAAAAAATGTATACGCAAAATTAAGAAGTAAAAATAATCAAATGGTTTTCTTTTTAAAATCAATTGATGGAATAATCGAGCATGAAAATACACTAATCTTTAACAATAAAGTTAATATTTACGATGAAATAGGAAGTAATGCTGTTTTTGAAAATATGCAATGCGACTTCAAAACCGGAAATATAAAAAGTAAAAACCCAGTTATTAACGGTGTAAATGGCTCATATACATATAACATTATCGCAAATGAATTAAACTTCAATACTAAAGAACATAAAGCATATCTTGTAAATAATGTCTTTCTTTTAGCAACAAATAATGAAAATCAACTTGAAACAAAAGCTAATGCAAAAAATGGTATTATGGATCTTGAAAAATATACCTTAACATTAATTGGAAATGTAAAAGTTCTACACCTTGATTATGAGCTAACTGCAGATAAAATAGATATGGATTTGTCAAAAAACGATAAAAATAATATCCACAGCAATGCTATGTTTTCCTCAGATGTAAAAAATATTCTTGCAAGCGGTAATATTGTCTTAATTGATAAAAAAATTAAAATATCATCAAATAAAGCAGAATATTTCGGCGAAAGCGGCGATGTTTTCTTTACCGAAAATGCAAAAGCCGAGGAAAATGGAAAAACACTATTTGCACACAGCATTCTATACAATATACACTCTGGCAAAATGGAAATTAAACCAAAAAATAATTTACGCATAAATAGAAATACAGAAAATGATTCTCGTATTAAAGTTGTTTTAGATTGAATATGAAAAAAATTATAAAATTTACAATAAAATTAATAGCATTTATAAAAAAGAATATTGATATGATTGAAAAAATTGCATTCTTTTGTCTTGGAATAGCAATAATGTTTAATGTAAGAATGTGTAACCTAGTATTTCTTTCTTATGCAATAATTGCAGTATATGTTATCTTTTATAACAGAGAAAATGAAGTTATGCGATATGCACTGTGGACAGCAACGTCTCGCCCAATAATGGAGCAAGACAGTAAAGTTGCTGCATTTAAAGCAAAAATTTTTGAAGCAATCTTACTTTCCGCCTTTGCTGTTATTCCATCTCCAAATTTCAAATACTCTTTTACCTCACTAATAACTATATTAATTATGATATTTTTTGCAATTTTTGTGGCATCTGGATACTGTTTGCAAAAAAAAGTTGTTAAATATTTCTTTTCTTCCATGTTTGCTGTAATATCTTCTATCGCAATATATTACTATAATGGTAATCATTTTGAAATTAACGGCAAATCACTCGGCATTATAACATCGCTATATTACATATTCTTACATAGAGATGATGTTTTTACAGTACAGAAAATCAAAAAAATCCGTTACTTAATATACCTTTTACTCTATTGCTTAATTGGATTTGTAATATTTAAAAATCACTCTGCAACATCAAAATTAGTTTTCATCAGCTCACCTTTCGTATATTTTCTTTTTTCAAAACTCTCTATTAAAATTTCAAAAATAATCTTATTTTTTGCAACAATTTTAATTGTTTCTTCCGTAATTTTATTTTACTATTTTGTCGATATACATACTGTTTTTAAGAAATTTGGTACAATACCACCAAGCTTTAAACACAGAATGTGCATTGCCAAATACTCTATGGAAAAATTTACAGAAAATCCTTTTACTGGAAATGGCTTTAAATCATCAAGATTTTATAACACCAGCAAAGATTGCTTTATCGTAAAAAAAGGTGAAACTATTAATGATAAAATCGTAAATGAAGATTTCGCAATTCCATACAATGCAGGATTTCACAGTCATAATCTAATAATACAAATATTATTTGAATTTGGTGTATTTGGCATAATAGTCTTTGTTTTTTTAATGATAAGATTAATACAACAAATAAATCCATCACAAACACCCAAAACTTTTGCCCTAAAATTTACCGTATTTTATAATATTTTCATGCTATATTTCTTTTCATATAGCCTTTGGGAAGGTTGGATAATATCAGTCATTGTTATATTCTTCTTGCTTTATAAAAAAAATCATTGGAATATTCTTGAATATAAAAAAATATATCCTACAACAGATAAAAGTATGTTTTATAACCATGATTATTACCAGTAAAAAAGGAAATAGCTACGAGCTTGTAATTGGCCTTGAAATTCATGCTCAAATCAAGGATGAATGCAAGGTTTTTTCAAAATCATCAACCAACTGGGACGCAAAACCAAATACAAATATCAGCCCAATGGACATCGCATTACCGGGTGCCCTACCTGTTTTAAACATGAACGCAGTTTCAAAAGCAATTGCGGCTGGAATGGCTATTAATGCAACAATTAACGAGGAATCTTTCTTTGATCGCAAAAATTATTTCTATCCAGATCTTCCATCTGGCTATCAAATTACGCAATTTTATAAACCAATAGTTGAAAATGGCTGGGTCGATATTTCACTTGAAGATGCGTCAAAAAAACGAATAAATATCGAAAGAATCCATATAGAGCAAGATGCTGGAAAGTCAATCCACGATTTAGTAGGCGATAAAACTTGCCTTGATTATAATCGTGCAGGAGTTGGACTAATGGAAATTGTCTCAAAACCTGAGCTTTCATCACCATTTGAAGCGGGTGAGTATGTCAAAAAATTACGCTCTTTAATTCGCGCTGTTGGCGCCTCCGATGCAGATATGGACGAAGGCTCTATGCGCGTTGACGCAAATGTTTCCGTTCGCTTGGTTGGTGAAAAAAGACTAGGCACACGCTGCGAAATTAAAAATTTAAACTCAGTCAGGTATCTTCAGGCTGCAATAGAATTTGAAGCAAATCGCCATATTGAAATCATCGAAAACGGCGGTCAAATCGATCAAGAAACACGTCTTTTTAATGTTGAAAAGGGCGAAACTCGCAGCATGCGTAAAAAAGAAGATGCAAATGATTATAAATATTTCCCAGATCCAGATCTTCCACCACTTAAGTTATCTACTGATTTTATCGATGCAATTCGCAAAAATTTACCCGAGCTTCCTGAGCAAAAACTCACTCGCTATTTGGAATATGGAATAATCGAAAAAGAGGCAATAATAATGTCTGAAGATATTGGTTTTAGCTCATATTTTGACGAAGTTGCTAAAAAATCCGAGCCAAAAATGGCGTATACTTGGGTTATGATTGAGCTTCTTGGCCGCCTTAATAAAGAGCAGATAAAAATTGAGGAATCCAAAATTTTACCATCGCATATAATTGAGCTAATTTCCTTGATTACAAATGGTAAAATTAATGGAAAAATTGCTAAAACCGTTCTTGATGAAATGTTTGTTAAAATTATGTCAAATGAAGTTAAAACTCCAAGTGAAATTGTGAAAGATTTGGGCCTTGAACAAATTGATAATACCGACGAAATTATCGCTGCAATAAAGGATATTTTGAAAAATAATCCAACGCAACTGCAGTCGTTTAAAAATGGAAATCAAAAATTATTCGGTTTCTTCGTTGGCGAGGTTATGAAAGTGACAAAAGGTAAGGCAAATCCTGCAAAAGTCAACGATTTATTGAAAATTGAGATTGATAAAGCGTAGTTTGTTGCAAAATAATCTTACCAAATATCGAAAAATTTCCGATAAAATTCAATAAACATTATATCGCAAGAAATCTTTGTGCAAAAAATCCTTGATTATTAATTTTTTCGCACTAATATATAATATAATTTGCACATCTTTATGCTAAAAATTGCGACAAAATCTGATATTTCGTGGATAGTGGAGTTGTCTTATGAAAAAAGACTTACATACTCTAAACATCAGCCAAATTTTTGGAAAATGTCTGAAAATTCAAATGCAGTACAGGAAGAATGGTTTGAAAGCGAGATTGAAAATCCAAAAGTAATCGCACTTGCAGACGGTGAAAAACAAGGCTTCATTATGGGAAAAATCATTACTCCACCAGAGGTTTATGATGCTGGGCTTACTTTAATGATAGATGATTTTTGCGTAAAAAATGAAAATTTATGGCAAACTCTCGGCAGGGAAATGCTAAATGAATGTATCAAAATTGGAAAAACCAAAGGCGTGGTGCAGGTTTTGGTTGTATCTGGCGATCACGACATGGCAAAAAATAAACTCCTTGAAGACATGAATTTAGCCGTTGCAAGCAGGTGGTATACCGCAAAAGCCTGATTAATACTTCGCTTCTTAAATCTTCCTATACTTACAAATATATACTATGAATTTTGTAATTTGGGTTTGAATATCTGAGCTTTGATGGGGTAAATAATGCCAATTTTATACTATTTATAGTGATTTGCACAAGGTAGCGCGCTGCAAAAGCCTGATTTGCGTTGTGTTTTTGGCAAGATTTTGCTTTACCATTTAGAATTTTCTGGTTGCACTTTACGACTGCATCGATATTAATTAATATGTCTTCATAATCCTTGATATTACCTAAGCCTTCAGGTTTTATAATCCAAAAGTCTGATTAGTATTCGTTTTTAAAATTATCCATAATTACCAAATCAAACTTGCATTTACAAAAACTTAAACCAAAATATATGAGGCAAAAGTTTGAAATTTCATAGTTTCATTTTTATAAATTCTTCACCAAATTTCCATCATTACCCTCTGCATTATCTTTGCTCATTGGATGATATTTCTTGACTAAATCTACTATTTCTTTAGAATTTACATGGGTATATATCGCAGTTGTTGAAATATCTTTATGACCCAAAAATTCCTGAACCAACCTTAAATCCATTCCAGAATTAACCAATTTTAGGGCAATTGAATGCCGCAATGCGTGTGGATGTACTTTTTTTGCATCAATATTTGCCATTTTCGCTATATTTTTCAAAATATTTCCTACATGAATTCTTGAAATATGATTACTTCTAACCGATGGAAACAGGAAAATTGAACTTTGTAAATCTTCTAAATATTCATTTAATATGGAAATTGCGTTATTACTCACCGGCACAATGCGCTCTTTATTTCCCTTTCCAATCACTCTAATTTGCGATTTATCAATTTCAAGCTGTGATATTTTAAGCACGCATAGCTCACTCACGCGCATGCCGCTTGCAAAAAGTAAGGCTATTATCGCCGCATGTTTCTTGCCATTTTTTTCATCTTCCTTTGCAACTTCTATCATTTTTGCAACTTCTTCATCTGTTAAAAAATGTGGAATGTGTGATTCTTTTTTTGGTTTTTGAATGTTGATAATTGGGCTAGTATTAATAATATTCTCAGAAATTAAAAATTTGAAAAAATGCGATAAAGTTGATATTTTACGACAAATAGAGCTTGCCCTACATTTAGAATTTTGCTTTATCGTTAAAAAATAATTTTCAATATCGGTATTTTTTACATTCACGATTTCAATATCAGAAGGTAAATATTCCATGAAATTTTCAAGATCTTTTTTATATGCAATCAATGTATTTTTGCTTAAGTTTAACTCAATTTTGCAGTATTTAAGAAATTTTTCAACCACATAAAAAATATATACAAAACAATTATTGCTATATTAAGATAATAATCAAGTTTTTTCTCAATACTCATCAATTTTAAAGGTTGCACAGCGCATTATATGCGATAAATCCTTGTAAAATGCCAATTTGTGTGATTGGAAAATTTCCTTTATCATTACCTCCTGCATAATTCCAAACTCTATACCGCAAAGTGTATCAGATTTTACAACTTTGCCTATATTCTCAGCTATTTTGCGATAAAATTTTAGCCCATCTGCGCCGCCATCTAATGCAATTTTTGGCTCAAAATCTTTCACAGTATTGTCAAGTTTATCAATATCTATACTTGGAATATACGGGGGATTTGAAATAAAAACATCACATTTTCTATCAAAATCCCATTTATCATTCATAATATCCATTGGAATATTCTTGCAAATCACTTGATTTTTCAATATCTTTTCTGCATTTTTTAGGCTCATTTCCAGTGCAGCATCTGAAATATCAATAAAATAAAGGCAAATCTTACAACTTGGATTATCTAAAATATACTGTGCAGCAAAAGTTATACCAAGACATCCACTGCCGCAGCAAAAATCAAAAATCACAATCTCTGAAAGGGTTTTTTCCACTTTCATAAGCATATTTTCAATTAAAATCTCAGAATCGCATCTTGGTATAAGACATGCCTTGTTTAACTGAAAATCTCTGCCGTAAAACGACTTATATCCTAAAATATAGGCAAGCGGAATTCCATTATTTCTCTCTTTTATAACTTTATCAACAGAAGCAATATCTGTAAAAAACCCATCTAATATCGGTATTTCCAAATTAGATTTACCAGTAAAATGTTGAAAAATCCAAGCAGCCTCAGCCTTCTTTTCATTTACATCTCTAGTCTCTAGAGTTGAAAAAATGTATGCAAAAAAAGCACGATAATCCATTTGCACCTTGTAATGCTAAATTTTAGCTAATTAAAGTAAAATGCTTTCTGCAAAAAAGAATGCTATTTCTCTTTTTGCGTTCTCTTTCGAGTCAGATCCATGTACTGAATTTTCCCCGATAGAAAGTGCACATTCAGCACGAATAGTTCCAGCTTTTGCATCTTTAGGATTTGTAGCACCCATTATATCACGATATTTTTCAATAGCGTTTTCGCCTTCCAAAACCTGCACAACAACGCGTCCAGCCGTCATCATTTCAACCAACTCCCCGAAAAATGGGCGAGATGAGTGAACTGCATAAAATTCTTCAGCCTGTTTCTGAGTCATTCTTATCATTTTTTGAGCAATAATTCTAAGACCTGAATTTTCAATAATAGTATTAACTTTTCCAGTAATATTGCGTCTTACCGCATCAGGTTTAATAATTGATAGAGTTCTTTCCATGAATATATATAAATTCCAAGCCACTTAAAGAAACATTTTCTTAATTGTCAAGTGAAAAATTTTAAATTTTGAAAAATAGTGCTTGACAATTAAAAATATGAGTTTAGGCATATTAAACCATTTAATAATACATATGTCTAGATGTGAAGTTACATCTTCTACCGTTTCTCGTGGTAACAATGTTCCAAAATCAAATAAAAAAACGAGAAGAACAATAAAAAATAGCGTTGCAAATAGGAAATTCTTTAGCAAAGTTTTTGGCTCTTATGTTTATCTTAAATGCACAAAAGCAGCTTGCGATACAATTATTAAACACGGTGGCATAGATTGCTATGTTTTAAATGTGAAAAACTCTAGAATATCAGACGAAATTTCTGCAATTAAAACTAGAATGTTAAAGTGCATAGAAAATAAAAATCTTACAGAAATGACTCCTGAACAAATACAATTTCTATAGTCTTTTTATTCACTTTTTTCTTCGACGGAATTTAGAATTTCAGCAGGCTTTGAATCTTTATATAAAATGTCATAAAGTGCATTTATGTACTTCAAGCTTTGCTTGTTAAATCTTTTAACTCTTAAACTCATAGACCTTATAGCCTTTGTTGCAAAATAGCCCTCAACTAAGTCTTTTTCAAGAAGCTCGGCAATTTTTTCACCTCTTCCAATTGCAATTCCAAACTTTTTATTTCGCGACTTTTCATCAAAACATGTAAGCATTATATCGCCAATTCCAGCTGCTAAATATGCACTATTTTTCTTTGCTTTATACACCTTACTCAAACGCTGGATTTCAGATACAAAATGCATCAATGTTCTAATTATCCTGTTTTTTCCAAAGCCAAGACCCTCTAAAATACCAACAGTTATCGCCATTACATTTTTCATAGCCCCAAAAAGCTGAACGCCGATAATGTCATTACTTGATTCAATCTTAATGTTTGTTGAGCGAAAAATTATTGAAAGCAGCTTGGTTTTGATTAAATTTTTACCCGCAAGCGTTGTAATTGAAAGCTCGCCGCGCGCTATTTCATCTGCAAAATTTGGACCGGAAAACACATATATATTCGCCTTTTTCCCTAGAATATTTTTCGCAATCTCGCTATAAAAAAATGGATAATTTTCACTAATTCCCTTGCTACATATAATAACTTTGGCATTTTTCTTAATTAATCCCTCCATTTTCTCACATACATCTTTTATGCCATTTGACGAAACCGAAATAAAAATAATTCCCGCTTTGTCAACCGCATCTGCAATATCATCGGTTGCACTTGCAGTCTCAAATTTACATTCATGAAAGCATTTTGGACTCACTTTATGCTCGTTAAAATACTCAACATCATCTTTATTTCTTGAATACATGGCAATTTTATACCGTGATGTAATATCTAGCCTATATGCAATGGCAGTGCCAAATTTTCCCATGCCAATAAAGGCAATTTTTTCTTTATGAATTATCATAAAAACATATAATTACACGATATTAACATGATTTTTATAAATTGCAATTCTTTATTTTTTTTAAATTATTTTCTTGACATTTAAAAAAATACCCATAGCTGCAACTTAAATTTATGTTTCATTATGAAAACTTTATCTACTAGTATTGTCTTATCAACAGCTTTATTTGCAAATGCAAATGCAGCAGATTTAAAACGCCTTGACGGAGCAGTGATGCAAAGACTTAAATCAAATTTTGAAGGAAGTATTGCAATGTCTCAAGAAAAAGGTCAGTATGAATTTAAAACGCCAGCTGGTGGCTCGATTTTGACTTATGACAAAATGAAGTCAAATCAATTTCTCTGGGATGCAAAGTATAAAATCTTCACTCAAGGAATAGACAATTTTTTCGTTTATGCAAGCGGAAATTTCGGCAAAATTAGAAAAGGTGAAGTAAGAGATGACGATGTAAGAAATCTTGCTTCAGGAATGTCTTTTCATCAACTTGGTGGAAACTTGCGTCAAAGAAAAATCGGTATAGGTTACTCATTTGATGCATCAAAGCTATCAGAAAAACTAAATAGCCACATTATTAGCTTTGACATTGCCTATTTTAAAAAGAATGTCAATACAAAATCTTATGGACATGGTTATTCATTTTACGGCTCACAAACTACTATGGTAGATGATGGCAGTGGAACTCTTACACCATATACAACACCAGAAACCATGACTCATGATTACGATAATGGCAATGATCTAAATTCAAATGGCATTTTCGAAGGCTTGTCAATTGGCTCAAAAATCGAGAAAATTATCGATCAAGACTCATCAATTTCACTTGCGGCAAATGCCTTAATTACATCCTACAGAGCGCGTAATTTTTGGCGTGCAAGAGATATAAACTGGGGCTTACATGAATCTGGTAATATGGGCTTAAATGGTTTTGATATGCGAGCTGAATATTTAACAAATATAACAAATCATGTTGATTTATCACTATTTGCATACTATCAACAAATCAAAACTAAAAAATTAAATGAATTTGAAAATGGTGAAGGTTATATGCCAAGTGATATGCTTATACATTCAAGTTATGCCTTTGTAAAATCTTATGGCATTGGTGCTGGATTTAAATTTAGTTAATAAAATTTATACTTGTAATGCTGAAGTCTTGAATCTATTGACTTAAAACTTCACATTACAAGCAGCATATTTACATTTGAAATTACCAACATTGTAAGAATGCAAAAAAAGAGCTCACTAAACAAATTTGTACTTATAGCCTTTAAGCCGAGCCTCAATTTCTCTAAAATTTGGCATTACAAGCAGTAGTAAATTATAAAAGCCACGCCCATGATTCATGTGAAAAACATGGCAAAGCTCGTGCATAATAACATATTTTATAATCTCTAAATCGTAGTGTATTAAAGACAAATTCAGCGTCATAACTCCACTTGTAGACATTGAGCCATATCTGCTCTTCATTTTTCTGATTTTCAAGCTTATATCCTTATTAATTGGCTTTATAGTTTCAAAAATTGCAAGGCACTGCCTTATTTTCTCATTAAAAATCTCTATTGCATTTTTCTCAAAAAGCTTTTTAATCAATTGATAGCTGACTTTTTTTGTATAAATCTCAAGGTTTTCGCCATTTTCCAAAATGCAATCTTTACCAGATGTTGGAAATATTTTAATCACCAAATCCCTGCCAAGATAAGGAAATATCGTGCCATCTTCGTATTTTATCTTTGATATATCAAAAATTGTCTTGGCTTTTATTTTGTCTATTTGCTTTTGTATCCAAGGCCTTTTCTGATTTATGAAATTTTCCACAAAATCTTGCGATATTCTATGCCCAAAACGCACCACAACATCTAAATTTTGGCAAACCTTAATCGAAACACTGCGTCTTTTGGTTTTGATATACTTAATTTCCATTAAAGCGTGAGTAAAATCATGAAAATTACAGTAACAACACTGATAATTAGATAATAATTTATACATCCAGACTGAATTCTTTTGGTTTTATTTGATATATTAAGCACGCAATCTGCTTGATTTGAAACTATAACTTTATTTACCATTAAATCAAATTTTAAACCCATGTAATCTGCTATTTTTATATAAGGTTTTACAAAAATTTCCGAATATAACTCATCAAAATACCACTTATTTTCAAAAAATTTAGTAAATTTCCCAAGGAAACTGTAGATTCTTGCCGGAATATCCGTCTTGTAAAGATATAAAAAGCTTGCAAGCGAAATTGCAAAAAGCGATATTACAAGCGGTAAATGTGATTCATGATTTTTCTCCATTAATTCAGCAATTTTCGCATTATTTTCAGAAATAATAATGTCAGATCTCAAAATATGCAAAACATTTTCCAAGAAATGACCAGATATAACCGATAAAATCGCAAGAATGAATAGCGGAGCAAGTATCTGTATATTTGACTCATGCGCTTCGTGATGTGCGTCTTTTTGCCCGAAAAATACTACATAAATCAACCGAAATGAATAAAATGATGTCATAAATACAACGATATTACCGCAAATATATGCAAAACTCGCTATAAAATCACCCCTTGTTGCCGCGGCATGTAATATTGCATCTTTTGAATAAAACCCTGCAAAAGGCGGTATTCCGCATATTGCAAGCGTCCCAATTATCATAGCAAAGCATGTTATAGGCATTTTTTTGTATAAATCACGCCCCATGTGAAATATATTTTGCTCATGATGCATGCCTAAAATCACGCTTCCGGCGCATAAAAATAACAAGGCTTTAAAAAAGCCATGCGTCAACAAATGAAAAAAGCCACCACTATAAAGCCCAAGCCCACACGCCATAAACATATATCCAAGCTGGCTACAGGTTGAATAAGCAATAATTTTCTTAATGTCTGTTTGTAAAATCGCAACACTTGCAGCAAAAATCGCAGTAATTGAGCCGATAATCGTGATAAAATTCATTGTAAGTGGCGAGTTATCAAACAGCACAGCACATTTACATAGCATGAAAACCCCAGCAGTTACCATAGTTGCAGCATGTATCAAAGCCGAAACGGGAGTTGGACCTTCCATAGCATCAGGCAGCCAAATATGCAAGAAAATCTGTGCAGATTTCCCCATTGCTCCCATAAAAAGCGTCATACATATAACGTCTATATTAGTAAAAATGCCTATTTGGTATGTATTTTGCGTAATGTTTTCTAGTGATAAAATCTGAGCAAAATTTAACGATCCAAAATCACGAAGCAACATGCTTATGCCAAAAATCATAAAAACATCCGCAACACGATTTGTTAAAAAAGCCTTCATTGATGCCAAATTTGCTGAATTTTTGCGGTGATAATAGTTAATTAGCAAATAAGATGCAACTCCAACTCCCTCCCAGCCAAAAAATAATTGCAGAAAGTTACTCGATAAAACAAGGCAAATCATGCAAAATGTAAAGAAAGATATGTTAATCATAAATCTTTCATATTTCTCTTCGTGCATGTATTTTGTTGAATAAATATGCACAAGGCACGAAACAAATGTAATTAAAGTTACCATTAAACTTGAGATTTTTGTAATCGATGCACCAAAAGATACATAAGATTTTCCAAGTAAAATCCAGTCAAAAGCGTGATAATACTCAAAAACTTCCCTTGCAAAAAATATACGATATGCGATATATAAAGATATTATTGCAGAAATTCCAATTAAAGTGCTTGATAAAAATGCAATAATCTGTGTTGATTTTTTACACTCAATTTTGTTAATCAATAAGCATAAAACACTAGATATAGCCGGTAAAATTAATAAACTTAAACCTATCATACAAACACAAATTTTTTACACTATAACATAACTTTTTTATTTTTCTACTTGTTTTTTAATTTTTTTTCAAAAATATTCTAATAAATTTAATAAAAATATGTACGATAATAATAATCCATTTGCAAAAATCTTACGAGGCGAACTAGGGTGTAAAAAAGTCTGGGAAGACGATAAAAATCTTGCATTTTGGTCAATAGAGCCAAAAGCACCAGTTCATATCCTAGTAATTCCAAAAAAGAATTATGTTGACTTTGACGACTTTTCACAAAACGCATCAAGCGATGAAATTTCATCAACAATGCAAGCTATTTCAAAAGTTGCAAAAATAATGAATCTTGAAGACGGATATAGAGTTGTAACCAACAATGGAAAAAACTCAGGACAAAGCGTATTTCATCTTCATTTCCATATACTTGGAAAAGCTGTTTTGTCTGACGATATAAAAGGTTTATAGCTTTTGCACATTAATATTATTGTAAATTCCCCTAATAATAAAACTATACCTTTCCTCATAGTTTGAATTTGTAACTATCCAGTTGTAAATATCCCAATCATTTTCTGACAAAAATTCTTCATATACCTTCAGCTCCCTTTCGCTCATATTAATACAATTTTCCTGCGCAAAGTTTGTTAAAAGAAAATCCGTCTCTTTACACCCCCTATGACTGCTTTGATAAATTAATTTCTTTACTTTATCATCCATCATATAAACATAAAATATCTTCCGGCTAAAATTTGCAATGTTATTAATAACCCTACTATAACATTATATTGAAAAGCTCTATTAAATGAGTCTTCATGCTCATTTTTAATAACAATCTTAAATATCTTTATTAAAGTCAATAATATCGGCACTATAAATAAATAATAGATAAAAGACATGCTTGACATATAGCCTCCAAAAATCAATATTCCAGTGATAATAATGATAAATTTTAATAAATGCCCAAATATCATAGACCCATATTTTCTTGCCGTTGAATTAATATTGATTTTTTCATCACACTTGGCATCCTGCATTGCATATATTGTATCATAAAACATTGTCCAATAAATTCCACATATATAAAATATTAAGCTTGAATTAGAAATTTGATTATAAACCGTTGCATATCCAACTAAAACACCAATGTTAAATCCAAAACCTAAAATTAGCTGAGGATAATTAAAAAACCTCTTAAATAGTGGATATACAAGTGCAATAATAAAGCCAATAAATATCATTAATTTTGCCGTTTGATTAAAAATGATAAAACATAAAAGACATACCTGTAGCCATAAAAACGCAACTAATAAAGCTTGCCATACCTTCATTTTTCCACATGCAAGGGGTCTGTTTTTTGTTCTTTCAACTTTTGCATCTATCTTTCTATCCATTATATCATTTACAATACAGCCAAATGATCTTGCAGCAATGGAACCTATTAAAAATATTACCATAGCTATGAAAATCGCCTTTTTTGATATATGCGGCGCATACGCCAAAAATAACCCCCAAAGACATGGAAAAAATAGTAATAATATCGGCTTTGGATTGCTAAGTCTACTAATTTCAATCGCATTCCTTATAAATAATATAATGCTTTTTTTCATCGTATTAAAATTCTTTACTATTTATTAACTTATCTATTATTGTTTTCAAGTTTTTTTATAACAAATTAATCACACATAACCTCCCCATCAATAATGTCAGTGCAAATAACGGAAATAATAGACCCAACCTGCAAAGATGTAAATTTAGACTTATCTTTTGGCGTAATTTTCGCAAAATTCTCACTACGCAAAGTAAAATCTGCCTCCACAACACAGCTTTGAGCTTTTCCAATTAGTGATTTTGAAAAATCCATCAATACCCTATCCCCAAGTGCAATTAAGTCACTTGTTCTCCTTTTCCTTATATCAAGCTTTACTTGTGGCATTTTCGCAGCAGGCGTGCCATTTCTTGCCGAATATGTAAATGCGTGAATATATTGAATTTGGCATTTTTCAACAAGTTTTAGTGTATTTTCAAACATTTCGTCTGTTTCGGTTGGAAATCCACAAATAATATCCGCCCCAAAACCAACATCTGCCCTATAACTACGCACTAAATCGCAAAACTTCACAACATCATCTGGCGTATGCCTTCTTTTCATTCGTTTTAAAATTAAACCATCGCCAGACTGCAAGCTAATGTGAAAATATGGCATAAGCCTTGGCTCTGTTTTAATTAGGTCTATTAAATCTTCATCAATTTCCGCAACATCAACAGACGAAAGCCGCAGCCTTTTAAGATCAGTTGTTGCCAAAATCCTCTTACATAAATTACCAAGACTAGGCTTTGCTGGCAAGTCAAGCCCATAGTCTGTAATGTCAACACCAGTTAGCACAACCTCGTTATATCCAGATGCGATAAGCTCTTTTATATGATTTACAACCTGCGCAACGGGCACAGATCTTGAATTTCCCCTGCCAAATGGAATAATACAAAAAGTACACCTATGGTTACATCCATTTTGAATTTGCAAAAACGCACGAGAGCGATTTTGTGTGTCTGCAAAAAGGTGATTTGCCGTTTCACGAATTGACATAATGTCATTTACTTGCGCCTTTTGACTGCTAATTTGCAAAGGGCTTGACCACTCCTTAGATAATTTCTCGTAAAACCCATCATCTGTCTTAATGTCATTTCCAATTACCTTTTCAACTTCTGGCATTTTTGTAAATTGCTCAGGATTAATCTGCGCAGCACACCCAGTTACTATAATCTTCTTATCAGGATATTGCTTCTTAATCTTTCTTATTGCCTGACGAGATTTTCTTTCCGCCTCCGCCGTTACAGCGCAAGTATTTACAACAATACACTTGCCCGATATACTGGTTTTCTCAATGATTTTATCAATTACACTGCTTTCATAACTATTTAACCTGCACCCAAGATTAATCACATTTTGATCCTCATTTTTTTTATTTTCATTATCAGACATTTTTTACTTGACAATACTGTAAATTTATGTTATAATGTTCTAAATTATAATGCAAGACTTTTATGTTAGACATTTATCTGCCAATTGCCCAAATGTCAATTAGCCTTATGTCTCTTGTATTTCTTGGATTTTTCTCAGGCACTCTCTCTGGCATTTACGGCATAGGCGGCGGCGTTGTTGCCGTTCCAATGATGATTTTTGCCGGCATCCCAACAAATATCGCAATTGCAACATCATTGCTTCAAATAATCGGTGCATCTCTTGTAAATGTTGTCAGAAACTCAAATAATGTGAAGTATAAAATAGCTATAAAAATCGGCATTTTCAGCATTATTGGCTCATTTATTGGAACCTTCATTTCAATAAACTTTAATAATAATCAATATTTCTATACAACAGTCAACTTAATGTACATGATTTTGCTAACCGTAATAATTATTACAACTCTATCCGATGTTGCAATTAATCTATTTGTCGGCGGAAAATCTACAAGAATTGTCTCAAATGATATAGCAGTAAAACATCATAATGAAGATTGGAGGATGGCATTTAGAGATTTTGAAAATTTCATGGAAAAATATGGATTACCAAAAAAAACCGATTCACATTACCTAGACTTGAAGGCAAAATTTAGAAATATAAAAGATGAATGGAAAAAATCATTATATGTAGGGTTAATAATTGGTATATTTTCGGGCATCATGGGTATCGGCGGCGGATTTATTTCCGTTCCAGCTATTATATATATATTTAGACAAGATGTAAAAATAGCTGCCACTACATCTTCACTTATAGCACTAATTACAACCCTTCCAGCATCCATTCTACAAATGAATCACACCTCATCTGTAGAGCCATTTATTGCCATTATATCAAGTATCTTTATGGTATTTGGAGTTCGAATTGGAAACTTTATCGCAACACTTTTGCCTCAAAATGTATTAAAATTTATTTTCGGCATTATACTTTGCTATATAGCTTTTAAATTTGGTCAAAAATTATTCACTATTCCTCATTTTCCATATGTTATATCTTGTAAATAAATCAAAAACTATAAATATTATTATTGCAATACTGGTTATAATATTTTCATCTGCATTTTCACCATCTAAGTGCAAAAATGACTTTAATATATCCAAGCGAACTATAATTGTCGGAGATATTTTCTCTGGTAAAACACTAAGTACATACGGCATACTTTGTAATAATAAAAATAAATACTCCATTGCAACTCATCTTGATGGTAAAAAATATAATATAAAAAAAGCTAAAAAAAATAAAATCGGCATGGTTTATACATCAGATGAAAAACAAGATATTGAATATTTTGGATATCTTCATAGCTTTGGTGAAAATTTATTTACACAATATTTACAATATCCAAATAACACAATCCTCAATTATAATCTAAAAATGTCTGGTCTTTTGACTCATAATAAAACTATTAATGCTAATCAAAATGGTCTTTTTAAAGAAAGAATATATATACCAAAAACAGCTAAACCGGGTGTGTATTTATCAGAATTCTATGTTTTTGATAGCAAAAATGTTCTTAAAGAAGTCTACATCAAGCCTTTTAATGTTGTGCTGCAAGGCAACGGTGGAGTAATTTATAATATCATGCAAAATCAAAGAATTCTATATATAATAATCTCAATTCTATCAATTATCGGCGTTTCCTTTGCCGTAAACGGCATTCTAGATATATTTAAAAAATAGACTTTTCTATTGTAAAATATTTTTTTCCTATTATAATCAATAAGATTGTCTTTATTAAGAATGAATTTTAAATGCCTAAAACACAACTCAACTATTTCTTTAAATAGTTATGATTTTTATGGCGCATCTGGTGAAGGTATTGCAATTTTAGCTCCTTGGAATGAAAAAACAGATCTTAATCAATTTGTCAGGCCAAGCAATGAAAAGGCCGCAATTATAGAAGGATTAAAAAAGCGTAATAAAATTTTCCATAAAGGAAACAATACTTTAGAATCTGGCAATGGAGTATTTACAAAACAATATGATTATTACTCCAAATTAAACAAAAATGTAATCTATTTTAATGGATCAAGTATTAATAAAGATACATCCCAAGCAGAGCTTGAGAAATTTTATTACAATATTTTCTCACTTGCCAATTACAATGGTATTAATACACTACATATTGCACCACTTGGAATTCAAAACGGCGTTGATGTAAAAACATCAATTAATGCACTACATAACAGCCTTTATGCCTTTAAGAAAGAGTTTCCCTATGCCTCTTTGGAACATATTGCAATATCTCTAAATTCCCAAGATAATCTTCTTGAAGCAAAACAACAACTTAATACAATAAAAGATATTAAAGAAATTAAAAGAAGGTCCCCACCTTATATTAACAATAAAAAAGATGATAAAAATGTCAAAGATAAAATCGATATTGATAAAAAATCTCAAGATATTGATGAAAAAACAAATAACAATAAAGAGGAATCTCCCAAAAAAGACGATATACAAAAAGATAAAAAACAACCAACTGAAAATGAAAAGAAAGATGAAAGCTTAAATTTATCATCAATTTTTACATCTCTTAAAAATGGCAAAAAAGATTTCATTGATAACTTAATTACTGCATTTTCTGAAATAAATCCCGAAGATATAAAAAATTACGCCATTTATTACGAGACAAAACATGCAAAAGAAATGTTTTCTCCGTCACAAATTAGATGGACAAAAATATTCATGTCATTATACGGTGTCTATAATGCATTTTTTGGTGGTGATTTTTTTGACAAAAAAGTTGACCTTGAAAAAAAATCCGAAGAAGTCTTAAGAGTTTCCGCAACATACTCATTTTTTTCAGATGTCATAGGACTGCAAAATCCAATCTTCGCACTATTTCAACTTTTTGTTTTATATGAACAATTGGAAATTATAATTGCTGCAATTGAGCAATCTATTGAAAAATTATCAGACTTTATGGAGCCTGTAATAAAATTATTAAAACAATTACTTGAATTCATAGGCAACGAAATAGATCTATTAATACGTAAAAAAATCGACCAAAATGGAATTCAAATGGCAGAAATACTTTCTGCTGCCTGTGCAAAAACTTTCTCACAAGATGGCTTTCTCAGCAAAGAAGATTTAGCTTATGTTGCAAAAGAATTGCGAAAAATCGAAGGAGGCGATAAAATTGCAAATAAATTTGAGTCCAACATATACAATAAAGGTAGTATTATTTGGTCTTTACAAAACTCCTATGATACACTTAGTTACCTCAGAAATTCATATGGAACAAATGAAAAAATTAACGCATTACATAAATCACTCAGTACAAAACTCACAAAAGTGAATGACCTCATCACACCTTCAAATATGCACTATAAACAATCGGAAATTTCAAAATTTCAAAAATCGCAACAAAAATTCACCCAAATGATATCAAAATATACAGCAAAGCCTTCACAATCAAAATAACAATCTGAAAATTAAACATCCACTTTATTGACAAACAAGACACTCCTCGTAAAGATTTCCGCTTAAAGATTCTTCTTGACTTTCGTTTTTCTGACGCTTTTCAACTAGAACCGACACCTTTTCAGCTCTTGAAAGCGCCATAGATCTCAAATAATAAAGACTTTTTACGCCCTTTTGCCATGCGTCAAAATGTATTTTATGAAGCTCAAGCTTTGAAATATCGGAGCGAACAAAGAGGTTATTTGATGCAGCTTGATCAATAAACGGAGCTCTATCTGCCATTAAATCAACAAGCCAAACTTGGTTTATCTCATGTGCAGTTTTAAATACAGCCTTTTCATAATCAGACAAAAACTCAAGATGCGAAACAGACCCATCATTGCTTGCAATGCTTGACCAAATTTCATCAGTATTTTGACCCATTTTCTCAAGCAACTCCTCAAGATATTTATTTTTCACCGGAAATGCACCAGTTAAAGTCTTATGCGTATAATAATTTCCATTTGATGGCTCAATGCCAGCAGACGTTCCACCAGTAATTATTGAAATCGATGCAGTTGGCGCAATGGCGGTTTTATTTGAAAATCTTTCCATAATTCCAAGCTCAGCTGCATCAAGGCATGGGCCGCGCTCAACTGCAATTTCTTTTGAGGCAATGTCTGCATGTTCTTTAATATGTGCAAAAATTTTCTTGTTCATTGATTTAGCAGGCGCAGATTCAAATGCAACCATATTTTTGTGGAAAAATGAATGCAAACCCATAGTTCCAAGACCAATACTGCGTTCACGAGTTGCCGAATAAACAGCATTTTTCATATCAGCTGGCGCACGATTTATAAAGTCTGTCAATACATTATCCAGCATATACATGACATCTTTGATAAATTGTCCATCTTCTTTCCACTCATCAAAATATTCAATATTTAGCGAAGAAAGACAGCAAACAGCCGTTCTTTCGTTTCCAAGGTGATCAATTCCTGTTGGAAGTGTAATTTCACTGCATAAATTTGAAGTTTTTACTTTAAGCCCAAGCTTTTTATGGTGCTCAGGAATTGCAGCATTTACCGTATCTGTAAACAAAATATATGGCTCGCCCATTTCCATTCTTGCATTTAGTATTCTAATCCAAAGATCGCGCGCGCCAATTTGTGACATAACCTCACCAGTTGCAGGGCTTTTTAAACTCCATTTATCATCTTTAGCAACAGCTTCCATAAAGGCATCTGGTATGCAAATTCCATGGTGTAAATTAAGCGACCTACGATTGTGATCTCCTGTTTGCCTGCGAATATCAATAAATTCCTCAATTTCTGGGTGATCAACTGGTAAATAAACAGCAGCACTTCCGCGACGCAAAGACCCTTGAGAAATAGCCAAAGTAAGTGAATCCATAACCTTAATAAATGGCATAATGCCTGATGTTTTGCCATTTTTGCCTATGCTTTCACCAATAGAGCGAACATTTCCCCAATAGCTTCCAATGCCGCCGCCCTTGCTTGCAAGCCAAACATTTTCATTCCAAAGCTCCGCTATTCCAGTTAGTGAATCTGAGCTTTCATTTAAGAAGCATGAAATTGGCAGGCCGCGATTTGCTCCGCCATTACTTAAAATCGGCGTTGAGGGCATAAACCACATTTTTGCCATATATTCATAAAGACGCTCAGCGTGAGCATCGTCATTTGCATAGGTTTTTGCAACACGCACAAACATGTCTTTGTAATCCTCTCCAGCTAGTAAATATCTATCTTGTAAAACGGCTTTTCCAAATGCAGTTAGGCGCTGTTCAATATCAAAATTAAATCCTTTCTTTTCATTTTTAACGCCGTTCATATAAATAAAATTCTCTTTTTGTTTCAGTGCAAACATACAGTTATATTCTTGGAAAGAAACTAAAACATAAAGATTTTATTTTGCAAGTCTTTTTATTACTATATCCCATCGATAGGTTTTTTGAAATTACCAGTATTTATGAGAAATTATTGTGTAAAAAAATTATATTTATCACTCAGTCAGCAATTTATTCTATTGGATTAAAATTTTTATTTACTTTTAAAAAAATATTGTTATAGTTTTTTAAAGTTTAGATATTTTATATGCTTTGCAACTGTTTAATTGCTAATATAATTGGCTTTCTGATGTTCTTTTCTATAATAATGTTCGTGTTTTTTGACGGCATGGATCTTGGAATTGGAATACTTTCCCCATTCATGAAAAACAAAGAGCAAAGAGGTCTTGCCATGGCATCTGTCCACCCATTTTGGGATGTAAATGAAACTTGGATTATAATGGCCGCAATATTTTTAGTTCTTGGCTTTACAAATGCTTATGGAATTTTCATCACAACATTTTATATACCAGTCATTTTACTTCTAGGGCTTGCAGCATTTCGCGGTTGCTCCTTTGAATTTCGCAGTAAAGATGAAAAATATTTTAAGCCGTGGGATATAGCATTTTTCGTATCTTCCTTCGGAATGGCTCTTGTATTCGGCGTTTTCATTGGAAACCTTGTAAATGGCTTAAATATCGGCGATGACATGCTCTATAAAGGAACTTTCTGGCAATTATTTAACCCAATAGCCCTTGCATCTGGCGTTTTAAATGTTCTTGGATTTGCATTAATTGGTGCCGCTTGGGTATGCCTTAAAACCCCAAATGATACATCAGATTTTGCAAGAAAAGCAATAAAAACAATTATTAAATTAATAATCCCTGTAAGTATAATTTTAGCTGCTTTGGTCTTTTCAAAAAGCGAATTAAGAGAGCGTATTTTTGGCGGATACAGAATTTGCCTGCTTTCTGTAATGATGATAGCTTCGTACTGCGTTCTTGGCTATATGCATAAGCTTGCAAGTAGCTCAAAAGGCAATGAAGTAAAAATGCTATTTTGCGCGTATGGCTTTGCACTATACGGCGCAATAGCACTGCTTTCAATAACCTACCCATATGTTGTGCCTTACAAATACACAATGCACGACCTGCTTCGCTTTAAATCAGATACCCACGGAATGGAAAATATCTCAATATTTACAATAATTTTACTAATAATTACCCTTGGATTCTTCTTTAAAAACTACCGTGTATTTAAAGGAAAATTCACAAAAGATGATATACATTATTAGAACTTTCTAGTCTTTAATCTGAAATAACTCTAATATCTTAGCCTGATCAAAGAATTTTTGCGATATAAGCGATATTTCGCGAGTTTTTTGCTGATCTAATTTTGTAATACGATATTTTTCCAGCTCATGATTAAAAATAGAAAATTCCGGTAATATTCCATAGCCGTTTTTATTTGCAATCATGGCCTTTACAACCTCTATACTCGTTGCCGCAAAACTATGTTTCTGCTTTTGCATCTTACATATTTCACGAATACTTAAATTTGCACAATTTCCATCCTCAAGTAATATAACTTTTTGCAAGCTTATCGCCTGCTCAGGTGTAATACTTTCATCAAAATGCGATACAAATAAAAATCTCTCACGATAAAGACTCGTTATTTTAAATTTATCTGCAGATATTAATTCAGGGTAATTTGCAACAATACCACAATCAATTTCACCATTTTGCAATTTCTCAATTATTTCATTCGTTTTTAAATCATAAAAGTATAACTTTAAATCATTTTTCACTAAATTATGTGCAATTTTCGGTAAAAAATATGGAGAAACAGTAGGAATTATACCAACTTTAATCTCTTTTGATTCATTTGATATATTTTCAAGATGACGCATTTTTTCCATAATTTCCTCACATTTTGCTATCACTTTTCTTCCAAGTGGGGTTGGCGTTATGTTGCTTCTTTGCCGATAAAATATAGGAAAACCAAAATAATTCTCGATTTTTGCAAGTTGCATTGTAAGTGCAGGCTGGCTTACGCTGCATTCCATAGCTGATTTTACAATACTTTTCGTCTTATTAATCGATATAATATACTCCATTTCACGCGGATTTAACATATAAATGTCATTAATTTGCAAAAATTTTTACTATACTAGTATAAAATGCAATAAATATTTTCACTTAAAACGGTAGCAATTGATTATCATCGCCTACATTTACATTCAAAGTTACACTGCCATCTTGCGTAATAATTTCAACCGTTTTAGCCTTTTTTATATCCTTAATTTTCGATATAACCCTTACCCCTGATTTCAAAATAACATACCCTTTCTTTAAAATATCGTGATAGTTGTATTTTGAAAGATTTACAATAACCTGAGAAAGCATGCCTTCTTTTCTTGAAATTGTCTGGGATATTTTAAATTCAATTTCGTTTGACATTTTTGACAACTGTAAAGCGATGCTGTCAAGCTTGGTAAAAAATTTATTTGCCTTCGTAATATTTGCAATTGCTGATAATTTCTCATTTTTGTACTGTATTTGCGATACAATGGATTTCTCTATCTTCATTACTATCCGATCCATAGCAATTTGCATTATATTTTGAATTAATGCAGGATTTATCTGTATTTTTTCAAGCCTGCTTTTCATTAAATCAAATCGTGAATTTACAGCCCTTGCACATACATTTGATGTAATTAAAATCATTTGATTGCTATTTTGTATTCTATTTTCCATAGCCCTTTTACATCTTTCAAAATTTTGCAGCACAAGTTTTTCATCAAGTTTTGAAAATATTGCCATACTTTTTGTCTCGATATTTCCTATTACATATGATATATGCACGCCTATTTGGCTCACTTTTTGCACAAAATCCACTAATTTGCCGGATAATTGCTCTATAAAAATCGATGTATTCTCAACTCTTGCATTCATCGTTTTATGGCATTTTTCAAATAGCGTTGCAACATTTGACGCAATCTCAATTTTTCTTGGAACTAAAATCTCCGCAGCCGCAGTTGGCGTTGGCGCCCTTACATCTGATACCATGTCGCATAAAGTATAGTCAGTTTCATGACCAATTGCCGATATAATGGGAATTTTTGCCGCAAAAATCGCACGCACAAGTTCTTCATCATTAAAGCAAAGTAAGTCTTCAAAAGACCCACCGCCACGCGCTATTATTATTACATCCGGCTTTTTACTGCCGAGGTTTTCAAGAGTTAAAATAGCTTCCTTTATTTCAAGAGCGGCAGAAATCCCTTGCACATTTACATCCAAAATATCGATATTTACAGGAAATCTATCTTCAAGGCGTGTTAATATATCATGAATTACAGCACCCTTTTCAGATGTTATTATAGCAACTTTTTTCGGAAATTTTGGCAGATTTTTCTTATGCTTTACGTCAAATATACCCTCTTTTTCAAGCCTCAGCTTTCGCTCATTTAGCATTTCCATAAATGCCCCAAGACCGCTGAATTTTATCGATTCCGCCTGTATTTGATACACAGATCTTCCCTCATAACACGATATTTTGCCATATACGATAATTTCCATTCCATTTTCTATTTTTACCGATATTTTCCTTGCAAAACCTGCAAAACATACAACTGATATTTGGCTATCTCCACCTTTAAGCGATAAATAAATATGCCCAGATGACGCAATTGATAAATTACTAACCTCGCCACGCACGGCAATTTGACCAAAAGTTTTTGTCAAAGTTCCACTTATAGCCGAGGAAATATCTTCAACTGACCAAATTTGAATAGACATAATACTTTGTATTTCAAAACTTGTATATTAGGGAAAATAAAATTCAAGCAATATAATAACACCCGAGTTACCGGACTGCAATTTTATAAACTGTTGCCAATAGCCTCACCAATCTTTCCAACAAGTATGCTTGATGCAGAATCAATATCAAGCAATGTTCTTTTTGTAACTGCATACATTTTCGTTCTCATGTAATTTTTATTATCCGTGCTTTTGATATTATGCCACCTCATTCCATTATCATCTTGTCTATGTAAATACTTTTCTTCATATACAACCTGATTATCTACCTTTTGACCAATCTCAATATCAACTGTTGCAATATAAATTTTAGGCTTTGTGGAATTTTGAGATACAAAACTTAGAGTCCCACCTATCATTGCACCAATTGTTGCCCCAACTGGACTTGATAAAGACCAAAAACCTGAAGCCCACCAATACTCATTCCACTTAAAAAATCATTAGTCGCAAGCTTACTTATAATACCTTGATCAGCCTTTTGAGAACCTCCAGATGGAATATTTATTTTCCCACTTTTTGCATCTGAAATCACTACACCATCATGAGCTATACCAAATGTTGTTGCATTAATATCACTTAAAGTTAAATTATCCGTAGTTTCTGTATATTGCCAATATTTCTCAATATTGCTCATCGTTTCAGGCTCAATGCGTGTGAACTGACGCACATTCAAATGTATTACAAGATCAGCATCTGAAACACTATCTGTTACTATATACTTATTGCCAATTTTAGTTTTGATTATATCGCTTATATCATTAAATTCACTATAAGGAGTTCCATTTTGCAAGACTATAAATATCTTTTTCACCGAACTTTTGTTTTTAATAAATATAGAACTTGATGTTCTTGTATAAGAAACTTGCTCTCCATATTGCATAAAATTTACACTCGCCCCACACGAAGCAAGAAATAATGCAAGTAATACAGAGAAAAATTTCATTTCTTGTCAGATATTTTTATCCTCATAAAACTCATATATTAATATGCAAGCTTTTTTATTTATTTTTTAAAAAATATTGACTTTTATTTTTTTATATTCCATTACTCAATTACGCTTATTATACTGCGGGTATAGCTTAGTGGTAAAGTGCAACCTTGCCAAGGTTGTGATGCGGGTTCGATTCCCGCTACCCGCTCCACTTACGAGATTGTTGTAAATTCACAAATAAATAAAAGGGTTTTGTGTAGGTATAATCGAAGGTTTCTCGATTCATTTTCAAGCTTGGTTATATCATTTGGAATTGACTTTTTGCCATTTGTAACAATTTACTTGACTTACTAAACATCTGCTTTTAAAGTTAACAAAAATGGTTTTGGTATGAATAATAAAAGAAATATTTTGAAGAGTTATGCTGGTTTTATTATATTGACAATTGTAGTAATAGCAATAGGAGCAATAGGGGCATTAATAGGAGGAGCAAAGGGATCGGTGGCATTTTTAACAGGAGTAACAATGATGAAAGCAGTAACGGGAATTATATTCTTCTCGGCATTAGTGATGACAATAGTAGAATTACGAAAACAACGAATGAAAAGGGCAGAAGAAGACGCTAAATTAATAGCACAAGGCAAAACACCTGAGGAAAAAATTTCCATTATGGAAAAACTTGAAACTATAAGAATTGAAGGAGAGCTAGAGAAAATTAAATCAAGTTACAAAAGAAAAGAGGCAAGCATTGCAACATTTTTCATTTGGCTAAAAGCATTAATTATAGTCACTTTATTTCTTGTTTTTGGCGCGGTTGATGTCTTTATTCTTCGTGGCATTGTTAAATATCTTTACTACACGCCAGATACAAGCATTCAAAGCGTTCTTGCCTTAATTCAAAAAAATCCAGAAGCCTTTAAATACATCGCATATTTCATCGCAATCCAATTTTTTATGTTCTCAAGGGGCTTTGGAACGCGAAACATGATTGACGCAATTGAAAGGCTATCAAAAATCAACTTTTTCAAAAAAGACGAACAAAATAAAACCGAAAAAGAAGACAAAAACCCTGATCACAAGGGCTAAATAGCTTGTTTGCCACGCCCCTTGACTTTTAACTCCCCCGCTCTACAATCCCAAAAAACCAGTTTCTTATGCAATATTTTCTTCTTTTTGTAAGCACATTTTTTTCTCAAATTCGTGGGAAAATTGCTTTTATGTGCAAGATTTTTGTCCAAATTTCAACATTTTTTTCAGCATGCAGTGCGGCAAAATCCCCAGTCACCATCGCGCTTTTCCTCATCATCACCCTTTTCTCCGAGCCATCCCTTGCCAACCCCACCCAAAACCCCAACACCAAAGCCCAAAACCCCAAATTCCACAAGCCCGAAACCGAGGCTGAAAGGGCGCTAGATGAGATATTGAGGGTGGAAACTGGCCTGGAACAAAACTCGAAATTAAATGATGAGGATATGTTTACGAAGGGATTTATAAATGAATGCAAAAGGAAGCAAAATGAAGCCTTGAATTCACAGGAGTGCAAGGAAGAATGTAATGGCTATCCTTGTGGTATAGTTTGCTATCCATTTCATAAAAATTGTATTATACGCGGAAACGATAATTCAACCGTTGGATATGTTTTTCATACTTCTTATCAAAACGAACAAGAGGCCTTTGTATCAGAAATTTGGTATGAATGTACGCAAAGAGACCAAGAGAGTTACCAAAAAGCTACAACAGAGTCTATAAGATTGCCATACATTATGAAAAAAGAAGACGGCAAATGGAAAATTGATGGGTTTTGTTATGAAAACATTAATTGTCCAACTCAAACCAACTAGGGTTGCGATAGATTGTATATTCACCTTGACTTTTAAAAAAATACTTCATAAACATTAAGAAACTCTTGTTTATGCCAATTCTAAGCATCATATTTACAATACTTTTTGCCATCTTTACCAACACATCCCTTGCCAACCCCACCCAAAACCCAACCGAAAAAACAACCATCAAAGCCCAAAAACCCAAATTCCACAAGCCCGAAACCGAGGCGGAAAGGGCGCTGGATGAGATATTAATTTCTAGCAATATATCAGATGGCAGATATATCACCGTACTTGATAAGTATATTGAAAACAAGGCAAATGCTCAGCAAATGAAGATTAATAAAATGTTATTACATGGACAATTATTTACATCAAATTTTTTAAAAAGTGCAAATATTGAAAAATTTGATAACTATGTTCAAAATCTAACATGTGCAATATTTGAAAGTCACGCTCCCCCATTTTTATACCACACATACAAAAATGAAAAAGATAAGCATTATATCATAGCATTAAAAGTCTATAAAGATATCGATGCCGAAACTCACGATAAAAATACACTTGGCATGACAGATAAATACAATATACAGTATATCGTAAAATACGATGAAGGCAAGTGGAAAATTGATGGGATATATTGCCATAATGCTAAAATAAATTTTACCAAGCACGATTTAAACAATGCAATTGTGAAACATTATGAAAAATTTGCATAAAATTAATCAGCCCAACTAGGGTTTCGATAGATTGTATAATCTAAATCTTCTAGATTATAACCCTTAAGTCCATGAATTGTATGTTGTCTAAAATCACTCACCCAAGCATCTCCGTTAAACATTGCTATATGGCCATGCTTATGTTTTCCATCTTCAGTTGGTTGAATTATTATAATATCACCTTTTTCAGACTGATACGACTCTGGCAATGAATTACCTTTTTCATTTTCATCATGAGTATAAAGTCCGATAAAACCAGCATTTTCAAGCGAAGGTCCATAATCGCATGCAGATGAACTCTTCTGCCCATCTCTTGGCTTTGGCTTATATATTGAAATTCCATTCTCCCTTAATGCATCTGCAACATACTCTGCACAATACCAAATAGACTGATTAGGATTTTTCGCATTGCCAGTCCTCTTATTCACCTCCGTCTGTTTATCAAGCGTCTCAACCACCTCATCCCTCTTTTCAATCTCATCTTTTTTCTTCTTTTCCAACTCCTGCGCCTCATCTTCACTAATCTCCACTACCTCACAATTGCAATTGGGATGGGAGATTTCCTCGATATTTGGCATCTCCTCAAAAACCGTGCCGTCAAGAGATTTGCACTTAGAACACCCCTTTTTTTCCGACACCCACTTGTATTTTGTCACCTCTTCATTTTTCACCTCTTCATCATCACTCTTGACCAAAATCTTGTCAACCCCAACCTTGCTATCACCTAAAATCTCAGCTTTGATGCTCTTTTTCCCACATCCATGACTTGTGCAACAATCACAAACCTGCGAAATTTGTGAGGATTTATCAATGTTTCTGATATAAACAGTGTCTTTCAATGCCAAAACCTCATCCTTTATTTCCCCTAAAATCCCAGTCATAGCCGACATTTTTCGCACTTTTTCAGCCGTCCAAACACCATAGCTATCACACGCCCCGCCAATTGTTAAAACTTGCAAAAACTCCCCATCAGGATCGCGATTTGTCCGCACCCAGTGGTTAAAAAACTCATTTGCAGTTAGGTTTTTCATATTTAAAAAGAATTTGGGTTTTGGTATTGGGGTTTTGGTTTTTTGTAAGCAAAAAAGTATAAAATAGATGAAAAATCGCCTAATTTAGCGATATTTTGGTGAAATTATGCTAAAAAAGAAGTTTTTGATTGTGAAATTTTTGTTGAAGTTGGTGTATGCTGGTTATAAATGTATAATTATAGCATTGAGAATGGAGGGTTTTGATGGGTAAAGTGTTTTAATGCTTTGGATTGCAAGGCATTGGAAGTGTCTAATAAAAAATTAATAAAATATTTGACAAATAAAATAGTATCAATATCAACATCATAACATGATTTTTAACCGTGTCATATACCGTTCTTGCAAGAAAATACAGACCAAAAAAATTATCTGAGCTTTTTGGGCAGGAAAATTTAGTGCAAACCCTCAAAAACGCAATAGAAATCAATAGAGTTCACCATGCTTTTATCTTCACAGGAACTCGCGGCGTTGGAAAAACAACTACAGCAAGAATTTTAGCCCTATCTTTAAATTGCACAGGAAAAGACGGCAGCGGCAAAGAAACAGTAGATCCATGCCTTGAATGCGACTCCTGCAAAGATATTTTAAGCTTTCGCCACCCCGATGTAATTGAAATTGATGCCGCAAGTAATACAGGGGTTGACTCAGCGCGCGATATAATAGAAAGCAGTAAATATCCACCCATGGTTGGCAGATATAAAATTTACATAATCGACGAAGTTCACATGCTTTCAAAATCTGCCTTTAACGCACTTTTAAAGACGCTTGAAGAGCCACACTCTTTCATAAAATTCATCTTCGCAACAACGGAATTTAACAAAATTCCTATTACAATTTCCTCTCGTTGTCAAAAATTTTTCCTACAAAACCTTACGCAAGATGAACTTTTTGCAAATTTACAAAGCATTACAAGCCGTGAAAATATCTCTTGCGGCGAAGAGGTTTTACGCCAAATTGCAAAAATGGCAAGAGGCTCAGCGCGTGACTCTCTTTCAATACTTGACCAAGCAATAAGCTTATCACAAGATGGAAAAATCGACATCAAAATTATAGAAGACATGACAAAATGCGGAAACTTAAGCTTTGGTGAAGAAATTTTGTCACATATTTTTGATGCAAATCTACAAGAAGCTCTAAATACATCGGAAAATGCAATTCAATCTGGCATTGGAATCTCTGGAATACTATCTGATATGATAGAAATAATTGCAAAAATGATGCACTCAATATGCACAAAAACAGATGAAAAGGAAGTTGCAAAATTACTTGAAAAGCTAAAATCAAGCGATAATTTTTCAGTTCAAATCTTAGACAGAATGTATCAAGTTATATTAAATAGCTCACATTTTGCCCAAAATATTAACGAAAAAAGCGTACTTGACACCCTAATCATAAGGCTTTCCTATATACAAAAAATCCCATCTATTGATGATCTTGTTTCAAGCTTGATTAAGGAAAATTAAATCACAATATAGTAAAATTCAACTATCTAAAGTATACATCTTTCAATCAATATTGCAATTGATTTAATGCACTATTGTAAATACTACTACTTCGATTCTTATGAATCATTCCAACACATACTCCAGAAAAGCACTACTAGATTTTTTTAACCACCAATCTTCAGCCTCATCTTCCTTCTCTTGGTGACTAAAGATTGTTGTAGTTTATCCTTGCGACGAAATTAAAGTTACTACATCAGCATGCAACAATTTCTATCACTTCGATCTGTTTGCTGTTTTTGCTGTTTTGAACTATGCTGAATATTAGAATTTTTTACATCTTCTTCCACCTTCTGATCACTACCCTTCTGCATTTGTTGCTGCGCAAGCGGACTTTTAGGGCGACTAAGACGATATGGATTTTTTTGTACAAGCTTGTCATACACTGAAGGATGAAATTCTGGATCTCCGCCAATCTTAACTCCACCTTGCTGAGGCTGCATTTGACCTTCTTCAGATTGCAACAAATTATTACTTTCTACAGATTGCTGCTGAAAGTCTATATCTTGAAAATCCTGACTCTTCGGCTCTTCGAATTGACACTGCTGAGCTCTTTTCATGGCAACAGATGCAATTTCTGGATTCCATCTATTTGCAAATTCTGGATATTTTATCACAAAATCGATAAACTCATATGACAGTAAAGCATCTAGATTGTTATTTTTTAAAGCATCTATATAGTCTTCTTTTGACTCAAAACAAAATTGACTATTCACAAATAAAGCATCTTCATTTACTATCCAGGAACGATCAAGACGTTCATCTAACATTAAATTGCACAATACAGCCATAAGTCCATCATTTAGATTTTTTGTTGCCAAAGAATCAATAACATTGATAAATTGTGTATTTGTAACATGTTTAAATATGAAATATTCCTTAGCTATTTCTTTAACAAGATTTGCAATGCATTGCTCATTTTTATTGTCTAAAAAATTTTCATTGTTTAAAACTTCATTAAACATCGAGATGATATCTCTTATAATGGCACGATGATACTCCTCACTCCAAAGAGTGCAATCTTTCAATGGGTCACAGACTTTTGTCAACCCAGACATGATATCTCCTATAATGGCACGATGCTCCTCACTGCCAACATTGTAATATTTCAATCTGCCAAATATCGAAGAAAGCTTATCTATTTCAATTTGTGCCCTAATATCAGAAATGTGAAAATATTTTAATAATAACTCAGTTTCTTCAGGACTAAATAACCCAGTTCTTTTAGGACGAACGAGCTTTTGTGAGAAATACAATTTCAATTTCTCATGTAATCCATCATTATCAAGATTATCAAAACCATTAACTCTAAGGAATGAAATGATTGCAGATTTTACAAACGATAATATTTTATTCATGTTACTTTTATCGTTCCTAATCTTTGCTGTATTATAAAGTTCAGAAATTATAACTTTATAATACAACGCCTCTGTATTAGTGAAAGGAGCATTATCATGGATATCAATTCTCTCGTAATTTATCCCTTGTATGAATTCTACAACTTTTTGAAAATTTTCATCATGCAAAGTCTTGGTATCTACAAATAATAAGTGAAGTAAACCAGGATACATAGATACTAGTCTTAACATTTTCTTTTTATCGTAAATTTCAAGTGTTGATAAAAAATTCCCTGAGATATGCTCGATATTTGGATCATAATATGACATGCATAAATAGTGCATTTCTCTAGCAACATCAGAACTAGTTGAAAATTTCGGATCTTCTAAAAAATAAGAAGGGGAGTATCGACAATCTAAAGGAATATAGTTTAAAACATCCAGCCCTTTAAAATCAAAGGCATTTTCTACAAGTTCACGATACGACAAATATTTACGATCTTCGAATACTGAGAATAGACTCGCACGTGCAATCTTTCTGTAATCTTCGAATGTACGCCAATTCACACCTGCAATATTTCTGTAATCTTCGTTGACTGCATTAACTACTTCTTCATAAGTATTGTAAGCATACTGTTTTTGATCCATAAAATAAAAATTAACTAAACCAGTATGCAATACAAAAAATAATAATCAAGTTAAAACTTTAATTTACACTCAAAATTAATCTATTTTATACATCTATATAAATCATTGGCAATGCCATGTTTGACAATAAAAGATCGAATAAGAATTACTATATATATGGGAGGGAAAAATCTTATAGTAATCAGTTTAAAAAGTATTAATTTAAGTTAAATTTAGTTTACACAAACATAAAACTCACTCCTCATGGTAATGGGTTAAAAGTGGCAACTTAATAAAACAAGGCACCCGTTCTTGTTGCAACGAGATTATTTTTACTCATGCCATACGAAAGGCTTGCTTTTGCTTTTTCATTTTGAGCAAGAGCTTGCTTATTTGAAACTCCAGCGCAGCCAACTTGCATAATGATGAGAGCAAGAACAGCACTATAGCCAATACACCTTATAAATGCCTTTACAAAATTATCAAGATTTTTAGTCATATAATATAAACTTCTGGAGCATTATATCATATTTTTCAAATAATGTCAAGAGAAATATTTTTAAATGTATAAAAAAAGACTCCCAAGAAAAAATCTTGAGAGTCAAAAGTTAAATAAAAGAATTTATAAAACTAAAAGCGTTTTACTATATTCTCCATTTAGCAAATATAGTCAAAGCTTTCATTTGTCCGTTGTAAGCAGCTGATGTATCAGTATAAACTTCGCTACCAACTGTATATCCCCTTCTACCTCTTCCTCCACTACCAAACTCTGTAACAGAAAATTCAGCACCAACGCCAAGGTTTTCAAGAACAGCATATTCAAAACCAGCACCAAATCTAAAACCATTTAGAGTAGATGATTTGTCTGTTGCGAAAATCTGCGAGCCGCTTGGTGTAGCTCCTATTTGATAGCCATGATATCCAGCAAGTCCGTATACAAGCCATTTATCATTTATAACCTTACCTAAAATACCAGTTACCTTTACAAGATGCTTGCCAGTTACAGTCGCACCACTTGTACCACTTGAATAAGGTTTATTCAACATAGGTGCTGTAACTTCAAATGCAGCATACATTTCATTTCCAAATCTAAAACCATAACCAAGATTTAGATCCATTCTACGGAATAAAGTATCACCAAGAAGAACACTATCTACTGAGCTATAATTACCTTGAACAGCATACCCACTCTTAGATGCATATCCACCAACATCTTTGTTCACATAGGTTAAATCTTCGCGTACAGGAGATTGCAAACCAACATAAAAACCTTCAAATGTTTTTGCATTAACATTAGAAGATACAGCCGTAGCTAAAATAGCCGAGGCTAAAACTAATTTTTTTGACATATTAATATATAAAACTTATACTGAGACTAATGTTAAAAATATATTTGTCAAGAATTATTTTTTTAATACTCAACATCCCAAAACCAAAGCCCGCATGGCGAGATAGTTTTTCCCGCACTGCGCCTATCTTTTTGCTCAAGAATTCGCTTTACATCTTCAGGATTTTTCGCCCCCCTTCCAACATCAATCATGGTTCCAACAATAATTCGAACCATGTTGTGCAAGAAGGATTTTGCCGATATTGTAAAGATTATTTCGTCATTTTCCGCCATTATTTCTATAGCAGATATCGAGCGAATTGGATTTTGCAAATTGGAATCCGTTTTTTTTGAAAACGCTGTAAAGTCGTGCCTGCCTATTAAAAACCGTGATGCAGCCTGTATTTTTTCAATATCAAGTTTATAGGAAATGTGAAGATGAGAGGCTCTTTTTGCTATATCGCCATGTAAATTTGTGTCTATAAAATACTTATATGTTCGCATTTTTGCGTCAAATCTTGGGCTAAAATCTGGCAAAACTTCGCAAATATCATATACTATTATGTCATTTTCCCCAAGCAATGAATTTACCGCCCTTTCTATTTTTTCTATTGGAATTTTATCCGTGATTTCAAAAGAAATTACCTGACCTTTCGCAGAGACTCCAGCGTCAGTTCGCCCCGCATAGTCAATTGAAACATGCGATTTTGTAAGGCGAAATAATGCTTTTTCTATTTCACCCTGTATAGTTTTTACATCTAAATTTGACTCTTGTTTTTGCATTCCAGCGTAATTTTTTCCAAGATATTGCACCTTGCATTTATATTTTTTCATATCAATTATAACACTATACAATAATCACGACATGCAAACTTCCAGCCACCTGTGCCATCAAGATAACGGCATTTTGAGCAAACTCCAGATAGCATGCACTGCATTTCTTTAAAGACAATCGAGTAATAATTCCCGCCTTTTAAATCAAATTTTTGGGCAAAAATATCCACAATATCGCAACTTGCAAGAAATAAAACCTTACCGCCGCTACACTCAAAATTATCAACATGTGAAATCCTGCATCCAAGGCTACGGCAAAGCTCCATTGCAACCGCATCACGCAAATCGTCATAAAAAATATGCAAATCTTTCGATAAAATGGACTGTAAAACATCAGATCTTGAAGAGTGCATAACAAAAAACTTTGCATCTTTATCAAGCAACATTTTAGTGGAATTTCCAACAACCTTTACCACAGATGTAAAAAAACCATCACTAAAGCCCGATATTATCATAGGAATTGACTCTGATTGCACACCATTTGAAACAATTTTCATCCGTGTTAAATCACCAATTTTTGCAATTTTTGTAAGCATTGCGGATTTATATTTAATCTTAAAAACACCAAATTCAACCTCCTGCACGCAAGTTTCTTGAGCAAAAAAGCTGCATAAAACATGAAATTTCTCATTTATTTTACAGCTTTGATAATCCGCATTTTGCACTCGTACATCGCACGCTCTTTCGCATTGATAATCGCCATAAAAAACAGATTTTTTCCCACTTGCAATAGCCTTTACAACGCTTCCGCTAAATTTTTCCGTCATGTCGCCAAGATATGCAGTTTTTTTATCAAAATCCGATACACATAAACTATTCATATCCTTCTTTTTATCATCAAAAACACCACCAGTAATGGATATTTTCGATCCATATTTTGCACACTTCGCACTATCAACATTATCAGCAATGTCCGCCCTTTCACTTCCATATGCAACAATTATAGACCTTGCAAATATTTCACCTTTATTTGTCAAAATTTTCACACCGTCCTCGCTTTTTTCATATCCCAAAATCTCCGTCTCATCACAAAAAATCACACCCTGTGCCCGTGCTTTTGCAATTTCAACATGATTTTGCTGGTATGCCGCAGAGGCAAAAATCCCTTTCCTTATCAATACTTTCACGCCTCCAAGCTTTTCAATTTTATCAGCAGAATTTGCAATATTTTCCGTTTTTCTATAATCACCAATATACCTTTCAAGATTTGCAAGCTCAAGACGAGAGAATTCTTCGCTATTTATTGAGTTTTTCTCGCTCATTTTTGTAAATTTCTTATAGACATTTTCAATTTTTGATAAATAATAAAATCCCGCCTCGGTTGCCGCGTCAATTGCAGTAAGCCCTCCCCCCAAAACAACGGCCGGCATTAAGATTTTCACCTCATGCTTACTTTTTTCATCAAAACTCTTGCCAAGGTGTAAATTCATTAAAAACTCCGATGCAGAAACGAAAAAACTCGATATTTCAGGATTTTTTATATTTCGTGGGTTTTTTGCCCCATTTGCAACAAAAATTTTCGCAAAATCCATTTCATACAGCAGTTTTTCAAGCAATAAACTATATTTTATATTCGAAAAAAACGCAATATGTCTAAAACGCGCCAAAATTACATACGCAATATCGATAAAATTCTTATTCCACCTGCTTGTAATGCCATATTCCATAACCCCGCCAAAGCAAGATGAATTGCGATTTTGCGGCAATTTATCAAGTTGAAAATGCTCGATAGGCAAAGTTATATCTATATCTGGAGCCAAAAAAAGCCCGCCGTCCGATAAAATCACATAATTTCCCTCCATTGCATTAAAAAACGCAGATGCAATGCCAGCAGGACCCATTCCCGATATAAAAATCGTCGATCCAGTCAAGCTTTTTGGAATATACGAAATTGCATTTAAAACGTTACAGCGAGTTAGCAAAAAATAAAGCTCAAAACCAAAGTTTTCTCTTAAAACACGCTCAAATACTACAGTTTCAATAGCAGGAATGTCAACCGGATCTTGTTTTTGATATATGCAAGACTTCATGCAATCATTGCAAATCCTATTACCAGTCAGGCAAATTAGCGGATTTTCAACCATCATAATCGCAAGAGATGCAATAAACTTTCCATCACGAAACGCAGCTATTGCAGGTGAAATATCCTGCTCTAAAGGACATCCAGAAAGCTCGATTCCATCGTTGTTTTTCGCAATTTTACCATCTTTACAAAATAGCCCATTTTTACAAGAATCCTTACCCCTTTCATGGCAATAAAGGCAGTAATTTCCCCCATAAGAAGCCACTTTTTCAAGATTTTCACCAACATATCGAAAATCATTACGCTCCGACTTTTCATTTGGCACAAGATTAAAATGCCTATTTTCCTTGGGATTTTGCAATAGCGATGAATTTTTCACAAGATTTGCATGGAAAATAAACGCAATCTGCCTGCATTTTTCGTCAAACTCATCATCTGTAACTTCATCATAATTTAGACTATACCCGTAATTTTTTAACCACAAAACAACATCGCCGTCAATATCGTCAAAATTCCAGATTTTATCAAGATTTTGGAAAATTTCCAAGCTACGATCTACATTTTTATACCAATTTCCATCATATTTAACAAGCAAAAAACGCTGTATAAAATTTCGACAAATCGCCCAAATTTCCCTTTCCTGTATTGCTTTTTTTACATTTTCCTCTTGCCATTTTGAAAGATTAAAAATTGGTATCAAAAATTCCTCTAAAATAAGCCCAAGATCTAGCAAAACACTAGCCGGCATCTTTGTTTTTTGCATTCGTGATTTTTGCATAAAATCGTGCAATTTTTCATCGCGCGCGCGCAAAAACTCAGCAAAATCCTCATCAAACCTGCGATAATTTGAAAAAACCTCAGTAATCATAGTCAATTATCTCATATTTTAAGCCATTTTTTACACATAATTCTATCGAATCTTCAGACATTATATAAAAAACCGTCGATTCCATATAGCCTTTTAAGCCACTTGCTATTATCATTTCAATAAATTTCTCAGCAATCATGGCAGAAAATAGAAATACACGCTCTAAAAAGCCAGATTTTATCAGTATTTTTGCGTCAAAACTCAGATCATCATTATATATAGCCTCATAGCAAGTAATTTCCAAGATTTTTTCAATATTTGGCACTTTTTTGACAATATTGCCTCGAAGATATAGATAATCCCAGTTTTTATCGATGTTTTTCTCAAGTTTACCGATATTTTTATACCTAGTAATTTTTGTAAATCCCGCTTCTTGTAATGCACGCTCCGCCCTCTTTCCAACTACAAAAAACTCAGTATCAATCGATAGTTTTGCAAGTGTTTCAGACATTGCATAAGGGCTTGTAATGATAATTTTGCGATAATTGCTAGGAATTTTTACATTTAGTAATTTTATTTCCATAATTTTTTCAATAAAAACCTCGTGTGCATCGTATTTTTTTACGAAATCGCTTGATAAAAAAAAATTTGATTTTACAATTAAAGTTTTTATCATACACTAGCAAAGCAAAATAAGTAAAATAGCTTTTTCTTTTATGTCAAGAAATATAGTAAAAATTGAAAATTTGTCTTTTAAATACGCAAAAAACCTAGTGCTGGACGGCGTTTCTTTTGATATAAACAAGGGTGATTTTATAGTGCTTACCGGCCCAAACGGCGGCGGAAAATCAACTCTTGCGCGATTAATCTTTGGTGAAATAGAGCTTCAAAAAGGCAAAATCTCAAAAAACGCAAGTATATCTTTTGCTCCACAAAAATTAATTCCGGCAAAAAATATGCCAATTACAGTTGGGAAATTCCTAGAATACATCGAGGAAAAATACCCATTTTACGAAGAGCTATACAACGCTTTCAATATAAAATCAATAGCAAACTTACAACTTGCAGATCTTTCAGGTGGGCAGCTGCAAAAGGTAAATTTGGTTGCAAATATACGCAAAAATTACGATTTAATAATACTTGACGAGCCGGATCAAAATTTAGATTTTGACAGCCAAGAAATATTTTATAAATTCTTCAAATCTATCCATAAAAACTCAAGTTTTATAGTGATTTCACACGATATTCACAGCTTTGCAGCATTTGAAGATGTAAAATTTTACTGTATTAATCAAAAAATCCATTGCGGAACGAGCTTTTCTACAGTTCATCACTCTCACTACGATTGTAAAGGATGCAATTCATGACACAATTGTAAATCCCTATTTCTGGGCAAAAATTGATACAATGTTATATTCAACATTTTTTTCAAAAAACTCATCAGCTGATCTAATAACTTTCCGTAATATAGGTCTTTTATCACGCTTTTCCATGCAATTTTGCTCTGATAATAATCGTATTTCACTAATTGCATCAAAAATATCTCTATATTCAACCTTATGCGACATAGCCGAAACAACAACATTTCTAAATCCAATTGACTGCATTAATGACCCAACTTGCTTTATATCAACAACTGGAAGAAAATGATTTACAAACCCAAGATTATGCTCTTGATATGCCTTATAAAATGCGTTACAAAGCGAAATTATATTATCACCTGCAAGCATTGTTCCAAAAAAAACTCCATTTTCATTTAAAATCAATTTCACATTTTCCAGATATTTGCGTATATTGTTTATCTTATGCATGTTATTAATTGAAAATACAGCATCAAATGTCTTATTTATGAGTATTTCACCATTGTAAATCCCATAACTTGAAATATGCTCTGCACTAAAACCTAGCTTTTTCGATAAAAAATCGCTTTTTGTATCAATAACAAGCTGCGAATTCTTTGATATATTTACCAGATCATTGTAATCATCGAAAATTGCATTATATAGATTTTTTTCAATTTCTAAAATACTTCCATTTCGTCTTTTCTCAAATTTCTCAATTGCTTTTACATCAAACATAAGAAACTAGAAGCATTTTAGTTGTTTTTCAACCCCTTTGGCACTATTTCGCCTCTTAGTAGGAGTTCCTGCTTCAGAATCCGTTTCTTCGCGACTATTTCCTTTTTGTTTTTTGTAAGGATCTCCTTTTTTATACATCTTTCCTTTTTCATCAATCTCTTCTTTCGGAACTTTTTCAGACTTCAAGAGGCGTGGCAATTTCTTGTCTTTTCTTTGTGGTAAATCTTGTGACGATTCCATCGTAATCGTTTTTGCCAGAGATTTGTCTATTACAACGCCTTTCTGATCAGATCTATCATGCTTTTTTAAAGATTTATAAGCATCATAACATTTTTTCATTCCCCACGTACAACCCAAACAAGAAACAACAAAAGATACAATTCCAATCAGATTGCTAAACAGAGATCCCGCAACTAAACCAAATAACCCTGGTGCAAATATACCAATACCACCTAAAACCGCTGCAACTAAAACCAAAAAACATACAAGAGCAATTTTCGCAGCTTTAAACTCTCCTTTTGATAGAAATGCAAATCCTCCATTATTTTCCCTAAGACATGAGCTATTAATTGAATGGGCAATTCCATCTTTAAATAACTTTAATGCTTTTGGATTTTCAATAAGCTTTTCACTATTTATAGTTAATTTTCCAGCTTCAGCAAGCCTAATAGCATCATCTAAATTAGAAATTGAGTAAATATCTTTTTCATCAGTGCAAGAAATACACCCTAAACCTATTAACTGAGCTATGATTGATGGATTGTAAGAAGCATTACTAATATTAATCTCAGCAGGCAAATCAAAACTTTTACTATTTAGCATACTTATTTTATTGGCTTTATACGAAGCTAATTTTGATTCAGAATCAGTTACATGTCCCTTTACAATCTCTTTCATCAATTCATCAACTTCATTAACATTATCGAATGAAATCGATTGGTTTTTTTCTCGCATTTTTTCTAAAACATCACTAATGTGCTTTCTTTCTTTAGGTTTTGTCACATCTTTCAAATAATAACACAAAACCATGTTTGCCGCATCATTTTCATCTAAATCAGCATCTTCGCACTTCTTTTTAAGAAATTCAACAAATGAAATAACTTTACAACCGAGCATTGACGCAAGTTCATTCCTTCTTTCAAATTCACCACTCAAGAGATTCATTGCCTTTAAACTTGGATTATTCATTTTTTGACCAATAGAGTTATCCCCATTACAATACCAATAATCTGGAACGGGAAGTTTATTTTTTTCCATAATACACTTTAGCAAAGACCAAAGAATGTATTATAATCAAAAATTATTGTCAAGTAGTTTTATTATCCAATTTCAAAAAGAAAAAAAAGCTTGATTTTTAATTATCAATCATTAATATCATTTTGAAAAGTAAGTTGTTATTTATACATATGAATATTGAAATTGCTCACCATGATAGTTTAAAAATCAAATCTCAATTTAGAGATTATATAAACAATACAATGCAGGAGGAACTTATGATATATCTATCAAACATAGATCAAGATGAAATCAAAATAAATATAGACTTTAACTCAGCACATAGAGATATTGAATGCAAAATTGTCATTCACGGCGGTCATGACATTATTTTAAGAACAGATTCCATAGAATCATCTATATCTCTTGCTTTTGATACAGCAATTACAAAACTAAAGAATAAAATGAGAAAATATAAAGATAAATTTGCTACATATCATAAACGCTCATCAAAAGGAGCCGAACATCATAACTTTAATAAAATTACAGCAAATTACGACGAAACAAATGATTTTGAAGAAATTGACACAAATGAAATTATTGAAGAAAAAAATGTAAAAGTAGAAATTCTTTCATCTGATGAAGCTGTTATGCAAATGGATCTCCTAGGCGTTGCAGGCCTTCCTTATATTGACAGTAAAACCGGTGACATATGTTTTGTATATAAAAGAAATGATGGAAATGTGTCGTTTATTAAATCTGGTAAAAAAATATAATTATGAAAATCTATAATAAAAGAAAAAAACGCGGCTCAATGATACAGCTATTGATATTCATAATCATCTTCGCAGGAATGCTATCAGTTGCAGTTGTCGCAGTTGAATATGTTCAAAATCAATATAGAATGTATGTTCTTACCAGAGAAGTCTCTGCAATAAGAGAGGAATCTAGAAAATTCGAAACCATGTACGGCGTGCCACCTTATTTAGTCAACTCAGGCTGGAGTTACCTTTCAATGTTTCAAAAAAACAATCCAAATGTACTAAAATTAATCTCAATGTCAGGTCTTGAAGCTTTTAGACTAATGAAACAAGTTGGCATGCTATCACTTTTTGACACAAATCCATCTTTTGCATACGGCATTACAGCAGTAACTAATACCCAATCTATCACAAGTAGCTCAGGAACGCCAAGTATTAAAAACGACTGCGCAACAGGCTCAAATAAATGCGATCTTGACTTCATACGCAGAATTTTAGTTGGTAATTTACTGCCTTACTCAAAATATAATATAAATGCAGTCTGGGTTCCAGGTGTATCAGCTAATTACTTCGCAGGAACATCAGTTGCAAATACTGGTATATCCCTCGCAAAGCAATATGGATTAATCTTAAACCTTCCACTTTTCGCTTTGGTTGGTAAAAATGGACTAAATCCAAACATGACACTTGCAAATCCAAGCACATCTATTGACACAAATCCAGTACTAGTAGCAGATGTCTCTTTCATGGCAAGACTTTACTCAAATGCTGCATCTACAACAGTGGTAGACGCAAAAATGACACCACAATCACCTGTAATGTCAGCAAGCGAAGCAAAAAATTTAGATTTAAAAATTGATGACGGCAAACCATTAACTGGCTTTATACTGGCTGATAATCCATATCCTTTTTATGGAATTGATAGATCTTCCAAAGGTGGCTCTTGCATTGATGCACCTTTAACAAATTCGCCTATATCCACAAACGCTTGGTCAGCAATAGATGTATCTGCATCAAAAATGTCAACTGCCGGATATATAAAAACAGTATCATACAACCCGGACTCAATATCAAAAAACAACTACGGTTGTATTTTATTTGTCTACCCAGATAACGGTTGATATAAATTTTGCCCTTGAAATTTTTTAAAAACTGAATATATTATATTAAATGATTTAGTTTTATGTCTGAAGTTAAAAGTTTTAATGCCGAAATATCAAGAGTTCTTGATATAATGATAAATTCCCTATATACAAATAAAGATGTTTTCCTGCGTGAGCTTATTTCAAACGCATCAGATGCATGCGAAAAACTCCGTCATGCAAGCCTTTTTGACCAAAATTTACTCGGCGATGATACAGACCTTACAATAACCGTTGAAATCGATCGTGAAAAAAATGCAATTGTAGTGCGTGATAATGGAATTGGAATGACAAAAGAAGACATGATAGAACATCTTGGAACAATAGCAAAATCTGGCACTGGCGAATTCATAAAACAGCTTTCAAGCTCAAATTCACCTGAAAAAATGCAGGATATGATAGGGCAATTTGGCGTTGGCTTTTATTCATCTTTCATGGTTGCTCAAAATGTTGAAGTTATATCAAAAAAAGCAGGCGTTGACGGTGTTTATTTATGGAAATCAGACGGTAAAAATACTTATGAAGTAGCTGAATCTGAAGAAAAAATCGACCGTGGAACTAAAATCACCCTTTATTTAAAAGATGACTTTAAAGAGCAATATCTCGATAAATTCAAGATTAAAAACATAATTGAAAGCTATTCAAATCACATAACCGTGCCAATTTTCCTAAAACATGAGGAAAAAATTGATGAAGTTAAAATAAATAAACAAGTTGCAATATGGGCAAGGGCAAAAAAAGACATTAAAGATGAAGAATATACCGAATTTTTCCGCTCACTTGCTCATCTTCCAGGTGACCCATGGCTTACAATACACAATAATATCGAGGGAAATATTAACTATACAAACCTACTTTTTATACCATCAAATAAACCCTTTGACCTCTTCCACCCAGACCGCATGACGCGTGTCAAGCTTTATGTTAAAAAAGTCTTCATAACCGAAAGCAATGTTCAATTAATTCCTAGATATTTAAGGTTTTTATATGGAGTAATAGACTCACCAGATATTCCACTAAATATTTCTCGTGAAACACTGCAAGATGATGTTATAATTGGCAAAATTCGTGATTTAATAACTAAAAAAGTCATTTCTGAGCTTAAAACTAAAATGGAAAAAGACTTCGATTCATACACGAAATTTTGGATAAACTTTGGCGCGGTTTTAAAAGAAGGACTTTGCGAACACCTAAGCGATAGAGATAGCCTGCTTGATCTTTGCATTTTCAAAACATCAAGCTCAAACGGCGAATTTGTCTCGCTAAAAACCTATATTGACCGCATGAAAGATGTGCAAAATGACATTTATTATTGCATAGCAGACGAAGAAAACCCTGAATCTAACCCGCAAATCGAAGGATTTATCAAAAAAGGCATTGAAGTCTTATACTTAACAGATCATGTCGATACTTTCTGGACAACGGTAATTTTTGACTACGCAGGAAAAAATATTAAGTCAATTAACCGCGCTGATATTGATTTATCCCTTGACAATGCAAAAACTGATGAAGAGAAAAATAAAAACCATGATCAAAATGAAAAAATGGTCAAGCTTTTCGAAGAAGCATTAAACGGCATGGTGAAAAATGTTATAATCTCCCGTAAATTAACAGATAGCGCCGCATGTATTTCCCTTCCCGAAGGTGCAATGGACATAAAAATGGAACGCTTTTTAATTGCCCAAGGTCAGCTTAAAAATGCAACACTAAAAATGCTTGAAATTAACCCAGATAACCCGCTTATTATCAAAGCTTTTAAAGAGCTTGAAGCTGGAAATACAAAAGGTAAAGACATGGCATTTGCAGTTTTTGAAATCGCATGCGTGGCTCAAGATGAAGGCATTAAAAATCCAAGCAAATTTGCAAAAAGACTATTTGATTTACTGTCAAGTTAATTAACGCCAGCGTCAAATATATCTGAAAAGCTAACAAATACCAATAGCCCAAAAGACATAGTAGTAAAATAGTTATACCATTTGCACTGCATTAGAAATTACAATACCTCACCCAAGCCCAAAAGACGCAAGCAATCTCAGCCTATTACAGCAATATATTTGCAAGCTTAATCAAATCTGATACAACTCCAATTGCAGTAACATCGGCTCCTGCTCCTGCTCCACGAATAACAAGTGGTGTTTTGTTGTAAAATTTTGTTGTAATTGATATTATATTATCCGTATGCTTGGTTGATGCAAGCGGGCTATCATTGTCAACAGCAATAATTTTTGCAGATGCCTTACCATCTTCAATTAACCCAACATAACGCAGTGTTTTATTTTCTTTATTTGCACTATCAAACATCTCAAATATTTGCTCATCCGTTGCATCAACAAGATTTTGTATTTTTAAATCTGAAAGATTTATCCTATATCCAATCATTCTTGCAAGTATTAACAACTTTCGCGCAACATCCATTCCACATAAATCATCACGAGGGTCGGGCTCTGTAAAACCATTTTCCTTCGCCATCTTAACAATATCACTAAATTTTACACCATTTGATAAATTGTTAAAAATATAGCTTAATGTGCCTGAAAAAATACCTTCAATCTTTACTATCTCATCACCACAATCAATTAAATCTTTAATTGTCGATATAATAGGCAAACCAGCCCCAACATTTGCCTCGTAAAACATGTATTTCTTATTTACCTTAAGGCAATTTTGCAACTTCTCAAATTCATCAAAATTAAGTGTATTTGCTTTTTTATTCGGCGTTACAATATTAAATCCATGATCTATAAATTTCCTATAATTTGCAACTAAATCATCAGAAGATGTACAATCAATTAACACATAGTGTATTAACGCCTCTTTGCTAAACCAAGATATAATCTCATCATATGATGAATACTTAAAACTCTCGCCAGATGGTAAAAATACTTCCTTGCTATTTGCATATCCAATTATCCTTAAATCTATACCTTTTTCTAAAAAATACTGCCTCTGAGAGTTAATCATCTTAATAACGCTCGAGCCAACAACGCCATTTCCAATAATCAGACAATTGACACATTTATTTTCAAAAATAGAATTGTGTATTAATTTTACACATAAATTTAATGCACTAGAGTCAACTGCAAAAGATATACTCATTGCACAAAGCCCCTGAGATATTGCATTAATATTGATATTTGCAAGACCTAAATTGCTAAATATTTTCCCAGATAAACCAGATTGATTTGCAATTTTAAACCCAGCAACTGCAACAATAGATTGATTATTCTTCACATCTATGCTAATTATATTTTCCCTTATCTCCTTTGTAAACTCACTATTTATAACCCTAATCGCCTCATTAATTTCATCACTTCTAACGCATATTGATATTGAAGACTCAGAAGATGACTGAGATATCATAATAATATTAATATTTGCCTTATTAATTGCACTAAAAACCTGCTTTAAAAACTCTCCAATACCAAGTATATTAAAGCTATTTATATTTATTAAAGACACATCCTCTATTGCAGTTATACCCTTAATTCCCATTTCTTCATCTGTTTTAGACGATATCAGCGTTCCTTCGTTTGTAATATTATATAAACCTCTTATACAAATTGGAATGTCATCAGATATTGCAGGGCTAAGAGCCATTAATGAAACAACCTTGTTTCCAAAATACGAAAGCTCAGACATTTCTTTGTATGATATTTTGCTAATCTGAATTGCATTTGAAACTATTTTCGGATTTGCAGTAAAAACACCATCAACATCTTTCCATATAACAATTTTCCCTGCAGAAAAAATCTTCCCCAAAAGAGCCGCAGTGTAGTCAGACCCATTACGCCCAAGCGTTGTTGGCCTGCCCTCTCCATCTGATGCTATAAATCCTGTAATAATATTTATCTTGCCTATATTAACAAGATTTTTGCATAAACTGGAAGTTGCTTCAAAATCAACCTTAGCAGATGTAAATGTTGAATCAGTTCTAATGCAATTTTTCGCATCTATTAACTCAATATTAGATGAATCTTTGGCAAGAAATAAATAAACAATATTGGAAGATAAAATTTCACCATATCCAACAATCAAGTCAAGTAATGATAAATCATAAAACCCCTCTTTATATAGATATTCCGAAATATCTTTTACCCTAATTAATATTTCACCTATTTCCTTATTATCTACCCCAAGATCACTACATATCTTAAGATGATAATCTCTTAAACTATCAATCTCGCTTATATATTTAACATCCTTCTTACTTGCATACTCTGCTATCTTAATCAAACCATCTGTAACACCATGCAAGGCTGAAAAAATATTAATTTTATTCCCATCCTTAATAATTATATCTGCAATCTTCCTTATATCATCAGCATTTTTTAAAATCGATCCACCAAATTTATATATTTCTAACATAAAAATCAAAAAATTATTAACAAAAAAAGCTATAGAAATTTATTCGTCATTTCGGAGCTAGCAACTCTAAAATGACAAACGCATTTGCATCATTTTCGCATTTCTTGTTTTAATTTCGGTGCAAAATAGCGTAATTAAAGTTAATATTTCCCTTTGAAATAATCTTTTCATAAAACTTAATTTACGCATCTTCTTGTAAAGAAATATAAAATAACATTTTTAATTGTCAATTTAAATTTATGAACAATATTAAATAAAATAATTCTTGAATATTATATAATTAGTTTTATAATAGGTTAAATTTTCAGATATTTATGCTAAAATATTTAGTTTTGTCAATTGTTATTCTGTTTTCAACGGCAACAAATAAAGCAAATGCCGTTGCAAGAGGTGCTGCATGTAATTTAACAACAGCAAGCTCAACAGGTGATGATGGTAGTAATTGCGATGCAGGTCTTGTTTGTCAAGCAAGTAGTGGTAAATGTGGCAGACCAAGTGAAACAATATGTACTGCACTTCGTCAATGTACAATAGGATATATTTGCAGAAATGACGATGGAACAACCGTTATTCAACCAGGCTCAAACGACACTACCTTTGGAGTATGCTATGTAAAAGCAGGAAGTACCGAATCAAATCCATTTGGCGATGCGCTATGCGGCGTATACCTTCTTGCAACAGGTAAAGTTGGTCGTGGTATAGTTGTTGTTGTAATATTCGTAATCGGTATATCATTCTATCTTGGAAAAGTATCATGGGGTACTGTCGTTGCAGTCGTAATTGGTGTTGGTTTCTGCTTTGGCGGACCAGCAATTGTTAGCATTCTTGTCGGTAAATCATTTGTCTGCTAAAAACTTTCGTTTTTTATCATTCAGATGGCTTGCAAGAAAAATACATCAAAAATGGACTGGACAGTATGGACAAAGTTCATTTCGATGTATGTCAAGCCAAACTACATACTACTTTGCGTCTCAGTCGTCTTAATGATAATAGCGGCAATTGCAACAGCAGCATCAGCTCAATTGATGGACCCAATAATAAATAAAATCTTTATTTCAAAAGATATTAAAAAACTTTGGAATATATGTGGAATGATATTAATAGTCTTTTTCACAAAATCCATTTCCGTATATCTATATAAGCTAATTATTAGTATCATAAATGGTAAAATTTCAAGAAAAATTTCGCAAGATCTCTTTTCAAAATTAATATCACTAAATATGGATGATATTTCAAAGATACAAACAGGAAAAATTATTACATACTTCAATACAGATATTAGAAATATTAGGCAAATTATCGAATCAATTGTTATTGGCGTTGCAAAAGAACTTTTTACAATATTCTTTCTAGTTGGCCTAATGTTTTGGAAAAGCTGGCAATTGTCAATTATAGCTTTAATTGGCTTTCCTATAGCATTTTATCCCTTGATAAAACTCACATCAAAACTTCGAAAAGTTGTAAGAATATTCCAAAATTCATCTGAAAGACTAAATATCTTCCTGCAAAATAGATTCGATGGAATAAAAACAGTAAAATCCTTCGCCCAAGAAGATTGCGAAATAGGAAGTATGAAAAAAATTACAAACGAATTATTCGATCTTGAAATAAAATCAAGTAGAATAGGCTTTATAGGCTCCCCTTTGATGGAATTCATGGGTGGCTTTGCAATTGCCCTTGTAATACTTTACGGCGGATACGGCGTAATTGACGGAAAAATGACAGCTGGTAACTTTTTCTCATTCCTAACTGCCCTCTTAATGCTTTATAAACCATTAAAATCAACATCAAGCATTAGCACAACCCTTCAAAACGGCTATATATCCATTGTCAGAATATTTGAAATCTTTAATATAGAAGGTAAAATATCTTATAATAAATCTAGTAAAGATAAGGATATTGACATTTACAATCCTAAAATTGAAATAAAAGATTTATCCTTCAGCTACAAAGACAAAGATACATCATCTGTAATTCTCGATAATATCAATTTAACCATTCAAGCAGGTGAAAAAATTGCATTAGTTGGCGAGTCAGGCGGCGGAAAATCTACAATCGTAAAATTAATTATGCGTTTTTATGATGTATCATCAGGCAGTATATCAATAAATGGCGTAAATATAAAAGAAATGAGCGTTAAGCATTTACGCAAAAATATTAGCTATGTAAGTCAGGAAGCCTTTCTTTTTGATGAAAGTATACTCTTTAACCTAACATATGGAATATCAGACTATACAGAAGCCGATATTGAAAAATGCCTTAAACTTGCAAACGCTTATGACTTTATTCAAAATATACCAGGCAAATTAAATGGAAAAGTTGGACACATGGGTAGTAATCTTTCAACAGGTCAAAAACAACGCCTAGTAATTGCAAGAGCTATGCTTAAAAATGCACCAATTATAATACTAGACGAAGCAACATCAGCCCTTGATAACAAAACTGAAAAAGATGTTCAAGATGCCTTAAATGAATTAATCACAGGTAAAACAACTATTATAATCGCTCACAGATTATCAACAGTAACCTTCTGTGATAAAATACTTCTGCTTGCAAATGGCTCAATAGCAGAATCCGGCAAACATGAAGAAATGCTAAAAAATGAAAACTCCCTTTATTATAAATTATATCACGCACACAATATTTAATTATATTACACCTTGCAAAAATTTCTAAGCAATATATCTCCATTTTCACTTAAAAAACTCTCTGGGTGAAATTGCACACCAAATATTGGAAGATATTGATGCTTTATAGCCATAATCTCCTCATCTTTCCTATCCCTAGCACATATTTCTATACTTTCTGAAATCTCTTTAATTGCAAGAGAGTGATACCTTGCAACAAATAAATCCTCCACAATGCCTTCAAATATGCCATTTCCATTGTGCGATATTGCAACCCTTTTGCCGTGCATAACATATCCTGCATGCCCTATTTTACATCCAAAATACTGCCCAATAATCTGATGCCCAAGGCAAATTCCAAGAATTGGTAACTTATCTTTAAAAATATCAATCACCTCAAAGCAAATTCCTGACTCATTTGGACTTCCCGGCCCGGGAGAGATAATGATTTTCGCGGGATTTAAATTATCAATATCATATATAGTAGAGTCATTTTTAAGTACTACAACATCCTCTCCAATTTTCTCAAGAAGATGAACAATATTATATGTAAATGAATCGTAATTATCAATTAAACATATCATATCTTTACCTCAAAAAAGCCATAAATATCACTCAATAAATATACAAAATCAGCACTCTTTAGCTCATCTATCGTCATACTTGCAACCCTTGCATCTAAATTATCAACAATAATTTTTGATGAAATATTCGTAACTATCTTCTCTTTACAAATAGGGCTAAAATACATATCATCTTTTTTGATAAAAACTTTACACCCACGCGCAGTATTTGCTATAATTCCACCATCATTAAACATTATTATGTCAAAAATATCACTTCTTTTACCTGAAATGTCAGAACATCTACCTAAAATCTTGCTAAAATCTTTCTCTATATCCAATATTTCAACTTTTTTTACGCATGACTCATAATCTTTAATAAAATACGAATATTTACCATCTTGACTTAGCATTATTTGCAATATACCAGAAGAGCAATCTTTCAAACTAGGTAAAATCGGCTTAATAAAATTAAAACCAAAGTAATCAGCTTTATATTTAAGATTTTCAATATGCAATTCATAATCTTGAACTTGGCTATTGACAATTTTCACTTCTTCTAGAATATCAAATTTATTAACCTTTCTTATAAATTGCGATTTTAGCTTGCATTCATTAAATTCATCCTTCTGGCAAGATTCATATAAAATACCTCCACCAATTCCCATACTATACTTATCATTTTTCAAAACTATAGTTCTAATTGCAACATTAAAACAAAAATCATTGTTTGGCATTATATAGCCTATTGCCCCACAGTACATTTCACGAGGTCTGGACTCATTTTCTGCAATTATCTCCATTGTTTTTATTTTTGGCGCACCTGTAATAGACCCACATGGAAAAAGCGCCCTTATAATATCATAAAATGATTTATCTCTAACTTCACATTTAACCGTTGATATAAGTTGACGCAAAGTGCCAAAATTTTGTATTTCAAAAGGATTTTCAACTTCAACACTCCCCTTTTCTGCAATAATTGACATATCATTTCTAATTAAGTCAATAATAATAGAATTTTCAGATATTACCTTTTCATTTCGTAAAATACTATCATCACTTTCATTTATTCCAAATGTTCCTTTCATAGGCTTTGAAGTAAGTAAATTACCCCTCTTGCATAAAAAAAGCTCAGGCGAAAAAGATAAAATTTTATAATCATCATACTGCAGTAGTGCTGCAAATTCAGATTTTTGCTCCTTGCAAAGTGCATAAAATAATTCATCAGATTTTAAATTTGCAGAAAAATTCATCGAAATTGTGTAATTTGTTTGATATGTATCGCCATTTTTTAAATGTGATTTAATATTTGCAATTTTCTCATTATACTCATCTTCATTTTCTGTATAACTTACATCATAAATACAGCCATTTGTAATATCTGGAATTTCTATATCTTCTTCCTCAATTTTAGAAAAGACATCAAAATGTAACAGTGGATATTTGAGCTTTTTGTGATACACTTTCTTTGGTAAAATATAACATCCAGCCTCATAGCTTATAAATCCTGCAATAAAATATCCCTTTTGCGTATATTTCTCAATATTTTCAAGTATAGAAATAAGAGACTCTGAGTCATATGCAATAAGAGTTTCAACTTTATCATGAAATTTTACTACTTTGTTAGTTTTTAAATCGTAAAACACAAAAAAATGTTTTAAACCTTGTCTAAAAGTTATTTATTACTTGTCAAGTATTTACTTATCAATAGTTTTTAAAATTTCCTTTAAATCTTCTGGTAAATCTGCCTTAAACACTAGTTTTTTTCGTGTTTTTGGATGCAGAAAAGAAAGAGTTTGCGCATGAAGAGCGTGTCTATTCATATTTTCAATTTTACTCATTATGCCATCCTCAAGCTTGAATTTTTTGCAATTTTCATACATTTTATCCCCAAGAATGCTGTGTTTCATGCTTGATAAATGAAGGCGAATTTGATGCGTTCTTCCAGTTGAAAGCTCGCACGAGACAAGTGAAAAAGCCCCATTTAAAAAGGTTTTTTCCACTTCATAATATGTGTTTGAATATCTTGCATTGCTATCATTTTCGTTACAAATAATCATTTTTCCATCGGCAAATGAGCCTTTTTTCATGAATTTTTCAATAGTTCCACTAGTTGGAACTGGAACTCCGTAGCAAATTGCAAGATATTTGCGAAAAAAAGTCTCCTTTTCCTTTAAATCTTCAGATAAAATCCTGTGTGCATCGTTATTTTTGGCAATCACAAGCAACCCGCTTGTGTCTTTATCAAGGCGATGCACTATTCCAAGCCTATCAAGACCTGCAATATCTGATAATTTCTCCTTTGAAAAGTGCGAAACAAGTGCATTTACTAAGGTTTTATCGACATTTCCACCACCTGGGTGAGTTGTAAGGCCGGCAGGTTTGTTAATCACCGCAAGATGCTCGTCTTCAAAAACTATGTCAAGTTTAATGTCGTATTGCTTAATTTTTGAAAAATCTTGCTTATCGCTTAGTAAAAAATCATCTAAAATCGTTACAATATCGCCATTTTCAAGTTTATAACTTGGTTTTTCAACTTTGTCATTTACCTTTGCAAGACCATTTTCGATTTTCGCCCTTATTTGCGTTCTTGAAAAGCTAAATTTTGATGTTAAAAACACATCAAGCCTTGTCAAAACATCGTTTAAATCTGATATTTTAAATTCCATAAAAAATAATTTGCTTATTATATACATTGGTTTAGAAATATTCTAAAGGATTAAAAATTATATGCAAGCATTATACAATTTATTAATTACAATCGAGATTTTAACTGGTATTTTCATACTAATTATCGTAGTTACATCCAAAGGCTCAAGCGACGGACTTGTTGCAAAAGCAAATACCTCAATTGCCGCAACATCTGTTTCCCCAGGTACAAAATTAACAAGAATAATAGTTGCAATCTTTCTTGTAAATTCATTACTAATCGCCATTACTCGTCATAAAATGCAGAAAAATTCAAGCATTATTGCAAATTTTGACAAGGAAGTTTCTAAAAACCTTGCACCATCTGATGAGTAGTTATGAAATCAATACTTTCCTTGATTTTAATTACATTTTTCGTAAATACATCTCTTGCAAAGGAAAATTGCACTCATCTTGAAAAATACGATAATGCTCTCTCGTCAATATCTACAATGCAGGCGGATTTTACACAAAATATCAACGGAAAATATCACTCATCCGGTAAGTTTTTGATGAAAAAACCTGAGAAAATCCTTATAGATTACAATAAAGGGGCGGTTAATGCTTTAATCGGAGTAAATGGAAAGCTTGCAACTTATTTGGATAAAGATTTAGAGCAAATTTCCCACATTCCAAAAGATAAAACCCCTGCACATTTCTTATTAAATACCGATAAACAGCTTTCAAAAATGAATATACAAGAGTGCAGCGATGAAAAAAATGGCGGCTATGCAATAACTTTTTTGCAAGCAACCGACATAGTAAGTGGTAAATTTACAATGATTTTCGATAAAAACGCGGTAATTTCAAAAATATTAGTAGAGCAGGGCGACGGCGATTTAATCGATCTAACCTTTACAAATGTTGCTTTAAATGGCGAAATACCAAATTCAAAATTCATAATTAAAGACCCTCGTCTTTAAAGCAAAAAATCCCCGCATATAACGGGGATTAGTTTTTTAAAATAGCTACAAGTCTACAAAATAGCAATTATAAAACTGTAAAGTGCTATGCAGAAATCTTCAATACTTTAAACGCATTTTGATTTACAACATCACCACCAACTCTTTTTGTTGAGTAAAATGAAACAAATGGTTTTGCACTAAATGGATCTCTTTGAATTGCAACATTTTGATGATCTGCAATTAAATAACCTTGATTTAAGTTACCATATATAGCGCAAAGGCTGCCTGCTGCAATTGATGGAATATTACTTATAGTATATAATGGAACGCCCATTATTGTATCAGCTTTTCCTGATAAAATACCTGGCATCCACAAATATTGACCATTTGCATCTTTAAGCTTTCTTATCTCCTGAACAGTTGTTTTATTCATAAGCATTACAGCACCTTCTGAATAAACATCTCCAAGAGAGTAAATTAGATTTACAAGACCGTCAACAGTAATCTTTGCAGCATCACCGCTTTTAACAGTTTCAATTCCACTGCCTGAATTTGCATAAGACAAAATACCTTGTGGCTTGTTGATACCATTACCATTAATAAATGCGTCATTTTCTTGAACAAGGAAAATTTGTGCAAGCTCAGTTGCAAGCCAGTTTTCAAAGTCAATATTAACATCACTAAGTAGCTTTTGAGTAACCTTTGGCTGAGCTATAAGATCGTTAATTTTGATAGTTAATTTCTCATAACCTTCAATTGAATCTGGAGCTGTTGTTCCATCTGACCATTGAGCTGCAACGCTTTCTTTGTTTCTTACAAATTCAAAAGTATCGCGAGAAACTTGTACTTGATTTGCAAATTTACGAATAACAGATTTTTCAGACAAAAAGCTTAAAATTATGTCATTCATTCTTTGAGAAAATGGATAACCGCTGTCATAATTTGACACAAAATCACCAGTTCTTGCATAATCTACGAAAGCTGATTTTTGATCAACTGGAAGATTTAATGCAGGCTGTGCTATTTTTAGCGATTTTTGCTGTGCATTTCCCGCTTGCATTAAAGAATTTACCGCAACTGTTGCCTGTTGTTTTGCCATTTCAGCATTAAACTGCACAGTTAGTGCATCAATTTTATCATTTAGCTTTTGGATTTGCTCTGCAACGAGTGGGTCGTTACATGCTTGATCATTTACCGCCTTAAGGTCATTATATGCCTGTGCGATTTGATCTTTTAGTTGAGTTTGCATAGTTAAAAAAAACAATTAATATGCTTCAAAACTATGTTGTGATTTTTGGGAAGCAAAAAAATTAATTAGCCATCCTTAAGTGCACTTTTCCTTAAATTCATAAAGAACCTCACTGCTGCATTTTAAGTCTACCTTGGAATAACTATTTTCTATAAAAGACTTTTCAGCCAAATTCATACAATATTTCATATACCTATTCCAAAAGTAATTCAATTCTTCTTTAGTGCATTTGCTAACAGATAAATATCTATACTCCAATGCAATCCTTTTAAAAAACTCTATATCTACTTCATTTTGCTTTGCTCTTACATCGCCAAAACTCAAATCCTTTAATTCACTTATATCTGTATATTTAAAATCTTTGTCAACAATAGTGCCGGTTACATGATTATGTATAGTAACATTTCCGTTAACGCTTGATTGACTCAAATCACCAGTTTGAGTCACTTTCTGCTCTTTTGCGATATTTACATTCATTTTATTTGATGCATTTTGACTACCAGATGAGAAAAATATAGTAAGTAAAATTGCTACAAGAATTATAGCTAAAGATATAATTTCATTTTTCTTCATACAAAAAACCAATTTAAGCAATACTTTTAACCTCAAGCATACAAACCGCCTGAACTTCTATTGCATTTCCACTTCCAACGCTATCTAAACCCTCTTTTGTCTTACCCTTGACGCAAACTAAAGATTTGTCAATTTCAAGATTTTCCGCAATTCCAGCAGATATTAAATCTCTATACGGCGAAATTTTTGGCTTTTCCGTTATAATGTTTATGTCTATATTCTTGATTTTTGCACTACTCATCTTTAAAAGTGCCTTAATTTTTTCAAAAAATACTATCGAGCTGGCATTTTTGTACTTCTCATCTGTATTTGGAAAATGCGTGCCTATATCCCCCTTATTTAAAGCTCCTAAAATGGAATCTATAACAGCATGCGAAACGCAATCTCCATCTGAATGCGCATCAATTTTAAACTCATGCGGAACAACAACACACCCAAGCGTAATAGACCCATTTGCCGACCTCTCATTTGTAAAACGATGAATATCATACCCAATTCCAACTCTGTAATCAAGGCTTACATTATTTGACATTGACGCAATTAACTGCTCTGCCCTGTCGTAATCTGAATCTGTCGTAATTTTAAAGTTGTTTTGAGACCCAACAACTATTGTAACCGGTATATTTGCATGCTCAGCTATTGCACAGTCATCTGTAAAAGACATGTGCTTATACATTTGATGATTTGCTAAAATCTCACTATAAATAAAGCCTTGCGGAGTTTGCGCCCGCCAAAGCTCAGACCTATCAACAGTCCATAATACCTTAGCATTATCACATTTCTTTATAGTATCCTCAATTAAAACAGCAGGTAAAACCGCACGAGAATAATCAAGTTCATTAACAACAGCAGATATTGTTTTTTTGTCAACAAATGGCCTTGCAACATCGTGAATTAATATCTTTTGCGGCGAAATTTGTGCTAAAAATTCAAGACCACGACGAACAGACTCTTGACGAGTCGCCCCACCAAGTACAGGAGGTAAAATATCGAGCCCAGCAACTGACTCCTTGTATAAATCCTCATCAGATGGATGTATAACGACTAAAACATTATCAATTTCAGGGTGATTTACAAATGCCTCAACAGACCTTCTAAGAACCGTTTTGTTTCCAAGTGGCAAATATTGCTTTGGAATGTCATAATCCGCAACCATTCTAGACCCACGCCCAGCTGCAACAATTAAAGCAATAACAGACATTTTTAGCTAAAAATTTACCAAAAGATATAATATTTTTTTCAAAAGTCAAGAATTAATCCATTTAATATAACTTTAATAAAAAAAACTTGAAAATTGTAATTTATGTAGTATAAAAAGTCAATATTAGTAAATAAAAATGACAAAAAAAGGCAATTTTAAATGTCCTGTTTTTTTAACATTAAGTCTTCTTGCAAATAAATGGGCTATTGGAATTATACATAATCTTTTACAAGCAGAAAATCACACTATGAGATTTGGAGAACTGCAAAAAACTTTACATAATATAACTCAAGCAGAGCTTACAAAACAGCTTAGAGAATTTGAAAAATCCGGTATCATTGAAAGGCATATGTTTCCTCAAATTCCCCCAAAAGTTGAATATAAATTAACAAAACTTGGTCTTTCTCTTACAACACCAATTGACTCACTTTCAAAATGGGCAGAAGAAAACGCTCATCTTGTACAAGAAAATATTAATAAATTCAACTCAGATAATAACATCAAATAGTTTGTGTCTTAAAAAATTTCCTATAGTTAAATATAGCAACTATATTAATCACAGCAGCAAGAATTAAACACGAATCTATAATGTTTAATATAGGTGAAAAGCCTATTTTAAAAGCAAAGAAAGTTAAAATTGGATATAAAATAAGAATTATCTGAACAATAAACTTCTTTCCAAAAACCCTAAAGCCTTGCTGTGCTAAAAATCCACAAGAACAAGCAGTCGTAATTCCAAACAGGAATATTATCAATGCAAAAATAATTTTAACAATATCACTTTGATATATCGCATTATTCATTATCTCAACACCATGTAAATCTGAAACATCAATTCCAGATGCAACAACTGTAAATCCCGTCATAAAAACGCTAATTCCAACAAAAATTATTTCAAATACAGAAACAACACCTTGCTTTTTTGGATCTTGCTTAATATCTGCAGATATAGTGCCAGAAAGCCCAGTTCCAATATCCGCAGCAAAACAAAGCCTTCTTATTGCATACCCAATCATAAATCCTATTCCAATAGAACTTGTAGAAAAAGCATTATCAATAATAATCCTTGCAGTTCCCAAAAACCCATTTTCTGACTTAGCTATAGAAAATAAGCATATTATAACATATAAAATCATCATAATCGGCACAACCTTTCCCATAAAACTAGAAAGATGCGTTATTCCATTTTTTAAAATATAAAATATAAATACTGAAATAAAAAATGCAAAAATGTAATTAGTAGTCATCGAAAAATCAAGAATTGAAAATATCTGATTAACCTGCATTAACCCATTTACAAAATAACCAATAGAAAAACATAAAATATATATTATAGAAAAAGGCTTGGAAAAAAACTTACCAAAAGAAGATCTTATGCAAAAATATGATATATTACCTACAGTTTCATTAGCTTTCTTATACTCAAGGCATGTCATAGTCTCGAAAAATTTTAATGCACTTGCAAAAAGACATGCAACTAAAATCCAAAATAATACTCCCGGACCTGCAATTTTAACACTCATCCCACCACCTATTATATTTCCAATCCCAATAACAGTTCCAACACATGCCATTAAAACACCAAGATTTGACTTATTCCCAGAATCTTTCGTTTTTAAAAAAGACGCTATATTCTTTATATTTCTTATATGAAAAAATTTACAATATAAAGATAAATATATAGAAAAAAACGCAAAAAAATATACTATTAAAGGAACATTAAAAAATTCCAAAAACGCCAATTTAATTATTATATCAGACATAAAATTACTTCTTCTTATCAGACTTCATCATATCCATAAGCTTTTGAAGAGAATCATTATATCTTTTATCTTCATCCAAAGATACCTCTTTTAAATCTTTCGATATACTATTGTCACTATTTAACTCATCTGCAATAAATTCATCAAGCATATTTGAAGAGTTTTTGTCCTTTACTTTCTGTATAACCCTCTTTAGCGATTGATTATATTTTGATTCAAACATATCTATATTAAAGACTTTAGTTTAACCAAGTATTAACAGGCCTTCTAACGCATGGACCATCCTTAGACATACATGGGCTTTTTAAATCATAAGGCTTATTCCTTTGGCAAGAGGAAACTAAAACCAACATTAATAAAATTAGACAAATTCTGCTCATAATAAAATAAAACTACTCTTTTGACTCAAGTAAATCCGCAACATAGTGAAATATACTTCCTGCAAAGAAATATTTAATCTCAACAGCGGTATCAAGCCTGCATAAAACATCAATTTCACGGCTATTTCCATCTTCATAATGCAATTTACATTTAAGAACCTGCTTTGTTGTCATGTTTTTTGAAATACCAGTTATATCAATATTTTTTACATTTTTTAAATCAAGATCAGATGCCTTAATGCCAGATGTAAATTCAAGCGGTAAAACACCCATTCCAGCAAGATTAGACCTATGAATTCTCTCAAAAGACTCTGCAATAACCGCCGCAATTCCAAGTAATTTAGTTCCCTTTGCCGCCCAATCACGAGACGAGCCAGAGCCATACTCCTTACCTGCAAAAATGATAGATTTCACGCCATCTGCCTTATTTTCCATCGCAACATCGTATATGCTTTCAATATTTCCGCTTTTTGACTTTGCAAGACCGCCCTCAAGCCCGTCTAAAAGTAAATTTTTAATACGAATATTTGCAAAAGTCCCCCTCATCATTACGCTGTGAGAACCCCTTCTTGCGCCATATGAATTAAAGTCTTTCTTTTCAACCCCGCTATCAAGTAAATACTTCGCAGCAGGAGATTTAATAGATATATTTCCCGCAGGTGAAATGTGATCCGTGGTTATAGAATCACCAAAATGCGCTATAATGCGTGCAGATTTAATATCAGAAATTTCCCCAGATTTTTCAAAATAAGGCGGATTTTCTATATATGTACTCTTGTCATTCCATTTATACACATTGCTTTTTACACTTTCAACTTTCTTCCAATTTTCATCGCCATCAAAGACAACGCTATACTTTTGTGTAAAAATATTCGACGACAAATATCGCCCCACAACCTCGCTTATTTCATCACTACTTGGCATTAAATCTTTAAAGAAAATATCCCTACCTGAGACATTTGCTATTGGGTCTTTCAAAAGATCAATACTAACATTTCCCGCTATCGCATATGCAATAACAATCGCAGGAGATGCAAGATAATTTGCCTTTACAAGAGGATGAACCCTTCCTTCAAAATTTCTATTTCCAGAAATCACAGCGGCAACAGTTAGACTTTTTTCATTAATCTCGTTTTCAAATTCCTGCTTTAAAGGGCCGGAATTTCCAATACATGTCATGCAACCATAGCCAACTATATTAAAACCAAGCTTATCCATATACGCCTGTAAGCCCGAATCTTGCATATACTTTCCAACAACCTGAGACCCAGGGGAAAACGAAGTCTTGACAAAATTTGGAACCTTTATTCCCATTTCAACGGCTTTTTTTGCAAGTAACCCAGCCGCCATTAAAGAATATGGATTTGATGTATTCGTGCACGAAGTAATTGCAGCTATTACAACACTACCATGCGATAATTTTTCCTTTTCATATTCAAAATTTCCATCAATTAAAGCCTTGAAGCTTTTTCCAACTTCGCTCATTAAAACCTTATCTTGAGGTCTTTTAGGTCCAGCTAAAACCGGTTGTATTGACGATAAATCAACCTCCAAAACATCGTCATATTGCGGATCAACCTCAGGATTAAACCAAATATTTTGCACTTTTGCATATTCCTTTATTATTGCAATTTGCTCATCACTTCTGCCAGATAATTTTGCATACTCAATAGACTCTTGATCTATTGCAAAAATTCCACATGTCGCCCCGTATTCAGGAGACATATTCGCAATTGTCGCCCTATCTGGAAGAGTTAAATTTGAAACCCCAGAGCCAAAATATTCAACAAATTTTCCAACAACTCCCTTTTTACGAAGTAAATTTGTAATAGTTAAAACTAAATCCATAGCTCCAACTCCGCTTGCAAGTTTGCCAGTCAATTTCACACCAACAACATCAGGCTTAGTCATGTATATAGGCTGATTTAACATTACAGATTCAGCTTCAATTCCGCCAACACCCCAGCCCAAAACGCCAATTCCGTTAATCATTGTTGTATGCGAGTCTGTTCCAACTACAGTGTCTGGAAATAAAACTCCATCTTTTTGCGAGACAATCGGGGCAAGAAATTCAAGATTAATTTGATGACAAATACCCATTCCAGGCGGAACAACTTTAAAATTGTTAAAAGCAGATTGACCCCACTTTAAAAATTCGTATCTTTCTTTATTCCTTTCAAACTCAAGACCCAAATTCTCATTATGAGAATTTTCACCAGCCCAGCTATCAACCTGTATTGAGTGGTCAATTACAAGATCTGTTTGATTAAGGGGATTTACCAAGTCTGGATTTTTCCCTCTTTTAATCATTTCATTTCTCATTGCCGCAAGGTCTACAACAGCCGGAACACCGGTAAAATCTTGCATTAAAACACGAGATGGGAAAAATGGAAATTCAAAATCTCCATTTGCATTCTTATGCTTTACAAATTCGGCAATTTTTTCTTCTTCAAATCCACTTCTAAGTAGATTTTCAATTAAAATCTTTATGGAAAAAGGCGTTTTAGATAAATCAATACCGTGATTTTTTGAAAATTCTACTATATTATAATAAGAATAATCTTTTCCCAAAATACTAACTTTATCTAAATAACCCTTTGCCATAAATTAAAGAATTAAATTACTATTTCAAACGCTTTAATAATTCCTCAGCAGGAACAAATCCAGGTATTAAATCTCCAGCAATAATAAATGCAGGAGTTCCTTGTATACTAAGAGATCTTAAAATATCATAACTTGCTTGAATAGCTTCTTCAGTTTTCTTTGACTCCATTTCATCTTTAACAGCCTTGTAACGACCTTTTGTAGAGGCTTGAGCTATATCATAAACATCTTGCGGAGATATTTGACCCTTGTGATTCATTAATCTAAAGTGGAAATCATCAAAATGCTCAGGATCTTTAGCAAATACAGCAATTGAAGCCTTTGCAGCAACCAATGAAGCTTCACTCATAATCGGAGCGTTAATTAATAAAACCTTAACATCATTTCTTTTTTGGAATAATCTTCTAATTTCATCATTTGCTTTTTTGCAATATCCACAGTTATAATCAAATATTTCAATTATAATGTTGTTAGAATTTTTATCACCAATAAATGGAACTGATGAGTCTTTTATTAATTTTTCATACTCAACAGAAGCGTTTTTCTTAGAATTTGCCATTTTCTCTTCTTTTTGTTTTGCAAATGAAGCATTAACAGCATCAACTATTTCTTGACCATGACCCTTTATGTAAAATTTTACAAAGAAAAAGTTAAATAAAGATAAAAATAATAAAGATAAAACTATTTTTAAGATACATCTGCATGGACAACACTTTTTTTTCTCACAGCTAGAACCTTCAGTGCTACATTTATTTTTTCTGCAACAAACATTGCTCATTTTAGAAAAAAATGACTTAAAATTTAATAAACTTTTTACATTCATATTGACAATAAAATTATGATTACAATCTTTTAACTAGTAATAACAAAAAAATTTAATAATCAAGTAAAAATGAATATTTTTTATAAATTTTTAAAAAACATACTAAATATTTTATTTTTTAACACATGCAAAGTGTGTAAAAAACATTTAAGTGAAGGCTTTTTATGTCAAGATTGCTGGAAAGATATTGACTTTATTGAAAATCCAATATGTATAAAGTGCGGAATTCCATATAAATTTGAAATTAATAAAGATGCACTATGTCAGCAATGTCTCTCAAATCCAAAAATTTACTACGATATTGCAAGAAGTGTTTGTGTTTATGCAGAAAATACAAAAAAAATGATTCTTGACTTAAAATATGGTGATAATCTGTCTATTGCAAAAAATATTGCATTTATGATAAATATAAAATTTTCTAATATTATCGAAAAATGTGATATAATAACAGGTATTCCAAGTGATAAAGAAACTTTGAGAAAAAGAAAATTTAATCACTCTTGCCTAATAGCAAAGCATATATCAAAATTAACAAAAGTAAATTATAATCCAATCGTTTTAGCAAAAATTAAAAAAACTAGAAAACAATCAAGTCTTAATGTTGAAGAAAGAGTAACAAATTTAAAAAATTGCTTTTCCGTTTTAGATAAAGATTTAGTTTCTAAAATAAAAAAAATTGTTATAATTGATGATGTTTTTACAACTGGAACAACCTTTAATGAAGTATCAAAAGTTTTGAAAAAATATAATTCAAATATCGAAATTGTATGTATATCTTTTTCAAGAGCTCTTAAATTTAATGATAAATAAAATATAAAGATATATTAATATTATTATTTATTACATTGTTACTTTTGTCAGTTTATATAAAAAACCCTTATAAAATATGAATATTTCTAATTGTCACTTTTTCTTTAAAAATTGTCAGTTTTTAAAAATTGACAAAATTTTCTAATAATTTAAAAAAATATTGACAATTATGAAAAAAGTTTGTCAGATATTTTGTGTTTTTGTCAATTTAAATGGATTTATTGTCAGATATTTTTCAGTATATAGCAGGCTCTCTTCTATTCTTTTTCGTCTTTTATTTAGGTTTTAGAAAACTAAATAAAGTTACAGCAGGTATAGTAGTTGATAGTTTGTTTGCAGCTGGTGATATTTCTAAAAAAGTCTTTACTCCAAATAAAAAACCTGAAGAAAGAAAAATAGATACAAATGAAAATGAAGTTGAGCAAAATATTGATAATGAATTGGAAAATCAAGTTGCACAAAACCTATATCAAGAGCAAGGTATAGAAGTATTAGACAAGAAACAAGAAATTAAAAAAGAAGTTGTTAAAGATAAAATTGTTGGTGTTGCAGATATTGCAGATGTTGTTGTTGGTAAAATGACTTCTAAATTAGCAAAACAAACTATTGAAAATCTAAGAAATATGGACTTAAATACTTTACAAGAAAAAGGAATTCATCAAGCTACTCAAGAAGCTAGAGCTAATTCGGGAAATTCCAAAGGTATGTCAAGAAATATTTAATATTCTGTTGCTACAAAAACCATTATACATCCTGTATTTTTCGAATCTATATAAGTTGCACCACTTGAATAACCCCCAGTTGATACATTAAATGTTGTTGAATTACATTTATTAGATACATCATTTAACCCAAGAACAAATCCTTCAAGTGGCTTTCCATCATCCATTTTATTATCAACATCATATGCAATATCTGGTGTTACAATACCAGTTGTTCCCCTTCCAGTTGAAGTTTGTGTTGCATATGATGCATATTCCATTATTGTTTTATATTTTGACATATTTGAATTTTGACTAATTTCAAGCGGAATTTCACTTGTTATTCTATATCCAGCATTTGGAAATATTTTTGAACGAGGAATATTTAGTCCAATTGAACATATTTGCGATCCTGCCATTACCGTCATTCCAGTATATTTATCTGGTATAATTCCTGCATAATTAAGATGTTGCCAAGCTAAAAAAGATTCACCAGTACCATCTGCAAGTACATCATATTTTCCATTTCCATTTCCATTTTTTATTGCTGAATTTATATCAGTTGATGCTCTTTCAAAATCACCAGGAAGAGAATTATATGTCATTCTAAATGCATCTATCATTTTTTGATATCCTGTTATTTCATAAACAAGAGATTGAGCCTTGCCTCTTTCTATAAATCCATTTGCAATAACAGTTAGTGAAACTAAAATAGCTATTATACATATAACTATAGCCATCTCAGCTATTGTAAAAGCATTTTTTGCTTTATTTTTATAATTCATATTCTATATTAACAATTAACTTGAAATCATTATATTTGTATGCTAGAAAAAATAATAGTCAATATTATCATTATCCTTCTTATATCATCATGTGGTAAATATGATAAAAGACTATTTATAAATGATAGAAAAAAAGAACAGAAAAAACAAAATAAAGATAATACTAATAATATAAATGATATTACACTTTAATTTTTTATATTCAAATAATATGGTACACTCGGCGGGAGTCGAACCCACGACCAAAGGTTTAGGAAACCTCTGCTCTGTCCATCTGAGCTACGAGTGTATAATACCAGAAATAAAACTTCTTATTTTATATTCAAGTATTTTTTTACAATTATTTTAATGTTTTTCTCTTGATTTTTAATTTATTATTTGATGTACCTTTCCTATATAAAAGATTAAATTTAGTGAATTTTTATTATATTATTTAATTAATGGAAAAAAATGAAATTTTAAATCCAGAAAAACAAGACGAGCTAATGATTAGCCTTCGCCCTACCCTGCTTAGTGAATTTATTGGTCAAGGAGATTTAAAGCAAAATCTGTCAATCTTCATACACGCAAGTAAAATGCGTCAAAAAGCTATAGATCATATACTTTTTTACGGTCCACCAGGGCTTGGAAAAACAACACTTTCTCAGATAATTTCTAAAGAAATGGCTACTGGATTTCGCATGATAGCAGGGCCAATGCTTACAAAATCTGGAGATTTGGCTGCAATTTTGACTAATTTGCAAAAAAATGATGTCCTTTTTATTGACGAAATTCACAGGCTGCATCCATCAATTGAAGAGGTTTTATATTCAGCAATGGAAGATTTTCGAATTGACATAATAATTGGCGAAGGCGTAGCGGCGCGGACTATTAAAATTGACCTTCAACCCTTTACATTAATTGGCGCAACAACGAAAATCGGCATGATTTCAAGCCCACTTCGCACTAGATTTGGAATTCCTATGCAGCTAAATTTTTATACAGACCAAGAGCTTTGCGATATAATAATGAGAGATGCCGGAATAATAGATGTTAAAATCGATAATTCTGGAGCTATGAGTATTGCAAAAAGATCTCGCGGAACACCAAGAATTGCCATAAGAATGCTAAAAAGAGTAGCCGATATTGCAATTTATACCGAAAATTCAATCATTGATGGAGATTTTGCAGATAAAGCATTAAATCAATTAGGGGTTGATATTTACGGACTAGACGACATGGACAGAAGATATTTAAAGTTCATAATAGAAAATTACAATGGCGGGCCAGTTGGAATAGAGACCATTGCATCAGGCATTTCAGAAGATTCATCCTCAATCGAAGATGTAATTGAACCATACCTCATACGCCACGGATTAATCGAAAAAACCTCTCGTGGCCGCATCGCAACGCAAAAAAGCTTTTCCCATCTTGGGCTTGCATGTCATAAGTTGATTTAATTTCTCTTATACCTTCCTTAACCTTTAATCTTTATTTGCTAAGAAATATACTGATTTTATTAGTTTTTTAAAAATCCCAAATCTTGTCAATTTCTACAATTAAAACTCCATCTGGTTTTTTGTCTTTAAACGACCCTTTTGGAATGTAAATTTCAGAAAATCCAAGCTTAATTGCCTCTTTTATTCTAAGCTCAATTTGAAAAACAGGGCGAACTTGACCTGAAAGCGAGACTTCACCAATTGCTATAGTTTTTGCCTTGATTGGTTTTTTCGAAATCGCAGATTTTAAAGATAGGCAAACAGCTAAATCTGCCGATGGATCTTGTGTTTTAAGCCCACCCAATACACTTAAATAAACATCTTTATCAGAAAAATTCATATTGCATTTTGCACACAGCACAGCAAGTATCATAGAAAGCCTGTTATTATCCCACCCAACAGTCGTTCGCCTTGGATTTGGAATAAAAGACGGAGTTACCAAAGACTCAAGCTCAAGTAAAACAGGCCTTGTTCCCTCAAATGTTGAAAAGGCTATACGGCCTTGAATATCCTCCTTGCTACTTGACAAAAATATTTCAGATGGATTTGAAACAGGCTCAAGACCATTTTGAACCATCTGGAAAATACCTATTTCATTTGTTGCTCCAAAGCGGTTTTTAATTCCACGCAAAATACGAAAATAGTTGTTGTTTTCTCCATCAAAATAAAGCATAACATCAACCATATGCTCAAGTAACTTTGGCCCTGCAACCTGACCATCTTTTGTAATATGCCCGACTAAAATCATTACTATATCCTGCATTTTACAGTAATTTAAAAGCTCGTATGCTGCCGCTCTTATTTGCGCAACGCTTCCCGGGTTTGACTCTAGCGCCTCAAGATACATAGTTTGAATTGAGTCAATAATTAGAAACTTCACATCACCAGCTTCAGAAACAGTTTTTAGGATTTTTTCAACACATCCAGACGATGCAACAAGTGCAGGGAAGTTTTCCATTCCAAGCCTTTTTGCACGCATAGATATTTGCCCGACTGACTCCTCACCTGAAATATAAACCGTTTTCATTCCAGCTTTTGATGTATTATATGCACATTGTAAAAGCAGTGTTGACTTACCAATTCCCGGCTCACCGCTGATTAATATCCCACTTCCAGCGACAAATCCTCCACCCAAAACTCTGTCAAGCTCTGATATATTTGATGAAATTCTGTTATGATCTCCAGCCGCTATGCTTGAAATTTCCGAAAGCTTTAGTGCGTCAGATGTTTTTTTGGAAGAATTTTTCTTCTGTTTTCCAAAAAAGCTTGACACTTCGCTAGCGTCACCCTTTTCCTCATGAATTGTGTTCCAGCTATTGCACGCTGTACATTTCCCCGTCCATTTGGCGTAATTCATTCCACATTCAACGCATGAAAACATTTATTGTAATATATGATATAAAATATTATTGATAATTATTTTAATGTAAAGTTTTTTATTTTTGTAATATAATCACAAAAAATACTTGATTTTTAAATATTAAGATATACTTTTACTTGGGTTCGTAGCTCAGCTGGTAGAGCAGTTGGCTCTTAATCAATTGGTCGTGGGTTCAAGTCCCACCGAACCCACCAATTATTTTCCATTTCAAAATTTAAGATTAAAAGAATAGATTTACTGAATATATCGAAAAATAACATAGTATATTTAGGTATTTTCTCTCTCTTTCTTAATTTTCTTAGCCTTTTCAATCATATTTGACTTTTTCATTATGGAATTTACCCTATCTGGCATTGTTATTCCATTTAGATGGTCAAACTCGTGCTGTATACATGTTGCGGCAAGCCCATAAGCCTCTTTTTCATGCCAAGTTCCATTTTCATCTTGAAATTTTATTAATACAGACTCTGGCCTATGTATAACTGCATTTTGCAAAGGAAAAGAAAGGCAGCCTTCTTCATATTTTGACTTTTGATCTGAATATTTCACTATTTGTGGGTTAATAAAGCAATATTTTTTATCAACCATACTTTTTTCATTTTCATTTGATGTTATATCCATTATAAATATTTGCTTCATTATGCCAACTTGACATGCAGCAAGCCCTATGCCCTTATAGTGATACATACTATCAAACATATTTGCTATTTCATTTTTAAGATTTTCATCAAAAACCCTTACAGCATCACATTTTTGCTGAAGTCTTGGATCTGGAAATAAAACTAGCTTTAATATTGACATATTTTTCTTGCGTATTAAAATCTATCTTTTTTTATATTATAAATTTAATAAATATCAAGTAAAATATGCAAACGACATTATTTTGTATATTAATATATTTTATTTTCTTTAAGATAAAAAAACATCTTGCCTTCAAGAGCACAAGGTCTTATTACTATCCAAGAATCTTGGTATATGAGAATATATCGGATAAAAAAAATTCAAAATACATAACACCGCAAGCATTTGAAAAGCAAATTATATACTTAATGAAGAAGAAATTTCGATTTCGCAAACTCGACGATGCAATAAAGAAGAGGCAATATAAATCTATTATTTTAACATTTGATAAAGGTCTTGCAAGCCAATATAAATTTGTTTTTCCGATTTTAAAGAAGTATAATATTCCTGGACTGTTTTATCTGTCTCCAAAATATCAAAATTCAAAGAAAATGACAGAACACAACATTGTTGAAATGTTAAATAGTAGATTAATTGAAATTGGATCATCAGCAATGCACTGCGTTAATTTACAAACTTTACTTCCTGCAAAAAATGTTATTAAAGAAATTCTTTATTCAAAAATCTTTCTTGAGAAAAAATATGGCATTATTTGTAATCATTTCTCATATCCACTTAATATATATGACTATAAAATAACTCAAGTTGTGCAAAAATCAGGATATATAAGTGCTGCAACACAAGATGGTAAATCTTATAATAAAAATAAATATGACTTATTTGAGATTCCAAGGATAAAAATAGATTCAGATGTTAGTTTTGCAAAATTCAAGAAAATTATAAAAAATGGCAAACTATAGTACCACTCTATCAGCTTGCATAGCTAACTTTTCCCTTGCAATTTAAAAAATCTCCTTTAATAATAATGCAAATATATTATAATAACTTGCACGATATTACAAAAATTAGAAATTTCTCAATAATTGCACATATTGACCACGGAAAAAGCACCCTCGCAGATAGAATAATCGAATTTTGCAAAGCAGTTCATGATAAGCAAATGCAAGATCAAATCCTTGATTCAATGGATATAGAGCGTGAGCGTGGAATTACAATTAAATCTCAAACCGTACGTCTTAATTATAAAGCACAAGATGGGCAAAATTATGTGCTAAATTTAATGGATACACCAGGGCATATTGACTTTGCTTATGAGGTTTCTCGCTGTCTTTCCGCATGCGATGGCTCTCTTTTACTAGTTGATACAACTCAAGGCGTTGAGGCACAAACCCTTGCAAATGTTTATAAAGCAATAGATGCAAATCACGAAATAATACCGGTTTTAAATAAGACAGATCTGCCATCATCTGACATAAATGGTACGAAAGCACAAATTGAAGAGGTAATAGGGCTTGATACATCAAATGCAGTGCTTACAAGTGGTAAAACAGGAGCAGGAGTTGATAATCTTCTTGAAAGCATTATAAAATATATCCCAGCTCCAAGTGGAAATGTTGAAGGGCAAACGAAGGTTTTACTCGTTGATGCTTGGTATGATCAATATCTTGGGGTTGTAATGTTAATTTCAGTTCGTGAAGGCGTTTTAAAGCTTCGTGATAAAATTAAAATGCTTCATAATGGCTCTGTTCATGAAGTTGAAAAGCTAGGATTTTTCATGCCCAAAAGAAACGAAGTAAATGAGATAAAAGCAGGGGAGGTTGGGTATATGTGTGCAAATATAAGGCTTGTTGCTGACTGCCTTGTTGGTGATACAATCGTCCTTGAAAAAGACACAACAACCAAGCCACTGCCAGGGTTTAAAAAAGTTCAGCCTGTAGTATTTTGCGGTCTTTACCCAAGTGAGCCAAGTGGATATGTTGAAATGAAAACTGCGGTTGAAAAGCTTGCCTTAAATGACTCAAGTATATCCTACGAAGTTGAGTCATCCGCTGCCCTTGGATTTGGTCTTAGATGTGGCTTCTTAGGTCTGTTGCACATGGAAATAGTCCAAGAGCGTCTTGAGCGTGAATATGACGCAGACCTTGTTACAACTGCGCCAAGCGTTGTTTATAAAATGTATTTAAACGACGGAACTGTAACGGAAATTAGCAATCCGGCAACTTATCCAGATCCAGTATTAATTCGTGAAATAGAAGAGCCCCTTGCAAAGGTTTCAATTTTTACACCGGGTGATTATTTAGGCGATATAATGAAGCTTTGCACAGATAAACGAGGCTCTCAAATTGACTTAAACTATAGCTCCGGAAACCAAAGAGTTATGCTTGTTTATAAAATTCCTCTTGCTGAAATCGTTCTTGATTTCCACGATAAATTAAAGTCAATTTCAAAAGGTTATGCAAGTTTTGAATGGGAAATAGCCGAATATGTTAAGTCTGATGTTGTAAAAGTTTCAATTTTATTAAATGGAGATAGCGTTGATGCACTTTCGATAATAACACATAGAAGCAGAGCAGAGCAACGCGGAAGAGCGCTATGTGCCAAGCTTCGTGAGCTTATTCCAAGGCAGATGTTCGCCGTTCCAATTCAAGCTGCAATTGGTGCCAAGATCATAGCCCGTGAGACAATATCTGCAATGCGAAAAGATGTGACTGCAAAGTGTTATGGTGGAGACATAAGCCGTAAAAGAAAGCTTTTGGATAAGCAAAAAGCTGGTAAAAAACGCATGAAAATGCTTGGCTCCGTCGAAGTTCCGCAATCTGCATTCCTTGCCGTGCTTAAGATTTCGGATGATTAGATTTTCACTAAATAATCTTATTTAGTCTGTTTATGCTTATAGTATAATTCATTTATTCTTTGAATTATTATTTATAAAAAATATAACTAAATATCTTAAAAGTAAATTGACATAAAACAATAATATTACAGCATTTAATCAATCATGCAACAAACTTTATGATACAATGCTTATTTAATATATCTTTTGCCTCAAGATATGCCAATGTCTGCTTTATATCAACGAATATTTGAAGAATGATTTCTACTTATTTTGTCAATCCAAAGTAAAATTACACACCATGTGAACAAACTTAAAATTCATATCAACCATTTCTATCACGACCTACGCTACTACCTCTTGATGAAGCACTGCTTGAACGATTTCTAGAATATTTTATCTGACTAGCGAAATTATCATTTTGTTTCTCGATTTTAGAATTATTTCTACTTCTTTGTCTATCTTTGTTTTTGTCTTGTTTTTCTGTTTTATTATTCATATTTTGTTCTGAATTTTGATAACTATCTTGATATTGATTTTTATAATTATGATTAGCAACCTTAATCAATTGACCGTCAAGTTGATAAGAAGTATATGGAATATTTGCTGGAATTTCTAGAGATTTCGGAAATACTTCTTCATTTAGTCTTTGTTGTTGGGGATATTTTTTCTTAAGGCTATCCAATCTTTTTGCCCCAGTTGGCTGAGGTATGTATTTCTTTACTTTTTGATTCATCGTCATTATCTCATCTTGTTTGCTATTCATTCTCTCTACATCGATAGAAAGAGCATTATATACTGCCTTATTGACAGTCATATCTTTTTCTAATGCCAATAATAATATATTCGTTATAGAAACCCCATCATCATACATAGATCCAGCTAGATTTTTTAATAAACCATAATCATCAACACTTATAGTATTAGGTTTAATTGATGTTATAAAGCAATACTTGCCGATTGCATCAAGAAGAACTTGCTTTTGGTATTTATCTTGAATAAGATTTATTTTACCATAAAGCATCCTAATGTCTTGTAAAGTCAAATTTTCTACACACAAACAATCATAATATCCATTATATTGCCAAGGATTTTGCACACCATTCTTAACATTATCTCTTAGCCACACAACGGCATCAATAAACGCTTGCTCTAAACCTTCGCGCTGTAAAAGATTTGCAAAAAAGTTTTGTGGAATATTAAAAAATTCAAAACGGTTTACATTTTTTAAGACTTTTTGGTCAATAAAAGGTCTTTGTACTTTTAAACTTAGATTCATGTCATTATAAACACTATCATTACCTGTTATTGATCGATCTGAATCTTCTTGTTGCATGACTTCTTCAATTTCAGAAGATAAACTTTCATCACTACCATCCTCATAACTATTTTCACTGGAAATTTCTTCGTCTTCTTCAATTACATTACTACCAGAATTATTGTTGCTATTTGAGCTATTCATATTATATATAAAACTACACTTAACTTTTATATATACAAAAAAAATAATAATCAACAAAAATATTTTTTCCTTGCTTAATATTATTTCGTCATTATTATAATTAGAAAAATAGCAAAAAATGACCTTAAATAGTGCTAAAATTGGTGTTTTATACAAAATATTAAGTCTTGAAATTACCGCACCTGAGTGTCTTTATTTTGAGTCTTTCGGAATTAAAAACGGCACTGTATTTAGGGTTTTAAATAAGAGTCTTCTTGGAAAAATTATTCAAGTTGAAATAAGCTTAGGGCTTGGTAAAACATGCATTATGATTAGAAAAAGTGATGCAAAAAAGATTATTTGCTCGAAATTATGAGTGAAAAATACCTTAAAATCTTGGTAATTGGTCGCCCAAATGTTGGAAAAACATCGATTATAAATAGACTTTGTGAAAGCCGCCTTCGTGTTGGAAATTTCGCAGGTGTTACAACTGGCTTGCAAAGTGTAATGATTGAAAACAAAGGCTGTATATACGAATTTATCGATTTGCCCGGTTTTTATTCAATTTCAAACTGCCAAGGCGAGGATGAAAAAATAGCGGTTGAAATCCTAAAAAATACCGATAAATACGATATAATTTTAAACATTATAGACTGCACAAAAATAGAGCTAGACCTGCAACTTACGAAAGAAATTGTAAAAAGCGTTAAAAAACCTATGATTTTATGCCTAAATATGTGCCATATTGCCGAGAAAAGCGGCATATTTACTGGCAATATAAAGCGTGAAAATGTCTTGTCTATAAATCGATTATCAGATATCTCAAAGCTTGAGTTTTTAGAAAAAATTGACAATGCAAAAATCATAAATGAGGCTGAAATAGCAACGGAAATTACTGATAAAATTGTTGTGAAAAATGTAGAATCTAAATTTGATATATCAAAATTTTTAGACAAAATCTTTTTAAATAAAATAGCTGGACTGCCTATATTTTTGCTTATAATGTTTGTAATTTTCAAGACTGCATTTGGAATTTCAGATAGCTTTAAGGAAATAACCGCCACCTTATTTGATTTCTTGTCAAACAAAGTACAACAAATGCCTTTAAATCGTGAAATTTCATCGTTTTTATCAGATGGAATATTGCGTGGGTTTTTGGGCTTTATTGAATTTCTGCCAAGCATAGCCGTTCTTTTTTTTGCAATAGGTATTCTTGAAAAATCGGGATACATGATGCGAATATCCTTTATTATGGATACAATTATGAAGTTTTTTGGACTTTCCGGTCGAGCAATTATTCCACTTGTAACAGGCTTTGGATGCTCGATTCCAGCGTATTTATCGGCAAGAATACTGCCAAATAAAGTGCAAAAAATCGCAACAATGTTTGCAATCGGTTTTATGACATGCAGTGCGAAATTTACATTTTTTATAATGCTGGTGGGTGTTTTTTTTGAAAAATCTGTCGCCCCGTATGTCATGCTTGGAATCTATATTTTCAGTGCATTAATTGGCCTATTTGTCGCATTTTTGATAGGAAAAGTACTAAAAAACAACCAAAACACACTAATGCAAATTTTTGAAATGCCAAGCTATAAAATTCCAAATCCAGTCGATATTTTGCGATATACATTTTCAAATGTTAAGATATTTTTGAAAAAAGCAGGCGGATTTATACTAATTTGCTCATGCGTTATATGGATTTTAGCAAACTACCCAGTGAGATCTGGCTTTTTTGATGAAAATTTAGATGAAACTAGGGTGCAAATTTTACAAAAAGAGAGGCTTGAAAACAGTATTTTAGGTAAAAGCGGAAAGATAATGGAGCCTATTTTTGCCCCAATTGGCTTTGACTGGAGGATGAATATCGCAGCATTTTCAGGGCTGCTTGGAAAAGAGGTAGGCATTGTTACCATGGGTATTTTATATGGATTTGATGCTGCAAATTTAAGCGATGAAGACCTCGATGCTCGTAAAAAATCTGCACAAAGCAGAATAAAGCGAGCAATTTCCCTTCCATCTGCGCTTTCTATGATTGCATTTTTTATGCTATATCTACCTTGCATTTCCGCAACAGCAACTTTTAAAAAAGAGTCTCAAATGCGCTATGCAACCTTAAGTCTTGTAGTAATTACATCACTTCTTGCATGGGTTTTTGCGTTTTGTGTATACAAAATTTCTACTATATTCATATAATGCAAGATCTATGCTATAGATGTCAAGTTTGGAAATTATGCTTATCAAAATGTCATTCCAAACGTTACAAAATACTTGATAATAAATCCAGAGACTTGTTTAGTTAAGAGTTCTAATGCAAACAAGACACTATATTGCAAATCCAGAATAAGGGCAATCTGCTACGCAAAATAAAGGAAAACACTGTAAATTGATACTTTTTCTTAGAAAATCGTCATAAAATTAGAGTTATCTATTAATGGATATCAAGGTTTAAAATTCATCAAAGCTTGACAATAAAAATTACTATTATTCCATTTAATAGGCTATCATAAGCTTGAAAGTAAGTATAAGAAATTTGACTGGTAAGATATGAAAAATACACTATATACAAATGACAATCTTTTTATTTTATACGGATTAAATTCGGAATCTGTTGACTTGATTTATCTTGACCCTCCATTTAACTCAAAACGCACTTACTCCGCTCCAATTGGAACTAAATCAGCCGGTGCAAGCTTTAAAGATATGTGGACTTGGCATGATGTTGATGAAGCTTACCTAGATAAACTAGTTGATAAATATCCATCTTTGGTGCGATTTATTCAGTCAATTGAGGAAATACATAGCAAAGGCATGATGGCATATGTAACCTATATGACTCAAAGGTTAATCGAAATGCATCGTATTTTAAAAGACACTGGCTCAATTTATCTACACTGCGACCCTACGGCAAGCCATTATTTAAAAATTGTTTTAGATGAGATTTTTGGCAGAGATAATTTTAGGAATGAGATTAGCTGGGAAAGAACAACAGACACAGGAAGTAGCAAAGCTATTGCAAAGTTTTTTCCAAGAAATGTTGACATTATTTTATTTTATTCAAAAAGTGAAAATTATTTATACAACAAATTATACACTGAATATGATATAGAATATATTAATAGCAAATTTAGCGAAAATGATGAAAATGGTAGATATAGGTGGCAAGTCTTAAAAACATATTCAGAAAGTACACTTGAAAGATTAAAAGCAGAGGATAGAATTAAAAAAACCAATAATTCAAAATATTATTACTATAAACAGTATTTGAATGATAGCAAGGGCATTAGAATGAGTAGTTTGTGGAAAGCTGATGATATAGCACCATTGGGTCCAAATGTAAAAGAAGCAACAGGCTACCCAACTCAAAAACCCCTAGCTCTGTTAGAGAGAATAATAAAAGCTAGTAGTAAACCTAATGATATTGTTCTTGACCCATTTTGCGGATGTGCAACAACCTGCGTTGCAGCCCAGAAGTTAAATAGAAAATGGATTGGAATTGACATCGAGCAACAAGCCGCACCAGTATTACTTGAACGCCTTCAAAAAGATGGATTTATTGACGATAGCCTTAATTTTAAGCAAGAGGGTGTTGACTTTATTCATAGAACAGATGTTCCAAAAAGAACAGATATTTCAGAAGAACCAATTACAGCAAGTATTAAAGAAAGGCTCTTTAAAGAGCAAAAAGGTTGTTGCAATGCATGCAATATTTCCCTTGATATATGGCATTTTGAGGTTGATCATATAGTTCCTCGTGCAAAAGGCGGCGGTGATTACTATGAAAATTATCAACTTCTATGCGGTAATTGTAATAGAATTAAAGGCGATAGACCAATGGAATACCTAAGAACTAAAATCAAGACTAGACAGGAATTGATGCAAAATAAGATTACCTTTGGTGAATGATTATTTATCTACAATCTTTATATCATTTACAATAAACAACTATTGCTAAATTCATTGACTTTTATTTTTTATCTACTATAAAGTGGAAAAATTTTTCTATTATGAAACTTAGATATATATTTGCCATATTTGTAATTTGTGGCTTTAGCTTCTTTAATTCTGATGATAATAAACAAGCAGCAACGAAAAATAATGAAGTTCAAATTCAAAAATATGAATTTAAAGACTTAAATGACTTTATAACTAAAGCTCCAGGTGTTGCAGTTCTTGTTATAAAAGATGGCAATGTTGTATTGAAAAATGGATACGGTCTTGCTAATATACAAAATAAAGAGAAAATCAATAGCGATACTATATTTGAATCTGGCTCTCTTGCAAAAATGTTTACAGCTGCCGCAATATTAAATCTTGAAAAAGATGGCAAAATTGACACAACAAAGCCAGCACGAAACTATCTTCCAAAAGATTTCACTTTCATTCCAAATAATATAACAGTAAAAAATCTAATATTTCATACAAGCGGCGTTCCAGATTATTTAAATGATAAGAGATTAAATTTAAATGGAAAAGTAAATTCCGATATACAAATAGAAAATAAAGATGTGATAGAATATGTCAAAGAATATGGTGTTGCGAAAAAAGAAATAAATACAGTTTTTAATTACAGTAATACAAATTATGTTTTATTGTCAATGATTATTGAAAATGTTTCTCAAATGACATACGCAGATTATATGAATAATTTTTTTAAAAGTCTCAATATGCACTCTTTCATACATACAAAGGATAGACAAAAATTACCTAATGAATCAATTTCATATGGAGAATGGCCACATTTCAAAATATTGAAAAATAAAACAAATTATCTAACTACTGGTGACTTTGGAATTCAAATATCAATCAACGATTTTGAACAATGGATAAAATACATCACTACAAATGAATCCTTGTGGAATAAATATCAAGAAACGGGATATGTTGTTAGCAATAATGTAAAAACACCTATACAATATAGCTATGGTATGAGATTTGGAAAAATTGGCGGTATAGAATGTATGTTTCACAGGGGGTACATTAATGGTGCATCAAATATATTCCTATATAACAAAGATGTTAATGCCTTTATTGTAATTTTATCAAATACATCAAGCACTTTTACAGATAATCTTGCAGAATATATCTTAACAGAAATGAAAAAAGTGAGTGATGCACAAAAGGCTAAAAATGTAGCTTTAGAATCTAAATAAACAACTGGAAATTTTATTATATCGTCTATAATATCAAGTAATTACAGAGAAAATATAAGATTTGTTCCACGTGGAACATTTATTAAATAATTTCCCATAAATTCTTGATTTTTATTTTTCTTTCAATTAACTTTATTTAAAAGCTTAAAATTATGCAAAAAGTTGAAGTTTACATGACAGCAGATAATGATGAAGGCGTATTGGTTAAAGTGTGCAATTTATTCGCTGCACGAGGATATTCCATTGAAACTATACATGCAGAGCCATTAAATGAAGAAAAAACAATATCGTCAATTGCAATAAAAGCAAATCTTCCACAAGAAAAGCTTGAAAATATTAAAGAAAAATTAATGCAAATTGTACCGATAAGAGATGTTAAAATTGCAATCTTAGAATAGAGGTTTTTAAATTTATACAATAGTATTAAATTTTTTATTTACTTTTATTTAAAAGTGTTTAGATTTTTTCAAATTGCTTTGGAAAATGAAAAGTGTTATGGTTGGAATGTCTGGCGGGGTTGACAGCTCTACCGTTGCGGCTATTTTGCACTCCGAGGGCTGGAATGTAATAGGCGTAACACTGCAACTTTACAAACAAGAGCAAATTATTGGTAAAAGCAAAACATGTTGCGGCTCTAAAGACATATATGATGCAAAAACTGTATGCAGCAATCTTGGCATTCCGCATTATGTCATTAACTATGAATCAACTTTTAAACAAGATGTAATTGACGACTTCATTCAAAGCTATAAAACTGGAAAAACGCCAATTCCATGCGTAAAATGCAATCAAACCGTGAAATTTCGTGATATGTTAAAAGTTGCATGCGATCTTGGAATTGACTATATAGCAACAGGGCATTATGTAAAAAGAGTAGATATAGACGGTCAAGTTCAGATGCACAAGGCAAAATACTTACCAAAAGATCAGAGCTATTTTCTGTTTGGAACAAAATATGAACAACTTGAAAAAACATTATTTCCACTGGGCGATTTTACTAAAGATGAAACAAGAAAGATAGCAGAAAGCCTTGGTGTTAAAATTAGTCAAAAGCCGGAAAGCCAAGATATTTGCTTCATCCCAGATGGCGATTATGGAAAATTTTTAGTGAAAAACGATCCATCTTTTGAAAAAGATGGCGATATAGTGATGCTTGAGACTGGAGAAGTCGTTGGAAAGCATAATGGTGCTGCGTTTTTTACTCAAGGTCAAAGGCGTGGAATTGGGGTTGGTGGATTTGACGCACCCCTGTATGTAATTAAAACAGATATTGCAAAAAACATAGTCTACATAGGCAAAGAAGAGCTTTTATATTCAAGTGAATTTGAAATTTCAGGGCTTAATTTCCTTTCAAAAGAGCATGCTAGCATGAGTGAGTTTGAGTGCAGTGTTATTGTAAGGGCTTTAAAGCCGGAGGTGAAAGCAAAAGTTTTTCGCATTTTAGACGACAAAATGCTGGTTAAGCTTAAAACGCCAACCCGCGCAATAACATCAGGTCAGGCATGCGTTTTTTATGATGAAACACGCGTTCTTGGTGGTGGGTTTATTATATAGGTAATTATATTGGGATTGTATATTTTGCAAAATCACTATTCATAAAATAATCAATTATTTCATAACTGATTATTGGAGATCTTATAACGGCTTAATTCCAAATGAAAAACATATACAAACTAAATCTGAAACTTTCACGATTGAAGGTTGCAACTCTCTGCTTCGTAACTTCTTAGCAAGAATGAGGAGGAAATTCAAATGCCACTCAAAATGTATCAAAATACTCGAATATTCGATCAAACTACTGATGCTAAAATGAAATGGTCAGTTATCTATTTTAGATTAGCAATGCCATTAATATAATCATAAACTCAAAAAATTAAATTGCAAAATATTTTGTTAATAAATTGATCATGGGGAAGCAAAAATATAGCGAAGATGTATTGTATAAAAAGGTTAAAATTGAGAATAATGAAAGAAATGAATCATCTAATTGCCATCAAAATCAATTTTCTCACAAACAATATCCAAGGAATGGTAATATATATCATAAAAGCAATGCAAATCAGAAAAGATTGCAAATGAAATGAAAAATAACGTTAGCCAAGTCGATCGTCTTTCTCAAAAACAATCGCAAAACTTCCATCAGATGTAATGAAATCAAGATTATCGCTGTGCTTTACCATGGCGATTTTCTTTCTAATTTGCCCAATTCGCTTTGTTCTTTGAATAAGCTCTTGCCCAAGATAGCACCCTTTTTCAAAACTCACGCCATTTAGTTTTTCAAAATCATATTCCAAAATAATGCCCTTTTCCTGTGGAATAAAACGCCCATCAACAATAAGGTTTTGAATTAAAAAGCTATTGTATTCATCATTTTGCTCTCTTCCTTCGTAATTTCCTATATTTCGATAAATTTCGCTTTTAAAACGATTGTCTTGAAATGAAAAATCTGATTTTTCAGGGCTTGATATAACATTAAAGCTAGTTTTGATAAAATCTATTTTTCTGCGTAATTTGTATTTTGTAAGCGTTTGTATAAATGAATCTGCAAAAATATCTGCAATATCGATGAAAATCTCATTATTTTTTGATATGACGAAAAAATCGTATAAAAATCGCCCATTTGGAGTAAGCATTGCACTATAAAATCCGTTTTGCTTTTCAAGTAGTTTTACATCATTTGTTATAAGTCCTTGCAAAAAGCCAAGAATATCGTCTCCGGTAATTTGTATTATTTTTCTATTTGTAAGTAAGTATTTCATAATATTTATAAATTCCTCTAATTAAACAACAAGAAAATTATAATACAAGAATTTTATTGCCAAATGTAATCGATGTCATGCTTATTAATCTTTTTTGATTTTCTATTTAAGAAATTTTCTGATGATATTTCAGGGCAAGATTTATTAGATATTTCAGAATTTACTTCATTCATTGGACTTGAATATATTTGATTTTGTAAATATAAATTCTTTTTTCTTAATCTATACAAAGCCTGATATTGTGCTTTTTTTGCTAAAAACTTCTTTTTATTTTGCGATCTTTTCTTTTCATTGTATTTTGCAACATATTCTTTGCATTTTTCTCGTCTTTCGTTAGTTATACTCTTTTTTACTAAATGCTTATTATTGTTATAATATTTTTTATTATACTCCCTCTTCTTTCTTTTCTTCTCCCTTTCATTTGGCATACAAAATAAAAATATCCCATCAGTATAACATAATATTTTTTTTATTCAAGATATTTTTATTAAAATTCCAATTATTGACTTTTATAAACTTGTTTTTATCTTAAGCCAAATACAATGTTTAAATGAAAAAATTTGATGTAATTGTCATTGGTGGTGGGCATAGCGGAATAGAAGCTGCTTGTGCATCTGCACGTCTTGGAGCAAAAACGGCCTTGATAACTATGAAATTTGACAATCTTGGAGAGCTTTCGTGTAATCCTGCAATAGGTGGAATTGGCAAGGGAACAATAGTTCGCGAAATTGACGCAATGGATGGCGTTATGGGTAGATTTATCGATAAAGCAAGCATTCATACTAAGATTTTAAACGCAAGCAAGGGTCCTGCTGTTTGGGGTTTGCGCGCGCAAGCAGATAGAAAGCTTTATAAAAAAGCAGCACACGAAACGCTTTCGTCTTATAAAAATCTTGAAATTATTGAGGCACTAGCGACAAAAGTTGAATTAAATGGTGGAAAAATTAGCAATATTGAAATTAATAATAATGAGAAAATCTCGTGTAAATCTATTGTTTTAACAACTGGAACATTTTTATCAGGCGTTATTCATCAAGGCGAGTTGACGAGTCAAAATGGCAGAATTGATGAGCCGCCAAGTGTAGAGCTTTCAAATTCGCTAAGGTCTATTGGAATTTCACTTGGAAGGCTTAAAACCGGTACGCCAGCTAGGATTTTTCGCGATTCAATAGATTATAGCTTGCTTGAATTTCAAGAAAGTGATGAAAATCCAATGCCTTTTTCCTATTTAACAGATAAAATAACCCAAGAGCAGGTTGTATGTCATATTACATATACTAATGATAAAACACATGAAATAATTGCACATGCTGAGAGCAGATCTCCTATGCACAATGGGCAAATTTCATCTCGTGGCCCTCGTTACTGCCCGTCAATTGAAGATAAAATCCGTCGCTTTTCGCACAGAGATAGACACCAAATTTTCCTAGAGCCAGAAGGGCTTGATAGCAATTTAGTGTATCCAAATGGAATATCAACTGCTATGCCAATTGATGTTCAAGAGGCATTTATAAGGACTATACAAGGGCTTGAAAACTGCAAAATTGCACGCTTTGGTTATGCTATTGAATATGATTACATCGATGCACGCAAGCTTACAAAAACTCTTGCATTTAAAGGAATTGACGGTCTTTTTACAGCTGGGCAGATTAATGGTACTACAGGATATGAAGAGGCGGCAGGTCAGGGTCTTGTTGCAGGAAGTAACGCAGCATTTTTCGCTCTTGACGCAAAAGAGAATGCAATTGACAATCGTTTTGCAAATGAAAATGCATTTAATATTGGGGCAGAAAATTGCAATAAAAGCTCTCTTAATGAGGAAATACTGTCACAAAATTTGGAACATGAAGGCGATAAAGATGAATGCAAACTACCAGCTTGTGAACTTCAAATGTCTCGTCATAACTCATTTATTGGCGTTATGATTGACGATTTAACAAATCTTGGCGTAAGCGGCGAACCATATAGAATGTTTACATCCAGAGCTGAAAATCGCCTAAATATAAGGAATGATAATGCCGATTTAAGGCTTACGCAAATTGCAATCGAAAAAGGGCTTGCGTCAAATGATAGAAAGGCGTTTTTTAATGAGAGGATTTCACAGATTCGCGCGCTTGAAGATTTGCTTTCCTCCAAAGTTTGCACTCCTGTAGATCTTTTGCAATATGGCATTAATGTCTCTCAAGACGGGGTTAAAAGAAATTGCCTTGAGTTACTTCGCAATAAAGATATTTTGATAAAGGATATAGCAAAGATTTTACCACAAGTCGATAGCTTTACAGAAAACGCTAAATTTGCCGTAAATGTTGACCAGAAATATCATTTTTACATACAAAGACAAAAAGAGGAAATAGAAAGCCTTGCAAAAAGTGGCGAAATGAAGATCCCACAAGATATAAACTATAGAGAGATAAAGGCACTTTCAAATGAAGTGATTGAAAAACTTGAAAGATTTAGTCCGCAAACAATTTTTGCCGCATCGCAAATTTCAGGGGTCACGCCGGCTGCCGTAATGTCAATTATTTTATATATTACAAGTGTCAGAAAAGGAGCTTGATATAATTTCTCAATATAACGAGGTAAAAAGGGCTAACATGGATAAAATTGTCCTGTTTAAAATAGGTGCATTTTATGAAATAATCGGAAATGATGCTATAAAAATAGCGCCAATACTAAATCTTAAAGAGACTTCGAAGAAATATCGTGGGCAAATGTTTCCTATGTGCGGCTTTCCTGTTGGTGCGCAAAGTGAATATGTTAGAAGATTGCTTGAAAATGGTTTTTCAATAGTAATTGTAAACGAAAAGGAGATTAGTGGTAAAGTTAAGCAAAAAAGAGAAAGATTTGTATCAGATATAGTAACCCCTTCAATATCGCACTTGCAAGAAGAGTTTTCATATTCTCAAAATTCTTCATATATCGCATCTATTGGCATGCTAAATAAAAATGCTGCGATTTTATTTATAGATATTTCAGTTGGCGAGTCTTTTATAGAATATTGCCTTCCAAATAGAGATAGCTTAATGAAAAAATTATTTCTATACGAAGCAAAAGAGGTTTTGATTAAAGATGACTTCCCTGTAAATATAGATATATTTGGTATTAATGTTATAAGAATTTCAAACTCAATGATTTGTGAAAATGATTGTATACAAAATATCAATGGTGTTCAAAATTTAACCCATAGCGAGAAAATGCTTTTCTGGCAAGTTCTATGTTATATTGAAAATATTAACCCTGATGTTAAATTCTCTATTAATTCAATAGAAAAAAGATATAATCATAATCAAATTTATATTCCAACTTCAACAATATTAAATCTAAATATTGCAAGTGATAAAATAAGAAATAATAATACATTATTTTATCTTTTAAACAAAACATTAACGCCAATGGGGGCAAGAATGTTAAAATCGATACTAACACAGCCAAAGCAAATTAATATAAATGAAAGACTTGATATTATTGAATATTTAATAAGAAAAGAGGATTTGATGAATGATATTGCTCAAAATCTAAGAAATATTTATGATTTTGATAGATTGATTTTTAGACTGATTAATAAAACTCCAAATAAAAACGACTTTATAAAGTTTATTCAAAGTATATACCACTCAGTTGAGTTAATTAATGTTTTGCTTTTAGAAAGGCTATTTATTTCCGAGATAAATATAGCATCATCATATGGTAAGCAAATTTTCCAAGAAATTTCATCAATTATTCCATATTCAGATAATATTGAATTTCAAGATTATGATATACCTTTGGATAAAATAAAAGCAATATCCGATATTATAAGAGACAATATTGTTTTGATTAAAAAGATATCAAATTTTATTGGCGTTATAGACACGCTTTATAGCCTGTCTTTTTGCTCAAAAGAAAATAATTGGGTACGGCCACAAATTATTGAAAATGATGAAATCTATATTAAAAATGGCTATCATCCAATTTATAAATCTTTGTTTTCAGATACAAAAGTTGTTGAAAATGACTACATTTCAGATAAAAAAAATAGAACTTTTATAATAACTGGCACAAATATGTCAGGCAAAAGTTTGTATTTAAAGCAAGTTGGGCTAATTTGTTTTATGTCTCAAATTGGCTGCTATGTTCCATGCTCAGAGATGAAGATTGGTAAACTAAGTGCTATTATATCACGAATTGGCGGCTTTGATGCTATGGAAGATGGTAAATCAACTTTTTATGTGGAACTTGAAGAAATTGCAGATATGATATATCACGCTGATGACAATTCCCTTTGTTTAATAGATGAACTTGGAAGAGGCGCATCTTTTGAGGATGGTCTTGAAATATCAACTAAGGTTCTTGTCCATTTGCATAAATACGCCAAAACAAGAGTCCTTTGCTCAAGCCATATATATCAAATTACCGAGCTTGAAGGAAAAATTTCTGGAATAACAAACTATCATTTTAAAGCAAACATTAACATTCATGGCACTTTAGAGTTCACATATCTTCTTGAAAAAGGCACAGCTAAGCAATCTATTTTAAAGGAAATCGCAAGAATAGCTGGAATACCGGAATTTTTTTGGAATCAAGATAATATTGCTGACAATGAAGATATGAAATCTTAGCCGTATCTTTGTTTTAAGGATAAAAATTTATCTTGACAATAAAAAATATATTTTTAGCCTAAATTAACATCACTTAAGTCTATGAAAGTTAAATCATCTTTAAAATCTGTAAAAACTAGAAAAGGTTGCCAACTCGTTAGAAGAGGTAAAAAAGTTGTTGTTATATGCAAAACAAATCCAAGATTTAAAGCTAAACAAGGTTAATACTTTTTACAGACTAATTCTTTTATGAATTATCTTGATTTCGCAGGAAAAAACGTCGTAATTACTGGCGCAACTGGCGGTATAGGCGGTGCAATTTTTGACGCATTTTATAAATGTGGTGCGCGCGTTCTTGCAACTAGCACATCAAGTGAAAAAATAGAGAAATTATTTGAAAAATACGAGGACAAATCGAGACTTTTTTCCCTAATCGTCAACATGAAAAACAAAGACGAAGTTGAAAATCTTTGCAAAAACGCAAATGAAAAAATGGGTGGGCTTGATGTTATAATATGTAATGCCGGTCTTACAAAAGATGGACTTGCAATGAGAATGAAAACAGAAGATTTCCAAGAAGTTATCGACATAAACCTAACATCGAACTTCATTTTAAACCGTGAAGCTGGAAAAATAATGATGAAAAATCGCTTTGGAAGAGTCATAAACATAGCATCAATAGTTGGTTTTACTGGTAACATGGGGCAGGCAAATTATGTTGCATCAAAAGCTGGTCTTGCGGGAATGACAAAGACAATGGCTGTTGAATTTGCAACACGAGGCGTGACTTTTAACTGCATAGCTCCAGGTTTTATAGAAACTGCAATGACTGACGCAATTCCAGATGCTGCAAAACAAGCAATTTTATCAAAAATTCCGGTTGGATCTCAGGGAAAACCGGAAGACATAGCCTACGCAGCACTATTTTTGGCATCAAATAACGCATCTTACATAACAGGAACTACAATTCATGTTAATGGCGGCATGTTTATGTAAGCTTTGAAGGTAACTATCAATATTCTAAGTTCCTTCCTTTTGATTTTCTAACTAAAGTATTTCTTACTTTATACAATATTTAATTTCCCACAAAATATAATGAATTGAATATTTAAAAAGTTCTTGACTTTTACATAAGTCTTGCCTAATATGTCTTTATGTTAATTTGTTATAGATATGATACACCTTCTTGAAGTACAAGACTTGAAAAAAAAGCTTAAAAATGGATCGATTTTTTTAATAGATGTTCGCGAGCCAAGTGAGAATGCAGCATCGTCTATTCCTGGTTCAATTTTAATGCCACTTGGAACAATTAATCTTGCTGAAGTTCGCGCGCATAATAAAGATAATAAGCCTATTGCCTTGCATTGTAAAGGCGGAGTTCGCAGTCTTGAAGCTTGTAAAAAACTCCTTGAAGAAGACGCAAATCTTGAAGTATACAATGTAGAAGGCGGAATTTTAGCATGGCACGCAATGGAAAATGGCGAATATGGATCAGCCCCAGTTGGCGGTTGCAGTGCTGGTGGTGGATGTAGCTCTGGCGGTGGCAAATCTTCAGATAGTAAAGTGGGCTGTAGCGATAGTAGTGGATGCAGTGCTGGCGTGAAATCTGAGTGCTCATCGAAGAAAATTGAAGAAAAAACAGGATGCTGTAAAGATTCAAATTATGAAAAAGTAGAATTGTCAAATAAATCTTCTTGCTGCAAGGGTGGTGAGAGAAAATCCGACTGCTGCAAATCTGCAAGTCATCATGAAGCTTTTGGCTCTTCTTGCTGTAAAGAAGGCAATAAAGGTGGTTGCTGTGATGAAAAATCACAATGTTGCAAGAGTGATGCAGTAAAATCTGGATGCTGTAAAGAAACTGGATCGTGCTGTAAGACAGGTGCTAAAAGCTGTAAAAGTCATATTCCATGCTTTCAATTTTGGTTGATATTCTCAGTTATTGCTGTTTATTTCCCAAGAGCACTCCATATATTTGGAATTATTGTGATTTTTAAATTAATTTTCATGGCAATAAAAAATAAATCACAAAAGATTTCATCTGGTTGTTGCAAAATTGATAGTAAATCATCAGGTTGTTGCAAAAATGGCAAGCAATCACCTTCTCAATGCTGTGATGACGCTAAAACTTGTGATAAAAATTCTGCCTGTGATGATATTGATGATGACAATACATCATCTGTATGCTGTGGTGGTAAATGTCGCTAATTTTCTGATATTTTTATGAATGTAGAGGTATTTTTTGATGGAAAGCGAACCAAAACTGCAACATTTGTTGTAAGTGATAAAAAAACTCGCGAGTGTGCTGTAATTGACTCGGTTTTAGATTACGATCAAAACAGCGGCGCAACCTATACAGAGCTTGCAGATAAAGTCATAAAATTCATTACAGTAAATGACTTAAAGCTAAAGTGGATACTTGAAACCCATGTTCACGCAGATCACCTAACCGCATCGCACTACATCGCTTCAAAACTTGGCGGTAAAGTTGGAATTGGCAGGAATATTCTTAAAGTTCTTGAGTATTGGGCGCCCATTTTTGATGATAAAGAAATAAAGCTAGACGGGTCGCAATTTGATGTTTTGTTTGACGATGGTCAGGAGTTTTCAATTGGCGAACTACCTGTACAAGTAATCTATACCCCAGGTCACACGCCAGCCTGCGTCACATATTACGTCGGAAAAAAAGCGATTTTTACAGGTGATACAATATTTTCGCCACTCGTTGGAACGGCAAGAACAGATTTTCCGGGCGGAAGTTCGGCGCAGCTTTTTGACTCTATACAAAAATTATATAAACTGCCAGATGAGACACTTGTCTTCGTTGGTCATGAATATCCTCAAAAAGACAGCGATCCAGTGATTTTATCAACAATTGGCAAGGAAAAAGCGACTAATGTTTCCATTAATTCGCAGACCAAAAAGCAAGATTATGTTGCAAAAATGAATAAATTACAGGTAAATTTGCCAGTTCCGCAGTTAATCCTGCCATCTTTGCAGGTAAATTTAAGAGCTGGAATTTTACCAAAATTCATTAAAATCCCACTTAATGTTCTTCCTGCCGGAAATGCGCAATCTGGTAAAATAGGCGGCTGTAGTGCTGGGTGATTTAGTTGTTTGGAAAAAGCTTCTTTGTTTCTATTTCTTGTAATAAAATCATCCACTTTATTTGTAGCTGTCTCCTTAGATTCTGCAATTTAGTAAAACATATTATAACATTGATTCTAGAGAAAACTGCATTTTGTATTTTTGTTTGCTTGACCGAAATTTATACCACAAAAACATGCTTTTCATAACTGCGAAAAAGGAAATTATAAAATCTTGATGCTTGATTTAGTAATTAAAAGCTTAGCAAAATAAACTTTATTTTTAATCTTGTGTGCCAAAATACAATAAGCAAAAATTATATTAAACATAATGACAATATATTTGACTTATATAATGCCTTTTGTATATAAAATATAAGTTGCATATGCAATGAGTTTTTTTATTTATTTATGTTAGAAAATTTTATAGACAATATACCAGACTTTGCAAAAGATATTAAGCTTAATGCAAAATCACTTTTACTTTCAGAAAGCTCTATTTTGTCAGATGTTCAAGTTGCAATATGTGCTATTTCATGTGCAATTGCGGTAAAAAATAAAAATCTTGAGTCTTTAATCTTGGAACATTTTTCACCAAAGTTGTCAGAAATGCAAATAAATGCAGCAAAATCCGCAGCAGCAGTAATGAGCATGAATAATGTCTACTACAGGTTTTTACATCTTTGCCAAAATCAAGAGTATTCAAAAATCCCAGCAGGACTTCGTATGAACGCAATTGCAAGTCATGGAATTGAGAAAGTTGACTTTGAGCTTGCAAGCCTTGCGGTTTCAAGTATTAATGGCTGTGGAATGTGCATAGATTCTCATGAAAAAACACTAAAAACCCATAATGTTACTTCTGAGCAAATTCAGCATAGTGTAAAAATTGCAGCTGTAATTAACGCTCTTTCTGTGCTATAATTAACTTGACTAGTGGAAGCATTGTGTCTTCCACTATAAATTTTATTTCCATTTTTCTATTTACTTTTATATTTTTATATATAAAATAATTTCGTATTTCATATTTTCACATGGGTGCAAAAAATAAAAATAATTTTATTATTACATCAACTATACTTCTTACAACACTAATATCATCTGTTTTTGGGAATTTGTTTTTCTTTATTTCCATAGTATTTTCCTTATATCAATTAAACGGATATATGCTAACATCAGATGGCAGAGATTATGCAAAAAAATCTTTTTCTTTAATTATGCAATCTAGTGCTTTTAGAAAAGATTTAACTCATTGTATAGTTGAAAATAAAACTATTAAATATGAGGCTATTTCGGCTTGTATGCAAAAAAATGGGCATGATACTGGTAAGATTGATTTAAATAAGGTTATTGATGACAAGTAGCGAATTGTATAGCTTAAAAATAAAATTTCTTTATAAAAACAATTATAAACTTACTACCCTAGCTTAATAATATTTCCTTAATCTCGCCAAGTAATTTTGAAATCCCGATCCTTTTATCAGATGAAGTCTGAATAAATCCCTTTTCTGGAATGACTAAATTATTTAACTTTACAGTCTTTAAAACCTTTTGCCCGTTTTGCGCTAAAGTCTCTTTTTCACTGTCGCTTAATTTGTCAATTTTTGTGTAAATTACAGTATAAGGTACGCTAAATTCCTCAAAAAAAAGCATCATTTCAATATCAATTTCCATAATATTTCGCCTGCTGTCTATTAAAAGATAGCACATTTTTAACCCTTCTCTGTTTTCAAGGTACTGGGAAACTAAAGCCTCCCAATCTATTGACATTTGGCTAGATTTTCCCGCAAAACCATAACCGGGAGAGTCTGTAATTGTGCATTTTTCGTATTGGTAGAAGTTAAGACTGACGGTTTTACCTGGTTTTTTTGATGTAAAAGCGACTTTCCCAAAAAGCGAATTGATTAAACTTGACTTCCCGACATTGGATCTTCCAAAAAAGCAAACCTCACCCTTAGTTTTTATACTTTCAATATCTTTGTATAAATTTGCACTTTTTATGTAACTTACCTTCACATTTTCATTTTAAGCTAAGATAGAAATTTATTATTTTAAAATAAAAGTCAATTTAAAAAAATTGCAATCTTGTGCATAAAATCTTCTTTTGGGTAGAAAAAATACTTGAATTTAAAAATACTTCAATTACTTTGTGTAAAGTGCTACTTTTTACATGCTAAATAAAGGCAAAATATTCGCTTTTGATATAGAAACAGTGCCGGATTTGCATGCCGCAAAACGCCTTTTATGTCTTGATGAAAAAACAACAAATGATGAGGTTTATCGCCTTATAGTTGAGTATCATGAAAAAATTGCAAATGGAAATCAGTTTCTTCGTCAGCCATTTTGGCAGCTTGCGTGCCTTAGCTATGTTGAGGCGGAAATTACCGATACAAAAGATGAAAAATGGTATAAAACCCTAAATATTAAAAGTGCTGGCGATGAAAAATCTACTGAAGAGGAATTAATCTTGGGTTTTTCAAAATATTGCGGGAAAAATACACCAAGGTTTGTAACATTTAACGGCAAAACTTTTGATATTCCAGTTCTAAAATACCGTGCAATGTTTTACGATATTGCCTTTGATTGGTTTTATAAAGAAGAGCAAATTTCGCAATATAGATCTGAAAAAACCTATAGCGATAAATGGGGCGACAGGTATAATCTTGATTTAATTGACTTTTATAAACCGCCAAGCGGAGGACTAAAAATGGCCGAAGTATGCAGCCTATTTGACATTCCAGCTAAGATAAACACAGATGGCAGCGAGGTTTTTACACTATTTAAAGATGGAAAAATTGCAGAAATTAGAAACTACTGTGAAGAAGATGCAATTGCAACCTTTATATTGTTCTTAATATCTGAGTTTCATAAAGGTGAGATTTCAAAATCAGGGTATGAGAAATCACTTGCGTCTTTATTTGAAAATATCGCAAAAATAAAGCATCTTGAGCAGTTTTATAGTCAAGCAAAAACATCGATTAAATTTGGTAAATTTATTGTATGATAGGAATATCTTTTGGTGAAATAGCAGTTGTTGCAATTATTGCCCTGGTTTTTCTTCGCCCAAAAGATTTGCAAGAAAATGTTGCAAAAATTATGACAACAATTACGAAAATCCGCGATAAAACCGATGACTTTAAAAAACAAGCAGTAGATTTAATAATGCAGCAGGAGCATGATGAAAACTATTTACAAAAAATGTATAGCGATATTGTACTTGCAGCCCCATTGATAAAAGACTTTGATGAAAGAGTAAATATCGATATATCAAGAAACAACGAAATTGTAAATAATGATGTTGCATCTGATAATTTTGATATACAAGATATTGAATCTCGAAATGAAGATAGGGATGAATTTGAGGAATTTTTCCTTAAAATGCAAGATGAAGATGATTTTAAAACAGAAAAATCAAGTAAAACTTTATCTGATGAGCCAATTAGTCTAAATCAGAACATGCAATTAAATAATAATAAAGAGGAAAATCTAGACTTATTCCTAGACTTTGTAAGCTTTCCAACTAAAGATGACAAACCTCAAAAAGAAGAAGCTAATAATTCCAGACTATCGCAAGAAATGTTGAATTTTGAAGACATAGACTACGAGGTGTTAAAGGAGAAATTGAAAAAATAATTTTCTAATGACTCTTTTTTTCCTTTCCAGATGTAACAAAAAATAACAAAACAGTCGATATTGCAAAGCCGAGTAGGGCATATATTACCGCTATATCGATATATTCAGGGTAGTCGTAAAGAGTTCCAAATAAAACTATAATGCCGGCAATTAATGTAGTCGATGCATTTGACAAGACAATTTTTATTATCATATTTTTTGAATTACTCACAAGAGTGAAAAGCAAAATAATGAAGCAAATTGATGTAAAAAATATTGCAAATCTAATCATTGGCTTTATATCCTATTAATTTATTAACTCTTCTTATCATAACAACGCTGTCTTTTACTAAAACTTTTTCAAGGCTTGTGTCAAGGGTATGAACTATTAATGTTTCTCCATCAAGATATACACTTATTGTTCCAGGTGTAAGGGTTACCGAGTTTGCAAAGGCAACCATTCCAATTGTTGTAGTTTTTGGTATTCTTATAGTGCAAAAACCACTATTTGAACTACCGCTTACACTCCATATACGACGCACTACATCAATTGATGCAAGAAAAACGCTTTTTACAACCCATACATAATATAGGAATATATGCTTGATATGTTTATATTTTATGTCTCTGTTAATCTTAATTAAATCAAAACTTGTGCATATTAATATTGTTGACCAAGAAGCTATTATTGCGAAAATTAAAAATCCAAAAGAATACTCAGATGACATTAAATACCATATTAATAGCATTGTAAAGAATATTAATAAGTAAAACTTGAGTAATTTTAGGAAGTTTATCACTCTACGACGCATAGCAAACAGATAAAACCTGATCTATAATCTTCTGCGCGCTTGGAAGGGCAAGTTTTTCAAGATTTGCAGCATACGGAAGCGGAACATCTTCAGCCGTCACACGCTTTATTGGTGCGTCAAGATAATCAAACGCAAGCTCATTTACTTGGAAGGCAATTTCGCTTGAAATTCCGGCAAAAGGCCAGCCTTCTTCAACGCAAACTAGTCTATTTGTTTTTTTAACAGATGAAATAATGGTGTCAATATCAAGTGGGCGAATTGAAAGTAAATCTATTACCTCTGCATTAATTCCATGTTCATTTTGTAAAATTTCAGCAGCCTGAAGGGCAAATCTCATAGCGTATGAAAATGCAACTATAGTTACATCACTTCCACTTTTTGCAATTTTCGCCTTACCAATTTGAATTTCTTCATCAAAATCAGGAGTTATATCCCACGAGTCTCCATAAAGAAGTTCATGTTCTAAAACGATAACAGGATTTTCATCACGAATAGCAGCAATAATCAAGGCTTTTGCATCTTTTGCGCTGTATGGTGAAACAACTTTTAGCCCTGGGCAATGTCCATACCAAGAAGCAAAACATTGTGAGTGTTGCGCGCCAACTCTTGATGCAGAGCCATTTGGGCCACGAAATACTATAGGGCAACGAACCTGTCCGCCAGACATATAATGTGTTTTAGCGGCAGAGTTTATAATTTGATCTATCGCCTGCATTGCAAAGTTAAAAGTCATAAACTCAACTATTGGGCGAAGACCGGCAAATGCTGCGCCAACTCCAATACCTGCAAATCCATGCTCTGTAATTGGCGTATCTATTACTCTTTTACTTCCAAATTCCTGTAATAAACCTTGAGTGACTTTATAGGCACCTTGATATTCGGCAACCTCTTCACCCATTATAAAAACATTTTTATCCCTTCTCATTTCAAGTGCAATTCCGTCTCTAATTGCTTCTCTTGTTGTTATTTTTTCCATATCTAGAAATATATTTTTTACACTATGATGACAAAAAATAAAAAATCAAGCATTTTCTTGTAAAGTTTTTATATAATAATCCTATATTTAAACTTCTGAAGAAGATTAAGAGATGAAATATGTATTGCAATATGAAAGTAACTATAGAGAAAAGATTGATGTAGGATTGGACTATATAAAGTTGAATAATCAAGCTTGCAATAGTTTAATTAAAGCGGCAAATTATCGTGCTTTTTCCACGGCAAGTTGACTTTCTTATTTTGTAGCAATTCAAGAGATCGGTAAACGCGCCATCTTGTGTTATGCGGGCGGATTATTTCGTCTATAAAGCCATAAGTTGCAGCAACTATCGGGTTGGTTATCTCTTCTTTATACTCTTTTTCACGAATAGCAAGCTTTTCTTTGTCACCTGCTTCGTCTTTAAAGAGTATTTCAACAGCACCTTTAGGACCCATAACGGCAATTTCAGCGTTCGCCCAAGCGTAATTTACATCTCCACGAAGGTGTTTAGAATTCATAACAATATACGCTCCGCCATATGCTTTTCGCGTTACAACCGTGATTTTCGGAACTGTAGCCTCGCCGTAAGCATAAAGTAATTTTGCACCATGTTTAATTATGCCATTATGCTCTTGATCGCGACCTGGCAGGAACCCTGGTACGTCAACGAATGTTACAAGAGGAATATTAAAAGCATCGCAAAAACGCACAAATCTTGCTGCTTTTCGTGATGAATTTATATCAAGGCATCCAGATAATTCTTTTGGTTGATTTGCAACAATCCCAACTGTCTTGCCCATTAATCTTCCAAAGCCAACTATTATATTTTTTGCATGCTCTGATTGAATTTCCATGAAATCTTGATTATCAACGAAGCGTAGAATTAACTCCTTCATGTCGTATGGCATGTTTGAATTTGCAGGCACTAGGGTATCTAAAGAATAGTCCATTCTATCGCATTTATCATCACTTTGCGTAAACGGCAAGCTATCTTCTTTATTTGAAAGTGGAAGGTATGTAAATAATTTGCGAACATTAAGCAGTGTTGTTATATCATCTGGGAAAACGAAATCTGCAACGCCTGTTTTCTTGCCATGAACGCTTGCACCGCCAAGGTCTTCTTTGCTTATGTCCTCGTAAGTTACGGTTTTTACAACATCCGGCCCTGTTACAAACATATAAGATGTGTCTTTAACCATGAATGTAAAATCAGTGAGGGCAGGGGAGTAAACAGCGCCGCCGGCACATGGCCCCATTATAACAGAAATTTGCGGTATAACGCCAGATGCAGTAATGTTTCTTTGAAAAATTTCACCATATCCGGAAAGCGAAAGCACGCCTTCTTGTATTCTTGCCCCACCTGAGTCATTAATTCCTATTAAAGGTATTCCATTTTGAATTGCCAAATCTTGTATCATGCAGATTTTTTTTGCATTTGTCTCACTAAGTGATCCACCAAGTACTGTAAAATCTTGACTATATACAAATACTGGTCTTCCGTAAATCGTGCCATATCCAACAACTACTCCATCTCCCGGAACTTTGCTTTTATCAAGACCAAAATTTGTCGATCTATGCTCAACATAAAGCCCTCTTTCCTCAAAGGAGCCTTTGTCAAGTAAGACATCAATTCTTTCTCTTGCAGTGAGTTTATTTTGCTCATGCTGTTTATCGATTCTCTTTTGCCCACCACCCATTTGAGCAGCTTCACGCTTTTTAATTAGTGACTGTATAACTTCGCTTGACATAACAAACACATTTTTTAAACTTCTATGACAAAATTTATAAAAAGCAAATAAAAAATCTTGAATAGTAATTTTTATTATATAGAAATTACGAAAGTTGCAATTTTATGAAGATAAATGTAAAGATTTTCCCTTGTTCAAAAAAGCAAAATTTAGAGATTTTGAAAGATATTTTTGGAAATGAAGTCTACGAGGTTAGAGTTATTTCCGTTCCAGAAGATGGAAAGGCAAATCGTGAATTAATTGAGATTTTATCGAAGCATTTTAATACTCCAAAGTCAAATATTACTATTAAATCAGGGCTTTCTTCAAGAGCGAAAGTTGTTGAAATAATAAATTAACAACCACTAGAATGCATTCCACAGCCAAAATCTGAAGGAAGTGACATGTAATTACCAAATTTCGTTTTTAAATACACATCGCTATTATTTGGAACTGGTATTTGAATATTCTCAAATTGTGCGTATTTTAATGGGAAGATTGTTGATTTTGCGTAGGTTTTTATCGCAGTTTCTTCGTGCGGATATTCAATGCCACCTATTATTAAATCTGAATCTTGCGTTTCGTATTTTTTTGCAATTTCACTTGCCCATTTTGCGCTCATAGTTTTAGTAAGTGCTATCTTGCGCCAGTATTTCACAAAATTTACCCTCTCTTTCATTTGCTTTTCAAAATGCTCTTTATTTGCAAAGTCGTAAGGAAAAATATCAATTTCTATATCGTTTTTCTCGTCTCTTACATGTATTATATCTGTTACATGAAATGAAATCTCATCAGTTTTAAGCTCTTTTATTTTACTACGCAAAATTTCGTAGTCTTTACGCATCATTCCAAGGTCTATATCGTCGTCCCACGGGATAAATCCTTTATGGCGTACCGCTCCTATTAAAGTGCCCCAATCTGCCCAGTAGGAAAGGTTATTTGCCTTTAAAATTTTATCTAATTTTGCAAGCAGATTAAGGTGATAAATCTGAATTTCACGAGTAATTCCTGTTGCTGGTTTTAGTTTTGAAATATCGGTTATATTTGCTAAAATTACCCTGTTATTCGCAGATAATTTATCTAATTTTCTCTCTATTTGTTTTGTATGCGAAATTGAAAAAAATATATAGCCAATTAAAAAGAACTTAAAAATTGGGCAGTTTATACTGGTAAGTGAGCAAGAGCATGCAAATTTTGATAGTGCTTTTTTCATTTTTTTAACTAAAAATTTATATTGAGAAATCTGACTTAATTACCTCATTTGTATTAACTTTATTTTTTTTAATCATGCTATTAATTATGATAACTATAATAATAGCAGCACCAATTGAGTAAAACAATTTTAATGAAATTTTACTAACCTTTATATAGCTTTTATATCTAAGATTTAAAATCTTTTGCGAATGCTGGTTGTTAATATTTTCAATGTCTTGCGATATATACTGCATTATCTTCTCTTCTTTTAATCCTATGATTTTCGCATATTGACACACCAGTCCTTGATAATATATTTTTTGCATTATTTCTTCAACCTCTCCAGACTCTATAGCCCTTATTATATTCTCACCTAGTTTCAGTTTTTTAGCAATTTGCTCTACAGTAAAACCAACCTCTGTTCTACGCTTTTCAAGTATATTTCCAACATCAATAAATTTTGCAAGATTACCTTTTTCATTCATATATCTAATAGATATTCCATATATCTTTATAATATGATTTTACTAAAAGTCAAATAAATAAATTGACTTTACGAAAAATATTTCTATGCTTTTTGTGAAATAAGCTTTTTTATGTCAAAATTTTCAATATCTGCAAAACACGAGGGCGTTTTAATGCTTCCACTTGGTGGATGCGGCGAAATAGGTAAAAATATGACCCTTTATTGCTATAAAAATACATGGATTATGATAGATTGCGGTGCGTCTTTTGGTCAAGAGAGAATAGTACCGGGAGTTGATATTATAATTCCCGATATTAACTTTATAAGAGTAAATAAAATTAAGATTTCCGCTATAATTTTAACACATGTTCATGAAGACCACGTTGGTGCTTTATCTCACTATATAAAAGAATTAAAATGCCCTGTTTATGGTACAAAATTTGCTTTAGACTTCGTAAATTTGAGGCTAAAAGATAGAAGAATTGACCCAGGCGAAGTGAAATTTAAAGAGATAAAAAATAGCTTGATAAAAATAGGAAATTTTGATATAGAGCCTATATTTTTAACACATTCAATTCCAGAAATGCACGGCATGCTTATAAAAGCTGGCGATATATCGGTTTTCCATACCGGAGACTGGAAATTTGATCCAGACCCGGTAATTGGTGAGACTTCAGACTTCGTAAAAATGAGAAAATTATGCGAAAATGGTGTAACGGCACTTGTTTGCGATTCAACAAATGTGCTATCTGAAGGTCACTCCAATAGCGAAGGGGAACTTGAGGCAAGCCTATATAGCCTTATGAAAACTAAAAAAGGCATGATTGTAATTACAACTTTTGCATCAAATGTTGCAAGAATTGAGACAATAGCAAAGGTTGCAAGAAAGCTTGGTCGTGTTGTTGGAATATCGGGTTTATCGCTTCATAAAATCACATCAATTGCCCAAAATAATGGCTACCTACAAGGCTATGACTTTTTAGATGCAAAAGAAGCTATGACTTATCCAAAAGGCGAAGTTGTTATGATTTGCACTGGCTGCCAAGGTGAGCCACTTGCAACAATTGCAAAAGTTTCAAATAATTCCCATCCAATAGTAAAGCTACACAGTAACGACACAGTAATTTTCTCGTCAAAAATAATACCTGGAAATGAAAAGAAAATCCTTTCAACACTTAACCGCCTTGCCGATAAAAACATAGAGGTTATAACGGAAAGAGAGCATTTTGTGCATGTCTCTGGGCATCCAAAAAAAGATGAACTTCGTCAAATTTATACAATCGCAAAGCCAAAATTTGCAATTCCAGTTCATGGTGAATCTGTTAATCTTCGTGAACACTGTAAAATGGCACATGATGAAAAACTTGCGGAAAAATCTATATTTTTGCGAGATGGTGATGTTTTGTTGATTGAAAAAGATGATGTTAAAAAAGTTGGAGCAGTGAAAGCCGATTATCTCTGTGTTGATGGCAGATTTTTACTTCCCCCTTCCTCGCGTGCAATATCACAAAGACGCAAAATTAAAGAAAGCGGAGTTTTATCAATGAGTTTTGTTGTAAATAAGGCGAAAATGTCTATTACAAGTGCGAAATTTGATATAATCGGGCTGCTTGATGATGAAAATTCAACATTTAAAAAGCTTGATGAAATTGTTAAAAAACTTGAAAAAGTGATTAATTCAGAAGTGCTGTCATCATTTAAAAAAGATAAAATAAATAAGGAAATTGAGGCAAAAATTCATAAAAAATCCTACGACATGGCAAAGGGTTTTATAGAAAAAAGCTTCCTAAAGAACTTTGATAAATCACCGGTTTTATCGCTGTCTTTGCATTATCTTTAGTTGCTAAATTAATGCACAAATTCCAAAAGCAATAAGCACAAATCCTGAAATAACTTTAAGTACTGTAATGTATTTTTGGGTAATTTTCACTCTTATTTTTGCAACAAATAAACTCAAGAAAATCCACCATGAAATGCCGGCAACTGCTATACCGGAGATCATAACAGCAATTTCATTAAATGTCAAGTCGCTATCACCCATTGTGCCAAATACACCAAGGAAAAACATAATAGTCATGGGGTTTTTCATTGTAAGCAGGAATACGAGAATAATAGTTTGAAAAAAATCTCTAGCATTAAAATCTATGTTGGATACAGGGTTTTTTGCATTTTTTACCTCTTTAAAGCCCATGTATACTAGGGTTAGCCCGCCCGTAGTTTTAATAATATTTTGATACTCAAGTAAAAATTTGGTTAAAAATTGCATTCCACCGCCTGCAAGAAAACCATAAAAACAATCTGCAATTGTCGCCCCAATCCCCACTGCAAAACATGCAAAAAACCCTTTTGCAAGCCCGTTTTTAATCCCAATCATGGCAATTGGCCCTATAGCCATGCTAATTGAAAAACCTATGATTAAAGCTTTTAAGAAAATTTCCTGCATATTTCTATATATTTTACTACATTTGGAGCCCGATATTTTATATTTCAAGAAAAAAACTGACTTCTATTTTTGCATCACCAATAATTTGAAAAAACCTTTATGTATACAGCAGTTTTCAAGGGGAAGCCACACGCAGCACTCAAGATTGACGCAATAGGCATGATTTTATCAAATTTAGCCACGGAAAACACGCTTATTTACAGAGAAATTTCTCTATAAAAGTCTAGCAATTATGATTTCTTTTTCGATGTTTTCGATTTTAATATTGCCTTAAATTCAACTTGAGACAAAACTATCGATAAAATAATCACTCCAGATCCAACTAACTCGTTTGTTTCTATCTTGTCATCAAGAAATAAAACTGCTAAAATAAAGGTAAAAATGATTTTTGAAAAATCAAGATTTTGCAATTTTGTTATACCATTTTTTGCAAGTTTATATGATTTTGCAAAAGAGAACATTGCAAGCGATGAAACCACAATAATTAATAATATTTGCCAGTTAAAATACATTTTGTAATCAAAACCGCCATTTTGACTTAAGTAGAAAACTGCAAAAATTGAGAAAAACAAATCATCATAAAACATTACCTGTATCGTGCTTTGTTTGGAAACTTTTTTAACTGCGATATGCGTGGTGGCTTTAAAAATCACATGTAGGAATAAAATTCCGTAATAAAATCCGTTTATATCAAGCTTTTTTGAGATATAGATACAAACACCAATGAAGGAAAGAGCGCCATAAAGCCAGTATTTTAAGATCATTTTTTCACGCAAGAATATTGTTGCAAAGAGCATTACAACAAGTGGTGTTGCGTGGGTTATGATGTATGCATCGCGCGGCTCGACATAGTGCACGCAGTACATTTTTGTAACTCCCGCTATCATTGCAGTTGAAAGTAGTAAATTTGCAAATCTAAAAATATTCATGTACATTTTTTCTTGCCAGATAGCTTTCGCAAAAATAATATTATACATTATAAACATTCCAATATTCATGTATGATGCAAGCATTAAAGTTTTCATGCCCATGGATTTTGAAAAGTATTTAATGCATGTATACAATATTGCATTAAATAAACAAAAGGATAAATATAAAACCGAATCAGCCGAAAAGGAACTTTGCAGTTTGTTGCTAACTTTTATCATAAAAAACAAAAAAGAAGTGAGAGGAATAGGGTAATTTATCTTTTTTATTTCTACGATAATCTTTTAGCATTTTCTGTATTTGAAATTATGTAATTTAAACCAAAAGAAGAATGCAATTTGCTTGATAAAGCACTAACTACATCCTGCGTCAATAATTTTATATCAGCTTTATATGTTTTAATTGCATTTTCAAGTAAAGAAAGTGAGCTTGTGTAATACTGTGATATTTCCTTTTCTATATAAGCTCTTTTTTCTTCAAGGACTTTTGAATTTTCACTTAAAATATTATCTATTTGTAAATTCATTTCCTTTTCAACTTTACTTATTTCACTATATACACTAGCTATATCTTTATCTAATTGAGCTATTTTTGAAAATAGAGTGTTTTTATTTACATCTCTAGCGGTAATTATTTGGGAAATCTTCTTAGATGTAAAAAGGAAATTAAAAGCAAAAAGCGAACCAAATGACACAAGAAACCAAAAGGCTTGTGATAGGTATGTTGCAAATTCAAGTTGTGGCATTATTTTATAACAAAAAGCATTAAGAAAATTGCAACTAATGCAAATAGACCAATTGATTCACAAAGACCGGCACCAACGTATATATATTTACCAATTTTACTTTCAGCTTGTGGATTGCGAGATATTCCATTTAATCCACTTGAAAAAACTAAGCTAACACCAATAGCAGCTGCACCCATAGCAATTGCCATAATACCTATCGCTATAAATTTCATAGAGGTTGCATCCATAATTACAACAAACAAGTTAATCATTTACCAGATATAAAAACTAACAAAAATAATTTGCAAGCATTTTTTTTATATTATATTTTTTATAGTAATTTTGCAAGATAAAATGATCCACAAATTACAATTCTTACCGGTTTTAAATTGTCGATATTTTCTATAGACGAATATTCTAAAATATTGTTTTCAAAGGCTAAAATTAACTTTATTGCATCTTCCAAAGACTTTGCAACAAGTGTTTTAAGACCTATTTCATTTCCTGCTTTTGCTATAATTTCAGGGCTTTCAGGTATTGCCTCCATTGTTGACCTAATTGCAACTGCCATTTTAATATTATTTAAAAATTGCCATAAAAAACTTCTGCTATCTGTGTCTTTTGTTCTGCCATTTATAATATAGTTTGATATATTGTCTTTTTGCTGCTCAAGTGATAAAAAGTCAGATATTGCCTTTGCTCCATGTGGATTATGCGCTCCGTCAATATATAAAATACTATTTTTTGGCAATAATTTCATTAATTTATGATTTTCATCCACTTTTTCTAGTCTATATCGCCATTTTACAGACTTTAAACCCTTTGCTATTGACTCTATTGTTATTCTTTTTTGCATATATTTAAACCTTAGTTCCAACCACAGCTTTTGCAAGGTATTTATCTGTTCTTTTTTCCATAAATTCAAGTGCTGTTTTTTCTAAAATCTCAAGCTGGGTAGTGATTTTATCTCTATCATCTGTTTTAAATTCATGCTCAAGTTTCTCAATTTCCGCCTCAATTTTTTCTATTTCATCGCTTGATATGAGATTTCCGTCTTCATTTATTGCTTTTTCTATAGTATTTATCGATATTTTTGCGTTTTCAATTGTCTGGGTCAGAAGCTTTGCAAGCATGTCAGATTTTGCGTTTTCAATTGCGGAAATAAGCATGTCAGACATTTCCTTGTAATCAAGCCCATAACTTGGGCAAATTTCAACATCAATAGCATTATCTTTGCCGTCTTCTTTTGCCGAAACTGATAAAATTCCATCTGCGTCTATTTCAAATTTTACGCTAATTTTTGCCATTCCAGCAGCCATTTTCGGTATATTTTTAAGAGTTATAACGCCAAGGCTGCGGCAATCTTTTGCAAATTCACGCTCGCCTTGAACTATATTTAAAATAATTCCTGTTTGTTCATCGTGCGAAGTTGTAAATTCTTGCGTTGCAGAGCATGGAATTGGTGTATTTCGATATATAATTTTCTCAACCACGCCGCCAAGAGTTTCAAGCCCAAGTGATAAAGGGCATACATCTAAAAGTATAGTATTTGAGCCACTTTTTCGCCCTGCAGCACTTATCGCAGCGCCTATTCCAACTATTTTGTCAGGATCTAGGTTTTGAAATATTTCACAAGATAGCATTTCAGCAATTTTCTCTTTTATAATCGGCATTCTGCTTGCTCCGCCAACCAAAATAAACCCATTTATTGCTTTTTTATCGATTTTTGCACTCTCTATTGCACTCACCATCACCTTTATTGTTTTTTCAATGATTTCCTTCGACAAGATCTCAAGTTTTTTGCGATTCACTTTTAAATCTGCGTTTTCACTAAACTCTTCATTATAAGTCAAAAACTCCTTTATTTGTCGTGCTTTTTTTTGCGTTATACTCAGCTCTTTTGCAAGTAAATTGTCTATATCGTCTCCCCCAAGATTTCCATCTCCACTAGTTGAAATAACACGGAAAATCCCTTTTTGCATGCGAAGAATAGAGACATCAAATGTTCCACCGCCAAGGTCATAAACGCCGTAAATTCCCTCTGCACCATTGTCAAGCCCGTATGCAAGCGCCGCTGCGGTTGGCTCGTTTATAATTCTTTTTACTTCAAGTCCTGCGATTTTTGCAGCAATTTTCACCTCATTTCTTTGATTATCATCATAACTTGCCGGCACTGTGATTGTGCAAAGACCAATTTCATCGCTGATATTTTTTATTGCTAAATCTTTTAAATACGACAAAATAAATGCTGAAATTTGCGTTGAATTGTAGACTTTTCCAAATACATTATACCCCTCAAAATTACTGTCTGCAATATGTCTTTTCGCAGATTTTATTACTATATAATCATCGCCTGCAAGTAATGCTTTTTTTCCAACTAAAATATCGCCATTTTTTGAAAATGCAACGCAAGATGGAATTAAATCACTGCCCTCGTCTTCTATTGTAATCGCTTTTCCATCTAAAATATACGACACAACACAATTTGTTGTTCCAAGGTCAATGCCTATATTGACTTTAGATTTCTCGCTATCCATTTGAACATTTCCTCTTATTGGTTCTTCGATTTGCATGCTTTTTATGTAACATATATTACATCATGAAATAAAAAATCTTATTTTCAAGAAGAAATTATTGACTTTTAAAAAACATCTATAATAATGCCTAGAGACTTATTTTTCAGCAATGTATAGACTTTATCACTACCCACTTTGCCCCTTTTCAAGAACCACAAGACTAGTTATGACAGAAAAGTCTTTGAGTTTTACACTAACATCTGAAAATTTCTGGGAAAAAAGAGAGGCATTTATTAAAATGAATAAATCTGGATCCGTTCCATTTCTAATTAAAAAAGCAAGTGAAGAGGAAATTAATGATGGTAAAAATCATTTACTACTTTCCGGCATTAATGCAATTGTGGAATATTTAGATGAAAAACATGAAAATAATCCAATATATTCAGGTACGGCAGAAGATAAAGCTGAAATAAGAAGAATAGTTGATTGGGTAAATGTTAAATTTTATAACGAAGTAGTCTCATACATATTAAATGAAAAAGTAATCATCTTCTTTAAAAACAAGGATATACCTGATACATCAATATTGCATATAGCTGTGCAGAATTTATTTGTACATATAGATTATTTTGGATATTTACTTTCAAAGCGTGGATGGATAGCTTCAAATAAAATTTCTATTGCAGATTTAACTCTTGCTGCTCATATTTCAGTTCTTGATTATCTTGGAATGATAAATTGGGCTAAAATGTCCTCTGGCAACAAGGAAACCTTTAGGGAATGGTATAGAATTATGAAATCAAGACCATCTTTTAGATCAATATTACAAGACTCTGTAGCAGGCTTTGCAGCGTCAAATTCATATAGAGATTTAGATTTTTAAAGCCTAAAATATGGCAACTTTTTTTTATCAAGGCATAACTGAAAATGGCTCTCAGGTATCAGATGTTATAGTTGCAAGCTCAAAAGGTGAAGCTATATCGCAGCTTATGGAAGTTGGTATAGAAGTTGTTAAAATTACAAGAGGTATAAAAAAAAGAAAATCTGATGATATAGGCGTTAAAATAAAATTAAATAGAAAAGACATGATAGCATATTTCATACATGTTGCCGAGATGTCTCATGCTGGTATAAAAATATTGCAATCACTTGATTTACTAATTGAAATGTCAAATAGCAAGAAACTTAAACATACTGTTTCTATAATGAAAGATCAAATTAATGCAGGTTTAAATCTTGCAGATGCAATGCGATATGTTGGCTGTTTTGATGAAATGTTTTGTAATCTAATTTTTGTTGCAGAAAAATCAAACTCTATTGAAAAAGTTGCGCAAATGATAGTAGATTATATTAAGTGGACGGCAAATATTAAAAGAAGTATAAATAAAGGCGTTATAAGACCAATGTTTTCACTTGTTGTGATACTATGTGCGATGATTGGAATGGCAACTTTTATGATGCCAAAATTCCTTGAGACATTAAGCCAAATTGGAAATCAAAAAATCCCATCATATGCTAAAAATTTTATTACATTTTCGGCATTCTTACAGGCAAATTGGTATATGATTCCGGTAATAGTATTTCTCCTATTTCTATGCTTTTTTATTCCAAGGTTTTTTAAAATTATACCAGCTGTAAAATTTATAGATATGTGTAAACTCAAAATGCCAATTTTTGGAACACTCTTGCTAAAGATTGAAATTGCTCGTCTTGCGGCATTCTTGTCAATATTAATACATGCAGGCTATAAAGCAAATGAGGCTATTTTAATGGCAAAAAATGTAATGGTAAATTACTATGTTAAAGATGCCGTTGATAAGGTTGGGGTTATTATGTCAGAAGGTGAAACTTTATATAATTCATTTAAAAGATTTAAGGTTTTTCCTAAGTTTTTCCTATCAATGATTGGTATAGGAGAGACTGTAAATGACATCGAGGGAACAATAATGAATATTAAAGAATCTTATGATAAAGATATTGATAGCACTGTAGAGCTTGCAATTGCAAGTGTAAAGCCAATAATTACCATAATATCTGCAATTATTGTCGGCTGGATGGGTTCTGCAATATTTGGACCTATGTATAATAGCTTAACTGGAATGACAAATTCAATGCGATAGTAAAGCTAATCTCTATTTTTCGGCTTTAGGCAAAATTGCGTGCCGTGAGTTAGTCCTGTTGCAAAAATACTGCTATGATTTTCATCCGCCAAAAATTCAGTTTTTACATTATCACTTTTCAAAATTTCAGCCATTTCGCGCACGCCCTGTATCATTCTCTTTGTCTCATTTAGGCCAACTGTCATGTATAATTTTGCTTCTTGATTAATTTTTGCCTTATCGATTTGTGAAAAAATATACCTATCTTTATACCAAAATGATGGAGAAACCGCTATATAATTATTAAACATATCGCCGTCTGTTAAATAAACCCAAGTTACAAATAGCCCGCCGTATGAATGCCCAACTATTGTTTTTTGCTCATTTGTACGATATTTTTGGTTAATAAATGGAAATAATTCATCCTTAATAAATGCCTTAAACTTTGCCGCATTTCCAGACTTTTTATAATGTAAATCATCATAGTCGTTATCTTTGTAAGTTGAAATTGGCGTATAATCTCTCGTTCTATTTAACGTATACATAGATAGTGATTTTTTGTCGTTGTAGTCTGGTATTTTATCTTGGTCTGTGTAACCAATTGCAACCAAAATTGCTTCTTGCAAAAAACCACGATCAGATAAGTGCTCAAAAATATTATGCGCAATTGCAAATGAGTAATCTTGGTCAAGTAAATATACAACAGGATAGCTATCTTTCGAAGTTTTGTAATGCTTTGGAAGTGATATGTAAAGCCTATAATTTATACCATTTTTGCTGGATTTTAAATAATGAACTTTCGTATTTTTAAGGCTAACCTGCTTTGCAAGTGCATTATTTATGGTAAATAAAAACGAAATTAAAACAATAAATAAAGCACTTTTTTTCATGAAATAAGACTAAATTGCCTCTATATTTTCAAAATCAGATGATTTGCGTGAGTTTCTCTTTCTTTCGTTTTCATCAAGATAACGCTTGCGAAGGCGAAGGGATTTTGGTGTAACTTCAACGAGTTCATCATCTTCAATATACGAAATCATTTGCTCAAGAGTCATGATTTTCGCAGGCGTTAAGCGAATTGCTTCATCTGATCCTGATGCACGAATATTTGTAAGTTGCTTGCCCTTTAAAACATTTACAGGTAAGTCATTATCTCTATTGTGCTCGCCGACGATCATTCCATTATAGACTTTTTCGCCAGGGCTAACGAACATTATACCTCTTTCTTCAAGGTTAAATAATGCATAAGCAACGGCGTCACCGTCTCCGATTGAAATTAAAACACCATTTTGACGACCTTTAATCTCCCCTTTGTATTTTTGATAAGAGTTAAAAGATCGACTTAAGATTCCACTTCCTCTTGTGTCGGTTAAAAATTCACCTTGATAGCCTATTAAACTTCTTGTTGGTGTGTGGAAGATTATACGAGTTCTACCTGTTCCAGATGGTCTCATGTCAACCATTTCACCCTTTTTATTTTGAATTTTCGCAATAACAACGCCAGTACAGTCGTCATCAACATCGGCTTGCACTTCTTCGATTGGCTCTAAAATATCTCCAGTAGTTTTATCTTTTTTAAACAAAACTCTTGGGCGAGAAACCGAAAGCTCAAAGCCTTCACGACGCATTGTTTCAATTAAAACGCCAAGCTGTAATTCACCTCTTCCAAAAACTTCAAAGCTATCTTTTTCTTTTGATTGCTGAAGCTTGATTGCAATGTTTGATTCCGCTTCTTTTTCAAGCCTTTCTTTAATAACGCTTGAGGTTACTTTTGAACCTTCACGCCCAGCAAGTGGAGATGTATTTACCGTGATTGTAATTGACATTGTTGGCGGATCAATTGGTGTTGAAGGAACTGGCTCTTCAACATCTTGCGCGCATATTGTATTAGACACTGTTCCCAAAACACAGCCCGCAAGAACTACGATCTGCCCAGCACTAGCTGTTTCTGTATTGATTTTAGTCACGCCGGAAAATGTCTGAATTTTAGTAATCTTAACCTTTTCAACTGTATTTGAATTTATGTCTAAAACCTTTACGCTATCGCCAACTTTTACATTTCCGCTATAGATTTTACCAGTAAGCATTCTTCCCATAAATGCATCATTTCCAAGCATTGTTGCAAGGAATCTGAATTTTCCATCGCTATATTGTTCAACTGGTGGTTTTACGTGATCTACAATTTTTTCAAATAAATCAATTAAATTCTCTTTTTTGACGTTGCTTTCAAGGCTTGCCCATCCGTCACGACCTGAGGCGTATAAAATTGGGAAATCGCACTGCTCTTCGCTTGCTTCAAGTGCAACGAATAAGTCAAAAGTTTCGTTGATAACCTCTTCTGACCTTGCATCTGGCTTGTCAACTTTGTTTATTACAACAATTGGGCGAAGACCCTGCGCTAATGCTTTTCTAAGGACGAATTTTGTTTGCGGCATAACACCTTCAGAGCTATCAACAAGTAAAACAACCCCGTCTACCATTGATAAAATACGCTCAACTTCACCACCAAAATCTGCGTGCCCAGGGGTGTCTACTATATTTATATTATAGTCTTTATAAACAATTGATGTACATTTTGCAAGGATTGTAATTCCACGCTCTTTTTCAAGCTGATTGCTATCCATGACCCTTTCTGCCATTTGCTGATTATCTCTAAAAGTTCCTGATTGCTGCAGCATTGCGTCAACAAGTGTAGTTTTTCCATGGTCAACGTGAGCAATGATTGCTATATTTCTTAAGTTTTGCATTATTTAATTTCAAAAGTATTTAATGCTCTAAGGTCTTTTTTTAAAAAGCAAGTTTTTTTTAAACTTTCACAAGTAAATTTTAAGATTTTTTAAATCTCAATAATTTACATGAAACTTAGAGCATTATAGAATATTTACTTTGCAGCATCTCCACCAGTTTTTGCAGGCTCATCAGCACCTCTCTTACCGCAAACTTTTGCTATATCGCAATTTTTTATCATTTGCAAATTAGCACCTTTTTCAAGTTTGGATAGAATATCTTCAAGCCTGATAATGTGATTTGACTTTAGTCCTTTAAGATCAACTTCGATAAAAGGCGGGATTTTTCCAACTTCTGCAATAACCTTCGGATTGTAATTCATCACATTCAAATATCCACCAAATTTAATCGGCAAACATTCTAATTTATTTACAAATTTTACAGGAACTGCAACTTTAATTTTATCACCTTTTTTTACAACTTGTAAATCAATGTGAAGAATTTTATTCACTCTAAATTGTATATCTTTTGTTATAACTTGATACTCAGCAACTGGTTTTTTTGATATTTCAGTTTTAAAATTTGCAATGTCTTTCATTTCAACATTATCAAATATTTTTAAAGTAAAAACTTCAGTCATGAAGCTTGAGTTTGTAGTTAATTTTTCTATTTGTGATAGAGATAGCAAAACATTTAAGTTTTTCCCATCTTTTGTATATATAACAGCTGGTAAAACACCAGAAGTTCTGACTTCACGAGACGCAGACTTTCCAATTGAAGCCCTCGCTACGCAATTTAAAATAATTGACATAAACGCAAAATTTAATAATTTAAACAAAAATAACTAAACTGCTTTGAGAGAGAGCAGTTAAATCTAATAATATACAAAATACTAAATTTTTTATTTGCAAGTAATTTTTTCTTATGTATAAAGAAATTAAATTTTTTGTTTTATGAAAGAAGAAAAAGATATTATAGAAAAAGCGTTTTTGGATATTAATTCATTTGAAAAAGCAGAAATTAAAAATGCAGTTGATGCTGTTTTTACAAAATTAAACACATTTGAGCTAAAAATCGCCGATGTAAAGGATGGAAATGTTATTGTGCACGAGTGGATTAAAAAAGCAATATTGCTAAAATTTCGCACATCTGAAAATCAAATTATGCCTTCCGGTATTGAAAGTTACAACTATTTCGATAAAGTAGAGCTAAAATTTGCAAACTGGAGCGAAGATGACTTTAAAAATGCAAAAATCCGCGCAGTTCCAGGTGCTATCGTTAGAAATGGCTGTTTTATAGGGCAAAATGTAGTATTAATGCCGTGTTTTGTAAATGTTGGTGCGTCAATTGGCGATGGAACCATGATTGACACATGGTCAACCGTTGGATCTTGCGCTCAAATCGGCAAAAATTGCCATATTTCAGGTGGAGTTGGTATAGGTGGCGTTTTAGAGCCGCTACAAGCAAACCCAGTAATAATCGGCGATAATTGCTTTATTGGCGCTCGAAGTGAAATTGCAGAGGGCGTTATAGTTGGCGAAAACTCAGTAATTGGAATGGGCACTTTTATATCATCTTCAACGAAAATCGTAGTGCGTGAAACGGGCGAAATTTTATACGGAAAAGTTCCAAGCGGCAGCGTTGTTGTATCAGGCATTATGCCACATGAATCTGGAATTTCCACTCGTGTTGCCATAATTATTAAGCAAATCGATGAAAAAGTAAGAACAAAAACCTCTATTAATGAGCTTTTGCGTGGATAAAGAAAGAATTCTAGCTTATATTGAAGAATAATCGTTGCAAATAGAGGCTATAATAATCGTAAAGCATAAAAAATACTTGACTATTATTTTTACCCAAATAACTCTGACATACAGTCGGAGTATAGCGCAGCCTGGATTAGCGCATCTGTTTTGGGTACAGAGGGTCGGGGGTTCAAATCCCTCTACTCCGACCATTATTATAAAATCAACTTAAAAGCTGTAATAAAAAATCTCCAATTTAGCCAAGTCTTGTAATAATAAATTCCTAACAAATATGACATCTGTATTTTATGATGTTAATGCCATGAATAACTTACATTTTAGTGTAATTGTTATTCATTTTTAGAAAATTACCCTATAATTGGCTTGATTTCTTCGATGAAAAGCAATATCCGCATATGACACCTATTATAAGTCCAGCTATACATGCTGAAATTGTATGGCAATTTAACTCAAATCTACAAAGCATTGTTATCATTGTAATTGGCAACATAATGACAATATATTTTATGCCATATCTTCTGCATACAAATGTCATTGCACATGACGCCATGGATGAATGACCAGACGGCATATTTGATTTCTTTTGATTTGGTCTTATTGAATCTTCAAGATGTATAGCATTATAAAAATGTTTAAAACCATGGGTTAAAATTGTTGTTGATATACCAACATATATCGATTGTATAATTCCTATTTTATCTTGCATTATTATCGGTATTGCAACTTGTAGTGCTGTATTTCCATATCTTGCGTATTTATCCATCGTGCAAACTGGCTTTGTATCATTTGCTTTGCGATTATTGTAAAATGATCTATTACATTTATAAAATGAAGATATAAAAAATCCAATAAATAATAAAATTACTATCAACCATGATGAGCGATATTTAGATATATTTGTTTTCAAAAGTTTTACTATATTAGTCATGATTTGAAAAAATATCAAGTTCCTGTCTATAAAATTCACTTTTCATTCCAAAAGCTCCCATTACTGAATGAAAAATGTAATCTTGGCTATAGTCTTTATTTTGTGCAAATTTCTTTGCATTTATATTGTGCTGCTTTTTAAAATCTTCAGACATCCAGACTAAAAATGGTATTTCCTTCTGAAACTTTGGTGCAATTGAATATGGCGTTCCATGTAAATAAATGTTATATTCACCAAGAGACTCTCCGTGATCTGATATGTAAATTAATGCAGATGATTTTGCATTTTGCTTTAAGAATTCGATTGTTTTATGCAGGAAGTAATCGGTATAAAGTATGGTATTATCATATGCGTTTATTAACTCTTCTTGTGTGCATTTTTGTAAATCAGTTGTTTTGCAAACTGGAGTAAAATGCTCAAATTGCTGTGGATATTTCTCATGATATAAAGGTCCATGGCTTCCTGATTGATGTAAGATAATTAATTGATTTTTGCCATTTTGCATCTCATTTTTTAAATTGCATAACATAATGTCATCATATGTTTTACCCGTCTTTTTTTCATTGCATTGAATCTGCGATGTATTTTCTATTTTGGAAATATTCATCTTAGGCATTCCCCAGTTGTTTGATCTTAAAATAACATCAATTCCATGTCTATAAATATAGCTTGGAAGATTTTCATATTTTGCACTTTTTTTACTACTTCCAAGGTGTGAAAGCATACACTCAATAGATCCTGTTGTATACGTTGTGCAAGATTGCGTATTTGGCATAGCAAAAACTCCATCTTTTTCCAAGTATGGATTTGTCTTTTTGTCATAACCATATAGTGAAAAATTATTTCTTCTTGCAGACTCTCCTATAACTAAAATTACAACATTATTAAACTTCTTGTCGAAATATCCATTTGATATTAACTCTATCTTTTGATTTTTAAAATGTTTTTCAAGGATATATCTGGATGTATTTCCAATATACGAAAATGGCATTATTAATCCACCAAGATGCTTTGCGTTTTTGTCTATCCAAAGCCATGATTTTGAATTAACAAATAATAAAATTACAATACCAAATATTGATACTAAAATTCTAGTAATACATTTCTTAAATGATATTTTACATTCCTTGTAGCATATTAATATAATAGATGGCAATATTCCAAATATTATTACATAAAAGATAATTTTGATATTAAAAAGACCAACTGCTTCATCGTGATTTGTATTAAATACATTTGAAATCATTGTTTTATCAATTATAACCGTATATTGCGTGCAGAAATAAAAACAAATTGAATTAATTAAAAGTGTAGTTGTTGTAAATATTTTAAATATAATTTGATTTACAGAAAGTATAATGCCAAAAATATAGACTATAATAATTTGAATAAATAAGCATTCAAATAATATTATAACTCCACTTAAACTAAATACGGCAATATTTTTACACGCAAAAGTAAATAATGGATATGATGTGCAAAGTGTTAGTAGTGAGTATAAAAATGGCTTTGTAATGTTAAATCTGAAATTTTTTAGCATATAATTTCTCGATTATCATTTGTAACTTTCAAAGTATCTATCAGAAATTTGAATAAATAAAATAACATGATGAAACCTAGCCACGAAAAATATAGTTATGATAATAAAATGGTGCCGACTGAGGGACTCTAACCCCCGACCCACTGATTACAAGTCAGTAGCTCTAACAGCTGAGCTAAGTCGGCACTCCAAAAATCCTGTAACAACAAGAAAAATAATAATCAAGTTTTTTTTATTATTTTCGTAAATGTTAAATATGATGAGATAAATAAAATCATTGCAATACAAAGAACTTGACCCATGGTAAGTAAATTAAAAAATAAGCCAAGCTGCTCATCAGGGTTTCTAAAAAATTCAATAAAGAACCTAAATATAGCATATAATGAGACAAATATTAAAGATAAATAACCTTCCTTTTTCCCAAGATTAGTCTGCTTTTTTAGATAAAGCATAATAAAAAATAATATAAATCCCTCAAAGAAAGATTGATATAATTGGCTTGGGTGACGCAAAAGCATTGTATTGTCTGTTGAAAACATAACACCCCAAGTTTGATCAGTCGGCCTTCCATATAACTCACCATTAATGAAATTCATAATTCTCCCAATTCCAAGGCATAACGGCGTAATTACAGCACATATATCAGTAATTGCAAAAAATCTTTTGTCATACTTTTTTGAAAATAAATAAACGCCTAAAATAAAGCCAATGAGTCCACCATGAAAAGACATTCCGCCTTCCCAAGTTTTAAAAATATCTAGTAATGAATTGTTTATATAATATGAAAAGTTGTAAAATAAAACATAAAATAGCCTTGCACAAAGTATTACACAAAGAACAATGTAAGTGGAAAATTTATCAGTCAGTTCCTTACTTTTTAAGTAATCCCTATTGACATAATATGGAATGATCAAAAGCCCAAAAATGTATGCAAATGAGTAGTAATGTATCTTTATTGACCCAAAAGATATTAATACCGGATCAATATCGCTATAAATTTTTAACCCATTAACAATAATCATAGAAAAACACAAAGATATTCAAAATCATCATCCTTCATGTCATTTAAGACCTTATATTTGGTATATATTTCTATCTTCCCGTGCGTTTTGGCTTTTGATATAATAATTTCATACATTTTTTTACCGACAGTGCTAGCTATATTATCGCTTTCTATATACAAAATCCAGTAATCTTTCTTAGAGATTAATAATTTATATAGATTAATTAATATTTTGTCGTTTTGGCTAAGATTCTTTACCTTTACATTCATTAAAACATCCAGTGTGAGATATTTTTTTATCAATCTAAACATCTTTAATTGACCACAGCTGATTAATTGTATTAATAATGCAGTTTTTATATTTAGGTTATTGAAGATTTTTAAAAATGGCTCATCATTTAGATTTATTTTATATGAATTTTTAATATTTGTTTCCTCAAAATATTGCCTTGCTACATCGCCTATAAATTCATGTATATACTTATCGTTTGTCATAATCTTTGTAACGAAATGATAAAATAAATAATACAATTGACCAAATTAATGCCGAATATGATGGAACAAGTGCCTTTTGCAATGGTGCTATATTGTAAATATAGTGTACATTAATAAATGAATATGTAACGCACCCAAGATACATAGATGTTAGAAATAAACTTGATATTTTGCCAATATTTTTTGTTGTTGAAATAGACATATACCATCTTGTTGAATAAATTAATACTAAAGTTTTCGGCAAAGCTTGTAATATTGTTGAAAGATATATAAATACTATTGACCCACCAAGATTTGATAACATGAAATTTCCAATTGACAGAATTAAAAAACAAATTGCAAAATTTAGTATTTTGTTTTGAAAACTAAATATCTTGTCAAAAAACACTGCAAATAAAAAGGAAAAACCTATAGAAAAAAGCCCATTAAATGTTGCAAAAATTGATTCCTTGCCAATTTCCTTTACAAGAAACGGTGTATTACTTTCAATACATGTTGCAATTAACGCATTAATAATTGCCGATATATAAATTACAAAAAGTGGAATAAGTAGCTTATTTTTCTTATCATCTTCACTTTTTATGCTTGGTATATTTTTTTCATTAGATATTTTTGTAAAGGGGATAATTAAAATGTAGGATAAATATATAAAATATATATAAAATGGCGCTAAATATGATATACTTCCTAGTGCATAGCTAGATATTACAATTACTGTTGATAAAATGTAGTTAATTGCAAAATTTGTAGACGAAAAGCCCATTCTTTCTTCATTGCTTAATATAAATCTTGCATATGAATATGCAGTTGACACAAGCATAGCTGCGCCTATTCCAAAGAAAAATCGTGTGTAAAGTGTGAGATTTAGATTTTGGAAAACAATAAATTCAGCCCCAGATAAAAAGCTAATGATGCTTCCAAGTATAGCAAATAATTTATATTTTGGCCATTTATCTATTATACTTCCAAAAATAAAACATGATGATAAAAAGCCAAGGCATGGCATTGTAAAAATAATATTTTGTAATAATATTTCGTGATTTGGAACGTGGTAAAACGCTTTATTTAAAGATGAAATATTGTATGTCAGTGGCGCCGCTATTAGCGAGCCACATGATGTGAAAAGAGCAAGTAGCAGTATGTCTATTTTTCGCTTCATACTCTAATGCTCAGATTATTACTTTTTGCTATTGCATTGTGTAGATTTTTCATAGCATCAATGCTGTTTTTTTCATAAGTCTCTAAAAGCAGGGTGTATCCTTTTGCAATTAATGATTTTTCTTCAAATTGTGTTGATAAAGTGCTGAGAAAAATTCCAAATAGCCATAAAATTGTTATTCTCATTGCAAAACTTAATATAGCAAATTCATGAATCTTTGCAGCGCCAATAATAAATAAGAGCACTGGCGTACATAATCCAATAATTAATCCACCCTTAAAGACTCTTTTTTTAATTAAAATTAAACTTCCAAGTAAAGGTATTGAGTATTTATAATTAAATCCATTTTGTATAATCTTAAAACCACTTTGAGCATCAATTATATTATCAGATACTTTGCCGTATATTTTATACATTTTCATAAAAATTTGTACTAATTTTTCTACCTCTAGCAAGAAAAATAAAAAATGCAATTGTTTTTTATATTTTTATGTTTTATAAATTTTTCAAATGAGTTTTGTTATGAAAAGTAAAATATTTCATCCTATTGTTTTAAAATTTTGCTTTCTTGGCGCTCTGGATAGATTTATGTTAATTTACTCTGTCTATCTGATATTTTTTGCCAAAATTGGTCTTAGCCCAGCATTAATTGGTATAGCTCTTTCTGTATACGAAATAGGAAAAATTTGTGGTAATCCAGTTTCTGCAACTCTTGCTGATAAATATGGAAGGAAAATATTAATTTCCATTGGATTTATCTTTAAAGCAACAGGCGTTGGTCTTTGGGCTTTTATGCCATCAGTGCAAAGCGCATTTATAGGTGTTTTACTAATTGGCATAGGCCAGTCAGGCACAAGTAATATAGACTCATATATGTATGATGAATTTAAAGCAAATTCACTTGAAAGATACTTTAAAAGCGCAATCGCAATGAAGTCAATTGTAACAAACATGAGCGCCTCAGTTGGTGGATATGTAACAAGCTTGCTATACTCAAATTTTGGATTTTCCGGTGTATTTACAACCTCCGCTATGCTAATGATTTTGGTCTCAATACCATATGTCATTTTCTGCTTGCAAGATTCTAAACTATATACAATTGATAATAAAAATAAATCTCTTATGTATGTTGCCAAAAATGGATTTCTCGAAATTAAAAACGACAGAATAATGTTTTATGCAATATTGCTAGTTTCAATGTTTTTCTCTGCATATATAATGTACACAGACACAAATAAAATGATAATGAATGATATAGGCTTTACCCCAGATGTAATAGCAAAAATATATGCCGTTGCCCATATTACTCCAATTTTTACAACATTAATCTTTTTAATCTTCAGGCCAGGGCTTTTAATTCGTGGCGTTATAGTAATTGCAATGATTATATGGATTGCAATAGCAGTTACATCGTATATGTTTTATGGTAAGCCTTTGGTTGCAGTAATTCTTGTGTTTTTATTTATGTATCCAATATTTGAAACATGTATTAAAGATAATATGCATAGATTAATTAGTAAATCTTCACTTCGTTCAACAATAGTTTCATTTTCATATTTACTATCATCAACACTAAATATATTCTTTAGTTTATTTATAGGCTTTATTGCACATCATTACTCATATAAAGTTGCAATTATTGCATTTTCCTTTACCATTTCAGCATTGATATTTACTGTAATGCTTATTCAGAGAATTAAAGTTATGAAAAGATTATTTTGTTAGTTTATGTTATTTTTTAACTATTTAATGATTATGGCACTTTCAGTCTCAGCACTGATTGTAAGCTTTATTGTAATATTTTCATCAACAATAGTTTCCGTCTTTGCATATGGAATATTGAGCCTATTTTTAACAACAATGTACCTAGTCTTGTGCGCCCCAGATGTTGCAATTACTGAAGCAGCAGTTGGTTCTGCAATTAGTACAATGTTTTTCTTAATGGCTATTCGCGCTATTGAAAATAATATCTCACATAAGCAAAAACATGAGAAAAAAGAAAGAATAAAAATATCTTTAAAAAATGCAACAATCGTTAAAAGCTCTATTGTTTTTTGCTTGTTTGTACTAATGATTTATATTGGTGTTTCAGATGCATTTATTGAAATAGGTAAGCTTGGAAATGCGGTAAATTTTGAATCATCAAATTACTATATTGAACACTCATATCAAGAAACAGGCGTGAAAAATATCGTAACATCAGTTCTTGCATCCTATCGTGGCTTTGATACTTTGGTTGAAAATTTAGTTATCATGACATCAGCTATTGGTGTATATTTTATACTAAAAACAAAAGATGCAGAGGAAGATGTTAATTAGCTGCATTTATGAAAGATGAATTTTTTGCTTGCATTTAAAAAATGAATGTTAATTTATTCAAATAAGAGCCGTTTTAGCACAGTGGTAGTGCACTTTCTTGGTAAGGAAGAGGTCGCAGGTTCAATTCCCGTAAACGGCACCACTTTTTATCTCTACCATAAAATACGATTTTTAATCATTGTGAATAAATCACTATAAAAACAGCCTAAATTACCTTTATTTCCATTTTAAGTTCACACTATATAAACTAGTGTCTATTCTGGTTTTATCATAATTTATAGCGTTACTACAGGTGAATCACGCTAATAATTTGGAGATTTCTCCTGATTTTCGACACTAAACACCATAACTTACATGGATTTAGATAAACGAGAATCTCGACCCTTGCTATTCATTATTTTCTTATTTTGCAATACATTTTCTACACAAAAACCCTAAATTCATAGCTTTGCAAACGAGTGTTTTGCCAGTTTTAAGTTAAGATCTTGTTTGCATATGTTCATTAAGGTTAATATGCTTAGGGATTCGTTGTTTTTGTACATTTTCATCAAAAATTAACTAAATTACTGCATTTTTACTTTGTGCATAGCTTTAGAAACGAGTTTTTTACGATTCAAAGGCTTTATTTGCAATGCAATGAAGGTATGTAACAAATATGGATAATTGTACCAACTGTCAAAAAATATCCTAAATTTACTGGGTTTTGCTTTATTTATTTTCTATTTTTAGCTCCTGTAAAACTTCTTTATCAGCAATAACGCTTTCTGGCTTAATCATCTTAATTTTCGATCCATTTGCGACAAACCCCCAAGAAAAACCTTTTCCAATCGCAATAATTTTGTCATTCATCAGCCTTACAGGAAAGGTTTTAGCCTTCCAGTGTAAAGTATGACCATTTGGAACAGCCCACTGCGGTTCGTCATTAAAATTTTCATAGCTATAAAGTGGATATTTCGTAAATTTTGGATCCCAGTCTACAAAATGCCTCCACTTGCCATTTTCCCAGTTTGAGTCTGTGTCAACAATTTGCACCCATCCATCTTTAAAGTTTTTATCCCTGGATATAGCGCTCATTCTTGGATAATTTTTATTGCTTGGTAAATTTTCTATATAGTTAATTTCTATATTATTAATTGTGATGGTTTTGTGGAAGTTGTCTAAAAAATCCCTTGTTCCACTTGGCAATTTTTTGTCAACGAAACCCTGTTCAAAAAATTCATCCCTAACTTTTGTCGCAGAAATATCATCATCAAAAGATGATTTAACTTGAATAATGTCGAAGTCTTTCTCAAATCTTTTGTCATAATTTGCCTTATCTCTATCGTAGTAAATAAAGGCAATATCATCTTTATTTGGCTCTGCTTTGAAGATTTTTCTATATTCAGACTTTGCGGTTTTGATTAAATTATTATCCCAGTCTTGGATGGTTTTACCTTTTTTGACGTAGTCAAGTTGGATGATAGAGTAATTTGTAAATCCGTCTTCCGTGAGGGTGTTTGTAATCATCTTTTCTCTATCATCTCCGCTAAATACATTTCTTTCGTCTTTTTGCATGCCTTTTGCCTGAGAAATTGCAATTAAAACATGTTTTCCATGTTTTTTTGCCTCTTTAATCATATCGTAATGACCTTGATGAAATGGCTGAAAGCGCCCTGGGTAGACGACGAGGTTGTATTGTTTTTTATTAAACTTCGCACACGAAACAACCAGCATTAATGCAGTAATTAACAGTAATTTTTTCATAATCTTAGCGCATTGTTGCCAAATTATAATAACAAAGAGTTATTAATCAAGAGTTTTTTGCAAAAATATGCTAGATTATGCAGTTCTTTGTACTTGAAAATTGATATTTCTATTATTTACGGCTCTTTGTCAATATCCTTCTAATCTCATCCCTAAACCCATCCATAGTTTTGACATAAATCTTACTTCCAGCCTCAACTTTTTTGCTGTATCTATTGACGCCAAAGCCGATGAAAATGTCTGCCTCTTTTGCCTTCCAGACTTCCAAATCGTTTTCTCCATCGCCTATGTGTACGACTTTTCCTTTGATTTTACCTTCTTTTTTGAGTAATTTAATTAAGTCGCTTTTCTTTTTTGAATAGACTGTATGGCTATCTGGGTTTGCACAATTTACATATTCAAAGTTTGTAGTATCAAATTTGAAAGCAGTTTGAAGAGATTGTTTTGAAAAATCTTTAAAATATCCCGAGTAAATATCGCTTTTTGAAGTTCCAAATTCTTTTACAAAATCTGGGATTATGCCACAGCCGAAAGCTGAGCCGCCAATTATTAAAACCTGATGCCCCTGCGATTTTAGTTTTTTAATGACATTTCCAAGCCCAGGTGTTTGATGTTTTATGATTTTTCCGATTGCAAAATTTAAATCTTTTTTAGACACATTTTTGTAATATTTTGCCGCGATATTCTTGACAACATCATGCTCCTTCTGCGTTTTTATTAAATCGCTAACGAATGCTTGATATTTGGCCATTTTTTTCTCATCACCACCTACAATGCTGTAATATATTTGATCAAAATATGCAGAATCTTTATTAAAATTATACATAGTTGCATCAAAATCGAATATGAAGGTTAGTTTTTCGTCTTTTTTTACGCTACACTTCGCACACGAAATAACCAGCATTAATGCAGTAATTAACAGTAATTTTTTCATAATTTTAGCACATTTTACCAAATTCTAATAACAAAAAGTTATTAATCAAGAAGTTTTTCAAAGAAATGCCTTGCCGCCTCATAGACGGGGTTAATTTTGCCATCTTCTCTTGCAACGTTTAAGATTTGAATCTCCTTCCTTGAAATCCACTTAAATTCATCAGCCTTGCCTTCTTCAAGCTTGAAATTTTCCCATCCACTAACTTGAATTGAAAATACAGTATATGCACATTTTTCGCCGTTAATTACGCAATCGCCATCGAATACTATCTCGTTTATTTTCACAAGTTCTAAATTTAACTCTTCTTTTAACTCTCTTTTAATTAATTGCCTGAAATTTTCATCAATTTCAAGTGTTCCACCCGGTAATTCCCAGCAATTTGGGTAAGATTTCCGGCTAGCAGATCTTTTTTGGATATAAATCTGTCCTTTTTCATTTGTGATTATAAAATCTATAATATGTTTTTCGTATGAGCCGATAAGTTTGTATTTTTCGTTCTGATTTTTGTCTCGAATATAGTCAAAAGCCTCTTTGTGTAATGGATTTTTATCGTCATATTGCATGTAATTTACAAAAATTCGTTTATCAAAGCTGCCTTTTTGCTCTCTTTTTTTCGTTTGTGCTAAAATTACATCGTCTTTTGCTATGTTATTGGCTTTTAAAATTTCGTCTATAACCTCGTAACAATCGGCAATTTCAGCGATTAACTCACCCCTATCTTTAGCCTCGATTACCTCCATTGCCTCCTCGTGAAATTTGTTTAATAGCTCTTTTTTGTACTCCTCTTGCCCAAGTATCTTGTAAGATGCTATTCTTTTTTCGCCATTTACCTCTTTTTCAAAAAGTTTTGACCGTACAAGCTTATTAAATGAATATCTGTGTAGCATAATTTTGATAAAATCACTTTTTAACTATTTCTTAAACTTGAAAGCTTCTTTATAATAATCAACTTTTTTAAGCTTTTATTTGGGGATTGAAAAATAAAAAACTTCTTGATTTTAAAAAATATCTTGCTATCTTTTTACAATTGTAAGTATTTTATGATAAATAAGGTTATTTTAGTTGGTAATGTTGGCCAAGATCCAGAAGTAAAAGTAATGCAAAGTGGCTCTAAAGTTGTAAATTTTTCCCTTGCAACATCTGAAACTTGGAAAGATAAAAATGGCGAAAAAAGAGATAGCACAGAATGGCATAGAATCGTTGTTTATGGCGATAGACTGCCAGATATTATAGGGCAATATGTTAAAAAAGGTACAAAATTATATGTTGAAGGCTCAATTAAGTCTCGTAAATATACTGATGCTTCCGGAAATGAGCGTACAATTACAGAAATAGTCTTGCAAAATTACAGTGGAACAGTGAAAATTCTTGACTCAAAGTCTGGATCTAGCGATAATAGGTCGATAAATTCAGCAGAGGATGGCAGCTCACATAAAGAGCAAATTGCATCACAAGATCATTCAGGTCATATAGATGACGATATTCCATTTTAATGGATGTGCTGAAATTTATTGAACGCCTCTAAGAAAATAGTTTTTACTGCAACCAAAAGTTTATTTGCGATTGTTTGTTACATCTAACAATTGTAATGTTTCAATAAAAATTAATCCAGTTTTATTGGATGCACTTACTTATATCTGTTTTATTGCCAAAATCACTGTTATTAAAGAAAACGCAGCTGCAAATTTATTCCTGAGCTGTAGAAATTATTTTACACTTCTTGGCCGATGTTCATTACTACTTCCCATCTTTCTTATGGAATTTTTAACAGCAGAATTTTAGATTAATTTACGCAAAGCTAGCCTGTGCTTTTGATACAAATTCAAATTTATTTGTGAGATAAGCATAGTTATTCAGATTAAGGCTTTCCGATTGTAATAACTGAGTCACTACTTTCCATCCTTCTTCGTTGGAATAAATTCCTTGTATTTATCTATTTTATACTTACTTACTTTACATTTCTGTGCAGCTTGTGGATTTTTCTTAATTTCCGTTATTCTATTTAAAATAATTTGCACAAATATATTCTCTTCAGGGCTCTTTCCACTAAAAACCTTATCCGTTGCAAGAAGTTCAAATTGCTCTTGCTCAAGCGAGGCTATTAAATTAAGCGATGAGCATAAATCTTTCTTAGTCATCATAAATATTCCAACAGTTTTTGCCCAAAGAGGAACTTTTTCATTCGTAGTTAAAAGCAATTTTGACGCCTCTTCAACTCTTGTCATGTCTTTTAGCTTTATTGCAGAAAGATAACTTGCAGTTGTAAGCCATCTCCAATATCTACTTGGATCTCTTTTTGCAAAACTAATTAAATAATCAACTATATATATATTATCAAGTGGATTTTGCGAATTTGAGTAATAAAGCCCAGCAAGAGAGGGAATATATTCAGAAATAGGGTCAAATTCATTTAATAGTAAAAACCATTTCTGCAGTTTTGCATAATTATAGTCCTTAAGTGGCGTTGTTGTTCCATAGTCATCACCTGCCATTTGTATTTTATATCCAAAATGCCGATAAATAAAGCTATCATCGCCCATGGAGAAAAATTTCATTAAGTGTTTTCCAGGTGGAACAGGGGTAATGGTTAAATCTGGTTTTATATTTTTCGTTAAAAAGAACCATACTAGAAAATTTAGTGCAAAAAATAGCCATATAACATTTCTTACAAAATAATATTCAGATTCACATGAATGTATTATCTTTCTCATAATTTAAACTAAAATTCACGCATTCTAATGTCAAAAATTGCAACAAAAGTAATAAATATACTATAACAAATAGCCTGTGCAAGTAAAATCCCAGTACTTGTTAGAGAATATGACCCATATACAATAAAATCACTTTTTGCAAATAAATCAAGTCTTGGTATTATTACTGATAATATTTTTAATATAACTTCCGTAATTGAGTTAAAAGAAAGCCCAGCTTTAGACATATCAATATATGCAACAAAATTTCCTATAACTCTGGATATAAAATATCCACCAAAACACATTAATAATCCAAGTGTCGAGCTTCTAATTGCAATTGATAAAAGTAATGACATTGTAACTACAACTGCCGCCTCAAGCATTAATGTTAATCCCCAATACATTATATTTACAAAATCCTGCATATATATTACACACATTATAAATACAGCTTGCGCTATTAATACAAAGCTTATTAATAAAAATGATGATACAAAAGAGTATATTATAGATGCACGCGATGGGATTCTTGATAAAAAGACATCCATTTCCTTGTTTTCAAATAATCTTTTAATATGAAATGAAATAAAAACCATCATTCCAATCATAATAATAAAACGACATGTTGCCGAAGCATAGATAACTCTCATTTGATCAGATTCAACAATCGAAGTGCTTCCTAGAAATCCAGCTATAATTGACGCTATAATCATTCCAAATAAAATACCTATTATAAATCTATCCCTTCTTGCTGAATAGATGGTGTGTAAAAATATTCCACGCATATTTTGAAACATGTTATAATAAAAAATCTACTCTATTTCAACAACTAAAAAACAAAAATCAACTTTTTTTTGCTTCCACAGTGAAAAATTATATTTCCCCTTTGTGCAAAATTTTCTTTAATATGAAAGTAAGTAAAAATCCAGATAATATACAGTTCATTGATCTTCTTACCCAAGTCTCACATTTCTCAAATAAGCAAATTAATGTAATTATTAATGTAATAAAAACAATAAATGATGAAAATAAACAATTATATGCAACAAAGCTTGACCTTAAAGATATGGAAAATAGACTTCTTAAACGCATAATTTACCTTTTTGCAGCAATACAAACTATAATGACTTATATAATAAAAATACTTGCTTTTTAGAAATTATCTTAGATTACTATTTCATATATATTTATAAATAGTGCGTTTATTATTGATAATATTTCTAATACTATTCTCATTTAATGCATCATTTGCCGCAGAATATAGTGATGATGAATTTGCTGAATTTGAGAAAAAAATACCGCTAACCCCAGATCCATATGAAAAAATAAACCGCAAGATATTTGCATTTAATATGGCTATAGATGATTATTTTTTTGCCCCAATTGCCAGATCATATATTAAAGTTACAAGTCGTGATGCAAGATCAAAAGTTTCAAATTTTATTTTAAATCTTCAAGTTCCAAGCGATATTATAATATCTGCAACTCAAGGCGATGCTCAAGGCTTTGGAATTTTAACTTGGAGATTTTTTATAAATAGTACCTTTGGATTGTTTGGATTTTTTGATGTTGCAAATAAGCTTGACTTAAAGCCGATGCAGAAAAACTTTAGTGATACTCTAGCTCTTATGGGTGTGGATCTTGGTAGTTATTTTGTTTTACCGTTTTTTGGACCAAGTTTTACAAGAATGGCTATAGATATGCCTTTTAATATGGCGTTAAATATGGAATTTAAAGATGGCACAATGCCAATATCTTATCGTCTTTTTCAAGATAATGAAAATATTCGTCATATTTTAACAAGTGATAAATATAATATTGGATTACTCCCTGTGAAATTAATCGATATTAGAGCAAGATTAATGGGAATTACAACTGATATAGATAACACAGCGATAGATCGCTATGTTGCATATCGTGATATGTATTATCAATTTATGAAATATAGTGCAGATCTTCGTGTAAAGATTATTAGAAATGGCATTTACAAGACAAGAACAAATGATGTAAATATAACAGACTTGTCAGATTTTTGCATCTCTCACCCTTGGCATGATGAGTGCATGTTTCAAGCACTCTAATTTTCTGCCTCTTCAAAACCTTTTTTTCGAATTATACATGAATCGCATTTCCCACACTCCTTACCATTTTCGGGGCTATAGCATGATATTGTTTTTGAATAATCAACACCAAGCGATAAGCCAAGTTTGATAATTTCACTTTTTTTCATTGCAATTAATGGCGTTTGTATTTTCAATTCGCCATTGGAAAATGTTGTTCCTATATTTGCCATTTTCTGAAAAGATTCTATAAATTCAGGCCTGCAATCTGGATATCCGCTATAGTCAATAGCGTTTGCCCCTATAAAGATTTCCTTTGCATTAATGCTTTCCGCATATCCAAGTGCAATTGACAAAAATATTATATTTCTTGCAGGAACATAGGTATTTGGAATGCCATCGTCGATAACGCCAGTCTTGCTAATTTCACCAACTCCAAGTAATGATGAATTAAAATCACTAAATGCAGATCTCATATCAAATATTTTATGCTTTACCTTAAATACTTCCGCATTGTGTTTTGCATATTCAAGCTCTATGCTATGCTTTTGCCCATATAAAAAGCTAATTGCATAGACATCATATTTTTGACTATTTACCAAGGCAAGTGTTGTAACGGAATCAAGCCCTCCAGATAGCAATAAAACACATTTTTTCATATACTACTTTTGATTAATCAGTAATTTGCGAGATGTTGTTAGCTCTTTTTCGGTTTTCGTGTCTTTTGATGGTGCTAAATCTTTACTTGAGTTGCTTGGAACTTGTGTTTTTGTTTCCACATTGCTAGCTTTTGCGTTATCAACAACATCATCACTTGCAGAATCAATATCTATCTTTTTTTCTTCATTATTATCTTTTGCTATCAAATTTTCACGAATTGGCTCAAATAAATATATCTTTTGATCAATAATGCCAGATGATATTTCCGATATTGAATCATACCCAAGCCCAATTTTATCAAGCTTTTTAATTAATCCATACTCGGTTAATATTAGTATATCTTTATTGTTAATGTCATAATCCATAACAATTCCAACTATATGATCATTTCCATAATTTACAACGCTTTCAAGCCTGCAATCTGTTTTTATTGATCTTGATATTACTATTAGTTGCCCAGGTTTGATACTTTTTGCAATACTCTTTATTTTTATTGGCTTGAATTTATCCATAAACTCATCGTATGAGCCTAGTTTTGTGAGGAAGATAGCTGGTATATAGCCTTCTTTAAAGAACATTCTATAAGACCATATAATAAATTCAGGTGTAATATCTTGATTTAACTTGAATATATTGGCATAAAAAGGCAGATTTTTACCCTTTTGTTGATTTTGATATTTAATTTTAATTAGCTCATTTGCGCCATCATGCCCAGTTGTTGGAACAATAAGTGATGATGTGGATAGGTTTTTTTTCACTAAATAAAATGAGCTCTTACCTTTTGTATAGCTGTCTGTTGTGCTAAATTTTCGTGGTAGCGGTATTTGCTTTAGTATGCTTGATTCTGTAATATATTTTTCTCCATTCATTAAGATGCCATCAATATTGAGTTTATAAATTTCACTTACAATATTTAGTGCAATGTGCATCATGGCGTTTATATCTCTTTTGCCAAGAATTTGTTTTTTGTTTGCATTGCAGAAAAATATGCTATCACCGCTCATGTTATATCTTGATGGCATTTCACCAGATAATATAGATTTATAATTTTGATTAAAAATGCTTCTTGCAATCTCCATATCCTCTATTACGCCTTCAATTAGCGATGTGCTATTTTTATATACAGCTGAATCATTTGATGAAAAGTATTGTAAAAATGCCTTATAGTATTCAATTTCTCTTTTCATTCTCTCGTTAATTTCTATTCGTAATAATTTTTTTTCATCATCAGATATTTGCTTTGCCTTTATTTTTTCTAATAAGAATACTATTTCTGCCTGATTTTGATTAGCTTGAGATTTTTCGTATTCAATTGTATCTTTTATTATTTTATCATTGTAACTATCAGATACCCTATTTTCAAATATTGATTGATTTAGCAGGATTTGACAACTATTTGCCGAAAGATTTGATGCTGAATTGTAGAACTTAGCACAAGACGTTAGGCAGAGCGTGCAAATCAATATTTTAAAATAGCTAATTTTATTCATTGTAATTCATTTAAATATTCTTGAATATCGGCATTGGTACAAAATCCAGCAAGAACCGGGTCTTTTGGTGTAATTGACGCAATGCCTTTATACGATCTATCTCTTATTTTTGTAACTGTTGATTGAGTTGTACCAACGAGCTTTATAATGTGCTTATCAAGTAATTCTGGATATTTAATAATTAAATACAATATAGCACATGGTATTAAATTCCTTTTTGCAATTGGTTTATATTTCTTTTTCTTCGTGCTTTTAGTAAGATCTTTCATGAAAGTTGTCATGGTTAGAATTGTATTCTCGTTTGACTCGCATCTTGTAATTTCATCTCTCGTTAGTTGATGATTTTCAATCGGATTTACAGGCTGAACTAAAACCTCATCATTTGCTATAGCCTCAATTTCCATGTAATGAAGATGGCAGAAATCTGCTATTTGTTCAAATGTAAGCGATGTATTTTCAATAAGCCAAGCCGCTGTTCCTTTTGGATTTATAACCATATATTCAAATATTTGTAATACAAATTAAACACCATTTTTTCAAAAATCAAGAGTTATTTTTGATAATACTTTTTTTTGTCCCATCTTTTATTCAAAATGTCAATATACAAGGGGGTAAAAGCCTCGCCAGTAACATTTCCTGCCGTTCGCACGGGACCAATTAATTTGTCAATTGCGAAAATTAGCGATAAAGCCTCAAGCGGATAATTTAAAGTTGCTAAAACTCCAGATAAAATTATAACCGCGCCGCCAGGAATTGGGGGGGAGCCAAGAGAGCTTAAAAAGCAGATTAGACCTATAGTTGCGTAATCAGTAAGCCCGATTTCGATGTGGAAAAGCTGTGCAACAAAGACAGAATAAAGTGCTAAAATGCAGGCATTCCCGTTCATCCCTATGCTAGTGCCGATTGGCATTAGTAAATTCGTTGAATCCTTGCTTGTTCCAAGCTCTTCTTCGGCGATTTTCATGTTCATTGGAAGTGCCGCAGCGCTGCTGCCTGTTGCAAGCCCGAAAATCTGTACCGGCATCATTTTTTTCATAAAAATAATTGGATTTACTCTAAAGCGAATGAAAAGCCACGCGGGATAGAAGATAAATACTAGGATAAATATTGCGAAAACTGCCGATGCGAAGAGCTTTACAAGCGATGCAATAACGGAAACCTCTTGCACACCCGCAATCCATGTCATGAGTCCAAATATACCAAAAGGTGCGAATTTCATTACGATTTTTACCATTGCATACATAATTTGCGCGAAGCTTTGTACGAAATTGCTAAGCCCAGAGCCGATTTTCGCGCGAACAGAGCTTGCTGCAACTGAAAAAACTATCGCAAAAAACATAACTTGAAGTAAATCTGCCTCGTAAAAAGCACGAAAAACATTATCTGGAATAATGTGTAAAAGCTTGTCGCCAAGGGAGGTATTTACCTTTCCGGAGGCAATTAATTTTTGTATACTGCCATCAACTTTTAGCTTTGACAAATCAATATTTGAACCAAGACCGGGGTGTAAAAAAACAGCGGTAAAAAGCCCGATTAACACTCCAAAAACATTCGTTATAATAAACAAAGTAACCCCTTGCATAGAGGATTTTCCAAGGGTTTTTACGTCTCCCATTGATAAAATCGCAGAAGATATCGCAAAAAATATAAGCGGAACTATAGTCATTTTCACAAGATCTAGGAAAATATCGCCCAAAACCTTAAAAGATGCAGGGTTTAGACCTATGTCAAAAAAGCGTAAAAATACACCAAACGAGCAGCCTAAAATAATTGCAACACTAATCTGTTTTCCAAGACTTAGCTTAAAGAATGCACTGCAAGGTAAGAGAAAAATACCAAAAAAAGATTTTTTACGTCTTGACATTTCAAACAAAAATTTCTCAATTAATACTACCAATAAATTTAAAAGCAAGGAAAATTTACATATCTTTTAAATCACAAAAATTAAATTGTCATTGCAACAAAACATTGATTTTTGTAAGAAATGTCTTTCCTTTTTTTCTTGTATTCTCCATTTTTATGAACACAATTATTGTCAATTAGTGTATTATCTGCAAACATTATGCCTGTTGATTTATATCCGTTGCCATCGTCTATTTTGCGATCTATCATATTTGCATCATATACTGTAAGGCCACCTATATCTGCGTTATTTATGGGATATAACGTGTTTATACTGACATAATTTGCTATTATTAACTTTACTTTTTTGGCATTTTTTGCATAAACATCTTTTTGTCTTAAAATATCTGGACCTATGGTTTCACCGTATTTATCGGATGTATCAGTTGTTATGTACCAAACGGATTTATCGGAATATCCACTGACGACAGGTAGAGTGACATTTGCACTTTTTGCTAAAGTAAGACTGCTATCTTCGTGTATTTCAGCTTTTGGATTGACAATTTTTGGTATTATGTTTGACATGGCAAGTTGAATAAAGGCAACTCTTGCGGAGTATAAATATTCTATTCTTCCGTTTCCAAGTTGATTACCGCGGCTTTGTGCAAGGTATGCTGATTTTTGACTTTCGCTTATACTGCCTGATATTTTATTAATTGGTACATCTCCAGGGTAATATTGGTATGATATATGGAATTTGTTTATTCCATTTTTTAAAACAGTATAGTCAGATATTACAGATTGTATTCTATTTTGCTTGGTTTTTTCTTGTATATGGGCGCATGAGAACGCAACTAAAATTGATAAAGATAATACATTAACGCATTGTTCAATTTTCCCCTTTGTAATCATATTTTTTACAAAATAATAAAGATAAATACACCCTACTATAATTGTTAAAATATTTTTTTGAAGTAAAAAGTAATAAAAAAGAAATATCCCTTATAATATCTAGAAATTTGGTAGATTTTATTTGAATTTATAGTTGTAAATGTAAAAACAGCCCCAATTACGAGGCTGTTTAAATCTAAGAATGGATTTTATTTTAAGCCTTGGCTTTTTGACCTATACCCATTTTAGCCTTGATGTAATTTGAAAATTTAATCAAATCTTCATTTCCAGTTTCTTCAACTTCCTTGCACCAAGCCTTAACTTTTTCAGCTCTTTCGGCAACTGAAAGTCCAACGCCTTGCCATACTTCTTCAAGATTTTCCTTGAATTTATATAGCTTTGCAATGTGAGAGCTTGAGTCGCAAATCTTTGAAAGTCTTGCATTTTCCTCTTTGTTCATCGCACTTGTGTGTGTGCTGAGTGCCCTGAGTGCCGATTTATATGAAACTTTAACTTTAGCGCTAACTTCATCAAATCTTTCAGAAAGTGCTTTTTTTAGAACATTTAATTCATATTTTCTAAGGCTTACCATTTTATTTGCAAACAATTGTAGATTTGTTCCAAATTTGAAATTAGATGATCTTTTTTCAGGGTAAGGAAGGAATTCATGAATCTTGCAAAGACCGAATTTTTCTAGGGTTTTTAAATAAAACCAGCCTATGTCAAACTCCCATTTTTGGTAAGAAAGACGAGCAGATCTTGGGAAAGCGTGGTGATTATTGTGGAATTCTTCACCGCCAACTATAAGACCTATTGGTAAAATGAGTGGAGAAATATTCGTTGATGTATCTTTCGCAGCGAAATTTCTGTAACCAAACCAGTGACCAACACCGTTGATAAAACCTGCAGCCCAGAAAGGAATCCAAGCCATTTGAATAAGCCAAACAACAAGACCAGTTGCGCCAAAAAGGTACAAATCAATTAATAACATTAACAAAATTCCTTTTGCAGAGTGTCTTGCATATACATTTCTTTCAAGCCAATCTTCTGGAGTTTCTTGACCATATTGCTCCATAGTTACTTGATTTTTGCATTCTTTCTTATAGAATAAAACGCCTAAAAACATAACATTCCAAACGCCTAAATAAACAGGTGAATGTGGATCTTCAGCAGTTTCGCACTTTGCATGGTGCTTTCTGTGAATTGCAACCCATTGTTTCGTCTCCATTCCAGTCGTCAGCCAAAGCCAAAACCTAAAAATATGAGCAATTATCGGATGCAAAGTAACAGACTTGTGGGCCTGAGATCTATGCAAAAACAAAGTTACACCCGCAATTGTCACATGCGTTGCAACCAAAGTAAAGACTAGTGGACTAACCATTTTTTCAAACAAAATTTACATTCTAAAACCACTATAATTTTAATTGTCAAGAACTTTTATTTTTTTGAGTAATTTGAGTTTATTGCTATAAAATAATGCAGTATTTTAATTATGATATTAATATTTTTTCATATTTTGTGATTTTGAATTGTATTTTTGGGTCAAAATTTTCATCAAGACCTGTTAAATATGACTTAATTGAGTTAATTGTTTCGTCTTTTTTTGTTGCTTGATTTTTATCAATAAAGTCAATATTTTCCTCAGATTTTTTAAATGGAATTTTTATTTGATAATCTATATTAACTAGATATTTTTTCGTAACACCAAGGCTTGATAGCTCTTCTGTGTAAATTACCTTTGCACGAGATGGTATTTTTCCGGGCATAATTGTGTACATTAGATTATCTATAAAATTTTTCCCACTTTCATATTCAACGCTTTCTATAGTGATTGTTTTGTTTATTCGGTTTTCATAAAGATACATTATTCCACCTTCATCTCTTACTGTTTTACTAAATTGCATAAAAATATCGCGTGATGACATTTCTTCAACAATCTTAACTTGATCTTGAATACTTCCAATTGAATATAGCCCATCATATTTATATTCTTCACGAGATGAAATATATTGCTTTATTAGTATTTTTGCAATACCAAGCGTTGGGTGATAATATTTATCAATTTTTGATATTGATATATCACTTACATCATCTTTTTGCTCAATTTGAGTTACAATTCTAGCTTTTGGTTTCATGGAATTTAATTTGTTTATTAACGCACAAGAGCAGAAAAATGCAATCCCAAGTAATATCGTTACAATAAGATATAAATTTCTTGATATTGTTGACGATAAATAAACATCTTTATACCATTTCATTCCATCGGAAAAGTAGTTTCCGGATTCATACAATATTTTTATAATATCTGAATCGTTCTTGTTCATAGATTAAAATAGCTATCTTGCTCTAATTTTTATATTGAGATTTTTTAAAAATCAACGAAAAAATATATGGTGTTACTTTTTCATTCTTTTTTTTATTTTCGTTGCAAAAAAAAGATATATTTTATATATTAATGCTGGTATGACAACAAAAAGTATAATTGATGCAAGTAGCATTTCAAAAGACGAATAATTCTCAATTAAAGCCTCGGCTTTTTTGCCAAATGCGTAACCTAGAAGCACTACAATTATTGAAAAAATAGTTCCACCACTTGTCGTAAGAACGGAAAATAATTTAATATCCATGCGACTAAGACCAGCAGGCACTGCAACAAAATGTTTTACAGCCGGAATTGGAACAAAGCGTCCGAAGAATACCAGAAATTTACTATATTTTAAAAATTGTCCTTCCCAGTATTGCACTCTTTCTTTTGGTAGAAAGAAAAATTTGCCATATTTGTAAAGCAAGCCTCTTCCAAGCCATGCTGATGTATAATATGTTGCAATTGAACCGAGAAGTATACCAAAACTTGCTGATAAAATCACTAAAAATATATTCATTTCACCTTTATATGCAGCAACGCCATAAGTTATTAAGAAAACCTCACTTGGTATAATAATTGGCAAAAATGTACTTTCAATTGCCATTATTCCGATCACACCTATATATCCCATTTTGTCAAAAAATGCGATAACATCATTTAAAAATTGTGATATATCCATGATATTTTTAATTATGTTATGAACTTTTAAAAAAGAATATTTCAAAAGTCAATAAAAAAAAGTTGACAAAAAAAAATTATATGTTAATTGAGTAAATAATTATTGTTGTTTATTTTTTGCTATTATGCAAGGTTTAGAGTTTATTTTGGCAAGATCGTATTTCACTCTTGCGATTACATTTCATATAATATTCCCAACTTTAAATATAGGTCTTTCTTGGCTTATTTTATTTTTTGAAAGCGTTTTTGTTAAAACTGGAGATCAGAAATATCTAAAATTGTGCAAGTTCTGGTCGAAAATTTTTGCCATGCTCTTTGGCGTTGGCGTGATTAGTGGTATAATGATGTCTTTCATGTTTGGTCTTACATTTTCAAAATTAATAGATGTTGGCGGTAATGTTTTGGGACCGTTACTTACTTTTGAAGTTCTTACATCATTCTTTTTAGAAGCATCATTTCTTGGTGTTATGCTATTTGGTTGGAGCAGAGTTGGTAAAAAATTCCACTTATTTTCAACATTCTGTGTTGCAATTGGAACACTAATTTCAGCATTTTGGATATTATCTGCCAATTCATTTATGCAAACGCCAGCAGGAGTTGAGCTAAAAGATGGCATTGTTCATGTTGTTAATTGGGTTGATGTAATTTTCAATCCATCATTTGCTTGGAGATACATGCACATGATAGATGCTGCAATTATCTCTGCATCCTTGTTTGTTTTTGGAATTTCTTGCTATCTAATTAAGAAGGATAAAGACACGGAAATTGCAACAAAAGCGGCAAAAATTTCAGCAACTTTCTTGATGATTGCTTCGCTTTTACAGGTTTTCCTTGGCGATGGACATGGTCTAAATACACTAAAGCATCAGCCATCAAAAATTGCAGCGCTTGAAGCACATTGGGAAAATGAGCCAGGGTCTCAAAAAATTGTGCTTTTCGCAGTCCCAAATGTGAAGGAGGAAAAAAATGACTATGAAGTTGCAATTCCTGCTCTTGGAAGTATAATCCTAACACACTCAAAAGACGGTAAAATACCTGCTATTAAAGACATTCCAGTTGAAGACAGAGCCCCAGTTGCAATTCCTTTCTATTGCTTTAGAATAATGGTTGGGCTTGGAGTTTTGTTTATAATTCTTGGAATATGGGGCTCAATCGCTTCTCGCCGTGGAACTCTTTCCCCTCGTGCAAAAGGAATGGCGCAAGTAATGAGAAATATCTCAATTTGGTCAACATGCCTTGGCCCAGTTGCAGCTATTTGCGGATGGTATGTAACTGAAGTTGGCAGACAGCCTTGGGTTGTATATGGCGTAATGCGCGCGAAAGATGCCATGACTCCAAACCTCGATCCATATTCAGTTTTGTTTGGAATATGCTTTACAGGTCTTGTCTACACAACTATAGCTATCATACTTGTTCGCTATGTTACCGCAACAATTAAGAAGGGATATTCTGCGATTTAGTAGGATTTGAAACTGTCTAAATATTCAATAATTTCCGTTGACTATTATAAAATTTGATATATTCTATTAAAAATAGAATTTTATGAATAAAAAAATAGCCCTTGCTTTTTTTGGAATTTGCTTTTCTTGGACATTTTCTTGGTATGCCTTAAAAATGCAGTCAGCATCGCAGGTTTCCATATTTCTATCCCTTGCCTATAGGTTTTTTATTGCAGCACTTTTGTGTCTTGTAATATCGAAAATCATGTGCTATAAAATGAAAATTGACAAGTCAAATCTGAAATATATTTTAATTTCCGGAGCAACAAATGCTTCACTCAATTTTGCACTTGGTTATGAGGCTGCAAAATATATTCCAAGCGGAATGGTTGCGGCAATTATGTCACTTTCTATAATTACAAACGAGCTTTTTTCGGCATTTTGCGATAAAAGAAAAGTGTCAAAAAGAACAATTGTAAGTGGTTTAATCGGCACTGTTGGGCTGATTTTATTCATTCTTCCAACGATTAAGTTAAGCGAAGATCCAAGGCTTACAATGCTTGGTATTTCCTATGCACTTTGTATGCCGATTCTTGTTTGTTTTGGCTTTCAGTCTATGAAAACATGCGTTAAAAAAACCCAAATTCCCCTTCTTGTCTACATCTCTTATTCCTTTATTGCAGGCTGTATTATAGCATTTATCGTGGCATTATTTCAAAATCATAATGTGCTATGGGATTTTTCGCCAAAATACACGATCTCTCTTGGTTATTTAGTTGTTTTTGCATCCTGCATCGCATATTTATCCCTATATTATTTAATCGACAAAATTGGCTCTGCAAGGGCAAATTATTCATCTTTAATATATACAATCGGCGCAATTTGGGTTTCAACTTATTTCGAAGATTACGCTTGGTCAATAGTGAATTTCGTTGGATTTTTAATGATTATTGCAAGTATTTTTAATGAATTTAGGAAGAAAGTATGAAAAAATTTGCAATAATTGGAACTGGTCTAATCGGTGGATCAATTGCCAAAAAACTGCATAAAACCTACGAAATTTATGGAGTATCAAATGCAGAAATAAAATCTGAAATTTTTGCCAAGACTGCTATTTTTGGCAGCGAAAATGCTATAAATTTGATAAAAAACGCAGATATTATATGCGTTGCAACCCCCATTTTTGCATATCATGAAATTTTTGCCCTTTTATCTGGTCAAAACCTAGATAGCAAGCTTGTTTTTGAGGTTGGATCTGTCAAAAAAATGCCACAAAAAATTGCGAAAAAATATAATCTAAAAATTAATTTTACACACCCAATAGCGGGTAGTGATAAAAGTGGATTTTCAAGCTCCAGTACTGATTTATTTAAGTCTAAAACCATTATACTCGATGATGCAAATTTGGAAAATGTTCAGCTTGAAAAAATCGCTTTTGAGCTTGGTTTTTCAAAGGTGTTGCAGCTCTCATGTAAAAAACACGACGCAATTTACGCAAAAGTATCCCATTTTCCCCAGCTTTTATCGTATTTTTTTACAGATTTTCTGGCAATGTTAAACCTGCTTGATTTTGATAAGGAATTGCAAAATCTAAGCGATAATTATGCAAAATTTAGACGACTTGCGCAGTCAAATAAATCAATATGGATGGGCAAAAATGGCATTTTTAATGCAAATTTAAAAAATCTTGAAAAAATCTGGAATATTTTTAAAAATTATATGCTTGTAAATCTGCGTGGCGAAAATGTAATATTCTCAGATTTTGTCGGGCTTTTCCCTCGTTTTTTATCCGATAATTTTAGTGAATATAGTAATTATTTTGGCTCTGGAATTATTGATTTTATGGCATTTAAAGGCGAAAAATTCTTGCACGAAAGGCTTATAAATACTGCTAAATTTCTAGAATTTTTAAACACTAAATCTGTTTTAGAATATGCAAATTAACGAGCATTTATCGAGGTTTTTTGAGGATCGCAATAACGAAATTTCAATGCGTGATTATATTAATTTTTGTCTTTACAGTAAAAACGGGTTTTATAATAGTGAAAATCCCTTTGGCAAAAGCGGTAGTTTTGTAACTTCGCCCATGATTTCTTCACTTTTTGGCGAAATTATCGCACTTTTTTTGATAAATTTAATACAAGAAAACGCATTAAAATCAATATCCATAGTGGAAATTGGCTCTGGAAATGGGCTTTTAATGCTAGATATTGTGCGTATTTTTGAAAAATACCGCATAAATGCTGAGTTTTTTTCTATCGAAAAAGCAGAAAATAATCGCAAAAACCTTGCCAAGATATTTGAAAATAAAGTAAAAATACTAGAGAAAATCGACGATTTTAATGGCAATAATCCATGTTTTTTCATCACAAATGAATTACTTGACAGCTACGGCGTAAATCAATATATTTTCAAAAAAGATAGATGGAATATGGTAAAATTGCGTATTGAAGATGGGAAAATCGTGCAATTTGCCGATAATAATTTTGACAAAAGCGAACTTGAGGCATATATTGAAAGATTTTACAAAAATGAAAAAACCCCGACTGTGCTTGAAATTTCGCGCGATCAAATTGATGATTTTGAGCATGTTTGTAGAATTGTAAATGCAAATTCCGGCGGGCTTATTTATTTTGATTACGGATATGAAAAATCGCCAAATACATCGACTCTGCAAGCGATTTTAAACCATGAGAAGGTAAATATTTTGCAAAATCCAATGCAGGCAGATATTACGCATCTTGTCAATTTCTCAGTGTTTATGCAGGTTTTTCGCAAGACTGTAGAAAATTATTCAGCGCTTTCCTGCATTTTACAAGGTGAATTTTTACTGCAAAATGGCATTAATGAGCTTGCTGAAATTTACGCAAAATCGAGCAAAAATAGCGATAATATCGACAAAATTCGCAGCAGCGTTCGTCGCTTAACGAGTGAAATGGGTGATTTATTTAAAGTGATTTTAGGCATAAAATTATAAAATTTATTGCTTTTAAAGAAAATGTTTTTATATTTAAAAAAATGTGAAATAAATGATTATTGGAACCGGAATTGACATTTGCGAAAAGAATAGAATTGCAAAAATTTTAAGCGAAAATCCTAGATTTATTCAGAGAATTTTGACAAAAAATGAGCAGGAAATTGCCGCGAAAAAATCCGATTTGGCATCTTTTGTTGCAAAAAGATGGGCAGCGAAAGAGGCTGTTTCAAAGGCATTTGGCTGCGGCATTGGTGCGGCGCTGTCGTTTTTGGATATTGAAATTAGCAACGACGAGCATGGCAGACCTTTGGCAAAAATCTTAAAAAGCACGATAGAAACACCACTTTTTACTGGCACCATCGATGAAATTAAAATCCATCTTTCAATTTCCGACACGCACAACATAACAAGTGCTAGCGTTGTGGTTGAGGGCATTTAACAAAAACATGGTTCCCTCAGATTTGATTATGAGTAATAAGTTTCCTACGTGCGTAGTGTTTCAAAAGTTCAGATTTGAGAAAATTTTGCGATTGATTTTAACATTATAGTGCTGCAATTAAGCAAATTAAAAAAGCATTTATAATCTACATTTTTCAATTATAAATTGACGATAGCAATTACTAAATTTACGACTGAAATAATTGCATGCTTCAAGTGACGTATGGAAAAATGTTCATTGCTGTGCTTGAAAAAAGTGATTAAAATCCAGATTGATAAGTGCTTATCATGAATAATAAAGCCTTTAGAATAAGTAAATAATGGCAAAGATCTTAGAAGTGGCTAAAATTTACATTGATTTGAAGTGAAAATAAGAGTTGTGTTTGAGAAGTTTGAGGAAGGATGAATTTTGTAGTTTAATAGCCGATAAAGTTATTGCTCATGAATAAAGTGTTCCAAAAAATCTACGAATTTGATGTAATTTTGAATTGATTAGCTTGAAGTTGGCATTTCCTTCAGAAAATCTAGGTAAATGGCATTATTAATCTGTGTTTTAGGCTACTTATGGTGATAAATCAAGTTTAGAAATGGCTAATTTTTTTAAGTATCTGAGTTCATACAATTTAGAGAAAGACTTGTCATTATTATAGATTTTGACAAACCAATGTAATGGTATTAAAGCTGTCGATGATTGTATAAAGATAATGAGTAGTTGCAGTTGTATGTTGGATGGAAAAAAGTATTATAAATACTGTGATTTTCATGTTGTAACATCGAGTTTTTGGATTGAAATTGTTATATTATAAAGGAAAATCGCTGAGAATATTGTCAGTTAAAGTGTAAAGATGCGCTGGTTAATTAGGATTTATGAGCATATATTATTGTAATCTTTGATAGAATCTGATTTTACGCCAATACAACCAAGAAGCGATGGTGAGATTTTTTCGTGATTAAATTGTACATTTTTGAGATTTTTTCCTATAATTGACTTTTTACCGCTATTCGTTGTATAAAAAAACGCAGGTACTGTAAAGGTATTTTCATTTTTATTAATGGATAATATGTCAGTTCCATGGTCTGATGAGTAAAATAATAGCGTATTTGATTTAGAAAATCGTGATAAAACCTCAGATAAAAAGTGGTCGGTGTATAGTATGCTATTTATATATGCGTTTGTGGTTTCTTCATGTGTACATTTTGCAATATTTTCGCTTTTGCAATATGGTTTTTGTATTGCAAAGTCTTCGGTAAATTTGTTTGCATATGGTACGTGAGAGCCAATTTGGTGAATGATGTAGAAATTTTTGCCCTTTTGATGGGTAAAGTTGTCTAAAATTGGTAATAACTCCATGTCGTAATTTATATTTCGAACTGGGTCTGTATATATCGAAACATCAGATTTCACGGCAAAATATGCATATGTAGAGTCGTATTTTCCTCTTATATTTTGCGCGCCAATCCAGTGAGTTTTAAAGCCAAGAGACTTCATTATATCAACTATTGAGTATAGCTTTTCTCCATCTTTAACTGAAAGCATTACCGGCAGAGCCTGCCTTGTATTATCTGAATTTGAGATTGATGTGATGCGATTTATGCCGTATTTATCGATTGTTTTAACGTATTTATGAAAGAAATCAGCTCTAGCGCTCTCGCCAATTACAAAAACAACATTTATATCTGAATCGTTTTTAAATGAAAACAATCCCTTGGGATCTAAGTATTTTACATTGCCGACACCACTTTCAAAGCTTCTGGGCAGGTGTAAGAGGTAAAAAATATCCATTATCTGGGTTGTTCTTATACAAAGTCTTTGCATACTGTTGCAAAGCATTGCAAATGATAGCAATAAAGTTGCAACGCATGCTAGGCAGATTTTAATATTTGGCTTTGTTTTCCATGTTATTTTTGTAAAAAAAGATACAATTAGGGTAAAGGCAATGACGTATAAAGCTGTATGTGAATTTACATAAAAGTCTATCATTGATGTGTCATTTTCAAGGGCGGAGGCAATTACGCCGTTGCTCATTTTGTAGTTAAAAAACACAAGAGAGGCCGAGTATATTGATGTTAAAAAGGCAAATATAAAGATTGCAAGGCAAAATCCAATTTTTCGCATTAAAACAAGCGCGCTAAATATTAGATAATGGATTGCAAAATTGATTATTATATAAAGTGGATAGCTAATTTTTATAAGCAATATATGGGATAATTTATATGCGTATGGAAGAAGTATAGCGGCTTCATAAATAAGTACGAAAGCCCACAGTGGCAGTTTTAAACGCAAGGCAAAACTGAAGAATCTTGTAATTTTGAGATGCGTTATTTTTACCAAAGACATACGAAATTAGCAGTCAATTTCGGTAACTTTTAAAGCATTGTCTATAATAAAATTACGCCTTGGCTCCACAACTTCGCCCATGAGAGTTGAGAAAACTTCATCAGCTTTTTGTGCATCGCTTATATTAACACGCAAGATTGTTCTAGACGCTGGGTCAAGCGTTGTTTCCCAAAGTTGTTCTGAGTTCATTTCTCCAAGACCCTTAAAGCGTTGTAGTGATGCGCCTTTTTTACCTATTTCGTTGATAATTTCTGCAAATTTCATGTGGCTTGAAAATTCATAAACGCTTGCGGCGTTGGTAAATTTACATTTTCCAGTTACAATTTCACACATTTCAGCAATTTTTGAATTTGCGAAAATTTTTGCAAACTCCTGCATAGAAAGTGTAGCTTTGTCAAGACTGATCGATTGTGATACGCCACGAACATTACGAGATGCAACGATTTTATTAGTTGCAATGCCGTCTATTTCTTCACTTACAGCTTTAAATTGCCATCTTTCAAGCAGGTCTTCACTATCTGATATTTCAGCGAGTTTTTCGCTAAGTTTTCCAATTTTTGCTGAGAGGGTATCGATTAAATCGAAGTCTTTTGGGCGAAGTCCAGCAAGCACAACTGCAAGAAGGATTTCCTTTTCAATACGAAGTGGAATGCGTTTTATGTAGTTACTAAGCTCAATTGCGGATGTTAAAATCTCTTGTAACTGTGCCCCTGCAATGTCAAGCCCGTTACCATTTTTCAAAACAGAGTTAGAAACTGCGTTGTCTATTAGATATTGATTAAATTGTATATCGTCTTTTAAATAAACCTCTTTACCGCCTTGTTTAACTTTATAAAGTGGCGGTTGCGCTATATATAGATAGCCATTTTCGATGATTTTCGGTAGCTGGCGATAGAAAAATGTTAAAAGCAGAGTTCTAATGTGAGATCCATCAACATCGGCATCTGTCATGATTATTATTTTATGATAGCGAAGCTTTGTTATGTCCATGTCTTCTTTATCAACGCCAATTCCAAGTGCACCAAGAAGGGTTGTTACAACATCCGACGAAAGCATTTTATCAAAGCGAACTTTTTCAACATTTAGGATTTTACCACGAAGGGGAAGGATAGCCTGGGTTTTTCTATCACGACCTTGTTTTGAAGTACCACCTGCTGAGTCACCCTCAACTAAGAAAAGCTCAGACATTGATGGGTCTTTTTCTTGGCAATCGCTGAGTTTACTTGGCATAGAGAAGGTATCTAGTGCTGTTTTTCTGCGTGCAAGTTCACGAGCTTTACGAGCCGCAATTCTTGCCTGCGCTGCAAGCGCAACTTTTTCTATAATTTTTTTCGTTTCAAGTGGATTTTGTTCAAACCAGTAGGTTAGTTTATCATATGTTATACTTTCTGCAACTTGGCGAACTTCAGATGAAACAAGCTTATCTTTTGTTTGAGAAGAAAATTTTGGGTCTGGAACTTTTGCTGATATAACGCAGGTTAGCCCCTCACGAATGTCGTCTCCTGTTATTTCAACTTCATCTTTTTTTGACAAATGTTGTGGGATATATTGATTAATCGCGCGGGTAAGACCTCCACGAAAGCCAGCAAGGTGAGTTCCTCCGTCACGCTGTGGTATATTGTTTGTAAAGCAACGGCAAGTTTCGGTATAAGCGTCTGTCCACTGCATTGAAACTTCAACAACTATGTCATTTTCAGCTCCACGAATTGAAACGATTTGATGAAGAGCTGTTTTTGCTCTTGCAAGGTGTTTTACAAATTCTGCAACACCACCGTCATATTTGAATTCTATTAATTTTTCACGCCCAAGTCTTTTATCTTCAAGTATTATAAATACGCCGTGATTTAAGAATGCAAGTTCACGAATTCTTTCTTCAAGGGTTTCAAATTTAAATTCAATATCAGAGAATGTTTCTGTTGATGGCATAAAAGTTACCTCTGTACCTTTTTGATCAGAGTCGCCAACTATTTTAAGTGGATAATCTGCCACGCCGTGTGAAAATTCCATAACATGCTCTTTGCCGTCACGCCAGATTCTAAGCTTTAAATGTGAAGAAAGTGCATTTACAACCGATACACCAACGCCATGCAAACCGCCTGAGACTTTATATGAATTTTTGTCAAATTTACCACCAGCGTGAAGTTGCGTCATTACAACTTCCGCAGTTGAAACGCCTTCTTCGTGCATTTGAGTTGGAATTCCACGCCCATTATCACGAACAGTAACTGAGCCATTTTCGTTTATACATACATTAATTTTTGTACAATGCCCAGCCAGTGATTCATCAATTGCATTATCTAAAACTTCATATACCATGTGGTGTAAGCCAGTTCCGTCGTCTGTATCACCGATATACATTCCTGGTCTTTTACGAACGGCATCAAGACCTTTTAAAACTTTAATACTATCTGCACCGTAGTCGCCTTGCATAATTTCATTTTCAGGGATTTCATTTTCGTCATTTAGCATATAGGTTTTAGATATGTAAAATTAGGTTAGTCATGTCTTTTTAAAATGCAAGCAAAAAATCTTATTATTATATTGTTTGGATATTGAAAAAGCTAGCATTGCATTATTGTAATTTTAGTTATGGAATTTGCAGGAATTTGTGCATCTGGATTGAAAGTTTTAGATTATTTTCCATAGCGATTTTAACCGCAAGTGCGTTGTTTGCTGCGTTTTTTTGTGCATCTTGTTCGTCCATTGGTTGGATGAAAATTTCTTTAAAATCAAAAGCCCAGTCGGGGATTTTATTATAATGCTCAAGACTTGCAGAAATTAGGAATTTTAAAGCATCAATTTGCAGTCCGTCTGCTGGAATTGTGTATTTTCCATTTACGATTTTCGGTGAGCATATAACTTTTACAAAGTCAGGCAGATTGCGGTATATTGTGCCGTTTGTTTCGATTTGCACTGTGAAATTTTTATGCAGTTTGTTGCAAAGAGGAATAATATTTTGACGCATCGGCTCGCCGCCTGTAATTACTATAAGATTAATTTTACTATATTGCACTTGGTGTTTTTGAACTTGCGCAAGAATATCTTCAAGTGACATTTGACTAAAATTTTCAAACTCAGTATCGCAGAAACTACACGCCAAATTACAGCCTCCAAGACGAATGAAAATAGCAGGGCGGCCTGCGAAAATGCCTTCAGCCTGTATTGTTGGGAATATTTCTTGAACGAAAAGCAAGCTTCCGTCTGTGTTTTCCGGTGGTCTTTTAGGGTTTTTTCCAAACATTTGGTATATAAAAAAATATTTTAAAAATATCTTGACTGCAATTTTTTTTATATTCAAATAAATTAAATTTTTTTTATTAAGTTGCAGAAAATTAAGGATTTTATAGCTCTATATTTACCGATGGTAAGGGCAAAATTATTGAATATTATAGGGTATTTAAAGGCAAACAAGAAAGCTAGTTTGTCGACATTTTTAATATTATTGCTAATTGCATCTTTTACATTTTCCGGGCTATTTGCATCGATTGCAAGGGATGGTTCTTGGGTGCTCAAGGTTGGAGATGAATATGTTGGAAGGAAGCAATTTGAGGGTGAGTTATCAGTTGCAAAGAAAAGTCTTGGATATACAATGTCTGAGCAGGAGATAAAGCAGAAGGTATTTGATAGGTTTGCAATGAAGATAATTTTTGCAAAGGAAATGAAAGCACATGGCATAAATATTGAAGATGAGACGATTTTAAAGATTATTAAGGAAAATCCGATTTTTTTAAAAGATGGGGTATTTTCTGTTGATTTATTCAAGGATTTCTTAATACAAAACAGAGTTACTGAGGAAGATTATATTAACTATTTAAAGCTTGATTTATCCCAGTCTGTAGTGATGGATTTTGCAAGTTATTTTCTTTCAAGCAATGAAAATCTTGCAAAGGTATTGCTCAAATCTAGGACGGAAAAGAGGATTTTCGATTTATATACCATTGCTGAAAATAAGATTAGATTAAAGCAAGAGCCAAGTAATGAGCTTATTTCGGATTATTACAATAAAAATAGAGCATTGTTTAAGACTGATTCTGTATTTTCAGTTGAGTATATTTCAGGAGTTATGATAAGCGAGCAGGTGAGTTATAATCCTGATAAAAAGACTCTTGAAAAACTAAGAAATACTTATAAGCAATTAAAGGAATCTGACATTGTGCGTATTGCGAAAGATGCACATTATTGTCAGATTATTAGGAATATATCAAAGATTGCAACATCAAGTGAGGCTTTTGATGATTTAGCTAGAAGTTATGGATTAAAGCCAAAGACAAGTGAGATTGTTTTGTCGGAAAAGAATGCAAAGTATGCAGTATTGGATGGAATGAAAAAGGGCGATGTTACAACTATTTTGCATAATAATTCATGCCTTGAAACACAAGTTGTAAGGGTTAAAAGCGTTAAGGATGGTGAGTTCTTAAAATTTGATGATGTTAAATCCAAAGTCACTAGCATGGTAAGGAAGCAGGAGCAAGAAAAGGCTGCAAAGATTTTAATTGATGAGTTTAAAGATGTTAGAAAGCAGGGCATTAGCGAGTCTGTTAAATGGCTGAAGGCAAATGGGTTTAGCTCTGAAAATACCTCATTAAATCGCTATGATCAGCAGCAAAAGATTAGCTATGATTTGTTAAAGGATTTATTTACGATAGAAAAGGGTAATTTCACCGGCATTCATGGCTATAGACAAAATGGTGTATATCAGGCTGCGTTGTTTAAGGATGTAATTAGTGCAAAAGAGCCAAGCAAGGCTGAGATTGAAAAGCTTGCAAAGGAAATTTCTGGTATGAAGATAATTGACATTTATCAGCTTTATTATATGAGCTTAAGAGTAAAGTATGACATAAAGATAAACGAAGATTATTTTAATAATTATGTCGCAAAATAAGGACAATATTTATGATATTTTGCACACTCTTCATGATTTAAAGCTGAGTTTTTTATCAAGTGGTTTAGCGTTTAAAAAGGAGGGTGATGCTTATTGCATTGCAAGGAGCGTAGGGCAGGTTGATGTTTCATCAAGGCAGAAGGCTGAGAGTGTAGTAGATGTTGTAAAAGAGGATGTTGTTATAAGAGAGATTAAAAAGGATGTTAGTGTTGATATTGTGAAAGATTTAAATGAAAGGGAAGCCAAGATAAGGGGCATTGCAAGTAAGCTCAATTCTATTGATGAGATAAAGGATTATTTAACAAATGAGGCAAGTTTCTGCGAGATTAAAAAGCTTGCAAAGAACACTGTTGTGTGTGATGGAAGGAGTGATGCAAAGATTGTATTAATTGGGGAGGCACCGGGTGAAGATGAGGATATTAACGGTATTCCATTTTGCGGCAGATCTGGAAGATTGCTGAATAATGTTTTAAAGTCTATTGGGCTTGACAGGGATGTGAATTTATATATCACTAATACGGTATTTTGGAGGCCACCTGCAAATAGAAAGCCGACGGATGAGGAGATAACCCTATGCAGGCCGTTTTTATTTAGGCTAATTGAGCTTATAAAGCCTGAGTTTTTAATTTTATGCGGTGGAACTGCTATTAGCTGTATTGCAGGCCATGATGGTAAAATATCTGATTTGCATGGCAGGGTATTTGATGCAAAGATAGGTGATATGAGCATTAAGGCAAGTGCTATTTATCACCCATCATATTTATTGCGCAGCCCATCTTTTAAGAAGAATGCATGGATTGACATGATGTCAATATCCAAGCATATTGGTCATCTACTTTAGAGATGATTTAATGGCTTGGCCTGTGTCTTTTATGAATGCATTTACATTACTTGGCCCTATTGCCTTGTAGACATAAATTATCATCATAATTGCTATGAAGATTTTTATCATTTTGAACATAATAGTATCAAACTTTAACTATTATAGCAGATTTTTTAGAAGAAGTCAAGAAAAATATTGACTTTAATAAATAAAAGTTTAAGATGGGTGGTATTGTAGGATTTATCATGGAGGATTTTGCCCAAGAGGATGAAGAATATAGGATGGATGCAAAACAGGCTGAGTCGTTAGTTGAAAGGCTATTATCGGACAAGATTATTGACGAGATACAGCTACAGACTATTCGTGATGAAGTTCAGCAGACGGGGCAGGATGTAATAAGTGCTTTAATTGCTGCGCATTTGGTATCTGATAATATAATACAGTCTTACATTAGGAATGTTGATGTAAAGTCAATTGATCTTGCACACACTGCAATTGACCCAAATGTTGCAAGAAAGTTAGCCAAGCACGAGGCTGTAAGCAATGTAGTAATAGCGTTTTATGAGGATAGCAGGGAGGTTGGAATTGCAACTGTTGACCCTGATGTATTATCGAATATTGATGGATTATCGAGTTATTTTGATGGCAAGGATATTGTGCCATATCTTGCAAAGCAGGCGGACATTTTGGCGGCTATTGATAAGTCGTATGAGTATGAGTTTAATATAAGCAAGATTTTAAAGGAGCTTGCAAGTGCATCTGAGTATGAATTTAAGGGGATGGGCAATAGCTATCAAAGCCCTGTTGTAAGGATTGTTGATGCGTTATTGTCTGACGCTGTGCACAAGGGGGCATCTGATATTCACATACAGCCTGATGCAAAGTTTGTAAGGGTGAGGTATAGAATGGATGGAATGATGAATAACCAGTTCACATTTGATGTAAAGTATTACCCGTCTATTACTGTGAGGATCAAGATTATTGGTGGCATGAATATAGCAGAGTCTATAAGGCCGCAGGATGGGGCTATACAAAGCACGATTATGGGTAGGAAGATTGACTTTCGTGTGTCACTAATGCCGACTGTATTTGGGGAAAGTATTGTTATTCGTGTACTTGATAAGAATGAGAGTGTATCGTCATTATCGAATTTCAATTTTTCAAAGGATAACGAAACGAAGATAAGGAAGTTACTTAGCAAGCCTGAGGGGGTATTGATTATGACGGGGCCAACGGGTTCTGGTAAGACAACGACACTATATGCCATGATGTCTGAGATTGCATCGCCAAGGATAAACATGATGACACTTGAAGACCCTGTTGAGTATCACATGCCACTTGCAAAGCAGATGAATGTAAATGATGCTGCAGGCATTACATTTGCTGGGGGGCTTAGGGCTATACTTCGTCAAGACCCTGATGTAATACTAGTTGGGGAAATGCGTGATGAGGAGACGGCGATAACGGCCATGAGGGCGGCGATGACAGGGCATAAAGTGTTTTCAACCCTGCATACAAATGATGCACCATCTGCTGTGAACAGATTGCTGGATCTTGGGGTATCAAGGCACATTATAGCCTCATCTGTAAATGGTATTATAGCACAAAGGCTTATAAGAAGGCTATGCCCTGATTGCAAGAAGGCAAGATTAATGAGGGATGATGAATTTGCAAGGTATAAGATAAAGAAGGTAAAGGATATAAAGGTATATGATGCTGGAAGCTGCAAGAATTGTCATAATATTGGGTACAAGGGAAGATGCAGTGTTATTGAGGTTTTATCATTTGATAGCATGGTTAAGTCAATGATTGAAGATGGTGCGTCGGAGCATGCGATAGTAGGCAAGGCAAAGGAGGCTAAGACTTTTGTGCCTATTCAAATTGATGCTATAAAGAAGGTTATTGGCGGCGTGAGTTCATTTGACGAGGTGTCGCGTGTTATTGATATGTCTGATTATATTGTATGACGGAGGATGTAATGGCTTATATTTCTGCATTTTTTTCTTGACAAATAAACACAATGTTATGTTGTGTGGGTTAAGGATTTCTTGAGTTTTAGTTTGGAAATTCGGGGTTAGTTTAGGTATTAAAATTTAGGCATGATAGAGGGATTAATAAGAGATTACAAGTTTAGAAAGTTTAACAACTTTGGTAATGATTTTATATTTTTAGAAGGTAAGGAGATTGATTTATTAAAGGTAAAGTTTATTTGCGACAGGCGTTTTGGAGTTGGATGCGATCAGTTAATTATCATCACTAAGATTGAGGAGGGGTTACGGTATTATGTAACTATTTACAATGCTGATGGAAGTATTGCAAAGATGTGCGGGAATGCTATGATATGTCTTGGCAGGGAGTATTTAAAAGATGGTGATGTAGCAAGTGTTACGATAAGATATGGGGCAAAGGTTGAGGTAAGAAGGGATGAGAAGGGGGTTAGTGTTAAGATGCCGGAGATAGTACATAACAAGATAGAAAATTTGATAAATGTTGGGAACATGCACAGGGTGCAGGTTGTGGGAGACATGAGAGACATTAGCCAGAAGGTAAGCTATGAGTTTAACATGAGTTATATTAGGATTCTTGACAGCAAGACATTATTTATAACAACTATTGAAAGGGGTGTTGGCAGGACGCTATCGTGTGGATCTGGGATTGTAGCGAGTTGTTATTTTATAAGAAATATTGTAAAGATTTTAAAATGTGACGAGATATTTGCTATAACGGACGGTGTATTACAAAGTAAGATATTTGGGGTATATGATTTACCTTCTGTAAGATTTACCGATGATGGCATTTTTTATGTATGCAACAAAGATCTAGGGGAAAGATTTTAGCAATATTTGATGTCTTGGAGATTTAAAAATTATGGTGGTTGGTTTATTGGTTTTAGAGGCAAGGTCATAGATTAAATTAAATAATTAAGTAAGTTAGTTAAGATATTGGATGGTTAGATATTAGCAAGTATTTTAGGGAGGGCTGTTATTATTGAGATTTATTATATTTAATGGGGAATTTTGAGTGATATTATTATCTTGGATGTCATAGTTATCATCATCATTATTATCGTCATTAATATTTTGGTTATTAAGTTGATATTTGATGCGTTCATTATATTCTGTAATGATATTTTGGACATTATCAATTGATATTTTATCTACTGGGTTAATATGTTGAACAACATCATAGATTAGCTGTTGTTCATCACTTGGGTTATCTGGTTTTATGATGACAAGGCCATCCATAGCGAGGGTTCGAGCCATTATTTGTTTATCTGCGATTGATGGTTCTGATATTTCTTGGTCTTGGGTATCGATATTTATTTTAGTGATGCGTTGTATTATCATGGAGTTACGATTTATGATACGAGACATTTTATCAAGGCGGGATGATAGGGAGTCGAATTCTTCTTGCTGTATTGTATGGATTTGGGAAAGAAGGTCATTAGTTTCTTGGGCAAGGGTTTGGACGGATGAGGAGAAGTTATTAATAGTTTGGGTTGTTATTATATCCACTTGTTAAGAAATATGTGAGTGTTATGTATATGTAGGGAATTTTTTTATGGAAGCATATTTTAAAACATTTTACTTGATAATAAAATTATATTTAATTTAGTGTAGAAAATGTATTAATGCTATGAAGATAGTTAATTGGTTAAACGGGATTATTTTGTACCCGATTTTTGGCATTCCTTTTGCTGTATTATTAATTTTAGGAACGAGCATATTTTTATTTGCTTATTTAAGGTTTATAAATTTCAGGGGTGCAAAGGGGATTGATGAGGCAGCGAGTGGGAATATATCGAAGTTTTCTGCGTTTATGACTGCTGCTGCTGGGACGCTTGGAGTTGGAAACATTTTTGGAGGGGCTATGTGTGTTACTATTGCTGGGCCTGGGTCTATTATTTGGATATTAATACTTGGGGTATTTGGGTCTATTATAAAGTTTAGCGAGGTATATTTAGGGCATAGGTTTAGAAGTGTGAAGGATGGGATGGTAAGTGGTGGGAGTTTTTTTTATTTAAGGGATGGATTTCAAAGGATGGGGATTTTAAGGCAGATTGGTGTTATATATGGGATTGTATTTTTTATAGCGTATCTTGCGGCGGGGACATTTCAGATTAATCAGATAGGGGATTTAATAGCTGAGAGTGTATTTATTGGGCACCCGAGGATAAATGTTATAAGATTAGGGCTTGGGATAATGGTTGCGATATTTACGGGATTTATTTTATTTAGTGGGATTGTAAGGATAGCTGAGGTATTATCGAGGCTTGTACCGACGATGATATTATTATATTGCGTATGTGCTGTGTATATATTTATGAGGAATTTTGGGAATTTTGAGGGTGTGATGAGGGATGTTATGATTGATGCGATGAGGCCGCGGTGTAGTGGGGGGATGATTTTTATGTTAGGGTATTCATTACATAGGATATTATTTGCATCTGACACGGGAACTGGGGTATCTGCGATTGCAAACAGTCAATCGAATGCGTCGGCGCTTGTGCAGGCAAGGTTTGTATCATGGGAGCCTATTTTAGTGAGTTTAACCATGTGTATTACTGGGGTTTGCGTATTAATAACGAACACGCATCATCTTGCGGCAAGCAATGGGATGTTAGGGGTGAAGATAGCATCGCATGCGTTTTCTGGAAGTTTTATAACGCAGGGGATTTTTATATGTGTTGTATGTTTATTTGGGCTTACGACGACGATATCGCATGGGTATAATGTTGAGCAGGCGTGGAGGTTTGTTATGAAGGGTAAGGGGGTTATGATATGCAGGGGGGTGTATATTATGACGATAATTATAGTTGTAACGCAGGATGTAGGAAGGATATTACCGATTATTGATTTATCGTTCTTTTTATGTATAATATTGAACATTATTGGGATTTTAAGATTATCGGGATATATGAAGCGGGAGACTGTAGGGAGATAATTTTTTGGAAAAAAAGCTTGCTTTTAAAAAATAAATGATTTATAAGGGAGTACTATTTTTTTAAAGGTTCTGGGGAAGACTGAGGTTTTAACATTTATATGCGTTAAGGATGTAAGCATTATAGCGTGCGTTGCGAAGGTTAATATTGCAACGAGGGGTTATGAGATTATAAAGCAGGCATCAAGCGAGATTGATCCGACATCTGATGAGAGGTTTTTTGGAAACATGACGATGATGGAGACGCATTTAATGAAGTTAATTCATAGTTTAGAAAGGGACACGGGGGTTGTAATTAGTGATATAGTATTGTGCCTGCCTGATTCTATGTTTGCTATAGAGAAGTTAGGAGTTAGGCATATATTTTTCTTTGATTTATTAGAGGCGGACAAGGGGACAAGATTTAGGATGAAAAGTGAGATATGGCAGCATTTTGAAGATTTAAGCAAAAGCAATGTATTAATGGATATTGAGACGATGAAGTACATTTCAAGCGATGGGGAGGTTATGGATGACATAAGGTATATTAAGGGTGGGCAGATTAAGTCTATTAATTTAGGTTTGTATATATTAGGGGATATAGCGGCAAGGATTTCGAGCATGTTAAATGCGTGCAATTTGAGATTGCGTTTTAGTATGCCTATTAGTTATGCTATGAGGCATTGTTTTGTAGGGCCGGAGGATGACAGCATGGGGATTTTATTGATAAACATTGGGCATTCTGAGATTTCATATTGCGTACTTGGCAGCATTGGTGCTGAAAAGAGCGGGATTATAAGGCTTGGGTCGCATTTTATTGTTGTGCAGATTGCAAAGGAATTAAACATTGAGATAAGGATGGCAAACAAGATATTTAGGTTATATTTAAGCGGGTCTGGGGTTATAGATTATGCGAATTTAGGGGATTTTGTAATTGACAAGATTAAGTTAAAGAAGATTATTGTAAAGAGTATAGAGAGATTATTTGGGTTATTAAACAAGGATTTTATATCAAGCGGAAGGTCTTGCGTGCTTGAGAAGATTATTATAGATGGAGATTTAAAGAATTTAGAGACAACAAGGGATGTTGCAAAGAATATATTTGATGTACCTATTTATAGTGCAAGTATTTCAAACGAAACTGATTTAAGCAAGACGAGATATGATGTATTACATGGGGTAATTAGTAAGTATATTAAAAATCGTATTGATTTAAGTGAGATTAGTGATTACAAGATGAATCTTATGGGGAAATTTTACAGTTATTTTAGCAGGTTTGCGTATCGGTTAAATGGTTTTATATAGTTATTTTAGTTATTTTTTCTTTTTTTTATGTCTATTTCTTTAGATTCTGTAGCGTCTGTATCAAAGCAGCAAAATTTTAAGCCGAGGCTAGTTATTTTTGGAGTTGGTGGAGCTGGAGGCAATGCGATAAACAATATGATTCGTTCTGGGCTTGACGGTGTTGAGTTTTTTGCGATAAACACTGATGCACAGGCGCTTGAGTATTCACTAGCTGAGACTAAGGTTCAGATAGGAAAGGATGTAACTGGGGGGCTTGGTGCTGGGGCATTACCTGAGACGGGAAGGAGTGCTGCTATGGAAAGTGAGGATAGCATTAGAGGCATTTTGGAGGGAACGCACATGTTATTTATTACTGCTGGAATGGGTGGTGGAACTGGGACTGGTGCTGCGCCTGCGATTGCGGAGATTGCAAAGTCTATGGGGATTTTAACCATTGGTGTAGTAACCAAGCCATTTGATTTTGAAGGAAAGTCAAGACAAAGGGTTGCTGAAAGTGGGATAGATGCATTAAGAAAGCATGTTGACACATTAATTGTTATTCCAAATCAGAATTTATTTAGGGTTGTAAATGAAAGAACGTCGTTTGTTGATGCGTTTAAGATTGCAGATGAGGTATTATATAGTGGGGTTAAGTGTATCACTGATTTAATTACGATGCCGGGACTTGTAAATCTTGATTTTGCGGATGTTAAGACGGTTATGAAGAACATGGGAAGGGCGATGATGAGTTCTGGGGAGTCAACTGGAGAGGACAGGTCTGTGAAGGCGGCTGAAAGTGCTATTATAAATCCATTACTTGACATATCATCGGTAAATGGGGCAAGGGGTGTATTGATAAATATTACTGGTGGGTCTGACATGACATTATTTGAGGTCAACGATGCTGTTGAGACTATTAGAAACAATTTAGACGACAGTGCAAACATTATTTTTGGTGCGATATTTAACGAGCAATATGATGGGATTATAAGGGTTTCTGTTGTTGCAACTGGTGTTGGTGACGAGGATGATGATATTATTGAAAGCAGCAGCGGCAAGAAGGCTGAGGAGGATGTTTCCAAGAGAAATGTTGTAAAGAAAGAAGTAAAGGTTGCAGGGTCAAGAAGGGCTATGGAAATTGAGGATGAGGCTGAGATTGAAGATGCAAGAGTCATGGATGATGAGGAAGATGAGCTAGATGATGATTTTATGGATGATGTTGAGAGAGATTTTGATGCAAATGAAGAAGAGTTAATTGAGACAAAAAGCCAGAAGGCGGCATCATCTGAGATTATTGAGGATGACGAGTATTTATTTGGGCAGATAAGTGAGCCACAAAGGGAGGTGATGTTAAAGAAGGTTAAAAGAGATTACGACAAGGAGATAAATGGTGTTGCTGGGGATGAAGAGGCTGCAAGTAGTGAAGGTGGTTTGTCAAAGAAGAAATTTGGATTCAGCGGTGTTATTAATAATATTTTATTTGGCAGCGGAGATGATGAAAAAAAAAAAGTAAGTAAGACGAGAACATCGATTGCAGAGAAGGATTTCTTTGACGGAAATTTATTCAATGAAGAGAAAAATTCAATAGAATACATAGCCAAGAAGGTATTTTAGGTAAATATTTTATGGTCAGGCAGATAGATCCTAAGATTGTATCTAGGACGCATTTTTTATCATATGATAAGTTATGCAGTAATTTTGGGTACAATTTTAAGAACATTGAGTTATTGCAGGAGGCATTAATGCACCCGAGTGCGAAGATATGCGTTCCAAGAAAGGCAAGTATTTCATCGAAGATGGACGAGATTTTAAACGACAAGATTAAGGGGTCATCAAGAAAGTTTAATTACGAGAGATTAGAGTTTTTAGGTGACAGGGTATTAAGTTTTTGCCTTGGGAGTATATTATTTAGGATTTTTAGTGATGATTCTGAAGGGGATTTATCGAAAAAGTATGCAAGCCTTGCATGTGGCAGGGTATGTTATGAGATTGCAAAGAGGCTAGAGATTGACAAGTATATTGTAATGTCAGTTAGCGAGGAGAAATATGATGGAAGGAGCAACGAGTCGAATTTAGCAAATGCGATGGAGGCTGTGATTGGTGCGATATTTTTAGACGCAGGGATAGATATTGCGCTTGATTTTGTAAAGAGCCATTGGAGGGTGCATATAGATGGTATATCTGATTGGAAGTTAGTTGATGCGAAGAGTTTTTTACAGGAATGGTCGCAGATGAAATTTCATGTATTACCAAGGTATGAGACGATTGAGATAAGTGGAACGGAGCACAAGCCTATTTTCAAGGTTTGCGTAAGTGTTGATGGAGTAGATGGGAGATTTGAAGGCATTGGTGCGTCGAAGAAGGATGCTGAAAAGAGTGCTGCAAAGATTATGATTGAAGCGCTTGGATTATACAAGGAGAAGATTTAGCATTTATTATCTATAACAATATTAGCCATAAGGGGATAAGAATATGTGATTTATTTTATCTTTGGCAATATTGTATAGATCATTTAGATAGTTTAATTTTGAGAAAGTGGTATTATAGAGCTTTCTTCATTTTTTTCCTTCTGCAAGGAACCAACATAAGATTGTTTTTCTTGAAGTTCAGAAAAATCTATTAGAGAGATTGATTTCTGTTTTTCAGATGATTGATCGAGGAATATATTATTATATCCACAATTGTAGATTTTGGATGCATTTTTAGTCAAAGATTGATAGATATTTTGTTGTTTGTTGTTACTTTGCTCACTATTGATTTCATCATCATTATCTTGTTTCTTCTCAACTTTCATTGGTTGATCATCATATTGAATTTGCTGACTTGAATCATATTGAATTTGCTGACTTGAATCATATTGAATTTGCTGACTTGAATCACTACTTATTTGGTCTTCTTGCTGATTCAATTGAATAATTTTTGGCATTGATGCAGTATCAGGTATTTTTCTTTGTTGTTTTTCGTCTATTTTTCCTTGTTTGTTTGCTATTGTTACTAATCCATTTTCGAGTTTAACTTGTCTATCTTCAGTGACAAGTTTTTTCAGTGTTTTAATGTTTTCATCATTTTGATTGTATTAATTGAAATTTTTTATCATTTTTTCTGCTTTGTCAGCCAATATTGTATCGATCTCACATTCTTTTATCAGTTTATTATATTTTGTTTTTATTCTTTTTTCTCGTTCTTGCGACAATTGTTGATTTTTGTTTTGAGTATTGCGCTTTTTCTTGACGTCTGTGCTACGATTAAGATAATTGTATAGTATATCAACTTGTTCGCTGGTAAGGCTTATATAATGAGTATGATTTGGATTGTTATTTTTAAATGTAGGTGACGGATGTGTTATTGGTTGTGGCAATGCATTATTCCAATTACCATCTTTTTTTTGCTTGAGTTTTCTACTTATAACTTTTAGCTCTTCCTCGGTACCTGATATATATGTATATAACTCTTTTTCTTTAAGCTTATCAGCATAATTTTGAGAAATGATTTCTTTCATTTGTGCTTCTGTGAATTTTCCGCTATATTTTTTCTCGATATATTCGGTGATCTCATCTTGTATCTTTTTCATCGTTGGTGTTATGTTAGGTGTGCCTTGTAAAGATTTATAAATCGAATAGGATGCCAGCTCTTCTGTATCATCATTGCGTCCTATGCTATATTCCAAACCTTCATTGATTGGCATTTTGGCATTTTGTTGCTTGTATAGTGTAATGTATTGGTTACATTTATCTAAGAACCGTTGTTCCTCTTGATCATCATAATCATCAGACAATGCAAGATAGTGAAATTGATCTATTTCTTTTATTTGATCTTCTGTGAGAAGTTTTTGAATGTCTTCAAGGGTGCAAGTGATTTGAATCTTGAGCATGTCTTTATCTTTAGTCCCCTTTGGTTTTGCATTGTGAGATATTTTTTTCATTTGTGCTGTTATTGCATTGATTCTGGCGTTTTTTTCGTTCATTTCATATAAGTCTATGGGATTATTATCCTGTGTTGTTGTAGATATTGTGTAGTTTTTAGTACCATTTGTATCAACAGCATTAATCTTGAATGGGTGGGTATGTTTATTTTTGATGTGCTGTGCGATAGAAGATACGAATTTGTTGAATGATAAAGTATATTCATGAGTGCATGTGTTTGCATCATGCAAGGAATTGCAAGATGTAATTTTTGATATTGGTTGTGTTTGTTGTATTTGTTTGTTACGCCATGGTATACATGATGATGATTTCTGTTTTGCGCAACTATGAATATAATTCAGAACTGCATGTCTCTTACTAAGTTTGCCATTTTCTTGTGCATTCAAGAATGGATCGTTGTAGTTTGTGTTGTCTTGCAGCTTCTGCCTCAATTCATCTTCTAGGTATTTATTTTTCTTATTAACAAGATCTTTGAATGCATTGATAATAAATTCTTTATCGCTTTGGTCTATATAGTTTGGATTTTGCTTATTTTCTTTCATGATACGGTCCATTCTGCTGATTTGGTATTTATTTAGGAATGGGGAGTAATTTTCATAAATATAGTCTATAAGGATTGTTATATTCTTATCTGAAGATATTTGTCTTGCGAATTGTATGATACTAGGATTTGAAGGTACTTGTTGTGAGGGTTGTATGATATTAGGATCTGATATTATTTCTTTTTTGCATGTTTTATAATTTTCCATTATTTTTCTTTCATTTTTTATTATGACGTCGTCGTATATTTTTGCTTGAAGGTCATTATTGAAATCAGAAGATTCTTTGATTAATTCTTTAATTGCTCTTCTTTTATTTGTAACAATGCTATCTTCACTTATTGCATGATTTAATTGAATTAAAATATGTTGAAATTCATTAATTTCATTGAGTGCAGTATCGATTTTCGCTTTTATCTCTTGGCTTGTCGTTTTATTTGTGTGCGAAGAGTTATTTTGATTTAGAGATATTTCTTCATAAGAGTATACAAGATTCATGAGGTCGTCTTGCATTCTCTCAAATACTGTTTTTATGACATTAACTGTTTGTAAAATGAATGGATTGCTTTCCAGCGATTGTGGTTGCTCTGTTATATATATAGGTAAATTTTCCAATTCATTGAGTTCTTCAGGAAGGTGTATGTTGAGTATTGCAAGATAGAGTTTAAATTGTTTAAAGTATAGTGATTTTAAAGTATCAATATAGGCTTGTTTTAGTGGGTTATTATTTTCGTTATGAATCTTTGCTATTAGTTTATTAATGTCATTTTGCAATATTGTGATGTCTGCGATGCGTTGATTATTTGGGGGGATGAATGTCTTTTCTGGGTCTGGTTCATTAGACTGTAATTGTATTTTTGATTTTATTTGTGTAAGATTGTTACTTGCTTCTTGAGTCTCTATGAGTTGTTGGTCTATTGCAGAAATATCCTGCTGTAATAGATATATTTTGGTTTCGTTGACTTTCTTTGTGAGAGATGTTGAGGTTAATGTACGCAGGTTATTATTTTGTTGCTCTGATTGCGTTATTATCATTGTTTCGTCTTGTGCTTGCGTTTTTGGTAATAATTGATTTTGTTCTAATATCGTATTTTGGGATGTGTATTTTTGAAGTTGTGATTGCTTGTCTTGTAAGTTGATTAGGGATTTTTGAAGTTGTGATTGCTTGTCTTGTAAGTTGATTAGGGATTTTTGAAGTTGTATATATACTCTATCATATATGGCATCATCCTGAAAATAAACATGCTGTTTTGGTTGTACTGTTTTATCTTTCTGGAGTGACAAAAGATCGATACTGTTTATTTGTTCACGGAATAAAGGAATATTATCGGATAATTTATTGTCATTTAAAAATATTTGTAATATTGTTTTTAATTTCTGTAACAATGTATCCTTATCTTGTGTTAACATTTTCTTATTATGAAATGCTTTCATGTCTTTTGTCATTTGTATGTTATCTTCCGTTGTGCCAAATGATGATATTGTTTTTAAAAGTGTCGAAATATTTTGATAGTCTTTACCAAATATTTTGCCTTGGTTTTGCGATGTTTGGATTTCTGAAAACAATTTATGAATTGGGATTGCTTGTGTAAAATCCTCTATTAATAATTTTATTATTGCAGACATTGCAGCTTCGTCTTCGAATAATGTTTCTTGGATGGATAAGATATTTTTCTTATTATCGTATTTTATATGCTGATCTAATATTTTACACAGGTTAGTTTTTGTTTGATTGTAGAATTTTTCGAGTGCATCAATAGAAGTATTTATTTGTTCTTGGGAGAGATACATTGGTGCATCTATTGTCTTATCTTTCTGTATGATTGTTTGGATACTTGGATCGCTAAATATATGATCAGATATAGCACTAAATCTTTGTGATAGTTTGTTTAATTCATGCTTTGTTGATTGTATTATATCGAGATTAATTGTGCTTTGCAATTGTTTGGCTTTTTTAGCTTTTTCAAATTGATTATATTTATTTACTATAGGCATTTGAATTGAATTTTTATTTATGCCTTTTTCATCTGATATTTCATCATCTTGGTGCTTCTGTTGTTGCTGCGGCATTTTGGAATTAAAGACTTGTTGCAAGGTATAATCTATGACCATTGCAAGGGTATCATTAATAATAGTTTGTATATCCTCTGGAATGTTATTTTGATAATTACATATTGGAATAATTTGATTATCTTGGATTTTAAGGGTAAAAAGATCTTCGTTACGATGATTTGTTGCTATAATATGGTTAATTTTTTTAGACAGAAATACACCCCTAAGTATTTCATTAAAATTTTTACTTATTGTATTGATATTACCTTGTAAAATTTTTAATATTTCATCATTTACTTTTACGATTTCTGTTAGCTTAAGGTTTTGTGATTCTAGATTTTGTATATTTTTTGATATTGTCGTGCAATCTTGTTTTGTTTGTTTCAACCCATCTTGCTCTTGGACAAATTTGTGAATTGTTTGAGGGATTTTTTTAAGTTGATTATTTATTATTTCTCTTTTATTATCTTCAATGACACTCAGTTCAAGATCATAATAATTCACGTTAGTGTCTTGTTTTTGTATTTTTTGTTGTGTTGCCACTATTTCTTGATCTACCAGAGTTGTATCGTATTTATTTAAGACTAAGTCGTGTTTTATATTTTCAAGTAATTTCAGGTATGATATATCGCCTAGAAGTTTTCGGTGGCATGCATAGTTAATGCATAAGAATTTGTACATTTCCTCGATATCGTTTATTACGCACTGCGGATAAATGCGAGCTTTTTTTATAAGATTATTTAGAATGCTAATATATTGGTCCTTTGATTTGTTTTTGAGTGCTGCTTCGATTTCTTCTATGTTCCTTAGAGATATTACATCATTTTGATACACTACATTATTTTGATACACGTTTTTTAACCGAGAAAAAATATCCACAATTTTTTTATTGTCAAGTTTCTTGATTAAATATTTGACAATAATTTTTTGATGTTTAGCGATTATAGTAGATTTTATGAGAAAAATGAAAGTTATTTTTATATCTATTTTGATGTATTTAGGGTTAATTGTGGATGGTTTTGCAAACATGTGCAAAAAGAGTGACTGCATTGATTTAGCAAGCAAGCATAGTGTATTTGAGATAGATGGCAAGGGTATTAGTGTTATTCTTGGGTATATATTTTTATCATTTATTGGTGGTTTATGTTTAAATTTAATGCCATGTGTATTACCGATTTTATCTATCAAGGCGGGGATGATTAGAAAGTTATCAAGATTGGATGACATAAGGGTTATGAAGGCGAATTTATTTGGAAGTTTCTGTGGGATTATGGTATTTTTCGCAGTTATTGGGTGTGTTATATGGTATTTTAAAAGTATTGGCAGGGTATATTTGTGGGGTGGATATTTTCAAAGCGAGATAAGTATTGGGCTTGCGATAATAGGGTTATTTTATGTATTTGGGATGTCGTTAAATCAGAGGGTATATAGCATGAAGGGGGGCAGTAGTGACAAGTGGTTTTTTATATCTGGGGTTATATCTGGGGTTACATCTACGCTATTATCTACGCCATGTTTTGGGCCATTTATGGGGTCTATGGTAGCTATTGCTATTTTTGAAAAGAGTATTATTATATCATGGATTATTATTTTGTCTATTGGGTTTAGTTTAGGGTTTCCGTATCTTATGATGGGATTAATGAGGGATGCAAGGTGTATTTTACCAAAGAGTGGGGCGTGGATGAGGTATATTAGTTTTATGGGTAATATGGTTATGTTTATGACTATGTTATGGCTAGTATATCTTTTATGCAAAAAACCCTATGGACTTTTATTTTTACCGTTTATATTAGTAGTTACAAGTATTGTATTTTATATGGCAAAGAGTTCAGAAAGTGTGATTAAATCTATCATTTGGTTAATGATGGGTATATTTGTAGTAATTAGTGGTATGTCTATTTTCAAGGGTGTACTTGAGTATAAGTATGGGAAGATAGTAAAGCCTGAGGCGATTGATTTTAATGTTGAAAAGCTTGAGAAGTATGTATTTAAGGGAAAGACGGTTATGGTGAGGTTTACTGCGGATTGGTGTGTTACGTGTAAGATTATGGATGTATTGTTGTTTGATTCAGACGAGATAGGAAGGATGATTGGGGAAAATGATGTAGTGTATATGGTAGCGGACATAACAAATGGGAGTTCCAAGGAGGTTGAGGATTTTATGGCTGAAAACAAGATTGTTGGCATTCCTGCGATATATATTGCCTCATCGAGCGAGCCTGGGGGAAGTGTATATTCCGGAATATTAAAGAAGTCTGAGATGATAAATATTATAGCAAAGAATATATAGCATGGAGATTAATTTTGATGCAAGGCAAAGGGAGTTATTGGAGGTTTTAAGTGGGTATAAAGCCAAGAGGAGATTTTGGCAAAGAGGCAGGAAGAGTGGGGTGTATATTTATGGGGGAGTTGGAAGGGGAAAGACGATGATAATGGATGTATTCTTCAAGGAGGCAAGGTACAGGAATAAAATGCGTATGCATTTAATAGAGTTAATGCAGGAGGTATCGAGGTTTATTAACGAGGGCAAGGAGTTAGGTTATGCTGACCCTATGATGTATGTATTTAAGAGGTACAGGCATTTAGGGTTATTATGTATAGACGAGTTTGAGGTATTAGATGTTGTAAGCAGCGTATTAATTAGGCGGTTATTGATATTTTTAGGAAAGAGGGGGTGTATATTAGTAATTACATCCAACACATATACGAGTGATTTATATGCAAATGGATTACAAAGGGAGAGATTTTTGGAGTTAATTGAGTATTTCAATAGGCAGATGGAGGTATTTTATTTAGACAGTGGGTGTGATTACAGGGGGTTAATGGATGGAAGTGAGAGGAATTTTATTATTTCAAAAGACAAGCAGGAGGGTTTTATAAGGCAGATATTATGGGGAAATGGGCTAGTTGAGTATGAGGAGATTGATTTTAGTTTCAAGAGGGTAGGTATTGAGCATTGCAATGGGATGGCGTTGATTGATTTTGAGGAGTTTTGCAAAAAGCCTTATGGTGCAAGGGATTACGCTATATTATGTGGAAGATTTGAGAGGTTTGTGATATACAATATTGAAATGCCAAGTGAGGATAGGAATGCGTTATTGCGGTTTATTTGTTTAATTGACATATTATACGACGGGGCAAGGGAGATAAAAACAGTTGCAGATTTTAACTACAGAGAGCATGGTGAGGATATTGCATCTAGCATGCCGATTTTACGCAGGGCTATATCGAGAGTGTTTAGTTAAATTAGGGGTTTTTTAGGGCTCTTTTTGGCACCACAAGGCCATGCCAGATTTATTTTATCTAGCATGGGGGTTGGTGTTAATATTGTTTCCGCAAGGTGTTGCCTGTTGGTTGCTTTTGTTGTTGCTGATATTGTGAAAGGAGCTGGCTTGCAGGAATAGTGTTTGGATTTGGTACTATATTCCCTATTTGCTGCTGGTTTAGCGGCCGATTATAAGACGACTGGTTTGGCATCTGCTGAGTATACGGCGACTGGCCTTGCTGCTGCTGTTGATTAGGTAACTTACCGCTATTGAGTGGTGGATGTATTATCTGTTTTACAGTTTCTGCACCTTGTTGGGTAGGGGTGTGAAAAATCGGCTGCCGATATTGCTGCTGCGACGGGTTTTGCTGCTGCTGCTGATTATAAGACGACTGGTTTAGCTGTTGCAAAGTTGGATTCATTTGTTGATGGAATTGCGACTTATTGAGATTGTCATACGTTGAAGTTTGAAGGCGTTGGGCATCCGCATTAAAGTTTACATGCTGCTGCTGCGACTGTTGCTGATAATATTGCGACTGCTGCATTTGGCTATTACTAAACTGTTGCTGCTGCGGCTGTTGCGGCACTGAACCCACATATTGTATGCTTTTTACATATTCTTTCTCTTGATTTACAAGCGTTGTCCTTTTCATTTCAACAGGCACAAGCGCTTTGTTTTTTAATTCATCGAGTTCGTTTTGAACTGTCATGAGTTTTGCTGTAAGTCTAGTAATTTCTTTGTTCTGTGTACTTATAATATCATATAGTTTATCTTTCTCCAGTTGTGCGTCTTTAACGAGATTATATTTGTCTTCAATATCTTTAGAATTATTTTTTAATGTCAGAAACTGTGTACTTAGTTTATTGTAATCTTGTTGCAATTGTGTGATTTTTTTGTCTTGTGTGGAATTATCTTGTTGGAGTTGTGTTTTTTGCTGTGTAATTTCATTTATTGCTTTTGTTAATTTCTCTATTTCTTTTTTTTGTATAGTGATTGTTTGTTTCAATTTGCTTATTTCATTGTCTTTTTCTATTTTGAGTTGTTGATTTTCTTCTTGTGATGTTATTATAGTGTCGTTCAGCATTTCATTTCGTTTTTTTAGGTCAAGCATTTTTGTGTTAAGTTCTTCAATTTGTTTTTGCAGGCGTGTGATTTGTTTATCTTTCGCTTCCCTATTTATGTTAAGATTATTATTATCTATGCTAAGCTTCTTGAATTCATCATTTACCTTATCAAGGTCTTGTTCATATTGTTGAATTTGCAGTTTATATTGTGTAATTTGTTGTTGATGTATAGTATCACTGTCTTTTATTTTCTTTTTAAGAGAAATAATTTCATTCTTCATTTGTATTATTTCTGCGGACTGGTCTTTAGTTTGTGACGTTTTTAATTGTTCTAATTGGTTTTTTAATATAAGTATATTTTGTTGTAATGTTTTTTGATCTTCTAATGCCGCTTGATAAGTAGCGTTAAGTGATGCTATATCTTTTTGTTGACCTTGATTTAATTGTCTGTGTCTATTCAATTCGCCTTCCGCTGTTTTTAATTGCTCTGTCACGAGTTTTAAATTAGATTGCTCTTTTTCTAATTTTGTGTCCATAATTTTCTGTATTTGTAATTTTTCATTATTCAATAGTTCGTTTGTCAGCGTTAGTTCTTTTATGTCCATCTCTAGTTTGGCAATCTGTGCAATGTATTGTGCATCATTATTTTGTTGTATTGGGTTTTTGGCTTTTTGTAGTTGACTTTTTAAGCCGTTTATTTCTATTTGTAATCTCTGTTTTTCATGTTTTATATCATTGAACTGTGCTTCGATGGCTTGTAGTCTTCGGATTTCAGTATTTTGGTTTTGCAATTGGTATTGTAAGTGATTTATCTCAAGATTCTTATTCTCCAGGTCTTTGTGTGTTACTTCGAGATGTTTCCTGTATTCATCAATTTCTTTTTGCAATTGTTGTATCTCGTTTTTCAACTTTCTCGTTTCTTCAGGGATTATATGATCTTTGTTGTCTGGACTATTTACTCTATTCATCTTGAGTAATTCTTCTTCCAATTGTTTTATTCTTTGATATCTAAGCTGAATTTCACTTTGCAATTGTAATATTTTAGTTTCTAATTGTGATATTTTAAACTTTAGGTTATTATTTTCATACTGTAGTGTTGTTATTTGATTTTCTTGCTGTTGTATTATCTGTGCTTGCTGCACATTTTGAGACTTTAGTCTTTGATTTTCAAGCTTTAGGTTGTTATTTTCATCCTGTAGTTTTCCGTATGATTCGTTTAGTTGTTTTATTTGCCCGTTTAGTTCTCCTATTTTCTGGTTTAACAAAGTGATTGAGGCTTGATCTTTAATATATGTTTGATTGCCACTCATTGCTTGATTGTGTTCCTTTGTGAGCGTTTCGATCCGTTGTTTTAATTGAGCATTTTCACTTTGCAATTTTTGTATTAAAGCATTTTGCTCTTGGATAAATTCCCTGGCTTTTTCATATGGTGATATATATTTTTTGGTTCGATTAGCAAGATCCTGCTGAGTAATTATTGTATTTATTACTGCTTCCATTTCTTTTTTTGCGTTTTTCTCGTCTTCTTCATTCTTCTTTAATTTCTCAATATCATTCTTTAGTGTTTCGATGGTTTTTAATGCTGCTTGATACGCTTTATTATTGGATAGACTGGTTTGAATGTTGTTTATCATTTTTGGTTTGATGGGGTTATTTATTATATTATCTTTCAGTTCTTGTGGTATTTCTTCATCACTAGGAATATCGGTATCATCGTTATTATTTTCCGTGTCTTGCGGGTTATATTCTGGTTGGATGATGGTGCTGGTGTCGAATGGTTTTTGATTCTGCTTGACTTTGTTTATTTTACTCTGTATTTTAGGCGGGATTCCACATTTGATCTTCGTGGGTTTACTCGAGGTTTTTTCTCTTCCGCTTTTGACGCTAGTAGTAATAACACTATTATTATCTTTCACTATCTCGGTTGTTTTGGATAATTGTTTAGAAAGTTGTTCCATTTTGTTTTTGTCATTATTTTTCCATGCTTGATAAACAGCATCAGGCGTAAACGAAGCAGATTGTTGTTTAGGAGGAGAATAGACAATACTCTTTGGGTTAATTGTTGCACGAGGATTCAGCATTTTTGTGGTGTTAAAGATATGTTGATGAATATCATGTTTTATTTGCTCATCAGTCAGTGCTTGGATATTATTTAGACTTTGTAATAGTTTGACATAAGATTTAATTTGGCTATGGACCTTATTGAGGTAATCGATATTGATCGTATCTATATAGCCTTGCTTTACAACACTCTTTGCGATTGCAATCTTTATTAACTTATCTTCGTTATCATCAAGCTCCTCATCTTCGTTATCATTACTTGAACTTACGGATTCCTTCGAATCTTCGTTATCATTACTTGAACTTACGGATTCCTTATCTTCGTTATCATTACTTGAACTTACGGATTCCTTCGAATCTTCGTTATAACTACACTGCTCATCTTCGTTATAATCAAACTGCTCATCTTTGTCATAATTAAACTCCTTATTTTGAATTGAGGATTTCTGCAACCCTTGGGTATTACTAGGATTGGGTAAGGATTGTAGAAAGGAAGGGTTTTTTTTCATAAATCTTACAAAGATAACAGTTTATTTTGCTACAATTAAGATAAAAGTCAATGATTTTTTTGATGAAGGGTAATTTTAATGAGTATTATCTTGTATGTTATGTGGACATGGATATGCATTTAGTGTTATGCAGTGGGGGATTTAGTTATTATATGTATTATATAGGTAGTTGTGAAATACAACTTAGAGGTGTATACTATTAATTGAGATTTAGAATGAAAAAAGCCCAACCAAATTGGCTGGGCTTAGGAATAAAAGATTAAACAAAATTAGTTTTGTTGTCTTTCAGCGTTTTCGATAGCATCGCTAACGTATTGAGAAACTTGGTTTGCAGTTTCTTGAGCTTCAATAGCGCACATTTGAGCAGCTTGAGCAGCGATTTGAGCAGCTTGAGCAGCGTTTTGAGCTATTTGAGCAGCGTTAGCAGCTCTTTGAGCAGCTTGAGAAGCTTGAGCGCTTGGAGCTTGAGCTTCAAATGCTTGAGAGCCTTGAGCAGCTTGAGCAGCAGCTTGAGCTTGTTTAGCAGAAGCGTCTGACATTTGTTGAGCAGCTTGAGCAAAAGCTTGAGCAGAAGTTGCTTGAGCAGTTGCAGCGTTCGCGATTTGTTGAGCAGACTCTAAAGCGTATTGCAATTGTTGAGCAGCTTGTTGAGCGATTGGCTGAGCAGCGTGAACAGCAAAAAGAGCAAGGTCTTTAATCAAGTTAGCTTGTTGAGCGCTTTGATTTGATGACTTACGAGCTTCTTGTTGAGCAGCTTGAGCAGCAGCTTGAGCAAGGGAAGCACATTGTTGAGAAGATGAAGCGCAAGCTTCAGATCCGTTTGCGAATTGGTAAACAGATTGTGAAGCGATTTCAGCAAAAGCGTTTTGTTCTTTAGCAAAAGCTTGTTGCTGTTGGTTTTGAGCGTAAGCTTGTTGCTGTTGAGCGTAAGCAGCTTCTTCCCATTGGTTTTGTTGTGCTGCAGATTTTTTAGCGGCAGCAGATTGTGATCTAGTAGACATTGTAAAAAAAAACAAATAAGTTTTAACTTCAAGTATGGTATTGATATATAATTAAAAGTCAAGTTTTTTTTAAAAAATATTAATTTTATTATGATGGATATTAAGTTTTATTGTGAGGATATGTGGAAATGATTGATTTTATGGGCAAGATTGTGAATTATGTTATTCACAGATTACATCTTGTTGAGGCTGGGTTGGTTGTTGTGTAGTTGATTGTTGTTGTGTATTTGGACTTTCATCATCATCGCAGCAGTCGCAGCAGTCTGTTCTACAGCAGTTAGTGATTTTTTCTTTATAGATGTAGTATTTTTTAATTATGACATCTTTTTGGACTTTTTTAATTATTTTTGTAGATTTTTGATGTTTAATTATTTCTTTAGGTTGTTGTGGTATTGTGATTGGTTTTTTAGGTTTAGGTTGGGTTATTTTCTTCTTCTTTTTTTTAGGGATTATAAGGCATTTTGGGCAGGAGTTTTTAGTAATCCAGCGAGGTTCTTGTTTGCAGGGGATAGGGGTTATATTATTTGGGATATTATTGGATGCAGATGTATTATTGTCGATATATTCGTCTTTATATATATTAGTAGTTGATTGTTTAGAGATAATTGGGCCGACGACATTAATTGATGTTTGTGTTTGGCAGTCTGCGCCATCGGGGAGGGTAAAAGTTGATGTAGTTTGATATTTTTTATCGCCTTGGTATTTATAGTATAGGAGTTCTTCATCGCCATATTCATTGCGCATTCTATCGATTTCATCATTTTTAGCAAGATCTGGTTGTGCGATTGAGATTTGTATGAGTGTAAGGTATATGATAAAGATAGCTTTAATCACGGAAAATTAAGACTTTAGTTTTTTGTAACAGTATTTTTCTTATTTACAATTATTTTTTTCTTTTTATTTTAGAGGTTGATATAGGATAGGCAGAAAATATGAATTGGTGCTCGTATAGAGAGAAATTATTATCTGAAAGATACAGTTTATCGACGAGTTTAAGGATAATGATATTTTTTATATTTATACCATTTGCGATTAAGGTGGGTTTTATGATGAGCAGTGGGTTTGTAGGTGGGGTATTTATATTGAATTTTTTAATACCGACATTGCTGTTATTTACGAACATTCGTGACAGAAGTTATGTAGTTTCGGAGCGTTTAAGAAGGACATATGAGTTAGAGGACAAGGTGAGGATTGTAAGTAGTAATGGTAGGTATAATTTACCGAAGTTCACGATATTATTACCGATGTATATGGAGAATTTAGAGACTGTGAAGAATTTACACAGTCATATTATGGCACTTGAATATCCAAGGGAAAAGATGGAGGTATTTGTAGTAGTTGAGAGGGGGGACGATATGACGATTAAGAATGCGTTAGAGGTTGGTTTTGAGAGATCGAACATTATTGTAAACATGAGTGTAAATACAAAGACAAAGGGGTATGCGATGAATTATGCTATGGATTATGTTAGTGGTGATTATATTGTAGTATATGATGCTGAGGACATACCACATTACAATCAGTTATTACTTGCTGCATATTATTTTTTAAGGAGAGAGGGTGCATGTGTATTGCAGTTTAAGTTAAGGTATTATAACAGGATAAATTGGATAGCAAACAACATTTTTGCGGAGTATGAGTTTATATTTTCGTTTCGAAACAGGGCATTGAGTTATTTATACAGTGTATTACCACTTGGGGGGACGAGCAATTTTTACCCTATTGAGGTATTAAGGATGGTTGGTGGATGGAATGGGAGGAATGTTACGGAGGATGCGGAGATGTCGAACATTTTAACAAAGTTTAGGATACCGATTATACAGGTTGATGGATGTATGACGCTAGAGGAGTGTGTTACAAGGTCTATGGCGTGGATAAGGCAGAGGTCTAGGTGGCACAAGGGATATTTTCAGACATTTTATTGTGCGATTTTAAACATTCCGGGTGATGTTATAAAGCATGGGATTAGGGTATTATTTAATTATAGTTATTGGATATTTATATTTTTTATTGGAATGTCGATATTATCGAACATAATTGTTATTTCGTATTCATGTTCGATGCTATATAAGGTTATTTTATATTCGATTACAGAGGAGAGTTTATATCTTATATATAAGAAGGTGAATGCAAATGGAGGTATATGGATATGTGGGAGTGGGATTGTGTTATATTTATTGCAGTATTGCATTTTATGCAGGAGGATTGGTGTACTTAGACATTACAATTTATTATGGATATCGTTTCATGGGATATTAAGTGGATTAATGCATGCTGGTGCGTATGGAAAGGCGGTATATGAGATAGTATTTAAGCCGCATTATTGGGACAAAACGTATCACAGTGGGGATTATGTTGAGAGGAAGAGGAGGTAGGATTATTCTTCGGAAAGAGTATTAAGGGAGTTTGAGGATATTGTATTGTGGGTTTTATAGTGGAAGATTGCAAGGCCGAGGATTACGGAGATTTCAGCTGCAGTGACGCAAAGGGTGAAGATTAAAAGTGTTTGTCCTTGGAGGTTAGCGACATATTTTGAGATTGAGACAAGCATTAGATTTACGGCAAGAAACATTATTTCAAGGGAGATTATGTATGATATTATTGACGAGCGATTTGATATGAGGCCAAAAAGGCCTATGATCATTAGGGCTGAGGAGAATGAAAGATAATGAGCAAGGCCGATTGAGTGGAAAAACATATATTAAGCAGACATTATTTTTTAAGAGGTATCCAGACTGTACAGGCATCTGAAGGGTTAGCTGATTTACTACCGGAGAATTTAGTATTTGTAAAGCTTGCTTTTGTTGTCATTTGAGACCAGTCTATTACGGTTTGGTTATAGCTTTGTTCTGGCACCACTGCACCTGTGCAGTTGCATTTATAGGCACCTGAGGCATTGTATGTACAGCCTGATGCTGGTGTGCAAGTGCAGGTTGAAGCGCCGGAGGAGTTATATGAGCAGGAGTATGGGTTAGAGCATGAGCAAGTGTAGCTACTTTCTGCTGATGTTGGTTTCCATGTGCAACCTGATGGGTTAGTTGCTGCTATTGATGGGTTGCAATTACATTTTTGGTTAGTGTTTGCAGAGCTATAAGTACAGCTTCCACCTGATATATAATTTTTTGCTTCGTCGCAATAGCAAGTTGCAGATCCTGATGTACTATATATATATGTTGTTGTTGGGTCGCAACCACTACATGTATAGCCTACATTACTTATGGATGTTGAGCTGCTATAGCAAGTTGCGCCATTTGCAAGTTTAAAATTATATGACAATGATAAAGTTGATTTGGCGCCAGATGAATTTAGTATATCTCCATTTGATGCTACTTTGGAAAATACAGCCTGAACATATATTCCATATATGCTATTTTCTAGCCTTACTGTGTCTGGCAGACTTGATGCTGACCATGTTGCGTATCCATGTGTTCCAGTACAACTTCCAGTGTTAGTCCAACCACACGTTGTCACAACTGCAGTGCAAGATGATGGGTATTTATTACTAGTGCTGCAAGTAGTTTGAGCTTTACTTCCTGTTGTGTTACCGCCAGTGCAATTTGAATAACTTGATGTATAAGGGCAATTATTGCAGTAGTAACCACCGGATGAGTTGTATGTGCATCCATATGGAGCAACATATGAAGTTGCAGCAACTGAACAGACACAATTATTTGGTGGTGTTGATGAAGACCAGCTACAGTTATATGGAACGGTTCCGCCTGAGCAGCCGCATTTATAAGCGCCGTTCTTTTGCCAAGAGCAGGATGATGGGCCGGTTGTGCAAGAGCAAGGCATTGTGCCTGATTGGCTTTCAACACAGCCAGTTGGATTTCCTTGTGGCTGGGTGATAACTTTATCGAGTTTAGTTGGGTAGTTTCCGCAGCCGGCGTTACTTGAGCCACCTGGTTCGAATATGAGCTGACTTTTATCGCCGTGAGGTTTACCGTCGGATATTTTAGTTGATATTTGTTGTGCAAAGGATGCTGATATTGCGCCTATTGGGCGGCCGTTTACTTGGTCTGTATTAAAGAGTATATCCGTTCCTGTGATTGAGGAGTTAGTTATGTTACCTGCAAGGAAAAGGAATGGTTGATTGGAAAATTCTGTTGACCATCTATTGTATGTTGCATTTTGCATTATTGGGGCGGTGTATTTAGTTAGGGTTCCATCGCTTGAGTAGTTAGTTGTTGCATCTTTTGAGACATAGAACATCCAAGATGCGTTAGTTGCTATTTTTGAGCGTGGAAGGAAGCCTGAGAGGGCTTGGGTTGTCATGACGGGGGTTATGGTTGAGTTAGCGCTTGGAACTTTTGATGGTTCAAGGATGCCGGACATAGCCATAGATGCCCATGCTAATGCTTGTTTATCGCTATTTAGATTTGAGACATTACCATCGCCGTATGATTGGTTAGTATTAGATGGGATATTTGATGCAAGGGGTTTTAGGCTACCGACGAGGTTTGCTTTTGGAAGGTCACCTGGCCAAGAGTGATATGCGATTTTAAATTTCCATATTGCTTCGGAGTATTCTGAGACTTCTTTATTAAAGGTTGTTATTTTCCAGAGATTCATCATTACTGAGACACTGCTTGCAACGATTGCAAATAGGCCTAGTATTATTGCAAGATAAAGGGCTATCATTACTGTTGAAGAGGCTTTTTTACGGTTTTTAATATACATATTATATGTAGGTATGATGTATTTGCTAGAGGATAAAAAATAATAATCAACAAAATTTTTAGAGTGAATTTAAGGCAGTGAAAATAAAAAGCTTGATTTTTATTATTGTTATGTTATTATTAGTATGTGTTTAACTTATTTGATATGATATCGAGCATTGCAACTGGTCAAAAGAGAGAGATGATCGAAATGGGCGGGGTGGAGTTTTTACCTGAGAAGAAGCAGGAATTTGAAAAATTTTTGACATACAAGAGAAGGATGTCGAGGATGGCGTCTATACAGGTTGTGTATATGATGGACATGCACATGCATGCTGTTACGGAAAAGAAGGAGGAGCAGAATATTTTATTTGATGGTGGGGGTTTAGATAGGGAGATAAAGCCTGAGATATTTTGCAGAAGCGTGATTTATATATACAAGAATTTACTACTTAGCAAGAAGTCTTATGGTGACACGCCAAAGAACAAGAAGATTGACGAGAGATTTTTATTTGATTTATCGGCGTTTATATATGGGAATTTAGAGAAGATTGATGGGCATATATCGAAGAATTTATCTGAGAAATGGAATGTAAAGAAGATTGATTTTTTAGTGAGGTCTGTACTTAGAGTTGCAATTGGAGAGAGGTTATTATTTGGCAAGCTTGACACGGCGATTTTAACGAGTGAGTACACGAATTTATCGAGTTATTTTTTCACTGGAAAGGAGATAGGGTTTATCAATGGGGTATTACATTCTTTTTGCAAGAGTTGTAATATTGATTAGTTAGCATCGAGGATATTGATGTTATGGCATGATATTTTAGGGTTTATCTAGGGTATTTATTTAGCAAGGATTTGTATTGCATGTAAATTAGTAGAGTGTAGCATCAGAATATTATTGATGTGATGATATAGTTTGCAGCAAGGACTATTATTGCGGAGGTTACAACGGAGTTAATTACGCTTTTACCAACGCCTTCTGCGCCGTTTGACGCAAAGTATCCATTAAAGCAGGAGATTATTGTTATCATTAGGCCAAAGACGAGGGCTTTTATGAGTCCGGATATTACATCCCAATTTGTGAGAAATGATGTTGTATTTTTGATGTATATTGCGGGGGAGAAGTTAAGATAGTGAACAGAGGTTAAAAAGCCGCCGTATATACCGATTATATCTGCGACAAGGGTGAGTATTGGAAGGCATATAAGGCCTGCGAGAACTTTAGGGAATATGATGTATTGTATTGGATTTACAGAAAGGGTTTTCATGGCATTTATTTGTTCTGTGACGGACATTGTACCGATTTTAGCGGAGATTGAAGAGCCAACGCGTGCTGCAAACATAAGGCCGCCGAGAACTGGTGCAAGTTCACGGGTAATTGAAAGTGCAACGACGATTGGTATTGAGCTTTCTGCGTTAAAGCGGGAAAATCCGCTATAGCTTTGAAGTGCAAGAACGCCGCCGGTGAATATTGCGGTAAGGCCTATTACTGGAAGGGTTAGATAGCCGATATGGAAGCATTCTATTGCAAATATTTTAGCAAAGAATGGGCGTTTTAGACCGTATTTGAAGATATTAAAGGCAAATATTGAAAAGAAGCCGAGTTTTTGGGCAAGGGATATAGTTTTTTGACCTATTTGAGATAGAAAGTTCATAGGAAAAGCATGTTGCATGATGAGGATAGGGTGGATTTTATAAATATCAACAAAATTATTGACAATAATGTGTTTATGTGTATTTTAGGTATTATTTTTTTATTTTATGGACAATTTGAAAGACGAAAGTGGATATGATGGGGATAGAGAGATGAGAAAGAGTATTGATGGTAATTATAAGTTTCACAAGACATCTTGGGAGGTGCATGGAGAAAAGATTAATGTAAAGGACAGACTAATAAGTGGTTATATGACAAATTACAGATTTTCAAGTATAAGAAAGAGGATGGTGGTAGATAAGAGAGAAATTCAGGGTGAAGCAAGAGGGGTAAATAATGGAGGCATTAGTGGAAGTTTATCAAATGGAGATGATAAGTTTAGAAAGGTGAAGCAGGGAATGAATGGGCAAAAGGATGAGAAAGGTATGGTATCAAATATTTGTAAGTGGGATGATAAATCTAAGATTAGGGAAAATAGTATGATAAGGAAGATTAATTGTGAGTCTATGAGATTAGAAGGATTGATTAATGAGCAAAAGAGAAAGAGCGATATGTATAGATAGAAAAGTTTTATTGGATGCAGGGATATTGTAATGAAATTTTTAGTTTCTTTAGTGGTAAATAGGTAGTTTAAAACAAAATCTTGACTTTTGATTTTTAAATAGCGATAGTCTTTAAAATGGATTATCGCTATGATTGAAGAAAGAATTAGAAATGTAATTGAGTCTTTTATTAGAGTGAATTATGCTGGAGAGTTTGGTGCAAAGCAGATTTACAAAAATCAGATTAAGGCATTAAAAAGTGGGCTTGAGGCTGGGGTAATTAAGGATATGTTATCGCAGGAGCTTGAGCATCTTGAATATTTTAGAGATTTAGCAAAGCGGTTTGGAGTGCGGCCGACTGTGATGCACCCTATATGGCGTATTTCTGCGTCTACCATTGGTTTTATTACTGGAAAGATGGGTATGTCTGCTGTTATGGCGGCAACATCTGGGGTTGAAAATGTTATATGCAGGCATTATAAAGAGCAGATAGTTGAGCTTGAAAGTATACTGTTAAGCATAGGATGCGGGCATAAGGACTACGAGTTTTTATTTGATTTCAAGGAGAGGATAAAGCAGATTATGGCTGAAGAAAGACAGCATGAGGAGGCAGGCTATGAGTATAACAAGCATGAGTCTATTGCAAGCAAGGTTATTTTCAAAGCAACTGGTTTGTGTTCAAGGCTTGCGATATTTATTAGCAAAAAGATATAGAAAGGAAAATAAGTAAAAAAATAGTTGACATTAACTAATAGTTGTGGTATAATGCTGAAATTATTTTTTATTTATGCAAGAGATACAAATGAATGGATTGAAATATGAAATTTTTAACAACCTTCAAGAAGTTGAGGAAAATAAGAAGTTATATGCATGGATGTTGGCAAAGTTTGCGAAGGATGAAAGACTTATAAAATCCATCGAATATGATTATAAAACATATTATTTAGCAAATGGGGCTATTTTTTGCGGTTGTAATCCAAGCTTAAATACAGAATTTAATAAATATGGAAAAATTTTATTTCCAGATGGTGGCTGTTATATTGGAGAGATTAAAAATGGCAAAATGGAGGGGAATGGTGAGTATAAATGGCCAAATGGCGAAAGTTACAAGGGTAATTTTAAAAATGGCAAAATGGACGAGTATGGTGAGTATGAATTTCCAAATGGGGAAATTTACAAAGGATCTTGGCAAGATGGTGAAAAGAACTATGGTGAGTATGAATTTCCAAATGGGGACGTTTATTGGGGTCAATTTAAAGGTAATGCAATGGATGGCTATGGTGAGTATAAATGGGAAAATGGCGCAGTTTACAAAGGGTATTGGAAAGATGATAAGAAGGAAGGCTATGGTGAGTATAAATGGGAAAATGGCGCAGTTTACAAAGGGTATTGGAAAGATGATAAGAAGGAAGGCCGTGGTATATACACTGAGATCAATGGTCAGCAACTTGGTGTTTTGTGTATTGATGATATTTTTGTAGAAGAAAAATTGATTCAACAGGTGCCAGTTGAGACAGGCAATGGCGGGTTTTTTGGTTGGTGTAAAAATACATGGTCAGGCATTAAAAATGTATGCTCAAAAATTGGAGATTTCTTTTCTTGTTGCTCTGATAATACTTCGCAATACGAAGTTATTCATGAAAATGTACCAGCGGCAGGATTTGGAGATCATGATGGTAACTCTGAGTGTGCGAAGGTGCTCGGTAATTTAAAAAGTCAATATCAAGGGACATATCAGAATAATCAAGGGCAATGTGTGACAAAGGAAGTTCCTCAACAAAATCAATATCAAGTGACATATAAGAATAATCAAGGGCAATGTGTGAAAACCGAAATTCCTGATGAGCTGGATGAATGTAGTGCAGCATATCCTAAGATTGATTATAATCAACAAGTGGAAGAAGGAAACAGTCTAAAGAGCCTTGTTGCGGCATTGAAAAAAGTGGAAGAAGGAAGAGCAGTCTAGGCAGCCTTGTTGAGGAATTGAACAAGGTAGGCAATGGTCAATTTACGAGTCAAGTAATAGAGGAGCAAAAAAGAAATATTGCAAGGCATTATCCAACAAGGTATAATTATTGACAGAGGTGATTACATATATCTGACTAGGGCTTCTGGTTGAGGCGTTTTATGCTTTATTTAGGGTGTAAAATGATTTTACGAGTCGTTAAGCAATAGGGGCGGCTGCCAATATGGTGAATTATGGAGAGTATAGGAGATATTGATTAAAAGAGGTTTATTCAGGATATATCTGACTAGGGCTTCTGGTTGAGGCGTTTATTCTCATCTGAGGCGGGATTATTTTACAGATGCGTTGGATATTTTGGTATTGGAGGTTGTGATTTATTGATGTTTAGTCATCATCTGGCACAGGGGCATCAAGGTTTAGGAGGTATTCTGCTTCTTCGTAGTTTTCGTGTATTTTTTCGTCTATATCGCGTCTATTTTGTTCTTCTATGCAGAAGTTTGTCATTGGGCGTGCGATGAGGCGTTTTATACCTATTTCATTACCTGTGACGCTGCAATAGCCGTAGTCGCCGTTATCTATTCTAAGGAGGGCTTCATCGATTTTTTTAATGAGTTTTGACTGCCTATCGCCAAGACGAAGATTTATACCGCGTTGTATTTCATTAGCTGTTATATCGCCTTCATCACCTGATGCAAAGTCTGGGTTTGCAACGCTTTCTATTTTTGGCTTTATAGTTTCAAGAAGTTCATTTTTTTGAGTTTCAAGAAGGTTTTTAAAGTATTTAAGTTGTTTTGAGTTCATGTAAGACCCTGTGTCAAGAAGCGGATCGTAGTCTTGATCGATGGTATCTGGCATATTTTCAGAAAACTATGTTATTTTAAGCTTTAGGGTTAGGGGCTTTTTTTTCGTTAAAGATTGTATGTTTTCTAAGAACTGGGTCATACTTCTTAATTTGAAGTTTTGATGCACCTGGTTTTTTAAAAAGGGTGTATGAGTAGTGAGATTCTGAGCTTTTAAGAAGGACGCATTGTTTTCCTTTTTTAGATTTTGCCATAACTTATAAAGATTTTGAGATTTGTAACAGCAGTAATTTAATTGTCAAGTTTTTATTGCATTTTATTTATTATTTTTGTAGAAGGAAAGAAAAAAGTTTATGTTATATGAAGTATTAATAGGATTTTTTATTGTTATTACAGGGATTGATTTCTTGTATCCAAAGAGGTATTATAGAAATTTATTGTTATATTTTATATGTTTAATATGTTTTAGTGGATTGCTTTTTAAAGCAAGTGGGGCGGAAGAGGTTATACATTTTGGGAGTGTATATTTAGTTGAGATGATGTTAAGCATTGACAATGTATTTGCATTTATTGTTATAGTATCGGCGTTTAGGTTAGATAGAAGGGGGGAGATGATTGTGGTGAATGCTGGGGTAATTATTGCGATATTAATGAGGGTTATTTTTATCAGCATTGGTGTAAAGATATATGATATATGGTATATTGAGAGGTTAATGGGGTTATTTTTAGTAATTACTGGGGTGAAGATGGTATTAATGAGAGGAAAGGAAGGGCAGTCATGGTTAATGGCAAGGATAAAGGATAAGGGTAGGGATTATGGGTTAATTATTGCGATTATATGTGTTGGGATTATGGATGTAGTATTTGCGATTGATTCTGTACCGGTTGCGTTATCACTTACAAGAAATGAGGATGCGATAATATTTGCAAATGTATTTTCTATAATGGGTATCAGGGGTTTATTTTTTATTATGAAGGAGGCTGGGCAGAGATTTAATTTTTTAGAAAATGGGATATGTTATGTACTAGTATTTATAGGATGCAAGATGTTATTGAGTATTCATATTGGGATTTTATTAAGTGTTAGTATTATTATTGGGATATTTTTATGCAGCATGGGTGTAGAGAGGTATAGATTAGTAAAATCTTAATCCGATTTCGGTTGTATTTATTGTTGTTTCTTTAGCATAGATTTGTCTATCGTATAGCATTCTATCTGTGTCAACAGCATTTAAAACATCTGTTTTTTCATTAAAGGCATTAAATGGGGAGATGATTGATGTGCGATTACCGACGAAGAGGGTTGTATTATCGGAAATGTCGTAGTTAATATGGAAGTAGGTTGATTTTATTGATATTTGGTCTTTTGATGCACTACTACCGCCTGAGCCAAGGAAGGTAATGGAGCCGATTGAAGATCCTTTTCCATAGGATGGATAGAGTTTAAATTTATATCTAAAGAGATCAAAGTGAGCGGAGAAGCCTGCTTGATACATGATGAAATTACCGTATTCATCTGATGGTTTAGATATTGCTACTTGGTTTTTAAAGTTAGATATTTGACCTGAGCCTTTAGAGTAGACGGATGATAGTTCAAGGCGAATTGCACTAGCGAGGATGGTGCGAAGTTCAAGACCACCTGCAACTGAAAGTGAGGTAATTTTTGTGTAGTCTTTATCGAGGCTAAAGTTTGTTTTCATGTTGCCATTTGGGGTGATTAATCCTGTATTAGTATTAATGATGGCAGGTTGCTCTGATGATGTAAAAGATGTAGAGCCTGTTGATTTATATGCAAAGGAGAAGGCGCCATAGAATCTATAGTTAGGGCGGATATCCATTAATTGCATTTGTTTTGCAACTGGTATTGGTGCTTTTGCGGCTTGTGTTGGTGCTTTTGATTCTGGTTTAACGATTTGCGGTGTTTCTTTAGTTGTATTTGCTATCAATCTTTGGCGAGAGAGCATCATGAAGTAAGGATTAATTTGTTCATCTGATTCAGTTGGAACGGGGATGAAGCGGTATTGTATTTTACCTGCTTGTTGTGGTTCTGGTTGGAGTATTAGGGGTTTTTGATGGCAGGTTGATTGTTTACAGCTTTTTTTACCTTTTGGGCATGGGCATTTAATGATATCGGAGAGATTACCATTTTCAAATTTTTTTAGGTCAAAGTCTTGTGTTTTTATGAATTCATCGCCTTGTTTACCTTGTTGAAAGTTTTGTACTGTATTTGGTTTTGATGGTTCATCATTTGAGTCAAAATAATCTGATGGGAATGTTGGTTTATTTTCGGTTGCAAATGAAGGATTTGACAGCGCGAGTATTATCAATGTACAATAGAGTAATTTGTTCATAGATCAATCAATTGAGGTGATGGTAGCATTAAGGTTATTATTTTCAAGAGTTTTTACAATAATATTTTCAAGAATATTTCTAGATGAGGGAAAAGGCTTATTGTATTTAGAGAATATGCGACTTAGAAGGTTGATATTGGATGTATTTTCTTGTTTAATTTGAGAGATTGTATGATAGCCGGTTGTAACGAGGAAGGCAAGTTCCAGTTTGATGTATTCAAAGCATATATCGTTTTGGTTATGCTGTATTGCTATTGAAAGGAAGTCAAGAAGGTGGGTATAAAGGTGTTTATATGTGTGGTTTTCATCGATTAGGGAGTTTAGGATTTCGATTATTGAAAGGGTTGAAAGGGTTGCTATTTTTGAGTGAAGTATTAGGCTTGAGTAGGATTTTATATTTTGGATTTTAAGAAGGCCAAGGGAGTTTTCACGGCCTTGCCAAGCAAAGTCAACAAGGTTTGATATTTGGCATATTTGGGAGTTTTTACGAGAGAGTGCGGATTTACAAAATCCACGAATTATTTGGCCGTCGCTTGAAAGAAGTTTTACAAAAGCGTCGTTTTCATTTAGTTTTTTGCAGTGTATTATTATAGCTTTACCATTCAAAGTTGTAAAATATGTTATTTTTATTTGACTTTCATATTTTAATATTGCAAGAAGTTTTTTTAGAATTTGTTATTATTTATGAAAACGGATATTTGTATTATTGGTGCGGGGCCAGTTGGGATTTTCAGTGCATTTCAGGCGGGGATGCTTGGGATGAAGTGTGTAATTATTGATGCGTTATCGTTTGCTGGTGGGCAGTGTAGTGCGCTGTATCCTGAAAAGCCGATTTACGATATTCCATCGCACAAAAGCATTACAGGGCAGGGGTTAATTGATGGATTATTAAAGCAGGCTGAGGTTTTTTCGCCAAAGTTTATTTTAGATTCCAAGGCGACGGATTTAATTGAGGAAGATGGTGGTTTTAAAGTGAGGGTAGCTCACAAGGATGGGCTTGAGTCTAGTGTATGGGCAAAAGCTGTTATAATTGCTGGTGGTTCAGGGTTTTTTGGACCAAACAGACCTCCCCTTAGCGGCATTGAGAAATTTGAGGGCGACAGTATATTGTATTTTATAGACAAGATGTCAAGATTTGAGGGCAAGGATGTTGTAATTGCAGGGGGTGGAGATTCTGCTGTGGACTGGGCGATAAGTTTGGCAGCGATTGCAAAAAGTGTATCTATTGTGCACAGGCGTGGAGATTTTCGTGCAATGCCAGAGAGTGAAAAGCAGCTTTTAGAGCTTGGAAATAGTGGAAAGATTGGCATTTTTACACCATATCAATTAAGCGGGATTGTTGAAAATAATGGCGTTTTATCTGGGGTTGAGATTGAAGGCATTAACGATGAGGGAAAGAGAGTTATTAATGCTGACTATTTATTACCATTTTTTGGATTAAAGACGGATATTGGAGACATTGCAAAGTGGGATTTAGCAATTGAAAAGAAGGTTATTTCTGTTGATCCATCAAGGATGTCAACATCAAGAAAGGGTGTATATGCTGTTGGGGACATGTGTTCATACGCGGGTAAGTTAAAGCTTATTTTATGTGGATTTTCAGAGGCTGCAATTGCTGTTCACGCTGCATACGCGGATGTATTTCCAGACAAGCCATTGCATTTTGAGCATTCGACATCGAAGAAGATGTAGGCAGTATTTGCTGCATGATTTTAAATTGGCATATAGTGCAAACCAAGCGAGTTGTGTTTATTGCAGGCAGTATTTGAAATTAGCATTGGATTGCATTGATAGGTCAAGGGGCGATGCACATTTTAGCGTGCATCGTTTTGGGTTTTAGTTGTTTTAATCACGTCCGCCGCCGAAGTTACTTTTAGTGTAGTTGAGCGATGATTGATTAATTCGACTGCCACTGCCACTGCTTGGAAAATTTGAGATTAGTACTCGATTATTTACTTCATCAAGTTGGTTTGTTTTTTTAAGTTTCTCTAAATCATATTGCTTTCTGGTATATGCATTTCTTTTGTCTAAAGATTCTTGATATTCAGTGGTATCTTGAATGCGACCTTGATTTGCTTGGTTATATCTGAATGTATTTGTTATTGGGTTTACCTTGCCATCAACTATAGCATAAACCTTGTTAGTTTCTTTTGCTATTTCATCTTGCTGATCTTTTAGTGAGTTAAGAAGAGTTTTACAAGTTTTTCGTACAATAATTTCTTGTTTTTGATTGATTGTGCTTTGTTCATTTCTTGTGTTTTCCAATGCGTTATATACTTTAGTTTGATTAGCATTACCTTGTTCCTTTTTGTTAAATCTGAATGTTTGTTTTTGTGGAATGTTGACGATTGTATTATGCGATATACTATTTTGATGGGCTTGACTGTCATTTTGTTTGGCAATTTGCAAGAATGTTTGATTTTGTATTCTTTGCTGAGTTGTAGCAATGTGTGCTGCTTTTGTGACATCTTCTTTAATGTCAAGCATTTGCACGCGAGTTTCTATTGGCTGTCTTGATGAGAACTGCTCAAGAAGCTCATCTGATGATGTAGTTTTGAATATTTCTGCTTGGGTTTTTTCTCTTTTTAGGCGTGTTTCATTTCTGCCTGTATTATACGCAGTTGTATTTGTTGGAAGGTCTGCGTTGCTCTGTTGTATTTTTAATGTAATCATTTTAGCATTTTGTTGTCGTATGCTATTTTGTGCATCGACAATGCCTTGTTTTGCGTTCAATATATCAATTCTATTGATTGCATCGTTTATTTCGTCAATTTTGAGATTATAGTTGCGAATTGTAGAATTTATGTTTCCAATTTCATTCTTATCTTCTTGCGACGATAGTTGATTGCGTGGTTTTATTAACTGTGATAGTTTATCATTTATTTCTATTTTTTGTTGAAGTAATTGCGATTTTTGTTCATGAAGGTCTGGAAGCTTATCGATTTCTTGGATTGCGTGATCAATTTTATTAATTTCATTTTGTTTTTCATCAGGGCTATTATCGTATTTAGCATTTTCATAAATGTCTTGAATTAATTCCAATTTTGCATCCTCAAGTAATAAAATTGCCTCATCTTTTGTTAGTTCTTGTTTATTCACTTTTTCTTTTACTTCTTCTATTGTTACTTCTTGTTTTACTTCTTCTCCACCTTTTCTCTTTTCTTCTTCTTTTATTAACAAATTCATTGGTGTAATGATTTTTACAACAAGAGCATTTATTTTTTCAAGTTCTTTTACATCTTCTGTTTTAGAAGATTCCTCTTGCAGTCTGCGTAGCATTACTGAAAGTGTGAGAATATAAAAGTGAGTATTATATATGGCAGTTAGAGTTAGACCTTGTGTATCAGTTAGTTTCATTTTGTCAAATTCATTTTCCATTTTTTCAATATTATTTTGCTGAAGCTGAGTTGAGTTAATGAGCTTGCGTTTTGGTTGGAAGGCAGATGAAGATTTGAAGGCTCATAATGTTGTGGAAGGTCTGATGGTTTTCATAAAAGCTTTTAAATAAGTTTTCATAAAAGCTTTTAAATAAGTTTTCATAAAAGCTTTTAAATAAAGATACAAAGGGAGTATATGAGGAAAAAAATAAAAGTCAAGAAGTGCTTGCAAATTATTTTTTTATTTGTAGTGTGGTTATTGCGAGAGATCGCTATGGCAATATAGTGCGTGGTTTTGAGTATTCTTTTTGGACTAGGGGGCAGAACCCTACACCTCCACCACGAGGGCTGAATTTGGTTTTGTTGCATAGGTCATTTTCAGCTTTCTTGATGGGGGTGAATTAGCTTCGACAGGGAGAGAAAAGGGATTAAGCCTTGCTGGGTTGATGAGATTCCCACCGCTTGCGGTAAAAATTATCAAAGCTATGTAAATGGCAAAAAACTAATTGCTGCTGTTGCCGCTTTTGCTGCGACTATTGCAACTGCGTTTGCGTCTGTTAGAAATAACATCGCATCAAGCTTCGCTCCACGCGTAAGCTACGCTTTTGCTTAAGTCATAAGGCTTAAGACGGCCGTTGTGACAAGCATTGTGCCTTGTCAGATGGCGCGGTGTGAATCACCATAATCTTCAGGGGTTTGCCACTTCTCCTTGCAACAGAAAGAGTGGGTTTTAGGCGAAAATCCTAAGCATCACCTGATAATCTTCAAGGCAGTTTCCACTCTCCATGGAATGAGAAAAAGTGGGATATAGGCGAAAATCCTAAGTGTCATCGGATAATCTTCAAGGCAGTTTCCACTCTCCATGGAATGAGAAAGAGTGGGATATAGGCGAAAATCCTAAGTGTCATCGGATAATCTTCAAGGCAGTTTCCACTCTCCATGGAATGAGAAAGAGTGGGATATAGGCGAAAATCCTAAGTGTCATCGGATAATCTTCAAGGCGGTTCCCACTTCTCCTTGCAACAGAAAGAGTGGGTTTTAGGCGAAAATTACTTTGCGTTAGCGGATAATCTTCAGAGTGGCTGTTATCATAAACAAGTGGATTGATTAAAGGGGTTGTAGGCATTTTTTCGAGGGCTTGTTTGCAAGATAAGATGGGAAAGTGTAGTATTTATGGGGGTATTTTGGTTATTTTTTGAGTATATGGGGGTGCATTTAGGTTGGCAATGATTTTATATAGAAATTGATTATTATAGTTGATGATTTTGATTTTTTAAACAAAGAAAAAACTTGACTTTATTATTTTTTAATCTAGATGTCAAGTGAAGTTAGTTGTTTTTACATGATAGCTGGGAAAATTATTCAGATTATATCGTCTGTTGTTGACATTGAATTTGAGGGTGAATTACCGAAGATTTTAAATGCACTTGAGTGCGAGCATGATGGCAGAAAAGTGATTTTAGAGACTGTTCAGCACATTGGAAATAATGTTGTAAGGGCTATAGCTATGGATACAACTGATGGATTAATTCGTGGGCTTAAGGTAGTGGATAGCGGAAAGCCGATTTGCGTTCCGGTTGGGCAGAAGGTTTTAGGCAGAATACTTGATGTATGCGGCAATCCTGTTGACGGAAGAGGTGATGTAAATTCTGAGGAAAAATGGGAGATTTACAGGTCTGCGCCTGAATTTACAAAGCAAAGCACGAAGGTTGAAATATTTTATACTGGAATTAAGGTAATTGATCTTTTAGCACCCTATATTAAGGGCGGAAAGATTGGATTATTTGGCGGCGCGGGTGTTGGAAAAACCGTGTTAATTACTGAGCTTATTAACAATGTTGCGAAAGCGCACGGAGGGGTATCTGTATTTGCAGGCGTTGGCGAGAGAACAAGAGAGGGTAATGATTTATATCACGAGATGATTGAATCTGGGGTGATTAATGATAAGGATCTTGAGAAATCTAAGGTTGCGCTTGTATATGGGCAGATGAATGAATCACCGGGGGCGCGTGCGAGAGTTGCTATGTCTGGGCTTACGCTTGCGGAGTATTTCCGTGATGTAAAGTCACAGGATGTGTTATTTTTTGTGGACAATATATTTAGATTTACGCAGGCAGGGGCGGAGCTTTCGGCGCTACTTGGAAGAATTCCATCTGCTGTGGGGTATCAATCTACGCTTGCAACTGAAATGGGAGCCTTGCAGGAGAGAATTACCTCGACTGTAAATGGGTCTATTACATCTGTGCAGGCTATTTATGTTCCTGCGGATGATTTGACGGATCCTGCGCCTGCGACATCTTTTGCGCACCTTGATGCAACCACGGTTTTATCGCGTCAGATTGCGGAAATGGGGATATATCCTGCGGTTGACCCGCTTGACTCGACATCTACAGCGCTTGATCCGCACATTGTTGGAAAGCAGCATTATGAAGTTGCAAGAAAGGTACAGGCGATATTGCAAAAATACAAGTCTTTACAGGACATTATTGCGATTTTGGGTATGGACGAGCTATCTGAGGAAGACAAGCTTACAGTATATCGTGCAAGGAAAATACAGAAGTTTTTATCACAGCCGTTTCATGTTGCGGAGGTTTTCACTGGGGTAAAAGGGGTATTTGTTGATATTAAAGAGACAATTCGTGGCTTTAGCGGCATTTGTGATGGCGAGTTTGACGAAATTCCTGAGCAATATTTCTACATGGCAGGCAGCATTGACGAGGTCTTAGCAAGGAATGCAAAGTAGCACCACAATTGAGATTTTTAAAGCACGATACAGTTTAGCTTTGGATATATTTCCTTTGTTTTAATGAAATTAAATTGACATCAACTTTACGAAATTATTTGCTGCAAAGTGGTAATTTAGTGTGATTTATTTTGATTTAAGGATTGACGAGGTCTTGGCAAGGAATGCAAAGTAGCACTACAATTGAGATTTTTAAAGCACGATACAGTTTAGCTTTAGTAGATTTTTTGGTTACAAAGTGTGAATTTAAAGTTTATCTTATATGTTTAAAGACAGTTAAGCTATATGAAGGATTGATGAGGTAGGCATTGAAGATATAGGGGGTGTGATGTATAATTTCGTGGATATTTTTTAGTTTTAGGAAAAAGGAAGAAAAAGCTTGACAATAAATAAAGTATTTTTTGAGTGTTTTAAGATTTGATATAAAAATGTTTGACACTAATTCAATTATTTGGTTTAATGGGAAGCTTGTGCGTGCAAGTGAGGTATCGCTTAGTGTTTTTACGCATGCTGTGCATTATGGAACGGCGATTTTTGAGGGCTGTAGGGCGTATAATGGGAAGATTTTTAAATGCGATGAGCACAGTGCGAGATTGATAAATTCCGGCGTGTTAATTGATGTTCCTGTTGGTTACAGCAAGGAGGAGTTATCAAAGGCTGCATATAGCGTACTTGATGCAAATGGGTTAAGGGACGGGTATGTTAGGCCGTTTGCATGGCGTGGGGATGAAAATCTTGGGATAAAGTCATATGCGAATTCTGTAAATGTAGCGATTTTAGCGTGGAGTTGGCCAAGTTATTTTGGACCTGAAAAGCTTAGCGAGGGTTTGAAATTATCTGCAACGAAATATGTAAGGCCGGATCCAAGAAGCACCCAGACGCAGGCAAAGGCTTCTGGGTTGTATTTTGTTGGCAGTATTATGCAAAACAAGTGCAAGAATGAGGGTTATGACGATGTATTAATGCTTGATTGGAGGGGGTATATTGCAGAGTGTGCGTCGTGCAATGTATTTTTCATTAAGGGTGATGAGATACACACGCCTATTGCGGATTGTTTTTTAAATGGAATTACACGTCAGACTGTAATGGATATTGCAAGGGGGCTTGGGTATCGGGTAATTGAAAGGCACATTATGCCGCAGGAGTTAGGCAGTTTTAGTGAGGCGTTTACGACTGGAACTGCTGTTGAGATTATGCCAATTGGTGAGATTTTTGACAGTTTCAATTATAGCAAAAGGGATGTTACAATGAGGATAAGAGATGAGTATTTAAAGATGGTAAATAGATGAAGTATAGTGATTTTCTTGAACATTTTATTGCATTAAAAAGGGTAATTTTAAGGATATTGTGTTTTTTTTTAGTATGCTTTGGTATTGCGTATTGCAATTACGAAAGCCTGCTGTGTATTTTAACCAAGCCTTTTAGCGATAAGGTAAGCGATATTTCGATGATTTACACTGGGCTGACCGAGGGGTTTTTATTGCGTATTGGGATATGTTTTTCGTGCAGCATTTTTGCAAGCATTCCATTTGGGTTGCAGCAGATATATGGATTTTGCGCAATTGGGCTGAAGAAGAGAGAGAGGGTAATGGCAAAGTATGCGATTATTTCTAGTGTTATGCTATTTTTTATTGGGGCATTAGTTGCATATTATTTTATTATTCCATCTGCGATTGATTTTTTTATAAAGCACTCAAGCACATCTATTATTGCTGCAACGCTTGAGCCGAAGATTGTTGATTACATTGATTTAACGCTATCGATTATGCTTGGATTTGGGATTGCATTTCAGGCGCCGCTTATAATATTTTTTTTACACGCAAGCGGTTTAGTTGATGTAGATGTTATGTGTAGGTACAGAAGGCACATTATTGTTATTGCTTTTATTATTGGGGCGATTTTCACGCCACCTGATGTAATGAGCCAGATTATTTTAGCATGTATTATGATTGGATTAATAGAGGCATCGTTTATTGTATGCAGAGCATTTCGTAGTGCAAGGGGTTGAGTTTAAGGTTTGATTACTAGTGATTAAAACCACATACCAAGGATTATTCCTTGTGCTTTATTACCTTCTTTACTATGGCCGATATATTTTGATGATATTTCGTAGAAAAGACCGAATTGGACGAGGATATTGGAGCCTGCGTCAAAGAGGGTTGATACAAGGATTTGATTTATATCGTTATATTGTATGCCGTTTTGTTGTGGGGTTATGAGTGGATTATTAAAGTCTTTATAGATTTTATTTATTCTAAAGTATTGTATTAGAAGCATTTTAAGGGTATCATCATTAATTTTATAGCCAAGGTCTATTTCTGAGCGTATTTCATTATAATTGAGGTATTTTTGATTTTTACGATATGCGACTTCAAGGTTAATGAAGGAGCCATCGCCGCCTATGATACCTGAGAGCAGTCCGCCGTTACCGCCGCCAAGGCCGAGCATTATTCGAGTTTCGAAGGCATTATTTGGTTTAGTATTTTGAGGGTTATACATATTATGATTACCTGGTATTGCAAGGGTTGCTTGGGTTGAGAGGGCGACATAATCTGTTTTAAGGATATTAATTTTAGTGAAGAGTTCTGTGAAGTCTATTGCTGTTTTTTGGTCATTAGGGTTTTGGGCTGATTCATCGTATATTTGTTTAATACCGCCAAAGGACGTTATACCTATTGATATTCTATTTGTGAGGCCGTGTTCAAGAAATAGTGAAAGGGATGATGCTTTTATATGTGCGGATATATCATTACCGCCGTATCTATTACCGTAGATATTAGAGCGGGTATTCCAGTTTTGGATGATGAGTTGTTGTTTATTTTTACCGACAAGCCAAGCTGCTGCGAGGGAGTTATTGGTGTGTATTATTGCAATTAGAGTTACAAGGATGGGAAGTTTTATGATATTTAGTGATTTATTAGGGGTGATTGAGGTTATGGATTTTATTATTTGAGGCAGTAGCATATTTATGATTTATTAGGATGGATCCAGTCTATTCTAATATTAAAGAGTGCATATTTACCATCGCCGGGGTTATTTTTATTTATGAGGGTTATTTTAGGGGAGACAAGGGTACGGGAAAGAGGGGAGATGGAGGTAAATATTTCATCTTGAAGGTTACGGGGGTGGCCTGGGAGGAACATTTGAGTTTCAAAGTCTTCGTAAAAGAGGTCATGTTTTATGAGGAAGTGTATATGTGGTGCACGGGTACCGTAGTAGCCGGGGGCTATTGTAGTGAATTCATAGTGGCCGAGGTTATCTGTTACAAATGTACCGCTACCTGGGAAGTCTATATCGTATTTTGTATCATCTTCGGTATTTTTAAGAAGATGGTTATAGTAGCCAAAGATATTAGTTTGCCAGATGTATATTCTAGCGTTTTCGATTGGATTATTTAGAAGGTCTGTGACATAGCCTTCTATGAAGAGATATTCACCTTTAGCAAGGAATGGGCTACCTGTTTTACGGCGAAGGTTATTAGTTTTATAGAATTCTTGTGGTTTTGTTGGGGCATCTTGGTCATCTGGGATGGATGGGGTTATGAAGCGGCGATTATAGAGTATTATTTCTGGGGAGTGTTTTGCATATGATATTGGTGCATACAAAAGGAGTATAGCAAGGATGGATATTTTATATGATATTACAGGCATTTTCATAGATTTTATAGTCAATTTTTTTAAGGTCAGAGGTATCGATTTCATCGAGGGTTTTGGTATTATCTGAGTCATCATCTATTTTATCATTTGCAAAGACATATAGTTTTTTAGCATCAAGGATTGGTTTAAGGGATTTACAGCGGGCGACATGGAGGCGGACTGCGATTAAAAGGTTATAGTAGAATTCTCGTGCGATTTGGCGGGCGACATTATCTTGGGCGTTAAGTTCTGCGGTATATTCTGCAAAGAGGTCTATTGGGCTACCGGAGTATTGGGCGGATGACTGAACGATGCCTTGGTATATAGTATATTGTGTTTGTGTATTAGATGGGGCAGGTAGTTGATTATTATTTATTGGTTTTGAGACGGGGTTAATTGGTTTAGAGGATTTATTAAGGACTAGTTTATATGAAAGGATTGCTTGTTTAGTGTATTGCATTATTACGCCTGATGTACTAGCGCCAGATGGCATTTTATTGAATTGTATATCTATATCAACTGAGAGATGTTTATTTGAGGATATACGGGAGTGATTAGCTGTCATATCATAGAAGGTATTAGCGAATATTCTATGGTGATTTTCTTTATATGGGATATTTAGTGTTATTTGGTCTACGATGGATCTAATATCTGAGCTTTCTGTATTGGATGGATTGGATGTCAAAATTGAGCAGGAGGAGATGAGGATTAAGAGTATAAAATACATTTTTTTTGCAAAATTTTATGTTGTTATAACATAAAAAATGTAAAAGTAAAATTTTTTTTTTTGGGAAAAGTATTGATAGATATTGAGATTTTTAAAAAAGTATGATATTTTCTAAAAAAAACACTTGCGAAATATATTTTTTCTTTTATTAATGGGTAATAATTTGTATGTTATTTAATTTTTATTATGCAAACTTTCAAAAAACAAGACTTAATTGATTCTACTGCGAGTGCAACTGGAATGTCAAAAGTTCAATCTAAAATAGTTGTTGACACTATTGTTAGCACTATTATTGAGGCTCTTGAGCGTGGTGATTCTGTTGCGATACAGAATTTTGGTTCATTCAATGTGAAGCAAAGAAATGCAAGAACTGGTGTAAATCCTGCTACAGGACAAAAAATCAAGATTCCTGCAAGAAAAACTGTAACATTCAAGGCAAGCTCTCAGCTTAAAACTGGTGTTAACAATGGTGGCGTGAAGAAAAAAATAAAGAAATAGTTTTATTTTAGCCCAAGGAGATGTCTATTTATTAGGTATTGACTTGGGTTTTTTAGTATTTAGATTATGGCCAAGATGCCGCATTGGCTGATAAAAATGAAGTAGCCAAGGAGATGTCTATTTATTAGGTATTGACTTGGGTTTTTTAGTATTTAGATTATGGCCAAGATGCCGCATTGGCCGCTATATTTAGGGGCAAACAAAGAGAGGGTTGACAGCAGGGAAAAGGTATTAAGGGTACTTAGTGCTTTGCATGATCCACACATGGATTTAAGGAATATTATACACATAACGGGGACGAACGGAAAGGGGTCTACTGCGGGGTATATTAGTGAGATTTTAAAGCAATCTGGATACAAGGTTGGAAGGTACACATCGCCGCATATACATATTTGCAACGAAAGGATTTGCATAAATGACGAGATGATAAGTGACATTGATTTATACGAGATTATTGAGGAGATTAGGGTAATTTGTGAAAGGCAGGGGATTGATTTAACGATTTTTGAGGCAACGACGCTATGTGCGTTTATATATTTTAGAAGAAATGAGTGTGATTTCAATGTAATTGAGGTTGGCATGGGTGGGATGATTGATGCGACGAATGTTTTTGATGAAAACAGGCCGATTTGTTCGATTATAACGCCGATTCACCTTGATCATGTGAAATATCTTGGGGCGAGTATGGAGGAGATTGCGTTTCAAAAGGCGTTTATTATCAAGGGGGATTCGTTATGTATTTGCGCGCATCAAAGCGAGAGTGTTGAAAAGCTTATTGAGCTAAGGTGTGAGGCTGTTGGGTCTAAGGTATATTTTGAGGGAAGGGATTTTAGTGGAAGTTACATTGAGGAAAATGAGGATGAGTGGTTATTTTCGATGCATTTTGAGAAGTATGGCAGGGATATTATGAGAGATATAGTATTACCAAGGCCAAGTTTAGCCGGGTGGCATCAGATAGGAAACGCATCTATTGCAACCATGGCGTGTATTGAGATTAGTGCAAGGCTGGGGATTGAGGTGTAATTATGGGTTAATTTGCAGGAGGGATGTTGTAAAGTCTGAGAGTTCATATGGGTGTGCCGGGTTTGTTTGCAAGCCAAATGGTGCATTTGGCCAAAATGGGTCGTGTGTAAATCTAGCGATTATATGGCAGTGAAGTTGAGGGGTTTTATTACCAAGCATTGAGATATTTAATTGGTCTGGTTTTAGGGTAGTGTTTATAGTTTTGGAAACGAGGTTAATTTCATACCAAAGGAGATTTTGCAAGTTTTGGTCGAGGTCTAGGATATTTTTAGCATTATTTACCATTGGAACAAGAATGACCCATTTTAGGTCTAGGATGGGTTCGACAAGGATTTTACAAAGCTTAAGGTCTTTAACAAATATTTTATTATTAAAGTCTGGATGGAGAATGAAAGACATGCAAGGAGTATATTTTATGGGATATTAGGGGTAAATTTTTTAAAGTAAAGGGTTTAGTGAAAAAGTTTATGTTGAATTATATAATTTATATGTTGTATGATGGGGTGATGTGGTATTAATTATGGCAAAGTTTAGTGTATATATTGTTATATTTTTATTAGGGTTATGCTGCGCGCGGGCAAATGAGATAGTAGCTGTGATAGATGACAAGGTTATTATTACATCTGACGAGATGAAGCAGAATATTAAGATTGCGATATTAATGATGAAGATAATGAATGATAAGAAGGGTATTAGCGGATTAACGAATGAGGCGTTAGAAAAGGAGATTGGCGGTTTAAGAGAAGGGGATATAAAGGGGTTTTTAAATGGGATGGTTGATGACAAGATAGTTTTTTTAGAAAGAAATGAGGAGGCTATGGTTGATCCAAGTAGTTTTATTGATGGATTTGCAAAGAGGCACAAGATAAAGGATATTGATGTATTTTTAAGGGAATATGGCATTAGAAAGACATATTTTGAGGAAAGATTTATAAGGGATATTGTAAAGGATGGGATTGTAGGAAGTATTTGTCATGAGAGAAAGATATATGATGTATCGGAAAGTGAGATTATGGCAAGATTAGGAGAGATGAAGTTAGGAGATGATGAGGAGGCAAAAAAGAGGGCGAGGTATTATATTATTATGACAAGGCGTGGGGAGATTGAGAAAAGTTTCATTAAGGTGCTGAGGAAAAAGCACTATATTGAGATATTAATTTGATGGTTTATCAGGGGTTGTATTTTGGGATGGTTTTTCTATTTGTATATCATATTTTAGAAGGTTTTTATTAGAGAATTTTGGTTTATTTTGTTGATCGATTGGTTTTTGATCAAAGTAGAGGGATGAGACAACATCTGATGAGAAGGTTATTTTAAGAAGGTCTCGGTCAAGTGGTAAGAAGCTTGTGAGGTTACCGTCTGTACCGTTTATTCGTGCGTAGTACCAAGTATTATCATCATGATAGAAGGATGGATGGCCGATATTTTGAATTATTTCTGATTTAGTTGTTTTATTAACTTGTATTTGTGATTGTATTTTTTGGATATTTGGATAGCCTATGAAGCGAACATTCTTTTCGCATGATAAAAGCAGGAGGGTTATTATAGTGTAGTATAAGTATTTCATATTAAAATGGTGTTCTAAGATATTTAGGTGAGATGATTTGATTTTTGTCAAGAGTTTTTTTAAAGTAGGAGGCTGCGGTTATCATTGCTATTGGGGAGGTTTTAGTTGCAATGATTTTATTATCACAGGAGAGATTATTAGATATTGAGTCTTCGAGTATATAGAGGGTATTATTATTTATGTTAAGGTTTTCAAGGGTTGTAAGGGATGGGTTAGAGGTTATAGTATGATTTAGTGGGTTGTATGTTTTTATGAATATTGAGTTTAGGGAGTCTGCTTTAAGTATGACTGATATTGAGTTATATGGAGTTGTATTTGGGTTATTTAGGAGAAAGTGAGAGTATGATATATCGAAGGTATCTATTGAGTGTATTGAAGGGTTTTTATTAAAGGCAAGAAGGCCTGCAAGGTATGAGGAAGCTATTCTAAGGCCTGTGAAGCTACCTGGGCCAAGGTTTATTATGAAGTCTGTGATGTTATGAAGTTTGAGATTTTGGTTAGCAAGGAGGTTATCGATTTCTTGTATTAGAATTTCTGCGTGAGCGTTAATTTTTGAGCTAAGAAATGTATGTATTGAGTTATTATGTTTTAGGGCAAGTGAGAGGTAGGCATTTGCGGTATCTATTGCAAGATGAGTCATTGTAGTAGCGATGCGTAGTGTATTGTGTATGAGGGAAGATAAAAAGCAATGAAAAATTATTGACAATAAGATTTATTTTTTTATAAAGCTAGGGATGGTTTATTAAAAGTATGAAGATGTTTAGTTCAAGAATATTAAGTGAGTGTGGGATAGGGCATGGATTTGTAGGGATGGAGTTTGAAGGTGGAGAGAATATAAATTTTAGCAGGGGAAATGATGTATTAAGGGCGAGAAGTTATGCGTTATTGGAAAACGAGATTGGGATGGAAGTATTGGGGTTAGATCAGGTGCATTCAAGTGATATTTTAGTAGTTGATGATGAGGCAAGGTTTAGTGTAAGTGGCAATGGTTATGATATATCAAGGTTACCAAAGGGTGATGGGATAATATGCACAAAGCGTGGATTTGCTATAGGCATTCAGACTGCGGATTGCGTGCCGGTATTATTTACAGACAAGGGCAAGAGTGTGATAGCTGGGGTGCATAGTGGGTGGCGTGGAACATTTGGTGGAATATCGCAGAAAATGATTGGATGTCTTGAGGATCTTGGGTTTAGGGCTGGGGATTTAGTTGCGGTATTAGGGCCGAGCATTGCACAAAGGGATTATGAGGTTGATGTAGATTTTAGGGAGAAGTTTGTAGGTATGGACAGGGCAAGTGGTGTATTTTTTTACCCATCTGAGGATGGAAAGTACTATTTTGACAACAGTGGATATATTAGAAGCGAGCTTGAGAGATTAGGTGTTGGATTAATTGAGGATATTGGTGTAAATACGTATAGCGAGGGGTCATTATATTCATATCGGGGTGCAAAAAAGGGTGTAAAGGGTGATGGGACGAATGTAAGTTTTATTTGCCTTAAGTAGTTTAGGTTTTGAGTTAGTATTAGTATAGATTTAGGGGCAAAAAAGGCTAATGCTTGACATTTAGCATTTTAGGGTTAGGATTGGTAAAATTTTTAGTGTATGACTGGTGAGCAAATTATTCTTTCATCGTCTGTACCGACGTTTTTCATTATTGTTGGGCTTGCATTTATTTTACCGAAGAAGGGTGAGAAAAGTGATGTGAGAAAGGGTATTTAGTATACCCTGTTATTAGGCAAAACTTGAGCGTAAAAACCACAAATGTTTTTGATGAGCGGCGAGTCTTTCGTTTAGCATATCTACTGTTACATCATCTGATGATTTTTTAACATCTTCGATTTGAAGGATGATATTTTCATGGTCTAGGGCAAGGTTTTTTAGCATATCACTTGGTAAAAGATTTGGATTAATTTCAAGATTTTGCGATATTGATGGCACTTTATCGCCAAGGATGCGTATTCTTTCTGCTATTTCATCGATTGAGTTTGAGATTTCTTCGTATTGTTCTTCAAACATTTTATGAAGGCTGTAGAAGTTAGACCCTTGTACATTCCAGTGGAAGTTTTGAGTTTTCAGTGCAAGATTATGTGTAAGGATAAGGATATTAAGTAGTTTTGGCATATTAATAAAAAAAATTGTTTAAAGATTTAGCTGTGAGTAAATTGGATGGTATATGATTTAAGTTTTGTCTCAAGCCCCCCCGCAGGCACGGGGGATTATGGTTATTTAACTTGTATAGTTTTTTCACCTGCTTTCCAGTTACAAGGGCAAAGTTCATCTGTTTGAAGAGCGTCTAAGATTCTTAGTGCTTCAGATGGTTTTCTACCGACTTTCATATCAGTTACTTCAACGTATCTAATTGTTCCTTCTGGGTCAACAAGGAAGGTTGCTCTTTTTGAAACGCCGCTGTCTCTATCTAAGATGCCAAGAGATGTTGAAAGTTCGCGTTTAACATCTGCAAGCATTGGGATTGGAAGGTCTTTAAGAGCTTCATTATCGCGTCTCCAAGCAAGGTGAACGAATTCATTATCTACACTTGCACCAAGAACTTGGCAGTCTCTATCTGAGAAGTCTTTAGCAAGTTTACCGAATTCTGCAATTTCAGTAGGGCAGACGAATGTGAAGTCTTTTGGCCAAAAGAACACGCAAAGCCATTTACCTTTATAGGTTTCATTTGAGATATCTTGGAATGCTTTTTCCATTGACTCAAGAGAAACTGCTGCTGTTAGTTTAAATTGTGGGAATTTATCACCGATAGTTAACATATATTAAACAAAAAAACTCATTGCTAAGCGCAACTTATTATCGTAATACATGTGTGATTATATAAGTCAAATATATTCTTATTATATTAAAAATAAGTTTTGATTATATTAGCTGTATAGATGTGTTTTAGTTGATATAGACTTATTTGCAATTGCAAGCTGGGCTTTTTTATTTTGCATAGCGGTTTTATTGGAGATTTTGTATTTTGCACAGGATACTTGCATCATCAATAAAGCAACTGCAATGGCGTAGAGTATGTATCCGCAGTATGTTTTGAGTGTATTTTGAATTTGCATAAAGGCATTTATTTTGTGTATTATATCATATATTTAGCGTAATGTCAAGTTTTTTTATGTAAAAATTTATTATTGTATTTAGTTTCTTGATGTGCGTTATGAATTATGTGAGAGAGTATTGTGTTTACTTGGGTTTTTGTAGGATTTTTTGCCGGAAATTTCGCGATTTAATTGCTGCATTAAAGACGTTTATAGTTTTTTGCAATTATTTATAAATATCATCATTTTCTTCAGGTTCTCTGGTATTTTCCGCGCGCCATTTAGCGATTTCTTGATGATTTCCGTCAAGCAAAACACTTGGGACGGATATTTCATTCCAGATTTGCGGTTTTGTGTACTGGGGATATTCAAGTTTACCGTTTAATGCTTTGGAAAAGCTCTCCTCGTCTACTGTTTCGTTATTTTTCAAAAATTTCGGCAAAAGACGAAGGCTTGCTTCAAGTATTACGCACACAGCCACTTCGCCGCCTAGCAAAACGTAGTTGCCAATTGAGATTTCACGGATATTATATTTATCTATTATACGCTCATCAACCGCTTCAAATCTATTGCATATTATGTTAATTTCATCGAGTTTTGCTATTTGTGATGCTGTTTTTTGCGAAAATTGAATTCCACGAGGAGATGTTAGGCAAAGCAGTCTATTTTCAGATGGATTTAGGCTTAAAAACTGCTGTGCATTTGGTATTTTCGCACAAATTGCACTTTCAAGAATATCGGGGCGCATAACAAGACCATTTCCGCCGCCGTAGGTTGTATCGTCGATTTTTTTATGTTTTCCATCGCCAAAGTCGCGAAGATTTACAATTTCAAGAGACCAAACGCCTGTTTCCATCGCATTTTTCAGCAGGGATACAGTGAGATTATTTTGGAAATATTCGGGATATGCAGTGAAAATTCTAACCAACATTTTGCGTGACAAAACTCATGAAGTAATTAATTTTCGGCGATTTTATAAGGGAAAATTCGCTTTTGAGCGGATTGTATTTTAAACCACAAATATCGACATTTTTAAAGTTATTTGCCTCCATTTTTTCATTAACTTGATATGGTGTGAGGAATTTTTCTATACTGTGAGTGCCTTTTGGAACGATATTTAGGATATATTCAGCCGCAAATTTTGCAAGCAAGATCGAGGCAAGATTGCGATTAATAGTTGAGATTATAACGATAGATTTTTCCTTTGCGAATTTTAGATTTTCATGCAAAAATTCACCCAGATTATCAACATGTTCCAAAACTTCCATAATAGTAATTACATCGAATTTTTTATTGCAATTTACTAGATTTGTTGCGTAGTGTATATTGTCAATTTTACCGATATTTGCGTGGTTTTTTGCAGTTTCGACATTACTTTCACTTGCGTCAATTCCAACAACATTATGCCCAAGTTTTGCAAGGGATTCTGAAAGTATTCCACAGCCGCAACCAAGGTCTAAAATATCAAGATTTCCTGCATTATTACTGTATTTTTCGATGATATTTTGTATATATTGAACGCGTATTGGGTTAATTTTATGCAACATCTTCATATCGCCGTTTTCATCCCACCAATTATGGGAATATTGTGAAAATTTCTGCGCTTCCGACATAAAATTCTTGCAAGTTATTTTTAATGTTATTTACTCAAAAAACAAAAATCAAGTGTTTTATGAAAAAGCTTATTATTGGAAACTGGAAAATGAATTGCAGTCGCGAGTTTTTATGCGATTTTGGCGTGAATTTTCGTCCAAATCTTAACAAATTTGATGTTGCAATTTGCGCCCCCTACACATTTTTACAGGATGCAAAGGAAAAAATGCCTGATGGCGTAAGGGTTTTTGCGCAAGATGTTGCAGGTTTTACATCCGGTGCTTACACTGGGCAGATTAGCGCGAAAATGTTGATGGATATTGGTATTTGCGGCACTTTAATAGGTCATAGCGAAACAAGAAAATATTTTCAAGACGAAGAAATTAGCTCAAAAGTGCAGTGCGCAAGCAGCGAGAAAATTGACATAATTTACTGCATTGGAGAAAGCGAAAAAGCTAGGTCTGATGGCGTTTATTTGGAGTTTTTAGAAGCTCAGCTAAAGGCCATAAAAGACATTAATTGTATGATAGCATACGAGCCGATTTGGGCCATCGGCACTGGGAAAGTTGCAGGTATTGCCGATATTTCAGAAGTTTCTAGCTTTATATCATCAAAATTTGGAAAAAAAGTGCTATACGGCGGCTCTGTAAATCTTGAAAACTACGCACAAATACTAGAAATTCCCAGCATTCATGGGCTTTTAATTGGCGGCGTTAGTCTAAAAGTTGATGAAATGAATGAGATTTTAAAATAACGACTACCAGCCTAGCTTTTGAGAAAATCTTCGTTAATTTTGTCTAAAAATATCTTTTGCCTATCATGATTTCATACTAACGGAAAAATACTGAAATCCCCAGCATTTATCGAAGTAAATTAGGCTTTTAAACAAAACATTGCAACACTATGCTTTACAATTTACAAATATAGCTACTTGGCTGAATACCCCAGTATTTATCGGTATAAATCAGATTTTTGCACGCTACTTAGCTTTTCAAAAAATCTTCGTTAATTTCATCTGAAAATATCTTCATTATCAGCGATATATACTCATTATTTTTGTATTTTTCATCTTTTATGATTGATTTTACAAATTTTACCGCCTTTTCCATAACATCAAAATCACGCTGAATACTTGCAATTTTATAGCCCACATCGCCACTTTGAGCCGTTCCAAGAAGACTGCCGGTGCCCCGCATACGCATATCTTCCTTCGCAATTTCGAAGCCATTACTGGTATTTTTCAGTATTTTAAGACGCTCAAGTGATGGATTTTCCGCCTCGCAATTATGCAATAAGATGCAGTACGATTGAAGATTTCCACGCCCAACACGCCCACGAAGCTGATGCAGCTGCGCAAGCCCAAATTTATTTGCATCCTCTACAATAATCACAGTTGCCATCGGGATATTTACACCAACTTCAACGACTGTGGTTGCGATTAAAAGTGCTATATTTCCATGTTGAAAATCGTTAATAATTGCGTTTTTTTCGTCCTCCTTCATTTTGCCATGTAAAACTGCAATTTTCTCAGGATTTATGCGTGTTTTTATATCATTTGCACGCTGAAAAACCCCAGCTTCGCCGTCACTATCGTCAATTAAACTGCATATCCAGTATATTTTCTCGCCACCATCGATCTTTTTTGCAATATGCGATATTAAATCTTCATATCTTGCCATAGACATTATACTTGTCTGAATTTCCTTTTGGAATGAGGGTTTTTCGACAATTTGCAGCACATCTATATCACCATACATTCCCATTGCAAGAGTTCGCGGAATTGGCGTTGCAGACATCATAATTATATCGACTGCATCTTGCTTTTTCACCATTTTCATTCTCTGTTTCACACCAAATCTATGCTGTTCGTCAATAATAATAAGCCCGATTTTCTCTGATTCCAGCTCATCATTTAACAATGAATGCGTTCCAAAAAGCACATCAATTTCACCGTTTTTAAAATTTGCAACAATCTTTTTTCGCCGTGCAGCGGTAATTTTACTAGTTAGAATCTCGCTTTTTACACCAGTTCCAAGAAAAAGTTTTTCCGCAAGTTGAAAATGCTGCATAGCAAGTATTGTAGTTGGAGCCAAAAACATAGCTTGCATCGAGGTTTTTACCACATTCAAGCACGAAAGCAGGGCAACTATTGTTTTTCCAGAGCCAACATCACCCTGTATCAATTTAAAGATTTTCTCAATACCCAATTGACTTTTTTCAATATTTTCAAACACAGATTTTTGATCGCAGGTTAATGGGTATGCAAAATTTTCAAGCAAAATCTCCTGTTCTTTCCTTGCTTTTTTATAGGAAAATCCACGATTTTTATGGTCTTTTTTACGAAGATATTGTATAGTAAAAATTGAAGCGGAAAATTCGGCGAAAGCAAGGGTTTTAATGCTATTTAATAGGTTTTTTTCATTATCGGGAAAGTGAATTTTCTCCAAAACGGTAATTAAATCGACATTTTCCAAATTTTCATTTAAAACATTAATTTTTTCCGAAAGCGAGTTTTTAGCAATATCTATCGCAATTTTTATAATATTTTTTACATCATTTTGCGCAACTTTATCAACCAAGCTATATTTTGGCAAGATTGCGAAATTCTCAGCTTCTATCAAGGTATTTTCATCAAAAGATTCACTAGTTCCAAGCAAACTTGGATGTGAAAACACATAATTTCCTCGATAGAAAGTGAGTTTTCCGCGAACACGAACTATTTTATCGCTTACAAATTTATCCAAATACGTTTGATTATATTTAAAAAAATTCAGCAATACCTTAGTATGATTTTGCGTCAAACATGCGATGGAATATACAGTTTTCCGCCCACCTTTTAGATAAATTGGCTTTATATGTTTCACAACTTTCAGCAAAATTGTAACATCCGAACCAATAAAAGCATCGGAAACATCGACGCAGTCTTGGAATTTCACGTATTTTACAGGCACATAAAGCAGCAAATCAATTAATCTTGGCAAATTTTGATTAAACAGCAATTTAATTTTTCCAAGCTGTGATTTTGTAAACTGACCTTCAAATTTCGCAGTATTTATGTAGAAAATTTCATGCATAAAAATATACTTGACTTTTAAAAAATTACCCTTTTTTCTATCCTAGAACTTTATTTTTTCAATGTCAACAAGAAATACTATTGAGGACTGTATAAAAGTAGTAGAAAACCGTTTTGAGCTTGTATTACTTGCATCTTGCAGGGCTCGTGAGCTTTTTTCTGGTGCTGAAGCAAAGATAGAAGGCGAAAATGCCGCTGAAAGTGAGATGTTGACATCTTTACAGGAGATAGCGGAAAATGCGATAGATATTGATATTTTGCGTGCAAGACTTGCAAGCGGAGAGGGAAGGGGTGAAAGCTCTATGGCAGGGCTTGGTTCTGGAATTCCTGAGTTTTTTGCTGAGATTAGCGACAATGATGAGGAGATTTCAAAAAATGACAAGCATAATGCAAAGATAATAGATGCTGGTGTATTTGACAAGGTGTTTAGTGGGCAGGATATAACCTCTGAGGAGTAATTTATCAATTAAATTGTTACATATTTTACCTAGTCAGATTAATTTTGTTTAGTGAATATTTGATTAATTTATGCAAAACGGAAATTTAGATGAGATGGATTTTCAAGTTACAGATTATTCTATTAAAAATCTTAATGAAAATATAATTAACGCATTATTAAAACAAGCAAAAATAAATCCAGAAAAGACTATACAAGAATATAAATTTTTACTAAATAAACGCAAGGTAGATATTATTGAAAATGCGAAGAAAAGTATAAAAGATATTAAAGATTATAATGAAATTGAGGATATATTACGATACGCAGTAGAAAATAAAAAATATAATTTAGCAAATGAGATTAAAGATTATTATTTAGATATAATCAGTCTTCGTACATTATTAAAACAAGCAAAAATAAATCCAGAAAAGGCTGCAGAGGGGGCTAAAGTTTTGCTAAATCAAGGCAGCCAAGAAGCCATTGGAAATGCGCAAAATGTGTGTGATAATATTGACAAAATCGGCATTGATGTAGTCAGAAAATCTGCTATACTCGATTTTAAAAAAGCCTTCTCAGGTTATAAAAATAGCGCAAAAACAGACAATGACAAGAATCGCTTTATATTTAATTTAGGTTGTATAATTGATGATTTAAATCTATCTTTTGCAAAGATTAAGATGCCTCGAAAGAGTTGGAATAATATTAAAAATTATGAAAAATGGAGGAGCGAATTAAGCAAGCAAGCTATTAGGGATCTTGAAAATATTTTTACACAATATCAAACTGGTGAAATGTCGCAAAGGGGGTTTATTAGTTTAGCAAGTGGGATTATTAGTAATTTTATAACTTGTATAAGCAGTAATGAGAAATTAAAAGAGATGTGCAATGAAGATGGAAAGAGGATGCAGCCAAGAAGCGTGATGATTACAAAGCATATTAAGGGCAATGGTTTAGGTTTAAATGTAAATTTAAAGAAACCGTCAAGAGAAATAAGTGAAGTGGGTAAAAGATCGTCTTCAGATCAAGAAAAAAGCAAAGCAAAGCGTGAATTAATCAAAGTAAAGGCCAAAGGAAGTGGTGGAGTAGTTGATTTTGGGAGCAAAGAGGTGAGTCAAATAAGGTCGTTATAGGTTTGTTATGAGGTTTATACTTGGTTCGTCATCTGAAAGCAGGAAAATGATGTTTCAAAGGATAAGCGATATAGAGCTGGAGATTATATCGCCCGAGATTAATGAGGATGTTTTAAAGGGCGAAAAGCCAAGGAGCTATGCAATTCGCATGGCAAATGAGAAATTAGATGCTGTGATGAAAAAGGTAAGCAGTGAAGGTTTTAATGGAGATTTTTGCATTATTTGCTGCGACACTGTTTGCGCGCGCGGAAGGATCATTCTACCCAAGGCTGAAAACAACGATGATGTGCGTTATTGTATGCAGATTTTATCTGGCAGAAAACACGATGTATTTACGGCTGTATCTGTATATATTTCATCGAAAAAAAAGAAGATTAGAAAGATTTCGCACACAAAAGTAAAGTTTAAGCGTTTAATGGACAAAGACATAGCGGATATGGTGCGATCTGGTGATGGAGTTGGCAAAGCCGGTGGGTATGGAATAAACGGCTTTGCAGAGAGCTTTATCATCAGCATTAACGGGTCATATTCTGGAATTGTTGGCTTTCCATTATATATTATTCGTGGTATTTTAACATATATTGAGAATATTAGGAGAAAATAGTGATTTATCGCATATTTTGGTTATTTCCATTCCCATTTTGCTGCTGTCCGCCGTTATTATTTTGATTCCCATTTTGCTGGTGCTGATTTCCATTTTGTTGATTTTGTAGATAATTTACCCAGTTATTAAGCTGTTCTTGCGCTGGTGCTGGAGCATTATTTTGGTTATTTCCATTACCATTTTGCTGATTTGCCTGATTTTCTTGATGCACGGCGTTTGCTTGTTGTATGAAGTTTTGTATTTCATTTATATTTATCCATCCATCGTTATTATTGACCAATTGTTCATCTTGCTGTGGCGGTTGATTTTGTGCAATAAATGCCAACAATGCCTCGAGGTTATTAAATTGAAATTGATTATGATTATTGTGGTTATGGTTATCTTGATTATTGTTATTGTTCATAATAGTAAAAAAATTTAACCATTATAGCATATTTTTTATCAAATGTCAACTATTATTTTATTTTCGAGAAAAAGCTTGAAAATTATATGTCTTTAGAGTAAGGTGTGGAAAATGTGTATATATATGATAAAGCTTGGGATTTCTGGCATTAGTGGGCGGGTTGGAAGATTAATTTTAGAGATTTTGCAAGGTGATGATTTTTTTGTGCCAAGCATTGGTTTTGGAAGGTCTGAGGGTGAGATTTGCGGTGTAAAGGTTGTATCAAATGCCGTAGAATTTGTAAATTCTTGTGATATAATCGTAGATTTTTCACTACCAGATGGCCTAGAGAAGGTAATTGACGCAAATATGAGTGCAAAAAAGCCTCTTATTTCCGGAACAACTGGTTTAAGTGATGCGCAAATGGATAAATTAGTGAGGCTTTCAGGCAGCACAAAGGTTTTATGGGACATGAACATGTCGCTTGGTGTGGGCATTATAAGGGGAATTGTAGGCGATATTGGGGCGCAGCTTCCAAAGGCTGAGGTTGAGATTTTAGAAAAGCATCACAATCAGAAAAAGGATGCACCGTCTGGAACGGCGATTTTACTTGGAAAGGAGATTGCAGGGGCAAGGGGTGTTGATTTTAAAGCTGTTGCATCTTATGACAGAGATCATAAAAGGAAAGATGGCGAGATTGGTTTTGCATCGATCAGGGCCGGAAACATTGTAGGTGAGCACAGGGTATCATTTTTCTTTGGTGATGAGGAAATTGAAGTCTGCCACAAGGCTTTTAGTCGCAAAATTTTCGCACAAGGGGCAGCTGACGGCGCAAAAAAGCTTTACAGTTTAAATGTAAGCCATGGGTTTTTTTCACTTGGTGATTTAGTTTGATTTTTACTTTTGAGCTTGAGTTTGTTATGTTTGAGTATTGTGTTTTTGGGAAACAGTTTGCAAATTTAAATAGGACATGGGTTGTTTTCACTTGGTGATTTAGTTTGATTTTCACTTGAATTTCTGTGCGGTATTTCTTTGATAGATTTCGCACAAGATTTGCTCGATTTTGGAAAAGCACTGTATGGCTTATGGCTTGTCATAGTTTTTTTCACTTGGTGGTTTAGTGTGATTTTTGGGTTTTAGGTATTGCATTTTCGCAAATGGTTTTTATATTTTGGAAAGAGATTTAGGAAATAGTGTTCTTTATTAGGGGTTTTTCTTAGAAAAGAATAGATTTTGCAGATTGTAGCTAGGATTTTAGTTGTTTCATTTTGAATTGTTTTATATAGTATTGGTATTTTTTTTACAGAAAAAAATAACACACAGCCCATTTAGAGATGTGTGTTATGAAGAATATTAATATGTTTTATTTATATTATTTCTTAGCTGCAACAACAGTTACACTTCTTCTATTTTTTGCATGAACTTCTTCGCTATCACCAGGGAATTCAATTTTTTGTTTTCCGAAAGTAACAACTTTAATTTTAGCAGATTGAACGCCATGTTTTACCAAGATTGCTTTCACTGCTTTAGCTCTTTTCAAGCCAAGTGCTAAGTTGTAAGCATCAGTACCTCTTTCATCGGCATGACCTTCAACAACAACTGAAAGTTTATTAGTTTTTAGGTATTCAGCTTGAGTTTTTAAAGCTTCGATACCCTCGTGAGTAATTGCAGAAGAGTCGAAATCAAAGAAAACTCTATCTGGAACAAAAGAGTCTTTAGATAAAGAGTTTACACCTTTACTAGAGACTTTAGAATCATGGCCATAAGCTTCCTTATTGCCTTTGTTATTACCATTCTTACCGCAAGAAGCAACAAGAGCTAGTAAAATAGTTAAATAAAAATAATTTTTCATATCTATTATATCAAAAAAACAAACACTTTGAAACATACATACCCCCATTTTATTAAAAGTCAAGATTTTTCTTGACTAATAAAAAAATATTTTTAGAAACTTACAAAAATAGAGTTATGAAAGCATTATTATACGGATTTATCATGCATATTGCGCAAATAGTTGCAATTGGTCCGCAAAATATTTTCGTTTTAACAAACAGCTACAGACATAAAATTGTAATACCTGTTGTATGTATTTTACTTGATTGTATAATGATTTTTTGCATGACATTTGGTGTAATGAGTGCATTTGCAAAGAACATTTATGTATTGCAGTGCATAAGGGTATGTGGTGTAATTTTCCTTTTAAAATATGGAATATCTGCGTTCCACAGGGCAATATACAAGAGCGAGTCTTTAGATGCAGTTCAAAAGCCGATTGAGAAATATATTATTTTAAACACGATTTTTATTAGTATATTCAACCCTGGGGTATGGATTGACACGGTAACAATTAGTACCATTAGTCTTGAATATGACGGTGTATCAAGATGGTTATTTTATCTTGGAAATGTAGCGTCGTCGATTGTATGGTTTGCTGCGATTGGATTTCTTGGATATATTTTTGGAAAGTTTTTACAAAGTGCAAAGGTATGGAGGTATATAAATTTTGGAACCGGTATAGTTATGGTATTTATGGCGATAAAGCTAATTTTTAATTAAGCGATTTTTTAGGTAATAAATTTATTGCAAATTAAAAATAATATTGTATGATTTAGTGTATTTATATATTAGGCGATGTCAAGCTATATTTCATTTTTTTTTGCAAAGTATATCACGCTTAGGTGCGGGCTTGCGATTTTAACTTCATTTCTTGCGATGGTGATGATTATGCCGCGTGGTATAAGGTTTTTAAAGGGTTTGCAAAAGGATGGACAGCCTATTCGAAATGACGGACCTGAGACGCATGCTGCAAAGAAGGGAACGCCGACCATGGGTGGGGTTTTTATGGTTTTTTCGATTTTATTATCGTCATTAATTTGGTGTGATTTAAGCGAGTATAAGGTGTGGATTGTGCTGCTTACGATGGTTATTTTTTGCATTATAGGTTTTTTTGATGATTTTCAGAAATTAACGAAGAAATCTACTGCGGGGATCAGGGGAAAGTGGAAGTTTATTTTTGAGATAGTAATTTCATGTGGAATAATTTATTTAGCGCACTGCATAAATCCTGAGCAAATTGATACGAAATTGTATTTTCCGGTACTTAAAAATCTTGTTTTAACGCTTGGAGTTGTGTATTTTATATTTGGGGCTTTGGTAATTACAGGTGCAAGCAATGCGGTGAATTTAACAGATGGGCTCGATGGGCTTGTATCTATGCCGATTTTTTTATGCTCGCTGACCCTTGGTATTGTTGCGTATTTTTGTGGAGATTTGATATATTCGGGATATTTACACATTCCGCACATTAGCGGGGCAGGCGAAATTTCGGTATTTTGTGCGGCTATGATGGGGGCGTGTCTTGGATTTTTATGGTTTAATTCAAAGCCGGCGGACATTTTTATGGGAGACACGGGCAGCCTTCCACTTGGGGCATCACTTGGGATAATTTCAGTATTAATCAAGCAGGAGATATTATTATTTTTTGCAGGGATGCTGTTTGTAATTGAGGCACTTAGTGTTATTTTACAGGTTGGGTCGTATAAATTGCGTAACAAAAAGAGGATTTTCCTTATGGCGCCGCTACATCATCATTACGAGAAAAAGGGATTAAGCGAGACAAAGGTTGTTATAAGATTTTGGATTTTAGCGTTTTTATTCAACATTTTAGCCCTTGGGATGATAAAGATTAGGTAGTGCAAATGCTGCTTAAGGGTCTTGATTTGCGTGTGTTGGATTAGAGTTTTGCAAGGCAAAAGGGAGTGAATTGGTGTAGCCCTTGGGATGATAAAGATTAGGTAATTTAGGGCTTGATTATTGCGTGATTTTATGGGGTTTTATTGGTGTGTATTTTGGTTATTTTCCAGAATTACTTAGTCTTTATGGCAAAGATTAGGTAGGGCTTGGCTTGAGATATGGTGTAAATTGTGTGTATTTTTAGTGCAATTTGTGGTTAGTTTTTAGATTTTGACGCAAGGAGGGATTGACGGAAGTTTTTATCGAGTTTAAAGATGTAAAACCCTATTGAAAGAGAGATAATTTCCATTACAAACATTGTTATTCCGGTTGATATAAAGTTACTAGCGTAAAAGTAAGAGGCGATTTGTATTCCGATGGATGAAAAAACCCATTTTAAAACGGTAAGGACGGCGGATATTCTACCTTGCATATTAGGTATTGAGGAAAGGGAGCCTATGTAAAGGATATTAACCGGTATTACTGCGCCTATTGACAAAAGGAGGGTTGAAAGGGTGATAAATAGTGGGTTTTGAACATTATTTATTATGATATATGCGTATGAGGCTAGAAATGAGAATATTAAAGAGATTGAGGCAAGAAATGCGGTTTTTTTACCGAGAATATTTGTGATTAATGGGCTAATTATTGAGAATATTCCAAAGGCAAGGGTGAGCGCACCTTGATAAAAGCCATAGTGTTTTAGGTCAACATTTAAGGCGTTTATGTAGATTATTGGCGCCATACCGACGAAGGTATAATAAAGGCCGATTGCTATTGTGCAGGAAAGGATGTACATCATTGGCAGTTTTGATGAAAAGATTATTTTATATTCGGCAAAGTTTACTTTAGAGGTTTGGGTATTTATTGTTGATTTTGGAAGGAAGAGGTTAAAGAAGAGAGCGACAAAGGTAAAGGCAAGGAGGATAGTGAAGTTTGCTTGCCAGTTCCAAACGAGGGTTGCATATGAGCCGATAGTTGGGGCTGTGCATATTGCGATTGTGCATATTCCATTTAGGATATTCATCATTTTTTCTTGTTTTTGTTTGTTAGTATATAGGTCCATTATGAAAAGTGGGGCAAGAACCATTGGGGCTGAGGAGCCTATACCTTGGATTATACGGCCTATTATTAGGGTTGGATAATTTTTAGAAAGTATGCAAAGGAGGGTGCCAAGGGCGAAGATAAGAAAGCCGAAATTCATTATTTTTCTTTTACCGTATTTATCTGCGAGATTGCCGACAAATATTGCTGCTATGCAGTGGAATATGAGATTAACACTGAGGATCATTTCAACCGAGAAGGCAGAGAGGTTAAAGAGGTTTTTAATATCCGGAAAGCTTGGAACGCAGATATCAATTTCGGCTGCTGAGACAAAAATTGCTATTGCCATTGCGATAAAGGGTAAGATTTTCATATATATTTTTGATTGATTGTATAGGGAAAATATTATTGTCAAGGTTAATGTTTTGTATTATAGAGATTAAATTTTTGCATAAGGGATGGTTTTATTGTAAGTTTTGTCATTTGAGTTGGGTGTATATCATTTAGTGAGTATTCTGAGAATCTATGGCGTATTAGTCTATTTACTTCAAGACCGAAGTGGGAAAGGATTTTACGAACTTCACGGTTTTTACCTTCGAATATTTTTATAGTAAGTTTATGATTTTTCTTTTTATCGTCGTTGATGAATGATGGATTACCGTCATATTTAAGGATTACTTTATCGTAGTTTATATTATCTATTGTTATACCGTGGAATGCTTTATCTGATATATCTATCATTTTTTTTTGTGAGAGGAAGCCGAAGGCACGGACATGGTATATGCGTTCTATTTTACTAGAGGGGATTTCCATGAATCTGGCGAATTCACCGTCGTTAGTAAAGAGGATAAGGCCTTCTGTATTAAAGTCAAGACGGCCGATTGTAATGAGGTTTTTATATTTACCTTTTAATGCATCGTATATTGTTGGGCGGCCGTTTGGGTCAAAGCGGGATGTTATGCAGCCTTTAGGTTTATAGAAACCGAAGAGTTCTGTTTTTGGTGGGATGAATTTATAGTGTTTTTTAGAGACTATTATTGTATCACCTATAGAGACTTCTGTGGAGAAGTCTTCTATTAGGTGGCCATTAAGGTAGACTTGTTTATCAAGGATTAGTTTATCTGCTTGTTTACGAGTGCAGATACCAAGGCGGGATATAGCTTTATTAATGCGGTACATAATTATTTTTTATTTTTATCCAATTTATCGGTATTTGATGAGGTAATATTAGAGGCTTGTGTTTTAATGCGTTTAAAGTTACCGTTGATTTCGGCGCCATCTTCAATTGAAAGTGTACCATATTCTATATCGCCGTGTATTTTAGCTGTGGAGAATATTTTAACTATTGGGGCGGAGATATTACCGTTAATTGAGCCTTTAATTTTTAGCATTTCACTTTTAACATTACCTGTGACGATACCTGTTTCACGGACTGTGAGATTATTTACATTGCAGTCACCATTTATTGCGCCAAGTATTTCGACGGAGCCTTTATCTGCTGAGATGTTACCTGTGATTGACATATTTTCACCAATGAAGGAAATTGCATTTTCTTCCACTGATATTGCCTCTTTTGCTTTCATAGAATAAAAAAAAATATTATCTTTGTTGTACAATAAAACGCTTTGGATTAATTGCAAGATTATTTATTCGAATTTCATAATGAAGGTGAGATCCTGTTGATTTACCGGAGTTTCCTTGGCGGCCTATGAGGGTACCGGGGTATACTTTTTGGCCAAGGCGTGCGTCTATATGGGACATATGGGCGTAGCGAGTTGTTATACCATGGCCATGTGCGACATCGACTGACCAGCCGTATCCATTATGCCATCCTGATTTTATTACTGTACCGTGGGCTGTAGAGAAGATTTTAGCGCCATAGGAAAGGACAAGGTCCATACCTTCATGTTTTGCCATTTTTTTATGTACGGGGTCTATTCGATAGCCGAAGGGGCTTGAGAATTTACCGTTTTTAAGGGGGTTTCCGAGGGGTATTTCCATGATGAGTCCTTCGAGTTTAATCATTGATGGTATGAAGTCATCATCTGTAGCTTGCATATGATTTTTTACTTTATAAGAGGTAGCGGCGTTTTGGATATGGCCTGAGTTGCATATTCTAGTTTTCATTTTTTCAAAGACTTGAGATTCGGTGGCATTAGAGGATATACCTATTGCGTCTATGACATATTCTGCTTTAGAGAGGGCTTTTGAAAACCAAGATGATGATTTACAGTTTAGAAGGTCGAGTTTAAGGAGGACATCTTGGATATAGGCATAACGGGTGTTGATCATAGCGTACCAGTATGCTATTTTACTACGAAGGATTTTATTAAGGTCTTGTATTGTGTAGTTATCGAAGTTATTGTTATTATAGGCAAGATTTAATGGGACGCGAGATTCTGATGGATTAAGGAGTTCTTCGCGTTTTTTATTTATATCTTTTTTATCATTATTTTTAGTATTTTTTTGGGGTGTTATTATGTCATTTTCATCATCATTTTGTTGTTTATCTTGGTCTTGTTCGGAGTTTTGATTTTCATTTTTATTATTGTTATCATCGATATTTTTTACATCGTCATCTGATATAGTTTTACGAGAGATTTTTTCGAAGTATTCATTGATTTTTTCCATATGGATAATCATTTTAGCGACTTCGACTTTTGTAACTTGTCCATCTTGACGCATTTGGTCTATTTTACGTTGTTTTTTATCGATTGTACCGTATAGTTTAACGCCGAAGACGAAGAAGAAGGTAAGGGTGAGAAGAACGAAGATAAATATGGAGAATATGAATATTTGGGCTTTTTTAGTGAATTTAATTGTTCTAACGGATTTTTCTGAGGATATTACTATTCTTTGGTCTATAAAGCATTTATTAAAAAATGTTTTTATATATTTCATAGGAAATAGAGAGTTATTAGATAGTTTAGGATGATTTTTTTAAAATCAAGTTTTTTATATTTATGTTGTTATGACAGGGGTTTTATGGGGCATGATGGAGGGATGGAATTGGGTTTAGGAGGCAGATTTCAGTTGAGTTTTTATGTATATGGATAATGTTTTGGTTTTGTGTTAGGTAATGGAGTTATTGGGGATTAATTGGATTATGCAGTAGTTATTTTACGCATTACGAAGGATTTTCTTTTGAAGTTGCATTATGCCGTAGAGCAGGGCTTCTGCGGTTGGTGGGCAGCCGGGGACATAGACATCGACTGGAACTATTCTATCGCAGCCACGAACGACGGAGTATGAGTAGTGGTAGTATCCGCCGCCATTTGCGCATGAGCCCATGGATATTACCCATTTTGGTTCTGCCATTTGGTCATATACTTTGCGAAGCACTGGTGCCATTTTATTTGTGAGGGTTCCTGCAACTATCATAACATCTGATTGACGAGGGGAGGCGCGAAAAACCACGCCGAATTTATCGAGATCATAGCGGGATCCTGCTGTTTGCATCATTTCCACCGCGCAGCATGCAAGGCCGAAGGTCATAGGCCAGAGTGATCCGGTTTGAGCCCATTTTACTATTTTATCGAGGTTTGCGATTAGAAAGCCTTGGTTATTAAGGCTAGTTATTGCTTCTTGTATTACATCGTTATTAAAGGCTGAAAGTGAGTAATTTAGGTTATTAGCATCATTTTGCATTTTATAATCAAAGAGCAGAAATTTATAATGATAAATAAATAAAAATCAAGTTTTGTTTTTGATATTTTTTATCGGGGTATGGTTAGGGCTTTGTGGTATGGAAATATATTTCTTGACAATTAAATTTAGTTTCATTTAAATGAATTAGCATTTTATTTTTATGTATGTTAAATTCATTAGAACAGAAAGTATTTTTAGATTTATCGTATGAGGAGCTTGAGGCAAGAAACCTTGAGTTAAAAGCTGAGAGAAAAGAGGGAAAGACGCAGGATTATTTTGCGCAAAAGGTTTTGAAGATATTAAAGGATGAGAAGAAAATTAAGGCTGTGATGTTATGTTTTACAGACATTGAGGGCAAGTTATTAAACCTTGATTACGACAAGACATTTTTTATAAATTCGCACGACAATTTAACGTTCGATGGTTCATCTGTGCGTGGATTTTCAACGCAGGACAAGTCAGATTTAAGGTTGCAGGTTGATTTTTCAAGTTTGCGTTTTTTACCAAGCTGTGTATTTGGGCCGGGTAAGGTTATGATGTTTGCAAGTGCATTTACGCAAGATGGCAAGCCATATGAGAGTGATTTTAGGCAGAAGTTACATAGTTTATGTGATGATTTATACGCAAAGGACAAGACTATAGTAAATGTTGCACCGGAAATTGAGGGGTTTTTATTAGATGGGATAGACAGTGAGCAAAATTTTGAGGCATTAGGAAAGTTTGAGCTTGTAACTACGGGTGGATATTTTAATTCACTTCCGCAGGACAAATTAAGGAAGTTTATTGACGCTGTAGCGGAGATTAAAAGGTGTATGGGTTTTGAAAATGAAAAGGATCACCCAGAGGTTGCACCATCGCAATTTGAGCTAAATTATAAGTACACAAAGGCTTTAGAGGCGGCGGATCAGATTCAGATTTACAAGCTTATTTGCAGACAGGTTGCAAAATTAATGGGATGCACTGCGTCATTTTTACCAAAGCCTGTTATGAATATTAATGGAAGCGGTATGCACATGAACATTTCACTTGAGACGGCGGGGCGTAACATTTTTTTTGAAAAGGGAAGTGAGATTTCGGAAAGTGGGAAGAAATTTGCGACATCTATTTTGTATTATGCTAAGGATTTATGTTTAATTTTAAATTCAAGTGTTAATGCCTATAGAAGGCTTGACCCGAAGTTTGAAGCGCCAAATGAGATTAAGATTTCATCAAGTGACAGAAGTGCGATGATAAGAATTCCTATTGGCAATGAGAAGTCTTCGCGTATTGAGATAAGGTCTGTTGCGCCTGATTGCAATCCATATTTAATGATTTTTGCAGTTGTATCAATTGGCGTTTCAAAGCAAGATGACAAGGAGATGTCCAAGATTTTAAACAAGCGTGAGAAGTTACCGGGCAATATTTATGATGCACTGCGTTATTTCAAGGCAAGTGGGACATTAAAGGCTATACTTGGAGATGTTTCATGCGAGAAATTTGCGGAAATAAAGGAAATGGCTGCAAACAGATGCCCTAAAGATCTTGGATGCAAGGTTAAGGTATCTGAGATTATATATCACCACGAGGTAACAAATCAGGTTTTATGGTATAATTTTTAGGCTAGGTGCGAGATTTATATCATATTAATATCACTTGAGTGATTTTATGGTGTTTTTTTGAGGTGGATAGTGTTTAACTTTATGTCAAATGCTATCTGGTATTGTATTTAGGTTTTATGGTTAATTTATAGCTGGCATTTGGATATTTAGAGTAATTTTATTTTAGTGATTGATTTTAAGTAAAAATGGTATTATAGTAATGTGATAGTATTTTTTAGAGGTAATGAATTTTTTTGAAAAAGATGGCATTGTAGTTGGTGTTGATGAGGCTGGGCGTGGAGCGCTTGCGGGCCCTGTTGTAGCGGCTGGGTGTATAATTTTTAAGAAAGATGAGGGTTTTTTTAAAGAGTATGTGCGTGATTCCAAAAAGATGAGCAAAAAGCAGAGGGTGGATGCGCGTATTGAGCTTGAAAAGTATTGTATTTTTGAAGTATTTGAGGTTGGAAATGATGAGATTGAAAGGGTAAATATATTAAATGCAACACTAGTTGCCATGAATGGTGCGATTGAGAAGGTATTAAAGCATGGCTATGATGTATCAAGGATTATAGTTGATGGAAACAGGGCTCCAAGGAAAGATTGTGAGACGATTATAAAGGGTGATGACAGATATTACGAGATAGCGGCTGCGTCTATTTTTGCCAAGACTTATCGGGATGATTTAATGACTAGGATGGGTAGCATTTTTCCGGATTATGGCTTTGACAGAAATTTTGGTTATGGCACAAAAAGACATTTTGAGCAGGTTAAAAAGCACGGATTTTGCCATATACACAGGAGGTCTTGGTTTTAGGATGGATGATGATTTATTGCTTTAGGGAGGTGGGTTTTTTGTGATTTAGGAATATGATGTTCAAGGTGTAATGTAGTGAAAATAGTGAGCAATTTTTTACAAGTATATGCTAGAGTCTTTTTTCATCTGCAAGGTATGAGCCAAAAAGTTTAACATCAAGGCATGAGGCGTGAAGTTTAGGCATGGCGATTGATAGATTTGGATCTTGAGTATGACCGCTGCAGGAGATGAAGAATTCTGCTTTATGAGATTTTACGCCCCCTGGTATATAGCTTTCGATTTTAAGCAGATCTATGTTATGGTCGCAAAGTATATTAAGGATTTTCGCAAGGCCGCCAGATTTGTTATCTATTGCAAATATAAGGGATGTTATGTAGTTTTTATTGTTTTGAAATGGGTGATTTGATGGTTTTTTTGACATTAGGATGAAATTTGTGAAATTATCTTGTGCATCTTGTATGTCTGGGTGTATGATTTGAAGATTGTATATTTTAGCGGAAAGGCTTGATGCTATGACGGCTGATGTTGTATTATTGCTTTGCATAAGGCGTTTTGCTGCGTCTGCTGTGTCGTTGACGGGTATTAACTTTGGTGTAGTTGTTGCAAATATGCGTTTTAAGTTGTCTTGGCACTGCATAATTGCCTGTTCATGAGAGAGTATTTCTGTTATATCTTGTGGTTTTGTGGCATGATTTGCAAGAAGTTGATGCTGTATTTTAAGGATATATTCTGCCTCGAAATAGATGTTATTTTTAGCGATAAGGCGGTGAACATCGGCGACGCGTCCTGCGTATGAGTTTTCGATTGGGATTACGATTTTATCGACTGTTTGTTGATTTAATGCGGCAAACGCGTCAAAGAAGTCATAAAAGCCGATATATGATGAATTTGGGGACAGAATTTGGGAGGCAATGTGTGAGTAAGCACCATCTGTGCCTTGATAACCAATCTTCATAGTGTATAATTTTTTACTATGAAAATTGGTTATTTATAAAATGCAAGGATTAGTTTATTTGTAATGCATTTTACTGTTATTTCTACTTCTATTTCTTTCTACATCTTCTTTATAATTAGGTCTTGTAAGATTTCTAAGTGTTGAGCTTCTTTGGTTAGCATTTTGCTCCTGTTCTTGGTCTGGGTATTGTTGTTGATTAATATATTGTTTTTGGCTTAGGTATTGATTATGCAACACTGCTTTTTGTTTGCGTTGTTGCTTGTTTGTAATTTCAGCTTGTTTGTTTTGTTGTTTGATAAGAATTAGGCTTCGTGGCTGCTCAACTTGCAGATCTTCTTGGTTAAAATTTTGACCTTCTTGTTCGAATTGATCTTCATTTTCATCTTGATCAAACGGTTTTGCGCGTCGACCAAGATTGTTAAATGTTAGTCGTGGACAAAGAGGAGGTCTGGAATAGCTTTGGCTGCAATAGATTTCTTCTTCTTCGAATTGATCTTGATTATTTTCTTCTTCGAGTTGATCTTGAGGTTGCAGATCTTCTTGTTGTTCCTGTTTGTTTTGGAGATAGGTATTTTGACGGTTCTTTTGCCGTTTGATGTAACCTTCTATTGTTGCCAATATTTGTTCATCATTTTTTATTTTAGAATTGCTTATTTCAAAGTATATTCCGGAAATGCACGATGGGTTGTCAGCTAACAACCTTGCAACTTCCTCACGTTTGCTATCATCAGTGGACGTAAATTTATTAAGTATAGCTCTTAAGTAAGTTTGTTGAGAGTTGTTAAGGGGTGTTTTACCTCCTTCTTGTTTCCCATTATTTACTTTATTTATTGTTTTATCATTTTGTGCGTGTTTTGTAGCATCATCAATATGCGAATGTATCGTTTGTAATATTTTTTCATCATCTGTTATCTTACGATTGCTTATTTCAAAGTATATTCCGGAAATGCACGATGGGTTGTCAGCTAACAACCTTGCAACTTCCTCACGTCTGCTATTATTAGTGGGCGTAAATTTATTAAGTATAGCTCTTAAGTAAGTTTGTTGAGAGTTGTTAAGGGGTGTTTTACCTCCTTCTTGTTTCCCATTATTTACTTTATTTATTGTTTTATCATTTTGTGTGCGTTTTGCAGCATCATCAATGTACGATTGTATCGTTTGTAATATTTGCTTATCATTTGTATCACTATCTTTTATTGCAATGTATATTCCGGCAATGCACGATGGGTTGCCAGCCAACAACCTTGTAGCTTTCACCATATATTCGTTATCATCAGTGGGCGTAAATTTATTAAGTATAGCTCTTAAGCTCCCTCTTTGTGCTTCTGTAAGCATTATTTCACCCTTTTTACCTTTACCTTTACCTTTTGATTTCTTTCTTTGTCTTTTTGCAAGCATTATTTCACCATTTTCATTTTTACTTTGGTTTATTTCTTCAAGAATTTTGTCTATCAAGGCATCGGTTGCCTCTACTTCTCCCGAAGTGGACTGCTTGTATTTGGTTATCTTTTTTTCCACAGGATTGTTTAATTGAAGATCTTCATCTTCGCTTACAATACTTTTTTCAGAGTTGTTTCCTTTGCGGCGATTAAAAAAAGATTTTCCCATAAAAATATAAAATCACCAACCATTATGAGATAATTTTTTTTAATGTCAAGAAAAAAACAATTAAAAATTTATTTTTTAGAAAGAAGGGCTTCTAAATCTTCTTTTGTATCGATGCTTATTGGAAGGTCATTGACAAGGCATGCGTATATGGACATATCATTTTCAAGGGCGCGGAGTTGTTCGAGTTTTTCGCGTTTTTCAAGGTATGAAGGGGGTGCTTTGACGAATTTTTCAAGTGTATTTTGCCTGTAAGCGTAAATTCCAAGATGATGAAAGAACTCGGCTTCGCTTAGGTTTTCAGGGTTAGCAGGGCAGAGGGATCGCGTAAAATAAAGGGCTTTATGTGCTTTATCGTCTTGGTTTTTGATAGACAAAATTGCTTTTACAACATTTGGGTTATTTGCATCTTTTAGGCTTGTTGTTTTGTACGCGGCCGTTGCGATGTCTGCGCTTGGGTTTGAGGTAAGGACGTTTTTAACTTCCGCTATGATATATGGCTTAATATCTGGCATATCGCCTTGTAGGTTGATTATTATGTCGTATTTTTCGGTTATTTGCTGGCTTGCGGCGAAAATTCTGTCGGTTCCTGAAGGTAAATTTGCATCTGTCATTATAACATTTCCGCCTGCGGCTATAACTTCTGCTTTAATCACTTCATCGTCCGTTGCGACGAAAATATCAGAAATTCCTGACTCTTTAGCACGTTCAAGAACGTGGACTATCATTGGGATGCCGTGTATTTTTGCAAGGGCTTTTTTAGGAAATCTTGTTGAGCCTATGCGTGCTGGTATGAATATTGCTGTTTTCATATTTATGTAAATAACCAATCTTCATTTCACTATGAAAACTGGTTATTTATAAAATGCAAGGATTAGTTTTGCATGCTATTGCTACTACTACTTCTACTTCTGTTAGTGTAAGATTTTATAAGATTTTGTAATTGCCGTCCTTGTGGTTGCTGTTGTTGATAATGTGGATCGTTATTTTGTTTAACTTTTTTTATAATTGGAAGTTGATAGTTTTGATGATAACCTCCTGTGTCGCCTTGATTATTTTGCATTTGTTGTTGAAATTGCAAATCATGATTAACTTTTTGAACTACTTCTTGAGCTACTTCTTGGAATTGATTATTTTGCTGTTGAAATTGTTGATTAATGTTTGCAATTTGTTGTTCATGAAGTTCTATTTGCTCAAGGGTTAGTACATTGTTTTGGAAAAATTGATCTACAGGCTGATCTACAACAGGCTGATTTACAACAGGTTGATTTACAACAGGTTGCTCTTGCTGTATTTGAACGTTATGTTGCAAGGTTGGATGTTGTTGAGGGTTTGGAATTTCATGAATTTCTGTGCCATTTAAGATGAGGTCTAAAGTGTTTTGGTCTATTTGAATATTTCTGTTTACAATTTGCAATATTTTTTTAGGATTTTCAAGTAAGAGGGTAATAAGAGTTATTTTATCATTTTTTGCTATATTTTCGTCAATGTAGCTTGTGACTATGGTGATTAACTTTTCAGATTCCTGTTTTGTAAGTGGTTGAATTTCTCCACCATTTGATATAATATCTTCTCTCACTGCTTCGATTAACCGCTCTGCTTTTCTTGCCTTTTCTTTAAAGTTACCTTGATTAAAATTTGTTACTGTTAAAGGTGTGACAGGTATTTTGTTTCTAAACAATGTATTTTTTAAACTCAGTCCAGATGATGGGTGTTGTAGTAATGTTAGTAGCAAATCGGCAGCAGTTTGATTGTCTTGTGGATAGTATAGTCCAACAAGTTTTCTGATTAAATTGTAAATATTTTTATCTGATGTAGCCCTTGCTTCACTTGATATTGTGTTCCAATTTTGGATAACTTTGTTTTTTACAAGTTGATTTTGGTCCGCATTTGCAACAACCTGCTGCATGAAACCGTTAATTTGATGTATTGGTGTAAATCTTATTTGATTATATCTTCTCATTTGTTGCTCAGCAAGAATGCGGTTTGCTTCGGTTTGAAGATTTGGATCGAGTGTGACAGGGTTGTTATTTGACCATGTTTTTTGGTTTTGATTCATAAAAAAATAAAATTACCAACTATTATGAGATATATTTTTTTAATGTCAAGAAAAAAACAATTATCGGTTTATTTCTTTATGATTAGGGTTAGGTTTTGACGAAGTTGACGAATGATATGCCAAATGTTTATTTATTTTTGCTGCGCTTGGAGTTTATCAATTTCAACAAGTAGATTTACACCGCGAATCATGTTGTTTATTAGTTCTTCAGGGGATTTACCAAATCTTTCGGAGTTAGATATATCAAATATACCGCCTTCTGAGTTGCTATTTTCACCGAAAACGCCGCGGACATCTATGTTAAATGACTTTGCAATTTCTTTAAGGAGTTTTTGATTTTTCCCAAGATTTTCAAGTTTCAAAAGCACGCTTGCACGCATTCCTGTTCCGATATTTGTTGGGCAGGAGGCAAGATAGCCGTATTTTTTACTATATGCAAATTTTATTGTTTTACGAAGTTCATTTTCAAGGTGTACAAGGTTTTCAAAAACCGAGCGTATATCGTAGTTTTCTTGTATGGATATAACGCGCATGTGGTCTTCTTCGTTAATCCAGATGACGAGTTTTTTATCTTTTGAAATGTAAATTCCGCGGGCATGAGGATAGTCACCTGAAATTCCTGCTGCGTTTAGGTGTTCATCTTCGGTTATATCGTTAAATAGAAGGTGTTCTTTGCGTAGTTTTTCCTGTTCTTTTTTACTCATTTTTTCAAGAGAGGTATAGGTTCCAGTTTTTAGGAAATCGCTTGAATTTATGGCATCTGTAATGGTTTTTTCAACCTCATAGCGCTGCTGTTTTGACATTGAAGATGGGAACGGAAATTTTTCGATATTGCGTGCAAAGCGAATTCTTGTAGACGAAATTAGTTTCTTAGCGTCATCTGAAAAGTTTTGATTTATAGCGGATACATCGTAGTTTTCAGTAGTTTTATTTTGTGTTTTGTGGTGATATTTATCAAGAACATAGTCGAAAATTGGGGCAAAGGTTTGGTAAGACTCTGCGTCGCCTGCGTAGCAACCGATTTTACTTTTTTTAGTCTTAATTCCTGACGCCATTATTTTATCAAAATCAACGCCATTTGCTGTTTTTTTATTCTCAAGGGATGCCTTAATTTTTTGGTTTTGAACGGCTTGTATGCAAAGAGGAATTTCGTTTGCAAAGGCTATATTTGGCAATAAACATGCGATAAGTACTAATTTTTTCATACAAAAAGCAACAAAATTAACCAATAGTGGACAGAAAATAATAAAAATCAAGTATAAAATGTTTTAAAGGAATATTAGTAGGTTTTATGGGGGATTATTTATGTTTTAGCAAAGATTATACTTGTGATTTTGTTAGTAGATTTTCACAGATTACAAGCGGTAATTTTGTCGATATTTTGCATATATGGTTTGAGTGCATTTGGGATATTGAAGGTTCCATCTGGGTTTTGGTAGTTTTCAATTATTGCAACAATCATGCGTCCTATTGCAACTCCTGAGCCGTTTAGTGTGTGAACATAGCCCTTTTTGTTATCGTGAGTTTTGTATCGAGCCATCATTCTGCGGGCTTGGAAGTCAAGGGTATTTGAGCAAGATGAGATTTCGCGGTATTGTTTTTGCCCAGGAAGCCAGACTTCTATATCGTAGGTTTTACTTGAGCAAAAGCCTGTATCGCCTGAGCAAAGAAGGCAAACTCTATAGTGTAGGTCGAGTTTTTTTAGGATATTTTCGGCAGCCATTAGCATTCTTTCGTGTTCATCATGTGATTTTTCCGGCATGCAGATTGAGACAAGTTCCACTTTAGAAAATTGATGTTGGCGAAACATACCTGCTGTATCTTTACCTGCTGCGCCTGCTTCTGATCTAAAGCATTGAGAGTAGGATGTAAATCTCATAGGGAGTTTTTCTTCTGAGATTATCATATCTGCTGCGATATTTGTAAGGGGAACTTCGGATGTTGGAATAAGGTACATTCCGTCTGTTGTGATATAGCCATTATCAAATTTTGGCAGCTGCCCTGTGCCAAACATTGAGTTTGCATTAACTAAGTGTGGAACATAGATTTCTTCATAGCCGAATTCTGCTGCGTGGGTATCTAGCATAAAGTTTTTTAAAGCGCGTTCAAGTTTTGCAAGGTCAGAGCGTAGCAAAACAAAGCGTGAGCCTGAGATTTTACGGGCAGATTCAAAGTCCATTATACCGAGTTTTTCACCGATTTCATAGTGTTCTTTAATATCGAAGTTAAAGGATTTTTTTTCGCCAAAGGCAGATATTTGAAGATTTTGAGTATCATCTGTTCCAAATGGAACTGCGTCTTGGAGGATATTTGGGATAGTTGCAAGGATTTCTTTAATTTCATGCTGAAGTTTTGCGTCATTTTCTTCAAGTTTTGCAAGGGTGTGTTTAATTTCTTCTGATTGCTTCATTAGGTCGTCGATATTTCCGTCTTTTTTAGCTGATTTAATCATGCCTATTTCTTTAGCGATTGCATTTTGTTTACTTTGCATATTTTGAGTTTCTTGCATAACGCTTCTGCGATTATCGTCTAATTTTAGCAGGGCATCAAAGTCAAAGGTAAAGGAGCGATTTTTCATGCTATTTTTAACGATTTCAAGGTTATTTTTTATGAAGTTAATATCGAGCATATAGGCAAAAAGTAATTTTTTTTATTAAAAAGTAAAAAATATAATTTACAATTAAAATTTTTATGTTACAGTAAATTAAATTTGTTTTTTTGTTAATAAATGTCAAAAGATGATATAATTGAGATGGATGGTGTGATTTTAAAATGCCAGCCTGGTGCGATTTTTTTAGTAAAGCTTGAAAATGGTGTGGAGATTTTGTGCCATGTATCTGGGAATGTTAGGAGGAATAAAATTAAGATTGTAATTGGAGACAAGGTAAAAGTTGAGCTATCTGTATACGATTTAACAAAAGGAAGGATTTCTTATAGGTATTAATGGATTTAGTTGATATTTTTACAAACACATATATTAGCGTTGTAACGTTTGATGTAATTTTAAATTATTACGATGCAGTTGTTGCGATATATCCTGAAAAGATTCGTGGTTTAGCGCATTTAGTAATGTGTATTGCTGAGATATTAGGTATATTGACGATTTTTCTTGTTGGCAGAGGATTAAAGCCGTTATTTAATAAGGATAATAGGATTATGAGTTTTAAGTCAATGAATTCCGGACATTATTATTTACTATTTGCGCCTTTATTTTTTTCAACTTTAGCGTCAAGTGTTGGCATTTTTTTCATTGGTATACAAAGGTTTAATTATTTGAACATAAAGATACTTGAGTTAATATTGTGCATGAGGATATTTGTGCATATTTGTGGGTGGCTTTTAGGTTGATTTTATTGCGTTTTTTTCAGCTTTGATAAGCGGTATATGAGGTTAGGAGTTAAATATTTCGTACATCATTATAGCTGCTGCATTTGAGACATTTAGGCTATCTGAGTCGGGATTTATTTGTATTTGGAGGGTTTCATGGCATGTATCACGGATTGATTGGCGTATGCCGTATCCTTCGCTACCCATTACAAAGGCGATTTTTTTATTTTCATTAGTGATATTGGAGATTTTTCTAGACTGAGCGTTAAGGTCTAGGGCGATGGTATAAAAGCCTGAGTTTTGAAGGGTTTGGAGTGTGTTATTTATATTAGTTACTGTGAGGATATTAACATATTCACTCATACCTGCTGAAGAGCGAATTACGCTTGCGTTTATTTCTGGCATATTGTATTTTGTGATGATTACAAGGTCGATATTAAAGCAGCGTGCGGAGCGAAGTATAGCGCCAAGGTTATGGGGGTCATTTATTTGGTCGAGAATTACTATTGATGCTTTATTTTGGCGGGAGAAAATGTCGATATAGTCTTCAAGTTTAAGGGATTCTATAAGAGAGCTAACATGAGCGAGATAGCCTTGATGTTTATCGCCATCTTTACACATTTTAGAAAGGGTATCTTTGGAGACATATTCTATTTTTATATTTTTAGTGATTTGTATTTTATCTTTAAGGTCTGATTGGATATAGAGTTTATAGATTATTCTATTATCATTTTGAAGGACGGCTTGTATGGCGTGTTTTCCGTAGACGATATGGAAGTTTTTTTTATGTTTATCGTTATGTATTTTTTTCATAAAGAAGATTTTTATTTATGGTATTTGATATAATTTTAAAAGCAAGTAGAAAGTGGAGATTATAGTATATTTTTGGATTGACTTTAAGAAAAGGATAGTCAGGTTTAGATAGCATTTATTGATGTTATGGTTATTGGCATTTTTGGAAACAACATTACTGCAAAGGTTGCGTTTTTGGTATTGAGGGCAAGGGGAGTGGAGTGTAGATTATTTGGAAAGTTGTATAGTGATGATGAGGCGTTATTGCATAGGAGTAGATTTGCAAGCAGAACTATGGCTATTTCTATAGATAATTTAGAGACATTAAGATGCATTATGGATTGCGAGAGTTTATTTGAAAAATCTGGGGTTATAGAAAGGATTTTAGTATTAAACGGGCAGGATAGCAAGGGGCATGATGTTGAGCTAAGGGCTAGAGATTTTGGATATGACAAGATGGGGTATATTATTGATTACAATGGGTTATGTGAGGAGATAGATAGGGCGATTGATGGAAAGATGGTATGTGATGTAAGAGGTATTAAGAGGGATGGTGGTGGATTTATAGTGGAAAGGGATGGATGTAGCGAGGGTTTAGACAGGATTATTTTAACAGACGGGATGTATGATGATATATGTGATTTTGATGTAAGTGAAGGAAGAGTAGGGTATGATTACAAGGAGTATGGAATGACGATTAATGTAGAGCATGAGTTTTTGCACAACAACACTGCGATAGAGTGGTTTACAAGGCTTGGGCCGCTTGCGTTATTACCGATGAGGGATGGGAAAAGGTCTAACATTGTAAGGACTATACCAAGTGATTTAGCAAGGGATGTTATGGAGCTTGAGGGCGACAAGAGGAATGAGTTTATTTTATCGTATTTAACGAATTTATTATCTGGTTATGTAGGAAGGATTGAGATATTAGGTGATGTATCGATATTTCCGTTATGTGTTGGATATGGGCGGCAGAGCAAGGATGATGGGATATGTTTTATTGGGACGAAGAGTTTTATTATGCATCCTATTGCCGGGCAGGGTTTTAATGTGATTTTAAGGGATATAGAAAGGCTAGCGGAAAGTATATGCAAAAGTGGAGGATTTAGTGATTTTAAGGGGAGTTTAAAAAGGAAGATTGATGTTTTATCTATGTTATTTATGACGCACAATTTGAATCAGTTTTTCAAGATTTCAAACCCTATTATTTCTGGGGTGCGAAGGCTTGGGATGGGCATTTTTAACAATATTGATTTTTTAAAAAGAGCGTGTGTGAACAACGCGATTGGCACTGGTTTTTTCAATGGAGGAAAGGGGGTATAGTTTTAGGATATAAGGATTTTTTTAATTATTGGAGAAAGTGCTATTATTGCGATTACATTTAGTATTATTGCAAGATTAAAGCCTATATCTGCAAGGGGCATTATTGAGGCAAAAGACATATTAGCGCATATCATGCAGGCGAAAATATATGTGATTTTAGAAAGGAGTATGAAGCGACCATTTGAAAGGTAGTACCATGTTTTTTCGACGTAGTAGCCATTACTTATTATGCTAGTTAGACCAAAAATGCTAATATTGAACCAGAAGATATATTTTATTAAATTACCGCCGTTTGCAAAGGCTATACTTACTGTATGTATACCATTTGAAAGTTCGTGCAGATGAGCGCCTGTGAGCATTACGACAAGGCTACTAACTATCATCATAAGGGCAACGAGCATGGGTTCTATTGAGACTATAAGGGCTTGTTGTATTGAGGATTTATTTGAGTTACTATTTGCTATTGCTGCTGCGCCTGTGCCTGAGTCTGAGCCAAAGAGAATGCGTTGAAGAGAGTAGACTACAACGAATATCATACCGCCGTATTTAGAGTTATTTTCTGGAGAAAATGCTGACTGCAGGATGCTTTTTAGAACATCATCGAAGTTATGGATATGAAGTGTTATTATTACGATTGAGCAAAATAGATGGCAAATTACCATAAAAGGCACGAGTGCTGTTGAGATTTTTGCTATTCTATGTATACCGCCGACAAGAACTGCGAGAGAGAAAAATCCTATTAAAATAGCTGTTATTATGCGGTATTTTTCTTTATTAATGATTTCATTTGCGACAAGGGAGGATATTTGATTCATTTGGAAAGCGCCTGCTGCAAGGTAGGCTATGATGAATGCTATTGCGTAGATTATGGAAAATATTAGGCCGATGCGGGCAAGATTAAGTTTTGCAAAGCCGTCACGGATATAGAAAAATGCACCGCCGCTTATGACATGATTTTTATCTTCATGGCGAAAGTGATGTCCGAGGGCTGTTTCTGCGAATTTAATCATTGAGAGAAGGAGGCTGAAGATTATTATCCAAAATATTGAGCCTGGGCCTGCTATTTTTACTGCTATTGCGCCGCCAACGATATTACCCATTCCAAGGGTTGATCCAGCTGCGGACATAAAGGCGCCAAAGCCTGAGACTTCGTCTTTTTTACTTCTTCCGACTTTATTTTTTCTTTCTTTTAAAAAGCCTGTGATATTGATGAATTTTAAGCGAATTGAAAGGTATAAACTTGCAAAAACAACAAGGAGCACCAAGAATGGAACGCCGAAAATTGGGTAGAGTATTAAAGATGTAAGCTTTGCAATTGCAAAATTCATTAATTAAGAATCATTTAAGCAAGGTTATGATTAGAAAGTTAAATGTCAAGGATTTATTTATTCAAGATAGCAATGATGAGGCCGGAAAGTGACGTCATCATAACGCCGATTGCAATTATTGTTTTGTAGTAATACTCGCGCAAATCTCTTTTTGTTGCAAGTATATTTAGATTCTTCTCCTCAATCTCTTTTAGGACGTTAATGATATTTTTCGCTTGAGCATCAGTAAAGGTATTATTTTTTGTTAAAATTTCAACAAAACGAAGTGTATCAAAAGAAAACTGCATATTTTTTCAATGGTTTGCTTATATGTGTGGTAAAGAAAGTTTAAATGTCAAGCAGATTATTAACCTATATCACAAGACCGCCACCTGTTAAAGAATTTCTCGTATTACTTTTGTTACTAACCTCTTCGACATTTTGATAAAATTTAGTAGAAAGTATACTTTGTATGTTTTTTCCTCCCAAGTATGGACGATATGGAATAAACTTTCTAGCACTATATTGTGGATCTTTTGGTACTTTTCCTTCCAGTATAAGGTTTGAAATACTTTGAAGTTTATCAATACATTCTTGAATTGCAACAATTTTAAGATTAACAACTTCAGCATTTTGTTTATTTTGTTGACCTGTTTCAGAAAGAATTTTGTTTTCATTTTTCAGATCTTGTTTTTCTTTGAGTAATTGTGCAATTTTACCATGAATAATGTCATTTACGTTGCCTTTAAGTTGAAAAATTTTGTCCTTTTTGTTATGATCAAATAGTATTTGAACTATATCGGCATTCGCTGGCAATCTTAAAGGGTTGTTCGTCATTGAAACATTACAGCCTGTATAAACAGAATTATAAGGAATTTTAACGTTTGTAATGTCAAATAAATCACTCATTTCTCTAAATATATTACACGATATAAACATGAAGCGTAAATGTTCATTTTTATTGCTTTCTAAAAATTCTAACATTTTATTAGTCTCATTTGATAACATTTGTGAAATGAAGTAAACTTTATTTACACCTTGTTGTTGGTATTGCTGTATAATTTTGTTTACATCATCAGATGAAAAATCATCTGGGATTTCTTGTGCAATTGTTTTACCGGCACTCTTTAATATTTTAATGCCATCATTTATCTCTCTATCTTTCAAACTTTCTTTTGTATACAAAACTACGCTATTTGATTGGTTGTTATTTTGATCCATATATTTACACTAAAAGTTATTGCATTATACGCGAAAATTAATCAATTGTCAAGAGATTTTCGTATATTAGTTGATTTTAGGAAAAAAGACTTGCTTTTTGATTATATTGTTTTATGATTGGGAAAATGGTTTTTTATAATGTATCGTGTATTAGATAGGGTCAATTTTCCAGATGACATGAGGGGTTTTAGCGTAGACGAGCTAAGAGATCTTGCACAGGACATTCGTGGATATATGATCGAGACATTATCAAAAACCGGTGGACATCTTGGGGCTGGGCTTGGAGTTGTTGAGTTATCGATTGCGCTGCATTATGTATTTAAAACGCCGATTGACAAGGTGATATGGGACATAGGGCATCAGGCGTATCCGCACAAGATTTTAACTGGCAGAAAGGATTTATTACCGACGATTAGGCAGGCTGGGGGGATTTCGGGTTTTTGTTCGATATTTGAAAGCGAGTATGATGTATTTGGGGCTGGGCATAGTTCTACGTCTATTTCTGCTGCGCTTGGGCTTGCAAAGGGTAGAGATTTAAAGGGCGAGAGGCATGATGTAGTTGCGGTTATTGGAGATAGCAGTATAACAGGGGGGATGGCGTATGAGGGGTTAAACAATGCAAGTGATTTAGGCAGCAAGGTTATTATTATTTTAAACGATAATGACATGTCTATTGCGCCAGCTGTTGGGGCCATGAGGAATTATTTAGTAAGGTTAATTGGGTCAAGCAGATATATTCGTGCAAGGGGCAGGATTAAGTCTATGTTACCTGATTTTGCATCAAGATTTATGAAAAAGGCGGAGAGTGCTGTAAAGGACATGATAATTGGGGGGAATATATTTGAGTCAATGGGTTTTTATTACATTGGGCCAATTGACGGACATGAGATTGAGGATGTTATAGAGGTATTAAAGACTGCAAAGGAAAGTGATATGGCAAAGCCGATTTTAATTCATGTTAGAACGGAAAAGGGAAGAGGTTACGAGCCTGCAAAGCATGCACAGGACAAGCTACATGGGGTTGTAAAGTTTGATATTGCAACGGGAAAGCAGGAAAAGTGTAGAAATTTAACATATACTGATGTTTTTTCAAGAACTCTTATACATCTTGCAAGGGGTGATGAGAGGGTTGTTGCAATTACTGCTGGTATGCCAAATGGGACGGGGCTTGACAAGTTTGGAGGGCAGTTTCCAAGTCGAATGTTTGATGTTGCAATTGCGGAGCAGCATGCTGTTACATTTTCAGGGGGTCTTGCTATGTGTGGATACAAGCCGTATTGCGTGATATATTCGACATTTTTGCAGCGCGCGTATGATCAGATTATTCACGATATTTGCATACAGAAATTACCTGTAAGATTTGCAATTGACAGGGCTGGATATGTTGGGGCAGATGGGGCGACGCATGCGGGGTCTTTTGACATAGCATTTCTGTCGATTTTACCAAACATTATAGTTATGGCGCCATCGTGTGAGATTGAGTTAATTAGCATGATGAAGGCTGCAAATGAGATTAATGACATGCCGTGTGCGTTTAGGTATCCAAGGGGCTTAACATGTCTTGAGGAGATGCCGGATATTGAGGGTATTAATGCGGCTGAAATTGGGAAGATGCGAGACATTTATGTGCATGAGGGTGATGTTGTAATTATTTCATATGGGGCGTGTTTAGGCGAGGTAAAGCTTGCATATGAGGAGTTAAAAAATGTGCATGGCATTTTAGTTTCTGTAATTGATGGGCGTTTTGCAAAGCCACTTGATGAGGCAAGGCTAAAGGCTTTAGGGGGGCGGAAGATTATTACAGTTGAGGAGGGCTCGGTATGTGGGTTTGGCGGTATTGTAGCGGACTTTATGTCAAGGAATAATTTAGGTGCAAGGGTGGTTAGTTTGCATATGAGTGATGAGTTTTTAGCGCACGACACTATTTCAAACATGAAGGCGAAATCCGGCATTGATAAGGATGGAATTGTAAGTTTTGTGCTTGGAATTTAAGGGATGCAATATTAATTAAAAAAATACTTGACAGTTGAGAAAAGATATGGTATAATTTCTCAATATTTTATTTTAATATGAATAGTAATCACGAAGATGCAAGTAATTTTGACGCTATATTATCAAAAGCTGTAGGTGAAATTGAAAATTATAATGCTGGAAAGTCATCATCTAATAGTAATGTAGGCAATGTTTTTAGTTATACTGAAACGATATTGCACATAAAGCAACAACAGCAACAACAAGTGCAGAATAATCAATTTCAAGATCAAGATTATAGCGATTTAGTTCCAGATGAAGATGTTGTTGCAGATATGGACACTACAATACAAGCACAACAACCTACATCGCAAATACAAAATTTGCAAGCAGTACAACAACAAGTTCAGAATAATCAATCTGTAGCTCAAGTATTGGCAAACATTCACAATCATTCTTTAGTAAATCAAGGCAATAAGTCACCAAATTGCAGAGGTCATTGATTAAAATATGAGCAGAGGTGCGAGATTTTACAGTTTTTGCAGTCTGGTTTTTTAGCTTTACAAACATATCTACCGTGTAGAATTAGTAGATGGTGGGTATGTTTTTTAAGGCTATGGGAGTTAATTTGAAGAAGGAATTTTTCTGCATCCTCGGGTTTAGTAAAGTTTGCATTAAAGATGCGATTTGTAAGGCGGAAAACGTGTGTATCTACGGCTATAGTTGGTTTATCAAGGGCGACGTTTAGGAAGACATTTGCGGTTTTTCTGCCAACGCCTGGAAGTTTCATGAGGTCTTCAAGGGTATTTGGGATGGATTGCATTTGGTTTAGGATATGGGCTGTTTTGATGATATTTTGGGCTTTAGTATTATAGTAATTTAGGATTTTAATGTGTAGTTTTAGTTCATCTATACCAAGATTTATTAGGTCTTGCGGGGTATTAATGAGTTTAAAGAGGGTATTTGTTGCTATATTTACCATTTTATCTGTTGTTTGAGCGGAAAGGATTATTGCGATCAAAAGGGTAAAGTGGTTTGTATAGTGAAGTTCTGTTTGAGGGTTTGGAAAGGATTTAATGAGGATTTTAGATATTTCTTTGAGTTTTAGGATATTAGTCATGATTATGTAGATTTTTTAGTCAAATATTTCTGGCAATTGGTTATCTGTTGCTTTTGGCATACCGGGGGTTGAGAAGACATTAGCTTGTATTTGCGCTGCGTGGATTGAATTCCATTTATCATCATGAGGAAGATAGTATTTATAGACGAGGATATCGAATGAGTCTACTGTTTTTAGGCTTGAGACTGTAGTTGCGCTACGCATTGATTGGTCTATTGGTTTAAAGGGTTCTTGGCGAAAGGGCAGGAGGTTTGTTATTCGAAGGTCAGTTGGGGGCATCATATTACCTTTACCGATTGGTTTATTCATAAAGCCTGACATTGGAAGGTAAGGGCCTTGGCAGGATGCAAGCAGGAGTAATGTTATGATTTTTTTCATATGAAGAAAAAGTTTTTGCATTATAGCTGATTTTTAAGTAAAATGCAAGTTATTTTTTTTGATCATCGGAATCTGAGAGACCTTTTTTAAAGTTTTTTATACCTTTACCTATTTCACCCATTACTATTGGAAGTTTACCTGCGCCAAAGAGTATTAGAACAAGGATAATTATGAGGACAAGTTGCCAGATTCCTATTGACATATTATTGCATTTATTTTGTATATTATGGGGATATATTATTTAATAATCAAGCATTTTTATTTTAAACACCCGCAAAAACAAACACATTTCCTGCAAAAAGCGTTGGTTGCATGTTGTTGTGGGATTGTCCGCCACCTGCACTACCTGTGTTTGTTACTTGAGGATATCCGCCATAATTGCCACCAGCGGCAACTGCATATCCAGTAGAAAAAGCACCATTTGAATGTGAATGTGATGGCATTTCATTTACTGTTAGAGTGTGGGTTTCAGCGCCAACTTTCTGTCCAAGAGTGCGGTTTGTAAGTCCTGAACCCTGACCTATTGCGGCAAAGGTGCGACCGCGGAAGTCTGGGAGGTTGAAAGTTAAAGTGCCGTCACCTGCACCGAAATTTGTTCCAAGAAGTGCAAAAAGCTCAGAATATGTGGTGCGTGAAACGGCTTGTCCATTGCACAAAAGCCAAGAGTTGTGGTTTGCGGTTTGGGCGGAGTTTTTGTAGTCGCCAACGATAAAAGATGAAGCGGATGAGGATGATGAGGAATTTGATGAAATATAGGATTTTATTTTATCAATTGACCAAGTTTTTGATGTAGAGGTTGAGAGGGTATCTGCAAGAATTGATGCTATGAGGGTTTGGACATCTGATAGCATTTGGTAGTTTTTATCGTTTGTAAATGCAGAGATATTAGTTGGGATTTGTGGGATTGAGGGTTTATTAGTCAAGTCGTTATAAGAGCCTGTTGTTGCGACGGTTGAAAGGGTTGGTTTATTAAGGATTTGAGATATGCCTGAGGTTGAGTTCCAGTCTGAGTTGACTTGTGGTGATGGGATTGAGGGTTTATTTTTGATGAAGTCTGGGGAGGTTGATGTTGTTTGGTTCCAGTCGGATTGGATTTGAGAGGTGGTTGTGCCGCTTGAGGTAATTGTTGGTTTATCGGTTAAATCATTATAAGAGCCTGTTGTTGCGACTTTTGCAAGTCCGAGATTTGTTTTAGCTGCGTCTTTATCTGAAAGCTCAAGCAAGTTGTTGGTTTTGTAAAGGACATCTGAGGAATTTGCTTTTGAGTTTAGTGCTGTTTCTATTTCTGTTTTTGAGTATACATTTAGGTTATTTCTAGCTATTGATTTATCTGGCAGATCTTGAAGATTACTTGATTTTTTCATTGCGCCAAGGTTTGCAAGTGCGGTATCTTTATCGGAAAGTTCAAGGAGGTTATTGGTTTTGTAGAGGACATCTGAGGAATTTGCTTTTTTATCAAGCTCTATTTGCGTTGCAGTGGAGACTGGTTTATTTGCATCGCTTGTGTTATCGACATTTGAGAATATGTCATTTTGAAGGTTGCTTAGTTTAGATGGGATGGTTGGTTTATTTTTGATGAAGTCTGGGGAGGTTGATGTTGTTTGATTCCAGTCGGATTGGATTTGAGATGATGAGCCGGATTGGTTATTTGTGTTATTTTGTGATGCATTGGAAACGATTTTCCATGTGTTGTTTGTGTATACATAGTGGGCAAGTTCCGAGACTACAAAGAATGTCATATTTTCTTGTGGGGCGATGAATTTAAAGCCAAAGTTTACGTGGTATATGCAGATGTTATTTGCTTTAGAGGAAAGGGCATTATCTGGGGTATTTGAGACTATGAAGGCTGTGCCGTTATCGAGGGTTTCGGTTGGCAGGGTTGTGATTATTTTTGCAACTTTACACACTGCAAGGGAGTCTATTATTATGTTATTTTCGTTTATTATTGTCTCTTTAGCGGATTGATTTTGAGCGATTTGAGAAAGGTTCATGTTTTTTGTTTTCATACAAATGGAAAATTTGTGTTTTATGTATGAAGGGTTTTTATTTCTGGAAGCATTTTTTTAGAAGGTGTGAGTATTGGTTTATTGTATGGGGTTTTAGGATGGTTTATTAATTAAAAAGTGATTTAATTTTATTGATAAAATTATTAGTTTTAGGGTTCATTTTATCATCTATTGAGCGATCGAGTTCTTCTACTATGCGTTTTTGGTCTTTAGAGAGGTTAATTGGGGTTTCGATTTTTATGTAGATGAATAGGTCGCCAAAGTTATTAGAGTTATAGCGTGGCATACCTTTAGATGAAACTTTTATTCTATCGCCATTTTGGATACCTTCTGAGATATTTAGTTTATGTATTGTGCCGTCTATTAGTGGTATTGCTATTTCGCCACCAAGGATTGCACGAGTGAATTTAACGGGTATATCGCATATTAGATTATCGCCGTCACGTCTGAAGAAGTCATCTTCTGTGATTTTAATAGCAACGAAAAGGTCACCTGATTGGCCACCGCGAATACCTGCTTCACCTGATTGTGAAACGCGTATATTATCTGAGTCAGACACGCCACGAGGGATATCTACTGTGATGTTAAATTCCTTTTCTTTTCTACCTGAGCCTTTACAAGAGCGGCAAGGGTTTTTAATCATTATACCGTCTCCACGGCATTTTGGGCAGGTATTTTCGACGATGAAGAAGCCTTGTTGATAGCGGATTGTTCCTGCGCCATTACATTCGTTACATGTTATTACGCCTTCGCCGCCTTTACCGTTACATTGGTCGCATTTACCAAGGGCTTTAAAGGAGATATTTTTTTTAATACCAAGGTATGCTTCTTTTAGTGTTAGTTTTACTGTATAGCGGAGGTCTGAGCCCTTTTGTCTTCCATCGCTGCGTTCTCTACGGGAGCGGGATGATGCGCCGCCGAACATGCTGTTTATATCTTCGAATATATCTTCAAATCCTGAGAAGCCTTGGTTAAATCCGCCGCTAAAGCCGCCTTGACCGCCAAATCCACCGTTTTGTCCGCTTGAGCCGAATCTATCGTAGTTTTGGCGTTTATTTGGGTCACCGAGTGTATCATATGCTTCGTTAATTTCCTTCATTTTTTTTTCTGATTCCTCTTTTTTATCTTGATTTCTATCTGGGTGATATTTAATTGCCATTTTTTTATAGGCTGCTTTTATTTCATCTTGTGTTGCTGTTTTTGAGATGCCAAGTGTATCGTAGAAGTCTTTTGCCATATAGTTATATTATGATTGCGTTATTAATATATTCATATTTTATATATTTTCAAGACCTGAGAGTTTATAAAATAATTCGAGCATTTTTTCTTTATTCATTTTTTCGTGATATTGTTTATTGTTTATTTGTATTACTGGTGCTGCGTTACATGCGCCAAGGCATTCTACTTTAGAGAAGGAAAATTTACCATTTGGAGATATTGTATTTTCTTTAACGCCTGTGAGTTTTTCAATGGTGGCAAGGATGTCTTTTGAGCCAACAAGGGAGCATGGGACGGTATTGCATATTTGTATGTGATTAGCGCCGACATTTTCAAGGTTATACATTGTATAGAAGGTTGCGACTTCGTAGACTTGTATTACGGGGATAGAAAGGAGTTGTGCGACATATTCTATTTTATCTTTAGAAAGGATATTATCGCCATCTTGTTCTTGAGCAAGCCAAAGGAATGGCATTATTGCGGAGCGTTTTTTATCTGATGGGTATTTTGCAAGGATTTCTTGTGATTTTTGATGGTTTTCTTGGTTAAATTGGAACATAGTTATAAAATACGTGAGTGAATGTATTTGGCGAATTCGATTAGAACTGTTGCTTTTTTAGACTCGAATATTGACATCATATCTATTGCTTGATTAATGAGGATTTGAGCTTCATTTTTAGCTTGATCTACACCAACTATTGAGACGATATTACTTTGGTCTTTCTTTTTAGTTGAGTCTTCTATACAGTCGTGTATATCGTCGATTATTTGGAATGCTGCGCCGATACTTTGGGAGTAAAGGGTGATGTGCCGTGCGTGGTTTTTTGATATTTTTTTAGCTGCAAGGGCAATTGGTATTTCGCAGCATACTTTAAAGAGTGCGCCTGTTTTCATTGCGTTCATGCGCATTGCTTCTTGGATATTATTTGGTGATGATGTTATATCGATGAATTGACCGCCGATTAGACCTTTTGTAGAGGCTGCATTTGCGATTATATTGATAATTTGCAGTTGTATTGTTGGGTCGATTGGGTCATTTATTTCTGATGCTATTTGGAAAGCTTTTGTAAGGAGGGCATCGCCTGTGAGGATTGCTGTAGCTTCGTCAAATGCTTTATGGCATGTTGGTTTACCTCTACGATAGTCATCATTATCGAGGGCTGGAAGGTCATCATGAACGAGAGAGTAGCAGTGTATTAGTTCTACGATTGAGGCGTATTTAATTGAAATATCTCTATTTATTTCAAGAAGGTCTGAGGTTGCAACTAGAAGGAATGGGCGAAATCTTTTTGCATCTGGGGCAAGAACGGAGTATTGCATTGCATTTAGGAGTTTTGCGATGGGGTCATTTTCGTCAAATGCAAGGGTTTTAGAGAGTTGTTGATTTATTCGCGTTGCACAGTCTGAGATATATTTTTGAAGGGCTGTGAAGTCTTTTTGCATAAAGAGGTTAATATAATTAGAGGGATTGTTGTAATTAATGTTTTAAAAATCAAGAGATTTTTTTTATTTAAAGTTATGATATTGTTTTTGTTGTATTGTAAAAAAGTCTTGATTTTTATTTTAATGGATTTTAGAGATAAGAGAACCTCTCTCTTTTTATGCCAAAAAATATTAAAAATAAAAATAAGGATGTAAGAAGTAATGTTATTTCGGGGGCAAAGTTTAATTTTCAGGGCAATGGAATGAAGGATGTAGCGCTTGACAAGATGAAGGCTGAGCAGAAGATGATAAACAACATAAAGAAGATAATTCAGGAAAGTGATATAAAGAATAGGAAGAAGGGTGATGCAGAGGGTATTAATAAGGTAAAGGATAAGATGGAAGTTAGTGAAAAGAAGAAAGATGTTATTGTTGAGAAGAAGGTAAGTACGGAGGTTATGAAGGATGAAGTAGGTGTAGTTCGTGAGGAGCAAAAGAGGGATATTACTGGAGGAAGGGATGAGGGGATGTTTACAGAGATGGAGCTTAGGGCAAACAAGGATATAGAGGATTTTATTGAGTATATTGAGAGCCAGTCTAATCCAAAGAAGATATCGATGATAAAGTATTTAAAGCCGTTACTGAAGATAGGAAAAGAGGTTGGATATGTGACGTATTTAGATGTATCGGAGCAGTTACCGTCGAGGATTAGTGCTGAAGTTGCTGAGGATTTAGTTAATTTACTTGAAGAGGCAAGGATTGATGTAGTGGGGAATATTGAGGATTTAGAGAGCAAGTTTTCAAATGACAAGAGATTTGATGGGAAGGAGAAGGATGTATTTATAGACGATTCTTTAAAGGCATACATGAGCCAGATAGGAAAGTCATCGTTACTTACAAAGGATGAGGAGACGGAGATTGCAAAGAGGATAGAGGTTGGAAACAAGATGATAATGATGTCATTTTGTACAAGTGCGATTGGGATGAATGAGATAATAAATTTATATGATGATATAAATAACAATAAGATACAGTTAAGAGAGGCGATAGATGTTGATAGTTTATACACTACGGAGTATAAGGATAGTATTATAATTGAGAGTGATGAGGCTGGTGTGCCGAATTCATCGACTGTAATGCAAAACAGGATATCATATTTAAGGTCAAGGTCATCTGAGTATTCTGGTGATGGAGGTGATGAGGATGAGGATATTGAGGAGTTTTCTGACGAGCCTATCATTTCTATTGCATCGATGGAGGTAGCGCTAAGGCCAAAGGTATTGGATATATTAGGAAATGTATCTGATATATGCTTAAAGTTATTGAGGTTACAAAAGGATAATTTACACAATATTGCTATTGACAAGGAAAAGTATGAGAAGTTAGTAAATGATGTATTTAACGGTGTATATTCTGTGAAGTTACATCAGAATATTATTACTGCGATAATAGCTAAGCAAAACGAGGCGTATAAAAAGTTAATAGATCTTGAGGCAAGGTTATTGAGTATATGTGATAAGTATAAGGTAAGCAGAAAGGAGTTTTTAGAGGTATATTCTGGAAATGAGATGACTGACGATTTAATATTATTATTAAAGAGCAGTAAGTATGGGGGAAGTGATGGTATAAAGGAGATGATAAGTGAGGTTGAAAGTGATATAGTTACGATACAAAAGGAGATAGTTGTATTGATTAAGAGAAGCATATTAATGAAGGTAAATGAGTTTAAGAGAAGTGCGATTGAGACGGAGAAATATCAAAGAGACACGATGAAGGCGAAGTCCGAGATGGTGCAGTCTAATTTAAGGCTTGTTGTATCGATAGTGAAGAATTATGCAAACAGAGGTATACCATTAGTTGATTTAATACAGGAGGGAAATATTGGTTTAATTCGTGCTGTTGATAAGTTTGAGTATAGAAAGGGGTATAAGTTTTCAACATATGCAACATGGTGGATAAAGCAGGCTGCAAGCAGGGCCATTTCTGATCATGGGAAGGTTATAAGGATTCCGGCGCACATTTCTGAGTTAATTGGGAAGATTAACAAAACATCAAGAGATATGGTAAAAAGGCTTGGAAGGGAGCCGTCGCAAAAGGAGTTAGCAAACGAGCTTGCGATGCCGCTTGTGAAGATTAAGAAGATAATGAGGATTGCGAAAGATCCGATAAGTTTGGATGCGCCTATGGGAGATGGTGGGGGTGTATTTGGTGACACGATAGAAAATGACAATGTTGCATCGCCGCTTGACGCTGCAGAGTATGAGAATTTAAGGTCTGTGACAAATGCATCACTTGCAAGTTTATCGCCGAGAGAGGAAAGGGTACTTAGAACAAGGTTTGGGATTGGTCTTAATTCTGATAGCACGCTTGAGGAGGTTGGTCAGCAGTTTAATGTTACGAGAGAGAGAATTCGTCAGATTGAGGCGAAGGCGCTGAGGAAGTTACAGCATCCGACGAGGTCTAACAAGTTTAAGCCTTTTGCAACCAAGGGTTCTAGTGGTGGATGATTTTGTATGATTATGATAAGATTTTTAGAGAGGCTAGATGGGTTTAGATTGAAGGTTTTAGTGTTGTTAATATTTATAGCGCCGTTTGCAACTTCTTTTATTTTAGAGCATTTTTTATCGTTAATACCGTGTATTTTATGTATTGCGGAAAGATGGATGCATTTTATTAGTTTTTTATTTGCGGGTTTATTTATTAGATATAGTGGGGGAAAGTATAGTTTATTAGTGGTTTTGATGTGTATTGGTATAAATTTTGGTGTAACGGTATATCATATTGGTGTTGAGTATGGCATTTTTGAGTCAAGTTGTGATGATTTTAGCATAGAGAATATATATAGTGTAAGTGTAAAATGTTCGATTGCAAAGTATTTTTTAGGTGTGAAGTTGACTTTTTGGAACATTTTATATTGCATTTTTGAATTTTTTACAATTTTTTTATATAAAAGCTTGACTATAAAAAAATAGGTTTTAGGGTAATATAAATATAATACAGATATGAAGTCAAATGTATCGAAAAATGCACGTACGGATCGTAAAAAAGCCGAGAACAAAAAGTACAAGGGAAGAGACATTGTTCCTGCGCGTATTATTTTACAAGGTAAGAGAAATGGTTTTATGGGTGCATGTTTTGCGGGCACAACTGAGATAGTTTCATTTGAAGGCAAGCCGTTACCGTGGAGTGTTATTATTGGAACTTCGAGATCTGAATCTAATCCAAGCTAATGGAGTCTTCTTATAATGCACTATTTTCTGACATATCTGGTTCTCTTATTTCTATTGAGAAGATTTTAAGGGTAAGGGATGTTCAGGCTGAGATAGTTTGTATTGAGGGCGAAATTGAGAAGTCTTGGCAGGATCATGTATTATTTGCAAAGCTTTCGCAGAGAAAAAATTCACTTGAGCGAAAAATAGCAGATTTTATAAGGATAAAGGGAGAATTTGATGCGATAGTTGACCTTGCATCTGTTGCAAGTGAGGCTGAAATTAATGAGTTTACATTTGAGCTTTCAAAATTGCAAAAGCAGGTTGAAAAGATGAAAATAATGAGCAATTTCCAAGGAGAAACCGATATTTGCGGTGCGTTTTTAGAGATAAATTCCGGAGCCGGCGGCACAGATAGCCAAGATTGGGCGCAAATGATGCTTAGAATGTACACAATGTGGGCGGATATTGAGAAATTTAAGTACGAAATAGTTGACAGTTTAGAGGGCGAGGAGGCTGGAATAAAAAGCGTTACTGTGAAAATAACTGGAGATTTCGCATATGGATGGCTAAAAGGCGAGATTGGAGTACACAGATTAGTTCGCATTTCGCCATTTAACAGCAACGACAAGCGCCAAACAAGTTTTGCAAGCGTCTTTGCATACCCGATAATAGACGATAAAATCGAGATAAATATTAGCGAATCTGACATAAAAGTTGACACATATCGAAGCTCAGGGGCAGGTGGGCAACACGTAAATAAAACCGAGTCAGCGGTCAGAATTACGCATATTCCAAGCGGGATTGTTGTTGCATGTCAGGTTCAGAGGTCTCAAGTGCAAAATCGCTCTGAGGCAATGAATATGCTAAAATCTAGGCTCTATGAGGAGCAAATGCGTAAAAAAATGGCGGATCAAGACAAGATTAACGAAAGTAAAATGGACATAAGCTTTGGAAGCCAGATTAGAAACTATGTTTTACACCCATATCAGCTTGTAAAAGACACACGCAGCAACTTCGAAACGGCAAACACACGGGCATTTTTAGACGGCGAAATTAAGGAGTGCATGGAAAGCGTTATTGTTGCGATGAGCGAGGATAAATAATTAATTTCATAAACTTTTTACTTGATATAATCTAGTTTTATTAGAAATTTAAAAATAGTTTACTTATATTGTCGCGAAAAAGCCTTTTCAATACTGGATTTCGAAACGGCAAACACACGGGCATTTTTAGACGGGCAAATTAAGGAGTGCATGGAAAGCGTTATTGTGGCGATGAGCACTGGTAAGTAGTATTTCAATTATTGAAGTATTTTACAAAGATATAAAGCAAGGATTGGCATATAATGAAGATTAGTTATAAAGCCTGGCAACATTATTATTTTTTCAGTATATAGTATTTAGGAATAATTTTGTGAATAATAATTGACTTTAATATTATCAAATCTATAGAAGGTAAAAAATGTTATTATATGAAGAAAATTAAAATACTTTGCTTAGCTGGGGATGGAATTGGCGTTGAGGTGATGCGTGAGGTGAGAAAAATACTAGATTTAATCGCTAGAAAGTGCGGTTTTGAGATGGATATTGAAGATAGTTTAATTGGCGGCATTGCAATTGACAAAGAGGGCTTGCCGGTTTCAGATGCAACTATTGAAAAGGGGAAAAATGTTGATTTTGTATTACTTGGCGCGGTTGGCGGCCCAAAGTGGGACGGGCTTGAGACTCATCTTCGCCCAGAAGCTGGCTTGCTCAAGATTAGAAAAGACTTGAATTTATTTGCAAATCTAAGGCCTATAGTGGTTTTTGACGAGCTTGCAGATGCGTCTCCGCTTAAAAAAGAGTATATTTCCGGGCTTAATTTAATGATAGTGCGTGAGCTTGTTGGCGGGCTTTATTTTGGGCAGCCGCGTGGAATTGAGGAAAAAGAGGGGCAGAGATACGGATTTAATACGCTTGCATATAAGGAATCTGAGATTGCAAGGATTGTAAATGTGGCGTTTGATTTGGCCGAGAAGCGAGGCAAAAAGGTATGCTCTGTTGACAAGGCGAATGTTTTAGCGTCTATGAAATTATGGCGTGATGTAGCGGAAAACATTGGGAAAAGCCGCGGGGACATTGAGCTTTCGCACATGTATGTTGATGCCATGGCTATGGAGCTTGTGAAATGCCCGAAGAAATATGATGTTTTAGTAATGGAGAACATGTTTGGGGATATATTATCGGATCTTGGCTCGCAGCTGACGGGGTCGATTGGAATGCTTGGGTCTGCGTCACTTGGCGAGTTGAATGGGAAGAAAACGGCACTTTATGAGCCTGTGCATGGGTCTGCGCCTGACATTGCGGGCAGAGATTTAGCAAATCCAATTGCGATGATTTCATCGCTTGCCATGGCGTTTAAGTATTCAATAAACGAGGGCGAGATTGCAGATAAAATTGACGAGGCTATAAAGGCAACTTTAAAAACGCACAGAACTGGGGATATTAAGGGCGAAAATTGCACTTTAGTTGGAACATCCGCAATGGGTGATGAGATATGCAAAAATCTGGAGAAGTTGCTGTAGTTATGCGGTTTTTATATAGGATTTAGCATTTATTAATAGCAAATTTCTTGGGTCGGATGTAGTATTTAGCATGGGTGATGAGATATGCAAAAATCTGGATAGGTTATGGCAATTTGTCTAAATTTTATTACTAGAATTTAGGTTTATTTGTAGTGAGTTTATTTAAATACGAAGGTCTAATATTATGTGTATTATCTGAAAATTTTATTATAGCGTCTTGATCAATTTGATTATGATTTTCACTATTTTCCAAGGCATCAGATTGGTTAAAATCATTGTCTTCATCGGCGTTATTGTGATTAGAATTATAGTTACATGGTGATGAGAATTGTTTATGGCAAGATTGTTGATTTTTTATGTTTTGCTGTAGTTCGTGCATTATTTTTTCTTTTTTATTATTAATTTTATAGCTAAGTTGCTGGTTTCTATCTGATATTTGTTGCAATTTTTTTAAAGTATCAAGCAATATCATGCGGCTTTGTCTAAAGTTATTTTTTATTTCCTCTATACTTTGTTTTTTCTTAAATGGCGTTGGAAATTGTATGACATTATTTGGTATAGTAACAGATGATGGATTTGAGAAATATTCTCGTGCTATTCTAAGACGATTAGCTGAGAGGCCTGAGAAGGCATTGCGTATTCTAGTGCTACCTGATACATTGTTTAAATAGTTTGTAAAATTTATTACTGTCATAAAAAAGACTTTAAAATTAGCTCTATAACGACATTATAAAACTATTATTTTTTTTTGCAAGCTTTTTTAATTAATTTTTATGGGAGAATAGATTTTTGATTGTTTTTCTTTAAAACAACTTGTAGATAATGGTTTACGCTGCTATTATACTTTCCCGGAATTTGGATTAGTAGGAATATTATTGCTTATAACCTCTGACATATTATCTAAGAAACCATACCATTTAAATCATTATGAAGCTTTATGACAGAAGAACGATGAGATTGTTGTAAGATAGGCGGATTCTGTTTATTTAACTTACTGTTATCAGGATCGGTAATGATGCCACTGGTTTCTTCGTTGAAAATACTGTTGTTTAGTTGATCATTGATTTGTGGTTGCAGTGATGGGTCTGTATTGTATATTGTGCTATGGGTATATATTTTTTGATATTCTTTGTCATATTTATTAATTTTTCTCTCAATGTATGAGTAATATTCTTGTGCTGCAACTTGTTTTGGTTTATTCACTGCAGCATCATATATTTTTTCTTTTGATGCTGATTGTCCAAAGAAAATACCTTCTAAGTGTTGATGTCCAGACATTATTTTTTTAATTTCTATTGCAATTTTATCATATCTGGTATTATCATACCGTTTACGTCCTTTTTCTATACATTGATGTATTTTCCTTCTGTCTTCTTTGGGAATTGTGTTATAAAGTAGAGATCTAAAGTATTTATCTGATCTTATCATTCTTACTATTTCTGCTCTATCAATAGATTCTTTTTGTATTAGTGTTTTGATAGCGGATTGTATCTTTGGGGTCATGTTATAGCCAGGTAATCGTTGCAATGCCTGTTTTATCTTATTATCTGAATCTGTTGCATTATTCAATATACTATCTGAATCTGTTGCATTATTCAATATACAAAGAAGTATTTCTGTAACTCTTTGGTTTGTTTGATTCATATTTATTTTATGCTTTGGTTTTTGCTGGTTTTTGTTTGCTGGTTTTTGTTTGCTGGTTTTTGTTTGTTGTTTTTTGTTTGCTGGTTTTTGATTTTTTAGGAAGTTTTGATTCCACTGAGTTTCAATTGAATTTACAAGATCTTCTGTTATTGCAACTTCTTTGTTTTTGATGCTACGTATCATTTCATTTTCAGAAATTTTGTGTTGATTTTCTTTAGCGATATTTAATATTGCATTGTGATTATTAGTAAAGAGTTTTCTAAAGAAGATAGATATTTTATTAAAGAAGATTGTTATTGCATTTGCGATATATGTCATCCATACTTTAAAACCTAGTGCAAATTGTGCTTTTTTAAGTTTGAAATTTCCGTAATATTGTCTGCATTTATTAAATACACCTGTTTTGTTACTAATTAATTTTAGATTTTTTGCTGCCTCTTCTACTGCATTATGAGATGATTGAATACTTTGCGAAAGAGTAGAGAATGCTTTGTATTTTAATCTTTGATAATTTATTATAGATTCCAATGTTTCTGGTGATTGTATATTAAGTGCATTGTATATCAATGTTGCAATTTCTTTAGATTGATATTCAGGTTTTAGAGTGTATTGAGGAGGGTTTTGTGGATTGTCGTGGTTGCTATTACTTATTGTTAATAGTAAGTTGTGGATGCGTTCTTTGGGAGTATGTTTATTCTGTTGATTTTGTTGTTGATAATGTGAAATTTCAGTATTTATTATTGTATTAGCTGCATTTAATGCGTCTGGTTGAGTTTTAAATTTGCGGAATACTTCTGAGATTTTATTGTCAGGAATTATTATATTTATATTAGAAGGTTTTGTAGGAGGTTTAGATTGTGAACTTTTGTGAATTTGTTTGAAGATATTCTCAAGAAGTGCTGTTAGGTTGTTGAGCTTAACACTTTGGTTGCCTTGTTTATATTTGTTGTCTAGTTCATTTAGATGATTATTAAAATGTTGAAGTCTTTCATTTGAAAGGTATAAAGCTATATCTTTGCTTTTTAATACTTGTTTTATTTTTTGTAATAAAGCCCAAACATATGCATCTTCAAAAGAGCGTATATTATCTGGAAGGGTATCTTTTAGTTCTGATGGATCAATAATGAAGTCTTTTTCTGGTATGTATGCGCTTAATTCTGTACATAAATTTCTTGCGATTTCGATTTGTGTGTTTAGTTTTCCGCTAAAGAATGCAGAGGCTTGATATTTTAGTGGAACATTATAAAATGGGTCTATTTCTGTTTGATCTGGTAATTTAAATTGCTGATCATTTGTCTGCTGACTTTGCTGTTGCGACTGATCTTCTGGAGGATTGTATTGAATATCGGGTAATTTTAATATAGTATCTTCAATATTATCAATGTTTTTAATGAGTTTATCGTGAAGAATGCGGTGTCTTTCTTGTGCAGCATCATCATCATCTTTTATAGAAGTATTCTGTTCTTGTGCATTGATCTGTATAGTGTCAAAGCCATTGATACATTTTTCTTTTTCTTGAATTGATTTTAAGTCTTGTTGATTTTTATCTTCCTTTTCTTGTATTTGATGTTGCAATTGGGCTATTTTTTCTTGTTTTTCTTTTATTCTTTTATTATTTGCTGCTTTTTTTTGTAATTTTTTATGTAATACAGAGTATGCATTAAGGCTTCTTGAAAATGCATTAAGGCTTTTTGAAAAGATCTCTACTATTGCATCTTTTTGACTTTGTGTCATTTGGGGGGGGTGGTTGTCACCTGTATTCGGTTCCAAAGATTTGATTTCCTCACATTTGCTCTTAATTTCTATGAGAAATTTGACAGAAAAATTTCCCTTTATCGCAATACCGTCTATAACATGAATAATATCTTGCATGAATTGTATGCAAGATTGCAAATTATCTTCTTTTTCTCTTTTTATCCATTGTATTATATCATCAAATTGTTTTATTATAAGTTTCTGGATTTTTTCATGATCGGTTGCGCCATTTATTTCTTCCTGCTCCTGATTTTCTATCTGGGGATTTGAGTCTTCGTTGTTGCCATCTTGAGATTCTTTGTTAAGATCACCAAAAGAAGCGTCCATGTTTTGGTTGTTTTGGTCGTCTTGTTTGTTGTCTTGTTTGTCGCCTTGTGGTTTGGTTTTTGTTTGTGGTTTTTTATGAGAAACTATACGTAATGCTGAAGAAAGTTTTTCATTATAAGACGCTATTGTTTGAAGTACATCATGGTAACAACATCTTTGGCTATCAATTATTTCATTCTGTGAGATTTGTGTAATATATTTTTCTTCTCTTTGTAGTCTTTGTAGTTTTAAGTTTAGAAATTCTACTTCATCATAAGAAGTTTGCAGACGAAGTCTTTGAATAAAAATTTCTTGTGTTTGTATGATTGTATCTAATTTTGTATCTAAAATTGGATGATTTTGTTGTTTTAATTGTGTAGCTTGATATATTATATAGTTTGCATTTAAGAAGTCACATTTCTGATACGGGTTCAATTCTGTCAATATATGATTTAGTTTATTCTGATATTTCTTGGCTAAGTATGCTTTAAATTTGGCAGATTGATTTACATGCGCTTCTTTTGGTATGTCTTTATAAATTTCATCCTCTGTAATGCTTTCATCTATTTCATATAGATCAAATAGATTGTTTGGATTTATCCTATATAGAGATGGTAATTCGCCAGATTTCAATAAAGAATTTAATAACTTTTTTTCCTTACCATATTTCAGATATTCTTTGGATAGCAAAGAATTTATTTTTTCGTTTAAGCTTTGTATAAATGGTTCGTCGGATTTAAATCGATAACATTCTGATAGTGTTTCGTGAAATGATTCAATATAAAGACTTTGCAAGCTAGTGTTTAGAGGTTGTAGTTTTGTAATCAAAGATTTTGGTAATTGATATTCTTTGGTCCAATATTCATCTGTCCATTGATATTTCAAGTTAGCTGCTTTACGCTCTTGAATATAATTTATTATCTCCGTTGATGTTATATTATCATATGGCGGCGCATCGATATTAGGACAAAAAGGGTCTTTTGGAGATTCTAGAATAGCTATTGCGTTTTTTATAGAACTTGCTTGGTCTTGTGCATTAACAGTATTTACAATATTCTGAATCATTATTTTTATGGCATACTGAATTATTTTTGGCTCAATTGTGTCGATTATCTGATTTATTCTTTGTATATTAGTTTGTAGATCATTTGGTGTGTTTATACCTGCAAGAACTTGAATAAGATTATAAATTACAGGAGGATTTTCAAAATTGTTTTTCAGTATAATTTTGTTTATGATTGGAAAAATCGTATTATACATCGGAACTTTAGATTGATCATTTGCAATGGAAAAGAGTTTAAGTAAGCTCTCCATTTTTTCTTGTGTTTGTTCAAGTGTGATTTCTGCGGTTATATATTCAAGGTATTCTGTTTCTTTGGCATCACTTGTTATTATTGTTATTTTCTTCTTATCTTGATGTTGTATTAATATTTCCATTAATTCTAATGAAGTATCTGCATAAATTTTAATTTCTTTCGGTTTTTCTGCTTTTGCTTGTTGTAATAATGATTTACATAATGCTATTTCTTCCATTATTTCTGCTTGTGTTTGTTGTAATAATGATTCACATAATGCTATTTTTTCCGTTATTTTTGTTTTTTCTTGTGCTTCTTCGATGCTATTATGCTCTTTTAGACGATCGATTTTCTTTTGCTGGGATGAAATATACAGGTTTATTTTGCTTGGAAGTGTATTATTTAACTGCTCCTGCTGCTCCTGTTGCTCTAGTGGTTGTTGCTGTTGAATATTGAATTGTATCTGACTTTCTGGTTGATCCTGATTGATATTATTTTGCGATTGTATTTGTGATTGTATTTGTGATTGTATTTGTGATGGCCGCTGCCCTCCTCCTTGGGGAATTGCTTGCTGATTGTTTTGCATCACTTCTCCAGTCTGAGGGTTTATTGTTATTTTTTGACCATTTGATATCGTTATAGTGTTGTTTGTAAAATTTCCGGTATATGTTACATTTTGAGCAGCTTGGATGTTTTGAGAACCTTGAATATTTTGAGCAGCTTGAGGAGGAGGTAGTGCGACGGTAAGTGTACCTTGTCCATGTAGTTGATAACTATTATTTACTCTACCTTCGTATGTACTGCCATCTTGGAACGCGATTTTAACATTCTTGCTTGTATCTAGCTTTCCATCTTTATATACGCAGTCGTATTTATTTTTATTTCTTGTTTCCACTCCAGTGCCATGGAATTGATAATTATTATTTACTCTACCTTCGTATGTACTGCCATCTTGGAACGCGATTTTAACATTCTTGCTTGTATCTAGCTTTCCATCTTTATATACGCAGTCGTATGTATTTCCATTTCTTGTTTCCTTTACAGTGTCATGAAAATTTACTGTGTCAGGCTTCACCTTGCCTGTGATTTTTGTTGTTACATTGTTGCCTTGTGTATTGGTTAATGTAATCTCTGTTTGGTTATTAAATCCTTTGCTAGTATAGCCGCATCCTTCATATACTGAAGTTATTTTTTCTGTCTTGTTTCGTGTGGTGATTGTAAGTTTTGTATTTGCATTTGCGTCTACAGCATCATCAGTAAATGTTGTCTCTAGTATTTTTGTGTTATCTTTATCAAGTTTCAATGTTATTGTACCTTCGCCATGTCTTTTGCCATCTGCGTTTATTTTTCCGAGATAAGTAGAGCCATCGGGATATGTTATCTGATAGTCTGTATTTTGATCAGGGTTTAGTGTGATACTGTTGTTTTGTATAGTAAATGGAACATTGTGATATATTCTGCCATATCGAAATGTGATTGTATATTGAAGATATTGATTGTTAGGATCAATGAACGGAAGGCCATCTGTTCCTACTGGCCCTTGGTATATTCTGCCATCATCTTTGAATTTTATTTTAGCAGTAGTATTTGGCACAGGGCATCCATTTGGTTGCAATTTAATTTCAACTGTTCTATTTGGGTTTTCGAAGGTGAATGTATGTGTTCTGTTTCCCCATAGTTTAAATTGTTTATTACGTGTTTTTACACATATCATTGATGTTACAACATTTGTGTTTTGTTGTATTTGAACTTGTTTTGGTGCTTGTTGCTGCTGATTGTTGCCAATTGGTATTTCACTTTCACGTGGCACTTGCTGTTGCGGCGGCTGATAGGCTAATATTGTATTTATTTGCACTTCTGGGTATGTAAAAGCTGCGTCAATTGTTATTGATAGAGGCGGATTTGCATTAGGAATTAAATTGTCACATGTTCCACCAATAAATTTTTTGTTTTTGTATTCTGTATTATTAATTTTTAGCAGACTAGAATTAGTGCTTGGAACGCCATCTTCAAAGTTTCCTTCATATTTAAGGGTAATGTCATTTTTTTGTATTTGTAATACACCAAGACCATCGGGTATATACTCTTTAGTGTTGCTATGATACATTAGCCCACCATCATATTCATAAGTAATGCCTTGTTCATCAGTGTGTGATAATAAGTATGTTGTTTGCGGATTATCATTATTATTAGATTGTATTTGTTGAACAGTAAATAACTTTGCGGGGTTACCAAGATTGATTGCTTTGCCAACATTTTCTTGAGTAAGTATTGTATTTGTATTGTTTAGATTTTCATCTTGTATTAGATTTGGCGGTTGCTGCTGTTGTTGTTGCTGCAGTGCTTGTTGTTGATTGTTGTTCAAGTGTATTTCACTTTCAAGTGGCGGCGGTGCTTGCTGCTGTTGTTCTTCTTCACGTATGCCGCCATTTATAAAATATGTTGTTTTTCTTCCATTGTTGATAAAAATTACATCGCCATTTTCTAATATTTCAGCACTAGCTTCGCCCTGTGTTATTTTATTGTTGGTGATTTTTCCTGAGATAATTGCACCATTTAGTTTGATTTTACCTTTTGTATTATTCTCTATGTTGCCATTTGAAAATTCCCCTTCATATGTTATGCCATTTGGCCATGTCATTTTACCTTTGGCATTTGGCAGATTGTTTGCTGCTATACTGCCACTTGTTTGTGTATAAACCCTGCCGTCTTGGTAGGTTATTGTGTTTTTATCAATAATACAATATTGATAATTATCATTAATCTTAACTAGCTTTATTTTATTTATTTCTTTCGCATTTTTGTTAACAATTGTGTTATTCTGATTTGGTTCTATGTCGCCGTTTTCATTCAATGTGCCACGAAACATAGTTTTATTCCCAAGGAATATTCTGCCAAGGTGTTTTGGAATGTTAGACTGTGCTTTTCCTTGTTGGCCTTGATAGTCAAGTTTAATGAAATATGGTGATAGAGTTGGTGCTCTGTTGCGAGTATTACCTGGCATTATTGTGGTTTTAGTTGTTACAGATGTACGGTTTGTCGATGATTTGCCATAGTCTATTTTGTTTACATGATGATTAATAGCTACGCCATTTTGAAATGTCGCTTCGTATTTATAGTATTCCGTTGTATTATTATTGTATGTTGCCTCGTAAGTGAATGTACCTTTTCCATGAGGCAAGCCACCTGAAAACTCTCCATGATATATTGAGCCATCTGGCCATGTCATTTTACCTTGACCTTCTGGCTGGCCGGTTTGTGGATTAACTTGACCAGAGTATGTTGTACCATTGGGGAAGTCGATTTTTTGATTATCTATTAATTGATTGAATTGAATATTAATCTGACTTTGATCCATACAACCCTAAATAGCAACAGCAAACATAAGACCGTATAAAAAAAAATAAAAAAGTCAAGAAAAAAGTTGAAAATTATTTTTTATAAGTGAAAATGCATCAACTTTATTTTTATTAATGCTTGAAAAGATTATATCAGCTGTTGAGAAATTCAATGAAATTGGGATGTCTATCTTTTGGCACAATGTGAATTTTTTTAGTGAAACGAATGTTCCTGCTATACTCTTACTTGGGTTTATCGGGTGCATGTATTTCATGTTTAGGTTGCGTCTTAATTGTATAACGCATTTTGTGCATGGGTTTCGGTTATTACTTGGAAGTGGCGGGCATGGGTCAACTTCTAAGCCTGAGGAAAAGCAGAGTATTTCGTCATTTCGGGCGTTATTTACATCTATTGCAGGGGCTGCGGGTCTTGGAAACATTGCGGGCATTGCAATTGGGGTTTCAATTGGTGGGCCGGGTGTTGTATTTTGGATATTAGTTGCGTCAATTATATGTATGCCACTTCGTTTTGCTGAGGTATATCTTGGGCATAAGTATAGAAGGCTTGAAAATGGAGAGCATCAGGGCGGGCCGTATTGGTATATGAAATATGGGCTTGAAAAGCTTGGGCTTGGAAGATTTGGGTCATTTTTGGCAATGAGTTATGGTATAATTTTAATAGTATCGGCATATGGGGGGCCATCATCATTTCAGACAAATCAAGCTGTTAAGGTATTTGCTGAGTCTTTTAATTTACCTGAGTATGGGCGTTATATTGCATCGGCTGTGCTTTCTGGATTTGTATTTTTCATAACCATTGGTGGCATTCGTCGTGTTGGGCATTATTGCTCTTCTGCTGTGATGTTTTTTATGTCTATATATTTAATATTGTGCATTGCGGTTTTAGGTTATTATCACGACAGGGTATGGGACTGCGTAAAGGTTGTTATGCTATTTGCCTTTAACTATAGTTCATTTTATGGCGGGGTAATTGCTGTCTTTATAATGGCGTTTCAAAGATTACAACTTGCAAATGAGACGGGTTTTGGAACGGCGGCAAGCATTCACTCTAATTCCACGCAGGAAAATTCTGTGAAGGAGGCGTTAATTGCTATGATTTGCCCTGTTATTGATGCGGTTTTTGTGTGTTTTGTAACGGGTGTTATTATAGTTATATCGGGTTCTGCGGCAAAGCAGGGGCTTGAGGGCATTATGGTTGTGCAAGATGCCCTAAAGAGTGTACATCCGCTACTTGGGTACTTTTTAACATTCTCAATACCGCTTGTTGCGATTAATGTTATGATTGCATGGAGTTATTATGGGGTTAAAAATCTTGAGTTTATATTAAAGACGAAGAAATTTTCAGTTGTATATCTTGCAAGTTTTGCGCTTGCCGGTTTTGTTGGTGGGATAATTGACAATTTAAAGATTTTCGTTGATTTTTGCAATGTTTTATCTTTTGCTTTATTGCTTCCAAATGTTATAGCTGTGCTTTTACTTAGAAAAGAGGTATTATCTGCATGGAATGAGTATTCTTTAAATATAAGGTATAAAAATGACAAAAATTAGTAAGAAATACATTTTTTGGGCTGTAATTGCGATATTATTTACCCTGTTTTACATACTTGCGGAAAATGCTGTAAGGCCTTTTGCCGTGAGCTTTATTGTATCGTATTTACTACTTCCTATTGTCAATAAATTTGAAAAGATGAAGTTTAATCGGTCTATTGTAAGCGGTGTTATTGTTTCGATATTGTTTTTTTCGATTATATTTGCATCTTCGATTTTAATACCGTTTTTATATGAAAAGGTAATTTCATTTTTAAACGAGTTTGTTATTACTTCTGACAATTTAAGCCAGCAAAAGATACACAAGCTATCTAATATGTTGCATATTGACGACGATACGGTTGTAAAGTGTAAGGCGTATTTGCAAACGGCTATAACGAAGTTTCAAGAGGATATACTGCATACTTATCCAAAAAAGACGGTAAATTCTATTATAAACATCGTTGCAACAATAGTTGTTATGCCGATTATTACATTTTACATGCTAAAGGATTGGAGGAAGATGGTGACATCGTTTTATATAATGCTTCCGCATAGTGCAAGGGGAAATTGTAGATTGTTAATGCACCAAATTGACACATCTATTTTTGCATATTTGCGAGGGCAGCTGAATGTTTGCCTATTTTTCATGATTTTTTACTCTATTTTACTGCATTTTAGCGGTTTAAATTTAGGGTTTTTACTTGGAATTATGACTGGCGTTATGATATTTATACCATATGTAGGCTTTTTAATTGGCATAGTAATTTGCCTTGTTGTTGCATTTTTACAATTTGGTTTTAATACAAATTTCGTGATTATATCGCTGATTTTTACAGCTGGGCAGATTATAGATGCAAATTACACAACGCCGAAATTCGTTGGGGACAAGGTTGGAATTCATCCGGTTATAATAGTATTTGGGCTTTTCGTTGCAACGAGTTTATTTGGTGTTATTGGTGCGATTTTAGCTCTTCCGATAACTACAACTTCGACGATTTTGTTTAAGTTTTTATTGCAAAAGTATAAGACAAGTCATTATTACGCGTAATGGAGATTTTGCTGTTTATTGAAAATATTATAGAAAAAGTTTCGTCTTTTGGGGATGCAATATTCTTTTTCAATGTAACAGGGGTTGCTCGGTATAAAGTTCCATTTTTAATAGCGTGGATAACGGTTTTCGGCATTTATTGTACTGTGAAATTTAGGTTTATTAATGTTCGATATTTTATAAAAAGCCTTAAAATGATGGCATCAAGCAAGATAGACAATGCGCAAAAAAAGCAGAGAAATTTCTTTAATTTATCAACTTCAAGGCGGATTTTACTCACTGGAATTGGCGAAGCTATTGATGTTTCTGCGATTTTCGGTATAACAACTGCGGTAATTATTGCAGGGCCCGGGGTTTTATTTTGGATGCTAGTTGCGGGGTTTATCAGCATGCCAATTAAGTTTTTAGAGATTTCACTTGGGTGTATTACAAGAAAAATGGACAAGCAAAACCAATGCGTTATTGGCGGCCCGTCAAGGTATATCGAGGTAATGTTTCGGTGCATAAAGCAAAAAAGGCTTGGAAAAATTATCGCCATTGCATTTTCGTTTTGCGTGATGATTTCGACGTTTTTTTCACTACAGATTAATCAAACCATGAATGTTGTTCGCCATATTTTTGACATTTCAGACCTTGCGTCTTTACAAATTACAAGCATTGTAGCGCTGCTTATAATGCTGATTATACTGACTGGTTTTAATTCAATTACAAAGATTAGCAGCAGGATTGTAAAGGTTATGTCGATTTTGTATGTTTTTGTATGTTTTGCGATAGTTGTTGTTAATTTTGAGAATTTTACACACGCAATTTCGCTGATTTTTAGTGAGGCTTTTACATTTCGAGCTGTCGAGGGAAGTATTATTTATGCAAGCATAGTTGGGCTAAAAAGGATTTATTTTTCATGCGACGTAGGGCAGGGGATTTCATCTATTATTCACATCAACACACTAAACAAAAACCCAATACAGGAGGGCATTATTTCGATGTCCGCCGTGACGATTATAACACTAATTTCGGTATTTTGCTCTGGGTTAATTGTTGTTATAACTGGGTCATATTTAAGCAATATTGATAGCATGGGTGCGGTAATTTCCGCTTTTGACACAGTTCATCCGTTTTTAAAATACACATTATTTGCAGTTGTGCCGATGTTTGCCATTACCACTGCGGTTGCATGGGGATATTGCGGGCAAAATGCGTGGAAGAACATTTTTGGCATAAAAACCGTGTATATATATAATTGTTTGCTGTTTGTGGCGTATGTTTTTTGCGGAACAACGAGGGATTTTCGCAAAATTCTTGACATAGCGGACATTTTCAATTTTTCAATCACAGTGCCAAATATTATCGCATTATTTATTGGTGCAAATTTTGTGCAAAAAAGATATAGGAAGTATAGAGATGGGTTATTTTAGATTGCTATTTTATTCAATGTTTTTATAAGGATTGATTTTTTTGCGTGCTTTTAGGGTTTGAGGTTGCAGATATTCTTGCTATAGAGATGGTGATGTCGTTAGTGCTGATTTGGTTTATTTGATGGGGTTTTAGTGCAATTAATTTTAGTTATGTATAGTTGGGCTTTTGTCAATTTTTGCAAGGGTGTGAAAAGTGCAAAGCGGTTAGAAAATGAGTGTAAATTGTAGATATTTAGCATTACCAAATAGCTAAAGTTGCAAGGCTATCTGAAATTTTCCTTTATTTATCGTGATTTTTATATTTGCTTTGGATATTATCAAATAGCAGAAGTTGCAAGACTATCTGCGATTTCGTTGTATTTATCGCCGCTGTGACCTTTAACCCATGTGAATTTTATATCATGAATTGATGCGAGTTTGTCGAATTCTTGCCAGAGTTCTTGGTTTTTAACGGGTTTTTTATCTGCGGTTTTCCAGTTATTTTTTTTCCACGAGAATATCCATTTTGTAATGCCGTCAAGGGCGTATTTACTATCGGAAAAAAGCTCGACATGGCATGGCTCTTTTAGGGTTTTTAGTGCGGATATTATTGCGGTTAATTCCATTTGGTTGTTGGTTGTATTTGGGTTTGAGCCGGATATGTGTTTTTCCACGGTTTCGTATATCAAAACTGCGCCCCATCCGCCTTTTCCGGGGTTTCCACTGCATGCGCCGTCTGTGTAAATTTTGATTTTTTTCATATTAAAATATGTGTTAATAAGCGTGGTATAGTCTTTATTGCCAATATTTTTTTATTATCAAGTAATAAATTACGGCAATTGAGTTGTTATAGAGGTTATTTTAGGGTTATTTTCATGAGAAAGTGAGTTACTAACGGTTATATTTGATATTTTTGAGTTTGCAAGATTTTCTATTGCGTTTGCGGAAAAAATGCCATGCGTGGCGTATGCAAAGACATTAATTGCGCCTTTTGAAATGAGCAGATTTGCAGCCTCGATCATTGTTCCACCGCCATCTATCATATCATCGATTATAATTGCATTTTTACCGCCCACATCGCCAAGAATATCCATAGATAGACCATTTTCAGTGCGATTTTTATTAATGATTGCAATTTTAAAATTAGTATCTGAAAAAAAGCGTTTAAAGCGTGATGCCGAGCCTGCATCTGGAAATATTATAGTTATTGTATTTATGTCGAATTTTTCTTGAATATCTTTGATAAACGCTGGTATCATGCTGCGATTTTGCACTTTTCCTTTGAAAAATCCCTCTATTTGAAGGGCGTGCAGGTCGTAGGTGATTATATGAGATATTCCTGCGTTATTTATGATATTTCCGACGAGTTTTGAGCCAAGAGATGAGGTTGTATCGTAGCTTCTATCTTGTCTTGTATATGGCAAAAATGGGGCAAAGTAGATTATTTTTGCATCATTTCGCTGCAAGACATCGCATACAATTTGCAATTTCATTAGGTCATCATTGAATTTAGCCCTAGTAAAAGACTGGAAAATTGTAATTTCTTTTTCGCCAATGTCTTCTTGTATTGAAAATTCAAATTCCCCACATGGAAAGTATTTTAGTTTATGTTTAATTTCCAAGTAGTTACTTGGAATAACGCCGTTGTAATTAAGGTTTATACATTTTTTTGCGTCAAAAATAAGGCGATTTACATGTCTTCCACCTTCAAATTCCGTGTTTAGAAAGTTGAAAATCATAGACAGAGAGTCATCTTTTGTAATAAATTGCTCGCCAAAGCAAATAACATTTGAGTTATTGTGCAAGCGGGCAAGTTTCACCTGATCGTATTGAGTTGCGTTTATTGCGCGTATTTTCTCAAATCTATTTGCAACTATTGACATTCCATTTCCACTTTTACAGATGAGAATGCCGAAATTTGTTGTATTTACGGTAAAATCGCTTGATGTCATTTGCAGTTCTTGCAGCATTTTTTCAGCGATTTCATTGTAATTACACACCTCATTTGAATGCGTTCCATAGTCTAAAACTTCAAACTGCGTCGATAGATTTGCGATTATATACTCTTTTAGTTCAAAGCCTGCGTGGTCTGATGCTATGTAGATTTTTATGTTATTTTTCATAGTTTTCATCTTTTAATTTTCTTTTATCCCTTTCTTTCATTTTGGAAATGACATGATTAAAAGTCAAGTTTTTGTATTTTAGCAACAACATTAAGTGAAACACTAAATCAGCGCATTCGCCGATGAAATCTACATCTTTTTCATTGAGTGCCGCAATTATCACCTCAGTTGCTTCCTCGCCGACTTTTTGTGCAATTTTATTTATTCCTTTTTTTTGCATGCTTGAAATATAGCTTTCGTCTACTTGATTTTTTACTCTATCATCTATTATTTCCTCAAGCTGGGAAAGGAAATTTGCCTTGTAATTAAAGCAAGATTTAGTGCCGTTATGACAGGTATTTCCTACTGGATTTACAAGAATTAAAAGCGAGTCGCCATCGCAGTCAAGGTGGATATTTTCAAGCCGCAATATATTTCCAGAGTCTTCGCCTTTCATCCAAATTCTATTTTTCGTGCGTGACCAGAAATGCACTTTATTTGTCGAAATCGTGAGGTTTAGAGCCTCAATTGTCATAAAGCCAAGCATTAAAACATCCAAAGTTTTTGCATCTTGAATTACAGACGGAATTAGGTTATTACACTTTTGCCAGTCGATTTTTTCTATCATATTCTTATCAAGATATTATTATTAACAAGGTATTCCTTCAATTTTTTAATGTCAATTTCATTTTTATGAAACACACTAGCTGCCAAGGCCCCGCTTACATTTGCGTGCATAAAGACATCTTTAAAGTGCTGCATTATTCCTGCTCCGCCTGAGGCAATTACTGGGATTTTGACGCTATTTACTACGGTTTTTAATAGATTTATATCATAGCCCTGCTTTGTGCCATCTGAATTTATTGAGTTTATGACGATTTCCCCTGCGCCTTGCTTTGCTGCTTCACATGCCCAATTTAAGACTGATATTTTAATTTCTTGAGTTTTTGTGTTATCGCCTGTATTTTTATAGATAAATCCATCTTTTGTATCAATTCCAACCACAAGGGTAGAAGAGCCAAATTTATCTGCGATTTGATTGATTAAATCTGGGTTATTAATAGCCGGAGAGTTTATTGAGACTTTATCTGCGCCGCAGTTTAGGATTTTTTCAACTTTTGCAATAGAGTCGATTTTTCCTGCAACGCAAAATGGAATATTTATCACTTTTGCCACACTTTCAATCCAAGCGTAGTCGACTGTTTTATCATCGCATGAGGCCTTTATATCGTATAAAACAAGCTCATCAATACCTGCATCTGAGTATTTTTGTGCAAAGGGTACGATATCGCCAATTATTTCATGATTTTGAAATTTCACACCTTTTACAACTTTACCGTCTGCAATATCAAGGCAGGCTATTATGCGTTTTGCAGTCATAGATTTCTATAAAAAATTTGTTTTTCTTTGGGCATTTTTTCAATTGCGTAAGAGAGCATAATGCGTGGCATTTTTGATGCATTTTTGAGCAGAAAATCGCTGAGAATATCTATATTTTTCTTACCAATTTCACGCAGCATCCAGCCACAAGCTTTAGCTATTAAATCTTCTTTATCTGCAAGGAATAATGTGCAAATATCCAGACATGGTGTGAATATTTCGGCTTTAATTAGCGCAAGATTTGAGACGATGGATATGCGTTTTAGCCATAAATTATCGCTTTTTGCAAGGCTGTATAAGGTATTTATGAAGTCTTTATTTTTCATACAGAAATCACCAAGAATTTTATAGCAACTTGTGTCAACTAAATCCCAATTATTTACACCTTGAGCGATTTTTGGTGATAGATAAAAATCACAGATTTCCCTTTTGCTATCGAGACTTTTTGCATTTTGATATTTATCAACGAGAAAAAACAAGCCAAGCAATCTTTCTTCATGAATTTTTGACTGCATCATGCTTTGTATTGTTGAAAATGTTGCATTTTGTGTGTATTTTTTGGCAATTTGACGCACTGTTGGAACATCAACGCCAATGAAAATATCGCCGTAGCCATATTGCCCTTTAGCTGTTTTAAAGAATTTTTGTGATATTTCTGCTCTTTTTGAACACGCCGCAAGATGTAGGTCATCTTTGGCGAAAATATGAGTCATTAAGCCTGAATACAAGGCTTTACCCGTAATTGCAGAATCTGTAATTTGCATTAAATTTTCTATATCACTAAAATTTGCTATACCGCCGCTTGCCTGAAGGTGAAAACTTGGGAATTTCTCTTTTACCATCGTATATAATTTGCAATTAGGTCCATTTTCAGCGCCATCACAATTAACATCCGTAATGAGCAGATATTTCGCAAATTTTTCATACTGCGAAAGCAAAGAAAACAAGTCACAGTCTGCATTTTTAAGCCATCCATCCGTCTTTAAAGTAAATTTATTTCCATCGCAATCTAGCGCAAGCACAACTTTTTCCATACTGAGTTTTTGCAATATTTCAAGTGTTAATCGGGGATTTTTAATAGCAATTGTGCCAAGAACAACCCTATCGATTTTTTCATTTTCTATCATGTTTTGCGCCATGTCCAAATCTCGAATTCCGCCGCCCAGCTGTATTTTTCCACTAAAATTCTTACGAATTTCCCTTATGATTTCTATGTTTTTTTGCCCTTGTCCTTTAGCTGCATTTAGGTCTACAATATGCAAATTTTGAAACTGACTATAATTTTCACAAAGGGTCAAAACATCCATATTATATACAGTTTTTTGGTCAAAATCACCCTTATAAAGCCGCACTATTTTACCATCTAACAAGTCTATTGACGGTATTATAAAATTTTTATTATTTTTCATAAATATTTATCATCTAAAACACTAAAAATTGCCCTTATATACTCATGTTTTTCATTATCATTTGGTATATTTATATGCTGTTTTAATATCGAAATAATTTGTGCCGCAGTATTTGCAGTATAGATATTTTCAAAGTCTGCATCGTATATTTTGCCATTTTGGTGCATGTTTTCTATAAGATTGTGGATAAAATTTTCGTTATTTTCACTTGTTACAAAAATCACAGGGACGGATTTTGAAATTGTGCCGCATTGACGCTCTATTAGCATTGAAAAAGCCTCGTAACTTGTGCCTATTCCGCCCTCAAAAAACACGCCTGCAATTGAGTTATGTATCAAAAAAGACTCCATAGAAGTAAAATTTGAAGCACGAAAGCAATATTTTATACTGCGATTGACTTTATCCATCACAACAGGGAAATTTGTAGTTGCGGTAATTGCAAAATCACCACTTTTTACAAGCCCTGTATTGATAATTTCCATAAATTTCGTAGTTGCACCGGTTGCAAGCCTTGCGTTATCTTGAAAATTACTGCCATATAAAAATCCAAATTCTTCAGCTATCATCGCAGTTTTTTCGCTAATGGATTTATGACTTCCGCCTGCAAAAACAAAGCCATTTTGCCCAAATTCAATTTGCGCAATTTTCGACAAAAACCCATCAGTTAGCAGCTGTGACGGGGAAATTTCGGTATTTTTTGCCACAAAAGACGCAGAATTTTGGTTTAAATTTACCACATTTTCAAAAGGCAAATACTGCCTGCAAACATCTAGCAAAAGCCTTGATTTCCGGGTATTTTCCGCCTCAAGCCTTGCTATTAAATCACTAATTTTCATATTTTCATCAAATCACCAAATAAAACCATTAATCCTTGCCAAACCAGCCGTTTTTGTCTACTGTGTTTGCTTTTAGCCATTTTTCTGTGTGTTGCAAAAATTTCGTTTCCTCGGCAAGTTTTCCTGTTTTAATTTCATCTTTAATCCAATTTTCACAAAGGTCATACAGCCAAGGTGCATTTATTTTTAAATCCTCTTTTCTATAAAACAAAATAAAAAATGATATATAGTCAATATTATCTATGTATTCATATTTGTTAAATAAATATTTATAAAGTATTGCTGAACAATATTCACACTCAATCTCGTTCTCATTGCAATATTCACAATATTTATTATGCAGTATTAATTGTCTTACCATTGGAGTGCTTGTCATATGTACAACATATCTTTGAAATTCTTTTTTTATGTAAGAATGACGAATTTCATTAAAATTAATCAAGCAAGATTTTATAAAATTACCTATCGAGCCATATACTTTGCTTATTTGCATAAAATCATTTTGCTCATTAGTATTTTCATTTTGCCCTTCTTTAAATTGAAATGGCAGATCCCAAATTATTATATCAAGTTTTTCTTTCATACTATCGCCATTTTTTTGCACTATTTTAAATACTTCCATTGATCGATTATATTGTTGTTGCTCTTCAAATTGCTTTTTTTGCTCGCGAATTTGCCACCATAAGAAAATCATCGCCCCTGCGGAAAACACCGTTCCAAACCAATCCGCCCAAGCTATGTCTTTGTAAGGTAAGCCATCTTTTGGATATTTAGTTGTGTATAAATCGGAGTAATGCCTACAAATCCGCAAGATTAAAGTTAGTAATTTTTCAAATAATGAAAAATGCCAAATGCACGCCCCTAATAGCAACACCAAAGCCCACCAATATTTTTTTAAAAAACTCTTCATAACAAAACAAAATCACTCAAAATCTTCTCGCCAATTTCCCCGCTTTTCTCAGGGTGGAATTGACATCCAAGGAAGTTATCTTTCCTTATCATAGCGGAGATTTTAATACCACAATAGTCAACATAATTTTCTGTAAATTCACATTTTGGAAGGTAAAAGCTATTTGCAAAATAGACGAATTTGCCGTCGTATTTTCCGCCTATTAGTTTATTCCAGCCCATTTGCGGGGTTACAACATCGGCGGGCAGTCTTACGATATTTTTGTCAAAAACGCCTATGCAGTCTACATTTCCTTCCTCGGAAAATTGACACATAATCTGCATTCCAAGGCAAATTCCAAGCACGGGTTTTTTTGTATTTTTAATGACTGTAGTAAGATTTTGCAAATTTAGCAGATCCATAGCGGTTTTTGCATGCCCAACGCCCGGGATTATTATTTTATCGCATGTATTTAGCTCATCTTCAGATTTTACATACGATATATTTGTAATGCCAAGCCTATTTAAAGCGAATTTAATTGAGTTAAAGTTATATCCGCCGCTGTTTAAAATTCCGATTTTCATATTATTACCAGTCATAAAGATATTAAGCATTTAGGGCAAAGTTTATCAAATTTTCAACAATAGTTGAGTCTGTTTTGTCAATTTTAGAGCCATTTTGTATAAAGACTATACCAATATTTTCTCTTGGAATAAAGCCAATAAAAGCCGACATTCCATTGATTTTCCCGCTATGGAATATAAAAGTTTTGCCATTTTGATTTGTAATTATTCTAAATCCAAGCCCATAGTATGATTTAATATTTGCAGGCATACGAGTGCGCCATTTGAATATATCGTCATTTTGGCTATATTTTGTGAATATTTCTTGCATATTTACATCGGATATTATATCATTTCTTTTTCCTGCAACGACTTGTAAAATTTGTATCATTGCATCAAGGCTTGCGTATATTCCAGCTGCAGCGCCTACGACTAATTGATAATTTCCGTAATCTTTATAGATTTTACTCAAGTTATGCCTACTTGCAATTTGCAAGTTTGGATCTACAGGCGAGAGCTGAATTTCATTTGTACCAAGGGATTTTCTAAAGTTTTGAATTGCATAATCTAAAGACATTCCTTTTTGTTTCAAGATGTCATCGGCAAGGCTAAACAAAGCATTGCTATAAAAATAGCAATCATTACATTGAATACTTTGGTTTTTAATTGAGTCAAGAAGCTGATTTTTGTTTATTCCGTTGTCTAATTCTTTATTACCTGTAAATTTATATCCTGTTGTTTGATTTAGAATTTTTCTTAAAGTTACGGGTTTTTTAAGGCATGAAAGTGTAATATTTTCATCAAGATTTATGCGATTTTCATTGACCAATTTCATAACAGACAATGCGGTTATTGATTTTGACACGGATGCAAGTGGGAACAATGTTTTTGATGTTATTTTGGTATTTGTGTCGTATTTAGCGTATCCATAGGTATTTTTATGAATAATGCGACCATTTTTCACAACTGCAAAGGCGTATCCATGAAAAGTATTACTTGCATTTGAGTCAATTGATTTAATTAATTGATCAAGTGTGTGCGCAAATGCACAAGGTGTAATTAGGAGCATTACAAATGCTGGAATGTATTTTAAAATTTGGATTTTCATATAAAAACTTCTATAGCAATATTTACTGTGGTATTTTCTGTTATGTTATTTTTTTGCCTTATTTCAGATTTAATTGGCAGTATATAGGATGAAGATTTTGAGTCTGGGAAGATAGATGTCTGCCACTGAGTTTCGTTTATAATTGCTATAACTTTTACGCTGCCAAAGCCTAATTTGCTTTTATTTAGTGACTTAATATTTTTTGCAACATCAAGTGGCAGAGGTGCGAAATACCAAGATGCTTTTTCTGTGCTGTATTTAATTACTGTTGTGTTAAAAGACAGGAACATATTTTATAGCAAACCTTTTGTTGAAACAACATTATCGCCATTAATTCTACTTGCATCATAAAGGCATTTTGCAAAGGATTTAAAGCAGGATTCTATTTTATGATGGGTATTTTCGCCTTGTATTTTAACATGCAGGGTTATATTTGCGGAAATTGCAAAAGAGTGAAAGAAGTGGGAGACCATTTCAGTTGGCATGTCGCCGCAATACTCTCTCTCAAATTTTGCATCAAATTTACAAAATGGACGAGATGAAATGTCGATAGATACGAAGGAAATGCTTTCATCAAGGGGGAGTATTCTTTGATAAATAGAATTTTCTTGATCAGAATTTACAAATTCACCTACACTCTCAGGCAATTTTTTGGACAGATCATTACTAAAAATTTCATCTGCAAAGCGTGCTATACCTTTTTTATCGCCAAGGGCTTTTTTGTATGCCTCGCCTAGGCAGATTGCAACATCTTCTATTGTGTGGTGTTCATCGATTTCAAGGTCGCCTTTGCATGCAATTTCAAGGTCAAAATTTCCGTGCTTTGCAATTTGCTGCAGCATGTGGTCAAAAAATGCTATACCAGTTGAGATATTTGCCACACCTGTGCCGTCTAGATTGAGTGACAGATTTATATTCGTTTCCTTCGTTTGCCTTGAAATAATTGCGTTGCGAGAGAGAATTTGATTTGTAATTTCCTGCCAGCCGTATTTATCTGTTATTTTTATACCACGAATTCCAAGATTAACGCCAAATTGCACATCGCTATCATTATCGCCTATCATAACGGAGGACGTTTTACAGTAATCAAAATCTACCAGTGCTGTAGCGGGTTTTCTGCAGTTACAATTATCTTCTTTAAAGTGCGGGCAGGTAAGCCATTTTGTAATTGTAATGCCTTCGGAAAGCAGTACATCACGTATTTTTTGGTTTATCAGCTCGTAATTATCAAGGGGATTAGATGCAGTTCCAAGCCCATCTTGATTTGAAACAACAACGATTTGATAGCCTGCCGCTTGCAATTTCACAAGGCTTGATATAACCTTTGGGATGAAATAGACATTTTCCAGCCCATTTACCTGCCAAATCACCTTTGGCTCAACTATTATCGTTCCATCGCGGTCTATGAAGAGGGTTTTCATAGTTTTAAATCAAAAAATCATTTATTAATTGCCAATTATTTTGAAAAGAATCTATATTCTCAATTTTATTTATTTTGCAATTGCTAAATTTACCTGTTTTTACAGTAGTTTTTGCGTTTTCAATGGGAACTACCCAATATTGTGGATCTTTTATTGCAGTATGACGACGATTTTTAAAACTAGGTCCAGCTCCGCGATTTAATCTACAAAATACAACAAAATCACACTCAAGATTTTTCAATGGAAAGGCGTAATTTGCATTCGTCGCCCATCGACTTTTAACTTGAATTTTACACTGTTTTTGCGAAATTGGATTAATCGCAATTAAGTCATAACCAGGCATATTTGTGTATGTTTTATACGCCCAAATACCTCTAATCATTAAATTTCCAAGTACTAAAAATTCAGAACCTTCGCTTTCACATTTTGTATTCTGTCTTTTATTTTTCTTCATAAAAAAACCAAAAAATCAATCTCTAATAACACTGCGTGCGTGAAAGTCAAGGGTTTCTGCGTTTGCCATTAATTTTACGCTATCGGCGATATTTTTGAGTGCATTTTCAGTTGCCATTTGAAAGGTTATGAATTTACCGAAAGAAAGTACGGAAAGTCCTGAAAATGACTTTGCAAAGCCAGATGTTGGAAGAACATGGTTAGTTCCGCTTAAATAGTCTCCAAGACTTTCTGGCGTGTATTTACCTAGGAAAACCGATCCTGCATTTTGTATTAAAGGTGTGAATTTATCGGCGTTTTCAACATTCAAGATTAAGTGCTCTGGGGCGATTTTATTTGATTTTGCAATTGCATCTGGTACATTTTCCACTTTTTCAATTACAAGATTGTCAAGAGATTTTTCCAAAACGCTGTATCTAGGGGATGTTTTTGCGATATTTTGTATGGTAGATTTTACAAGGGATATAGTATTTAAGCTTGTGGAAAGCAGCCAAGCGCGAGACTCTTTGCCGTGTTCAAGTTGCGCAAGAAGGTCGAATATAATTGCATTTAAACTTGCGTTATCATCTGCGATTACAAGAACTTCACTAGGCCCTGCCGGCATATCAATTGCAACTTCGTTTGAAACCATGCGTTTTGCCATATCTACAAATTCATTACCTGGCCCAAATATCTTATCAGCTTTGGGAATTTCGCCTATTTGGTATGCCATTGCAAAGATTGCTTGAGCACCGCCTATTGTGTAGATTTTATCAATTCCAAGGAGGTTTAGCGTCCAGAGAATTTCATTTGAAGGATTAGGTGGTGTGCATATAGTGATGTTTTTACAGCCGGCTATTTGAGCTGGAATTACATTCATTAAAACGCTTGACAGCAATTTATTTGGCACATAGAGCCCGACATTTTCAATTGGGGTGAATTTTTTAAAGCAGGTTATGCCGGTTGATGTTTCGATTTTATCGTTTTGAAAGTCTGCAAGTTTATTGTATTCTGCTTTGTGGAATTTATAGATATTTTCTTTTGCTATTTGAATTGCATGAGCGAGTTTTTCATCAATTTGTATATTATTTGGAACATTTAAGGCAAGTGAGTTTAGGGCGACGCCGTCTAGGTCTTTTGTAAGAGACAGCAGAGCGTCTTGCCCGCCGTTTTTACACAAATTTTGTATATTTTGTACAATTTTTTCTATAGTCATATTTTTTATAAAAATCTTAAATTAACATCACTTACAACAATATCTTCTGCGCCGTGTTTCTGTAGTTTTTCGCTAATATCCCAAATATCATTTTCGTTGCACAAGGCATGAATAGCGCAGTAGTTTTTATCTGCAAGGTCTAGTATTGTAGGGGATTTTCCTGCCGGCATTATATTTAAAATGTTATTTAGCAGGTCTTTTTTGAGATTAAACATGATATATTTGGAAGGTTTTGCGTTTAGCACTGCATTAATTCTAAAGAGCAGTTTATCAAAAACATCATTTTGAAAGCCATTTTTTGTAATCAAGATAGCTTGCAAGTCTAGAACTTTTTCAAATTCTGTAAGGCCATGTTGCAAAAGTGTTGAGCCTGTTTGAACAATATCGAAAATAACATTTGCAAGTGAAAGCTCTATTGAAGACTCAACTGAGCCATTCATTTGAACAATTTTAGCATTTATATTTTGCTCTGTAAGGTAATTTTGCAAGATATTAACATAGGAAGTTGCAATTATTGAATTTTGCAGATTAACATTGGTTTTTCCTGCAAGTGAAAGCCTACATTTTGCAAAGCCAAGCTCTTTTTTTATTTGACATGTTTTGTGTAGATTGTATTCAAAAAAGCTATCAGTGCCAAGTATTGCAAGGTCAAATTTATTTTCAAGCAAAGCTGGAATATCACAGCCACGGACGAAGTAAAGCTCAATTGGCAGCTCATTAAATTTACAATAAAGTTTAGAGTGATTACCATCAATATTTAGTCCACATTTATTTAATAATTCGAGAAATCCTTTTGAGATTCTATCACTTTTTTGCACAGCTATTTTTAACATACACAATTATCTAAAACCCATTTTTCATAACTTTTATCGACATATTTTACACTTTCAGCAATAATTTGAGGTATATCGTAATTAATATTTTGTTTAATTACATTTGCAATTTTTTCAAAATTATGAGATATTGTTTTAATTGAGATTTGATATTCTTTTTCATTTACAACATTTGATTTCCATGTATAGTAGCTTGCAATTTCTGATATTTGCACGCAGGCTGCAAGCTTGAGATTTATGATTTTTTCTGCGACAGTATTTGCAGTTTCTTTATTATTTGCCGTTGTTTTTATCACAATAATTTCCATATATTTTATAATAAATTATCTAAAATCCATCGATAGCCACCGTAGTTTTCTTGTTTTAAAAATCGTGCAACACGGGTAATTGTTGTAGTACTTGCGCCGGTTTTTTTGGAAATTTCTGCATACGACATACCGTCATTTAAAAGCAAAACTATGTCAAGTCTTTCTTGAAGTGCTTTAAATTCTTGAGGCGTGGTGATGTCTTTAAGGAAGTTTAGCATTATTTTCTCATTAGTTATTGCGGTTAAGATTTTTTCAAGTTTCATAAAAAAAGAATTTGACTTTTATTTTGTTATCATGTTATGATAGTAATACATTAAAATAATTGTCAAGTATTTTTTTAAAAGAATGCAAAAAATAATTTTAATAGTGGAAAAAATGTAATTTAGTGTGTTATATGCTGACAAATAATAGTTTAAAAGATATTGAGGTTTATAAAATTGAAATTAGTGCAGCTGGAATGCGAAGATGTCACAATAACGAGGCTGTATCTAGCATTTTACCGCTTGAGATTTTAGCAAAAGATGTTTTTTGCGACCTGAATTTATATCCCGAAAAAGAGTATGATATGCTCATTAAAAAAGCTGCAGAATTTTATAAAATATCAGCAGATTGCGTAATAGCGACAAACGGAAGCGACGAGGCTATTGACCTAATTATCAGAACATTTTGCAACAATGGTGATAAAATTGCAGTACTTGAGCCAACTTTTTCAATGTATGAGAAATATGCAAGAATATCTGGAATTGATATAGCAAAGTTTTCTTTAAACGCTAATTTTGAGATAGATCTTGGGGATTTCTGCAGTTTTTTAGAGAGAAATATGCCAAAGATTGCATTTATTCCAAACCCACTTGCTCCAAGCGGAGGATTGACGAAAAACAGTGATATAATAGGGATTATTGAGAAATTTCCGGATATAGTTTTTGTAATAGATGAGGCGTATATTGAGTTTTGCGGGCAAGATTCTTTGATATATGGTGTGAAATTGTGGAAAAATTTAATAATCACAAGAACATTTTCGAAATTTTACGGACTAGCGGGCATAAGACTTGGTTTTTGTTTCACTAGTCAATTTTGCGATATTATGAAGGTTAAATCGCCGTATAATGTAAACAGCATTAGTTGCAGGGTAGGGATTAATTTTTTCAACAATATAAGTGATATTGTAATTAGCAAGCGGTATAATGGAAATATTATTGCAAAGGGCGATATGAGAGATTTTTTATTGCAATTTGATGAAGTGGAAAAGATTTACGATAGTTTTACGAATTTTTTATTTGTAAAGCTCGGATCTAGTGGTAAAGATTTTGGGCAGAAACTTCAAGTGGAGTATGGGATGGTGATAAAAACTTTCAGTGGTAAATTTGCAAATTTTGTGAGGATTTGTGTATAAAGTTATTTTGAAAGATGGTGGTGCCCAGAATTGGAATCGAACCAACGACACAAGGATTTTCAGTCCTTTGCTCTACCGACTGAGCTATCTGGGCAAACGGTTTATATGGTTAGAGTAAAAGTTATTTTTTACTTGTCAATATTTTTTTTAAAAATAAATCTTGAAAATTGTAAAATTAATGTTAGGATGTGTAAGATATTTTATTTTTACAGTGAAAATACATAGATTTAGAAAGAAAAAGAACGGGATGTATAACTTAGTGCAGATATTAATTGTACTAATTATTACAACATTAATAGTTATTATGGGTGCTGGTGCGCTTGATTATGCTTTTAGAGAGTATGATGTGCATGTTACGGTAAAGCAGAAAAATCAGCTTTCAGAAAGTATTATTACATTTAAGAATTCTACTGGATATTGGCCTGGAGATGTGCCTGCGAATCAATTACTTGGGAGTATGAATACCGATGAAGTGAATGGGTTGATTGCTGTTCTTAGTGGTTGTACGACTCCTACATGTTTGGCCATTGGAACAAATGGTTTAAATATGGGAACAAACACAGTATCGCCACTTAAGGTTCAGCTTGGATTTGTTGAGCTTGCACTTGGTGGATTTATTGAGCCTATGAATATTCCCCAGTATGCATATACAGCTGACATTGATCTAGCAACAAATTATTCTTGGCTTGTGCATTATTATATGGTGGACAAAAGTGCATCTGTATTTTTCTTGCTTGATGACACGACTAACAATTATTTTATACAGTCATCTGTTTATGATACATCAATTGTATCGAATTGGTCTAGTGCTCCAAGAATTATTATAGCAAAGGCTGGACTTACAACATCATTAACTGGCGGGATAGGAGTTAACGGATTTTTAGGCGGAATATCTGCAAACAAGGCTGCTGCGATAGACAGTAAGATTGATGATGGTCTACCTGGAAGTGGTAACACTGTTTCGGATAATGTTGAGGCTTTAGGTGGCATGGGTTGCACGACGGTAACTTATACTACGCAGCCTACTGCAACGGTACAGGCGGCTGGAAGAAGTGCGATAGCGTCTGCTGATTATAAAAATTCGAACAGTACAAATGATAAGCAAAAATGTATTATGTCTATGATGGTTGTAACATCGTGATAAGAGTATTATATGTCGATTTTGACTAAGATACATAGCTTTGGGTCTTATTTACCGGAGAAGGTTTTGACAAATGATGATCTTTCCAAAATGGTAGATACGAGCGATGAATGGATAGTAAGGCGTACTGGAATTTCAAGCAGGCATATAGCAAAAGGTCATGAGACAACATCATACATGGGGGCAAAGGCTTTAGAGGCGGCGATGAAAAGAGGTGGTATTTTGCCATCTGAGATTGATTGCATTATTGTGGCAACAACAACGCAGGATAAGCCACTTCCATCTACTGCATGTGAGATAGGCAAGATATTGGGGGTAAATAATGCACAGGCATTTGACTTACAGGCTGCATGCACTGGTTTTGTATATGCGATGTCAATTGCAAATTTAATGATTAAATCTGGTGAAGCGAAAACTATTGCTATAATTGGATCTGAGAGGATGTCATCAGTTGTAAATTGGACTGACAGGGCGACGTGTGTATTATTTGGTGACGGCGCTGGGGCTATGATACTTCGTGCATCTAGTGATTGTGGAATTATTGACTGCAAGTTAAGTGCATCGAGTGACTTACACGATATATTAATTACAAATATTGATAGGCATATTGAGATGGACGGTAAAAGTGTGTTTAAATATGCAACTGAGGAGATGTCAAGGAATTTAGTTGCAATGCTTGAAAAGAACAATTTGAAGGCATCTGATTTATCTTCTGTGATAGCGCATCAGGCAAATTACAGGATTTTATCGCATGTTGCGGAAAAGCTTGGTGTTAGTGAAGAAATATTTCCAATGACAATGAAGATACACGGCAACACCTCTGCTGCATCTATTCCACTTGCATTTGATTATTGGTTTTCATGTGGCAAGGTAAAATCTGGAGACATTATAGCATTTCAAGGCGTTGGAGCTGGAATGACTATAGGCACGGCACTTGTGAGATTTTAGGGTTACATTACGAAATCTTTACCAAGGTAGACATCTTTTACTGTTTGGTTTTGGAGTATATCATCTTTAGTACCGTGTACTAGCACTTTTCCATCGTAGATTACTGATATTTTATCTGATGATTTTAGAATTTCTCTAGCGTTATGATCTGTGATAACAACGCCGATATTACGTTTAGCAAGGTCTTTTATGATATTAATTACGCCATTTACAGATACTGGGTCAACGCCTGCGAAAGGTTCATCAAGCAATACAAAGCTAGGGTCTGAGGCTAAAAGTCTCGCTATTTCAAGCCTTCTGCGTTCACCGCCGGAGAGGGCTATAGATGGAGAGTTTGCAACTTTTTGAAGCTCAAAGTCGTAAATAAGCTGGTCAAGGCGAGTCATTCTTTCATCTTTATTATGATAGAAATTTTCAAGGACGCAAAGTATATTTTCTTTTGTTGTAAGGGTTTGAAATATTGATGCTTCTTGTGGCAAATAGCCTATTCCAATTCTAGATTTCATATGCATTGGTATATTTGTGATATCGTGGCCATCGAGGGTAATTTTACCGCTATCAGGTTTTACGATGCCAAAGATCATATAAAAGGATGTTGTTTTTCCTGCGCCATTTGGGCCAAGTATACCAAAGACTTCACCGCGTTGTATTTGAAAGCTAACATCTTTAATTACGATTCTATTGCCGTAAGATTTTTTTAGATTAGTTGCAATTAGCATACTTTTTGAGTCATTGTAGGCAAAATATAATGTGAGAAGAAATAAAAAGCAATATATAAATATATGAAAAAAAAACTTGACTTAAATAAATATATTGTTTTTATACTAGACTATATATTTTTTTGATAGTGAAAAATTTTTTGTTATTTGTATTTTTTGCATTGCTAGTAGCTGTATTTGGTTATAGAACTGTTGAGTTTTATTCAAGGGGAAGCATGTCATCTTTTTTTGGTCAAGAGGTAGTATATTCGGCAAAAAATGTTAGTCATATTAATAAGTCTGAGGAGTTTTTAGTGCAGGCAAGGATAGAGGCGGGTGCAAATTTGGATATATTAAGCGAGTCAAGCGGGAAGATTAACAATATATTAATCAAGAAATACGAGTATGTGAAGAAAGATCAGAAGTTAGCTGAGGTAAACGAGATTATTGGGGATATAGAAAGCGATGCAGAAAAGGTAAATATTCCTGATATTGTAACGGATATAGACAGTGCATATGCAAAGAAGATTGGGAAGAAGAAAAAGAATAAGCGAGATTTTAAAGACATGACGAGGCGATATATTATAAGCCCGTGCAATGGGTATATTAAGGATATTGTGCAGGAAAATGGTGCAATGTTAAATTTTGGCATTACCGGTGGAACAAAGTTTGCATCAATTGCGTGTACTGACAAGTTATTTGCAAGTGGGTCAATTTCTACAAAAAATGCGAAAAACATTAAAAAGGGTATGAGTGTTGAGATAAAATCTGAGACGGCAAAGGCGAAGTCTGAGATATCGTCTATATCGAAGATTGTAGGTGAAAGCGGAAGTGTTGCGTTTAGAGTTAGGTTATCGAGCAAAGATTTAGAGAATTTTTTTATTGATGAAGTTGTAGATATTAAGATTATAGGAAAAAGTGAGAAGTTATACAGTGTTCCACTTTCTGCGCTTGTTGTTGACAAAAGTGGAGATTCATTTGTATGGACGATTGACAAGGAAAGTAATGCAAAGAAGGTAAAAGTTAGTGTAAAGCACTCAGATTTAGACAATGTTTACGTTCTTGGGTTAAAAGATGGAGATTTGATTATTACAAAGGGTGTGAATTTAGTTATTAGTGACTCTAAGATAAAGTATGAGATTTCGTAGTTTAATATTAGCATTTGCGTTCTTCTTAGAAGAGTCTTTTGCCACAACACTTGATGAGACGATATTGCTTGCAAGGAGGAATTCTGATCAAATAGCAATACAGGAGTTAAATATTGATTTAAGCAAGGCTGAGATAGCGCATTCATTGCAAAAGTTTTTACCATCTGCGAAGTATAACATGCAAAGGGGTACTGGTACTGTAACGGGGCTTTCGGCAACTGGATTTGGCAGTGATAGAGATTACAAGGTAAAAAATGACACATTAACGGTAAATTTTGATCTTTCACTGCATCAAATTATAGCAAAACAAGTTTCTTCATGGCAGGATTTTCAGTCTGCAAAGGCGAAATATCGTGGTTTTATCAATTCATTTACAATAGACATTGTGCAAAATTATATTGATATTATAATTGCAACGGAAAGCCTTGAGCTAACGAAGGTTATGGAAAAGGATATAGGGGCGCAGAAGTATACAAGTCAGGTAAAGAGTATTACGGAGTCTATTAACAATATCGAATATCTTGGGATTGAGTCGAAATATGATGATATAACATCGCGCGTTATACAGGCTGAGATTGCACTTGAGCAATTAAAGGATACATATCGTATATTTACCAAGCGAGATCCGTCAAATTTACAACTACCATCTGTATTTAAGTTACCTGCGCCAAATCTTGCGAAATATCAGGAAATGGTGCGTGCAAATAATACAGATTTAGAGTCTATGAAAGCACAAATTACATCGATTAGTGCTGCAAAAACTGCATCATATCTTGATTTAATAATGCCACGAATTTCGTATATACATCAGGATGCAAAGAGTATAATAGCGTTTTTACCTGGTGCACCTATTATTAGGCAGAAAACTGATTTGTTAAATTTAGATTTTGGTATTTATGAAAACGGAGACAAGGTAAATCAGGTTATACAGGCGTCCATACAAAGCCGAATTCTTGAGCATCAAAAGGCTCTTCTTGCTGACAAACTTGAGCTTAGCTCCAAAATGTATTGGGCAAATCATCATTCTTTATTATTGCTTTATAAGTCAAAGAAAGAGGCATTAGATATTGCAAATGTTCAACTTGGCATTGCAAAGGAGAGGTTTAAGAAAGGCTCAAGTTCATTTATTAGTTTAATACAATCGAGAGTGAGTTTTTATAATGCAAAGATAGATTATTTAAGGGCGTATAGAGAGTTTGTATTGAATTATTACAAAATGCTTAGTTTGATATAGATTTGGCTAGAAAGGCTCAAGTTCATTTATTAGTTTAATACAATCGAGAGTGAGTTTTTATAATGCAAAGATAGATTATTTAAGGGCGTATAGAGAGTTTGTATTGAATTATTACAAAATGCTGAGTTTGATATAGGATGGGTTAGATTTTTTTAACTTGGACGATGAATTCATCCAGCCATTTATCTGGATCTGAGCCGGTTTTTTCTATTATTGAGTCAAGTAGACGGACGGTATCTGCACGTGCGGAAAGCACATTTACACAGTCTGTCATTCCTTTTAGGTCTATTCTTGCGATAACACCACCACCGTCTTGTTTAATTAGGAAAAATCTACTACCTGGATCTGTTGATTTTACAAGCAAAAATTCTCTTTCGCTGAGCATAAAAACTTCACGGTAGACTGCTGTTGCTTTTAGATTTGGAAGATAGATTTGGGTAGCGGTTTGTTGGACTAGAGTATCGGAGATTTGGCTTTTTGCTGCATCTTCAACGGATTGAGTTGCGAAAACGACGAAGGCATTTAGTTTTCTCATGACTTTAAGCCAGTCTTTAATACGTGGGGCAAAGATTGGATTATCGATTAATGCCCATGCTTCATCGAGAATTACGGCTGTTGGAGTTCCATCTAGTGCCATATTAATTCTATGGAAAAGGTATAAAAGTGCTGGTGCCATGGTAACTTTATCTTTAAGGAGTTCTGCCATTTCAAAGCCAAAGGAGCGTGCGGAGTTAAAGTCAATATTGTCTATTGGATTATCGAAGATTCTAGCGCGTGAGCCGCCGGAGTGCCACATTCTAAGCCTACTACCGAGGCTACCTGCGGTTTCCATTCCAAAGAATGCAGCGATATTAGAAAGTTTTCTTTGTTCAAATGGAAGGCGATAGTTACCGTCTATTGCTGAGGTAATTACGGCAACATCTTCTGCTGTGATTATTTCGCCGTTTGTTGAGACAAGGGTTTTTATCCAGTCTACGAGGAAGGAACGATTAAATGGGGTATCTTCGAGTTGTAGAGGGTTAAATCCTGAGTCACGAGCGGGGTCGATTATCATATATTTTCCACCTATAGCACGGATAAAGATTTCAGCGCCGCGGTCTTTATCGAAGAAGAATGTGCGTGGTTTAAATTTTTGAGCTTGAGCGGCAAGGAAGTTTAGCAAGACTGTTTTACCTGCACCGGTTGGACCTATTATCATAGTATGGCCTACGTCTCTAACATGGAAGCTAAAGAAATATGGGGTACCTGATGTTGTATTAAAGACGGTTAGGGCGTCTCCCCAGAAGTTACCATTTGATTTACCTGATGGGTAGTTATGAAATGATGCAAAGCTTGCAAGATTTAGGGTATTAATAGTTGATTTTCGTATAATGAATGGGAAATTAGCGGGAAGTTGAGCCCAGAATGATGCTTGCATATTTATGCGTTCGCGAACGGCCATTGCGCCAAAGTTTGCAAAGTTGACGACGGCTTCTGATGCAAGGCTATCGAGTTCTTTAAGGGTATCGCCTATGACCATGACTGTTATGTGATGTTCGCCAAAGCCGAATTCACCGCTCATTGAAGAGTCAAGTGCTTGATTAATTTCTTGAACTTGGCTAATTGCAACGTCTTCGGATTGGACAAGGCGGCGTTGTTGAAGTTGCATTTTAGATATTGAAGACATTCTATCGCTAAATTGATAGCTTTGGGCGATAATAAATTCGCATGACATATGGAGGAATTCATCAAGCATTCCTGCAAAGGTAGCGGATCTATATTCTTTAAGGCTAACCATTGCTGCATATCGTGTACCTGAGCTTGTTTGAACTTCTATGTGATTGCCTGCGAAGTAAAGTCTTGTATTTGCAAGATATTTTGATATTGGCATAGTTGGGAGAAGCATTTTTTGCTGCATTCCGACATTTACGATATAAGATAGGAATTCTAGTATTTTACAAACGCTACCATCTTTTGTTTCTTGAACTTCAAGAAGTGTTGGCCTGTATGCTGCAAGACCATTTACGAGTCTATCGCGAACTTCTTGCATATCTGAGTATGCTTCGACGAGTTCTTTTTGAAATGCTTCATCTTTATCTGCTGCGCCAAGACCGAATTTTGCAAGAAGGCTTGAGATAGCTGCGGCTGCACGGTTACTTTTTCTAATTATTGTTATGTAATGTTCATTGATATATGTGTGGTCTGGGCTGTGTTTACCACGCCATTGATTATTTAGCATTTGGCAAAAGCGATTATCGAATGTTCCACCTGGGAAGGCGGAGTGTTTTTTACGGATTGTATGGCACCATACTGCGTATTTTGTACTTCCTATGCCTTTTAGGATATTATTTCTACCGATTTTTTTACCATCGACATCATCATCATCTGCTGTTTCAAAGGCAAAGCCATCTACTTTAATGACGCTGACCATATCCATATTTTTAGTGAGTATTGTGGAGTTATTATAGTGGCAAAGGTATGGCAGGAAGTCAGACGTTTGTATTTCGCGTTGGGCTATCATGTTGACGGATTTACCGGGTATTGCGAATTTAAACATCTAAAACAAAACAGGTTTGATGTCTTTATAAAGGTAAAAAAATAATATGCAAAAAAAATATTGCAAATAATTTTTTTTTTTTTCTACTTGAGGTACCTATTTTATAACAAGTGGCAAAGAATAAGCAAAAAGAAGTTTTTATACTATTTGCAATGTCTGACACAGTTTCATATTTAATTCATTTAAATGAGGGTGAGATTGTAAAGACTATAGAGGAGAAGGTAGTTAGTTATTTAAAGTCTGAGATTGGTAATTATATTGCGAAGTATCCGAAGGTACCATTAAAGTTTTATTTTCAGGATTCGGCGGTTAAGATTGAGTTAAAGCATGCAAACAATTTAAAGATTGCAAAGCATCTTTTGGAAACGGCAAAGAAGGTGAAAAATGCAGTATATTCAATTTCTAGTTTATTAACAAAGTCTAAGGTGGGAAAGCAAGCTGTAGTGCTTGTGAAGTTAGAAAAGCCGGCAAGTGGAACGAATTTAGCTGAGGCGTTAAATATAGCGATTAGTTGTAAAAACAAGGTTATAGAGTTTAATTCTGCGATATTTAAGATAAATTCGTTTTTTCGGGTGAAGTATAGAATACCGCAGGATCAGATTTTTTCATTTGGGATATATCAATCTGGTGAGTCATTTATGTTATGTGTATTTCACCCGAAAATTGTTTTATATACAAAAAGGATTAAGCTTACAGAGGAGGACAATTTTAATATAGATGAGGAGGTAAGGAAGCTTGAGCAGTATGGCAAGGCTGAGTATCAAAAGGATGTTGGTGTTAGCAGCCATATTCCAAAGACTGTACTTATTTCTGACGATCCATCTGTTATACCGCCAAGATATAGTAATGATATAGATGTTATAGTTGACACGACATATTCTGATCCGTCTATACACATTAATCTTATGGCGTATATTTTAATGAAGGCAAATAATTTTACATCTGCAAATATTGTTAAAAATGCGAATATAAGTATAAAGAATGGCATTGTTGAGTTTTACAAAAGGTCTATTAGATTTTTTATAGTAGCGTTAATTGTATCGTTATTTATTTTATCGAGAAATATTATATTATATCGATTTTTAATGTCTATGGACATGGAAAGGCTTGAAAAGGATAAGAAGATGATATCGGATTCGATGTCTGATAGCATTATGATGTCTAATGCTGATGTTATAGAGCAGTTAGATGATGTTGTAAGCGTGTGGGATGTTTATAGTGCGCAGGAAAATTGGCATAAGGTTATTTCAGATTTATCGCATTCGATAAATTCAAAGACAGCACAGGTTTCCGGGTATAAGTGGAATTGCGGGGAGAAGTGTTTAGTAAAAGATGGCAAGTCTTGGAGTGTTGATTTAAGTGTAGATATTGGAAATGAAAGTGGATATATTCATGCGCTTTATTATAAGATAAATGACATTCGGCATAGTTTAAATGCAAATTACGGCAAGAAATATGATTTTAGTGGTCTTGATTTCAAATACAAGTTTAACACTGAAAAGAAGTATTTTCGAAAGAATATTGTGATTAATGTTAAGGAGGTGCAAAAAAGTGATGACAAGGGTGGCATGAAGGAGGAAGCGCCAAAGGAGAAGGCGGATCTTGAGGAGCAGGATGTGAGTGGAAAGGGGGGTAAAGGGGCAAGTGGTGATATTGGCGGTAATAGTTGAGATATGATGCAGATGAATAAAGTAGGAAAAATAGGTGTTAAGAAGGATCTGGGGCCAAATGTATTTTCTTTTCATTTAAAGGAGTTTATTTTAACAGTGTCATTTTTTGTGACATCGATTATTTTAACATTTGTAACATTTTATTTTGGTGATCCAAATAAAAGTTATAAAACGAAGGTTGAAAATATTACAAGAGAGGTTGAGGTTTTAAAGAAGCAAAAGGAAAGGTATAGTGATTTAAATAGCAGGAAGGATGAGGTTTTAAAGATCATGGATAAGATTCCAAAAAACAAGCTTATTTTAAAGGGCATTTCTGATGAGACATTAAAGAAAGCTGTTGGGGTATTTAATGAAAATATGGGCATTGAGATAACGCATAGTAAGCAAGATGAGTCATGTCTTGCTGCATTTCCACAGTTTAAAACAGTAAGAGCGAAGTGTGCAAATATAACTTTTAATATTGACAATATTTCAGATGCCGATATGGGTGTAAAGCTTGATTTATATATGCAAGAGGCGTTACCTGGGTATTTATTTGTCAAGGAGGCATCTATTTCATCAAATGTTGAGATTGAGTCAAAGTCAGCGATATATAGTCAGGTTATTAAGTATTACTGGGTTTATTTTAGTGCATGAGTAGATTTTTTGTATATATTGTATTGATATTATTTAGCAGTGATATTGCCTTTAGTGATGAGAGGGTTGATATTGATAAGTATATTAATTCATTAGGTAGTGGAGATAAGAATGAGGAGATAGCGCGCAAGGTGAAGTATGGGAAGGTGGATAAATTGATTGATGATGATTCATTTATCGACAAGGATGGAAAGAGTAAAAAGATTAAAGATGGAAGCAAGAGCAAGAAGAAGGAAGATCAAATGTCTAGGAAGGACGCAAATTTTACATATTTACAGTCTATTTCATATGGTGGGAAGGAAAATTGGTCGATAATATTAAACAATATATCTATAGATAGCTCTATGAGACGAAATGTGAATGATTTATTTGAGATTGCAGAAGTTGAGGCTGGGCATGTGAAATTAAAGGTTTTATCGAACACCAATGCCCTTGCAGGCAGCAAGGATAAAAGGGTTATAGAGGTGAAAAATGGGGAAAATACAGATTATTATGTGATTTTAAGAACAAATGAGTACATAAATATGGACACCTATGCTATATCGTCTGGAAACATGATTAACAATCTTGACGCAGTTGCAAGATAGGTTATTGATTTTTATTTTTTTATTATTTAGAGATTATTGAAGTGAAGTAGAAATGTGAAACCAATTAAAATAGGCAATATAGTAATTGAAAATCCTGTGATTTTAGCGCCGATGTGCGGTGTAACTGATGCGCCGTATAGGCATGAGGTTGCAAAATTTGGATGTGGGTATACTGTATCTGAAATGATTGCATCAAGGGCTGCATTGCTTGATTTAAAGAACGCAAATCAAAAGGCGCAAAGGGGTGAATTTGAAAAGGTTATGGCTGTGCAGATTGCTGGTTTTGAGGCAGATGTTATGGCTGAGGTTGCAAAGAAAATTGCTGATCAAGGGGCGGATATTATTGACATAAATTTTGGATGTCCTGTAAAGAAAGTTGTAAATGGCATGGCTGGGTCTGCGTTAATGAAGCACGAGGATTTAGCAACGAAGATTATGGAATCTGTTGTAAAGGCGGTTAGCATTCCGGTTACTGTGAAGATGAGAAAGGGGTGGAATGAGGAAAATCAAAATGCTGCAAAGCTTGCGAAAATTGCGGAAGATGTTGGGGTAAAGATGGTTACAATTCATGGAAGAACAAGGGCGCAGTTATATGATGGCAAGGCGGATTGGGAGTTTATTCGTAGTGTTTGCGATAGTGTGAAAATACCAGTTATTGTAAATGGTGATATAAAAAATGGACAGGATGCAAGATGTGCAATGGAGATTTCTGGTGCAAACGGGGTAATGATTGGAAGGGCGACATATGGAAAGCCATGGCTTATATCGCAGATTATAGATGAGCTTTGCGGCAGGGAGGTTAAAATAGAGCCTTGCGCAAAGGGTAAATGGCAGATAATTGCAAGCCACATGGAGGGCATTGCAGAGCTTTATGGCAAGCAGGCTGGGGTTGGAATTGCAAGAAAGCATTTATCGTGGTATTCATCTGGATTATGCGGGTCAAGCGAATATCGTGGAAGAATAAATCAGTGCAACGATTTTGACGAGGTAATGCGCATGACGGGGGAGTTTTGGGGTATTTAAGTAGTGTTTTAAAGAAAGTTAGATAAAAGTCTTGATTTTTAAATTCAAGTTAATAGATTTTAGTTGAACTAGGTTGTTATTAAGATGACATTAATGAAAAAGATTTTAAAATTTATAAAGAATGCTATTAAAGTTAGCAATTTGATGTATGTTTTAATAGGTGTAAATATCGGCATTTTAATTATTATAAAATTTGATGTTATAGTATCATATTTTAATTTACAGGAGAAGGTTGCATTATCAATGTTAAAGGTTTTTCTTGGTTTTGAGATAATAAGCGGAGTTCTTATATCGTTATTGTTATTGCAAAACAGCATTAAAATAATGAAGAGATTTTTTGAGATTCGGCTAACTTACAGGGTATTGGTTGGGTTTATTATTGGCATATTATTTGGTATATTTTTGAGGTTTAATCCTGATTTTTTTGATGTAGTTGGAATTAGAGTGCAGAGTTTCAAGGTACTTGGGAAGATATTTATAGATTTGATAAAAATGACGATAACGCCGCTAATTTTTGCATCTATTACATGCTCGATTATTGGTGGAGACAAGGACGCAAAGACTGGGTCTATGGCTACAAAGTCTATAGCAACATTTTTAATAATGACTGTAATTTCTGTATCTATTGGGATATTTGTGACAAATATTGTAAAGCCTGGAAAGATGATAAGTGTGAATCCTGCTGAGATAATTGAGGTAAATAAGAGTGAAATAGCGCACATTGCACAAAGCGGAGGAAAGATGAATAGTTTTATTGATTTTGTAATGGACATTATTCCAAGCAATGTATTTAAGGCATTTTATCAGGGAAATTTTTTACAAGTTATATTTTTTGCTGTAATATTTGGCATAGCGATTAAGATGTCTGGGCAGATGGAAAGTCAGGTTGCAAGGGCTATAAAGCAGTTAAATGAGGTAATGTTCAAGGTAACTGATTTAGTGATGAATTTTGCACCATTTGGAATATTTGGTTTTACATCATGGATAGTTGGAAGTCAGGATATTTCATTAATTAAGTCATTAGGGGTAGTAGCTGGCATAGTCTACGGCAGCATTTTATTTATGGTTTATGTGTTATATTCTGGGTTTTTAGCCTTTGTGTTGAAGTTAAATCCTGTGACTTTTTATAGAAAAATATCGCATATACAGCTTACTGGATATTTACTTGCAAGCAGCTCTGCCATGCTTGGAACATCGCTGAAGGTTGCGCAGGAAAGGCTTGGTGTGTCGAAGGAAAAGGCGTTGTTTATTATACCACTTGGGGCAACTGTTAATATGAATGGATCAGCGCTAAATCTTGGGGTAAGTGTTATTTTTATATCGCAGATTTTTGGTGTTAATTTTAGCGGGATGGACTATGGGTATATTATAGCGCTTTGCACGCTAGGGGCAGTTGGAACTGCGCCGATTCCTGGAGCATCGATTTTCTTACTATCTGGCATTTTATCTGCATTAAATTTACCAATTGAGGCTATAGCGTTAGTTATAGCGATAGATAGAATTTTAGATATGGCAAGAACATTTGGAAACATTACGGGGGATATATTATCTGCTGTTATAGTTGATAGATTTTCCGGAACATTGGATAAAAAGACTTACGATAAGGCAAGCTAGAACATATCGTATGAGTTTTTACCGCCATGATAGACTCTATTTGGGCATCTATTAAATTTTTGCATTTTTAGCATAAGCATTTCTATTGCAAGGGGTTCTTTTTTTGCAAGCATCATACCAAGAAGGTGTATTATTACTGACACAGGGACCACTTTAAAGCTTGATGTTGTAATAAATGTTACAACGCCAATGAGGAGGTTTAAAACAAAGTACATAAAGGAGACGCCAAGTATCATCGCAGGTCTTGTAAGACCAAGGAAGAGGGGATCTAGTCGTAAATTTCCAGACATATAGGGTTATTATTCTTGAGATTTAATTTCAACGCCTATGCCATGTGGCAAAACCAGCATAGCTATTTGGTTTATTAGGTTATCATTACCACTTTCATCGAAGATATAGATTATGCGTATATGCTTTGTTTTAGCTGCGCCAAAGACAGAGTGTCTTGATTTATCTATCGTTCGTGAAACATCTATGACAAATTTACTTTCGCGAAGGGGAAGAGGAACTGGCCCTATAATATAACCACCATGGACATTTGCGATAGAAACAAGGCTTAGCATATAGTCATCCAAGACTTTTGAGTCAAAAGATTGAGCTTTAACTATTATCTTTTGATTGGTACGATTATTATCTGCTCCCATACAATTTAAAAAATACAGACAATAATAACCCAGAAAAAACAAAAGTCAATCAAAATTTTATTAATGTTATTTTAGAGATGAAAAAATACTTGCAAATAAGATTTTTGTTGTTAATTTGTAGTAAATGTGATTAATTTATGGCGAAAAATGCTGATGTAAATTGTGTTTTTTCACAAGATGGTGCCACTTGGGCTTATATCGATTTAATTAGAATAAGAAAATTTGAAGAAAAATGCGGTCAGATATATGGAATGGGGCAGATTGCAGGATTTTGCCATCTTTGCATAGGGCAGGAGGCTATATCAGTTGCGTTAAAAAATGCGATGAAGAAAGGGGATTCCGTGATTACTGGGTATAGAGATCATGGGCATAATATGGCAGTTGGAACCGAAATGAAATACATTTTAGCAGAATTAATGGGCAAAGAGACTGGAAGTTCCAAGGGAAAAGGCGGATCTATGCACTTATTTGACACCCAAAAGGGTTTTTTCGGCGGACACGGCATAGTTGGGGCGCAGATTTCACTTGGGGCAGGGCTTGCTTTTGCGCATAAATACAACGAAACTGACAATGTTTGCTTTGCTTTTTGTGGTGATGGTGCTGCAAATCAAGGTCAGGTTTACGAGAGCATGAACATGGCAAAAATATGGAATTTACCTGTACTTTTCGTGGTTGAAAACAATAGGTACGCAATGGGAACTTCAACAAAAAGACACTCAGCAAGCGAAAATTTCTACACAAGAGCAGCGGGATATAACATTCCTGCGGAAATTGTTGATGGGTCTGATTTGAATGTTTTGACTGCAAAATTTATAGAGCTTGCCTCAAAAATTCGTAAAAATGGCGGCCCTATTTTTCTTGAAATTGACACATATCGCTATCGTGGACACTCTATGTCTGATCCTGGGAAATACAGAAGCAAAGAAGAGGTGGAAAATCGCCGTGAAAACCACGATCCAATAACGATTTTTGAGAAATTTTTACTTGAAAAAAAGTGGATAAATCAAGACAAAATTGACGAAATTGAAGCGCAAGTAAAGCTTGAAGTGCAGGATGCGTATGATTTTTGTTTAAGCTCAAACGAGCCGTGCGAAAGCGCTTTACACACAAATGTTTACATAGAAAGTTGATTTTAATTTATGGCAATTTTATCGGACAAAGAAATAATCGCGCTTGCAAAAGATGGGATGATACAAAATTTCGTCGAAAAAAACACAAGAACGCTTGATGAAAGCGGCAAAAAAGTCATATCCTATGGGGTTTCTTCGTATGGTTACGATGTTCGTGTTGGCAATGAATTTAAAGTTTTCAGCAACATAAACAGCGCGATAATTGATCCAAAAAACTTTTCAGACGAGTGTTTCGTCGATAAAAAGGGCGATTTTTGCATAATTCCGCCAAACGGATTTGCACTTGGAGCAACTGTTGAATATTTCAAAATTCCTCGTGATATACTGATAATTTGCGTTGGAAAATCAACTTATGCAAGATGTGGAATAATAGTAAATGTCACGCCAATTGAACCGGAATTTGAGGGTCAGGTGGTACTTGAATTTTCAAATACTACAAGCCTGCCCGTGAAATTATACGCAAACGAAGGCGCGTGCCAGTTTGTGTTTTTCAAAGCAAACGAGCCATGCGACACCTCGTATAAAGATAAGGGCGGAAAATATCAAGGGCAAACGGGCATAACCCTGCCTAGGATGTAGTTTTTACACTATGCAGTAGTCAATTATTATTGCGCCAGCTTTACGTCTTATTATTTTCAAATTCAATATCGCTATATATGATGAAAACTGGGTTTATGGGCGATAAATAAATGCAATTTTATTTGATAGAAATGAATTAATCTCTTAAATTGCGGTTTACAGTGCATCAAAATAGAAAACTTTATTACTGCTTCTGAAATTGTTGATTATTACCTTGTTGCTGCTTTTGTATTTCAGTATTTTGATGATTATTATTTTTTGGTTTAGATAAAGTGTTATATACACTGCCATTATTAAAGAATGTATTTGGAAAATTATTAACACCATGTCTTTCACCTTCGTTTGTATTATTGCTTTGTATTTGTTGAACTTGACGACGATAAAATTCACGAAACATTTGATTGCGACTTCTTTGCGTGTCAAAGTTTGTTTGAATACTAACATTATACAATTGCTGAATTTCGTCTCTTTCTGCTCTAATGGCTTGAATTAATTCTAATGAGTGTTGTAAATTTTCTTGACTATGATTTGCATCTTCTACAAAATAATCTCCGATTTTAGACATTGCGTCTTCCAAGTTATTGCCAAAATACAGCCAAGCCTCTTCTATGGAATCTTCCGAGCTATTAATGCTGAATTGTGATTCTTGTGTAGGATTTTGTAAAATAGTGTATTGCATGTATGGAAAAACCTCGTTAAATCTTTTGTTTATGTCAGTTAATTCTTTATATATTTGACCAATTTTAAATCCAATATCTATAACTTGCGGATTTTGGTTTTGCATATGAAAAAGTAAAAACACACATTATGGTAATGTAAAAAATCTAAAACACAAGAAAAAAAATTTGACTTATAAATAACGGCGTTTATAAGTTAGAAAAATGGTGTAAAAATGTTCATTCATCTTCGCGCGAGAACAGAATTTTCGATATTAAATAGCGTACTGACTATTGATAAAATGGCGGAGTATGCAAAAAGTGACAACGCAGGGGCGATTTGCATGATGGATGACGGGTCGATGTCTGGAAGTTTACAGTTTTCATCGTACATTTCAAAGATTGGAGTAAAGCCGCTACTTGGAATGAATATGCGATTTATTTTAGACGATAGAGACTTGGATGAGGGAAAAAAGCTTGCATATATGGGCTTTATTGCAAAAAGTCATCAGGGGTATAAGAATTTACTCAAGATGTTGCACCTTGCAAATGTTGAGCTATCGCAAAAGTCTGTGCTAGATGAGGTTTATTTAAAGTTTTCAGACTTAGAAAAGCTTGATTTATCAGATTTAATCTGCATTACAGGGGGTTATTACTCGCCGATTAGTCGTGAGTTTTTTAAAGGAAATCAAGCTGGCGGGTTTATGATTGCTGAAAAATTACATAAAATTTTCGGCGATGATTTGTATATAGAGCTTACTCGTCACGGCAATAAAGATGAGGATTTACTTGAGAATTTCTTAGTAGACATGGCGTATAAGTATAATATTGCGCTTGTTGCAACAAATGATGTTCACTTTCCAAAAAAGGAAAGTTTTGACTCATATGACGCACTAACTTGCATTTCATCTGGCAGATATATTCAGGAAAAAAACCGCGAGAGGATAAACGAAAATTACTATTTAAAGACGCAAAGTGAAATGATGGAATTGTTTTCAGACATTCCAGAGGCAATTGAAAGCACGGTTGTCATTGCAAAAAAGTGTAATTTTTACCTTGAAGGTAATGCACCGATGCTGCCAAAATTTGGGCTTAATCAAAACGAAGATGACATGCTGCGAGAGCTTTCTGAAAAGGGGCTTCGCGAGCGTTTTCTTGAGGAGAAAATAGCGGATGAAGATGTGCAAAAAGAATATTTTGATAGGCTTAATTTTGAGCTTAGTGTTATCTTTAAAATGGGATTTTCTGGTTATTTTTTAATAGTTTCTGACTTCATAGTTTGGGCAAAAGAAAATAACATTCCAGTTGGGCCAGGGCGTGGTTCTGGGGCTGGGTCTATTATTGCATGGAGCTGTAAAATAACGAATCTTGATCCTATAAAATATGGGCTACTTTTTGAAAGATTTTTAAATCCTGAGCGTGTTTCCATGCCGGATTTCGATATTGACTTTTGCCAAAGCAAGCGTGAGAAGGTAATAGAGTATGTAAAGAATAAATATGGAAAAAGCCGTGTTGCAAGTATAATTACATTTGGAAAATTGCAGGCAAAGGCCGTTTTAAAGGATGTTGGGCGTGTTATGCAGCTATCGTATAACATGGTTGACGAAGTGTGTAAAATGATACCATTTTCGCCGCTAGAGCCCATTACAATTGAGAAAGCAATACAGATGGACCCGAAATTACAAGAGCAAATTGAAAACGACCCTGAAATTCAAAATTTAGTGAGAATTGCGATGGAACTTGAGGGTTTAAACAGACATACCTCAACGCATGCCGCCGGAATTATAATAGGGGCGGTTGATTTAATAGAGCTTGCGCCAATGTTAAAGGATGAAAATTCGGATCTTCCGGTGCTTGGTTTTAACATGAAGGATGCTGAGAAAATTGGGCTTTTAAAGTTTGATTTCCTAGGGTTAAAAACGCTAACTGTTATACAGGAGGCATGCAATCTTGTGTATAAAAATACAGGAAATATGATAAATATTGACGAAATTTCCCTGCAGGATGAGACAACTTTTAATTTACTTCGAAGCACGAAATTAAAGGGTGTCTTCCAGCTTGAAGCGGGAACTCCACGAGACGCACTTGCAAAGATTAAGACAGATAGAATCGAGGATTTAATTGCCATAACATCACTTAATCGCCCTGGGCCTATGGAATTTATACCAGATTTCGTGCGTAGAAAACTTGGCGTTGAACAGCCACAATATCCAGATTTATTGCTTGAAAAAAGCCTAAAAGAGACATTTGGAATTATAATTTATCAAGAGCAGGTAATGGAAGTTGCAAAAGTAATTGGGGGTTATAGCCTTGGCGAGGCGGATCTTTTGCGTCGTGCGATGGGTAAAAAAATCAAAGAAGAAATGGATGCACAGCAGGCGATTTTCGTCGATGGTGCAAGGAAAACTCACAATATGGATGAGAAGAAATCATCTGAGATTTTTGAGCTTGTTGCAAAATTTGCAGGCTATGGTTTTAACAAATCTCACGCCGCCGCGTACTCGGTTATTTCTTATCAAACTGCGTATTTAAAGGCAAATTACACAATAGAATTCTTCGTTGCAAACTTAAATTTGGAAATTAACAATACCGATAAAATCAATGAATTTATAAGCGACGCTAGGGGTTTTGGTCTTGAGATTATACTGCCAAATGTCAATATTTCATCGGGTTATTTTACAATTTCAGAAGACAGAAAATCTATTATTTATGGCCTTGGCGGTTTAAAATCTGTTGGGTTAAATTCTGCGATAGAAATTGAGAAAATCAGAAGTAGCGATGGTAAATTTGAAAGCATTTTTGATTTTGCTAAAAAGGTTGGTCATAAAATTTGCAACAAAAAACAACTAGAAAGCCTTATTTTAACGGGAAGTTTTGACACATTACATGCAAATAGGAAGCAATTATTTGACTCGGTTGAAATCATCACAAAATACGCATCAGATCTAGAGAAATCGAAGAATGACACTCAAGATAATTTATTTGGCGGCGCAGATGAAGGCGGCATTTACATTCCAAAATTAAAAGACTGCATTAATGACTATCCAAGCACGGAAAAGCTAGGCTACGAGATGGAATTTATTGGTTTTTACCTCTCATCACACCCACTTTTAGATTACAAATCCGTTATCGAAAGTGACAAAATAACAAAATCGAGCGATCTTGAAAATATCCAAGCTGGCAAGCGGCAAAACATAAAAATGGTTGGAGTGATAACGAAAATTGTGCAAAGATTTCGCAAAGGCTCAAGGTTTTGTTTTGTGCATTTATCAGATTTAGATGGCATTTTTGAAATTGCGATATTCAATTCCGACTTAATCACAAGCGCACGCGAATTACTTGTTGAGGGAAAGTTGATTTTTCTTGACATTTCCGCCTCTCGTGACGACTCCGGATTTCGCTTAATTGCAAATGAAATCAAGGATATTCGTGATATTGCAAGCCCAGATGCACTTGCAAATTTACAAAACAAAAGAGCCTATAATTTTACCAAAAAGGACGAAGTAAATGATGTAAAAAAGCCTGAAAATAGTGGAGAAAATGAAGCAAAAAAACCTGCAAATGAGCAGGTAATTAATCACTACGCTGCAATTCAAAATAAAATTGAAGGCTCTAAAAGTGTAAATACGCCGATTAAAGCTGCGATTTTACCAAATGCGTCAAGCGTGAAAAGTCAGGAAATTGTATCTGAAATTTCAAGTGATATTGTAAAGATTATAGCAAAAACCCCCGATGAAATATTGGAAATTAAGAGATTTTGCCTTGCAAATGCTACAGAAGATGGCAAGGAAGTGGTGATTTTATATAATGGAATTTGCATAAAAATGCCAAATAAATACGATGTTTTAAAGTTTAATCTTGCAAAATATGAGTAATGAAAATTATTTTGAAATGTTTGGACTGAAGGCTGATTACGAGATAGATTATAGTGTTCTTGAGGCAAATTTTGCACAATTATCAATGCAATTTCACCCTGACAATTTTGAGAAAAAAGATGAAATTTTTGCAGCAACACTAAAGATTATGGAAATTAATCAAGGTTATGAAATTTTAAAAAACGACATTAAAAGGGGCAAATATTTACTAAAAATGCTTGCAAATATTGACATTGAAAGTGATAAAAACATTAAGCCTGATATGGATTTTTTAGAGCTTGTACTATCACTTTCAGAGGCTTTTAGTAAAAGCAAAAACGAAGATGAAATATTGGGTTATATCGGGCAATACGATGTTTTATTACGGCAGGCATTTAAAGATGGAAATTTTGCATTATTTGCGAAATATTTACTGTGCAAAATATATTTATCATCGATTATAGAGCATCAAAAATGAATCTAAGCACTTTGCAATTGACAATTAATAATTGTTTATTATAATCAATTTGTAATTTTATTAAAATATGCCAAAACAAAAAGGATACAATAATGCGCAAAGACAGAGAGCAATAAAAAGAGCTGAACATCAAAAACAGAAAGAGGAGCAAGAAAAAAGGATACAGGAGGAGGCCAAGCTAAAAGAGGAGGAAAAGTATGCAGACTATATGAACTCAATCTTGATGGAAATACTCATTTTAAATTCTCGGCAAATAAGTAATATGAATACTTTCAAATCCATTTCAACAACAAAAGATGAACAAGATAGCGAACGCAAAAAAACACTAAAGGATGGGATGACCGACCTTCAATGTAACATAATGCAGCTTGTAATTAATTTTACCGAAAGGGCGTTACAGATATCCAATAATGCGACATTGGATGACAATTCAGTCAAACTGAAGAATAAGATTGAGGAAGAGTTTAGTAACTTAATTTTAGGCAAGTCTGATTTAAATGGTGGCAGGACAATGGATATGAGAAATGCAATGTCTATAATACGCCAATGTCATGGGTATGTAAAGGAGTACTTAGAATCAAATAGTGTTATATATACTGTTTTACTTGTCCATATAAATCGGTGTTTTTGTGAGTTGTGTATCTCGTTTTCATTGAAGGCATCTTGTCTTGATAATAATCAAAATGCAAACATAGAAAGTGTAATAAACCAAAATCCTGTTTTGAACAACAAATTACAATCATTAAACGAAATCAGCAAAAAATGTACCGATTTAGCTAATGAATTAAACGCAAATATGTGCAATGCGGCTAATATCTTCATAGCAGCATCTATGTTATTGACAATCTCTGAGGCGACTGTACGCGATATGGCAAGTATTTTGGTAAAGCAAGAAAACATAAAAATACGGATCAACCTTTTAATGCAGAGGAATTTGGGGCACTTATTTTAAGCATGTGTCCGAATAACAAGATATCCATAGGAAAATATACAGCGATATTTAAAGGTATGGGATTTCCAAATAAAGTGAAGTATCGTGGAAAGGAAATAGACATTATTGGGGAGGACAGTTTAATCTCTAAAGAAGTTTTAAATACTTGGTTTGAAATGAATATGAATTTAGGAGGAGGATACGCTCCTGATTATGTTATCGAAAAATGTAAAAAGGATAACAAATTTAATATAGAAGGTATAATAGAAGAATTATTCAATAGCTTTGCAGATTGTATTGATAAATCATCGGTCTTAATTCCACAAATAATAGCCACTACCATGCAAGCGTACTCTTTGATGGCAGAATCATTACTTGTCAAGGGTCTGTCATGCGATGTAACGCGAATGAGACCAATAAAGATATTATTTAGATCGGAGAAACCGCAGCCACTGGAAATTGTTACAAAACAAGATACGCAAGAAAATATTATTAATATAGAAGAATATCACAAATATCAGCGTCAATCTCAAGAAGAGAAAAGACTTGCAGAGCAAAGAAAACATGAAGAGGGAATGAAGAAGCAAAGTGAAAAGCATAAACCATATATCAGTAATAGCGTGAATGTTCAACCAAGTGGTGCAAGTGCATCAAGAGATATTAAATTTTTGTATCCAAATGATGGCATTGGTATTAACTTTAATGGTCTTGAGTGTTGTCAATATGCGCCATATAATGGTAAAAATGATGTTAAGAAGGATTTTAAAATTCTCTGTCTTAAGGAAAGCAACGGGCAGACGCGCCATATATTTTTATTAAAAGGTGATAACGCTTGTCATGTTAAAACTTTTTCTGCACATAAAGATTATGAGAATTTTTTTAATCACAAATTTAATGGTAATAAAGAGGCAACAAAGACTATTGAAGGATTATATAAGGAGAAGCATCTTGATCAAAAATATGCTGAAAATCCAGAATTGTTTACTAATATGATAGAGGGTTATGAGGTTGCTCAAAATAATAATGATCAGCCGATGAAGGTTGGAAAAAGTGGGAAAGATTTACAAATGACCGCTGCAGAATATGAAAAATTTGAAAAACGGCAACAACAACAGCAACAACAGCAACAACAACAGCAGAATCCAAGGTCTGAGCTCGGAAATTCTCATATTACGCAAAGTTTAAAAAAGCAACAAAGTCCTTATAAAAAGCAAGAGATTTACAAACAACAACAAATCGAAGTTAAAGAGGATGATTGTATTAATCAATTTGCAGCTCAAGGGATTTATCATGATCCTCTTTATGGGAATACAAAAAATAATAAAAAAAATAATGCTGTAAATCCGAACACAGCAAATGAGGTAGAAAGAAAGAAGAAGAAAAAGAAGGGTAACAATATGCAACAAGGTTAGATTTAGTTTGAATTAAGTTGCAAACTTTCTTATTGCATATAATTTATTTTGTATTATACTTCGTCAAAATTTGATAAATTTATGAAAATATTGCAGATAGGATGCGGATCAATGGGAACTCCTGTTCTTGAAAATTGCCTAAAGTTTTACAAAGAGGTGACGCTAATTGAGAAAATTGAGATTAAAAAAGATGGCGTAAAGTGTTTTAATGATTTTAAGCAGATTGCAAATATCGATTTTGACATCGTAATTATTGCGGTAAAGCCTCAGCATTTTGGTGACATTGCGGACGAAATTGCAAAAATCTGCAATGAAAACACAATAGTTGTATCGATAATGGCTGGAATTAACGCTGCATATCTTGCAAAAAAGATTACAAAAACTAGCAAATTTATTCGCGTTATGCCAAATCTTGGAATGATGCTTGAATCAGGTGGCATTAATGCTATATACGATGGGGTACAAACTGATTTTAGCAAGGAGTTTGTGGAAAATATTTTCGGAGGCGTAAATGAATGTATTTATGTTGATATTGACAAATTTGTAGACACTTTTACACCAATTACCGGCTGTGGAATTGCATATTTTCTGCTTCTTGCAAAGATAATGTTTGACCGCCTTTATTTAACACAAGGAAACGACAAGCTTGTGCGTAAGTTAATGCAAAATGCAGTTGATTTATCTGAAAAAATGAGCTTTGATGAGGCTATTTCACGCATTGCAAGCAAAGCGGGAGTCACCGAGGCCGCACTTAAAGTTATGAAACCAATTATGGAAAATGGCGTTACAGAGGGTATAAATTCCGCTATGGAGCGACTAAATGAAATAAGCAAAGATTTATGCAAATAATTGCATTTTTAGAACTCAAATCTCATTATAAATCGTTTATTTAATGTATGTTAATAGTAATAAAAATCGGAACAGATAGCGTTATAGGAAATATTCCAAAAATCGTAAAAGATGCAGTTGCTATCAAGGATTTAGGGCATGATGTTATTATTGTAAGCTCTGGGGCAGTTGGAATGGGAAGGGCTGCAAATCCGTCGCTTGGAAGTACGCCTGTTGAAAAGCAGATTTTAGCAAGTATAGGGCAAATTGGGCTGATTAAGAGGTATCAATTTGAGTTCACATCGCATAATTATTTCGTTGGGCAGATTTTAATGACGAAAAAAGATGTAGAATCCCGCATGGAGATTGACAATTTAACGAACATGATAAGCGAAATGCTTGCGCGAAAAAACATAATTCCGGTTGTAAATGAAAATGACAGTATAGCGCTTCGCAGCTTGATGTTTACGGATAATGACGAAATTGCCGGCACTCTTGCAAGCATAATGAATGCAGACAAGCTGATAATTTTAACTAATGTTGATGGCGTTTATGACGATTTTTCCTCGCCAAATCGCAAGGTTTTAGACAAAATTTTATACACTGACGAGACAAATATTGGCGATGCAAAAAGCAATATGGGCAGAGGCGGGATGCAAAGCAAGGTAAAAACCGCACGAAAGCTTGCAAAACTTGGCATTTCCACGACTATTTGCAATGTTTTAGTTGAAAATGTTATGGCAAGGGTTGTAATGGGTGAAAATATCGGAACAACTTTCATTCCCGCACGAGACACTAAAGCCGATAAACTGCGTCGCCATCTTGCTTTTGACGCAGGTGTGAATGTTTATGGCGAGATTATAATTAACGATCGACTTTGGCAAACTATACAAAATTCAAGCACGATTTTCTCGATTTTACCAGTAGGCATCACGTCTTTTACAGGAACTTTCCAAAAAAACGACCTTATTGCAATAAAAACCGAAGATAAAACCCTAATCGGCTATGGACTTGCAAGATATTCAAGCGACGCGCTTTCAAATGTGATAGGCAAGCAAAACGAAAAACCCTTTATGCGATATGAATATATTGCGATATTTTAGTGTTTTGTTGTAATGAATGATTATTTTATAAAGATGATATATTAATCTCTTTTAAAAAAGCAGATTTGAGTAACAATAATTTAATAATATTTTTTGCTTCCATATTGACATTTATTTTTTTATAAGCATTAATTAATAATTAATTATTATTTTATATTTTTTATGATCAAAAATAAACATATTAAATTGAAAAATAAGAAGATTAAAGCAGAAAAAAATACTGCAACAACAAATACAGATCGTGGTTTTAATGTAAATTTATTCGATCCTGATGAAATTATTCTTGCTTTGCAAAATGACATAACTCCAGATTATATGGGATTTGTGCAAAGTGATTATTTTGCACAATACCATTTCTTGAAAGATCCAATTGCAGCAAAAAGTATTCGCTCATACTTCGATAAGGCGGTGAATGTATTTAAAGAAAAGTATGTCTCATAGTAAAGAAAATACCAAAATAACTAAAAAAGACAATGGAGAAATTGATTTGACACAACAAAAGATTTCCTCTGGACCACTTCCAAGTGCAGATGAGTTTAAAAAATATGTTGAAATATATCCAGATGCAAAACATAAAATTTTTGAACTAGCATCTGAAGAAACAAAAATTAAAAAAGAAGCATTAAAAGGAATGATTGATGTTAGAAAAAAAGACAGAAATCACAAAACTTTTATACATTTCTCATTATTACTAATTTTTGCAGTACTTTTATGGCATGGCAAATTAGAAACACCAAGTGCAATGATTTTAAGTTCATTTATCGCAATTTTACCTTTTATTCAGCAGCTAATAAATCATTATTTTGGTAAAAAATAGTTTTGCTACAAATACGAAATTCGCCGCTTTGCCGTGCGTAAAGTAAAAGGTGTGTTTTATGAGAAAACGGAGCGCGGAAAAGTAATATACAGTGCAATTGTGGTGATTTGGAAATTTTCACCTTTTTTGCTTCCGCCTGCGCTTTTTGCAATATTTGCGATATACAAACTTTCCCCTTGCATTTAAAAATTTCGCAGTTACAATCTAGAAAATTATGGTTTTATGGAAAGCATTTTTAAAGCCGCACTTGGCGCAAAAAAAGACATACAAAACGCATCTTTTGAGCAAATTTTTGCGATTTTAAGCGATTATTCCTCAGAAATTTTAGACAATTGCGATGCAATAATTACAGAAAATGCCAAGGATCTTGCAAAAATGGACAAAGAAAACCCGAAATACGACAGATTGCTGCTTAATAAAGAGCGAATTTCCTCGATTGCATCGGATGTTTTAAAAATTGCCCAATCAACTTTTAGATGCGACAAAGTTCTTGACGAAAAAACAACAAGCGCAGGTCTTGAAATCAAAAAAATCCGCACCCCACTTGGAATAGTCGGCATAATTTACGAATCTCGCCCAAATGTCACGGCAGATGCTATTTCAATTTGCATAAAAACCCAGAATGTATGCTTACTTAAGGGCTCTGATGAGGCCGATTTTTCAAATGCAATACTTGTAAAAATTGCGAAAAATATACTACAAAAACATGGCATAAACACAGGTTGCATAACGCTTTTACCGTCATCAAGCGATGCAACTTTAGCGCTAATTACCGCCCAAAATATCGTCGATGTCTGCATTCCGCGCGGGGGAAAAGGGCTGATAAACTTCGTTCGCGAAAACGCAAAAGTGCCTGTAATTGAGACTGGCGCTGGAGTTGTGCATGTTTATGTTGATGAAGGTGCCGATGTTGAAATTGCAAAAAAGACGATTGCAAATGGAAAAATGCGTCGTGTCAGCGTTTGTAATAGCGTTGATTGCATTGTGATTTCCCATAAAATGCTAGATAAAATCGGTGAAATATGCAAGCCAATGATAGAAAAAAATGTTGAAATTTTCGCAGATTCCAAGGCTTTTGCTGCACTTTCCGGCTTTCCAAATGTAAAACTTGCAAGTGATGAGCATTTTGGAACGGAGTTTTTAAGCATGAAAATAGCGATAAAAACCACCACCAGTATTGAAGAAGCCATTAGTCATATTGAAAAATTTTCGTCAAAACACAGCGAGGCAATAATTACGCAAGATGAAGATCGTGCCGCATTTTTCCTAAAGAACGTCGATGCAGCCTGCGTTTATCACAATACATCAACCGCATTTACTGACGGCGGTTGCTTTGACATGGCAGCAGAAATTGGCATTTCAACACAAAAATTACACGCCCGCGGCCCATTTGCATTAGACGAACTCACAACTTACAAGTGGATTATAAAAAGTGATGGCGCAACGCGATAAAATCTGGATTTTTTTTTAACTTTCCAATCCTATAAACCACGATTTTTTTTATGGAAGCAAATTGTTTTCAATTCCAGATTAAAGTGAAATAAAGCCTTTCTGGTACTTGGATTTTTTCATTTTTATCATCAAATTTTACACCCTATAAACCACGATTTTTTTTCATGGAAGCAAATTGTTTTCAATTGCAGATTAAAGTGAAATAATATGGCGATTACAAAAAATGACTGTTATGCAAAAAAAAGTACTTGATTTTTAAAAAAAAATATATAAAATTTCGTGTTAATTATATATCTATTATGGCTATTCATGGCTCAGATCAATCGCCACTTACTGCTATTGGCGGACAAAGTTTACCAAGTGCTCTTGGCGGTATGAATATTTCCACAAATTTACTTAATGCTCCAATATCTCAGGGTGCAACTATAAAATGGCCGGAAATAAGCACTGGATTTCAAAAATTAAATGCAGATGGTATGAAATTTGATATGAATGCTGTCGCATCACTCAATACTCCACTGCAAGGAAAGGCAAGAGGATGATTTAATAAAGATATTTACCACTTTGTTGCATTGGATAAAGTGATGTATGTAATTGATGTATTGGAAATTTTATCTGTTTTGTAGTGGTAAAAGATCTGACAATTAAAGGCAAAATTATTCGCTGTATGTAATAGGCGATAGCATCCAGAAAATAATGCTTATATATATAAACTGAGTGCCAACTTTTCGATGTCTTAGCATATCACGAAATTGCCTTCTTGTCATCATTGAATTTGGAACTTTTTGCATTGATTTTCCAATGAAATAAATGGCTTGCAGGTCTGTAAAAGGTGCGAAGAAATCGCATATTCTAGAGACAGTCCAATTGCAATGATAGTAAAAAAACATAAATAATGCAATTAAAAACAACAGATTTACATAATGCATTATGTTGTAGTCCCAAAATTTAAACATTTCAATAATTGCGCGCTTTTTTGTCATAAAATAATCATAATTTTTCAACTAAATTTACAAAATCATCACCCCTTTCCTCAAAGTTTTTATATTGATCAAAGCTTGCACAAAGAGGGGACAATAGTATAATAGGATTTTTTACTTTGTGATTTTTAATATCTTGGATAACGCATTTATAGGCATCAGATATTGCTTTTTCCATTGTTTGCGAGATAAATTTTAGCTTATTTTCACAAATATCGTCGCTAAATTCAGCTGCCGCTTGCCCTATTAAGAAAAATGCTTTTATTTTTGGGTAGAATTCTTCAATTTCCTTTATTGCATGGGGATATTTTGACACGCCTCCAGCTATTAAATAAACTTCATCAAGGCACGAAAGTGCGTATTTTACAGAGTCGGGATTTGTGGCTTTACTATCGTTTATAAAGGTTATATTACCAATTTTACGAACCTCCTGCATTCTGTGTCTTAGAGTTTTAAAATCGCATATTGCGTCCCAGATTTCGCTAATTTCAAAGCCTTCTTTATGGCAAAAAGACATTACTGCAAGTATATTTTGCATATTGTGAATTCCCTTTAAAGAAAGCCGATTTATATCGCAATCTAACTTCTTTTTGTTTAAATAAAAGCCATTTTCATAGAAACTAAATCCACTTTTCAAGGCTTCCTTGCATGAAAAGGTAATATAGTCATTTTTAATGGCAGATTTGCAATATTCGTCGTCTACACTTGCAATTGCAAGATTTGTAAAGACTTTTGTTTTTTCCGCTAAATATGCCTGCATAGTGCCGTGATGGTCTAGGTGATCTTGGCTTAAATTAAGCAATATTCCTGCGTAAAATGAGATATTTGACACTTCAAGTTGATAACTTGACGCCTCAAGGCATACATAGTCAACGCCTGTAAAATCGCACTCTAAAACGGCATTTCCAATATTTCCGCATGCAATTGCATTTTTACCAAGTTTTTGCAAAACAAAAGCCATCATAGCAGTAGTGGTTGACTTTCCATTTGTTCCGGTAATACCTAGGATTTTTGTTTTTTTATCGATATTTTGAGACATTATGTCAAAGTCCGAAAATATTGGAATATTTTTTGCTTTTAATGCCGAAATTATGGCATGTGGATTGAATTTTGTTCTAATTCCCGGGCTTATTAATGCAAATTCAATATTTAGCTGCGCAATTTCGGAAATATCGGAAAAGGGTTGTGAATTTGGAAAATTTTCCGCCAATTTTCTTGCATTTTCAATTTTATCATCAAACAAAAAAAGCCTTCTATCTGCAAATTTTTTGCAAAATGAATGACCCGTTTTCCCGCATCCAATAACGATTATTCCACGCTCTTGCATAAAAAATAAAAATATCTTGCATTTGTGTATAAAATATGATATAATATAAAGCAAGTATTTTTTTATATGAAAAAAGCTCTAAAAGTCATTATTGTATCGATATTTTTAACTGCAACATTCATCAATATCTCTTATGCGAAATTATTAATGAAAAATCACATTATACACGATGTTGATTGAGGAATTTCACTCTATATAACAATACTTAAAATTTTACCCTTGATAAAAATCACTTTTTTAATTGCAGATTTATCGCTCACATATTTTGCAATATCAGCGTTTGCAAGGGCGATTTCCAAGCACTCGTTTTGAGTAATTTCCGGATTTACCATAACTTGCCCACGCAGCTTTCCATTAATTTGCACGGCGATTATTATTTCATCATCCACAATCAATTCCTGCTTAAAATCTGGGTATTTATCAATTTTAAAGCCACAAATTTCAGCAATTTCGCATGCAAGATGAGGAATAATTGGCGATAAAATACAAATCATGGCTGAAAATGCCTCAAAAATCTGTTTTTTGCACCTTGCGTCGTACTTAATTTCATCTAACATATTGTGCAATTCGCGAACTTTCGCAATGGTTTTATTAAAGCCAAAATTCTCAATTCTTTCCTTGCAAAACGCTATTGTTTTATGCGTTTGCTTTTCAAGATTTTTTGCAATTTTTTCATCCACAGCATCGCAACTTTCAGCAATATTTTTCACAATAAAAGCCGTTTTATAAAGCTTATTAATGTACTTAAAAGCCCCATTTATTCCCGCTTTTGACCACGGAAAATCTTTATCAACGGGCGAGTCTGAAAGCACAAAAAGACGCACGCTATCTGCACCATAAATTTCCACCATATCATCAGGATTTATCACATTTTTTTTCGATTTACTCATCTTAATTGGCTCGCCAACTGTGATTTTACCGCCATTTTGATGAAAAAACTGACCATCTTTCTCAAAAACATCGGATGGGAACACGTATTTTCCATCTTCATCTTTATAGGTTTCGTGCAAGACCATTCCCTGATTTAAAAGCCGTGTAAATGGCTCATTTTTATGACTCTTTAGGTTCAAATAACCCATATCATATAAGGCTTTTGTAAAAAATCTCGCATACAAAAGATGCAGCACGGCATGTTCCGCCCCACCTATATACTGATCAACTGGCATTTGATAATTTATGATATTTTGGTCAAACGGATTTTCCGTATTTTTTGCATCCAAATATCTTGCAAAATACCAAGAGGAATCGACAAAAGTATCAAGTGTATCCGTCTCTCTTGTAGCATTTTTCCCGCATTTTGGGCATTTGCAATTTTTCCAGCTTGGATGATTTGCAAGCGGATTTCCCTTGCCGTCAAACTGTGTATCATCTGGCAAAAGTATCGGTAAATTCTCAGCTTTTTCACATACAACACCACAATTTTCGCAGTATACCACAGGAATCGGACAGCCCCAGTATCTTTGACGAGAAACACCCCAATCTTTCAGGCGATATGTCGTTTTTCCCTCTCCAACATTGTATTTTTCAAGCATTGCGATCATTTTTCGTTTTGCATCTTTTGTCACAAGACTATCCAAAAAGTACGAATTTGACGCAAAACCCTCATCGCACATTGGTTTTTCATCGGCAACAACTTTGTAGTCATTTTTTTCTAAAATAAATGCAATTTCACTGCCATATTTTTCAAAATTACCCCTTTTATACTCTTTAAATCCGCATTTTTTCAAGGTTATTTCGCTAATTTTATTTTCACTGTCAATAACTGCGACAAGTCTTTTTTTTCCAAGCTTAGAAAATGCAAAATCGCATATTGCATCTAGGATTTCACCGCTATATTTACAACCGCGATGCTCTTTTGCGATAAAGTATATGACCTCTGTCTCATTTTCGTTAAAAAACCTTTCGCCACCTTCGTTTTCGAAGCTTGAAAGCTGCGCTCTGCCTATAAAATTGCCATTTTCCTTATCTCGTATTGTAAATTTCATCGATCCAGCCTCATTTTTTACATCATTTTCTGCATTTAAAGTGTAACCAGTAAAAAACTTTGCATCATCGCAGTTGCTATACATTTTCTCAATCTCTATCGCATCTTTTTGACATGATGGTGTAATTTTTAATCTCTGCGTTGTTAGTATATTTTTGCAAAATTCATACCACATCCACTCTCCGCCGTTTGCTTCAAACTTGCCAATATGTGTAAATCCTGTCTTTTCAAGCACCTTTTGTGATGCAACATTTTCGGGCTTATGAGTTGCGAAAATCCTATTATTTATCGCGATATTTTCAAGATATTTCAGCGCGCCAAGCGAAATTTCAGTCGCAATACCTTGATTTTGAAATTTTTGCAAAATAGCATAGCCAAGATCGATGTCATTTTTGGCGTAATGCTTTAGTGTATCTAGGCTATGATCGCGATCGATATTGACTTTTCCGACAAATTCACGACTTTTTTTAGACACAATTGCGAAGGTGGAAAAATAATGCCTGCAATTGACAAATTTGTCAAGCTCCTGCCTTGTAAATTCCTCAACGCCAATTGCATTAATTGCGTTATTATGTGGTGTAAAGTCGTTATTCCAAAGCTCTTTTTCAAGGGTTAAAAGATTTTCATAGTCATTTTTGATAAACTTTTTTACATAAAATTTTTCAGTTTCAAAAACAATATTTTCATCGATTGCAACGACATTTTTAATGGGTAAATTGTATTTTTTTGCAAACTCAAAATCACGCTCATCATGCGCTGGGCAGCCAAAAATCGCACCAGTTCCATAATCCATTAACACAAAATTTGCGATCCACACTGGGATTTTCGCACATTCAATCTCAAAACCCTCGGCCTTTGCTATATTTATTGCAGGATTGTCAACAAAAAGTCCAGTAAATATGCCTTCTTTTTCGCGAGTTTCAATGTCTGCCTCGCTAACGCTTCCTTTGTTGCACTTTTCGATAAATTCCCTTATTTCATCGCTAGTTTTAGCAATTTTTCCAGCAATTGGATGATTTGGCGAAATTGCGACAAAACTTGCGCCAAATAATGTGTCAGGACGAGTTGTAAAAATACGAATTTTATCAGTACTGGAGTGGTTTTGTTTGAAATTACATTTTTCTAAAACGAAAAAATCTTCCATGCCATATTCTTGTGTTTCAACTTTTGTAATCAAATTAAATCCATTCTTTTCTAAAACCCGCTTAGATGCTAGATTTTTTTCATCTATATAAGCAATAATTTTGTTTAATTTTGGATATTTTTCAAAAGCATAATTTAGCACTATATTGGATATTTTTGTCGCAATCCCCTTGCCACAATATGATTTTTTTAATCTATATCCAAGCTCAAATTCGTAACTACATCCATCTTTGTTGCCAAGTTTTTCTTTTAATGATGGGGAAATTTCACTTGAGATAAAGTCCTTTGGCAATCTATTCCCACATGGATTATGACACATATGAAATCCGCAAAGACCGATTAAATCTGATGTTTTTAAATCAAAAATCAAAAATTTAGCAAGACCAATTTTGGTAAATCTATCAATATTTCTGGAAATTGATTCATCAACATTAAAATTTTCACTAGGTTGTATGCCGTTTTTTTCTGACAACAAGTCGCGCAATATATCGCTATCGTTTTTTGTAATTGAGCGGATTAAAAATTCATCATTTTTAAAGATTGTAACTGAATTTTCCGAGTAAAAATCCTCTTTCTTAAGTAGGAAATTATTATATTTGATGACGTTTATTTCAATTTCGCGATCAAATTTGCTACCGAGTTTTTTGGCAAGTTTTTCAGATGCGGTATTTCCAGGCATTACTGCTATGCCGATTTTATCGTATTTATCGAATGTTTTTACACATATTGCACGCGAAATTTCCGCTCCAAAACCTTGTCCCCAGAATTTTTTATGTAAAAAATAGCTAATTGCAATTTTATATTCTCGATTTTCAATTACGCAATTACCGGCGCGCCCTACAAATTCCCCAGTATTTTTCGCAAAAATCGCATACTGTCCTACGCCACAATTTTTACATTCTTTAACATAGTCATCCAAGAATTTTGCAGTCTCTGCCTTGTTTTTGCAATGTTTTTGCGAATATTTCATCACCTCCGCATCGCTATAAAGACCATGTAAATTATCCAAATCACCAGTATTTATCGGGCGAATTATGAAGTTTTCCGTCTCGATTAAGTTAGTAATTTCAAAGTCAACTTCCGCGCCTTCACTTTTACCAATCCAATTAGTCTGCATAGCGCGAATTTTCTCAGGCCAGCCCTTAAGATTTTCAATTTCGTTTAGCAATTCCTCCTGATATTTTGTAATCTTAAAAAACCATTGCCTGAGCGTCTTTTTTTCAACCAAAGCTCCCGAGCGCCAACCACGCCCATTTTCAACTTGTTCGTTAGAAAGCACGGTTTGATCGACAGGATCCCAGTTTACCATCGACTCTTTTTGATATGCAAGCCCCGAATTTACCATATCCACAAAGATTTTTTGCTGATGTTTATAGTACTCGGGAAGGCAGGTTGTAACCTCACGATTCCAGTCAATCATAAAGCCGAGTTTATTAATCTGCGCCTTCATTCTTGCGATATTTTCAAGAGTCCATTTCTCAGGATGCACGCCGTTTTCAATCGCCGTATTTTCCGCAGGAAGTCCAAAAGCATCCCATCCCATCGGGCGAATTATGTCATAGCCGCTCATTTTTTTAAAGCGTGCTAAGGCGTCACCGATGGTATAATTTAAAACATGCCCCATGTGCAAATTCCCCGATGGATACGGCAACATTTCAAGAACATAGTATTTATTTTTTATCTCAAGATTACTGAAATAGTTGTGCTCATTCCAGTATTTTTGCCACTTTTTTTCAGTTTCACTAAAATTATAATTTTCAATATTTTTTGCCATTTGACTTTTATTAAAGCTATTTTATTATGAAACGAAAAAAATTATTTGCAACAATTTTATGGAAATAACATTAGATTCGCGAAAAGTCAAGGAAAATTCGATATTTTTCTGCACATCACTTGATAAAAATGAAGCAGAAAAGTACATAAACGACGCAATTTTAAAGGGTGCCGCAAAAATTTATACAAGATTTGACATAAAAGGAAAAAATGTATTCGTAGTCGATGATTTCGAGACGAAATTAAGAGATGAATTGCGCGAATTTTATCCAAACAAGCCGAAATTTCAAATGGCAATCACGGGAACGAATGGCAAAACTTCGACGGCGTATTTTGTTTGGCAAATTTTGCGTAAAATGGGAAAAAACTGTGTTTATATCGGCACTATTGGCGTTTTTTCAGGGCAAAAAGAGCTTGACGATGAGTTTTTCACAAGGTTTAATGGCAATAATTTAACCACCCCAGATTTAATCTCAATACATGAAATTTTGCATATTGCATCGACAAAAATGCACTGCGATTATGCAATTTTCGAGGCCTCAAGCCATGGAATTTCTCAGGGCAGAATTGACTTTTTAGACATCTGCACTGCAGGCTTTACAAATTTCACACAAGACCACCTTGATTACCACAAAAACATGGATGAATACTGGGCTTGCAAGGAAAAACTCTTTACAAAATATCTCAAAAATAACGGGGTTATCATTGCAAATATAGACGATGGAAAAACTGGCACTATTGTAGAAAAAATAGCTCAAGAAAATAGCGAAAAAACTGTGATTACATATGGGAAAAATGGGGATTTACAGCCACTTGATGTGCGTCTTGAAAATGGCATGCAAAAAATTACATTTGCCTATAAAACGCAAAAATACTATATAAATAGTTGGATTTTAGGCGATTTTCAAGTCTATAATTTACTATGTGCAAGCGGTTTTATGCTATCTCTTGGCTTCAAAATATCAGATTTTATAAGCATTTTGGGCGAAATCATGCCGCCTCCGGGTCGCCTTGAAAGAGTCAAAAAAGCCGATAAATACTACGATATTTACATAGACTACGCTCACACGCCAGACGCACTTGAAAAAGCCCTTGTAGAGCTTCGAAAAATCACTACTGGACGACTTATTTGCATTTTTGGCTGCGGCGGTGACAGAGACAACGCAAAGCGCGCTATAATGGGCAAAACATCAGTTTCCATCGCAAATTTCACGATTATAACAGACGACAATCCAAGAACAGAGGATGCCGCAAAAATTAGAGCCGAAATAATTAGCGGAATTCGCGAGCTAAAAGCCGAAAAAATGGCACGATTAAAGGACTTTCCAATAAAACGAGTCATGCTTTTTGCACTTCAAAATGAAAATGTTGTTGGAAATTTCATGGAAATCGACGGGCGAAAAAATGCGATAGAATATGGTGTTTTAATGATGCAAGAGGGCGATGTTTTGCTAATTGCCGGCAAGGGTCACGAAAACTACCAAATAATTGGCACAAAAAAAGAATATTTCAGCGACTTTGACGAGGTTGCGTCAATTTTATCCTAATTATATTATTAAAATACCAGGAATATAAATGAGAATTGTAAAAAAATATTATTTTTTAATCAACAAAATTTCCCTCACGCAATTTGCCATATTTCTAGAATTTCTTGAAATTGAATCTGTCATATAAAAATTATAAACAGTTGATGCAATAGATATATTTTCGTCGATTTTATCGCATTTTTTCGCAAGAATTGCACGAGATTTTTGCACATTGATTTCTTTGTTTTCAAGGCTTTCAAGCATTTTCATTTGCACGTCGCTTCTAGTTTTTGCACTAAAATTTGAGTCTATATTTGCTATAATCTTGCATAAAATCTGACATTCATCAAAGCGGTTATCAATAATTTCGCAGGCTTTTGTGGTTTTTTGAATTCTACCTTCGGAATTTGTGTAAAATGCCGATTTTTCAACATAAGTAAGGCTTGGGAAAATTACAGATGAGCGACGCAAACTATCATCGCCATTTGTTGCAAAAGATATAATTTTGCAGTTATTATGCACTAAACTTGTGTCTATATCACTAGTTGAATTCAAAATTAAGCAGTCAATTTCGCCAGCTTTTGCCATTTCCATTATTTTTGTTGCAGATTTTGTATTAAAATCCAAGTCAAGACCGCCAACATTTGCAATATTTTTGTGCAAAAAGCAATAACCATTCCAGTCGTCTTTTATGAAGAATTTTTCCGCGATTTCAAGCGTCAGGCTATGAAGTTTTTCATCTTTTGTTACAATATCAGAGCCAAGGATAATCATTGGAAATTTCGCATCTTTTAAGGCCTTGCTTACACTTGATTTATTGTTTAAAATATCAGTAAGGGACGATATATTTGGCTCAAGAAAGCTTGCATTTAGCTTTAAATCTCTGTTTTCATCTGCAATCACAACTTTTGCACCAAGAATCGATGCCTTTCGTATTCGTGCGTTTAAAACCGGAGCGTCTTTTCGCGTGTTACAGCCAACAATAAGGATAAAATCTGCTTTGTCTATACCCTTAAAACCTGTATTGAATATGTAATTTCCGCGGCTTGAAGTATCAAAATCACCGCCATTTTCAATACAAGAATAGTATTTACAATTTATTTTTTCCGCAAGAATTTTATGCAAATATATAGTTTCCATATCTGTCATTTTGCCCGTAATCATTGCAATATTACTAGATGATTTTATAATTTTATCAGTGTTTAATATCGCATCTTCCAAACTTGCAGGTTGTATAACCTTATTTCTTGCAATAAAGCAGGTGTCAACTCTTTGATTTGCAAGGCCATCAATGGCAAATCTACTTTTATCGCTAATCCATTCTTCATTAATATCATCGTTTAAATCTGGCAAAACACGCAAGACTTCATTTGATCTTGTTTGCACGACGATATTTGATCCCATTGCGTCAAAAACATCTATACTACGGGTTTTTGTCAGCTCCCAAGGCCTTGCTTTTGCCTCATACGGCTTTGCAGTTAGCGCGCCAACTGGGCATAAATCTATTATATTTCCTGACAATTCTGAAGATAATGCGTTTTCAAGGGTAGTTATTTCGGTTTCAACGCCTCGTCCAATTGAGCCAATTTCGGTAAATCCTGCTACATCATTAATAAATCTGACACATCTTGTGCAGTGAATGCAGCGATTCATTTTAGTTTTGACGAGTGGACCCATGTATTTATCGACAACTGCGCGTTTATCATGGCAAAAATTACCTTTATCCTTGCCGTATATATATGCTTGATCTTGAAGGTCGCACTCGCCGCCTTGGTCACAAACCGGGCAATCAAGTGGGTGATTCATAAGAATCAATTCCATTACATCTCCTCTTGCTTTTTTAACCATTTCAGAGTCTGTAAAAATTTCCATGTTATTTGCAACAGGTGTTGCACATGATGCCGCTGGTTTTGGGGGCCCAGGCTTAATTTCAACAAGGCACATACGGCAATTTCCTGCAATTTTTAACTTATCGTGATAGCAAAATCTTGGAATTTGAGAGCCAGCATATTTTTCACATGCCTGCATAACTGTAAGATTGTTTTCAACCTCAAATTCTTGCCCATTTATCTTAATATTTACCATATTTGCAAATCAACTTAAGCTTAGTATAAAGTAAAAAAACTAAAAATCAATTATATTTTGTAAATTGTCTTGACATGTATCAAATTTTGTGGTATAATAGTAAAATTATTTTTGTTTTATGAACGAGAGACTAAAAAAAGCATTAAAATGGGCTGGAATTGGATTTATAGTTGGAGCTTGCGGTGGAGCTATTTCATTAGGTATTGAATGTTTGATTATTGGTAAAGAAATTTTAACTGCTGATGTTATTGTTGGAACAATGTTTAGTTTATCTGGTGTCACTGCCGTTATGACACCATTGTGTTATGAAATTATTGAGTGTATTATGAATAGACAAGAAGAAAATCGTCGTCGAAGAATTTTTGAGGCTATTGCACAACTCCAAGACAACAATCAAGAAAATGTTCCGACACGGATGGATAATGATGTGGATATTGATGCGATTCGTAACATAACTGGTCTTCTTCGGATAGGTAATAATCAACAGCAAATAATTCCGCAGGGCGATATTCCTGCAAATAATGATTTGGGTCACGTGCAAGAAGAGCAAATACAGCTAAACTTGGGAAATTTAAATAATCAACAGCAGCAGATTGTTGTAGATGAGATGGATCAGGGCGTTAATCAATTGCAGCAGTCTATAGATTTGCAGGTCAATATTTCGCAACACAATGAATTAAATCAAGTACAGGAAGAGCAAATAATTCCGCAAATCAATGCTCAAATACAGCAGCAAGAACAAAGTGAAAATAACAATATTGTGCAAATAAATCAAAATGGCGGTGGTATTCACATTCAAGGTGAGATACAAAGAAGAAATAGTGGTAGTAATTTACAGCAAGGTTAAATGTAGGTTAAAAAGTAGGGGAGATGAAATCTTAAAAAGTTATACTATTTTATGCTTATTAAATGGTAATTTTTTTATGATAATTTCCCCGATATTTAAAAACCCATGGCTTTGTATATAGCGAAGTATTGCGATGATAAAGATGTTTAGCAGTGCAAATCCGGAGATTTTTATTAAAATTGAGTCGGAATATGAAAGTTTTTCCGAAATAAGATAGGTTATTATGTAGTAAGTTTGGATAAAAATAATGGTTTTTATTGTAACTTTTGTGACCATAAATCCGCGTTTACTTGTAATTAGAATGAAATAGCAGGAATTTATAAAAACAACTATCATTAGTGCATTTTTAATTTTTGTAAGCACGGAGTCCACAATGTCGGATGTACTAATCACGCCGTTATTATCGCGAAGTAGAGAGTAGATCATGTGATATATTGAAATTTGCTTGTCTTTAAGGTCTTTTTTATACATATCGACTTTATTTAAATTGCGTATTTCTCTATCATTTTTTATATTTTTGGTTTCAAATGAAATATTATCTGTTGCAAGTGTATGAACAATAGAGTTTTTACCTTTAGGAAGACTAAGATCGTTTGAGTATATTTCTACACGAATATTGTGTTTATTATCAAAGGATATTTCAAGTTCTTCTAGTGATTTGGCTTGGCATTTATCGTATTTTATTTTATTTACAATATTTTGATTATTTTGGTCAACAAATTTACCACCAGATTCAAAAATACATTGATTTTGCTGTAAGATTTGATATCGTTTAATTTTTGCAAAAGCAAAAGGGTGTATAATGGTAATGAAAATGGTGTAGATTAGCATTGAAAAAAGCGTCAAGACATTAAAGATATACATTGGGGTTTTATCAAGAGAAATTAGGGCGATGTCTTGGTTTGTTTGCTTTAGGCGAAGCAGGGTTATTATTGTTGATATACCGCAAATTATGGCAAATAGCATATCAAGGTTGATTATGCTGCGATAAACAGAGATTAAAAAGCCGAAATCTGCAGACATTGAGTCTATAATTGCAAAAATTAAAACAAAAATTGATAAAACAATTGTTAAATTTCTTGCATAAATAGTTCCTATATATTTTGTTGAGATGCTAAATACTTGCATAGATTTTTCATATCAAAGTAGTTTATTAATAAGGATATAAATGTCAAGTGAATAAAGATATTACGATATATAAAAATATTTTCTTGATTATTAAAAACAATTGATTAGCTGTGTGGTAATATAAAGCAAGTTAATGTCCTTTCGTGGAGTAAATTTTTTAAATTTTAATAAGGATGGCATTATTGACGAAAAGCGTGTTATTAATTTATTGTTAAATAAGCAGCTAGAGCATTCATTAATTGAGAAAATTAAGGGAGATTTAAGTTTAATGAAAATAAAAAGCAGCAGTGCGATAGAGAAAATTGTTAAGCAGAATATAGTTGAATATTTGCGTGGGTGTATTAAATCTTTTGAAATTGACACGGTATCATATCCGCATGTAATAGCGTTAATTGGAGTTAATGGCTCTGGTAAAACGACAACATCATTTAAAATGGCAAATTTATTAACAAATCTAGAGTATAAAACAAGTCTTGTTAGTTGTGATATAGTTCGCCCTGGAGCATTATTTCAATTTAACGAGTTATGCAAAAAAGTTGCAGTTGATGCAGATTATAAAAAGAAGGGTGAAAAAATTTTCAACTTTATTGAAAAGAAAATAAATTTTGCAATTGAAAATAAATATGATATATTTGTACTTGATACACCGGGAATAGTTGTTGGTAACAAAGCAACATTAGATTATGTTTCAGAAATCATTGGCAGTGTAAAAGATTTAATAGGGAAAGATAGATCTTTTTCAACGATATTTATAGCTGATGCAAATCTTGGAGGCGATATAATGTCTCAGATTATGTTTTTGAAAAACACTGTTAAGATCGATGGTATATTTATATCGAAGTTTGAGACAACATCAAAAATAGGGCAAATACTTAAAGCTGCAAAGACATTTAAGATACCAATTACGGGCATTGGCAATGGAATATCTGTAACGAAGATTGATAAAATTACTCCAGATGATTTATCAAATATGATATTTAATGTCAAAGAATTGGGAAATGAAGCTCATTAATTGTTAAATTTATACTTGAATATTAAATATTAGCAAGATTACATTATACAATAAAATTCTTTGTATATGAAAGTAAAGACTGCGGGATGTATTATAATAGGCAATGAAATATTAACTGGTAAAACGAAAGATAGTAATATGAGCTATCTTGCAATTGAGCTTTTCAAATCTGGAATTGACTTAATTGAGGCAAGGCATGTAAGAGACATTGAGCAGGATATTGTGAGTGCAGTTCTTGAATTATCAAAAAAGTATGACTATGTTTTTACAAGTGGAGGAATTGGCCCAACTCATGATGATATTACAACGCAGTCTATAGCAAAAGCTTTTAATGCAGATGTATATTTAGACGAAAAAGCACATGCGATACTAAAGGAATATTATGGCGATGCGTTAAATGAAGCGCGTTTAAAGATGGCAAAAATTCCTTATGGGGCGGAGTTAATTTTTAATCATGTTACGCAGGCTCCCGGTTTTTATATTAAAAATGTATATGTAATGGCTGGAGTTCCAAAGATTTTCCATGCAATGCTAGGTGAGGTATTACCAAAATTACAGAAAGGATCGATTATATCAAGTATATCGGAGATTTTTCATCTACCGGAGGCAGATATTGCAAAGTCTTTAGGGAAAATTGCATATAATTATGCAAAAGATGGTGTAGATATTGGCAGCTATCCAAAAATAGAGGGTGATAGCTGGATTCTTGAGATTGTTGTTCGCAGTAGAGATATAAATTTGGCAGAGTCGGTAATGAATGAAATTAAGGCTAGTTTTGCAGAAATAAAGCCAAGTTTTGATAAAAAAGACTTGATGAGTTTATTGTAGAATATGGCGTATTTAGTTGGTGAAAATTGCATTAAATGTAAGTATACAACATGTGTTGAGGTATGCCCTGTAGATTGTTTTTACGAGGGTGAAAATATGCTAGTTATTAATCCAAATGAATGTATAGATTGCGGTGTTTGTGAGCCTGAGTGCCCGGCAAAAGCAATTTTTCCGGAAAGTGAAGAATTAATCTTTTGGCTTGAGATTAATGAGAAATATTCGAAGATTTGGCCAAACATCAACAAGGTAAAACCTGCGCTTGAAAATGCTGATGAGGAAAATGGGAAAGAGGGTAAATTTGAGAAATATTTTGGAGAGAATTTATCAAAAGATTAAGATTTAATTGCATTTCTAATTAAAATCAATATTGCGTGAATGCAGTGGGTTGTGTCGAGGTTAAATGTATTTTTATTTACAATTATTTCAATTATTTCATCATACATTTTAAAATAATTATAGTAATTTTTTGGATGCGTTTTATCTCTATATCGTTTAATTTCTTTTTGTATATTTTCGCTATTTGCAATAACGCTTGGCAGCTCAAATCTTGCGTTATATATTGGATTAATGACCTTTAGGATGTATAGAATTAATTTTACAACAATATCAAAAGATATAGCATTTTGCTTACCTAGCATATTTTCTATTTGAGTTGATTTCAGATCGCCTGCAAAGATAAATTCAGTTAGCAAAGCCATGAGTTGTAGTATATTTTTATTCATCATTTCAACGGATATATTACCATTTGCATTTGATAAATCTTTCAATATTTTTGCATCTTGAAGGGAAATGTATTGTATAGCAGAGTGGGAAAAGAAGTTATTGTAGTCTATATTTGGTACAAATTGCAGAGTTGATCTTGAGCGTATAGTTTTCATAACTGCAGATAAATTACTTGTAATCATGAAGAAAAAAGTATTTGGCTGAGGTTCTTCCAGTGCTTTAAGTATAGCGTTTGCGGCTTGCATATTTAGGCCATCGATGTTTAGTATAATGATTTTAGACTTTGAAAATGACGATTTAAGAGATGTAAAAGTAAGTATTTGACGAGCATTATCAACTGAGATTTTATCTTCGTTTATAGTAAATAAATCTGGATGTGTATTATTTTGCAATAAATTGTAGGAATTATGGGTTGTATCGGTTGAAAGTATAATATATGAGGCTATTTCTTTAGCTAAAATGTATTTTCCAATACCGTAAACACCGTATAAAATTGTTGCGTGATGCAGAGCATTATTGTTAAATAGGTTGATAATTTTAGTATATATTTCATGATGCTGACTTGGTAATTTTTGACCAAGGGTTGCGATGTTAAAATCACTTTTAAGATTTTCATCAGGAAATGCAGGCATACTTACTGCATTTTTAACATTATCGGCAATTTCACCAAAAAGACTATCCATTACTTGACTTGTATTTTTTATATTATATAAGTAGTTAATTTTAAAAAGCAATAAATGTCTGAAATTGTATTAAAAATTGAGAATTTATCGAAGATTTATCAAGATGGAAACAGTGAAAAAAGCGTTTTAAACAATATATCATTATCACTTGAAGCTGGAAAATCAATTGCAATTTGTGGACCATCGGGCTGCGGCAAGACAACTCTTTTGCAACTTTGCGCATTAATGGACGATAATTACAGTGGTAAAATAGAAATTTGTGATCAAGACATTGCAAAAATTACAGGAAGTGAAAAGGATGTTATCAGAAAGGGGAAATTTGGTTTTATACATCAATTTCACCATTTATTTCCTGAGTTTTCCGTTATAGAGAATGTGATATTTTCAAAACTAAATAACGATATAGATAAAAAAATTGCCATAGAGTGTGCAAAGCAAGTTTTAAAAGATGTGGGGCTTGGGGAAAAAGCGGATTATCATCCATGGCAATTATCAGGTGGTGAGAGGCAAAGAGTTGCGATTGCGCGGGCTGTGATAAATAAACCGAAAATTATTTTTGCAGATGAGCCAACTGGAAATCTTGATCCTGAAAATTCTATTATCGTAATGAAATTAATGCTTGATTTATGCGCCAAGAGCAATACATCAATTTTACTTGTAACGCACAATCATGATTTTGCAGCTATGTGCGATATGCAGGTTTATATTTAGTTTTAGATGGTTAATAGATGTCACATTTTTCATTAATGTTTATAACATCTTTAATGTATTTTGGTGTAAAGTAGATATTGTAAATATATGATTTTCCATGAGTTTTAATGTTTTTTGCGTGCATTCTCATTTCTTCTTCTACCATTTTTTCATATTCTGCTTCGTGACCGGGAATAAATTTATAAGGATTTCTAACATAAGTTCCACGCACCATTGCAATGCCATCTTTTACAACCATGCAAAGATATAAAATAAGGCAAAGAATATGACTACAGCAAAATAATGTTAGCGCAGAAGCCATGAATGATGCAAAAATGTACCTTGTTTTCGTCATGGTGACTACGAATGTATAGCTCTTTTTGAAACAGCAAGTGCTGCTTCTTTTATTGCTTCGTTTAGGGTTGGATGTGCGTGGCAAATCATGGAAAGATCTTCAGCCGATGCGCTAAATTCAATTAAAACTGAAATTTCGTGTATAAGAGTTCCTGCTTCTTTTCCTATGATACTTGCGCCTAAAATTCTATCTGTTTGCTTGTCGGCAATTATTTTAACAAAGCCTTGAGTCTGGGAAATGGCTTTTGCGCGCGAATTTGCTGCAAAGTTGAATTTTCCAATTTTATACTCAATATTTGCATCTTTTAGGGCTTTTTCTGAAAGTCCGACGCAGGCTATTTCCGGGTCAGTATAAACAACGCTTGGAATTGCATTATAATTGACATGTCCATATTTGCCTGCTGCAATATCTGCAACTGCAATGCCCTCATCTTCGGCTTTATGAGCAAGCATTGGCCCGGGTATTACATCGCCGATTGCAAAAATATTTTCGCAAACTTTATATTCTTTATCAACTTTAATGAAGCCTCGAGAGTCGATTTCCCCGCCTATTGCCTCAAGATTTAGCCCTTGTGTAAATGGCCTTCTTCCTATGCAAACAAGAACAACATCGCAGGTTACAAAGTCACGCTTACCAGTTTTAATATCTTCGTATTCAATTTTAACATTTTTAGATGTTTTTTCAACTGATAAAACCTTATGGGATGTATGAATTTCAAGACCTTGGGCATCAAGCATTTTCTTTGCATATTCAGACACATCATCGTCCATTCCAGGGATAATTTTATCAGAATATTCCAGAACTTTCGTATTTGCACCAAGCCTTGACCAAACGCATCCAAGCTCAAGACCTATAACCCCGCCGCCAATTACAACCAATTCTTGTGGCACTTTTTTAAGGCAGAGGGCTCCAGTTGAAGAGACTATATTTTCTTCATCGATGGCAACATTTGGAATTTGCGAGACAACAGATCCGGTTGCGATAACGAATTTTGCTGATCTTATCGCAGTTTTTACACCATTATTTTCAACTTCAATCTCATTTTTAGAGACAAATCTTGCAGTTCCTGTTATTTTATCGATTTTATTTTTCCGAAAAAGCATATCAATTCCACCTGCAAGGCTTTTTATTATGCCATCTTTTCTTGCAAGCATAACGCTGGTATCGATTTTAGGATTTACGCTTATTCCATGCTCTGTAAAATGATGTTTTGCATTATAGAAATTATGCGATGATTCAAGCAGGGCTTTTGACGGGATGCAGCCCTCATTTAGACAGGTTCCACCGAGGTTTTGACGCTTTTCAACGCATGCAACTTTAAGACCATTTTGCGCAGCTCTTATAGCGCAAACATAACCGCCCGGCCCGCCGCCAATTATAACTAAATCATACATAATAGACATAATAAAGCACAATCTATGGACATCTTAATGGCAATAGATAATTGTCAAGTAAAATCTTATAGCCCCTAAAAAGAGCTATAAGAATAATACTTGCTTGTTGAAAGACCTATTTTCTATAGCCCCTTTGATTAATAGTAGGCAGCAAACCAGTTGGCTTCTTGGTTAAGTTAGCAAAGCGTGTATTGTTTGCAAACATCTGAGTTGCAAGTGAGCCATTACCACCTTGTTGGTTTTGCTGGTGGTTATTATTCACGTAGTTATTTACCATTTTTGGATTATAAACAAAGCGACCACCTTGTCTTGAGGAAACGGGGTTAATTTGCTTATCAACATGAACTTGATTATGCTGTATAGCGCCTACATTGTGTGAAGCTTTATTGTACATTGTTGTGTCAAATTTTTGATTATCATTTTGTGATATTTGTTTTTGATTTCTCCATCCACGAGATGCTGTAGTGAGTTTGGCATAATTTGGAGAAGATGAATCTGGTGTAGTTTCTTGAGTTTCTTGTTTATTAAATTGTGCATAGTACTCTTGGTCATCTTTGTTTAAAGTTTGTTTTCTGGCGGCCGAAGGAATGCTTCCTGTTGCACTTGTTGTGATAGGCTGCTTAAGAGTAATTTCTTTTTTAACGATTTGTTCAACTCTTTCCGTCTGAACTGCTTGTATTTTGACATTTTCATTTATGTATTCCATTGCATTTTTTACAATTGAAGTTGTCATATTTAGCATATCCAGTGTGTATTTTTTGAGATCATGCGGAAAGGAAAGGTGGATCTGCTCATGTATGAGTACTATTTTGTCATTGATGTTATTAATGTCAATGTTGCCGTGTGACTGTTTGTATTGAATCATGAAGTTGATCGTCTTACGAATAAGCCTATAAATATTTTGTATGTCAGGCCGATTATTTTTGTCCATCACTTCATCTTGTAGGTTTTGCATGACTTTATCAAAATTATATTCTTGGGAATTATTTGATTTGGGATACTTGATATATGCAATTTCACCAAGTTTTTTAACATGTTCCTCAGATGGATCTTGTATGAGTGGAGGCATTAATTGTTCTGCCATTTGCTGTCTTTTGTGAAGGTTTGGGATTCCCCTATTCATAAATGTTTTTGTACTTGTGTCCATAAAGGTAAAAAATAAAAATTAAACGAAATCATATTAATGATAATATTTTTATAGTCAAGTAAATAATAATAAAATATAATTCTTGACATTAATATCTGATATTTTTTATTTACTTTCTAAGTTTTTTGTGTGCAAAATTGATTAATATAGTAAAACATACAGTATTTTTTATAAGATACATTATTGAGTTTATCTTTCTTGTATTATTTTTTGTTATATGTATTCTTTTTGGCTTTAAGATTTCATCATGTTTTGGTGGATATTTTATGAATCTTTTTAGATTTATACCCAAAATTAGCGCTAGAGTTACAAACAATTTAAGACATGTCTATCCGCTAATGGAAGAGGAATTTGTGCAGTCTTTATCGAAGAAAATCTTTTTTACCACTGGGCGAATGGTTGGCGAAACGCCGCATTTTTTTGTTAAAAAGTGGTCTAGGTTGCAAAAGTATGTTCAGGTTGAAAATCATGAGATTATAGAAGATTATATCAAAAATAATGAGTCAATAATTATTATTACGGGTCATTTTGGCAATTGGTGGTTTATTACAAAATTTATTGAATACCTTAAAATACCGCTGTATTCGATATATAGAAGGCAAAATAACCCATTAATCGACTTTTTTGTACACAATGCAAGTTATGGGAAGAATTTGCGCAAAAATACAGGTCAAATCAAGGAAGTTGTGAAAATTGTACTCAAAAAAGGTAATGCATTATCTGTATTTGCCGATCACAGGGATATTAACGGAATTCCTATGCCTTTTCTTGGAAAAGATGCCATGACATCTATATTTTTTGCAAAAATAGCATGTAAATATAACATTCCGGTTATATATGTATCGTGCCTGCGAAAAAAAAATAAACCTACGGAATTTGTTATGAAATTTCAAACTATACGCCATAAGGATGATGACAGATTTACCCCTGAAACCCTTGCGCAAGCTGCAAATGATCAATTTTCACTTGACATTTCAGAAAATAGAGAACAGTGGTTTTGGCTGCATAAGCGGTGGAAAATGAAAAAATAAACATACATTGCTGTATAATAATTGAATTATAATCAAAAAAGAGTGGTATATTTGACTAAAACAAATCCCCAAGCCTAGTATTTTCACTGTAATTACCTGCAAAAATCGCAGATCGAATAGCCTTCATTAAATCTTGGTAAAACGTGATATTGTGGATTGTCATTAGCGTTGCAACAAGTATTTCCTGATTTTTAAATAGATGATGAAGATATTGCAGGCTGTGATTTTTACATGTATAGCAATTGCATTTTTCATCAAGTTGGCGGTCTGAAATTGCATATTGTGCGTTTTTAATCCGAATTTCGCCATTTCTTGTGTAAGCAAGGCCGTTTCTTGCAACGCGTGATGGCAAAACGCAGTCGAACATGTCAATTCCACGCGCTACGGCTTTAATTAAATCATCAGGTTTACCAACGCCCATGAGGTATCTAGGCTTGTCTTCCGGCATAAAAGGCACGGTAAAATCTAGGGTTTTTAGCATTTCATCTTGTCCCTCGCCAACTGCAAGACCGCCTACTGCATATCCATCAAAACCAATATCAATCAAGGATTTTGCAGAAATTTCACGCAAATCGGGAAAAACAGACCCCTGTACTATGCCAAAAAGCCCGTATCCATCGCGATTTATATATGCATCTTTTGATCTTTGTGCCCACCTAAGTGAAAGTTCCATAGATTTTTTCGCTTTCTTGTGAGTTATCGGAAATGCAGGGCATTCATCGAAAATCATAGTTATATCGCTGCCAATTTTATATTGAATATCCATGGATCTTTCAGGTGTTAGGAGGTATTTTGTGCCATCAATGTGCGAGCGAAATGTAACGCCTTCCTCAGTAATTTTGCGTATTTTAGATAGAGACATTACTTGAAAACCGCCGGAATCAGTTAAAATTGGCAGATTCCAGTTCATAAATTTGTGCATTCCGCCAAATTTTTCCATTTTTTCTTCCCCAGGGCGAAGCATTAAATGATAGGTATTTCCAAGGATTATTTGCGCTCCAGTATCTTTGATCATGTCATTTGTGAGACCTTTAACACTTGCAGATGTTCCAACTGGCATAAAGACTGGAGTTTGCACAACGCCGTGCGCAAGATTTAGCGTGCCGCATCTAGCATTCCCTGTTTTTTTCTCAAGTGTAAATTCAAAAGACATTAAGGCAAAAATTTTTTATATAGTAAAAATATGTTTTCTTTTTGTCAAATAATAAATATATTTTTTCACAAAAAAAAGTGAGTGATTTATGCAATCACCCACTAATAATTTTTCAATTAAAGAATTTATTATTCAATAATTTCAGAAATTACGCCTGAACCAACAGTTCTACCGCCTTCACGGATAGCAAATCTCAAACCTTTATTCATTGCAACTGAATACATTAATTCAATTTCAAGAGTAAGATTATCACCTGGCATAACCATTTCAGTTCCAGCAGGAAGGGTTACAGTTCCAGTAACATCTGTTGTTCTGAAGTAGAATTGAGGTCTGTAATTTTTAAAGAATGGAGTATGTCTTCCACCTTCTTCTTTTGTAAGAACATAAACTTCAGCCTTAAATTTCTTATGCGGAGTTATGCTACCTGGTTTTGCAAGAACTTGACCTCTTTCAATACCTTCTCTATCAACACCACGAAGAAGCAAGCCTGCATTGTCACCAGCTCTACCTTCATCAAGTAATTTTCTAAACATTTCAATTCCAGTGATTGTAGTTTTCTTAGTATCTTTACCAAGGCCGATAATTTCAACTTCTTCACCGACTTTAACGATACCAGATTCGATACGACCAGTTGCAACTGTACCACGGCCAGAAATTGAGAAAACATCTTCTACAGACATCAAGAATGGTTTATCAGTTTCTCTTTCAGGTGTAGGGATATAGCTATCAACTGCAGCCATTAATTCATGAATTTTTTCAACCCATTGAGGTTCGCCGTTTAGAGCGCCAAGTGCAGCACCACGAATAATTGGAGTATTATCACCGTCAAATCCATACATAGTAAGAAGTTCACGAAGTTCCATTTCAACAAGCTCAAGCATTTCTGCATCTGCTATGTCGCATTTATTTAAGAAGACAACCATTCTAGGTACACCAACCTGACGAGCAAGAAGGATGTGTTCACGAGTTTGAGGCATCGGACCATCAGTTCCGGCAACAACAAGTATAGATCCGTCCATCTGAGCGGCACCTGTAATCATATTTTTAATGTAGTCGGCGTGACCAGGGCAGTCAACGTGAGCATAGTGACGATTAGTTGTTTCATATTCAACGTGCGCCGTTGCGATTGTTATACCACGAGCTCTTTCTTCTGGTGCTTTATCGATTTGGTCATAAGCCGTAGCTTGTGCCATACCTTTTTCTGCCAAAACCTTAGTAATAGCCGCTGTTAAAGTTGTTTTACCGTGGTCAACGTGTCCAATTGTTCCCACGTTAACATGGGGTTTGTTTCTTTCAAATTTCTCTGCCATATTATAAAAAAAATTAATAACATTTTCAAACATTAAAAACATAAAAAAATTATAATCAAGAATTATTTTAACAAAAAAAACTTGCAAATAAGATAATTATGTAAATGATTAGTGTATAACATCGATGAGATATGAGATATTTGATATATTTTAGTTTATTTATTTTTATTTTACAAGAAAATGCATCTGCAATGTTTCAAAAAAGACTTGCATATAGGCAGGATGATAACAGGCCGCCATTTTTAGATGATAGCAATAGTTCTGGGCGATTTTATATTGGTGGTGGATTTGAATGGCTTGGAACGTCTATTAATGACATGAGGTCTGCGGGAATGAGTGAAAATATGAATAAGGCTTTATATAATATGGAATCAAATTATGCAAAAAATAATTCAAAAGGTCCAAATTTTACAAATGATGGTATAGGCATTTTATCTTCTGGTATAATTAGTCTAGGATATGTTGATTTATCTCGTGAGGGCGCAACAACAAGGCATGAGCTAGAAGTTGGTTTTGGTTCACAAACTGCAAATTTAAAACATGTTAGTGCCGCAAATAAATTTAATGATGAGTACGATAGTGTTAAGTATACACTTTCGCAAAAAAGAGCAATGTATAACTTTTATATTACGGGAGATCCAAGAAATAATCTAAATTTATTCGGTGGTTTTGGAATAGGTGTATCAAATGTTACAATGGCACTCAGTGGTGCAAAAACAAGTTCAGACACAACTGGGACTGAGTTTTACAAATCTCAGGCAAGAGATGGATTTGCAGCGGTTTATTCGGTATTTTTCGGCGGAACATACGATATAACAGATTCGATAGTTGCGCAGGCAAAATTAAAAATAATGGTAACTGATAAGGCCAATAAGAAGTATGCAAATGATTTATATGCAGGTAGTGGAAAGTTGATGACTTCATTTGGGCTTGAAATATCGGTTTTATACGGATTATAAAAACTCCTTAATAAAAAAGGATATTTACTTTTTTTAACACATCTTTTGCAACATCATTGATGCAATCCATTGTATTTGGAAGGAAGTTTTCGAGGGTTTCAACATTTTTATCCAATATTTTGACAGAATTATTGGCTTGAGCAAGGGTTAAAAATTGTTCATATTTTGATATATTAATGCCGTCTTTATATACATATAGTGGTTTTTGCAGATAAGACATTTCGCATATCATTGAAATTGAATCTGCAGTTGCAATTAAATAATCTGCATAACCAAGAAATGCATTGTATAGATTTTCGCCTTTTCGTGGATTTGAAACATCGTATAAATAGTATGAACAATCAAGAATTTTCTTTATATTATCGATAATATGAGGAGGTGTTCTGCGAGATGTAGTAATTAGTAGTGTTGCATCCATTTTTTTTGCAATATCATTAATCTGATTAATAAAAGCTATTCCAATTTCCTGTGTAAAAACAAAGTTTTTAGCGTTTCCACCGATAGCAACTGATATGTACGGTCTATGAAATCTTGTGATAATGCTGGAAAATTTCGCAATATCTTCTTTGAAATCTGATGGATTAAAGTATGAAATTGCACCATTGGTATTTACGACATTATTCTCGTCTAGGCTTAGGATATTATCATGTTTTGGAAGCAAGACTGCATCAAAATGTGAAAATGGAATATTTGGATTAAGTATTGTAATAATTTTTGTTCTTTGAGCTCCATATTTTCGTTTTGCATGTAACGATATTTTTGCAAGTTTTCTACCGCATGATATTATAACGTCGTATCTTTTTTCACGCGGCTTGCTTATCTTACCGCTTAATTTCCAAATTCTTATTATATTTGGCAATTTTGCAAGAAAGTTAAATTTTACATCTGTTGTATCAATTTGCACAGCTATTTTTGATGATAATACTGATTTTATACCATTTGCAAGAGCTGTAGATTGCTTAGTATTTGCAGCTCGCGAGTCTGTTAAAACTAAAATTTTAAACATTTTAATAACAAAAAATCATTTCTTTTTTACTTGTTTTGGAATTTGCCCTCTTCCCATTTTTTCTATTTCACTTGGCTTAAGATCTCCATTACCCTTATAATCAAAAAAGTCAAGAAATTCTTGACCATGTCTGCTTCCAACTACAAAATCTACAATACACACTCTAACTCTTCTGCGTGCATTTAGTTTATCTGTATCATTTTTATCTTTTAGTATATCTGAATATTCGGTGACAAATCCAAGTACTTTTCTACTAGAAACGCCACTTTCAACGAGCAAATCGCGCATAAAAATCATTCTTTTTTTTGCCAAATATCTACCATAATGCGGCTCGCCTGTCCAGTCTATATATCCGGTAATTAATACACTTGCAGAATCAAAAGATCCAGTATTTTTAATAATTTTTTCAACAATATTTTTAGCTGTAATTGGTGGGATATATTCACCTTCGTTGTAGTAGACACTATAGCACAACTCGTGTTTTTTCTTCTCATCCATTGCAATTTCCTCTGTGTATGTAGGTTTTTTTAGACTATCTGGTGTATCTTTTGGGGTAATTTTAAATTTTTGCTCAAAGCTTTCCAAATTCCAAAGAAAAGATTTTTCACACTCTTTTATTTTCTGTTTTCCAAGGGCATCTTGGCTTTCGTCTCCAATCCAGCAATCAAAGAGGCATTGTAGATGAGCTAACATATCGTATTCATTTTTTATCAAATCTGTATCTGACAAAATTTTCATTAATCTATTGTATTTATCCATTTTAAAGTCAAGTCCATTTTCAACGCTTACGCCAAGATCGAGTGGACTATATGGGAATATTTCATCTCCACGGGTAACTTTATAAGCGCGTTTTTTAAATTTTAAATACTCTGTGCCATTTCCATCAATATTTTTTGCTTCAGCATAGCGCATATAACAACTTGCAAGTCCTTTTTGAAAATGCTCATTTTTTGCAAATCCGCAAATCATGAAAAGCATTAATAGAAAAAAACAAGATTTTATCATGGTTTTAGAAAATCTTTAATAGTTTAATCATTATATTTTTTATTTGCAATATTTAACTGCGATATAACTGTATCTAAAATTTGACAAGCTGCAACTGCATCATCTTGAAAATTTACGGTATTAAGGGACATTTTACCTTTTTTTGCTGATTTTTCATGGGGTTTAATAAAATCTAAATCGATATTTTTATATTTTTCAGATTTATTATGATTTTTCCAAGATTTATTCTGAGATATTCTAGTTTTTGTATGATTTTTTGATGCCAAAACACTTTGTTTACCAAATTTACCCGATGACAATTGCAAAGTATTTGCAAGTCTTGTTGTCATTCTTTCATCTTGGAGGAAAATTGGAATTTGTATTTCTTGATATAATTTATTTGCAAAAGTTATAATTACATTGCAAAAGTCTTGAAGATTTCCGAGTATATCAAGGGGTATGCCGATTGCAATTCCTTTTATATCGTGACATTTTATTATTTCATGGAAATTTTGTAAAAAATTGTCATCATTGTTGATAATTTGCATTGGCACTGCGATAATACGGTCATTATCGGTTATTGAAAGACCAATTTTTTTTGCTCCATAGTCTATTCCAAGAATCTTCCCATTTTTTATATTATTTGCAAATTCCGAAATATCAAATGTTATCATGACCCGATTTTATTTGTTGTTTTAGTTAAATAAGCCGTAATTGCAATTGCAAGTGCATCACTTTCATCATCAGTTTTTGGGTTTGCTGATGGCAAAATATGTTTTAGCATGTACTGTATTTGCATTTTATCAGCATTTCCGTTGCCTGTGAGTGTTTTTTTTACAAGCCTTGACTCAAAGCTTAAGATTTCTGTTTTATTATCGAGGAAATTTGCCATGCAGACACCACGAACAATACCAAGTTTTAAAGATGTTTGGGGATTTGAATTAACATAAACATCTTCTATAGCAAGAATATCTGGTTTATATTGAGTATATTGGGTGCGAATAACATCGAAAATTTTGTTTAATTTAGGATACATTTCGCCGCCGGTTTTACTTTCTATCGTGCCAAGGCATAGGAGATTTATCGAGTTTGAAACGCAGTTTATAGCGCAATATCCGCAGGAATTTAAAGATGGATCTATGCCAAAAATAACCATTATTTTTTGATAATATTATTTTCTTTATAGTATTTTAATGCACCTTTATGAATAGGCAGCATCAGGCCATTTTTCATTTCTGTCATTTTATCTTTTTCAACATCAAGGAATACTTTGTTATACATTTTAAATTTCGGCATATTGTCAAACACGGCTTTAGTTATTTTGTATGCAAGCTTTTCATCCACGCGAGATGTTGCTATAAGGTTTGTCATTATAGCAAATGAGGCTATATCTTTATTATATCCAGGGTATGCACTAATATTTATTTTGCTTGCTAGATATTCATCGTGTTCGGTAACAATTTTTGATATATCTTGCTCAGGAATTGGCAAAATTTTTACCCCGCATTCTGTTACAAATTCATCAACATCGCCATCTGGATGATTAATATCTGTTGCTATTGCATCAATACTGCTATTGCAAAGTGCATGACTCATATTAACGCCAGAGATAATATTAACGTCTGATATTGACATATTGGAATGCTTTAGGATTTCAGACAGGGCTATTTTTGCTGAATTTTCACCTTTTCCAACATAAATTTTCTTACCTTTTAGGTCTTGAATTGATTTAATACCAGATTTTTCTGAAACCAAAATAGTAAAAGTCTCAGGGAACAATGAGAACATTGATGTTAATTGTTTGTTATTCATGAAGTCTTTTTCAAGGCTTGTTTGGCTAATTATAAAATCGTATTGATTGTAATGATTCATAGCATATCTTACGCTAGATGTTGGCTCTACAACGCAGTGTATATTGAGGTCGTGCATTTTATTTAAAAACATACAAATGCTACCTGCAACATTGTATTTCATGCTATGCGGCTTAGATCCTGCTATTATTATAGTTTTTTTAGGCTCGTTTATCTTAGCTTTTTTATTATTTTTCGTTGCTTTCTTGGCTTCATTTTTGATTTTTTTAGGTTCATCTTTGGTCTTTTTAGGTTCATTTTTTACCTTGATTATGCTATCCGCTTTTGTTTTATCAAAATAACCCCATTCACCAGAAAAAAATGGTTTTCCGCGATTCATTTGACATCCTGATGCAAAAAACAACAAAATTGGTAGAAATAATGCTAATTTCATTTTACAAAAATAATCTTGACTTTACTCAAAAACACTTGTTACATACACTTGATATAATTTGCAAGCATTTTTTTATGAATTTTTTAGATAAAATAAAACTGGAAGATAGGTTGTTTTTAAATAATTTATCGGATATATTTAAGCGAAATGGTTTAAAATTGATGATAGTTGGGGGTTATGTTAGAGATATTTTACTTGGGGTAAAAAAGGCTAAGATTGACATAGATTTATCAATAAATGCAAGCCCTGACGAGGTCATGAATATACTAAAAAGCGTTGAAGATATTGGTGTATTTGACATAGGGGGCAGGTCACACGGAACTTTAATTGTTGTAGATAAAAAAAACAACACAAATTTTGAAATTACATCATGCAGAAAGGATATTCAAACTTTTGGAAGGCATGCAGAGGTTGAATTTACAACAAGTTTTGAGGAGGATTCCATGCGTCGAGATTTTACCATGAATGCAATTTATCTTGATTTTAATGGCGAAATTTATGACTATCATGGGGGAATTGCAGATATTAATGCGCGAAAAATACGATTTATTGGAGATGCAAAAACAAGAATTACAGAAGATTTCTTACGAATTATAAGATATTTTCGCTTTTCGCATATTATAAAAGATTATAGTTTTGAGGAAATAAATATATGCAAAGAGCTTAGCAATGAAATGCAAATGCTTTCAAAAGAGCGCATTAGATCTGAATTATTAAAGCTATTTGAAAGTGATAATTGCGCTTATTTGGTTGATATTATGTTAAGTAATGGTATATTTGATGGAATTTTTAAAAATTGTAATATTTCAGCCTCTGGAATTAAATTTATAGAAAGCATAGATGACGAGATATTTTTACACACAAAAATCACAAAAAGTCAGGGAAAGTTATTAAATATGCTGGGTGGTATTGGAAAAAATGAGATATTTCGTAAATATGAGCAGAAAATCGTAGATATAGCTGCAAAAACCAAGGATAACGATGTTACAATACTTGCAAAATATGGGCTTTGCAGAGCATTTGAAATATTTTTGTTACTTGAGAGAAAAATTAATCATAAAGCCTTTATAGCATTATCAAATTTAGAGTATACAAAGCCAGATATATCAAGTATGCACGGGGCTGAAATATCCAAGGCTATTCTTGATGCGAAGATAAAATTTTATAATGATTATATGGAGAATTTGCAAAACTAATTTTATCATCATTATTTTTCTTGCAAATTAAAATTTATGTTGTATAATTGAGTTGATATGGCCGAATAGCATAGCTGGTCTAATGCAGAGGATTGCAAATCCTTGATCGTGAGTTCGAATCTCACTTCGGCCTCCAGTTTTTCTATATCAGTATGAAGTATCGCGGTAATTTCTTTGAAAAAAAAACTCAATCTTTAAATAAAAAACAAGACAATCATAAACCTAATGATCAAAATGGTAATCAATTTTTAGATCAATCGTTTGAAGAAGAGAAGGAAGAAGATGATGATAAATCTTTAGATCAATCGTTTGAAGAAGAGAAGGAAGAAGATGATGATAAATCTTTAGATCAAAATAATCAGAATCCGCAAGAATTGAAGAAAACTCCAGTGCAAAAAACACCGCAACTTGGTGGTGGCAAAGGTGGGCCAACAAAAACACCTCATCCGATACCTAAGGATGGTAAAAAAGAAGATGATGACAAGGATGTTGAATCAAAAAAAATAAGTGTAGAAATTGCTGAATTAAAGGGAAAGCCAGATGATGAAGTTACTGAATTTGTAAATAACTGGATTGGCAAAATAATGCAATTTATGACCGAAAATGGTGTACAAGTTGATAGTAAAGCATCTGAGGTACGATTTAATGTTAATAATAAGGAGTATTTACATGGTAAATATGGCGCAAAGAATGCAGGTGTAGCAAAAAAAGATGATAAAAAAAAGCAGCCCTTTACCATTGAATATAAGGCAAGTGGAGAAATAATAATTACGGTAAATGATGATAAAGCTTTTGATGCGTTAACGAAATATTTAGATTCTGAAAAGTTGAAATATAAAGTTGTTGATCAAGAGAAAGATGGTAAAAAGCCTGAAGGTGTCAAGGATAATGCAAAGCCTGAGGAGGCAAAGAAGGGTGGCTTTGGGGATATGCTAAAAAAACAAAGAGAAGAGGTTACAAAAGATAAGCAAAGAACATAATAGGATGTGTGTTTTAAAGTAGATAGTTTTTTCTAAAGCTAAATATCTCATTTCCCGAGACTATTGCATGGTCAAATATTTCTATTCCTACTATTGCAAGGAGCTTTGATATTTCGTATGTTAAGTCCATATCTTGTGCAGATGGGTTTGGGTTTCCAGATGGATGATTATGTATTATTGCTATATTTTTAGCGTTTAAAGTAGAGCTTTGTTTGATAATTTTCTTAATATCGATACCAACTTTATCGGAAAAACCTATTGACAATTGCTCTTCTTTAATAATTTGATATTTTGCATCTAGGTAAAATATAATAAAAACTTCGTGCCCAATTTCACCAAATTTAATTTTTAGATATTGAGATAAATCATTCCAAACATGCATAATATTTTTATTTTGTATACGTTCTTGTAGCAATAGGTCAATAAAGTTTTTGATTATATTGACTGCATTTTTAATTTTTTCATCACTTTGGGCAAAGCTTGTTTGCTCAAGATCAAATATTATTTTACTAACTGAGCTTTTTGAATTTAGCAATGGTAGCAAGTCATTTTTCTCTATTGTTGGGTCAATATATGCAAGCATTGACATAAACATTTCTTTTACACAAGATGGCATTTGAATTTCGAGATTGTCATTATTTTTTGAATTTATATCGCGTTTTTGAAGGGTATTTTTAGCATCTTGTATGTTTATGACATTTTCTGAATCGAGATCCGTGGATGTACTTTTAGGTTCTGGCGTTCTTTGTGATATTGTATATATTGGATTAAATCGTCTTTTCATGGCACCAAAATTTACTGGTAGCAAGAGAGGGACTTGAACCCCCGACCCAAGGATTATGATTCCTTTGCTCTAACCAACTGAGCTATCTTGCCACTACATACAAAAAGTATGATACAAGATTTTTAAAAGTCAATATCTATTTATTTTTTCTGTTTGTGTGATTTAGTATTTTTTTTGTTTAGGTTTTGAATTTAGGCATCATTATATAATTGTGAGTATTTTGTAGGAAATAAGGAAATTTTTTGCAAAATAAAATTAATAGTTGATTTTAAATAAAGTATAGTGTATTAGAGAAACGTTATTTATTATTTTTTATGAATCAAAACAAAGTACAAATGCGAAAGAGTAATTAGGCTTGAGGATAAGATGGCTATTATGCTTGATGATAAGATGACTATTCGTAAAAAAGACGGCTCAATTTACCAATGTGATATGGAAAATTATCAAGTATTGAAGGCTGGCTTGATGCCTCCAATGGACTTAAGTGAGCTAAAGCCATACTCTGAAGGCGAAAGATATGATGTTAAGCGTACATTTCTAGACGGCTCAATTTACGAAGGTGAAGTGACAAAAGGCAAAGCAGATGGCAAAGGTAAGCTTATACTTTCAGACGGCTCAATTTACGAAGGTTATATGGTACATGGAAAAATTAAATACCCTGACGGGACATTTCAATATCCAAATGGTGATTTTTTGACATTTAATTTTAATTCAGACGGAAAACGATTGTATCCACCAAAGGTTTTTCGTAAAACTAATGAAAATGGAGTAATTTATGCAGGACATTTCACCGAAGACGCAAAGAATCTCATTTACAAAGTTATATATCAAGATGGTAGTTATACAGAACATATTGTCAATAATGAGTTAAATACATCTGTGAAATATGAAGATTGTAAAAAATTTCCAGACGGCTCAATTGACGAAGGTGAAATGAGAAATTGCAAAGGTAAGTTTATACTTTCAGACGACTCAATTTACGAAGGTGAAATGAGAAATGGCAAAGCGCATGGCAAGGGTAAGCTTACACTTTTAGATGGCTCAAGTTGTGAAGGGGAATTCTTGGAAGGCAAAAAACATGGTATTATGAAGTATACGCTAAACTGTCGTGAGTATCAAAAAATTACATTCAACAATGATATTGGTTACGGAGATGATTTATTATCAACACAAATTAATATTGGTCACATAGATGATTTATTATCAACACAAAGTGATATTGGTCACATAGATGATTTACCAAATCAAAGTAATCCAGTAACAACAGTTACAAAACTGAAAGATTGTTTTTTTGAAATTGAACGTAAGATTGACGCTTTGAGAGATAGAGGGAGGTTTGTATATGACAATGGGGATTATTTTGATGGGGAATTTAGTATCACAAGTCTTGGTTTGAATAAATGCGTGGCATACAATGGTCGTAAAAAATTTCCAGACGGCTCAATTTATGAAGGGGAATTCTTAAAAGACAAAAAGCATGGCAAGGGTAAGCTTATACTTTCAGACGGCTCAATTTATGAAGGGGAATTCTTAAAAGACAAAAAGCATGGCAAGGGTAAGCTTACACTTCCAGACGGCTTAATGTATGAAGGGGAATTTCAAGACGATGACTTGATTTGTGGAAGGATGATAATATCTCAAGCAATGACAATATCTGAAGATAAATCAAAAGATAAATCAAAAGATACAAAGCAATCAAGAATGGGATATGATGAAGCTAGAAACAACTGTATTGAAGTTAGTAGCGAATTCAAGAAGAAACAACAACAGCAACAACAACAGCAGGTGCAAACTGATCAATCTGAAAGGGGTTCGAATATATCTGGTTTAAAAAAGACATACGATTCTCCTTATAATAAATCACATAGCACTAAGCAAGAGGAGGGGGGTAGTAAACAATTTCAGCAGCAAAGTCAAATTCAGCAACAAAAAAAAGACTTTTTATTTAAGTAAACGCTAGTATAAATGCTTGACTTTAATTTGTGTAAGTAGCGATAGTCTTAAAATGGATTATCGCTATTGTTTAAGCAAGGATTTGTGGTGTGTAATTTAGTTTTGGATTAGGCTAAATTTTTGTATATATCAAATGAATATAAAATAAATTTTTCACTAGAATGTATTATACAAGAATTAATATAGACGAACGATTTATTAGTATTAGCTTGTGTTGCTTATTATTTTTTTGGGATTTATTGCTATTAGTACATTGTAAAAGCGTGTGATAGTGAGATGTTAGGGCTTTTTTTAATTGTTAAGTAAATTTGCTGATTTGAAGTTGTATATTGTTACCAAATATTTATAAAAAAGTACTTGATTTTTAGTTTTTAAAATGTATTGTGGCGTGTCTATTATTTATTAAGTATGAATGGAATAATTTTAAGTTTCGTTATTGTATTATTTTGTAGCCAAGTTGCAGTTGCGGCAGATGAAGTGTATGTCATCAAAAGTGGAGAGACACTATCGCATGTTTCTGACAAATATAGAATAAAAATGGCAAAAATTATGGAAGCAAATGGCATGAAGTCAACTGATGTTAAGGTTGGTCAAAAGATTATAATTCCAAAAGATGCAGTGCAGCCAGTTGATGTTAAAAAAGTTGACAGTAGCAAGAAAGTGCCTGAAAATGTGAAAAAAGACTTGCCAAAGGCCAAGGATTTACCTGCCAAGAGCGAGGATTTAGCGCAAAAAACTCCTGTAAAAGTTGAGGAAAAAGCTGCAACTGGTGAGGTAAGGTATGAATCGCACACTATTGCAAAAGGTGAGACGCTATCGCATGTATCTGACAAATATAGAGTTAAGATAGCAAAAATTATGGAAGCAAACAACATGAAGTCGCAAAATGTATGGATTGGAATGAAATTGCGAGTGCCTATGGGTGATAATTATGTTGCAAAGAGTGATGAAAAGCCTGTAGTTGAGAAAAAAGATGATGTTGTAATCGCAAAAGTTGAAGATGTAAAGGTAAAGACTAGCAAAGAAAATAGATTTTTATACCCAAGTAAAAGCAGGTCAATTTCAAAGATAGAAAATGGAATTAATATATCATCTACTGAAGATTTCAGTGTTTTTGCATCAAAAAAAGGTATCGTTATTTATGTTGGCGATGGTGTTGAAAATTTAAAGAAACTTGTTATTATTAAGCACGATAAGAAATATACGACATTATATGGAAATCTTGTAGATGTTGTTGTATCGCAAGGGGATAATGTATCAGATGGGCAGAAAATTGGATATTTTGCAAAGTCAAAACCGATGTTTTTTGCAATTCGTGAAAACAGCGTATTTATCAGCGATGTTGAGAAATATTTAGACTAGTATTACAAGATTTTAAAATTTGCATAAGATATAGCTCTTGATTTAAAGAGTATGGATAGCATGCAGTTGCTGCTATACTATAGAGATTGGGATGAAAAACGAGAAAGTAAAGATGTATATTGTATTCAGAATTACTAACACTATTTTTTGTATATCTGAATAATTTTTTGCAGTAGATCTTTTGCATCTTCATTCTTGCGCTGAAATGCGTTGCGACCTATAATCGAGCCATCGCCACCACCTTGGCTAATTTCGCTGATTTCTTTTAGTATTTCGTCATCATTTTTCGCCGCTCCGCCTGAGAAAACAACAAGTCTTTTACCGTTAAAGCAGGATCTTTTCACTATTGCAATTCTATCTTTAAGAGTTGATGTTTTCATGCCTTCCATAGCTTTTTTTGCTTCACTTTGTTCAATAAAATCAACTGGCGGTTTAACTTTTATTATATCAGCGCCAAGCAGGGCTGCGATATGCGCAGAATATGAGATAACATCGATTGCGGTTTCGCCGTCTTTGCTTACGCCTTCACCTCTTGCATATGACCAAATTACAGTTGCAAGACCATATTTTTTTGCTTTATAAATCATTTCTTTAAGATCGGTTACGCTATCGTTAAAGCCGTTTGTGCCTGGATAAATTGTCATTCCTATCGCGCTACATCCAAGTCTTAAAGCATCTTTTACCGAGGCTGTAATTGCTTGTGTTGGTGATGATTGTTTTGAAGTAAGGGAATTTGAGCTATTTACTTTTAGTATAAGGGGTATTGATCCTGCAAATTTGTCAGCTGAGGCTTCAACTGCACCAAGTGGAGCGGCATATGCGTTTAATTTTGCATCGATTGCAAGTTGAAAATGGTAATCAGGATCGTATGCATCAGGGTTTTTTGAAAAGCTACGCTCTGGACCATGTTCAAAGCCTTGATCAACCGGAAGGATGACCATTTTTCCGCTTCCGCCAAGGGCACCAGACATAAGAATTCTTGCGATATTTGTCTTTACGCCAACATTACATGAGTCGTAATTATCTAGTATTTGCTTAACTTTTTTAGTGACTTTCATACAGAAAAAATCCATTTTACTACCAACTAAGGATAATGATTTTAATTTGCAAGCAAAATTTGCCTATATTTTTTAAAATAGACAATTGTTCGTTGATATAAAAAAAACTTGATAAATAAAAAATTCATGTTATAGCTCAGAAAGATATTTTTCAAGCGATGCGCATTACGCAATTTCACATTCCAACTTTAAAAGAGACACCGTCTGATGCAAGTGTTATTTCGCATAAATTGATGTTAAAGGCGGGGATGATTCGTCAAATTGCAAGTGGGCTTTACACTTTAATGCCACTTGGGCTTCGAGTTGTGCAGAAAATTTCGAATATTATAAGGGATGAAATCAATAAAATTGGCGGCTCTGAGGTGCTTTTTCCGATAGTTCAAAATAACGATGTTTGGGTAAGAAGCGGGCGTGAAAAGGGATATTGCGGTCCTGAAACTTTAAGAATGAAGGACAGAAATGGCGTTGATATGCTATTTTCGCCAACTGCGGAGGAGAGCGCACAGTTAATTTTTGAAATGGATATTAAGAGTTATAAGCAGATTCCAGTTGCGTTTTATCAGATAAATACTAAGTTTCGTGATGAAATTCGCCCAAGATTTGGCTTAATGCGTTGCCGTGAGTTTATTATGATGGACTGCTATTCCTTCGATGTAAACGAGGATTTAGCGCGAAAAACATACGATAATTACTTTTGCGCATATCTTGAGATGTTTAAAAAAATGGGCTTAGTTGCAGTGCCAATGCGGGCTGCAAGTGGTGAAATTGGCGGTGATTTAAGCCATGAATTTCATGTTATCGCCGAAACTGGGGAATCTGGAATTTTCTACGACAAAAAACTCGATGAAATGCGTCAGAATATAGGAAATTTCAATATTGACGATCTAAAGAATGTATATGCCAAAACAGACGACGAACATAGTAGCGAAAATTGCCCGATTGCAAAAGAGAATTTGGTTGAAAAACGCGGTATAGAAGTTGGTCATATTTTTTACTACGGCGATAAGTATAGCAAGCAGATGGACATTAAAATTCAAGGCCAAGACGGCAAATTGTTTCATCCGGTTGGGGGGTGTTATGGAATTGGTGTAACACGTATTATGGCGGCCGCAATAGAGGCAAATAGCGATGAAAAGGGCATAATTTGGCACAAATCCATTGCACCATTTGAGGTTATCTTGCTAAATCTTTCGCCAAAAGACGAAAATTGCGTTAAAAAATGCGATGAAATATATGAAAAACTGAAATTACAAGGCATAGATATTTTATACGACGACAGCGACAATTCTGCAGGATTTAAGTTCAATAATGCAGATTTAATCGGCATTCCAACGCAGATTATTCTTGGGTCTAAATCACTTGAGCAGGGTGAGGTTGAAATAAAGGAAAGAAAGACAGGTGATGTAAAAAAAGTAAGAATTGAAAATATTAATGATGTTATAAGGGTATGAAGTATAATAACAAACAGCAAAAACCTACAGTTGCTAAAAGCAAAGGCAGTGTCGTGAATAATCAACGAAGGGAAACTGAGGTCACTAGGCAAATTAAACATGTTGGCAAAGGCGATAAAGTGGATTTTAGCTTTCCTTATAAGCCAAAAGTGCAAGTAAATAATACAGGTAAAAATGGGGGTAAAAATTTTATTGAACAAAATAAAAAAGTTTATGATTTTACATTAGGAACTAAGCAGGCAGTGATTGCAAAGCCATTGGAAGTAAAAAAAGAACCATTTAATGTGCATGGCGTACCAGATATTCCCAAGGTGACAAAATTAACGCTTGTTAATAAAGGTGAAATAAAAGGGTATCAAAAATTGAAAAATCAAGAAAAGCAAACAATGAATGCAGAAATTCAAGGTAATAAAGTTTCACATAATTTACATTATAATAAAGGCAAAAGCATTATATCTCCTTTGAGAGAGCCAGACCCAGAACAAATAAACCAGCATAGGAAAGGAGCGCTGCCAATCATTTTGGAAGAAAATAGTTCGAAATATCCTTTTCCTCCTGTTGTAATTGTGAAAAACGAAGCAAAGCAAAAACAGAATGATGTATTTCCACGTATAGCGGTTGTAAATAGTCGGCAGAATTTTAATAATAATGTTGCTGGCTTAAAGAAGCAAGAGGTGAAAATGCCAATACTTGCCGCTTTGAAAGATGATAATCCATTTGGTAAAGTGGCACGGGTTAGGAAGGTAAATGTAGTTCAATCTCAGCCTATTAATAATGTTATGCCGAAAGCGGAAGGTGGACGAATTTTTCAAACAGGTCAAAATGCAGGTAAGAAGGAACAAAAGTTGCTAAATCATCGTGAATATGTTCAAGAGTTTCGTAGTATATTCGATGGTGGGAAAAAGAATAATATTGGAAAAGTGTATTGATAAAATTGGAGGACAAGGCTTAGGATATTTGTGTTTTAATGAGTTGCGCTAATTGTGATTTCTGTATTTTTAGCTTGAAATGTTAGTTTGCATTATATTAATCTTATTTCAAAGGGTTTTATAAAGCATGGATTCTTTGATAAATGCTTGCAGAGATTACCCTCTACTTCGAAAGCTTTGGGCGATAGTTCCTTCGTCAAGATAGTCAATTTCACTGCCCATTGGAATTCCAAAAGCAAGGGATGTAAATTTAATAGCTAGGTTTTCGGATTTCACGAATTTTTCAAGCTCGTCTAGGACGTAGTAGTATGTTGTTTGGGCAGAGATTGTTGAGCCGAGTGCGAAAATTACTTCGGATATTTGCGATTCTTTAATAATTTGACAAAGCTGAAAAATTCCAAGATCTTCAGGCAGTGTCGAGGTTGAAGCGGAAAGATAGCCGCCGAGTATGTAATAAAGTCCGCCGTATGCTTCGCTTTTTTCGATATTCCATAAATCGTCAACATCTGAGACAATGCAGAGTTGATTGGAGTTTTTTCTGGATACGCAAATTGAGCAGACCTCCAATGTATCAAAGTTTCTGCACTTTGAGCATTGCTTGATTGAGGCTGATAAATTTGTTAGAATATTTGCAAAGCCGTTCATCATATTTTTCTTGTCTTTTATCATTGAAATTGCAATTTTTTTTGCAGATCTCGGGCCGACGCTTGGCAGTTTTCCAATGAAATCTATTAGATCAGTTATTGTATAATTCATATATTTATTTTTTATTATTGTCTAGAAAGTGATTAATTTGTTTTAAAATATTTGCAGACATTTGGTCATTTTTCCTAGCTATGCCATTTTCATCTTTTTGCATTACATTTACAGTATTTGCGTTATTTTGTCGTTTAATTGAGATATTCATGTCTTTGTATACAACTAGAAATTCACATTCATTGTGTTTTTCATTGATAATTTTTAGAAAGCCAAATTTTTCAATTAAAAAGAACTTCATTTTTATACATTCAATACTGTTCATTTCGTTTGGATCTTTGTCTTTTGGTGCTAAAGTAGTTTCATTTTTTTCAAGGGTGATTTCATGATTAATTGTTTGATATTTTGATTGATTTTTAATAGTTTGAAGCTGTATATCGCCTGGATAATCTGATGCATTAGCGATATTTGATATTAGGGTTAAAAATAGTGCGAATTTTATTGCAGACATTCAAATAAAAATAGTGATATTTAGTTATATATTGTTGATTTATTGTCAAGAAAAAAATATTTTGAATTTTAAATATATTGATTTTTAATTTTTAGTTTTGTTAGAATTGAAAAAAGTATTTTATGAAGCTAGTTATTACCAATATTTACAAAAGGGGTATTGCTTTTGTTGTAGATGAGATGATATTATGCGTTGCAAGGGTGTCATTATTGACTTTTATATATACAGTTTTTTTTCAAGGAGAGGAAATGAAAAAAACTGGCGAAGAGATTAGTATTACAATGGCGCAAATTCCCGAGACTGCATCTTTACCTGAAGTTTGGCATGTTTTAACTAGTTTAAAGATTACGATATGGATAGAGCTTTTTATTGGTATATTTTTTATTGTAAGCCCGATATATCAGTTTTATATGTATTATTTTAAAAATGGACAGACAATTGGCAAGAAGGTTGTTGGTATAGTTGTTTTAAAGGCAGATGAGATGAAAATGAGTGCCGGCGATATAGTGCTCAGAATGGTTTTATCGTATGTACCTTGGATTTTACCGTTAATAGTGTATATATTATATGCAAATGGAAGCTTGATGTATGTTCCGTTGTTAATTGTGTGGTTTTTTTGGTATGATCCATGGATTTTCTTTGGAAAAAAGGGCAAAACTTTGCATGACGTGCTTTCTAATACTTATGTTTTTAATGTGCCAAGTTTAAATTCCATTACAGAAAATAGTAGTGTTGATGTGAAAGATTCTGCGTAGTTTATGAGGTATGGAATGATATGCTGTGGCGGACTAATGCCATTTAGGCTTGCAAGCAGTATTGCAAAAGAAGGTGATTTAAGATTGATATTAATTGAAAACATATTTGATGACAAGAGATTGCTTGATTTTGAGCATAAAATTATGCCAATAGGCAAGGTTGGCAAGGCGTTAGGTTACTTAAAGGAAGAGAAGGTTGAAGGTTTATTTATAATAGGAAACATGAATATGCCTGATTTTAAAGCCATTAAGCCTGACATGCAAGGTGCATTTTTAATTGGGAAAATTTTAGCATCAAGGAGCAAAGGCGATGATAGTGTGCTTAGGGCTGTTGGAAATTTTTTTGAGACAAATGGAATTAAGGTGTTATCGCCACTTGATTTCTTGCCAAAAACCGAAATAGTGTCAAAAAAGTCCCCAAGTAATGAGCAAAATGAGGATATATTATTTGGAGTTAAGGTTTTGGATGAAATGTCACATCTTGATATAGGGCAGTCTGTTGCCATATGTTGCAATAGGGTAATAGGCATTGAGGCTATAGAGGGCACGGACGAGATGATTAAAAGGTGTAAGATTTATAATGATAATGGGCGTTTTAGTGGAATGCCGATTCTTGTAAAAATGTCTAAAAAAACGCAGGATATAAGGCTTGATACGCCGACAATTGGGCTAAAGACGATAGAAAATTTACATGAATCCGGTTTTATTGGTATTGCAATTTCAGAAAATGTTATAATTTCCGACCCTATTGATGAGGTGAATAAAAAGCTAGATGAATACGGTATATTTTGCCATATTATCAAGGATGTAAGTATTTAATTGCAATTAATTTTTTACATTATAGAATGTTGCAAGGTTATTGATTTTATGAAAAATGTCGGCAAAAATCGTGATTTAATATCATCTGTTTTCTCATCTGTTGCAAAAAAGTACGATATAATGAATGATTTAATGAGTTTTGGAATGCATAGATTATGGAAGAAGCGTTTTGTTGATTTAATTACAGTTAAGGAAAATGCTGTTTTTACCGATCTTTCATGCGGAACTGGCGACATTGCGCGATTGATATTAAAGAAAAATAGCGTAAAACTTTCAACTCTTATTGATCCTGACGAAAAAATGCTAGCTCTTGCGAAGGAAAATTTGCTAAATAACGGCATATCACTTGGAAATATTGAGTTTAAATCGTGCCTTGCGGAGAGTTTGGATTTGAGTGAAAAAAGTCAAGATTTTATAACAATATCCTTTGGAGCAAGAAATTTCTCAGATTTAAAAAAGGGGCTTGAAAATTGCAGAAAAGCTATTTGCGATGGCGGTTATTTGTATATTATGGAATTTACGCCAAGCATGAAAAACCAAAGTCTTGACAAGGTTTATCAAAAATATTTAACCCACGTGCTGCCAAAAATAGGCAAATTTGTTGCAAAAGATGAGGCGGCATATAGCTATCTTGCATCAAGTATTAAGGAATTTCTAGAGCCGCGTGAGATGAAAAAAATGCTGCTTGAAAGTGGCTTTTCGTATGTTGATTATATAGCTTTTGCAAATGGGGCTGTGGGGGTTTATATTGCAAGGGTTTAGGGCAATTAATTTAATTTCATAGAGTGGAAACTAAAGAATAGTTACTAGATGGTTTTAAAGCGTGAGAAAGCAGCAAATGGCTAAATTGATTTAAGTTGGTTGGGATTAGCTTGGGGTTTTACAAAAATGGCTCGACGGGGTTATGTTTGGGCATGGCTAATGGGGGTTGTCTAATTTAGCGAATTATTAATCAATCAATTCAAACTGCGTTGAAAACTTGCAAATGGGGCTGTGGGTGTTTATATTGCAAGGATTTAGTCTTGGATATTGTGTTTTTTATCACCTTTAGCAACTTTTTTGCAAAATTTCTGAAATAGTCGAATATCGTTTGCTGTATTGAGATGTTCTGGGTTCCACTGTACGCCAAGTACGAAAGAATCATCTTTAGATTCAATTGCCTCTATCGAGCCATCCCTTGAAAAAGCGGAAGGATTTAAGTCATTACCCAGCTCTCCTATTGTGTCTTTATGCATGGAATTTACTTTAATGTAGCCTTCATATACATCATCATTTTCGATTACGGCGTTATAAACTTTAGAGTCTTTATTGATGTTTATATCATGGGTTTCATCGCTTGGTAGCTGGTGTATTTTTTTATTATCTGAGCCAAGTCTTTTTATATCGCCTCCAAATGCGATGTTAATAATATGCATGCCTTTATTTATGCCAAGTATCGGTTTTTTTGTTTCAAGAAATGTTTTAACGACGGCAAGTTTTGATTCTGAGTCATCTTTTTTGTCTTTTGGTGCACTTGAGTGCCTTCCGTAGACTTTTGCATCAATTTCTCGTGAAAAATTCGGAACTATCATGCCATCGATATTTTTAACATAAAGTTTTGCATAAAATGGATCATTTGGTATTAAAACAACTGAAATGCCGTATTGATTGCAAGATTCTTGAATTGCATTGAGAACATGTTGCTGAATAGTGTAAATATCGCCACCCATTCCACAGTCATCGCATATATCGTCTTCTATGCGAAATTTATCAGTCAAAATGCCTACAACTTTAGCATTTACATTAACTGAAAAGAAAAATAGCAATATAAATGGTAAAAATTTCACGCAAACTTGAAAAACTCAGCAAATTCTTATTGTAAAAAAATAATAATCAAGTTTTTTTTCATATTGTAATTCTTGAATAAAAATGCTTGATTTTTAAAAAAAAGATGAATAATTTATAGAAATTTTCTAGCAAAATGTTTGTTCAAACTCAGGAAACTCCAAATAGCAATGCACTTAAGTTTATACCAGGGAATATACCGATTGCAAAGGATAAAACATATGACTTTCCAGACATTGAGTATGCAAAGAAAGTATCAAGATTAGCGGAAAAACTGTTTGAGATAAATGATGTAAAAAGAGTATTTTTTGGTTCAAATTTTATAACAGTAACGAAAGATGAAAATGCAGATTGGATGGCTATAAAGCCTCATGTTTTTGCAACAATTGTGGAATATATGACAAATGGCTGGGCAATTTTTCTTGATGATGAAAGCAAAATTGACGCAGAATTTGCATCCATTAATTCAAAAAAGGAAATAGATTCAAGATTAAAGGAAATATTGGATAAATCGGTTGACATGGAAAATAAAGTTGTTAAAGAGATTATAGCTTTAATTGACGAGCGTGTTAAACCTGCTGTTGCAATGGATGGTGGTGATATAAATTTTATTAATTTCGTTGACGGCATTGTATATGTTGAAATGCTTGGTGCGTGCTCTGGGTGTTCATCGTCAGGTGCAACTTTAAAAGGCGGAATAGAAACAATGCTAAAACACTACATTCCAGAAGTTGAAAGCGTTGAAGCGATATAGCGAAATTCATGCTTTCTTTTTTGTATATCTTCTAAAGTGATGAGGTTTCTTTATGCCATCTGTAATAAATGATACAAGAATTGCGATAAAAAGCATTATTACTGCAATAACACGATAGGATTTAAACATTCCGACATAAGAGATAAGCGGGGCTATTAAAAGTGGTGATATAAATTTACCAAGATACATTCCAGATGTTAAAAAGCCAATCCACATCGCACGATTTTTACCGCTTACGGAATTTACTATCCAGATTATATTATTTGGCATCATAAGCGCCATTCCAAGTCCATATAAGGCAACGCACAAGAGGACGGATGTGTATGAATTGCTGTAGCTCATTGCAAAATATGAAAGAGACATAACGCAAAACGACATTGCAAACATTGACTCAAAAGAGCGATTTTTCTTTAGTCTTTTGTATTTTGTGACAAAGAATGCCGAGATTACAACCTCCATTGTAATTACAAATGATATCATTTTACCGCTAATATTTGGCTCTATTGCCTTTAGTAAAAATGGCACTTGAATTGGAATCATGTAAAAGAAAACCATGTTTGCAAAGCCGATTATGCAGATTAAAAGTGGCAATTTTTCGCCAAAGATTTTGCCAAAAGAGCTCGCTTTTATTGTATCTTGGGATGCTTGCATATTGTGCTGTATGTCGTCTGGGCGGCGAAGATAGATGGTAATTAGTGGGATTATTGCTATTCCAGTTAGATAAAGTAAAAATGCAAGACGCCAATTTATATCGCATAAATATCCAGAAAGCATGGTAAAAACTATGCTACCAAGGGACATTACTGTTGTCTGGGCGGCAAGCACTTTATTTCTTTCGTGACCTGTAAAATAGTGAGAAATAAGCTCAAGACCGCATGTCATTATCGCGGAAATTGAAATTCCAAGCAGGGCACGGGTAAATATTATATAGTGTAAGTCTTTTAGAAAATATGTAGCAACGCCGGATATTACATAAATTACCAAAAATACGCCAAGAAATATCCGTTTATGAGTGAGGCGACCGATTAAAAAGCCGAAAATTGGGGAAAATATCGCAATTAACATATTTGGCACAGTTGCGGCAAGTTTTACCAAAATTTCAGCATTATGATAGCTTGAAAACTCTTTTTTCATCATAGGAAGGGCAGGGGATATTATTGCCGTGCACATAAGAGAAAGACTTGCGCAAATTAGCAAAATGTATTTTACAGCCCTTAAATTTATCATAATTTTACAAACAATCAAACATTAATTAAACACAATAGGACCAGTGGTTTTGCCATTTACAAACTGGTCTAAATATTGATTATTGCTTGAAAAAAGATTATCGCGAGATCCACTCCATATAACCTGACCTTTGTATAGGAAAATTATTTTATCACCAAGTTTTGCGGCAGATTTCATGTCATGAGTGACGATTACATTTGTGCTGCCAAGGGTTTTTCCGCATTTTAGTATTAAGTCATTTATAACTTCGGACATTACTGGGTCAAGCCCTGTTGTTGGCTCATCGAAAAAAATAACCTTTGGATTTGAGGCTATAGTTCGCGCAAGAGAGACTCTTTTTTGCATTCCGCCTGATAATTCGTGTGGTTTTAAGTCAAGAACATGGCTTTTAAGCCCAACCATTTCAAGCTTTTCGGCCGCGATGTCGCGCGCTTTTGATTTGTCCATTTTCTTTTTATTTATCAGCTTAAATGCGATGTTTTCAAACACAGAAAGAGAGTCAAACAACGCCCCACTTTGAAACAAAAAGCCGATATTATCCATTATTTCGTCTTTTGTAATTTGAGAAACTTTTGACATATCTTGAGAATCTATCGCAACTTTTCCGCTATCTTGCTCAAGAAGTGAGCATATAATCTTGATTAAAACAGACTTTCCAGTTCCAGAGCCACCCAAAATAATAGTAGACTTCGATGCAGAAAATTCCCCAGAAACACTGCGCAAAACGGCATTACTTCCAAATTTTTTCTCTATGTCCACAAAGGAAATATTCAACTTTATAACAATATTTACTAAATAGTATTGATAAAAAAATATAATTCAAGTGTTTTTTTAACAATTTAAAGATGTTTTTTATGTTATAAAAATACTTGACAATAATTTTAAACCAGCGAAAAAAGACTTATTATGTTTAAAGATTATGTCAAATAATATTGAGCTTGCATTACATGAAATTAAAAACAACAAGATGATAATTATTGCAAATAATGCAAATGAGAGCGATATTCCTGCAATATTTTGCCCTGCAAATTTTATAGATGTTGGGAAAATTGATTTTTGTAAAAAATATAGCAGTGGAGAGCTATATTTATTAATTAGTCAGGCTTTTTTAACAAAATTTGATGAAAAAAGTCGATGCAGTATACTAAATAATGGGCTTGTGAGTTATAAAAACAAGTCATCAAATGATGTGTATTGCGATATAAAGGATGCTGTGGTTGATTTTAACGCAGACAAAGCTAGTATAAAGGCAAGTCAGACCGATATATTAAAGTTGCCCGATGTGCAAAATTCTTGCCTTGAAATAGTGCAATTTGCAGGTTTTGAAGGGGCAGCGGTTATTTGCGAATTAATGGACGAAAATGGAAAAATGCTGCGTGGAGATGGATTAATGGAATTTGCAAAAAAACATGGAATTTGCGTGGTTTCGACTGATGAAATTAAGCGTTACAAGATTGCAAATGTGCCTTTTATACAAAGGACGGCAAGCACAAATTTACCAACCGATTTTGGTACAATGCAAATGCATGTTTATCAAAATCCAATCACGAAAATTGAGCATATTGTTATGATGTCAAATAGCGAAAATCGCTTTACTAAAGGGCAAAAACCACTAATTAGAGTTCATAGCGAATGTATTACAAGTGAAGTATTTTTTAGCAAAAAGTGCGATTGCAAGCAGCAGCTTTCAAATTCAATGAAAAAAGTTATAGAAAGTGGCTGTGGTGCTGTGATTTACCTGCGTGGGCAGGAGGGGCGTGGAATTGGAATTACCAACAAAATTCGTGCATATAGTCTGCAGGAAGAGGGTTTTAACACAATTGATGCAAATAAAAAGCTTGGGCTTCCCGTTGATGCGCGTGATTTTACAGACGCTGTCTCGATTTTATATGATTTGCAAGTTGAGAAATTTAATTTATACACAGGAAATCCAAACAAAGGGAAATTTTTAAATGAATACGGCTTTTCATTTGATATTATATCTCCGCAAGTTGAGCTAAATGAGCATAATAACAGGTATTTACATGATAAAGTTGAAAAAATGGGTCATGGTCTTGTATTTGGGAATTAGATCTATTATGAGATGTTTTGGATACTTGAGAAGGTAATTAAGAAATATAGTCGCACCAATCGATCTTTTTTCGAAATATGTGATACCATTTTCTCGGTTTTGGTATTTTTTTACTTGTTATAAGATCTAAAAAAAATTTCTTGTCATTAATGTAAATTTCGCCAGTTGTTTCCTCATCGCGAGACATACAGCTTTTTAAAAATAGTGTAGGATTTGAGGTATTTATTGCATTACGAAGTTTGTGTTTCATTGTCTCAAACGCTATTGCTTCGCAGCCAACCCCTGTTTTATTTAATGGAAAATACGCCTTTGGAATGGTTACTTTAATTGGTCTTTTTACAAGTTTTCTATCGTCTAATATGTTAAATTCTACTTGATTTCTTGAGATAAAATCTACAAATTCAAAATCTTTAAGTTCGCAGTTTGTATGAGTTTTTTCCTGCCAAGAATTATAAGCTACAGACATTGTCATGGTAACTATCATAGCTATTGTTCCCTTTGAAAATATGTCTCGAAAAAGCATGCAAGTATTGACATTTAAAAACATTATGATATATCTATAAAATAAAAATCAAGTTTTATGTCGTTAATTATTGAAAATCGTAGAGTAAGATTTGAATATTTTATTGAAGATGTCATAGAGGCTGGGATTGTTTTAACTGGAAGTGAGGTAAAGTCAATTCGCAACAAAAATGTCTCACTTTTAGATGGATTTGTAACATTAAAAGGTGGCGAGCCGTATTTGTTAAATGTTAATATTACTAAATATCCACAGTGTTTTGTAGGGCAAGATCACGACCCAAATCGTGATAAAAAGCTACTTTTAAACAAGCATGAAATTCGCAGATTATTTGGAAAAATCAAGGAAAAAGGCTACACTTTAGTACCGCTAAATTTACATTTAAAGCGTGGGAAAATTAAGGCTGATATTGCAGTTGTAAAGGGAAAGCAGATGCACGATAAGCGAGAAACCATTAAAAAACGAGATCTTGAAAGGCAGACGAGGAGAGGCAATGATTAAAGATATATTTGGCTAAAAGCATTTATTTGGATTGGCTTTTTGGAATAAAAGTCTAGTAATTATCGCAGAAATTTGATAGATTTTAACTTTTATAATGCTATTTAATGTATTTATCTGTTTTTTACAATTTTAATTTTATAATAAGATGAGTTTTACTGAAAACAAGAGGGATTTAGCTTAGATTTTTCGCTATATTCATGATTGCAAGTGGAGATAGGTCTTCTATTCTAAAGTTACCGAATTTTTCAAGGTCTTCATGGCTGAGATTATTACAATATGAACGCAGCATTTTTCTTCTATTTGCAAATAGTGTTTTCACTTTATCAAGAATTTCGAGAAATTGCCCTTCGGTTATACCTGAGTTAATGCCATGGCATGATATTACAGATGATGTTACCTTTGGAGACGGTGTAAAATTTGCAGGGCTTACATCAAATTCTATTTTAGACTTTGCAACAATACTTGTCATAACGGACAAAATTCCATATTCTTTTGTTTTTTCTTTAGCAACTATTCTTTTTGCCACTTCTTTTTGAAACATTAAAATCATAAGTTTTATTGTGTCTATTTTAGCAATAAGATTTATGAAAATTCTACTACCAACGCTATATGGAAGATTTGAGACAATAATTGGCTTTTCTTTTATTTCAAGGGTTGATATATCAAAGTGCAGTGCATCTTGATGTATTATATGAAGATTTTTAAAGTATTGGTGGTTTTGAAGGCGGTTTTGCGTCAGCTCTATACATCTTTCATCAAGCTCTATTATGAACATTTTTTTTGGATTTTTATTTAAAATTTCTTCACTTAAAGAGCCATTACCACAGCCAATTTCAATGACAACATCATCGCTTGTAATATTTGCCGACTGGGCTATACGAGAAAGTATTCTTGGGTTATGCAAAAAATTTTGACCAAGTGATTTTTTATAAAAAAAGTCTGTCATTTGTTTGGCAAATTAGTAGATTATTTATACGAATTTTTTAAATGCAAGAACAAAAAACCAATTTAGTTTGTAATTTCATCAAAACACCTCAGTTTAAAAGGTTGCAGGATATAGAGTAAAACAAGCACAGGCACTAGGAAAATTGCATTACACCAAAATAGCATCAAAACTTTAGCGGTACATGCTGTGAGGATATTTTGCAAATACATGTGCAGGCACCAATCTCAGATACAAAAATCGTAATTCTTATATCACGCCCCAATACCATCAAAAATCACCTCAGTTGTAAACGGAGCAAGCGGTGCTATTGCAAGGCTGACATTGAGTAAAACGGAATATAGTGTGTTAAATGACTCTTGTTTGCCTTCGCTAATGCCACTTTCCCAAAATACATCTTTATTTCTGCGAATATAAAAATTGTTTAGGGACTCGAGAAATTCCTCAAATGCGCTGCATGCCGATGGCGTATCGTAGTTTTCGATTGCTGTTTTGATTTTCGCAATTGTATCAACCGTAAGAGACAAAATATAGCGATTTATCTCAAGTTTTGCAGTTTTTTCTATGATATTTTCGCATTTGATATTATCAATTTTCGCATAGGTCTTAAAGAAGTTAAATGCCGATAAAAACGGTGTAATTACAGTTCTTGACACATCGCGAATTTGCTCTCCTGTTTCGTCCATATAAAGGTCTCCACCGCGCATTACAGGCGATGAAAGCAGGAACCAACGCATAGCATCAGAGCCGTATTTATCAAACATTTCCATTGGATCTGGGTAATTTCTCAGGCGTTTAGATAGTTTTTGCCCATTTGCATCCAAAATAACCCCATGGCAAATGCAGTTTTTAAACGGAGCTTTATCAAAAAGTGCCGTGCCTAAAATCATTAAAGTATAAAACCAACCACGCGTTTGCGCAACATATTCAACGATAAAATCTGCCGGAAAGTTATGTGGCATCTGGTTTTTTTCGCCAAATGTAAAGCCAACCGATGCAAAAGGCATAGATCCACTTTCAAACCAGCAGTCAAAAACATCTTCTATTCTGCGAAGCTCAAATCCATCCTCGTATTTTACAAGCTCGTCAACATATGGGCGATGAAGGTCTGTAATCTTAAAACTTCCATCTTTTTGCATGTATTTTCCTGAGTTTTTTCCAGCTTTAAAATCTGAAATGTAGTCATCACGGAAAAATTCTTCCATCTCGGAAATTGATGAGAAAGTGTAAATCATTCCAAGCCCTATATCAAAGTGCATTTTTTTATCATTTACAAGCACGAATTCGTTTTGAGATTTATAAGCATGGTATAAATTTTGGATAATATGAATAAAATCATTAATATTTTTAATCATTAAATTACCCATTTTTGCTATAGATCCAATTTGAATTGAGCCAAAAGAATTATTTAAATGATTTGCAATTTCTTTAAAATCGCTATTAAAATTTGACTTAAATTGTTCAAAATCGCTATACCTTAATTCAGGGCTATTTTCAAATTTAAGCAACAATTTATCACCAATTGCATTAAAAGACAGCGTACGATGCACACTAGACCTCCAAACCGGAATTGGGCAGCCGAAAAAGCGATTTCGAGAAATTGACCAGTCGCGCGCGCACTCAATCCATCTTCCAAATTGCCCATCACGAATGTGATCTGGAATCCAGTTTATGCCTTGATTAAGCTCTATCATGCGCTCTTTTACCGTCTTTTTTCCAGATGCTGTCTCAATTTTTACCTCGCCTTGTCCGTCGCCAGCAACGTTTACATACCAAGACGAAACCGCCTTGTAAATAAGCGGTGTATCGGTTCGCCAGCAGTGTGGGTAATTATGCAAATATTGCTCGGTTTTAAGCCATAAATTCTGCGATTTCAAGTATTTTATCACATCTTCATTTACGCCATCGTAATTTTTCTTACCTTTATCGTTAGTTGATTCCTCTAAAACGCATCTGTTTGCTAGAAAAAGACCAGGAAATTCAGCCAAAAACTCGCTTAAATTATCGATGTAAATCTTTATTTCATCTGCATTTTGAAGTTCAGATACCAAGGTTTTATCTTCATTTTCATATTTAAAGTACTGAAGTTTCCACTTTTCATCAGTGATTTTTACAGATTTGTGGACGAAAATATTAACTGCAAATAATGGCATATTTTTTTGATAGCAATATGCAACGATTTTTTTAATAAAATCCCAATTATAATCTGGGTTTTTGATATAAATATCGCCTTTTGTAAATTCAAAACCTGTGCCTTCAAGTGGCGCTATTTGACCTGATAAAATATTATAAAAATCACCAAAATCGTATAAAATTGGAAAAATACTAGGAACAAATTTACCACCATCATCAATAGGGCAAAGAGCTGGTATTTGGTTTGCGCGGCATAAATTAAAGTCGTCCTCGCCAAAACCAGGTGCCATATGCACAATTCCAGTTCCATCATCAGCTCCAACAAAATCCCCAACCAAAACACGAAAGGCATTTTGCGTATCTTTAAAATATGGGAAAAGTGGCTCGTAGGCTAGGTTTTCTAAAATTTCTCCCCTAATTTTTATAATTTCATCATAACCATCCAGCTCTTTCTTGAATCTTCCGGCTAAAACACTAGCAATAATCAAGATTTCATCATTTTTTTTGCACAAACTGTATTCAATATCCCTGCCAACCGCCAAAGCCAAATTCGATGGAAGCGTCCAAGGGGTTGTCGTCCAAGCTAGGAAATATGCGTTTTTTGCGCCAGATAAATCAACTTTTATGCGACTTTGTAGTTCAATTTTAGACTCATTCGTCAAACGAAACTTCACAACGCAAGTTTTACTTTCCTTTTCACGATAGGAATTATCCATTTTTGTCTCAAAATTTGAAAGCGGAGTCTGGCATTTCCATGAATAAGCCATAACACGAGTTGACTCATAAATCAAGCCCTTTTCAAAAAGCTTTCCAAAAGCGGAAATAACCGATTGCATATAGGGTAAATCCATAGTTTTGTATGAATTTTCAAAATCCACCCAGCGCCCCTGTTTTGTAACATAATCTTCCCATTCATTTGTGTATTTCATTACTGAAGAGCGACAATGCTCATTAAAAGCTGCGATTCCTTCTAGTTTTTTTCCATTTTCATCAAAGATTTGGTCTGGAATGCTTTTATAAAACTCGGTTTTTTCCATTATTGATGCAGTTTTTTCACATACAGCAGGTTCGACACGCTTTAATTTGTCGATATAATCGGCAATAATCTGACGATCTTGCTGCAAAAGCCCCTTATATTCTTCAGTTTTCATGAAGGTTTCAAGTGCGTAATGAGACATGCTTTGAGATTTTGCATTACCGGAAAAGTCTTTAATTGCAAGGCGACCTGTGATTTTAAGCTCTTTTTCTGCCTCCATTTCAGCAGGAAGTCCATGACAATCCCAGCCAAATTTACGCTCGCAACGCTTTCCAAACATGGTATGATAACGCGCAAAAACATCTTTTACAAAACCGGTAAGCAGGTGTCCATAGTGTGGCAGACCATTTGCAAATGGCGGCCCGTCGAAGAAAATATAGTCACCTTGTGGGTTGTTTTTTTCAACTGATTTTTCAAAAATCCCCGCATCTTTCCACGCTTTCGTTATAGATTTATCATCTAATAGTTGTTTATTGTCGCTCATTGCAAAATATATATTTACTCTTTCATAAAGGTAAAAAAATATTTTTCAATTTTTTTCTTGCAAATTATTTACCGTATGGCTAAACTACATTAGTTTAGTATGAAGTTTAGTATGAATCCGAATGTCGACCCAACAAAACGCACTACTCCTCAAGCGAATACTCCTCCAGAGAAAAACATTAAGACGAACGGTTCTCAGAGGATTACATCGGTTAGGGTATCAGGTTATCTTAAGTCAGAAGTTAAAGATCTTAGGTCAGAAGTTAAAGATATAGACATGCCTCAATATAATGCAGTAAATGCGAATCTTGAGCATATGATTAAAAGAAAATCTGAATTTACATTTGTCTCTGGTGTGATTGGGGCAACATCGGCAGGACTTGGTGCAGGTAGTTATTTTATACCTTGGTATCTAACAATGTTAAGATTTTTAGCGAGTCTTTTTTCCGTTTTTTTTGGTGTCAATGAAATATTGCGTACTCGAAATGAAGATAAGGTATTATTGGATGCAGTAGTGAAATATAAAGAGAATCTTGAGAACATTAAGAACAATAATAACGATAGTTGTTTATGCGAAATGCTCTCATTTTGCATTGGTAGTATTGTACAAAATAATAATAGCAAAGGCATCGAATTATTGTCAGATCTGCCAAGAATAATGCAAAAATATATTAAATTGAAGAAAAAGGAAGATGAGGAGAAAAGTAAAAATGTGGGGAAAAGTCAAGGTGTGGGGAAAAGTCAAGATGTGGGGAGCGAAATTACTAATACAATAAAACGTTGCAATACATGGGGGAAGAAGTTTCCTGGATCAGCGAAAAATGTGAAAGATGTAATTTTAGCATATATGATTTCAATGTACTATAACAATAGAAATGAATATAAAGGTATTGATGGGATAGTAGAAGAATCGTTGTTTAATGGCATTGAAAATCAAGGTATACAAAATATATGCCTTGGATTGACGAATTTTGAATTTGCATTGTATAAAAATGAAGGTATTCAATCGGCATCTAGTAAATTGGGAAAAAGTATTGAGGATTATCATAATGAAATAATTGGTACAAGCAAATGTTATGCGGCAGCAAGAGCTGCATCACTTGCAGTGAATTTTGGAACTGCAATTGCTTCAATGACTTTGAATATGCTAAACACTAATGATGTCGAAATGACAATTGAAGAGCCACAATTGATTGTTAGCGCTAGTAGTAAAGAAAATGCTATTATTAAATCTCAAGGCAATACTAATGTGATTTATCAAGTTGAGGGAACAAATGAGTATTATTATAATGGAATTGCTGTAACCAAAGATAGTAATGGAATTTGGCAATATGATGAGAATTATATAGGAAGTGTAAAGAACCCACAGAGCTATGTGTATAGCAGCACAACCAACCCTGACACTCCAGCAGCTGTATGTGCGAAAAATCCAAACAAATTAATTAAGTATACTGGTGCTGATGGACAGGTTAAGTATTACTACAATGGTGCTGAGGTTACAAAAGGTTCTGATGGTAATTACTATAAAGTTATTGTAGCAAGCGGGGCAATGACTGGAAAAGTGAATGTTGTTGATGGACAAGGAAATATAATAAGCGGCGAAGTTGTGCTTACACCTACAACAAATATTGACACCACTCAATATCCTTTTACAAGCGGAACAATATATTATGAACCAGCACAAGGTACACTGTCTCAGATAGAAGGAAATCGTTATCTTTATACTGCTTCAGATGGCAACAAATATGAGGTAATTAAGAATCCAAATGGAATGTTATATAGATTGGATGGTCAGTCTTTAGCGATACAATATAATATTTATCCAAGCGGAAACATTACAGAGCAAACTGTTGCAGGTGCGCAAAGTTCAAGTATTAGTAAGACAAATACAGTTTTTATTGATTCAAAGACACAAAAGAAATATTTTAATGGCAAAGAGGTTCAGGGCAGTGTTGATGGTGGATATCAAATAGTTTTACGTCCAAGCATGGGTGAAAATACTACACAATATACAACTGCTGAGGATGCGATAAAGGGAAGCAAGGGCAACACTAATACAGTTTATGTTGTTGGTAGCAGAAAATATATCGATGGTAGAGAGGTTACTGGTGATGTGGATCATGGTTATACGTATAATGGTATTAATAATCCTTCTAAATCTATAAATGTGGACACAGGGGGCTTGGATGCAAGTAAGAACAATCCGAATACAATGGTTACCGATAAAAGCACTGGAAAGCTTTATTATAATGGTTATGAGATGGCAAAAGATTCAGTCGGAACTTATCAATACAAGGAGTCAATTGCTGTGGATAGGCCTTATAAACCCTATAATGTAACACCCATTGTGTCTAGCAATTCTGTTACTGTCAATGGTGTTAAATATACTTTACAGGATGGCAAATATAAGAGTAGTGATGACAAAGAGATTGATAGTAGTACTGTTGGTTTAATGCAAAAGCAGGTTACAAGTGAGACATATGATCCCATTTCAAACCAAGTTATTGAACGAACTGCTAAAGTTGAATTAAGTGAAAATGGCGTTAAATCGGAAGTAGTTGCAACTATGGATAGTAATGGAGATTATACTGTTAAAGATGAAAGTGGAAATATATATTATCCAAAGAGTGATGGAACTTATTACAATCCAAAAACTGGCAAGGTTATTTCTGGTGGAAATATAGAGATAATTAAAAATAAATTCTCTTCATCATCAAGCACTACAAATAATACTGCTGAGGTTGCTTATGATCCAATTTTACTACCAGATGGCAAAGCATTGACAGTAGATAGTGATGACCAATTTACAGATGCTTTAAGTCAAATATTGGATAACAAGAGTAAGTATAAAGGTGATTTAACTTTCGATGATCAACTTGGTAATTTATTAGAAAGCAAACATTTTCAAAGTCTTCCTGAGGATAAAAAACGATTATTATTGCAAACCGCTTTTAAGAAAAAGGTTTTTGGTAGACAGGAGGGTGAAGATATTGCAGGTGTTATTAATAAATATATAACAGGGGGTGGAGCTACAAGTGGTTCGTATCAAGTTCAGAATGTGCCAAATAGTGGTGGCGTTAATGTGGCAACGCTATATAAAATTACTATTCCAAATGCTGCAACGAATAGTGTTCAAAGTGTTACTGGCTTTACACCAAGCGATCCTAAAACCACTTCGGTCGGCGCAACTACTCAAGACAAACCTGGTGTTTATGAAACGCAGTATGGATATGGTAATATTGCGACAAATCCTCAGACGTATCTTGATCCGGTCGCTGCTTTAGCTTCTCTTTATACATTAAGAGGAGGATATGTGAAAACAAATGTTACAGGCAGCAAAAGCACCGATGAAGACAAGAAAAATACAAATGAGCATGGGCGGCCTAGGGTTGAGGTTGAAACATCTTTTGGGTCTGGAGAAGTTAAAAACGGTAATGGGAGAATGAGAAAGGACGGTAATGGGGATAAGAAAAGTGTTTCTCGTCTTTGATGATTGAAGAATGAATTGATTTGCTGTATATTTAGAAATTAAAGCCGTTGTAAAGTTGAAATGAGAGTATATGCTTGCCATAAAGGTTAAATATTTTATGCAAGATATTGTGTTATTTTTACAACATGGATATTTTTTTATCTACATTTTGCTTTTTAGACTCTTTTGCAATTCTTTGTTTTTGAAGAACTGTATTTGTTAGATAGCTATAGGATGTTTTGAATTATCTGTATATACAACTTATGGTTCATAAACATTGGTAAAATCGCCACTTTTTATTTTTTCTTCCATTATTTGTCGTCCATGTTGCATCTTTATAGTGTGTTGATCTTTGTAATAACCAGCATTCTTTTTTAAATTATGATTATTAATTGCTATTGGTATTTTATTATCTTGTTTTAGTAAAATTATATCATTGGGATCTATAATTTCAGAGTTGGTTTCGATAATTATGCGATTAGACCAATCTTTTAGAAATCTTTTTATTGCAATATGAGAAGGTTCGTCTGCTATACATTCTAAGTAAGGATGATTGTCGTTTTTTGACTTTCAGTTACGTTAAAATCAATAGGATTATTAGGTAGTTTCTGCGTGATATCACTATACCAGTCTTCTGATTTTGTCTGAGTGTTATTTTGTGTAATTTGTGGCATATTATTATTTTTGCGTTCCAATTTTGGGAACACGAGAAATATGAGATTTTTTATTATTGATATTAAAACTTTTTTTATTCATATTGTCATTAAAACGTTATTATTCAACAGTCACCGATTTTGCAAGATTGCGTGGCTGGTCAACATCATGTCCTTTTTGGCTTGCGGCGTGATAAGACATAAGCTGCGCGGCTGGTGCGTACAAGAAAGGCATGGTGTGTGCTTTTGTTTCTGGAATTTCAATACTGCCTAAGATTTGATTTGTAAATTTGGCAAAATAGTCAATTCCGGCTTTGTCTGAGACCAAAACAATACGCCCATCACGAGAGAATATTCCTTCAATATTTGACGCAGATTTATCAAAAAGGCAAGAGCTTGGAGCAATTGCTACAACTGGGATGTTTTTGTCAATTAAAGCGATGGATCCGTGTTTTAATTCACCAGATGCAAGGGCTTCGCAGTGGATATAGGTAAGCTCTTTCATTTTAAGTGCGGCCTCTGTTGCAAGAGCGTATGAAATATCGCGTCCAAGATATAAAATGCTTGAGTAATCCTTGATATTTTTTGAAACTTGAGCGATGTTTTTTATCCAAGATTTATCGTTTAGTAAGGATTGTATCTTGGATATTGCATCTAGTAAATCTTTTTTAATTTGCGCTATTTCATCAAGCGAGATTAGTTTTTTCGTTTGAGCTATTGCAAGGGTTAGGGATAAAATTGTCATTATTTGCGCGGTAAAAACCTTAGTTGATGCAACGCCGATTTCAGGCCCCGCTTCACAGCCAATTGTGCTATCTGATAAAAATTGCATAGTTGTCTCGCGTGCATTGATAACAGAAAGCATTGTGCTGCCTGCGTTTTTTATGTTTTTTATTGCCCCAATTACATCTGCGGTTTCACCTGATTGAGAAATTCCAATATAAAGTGTTTCTTTGTCGATTATTGCCGCGCGATAGCGAAATTCGGATGCAATATAGCAGTCGCAGCTCATTTTTGCATATTGTTCGAAGTATTTTACGCAAACTGTTCCGGCGTAATAAGATGTTCCGCAGGCAATTATGGCTATTCTTTTGTATTTTGTAAAGTCGATTTTATCGAAATTTTCAATATTCATGCCGTTTTCTGTGAAGTTTTGCTTTACGATATTTGAAAGTATTGATGGTTGTTCGTGTATTTCTTTAAGCATGTAATGTGCATAGCCGTTTTTTGAGCTTGCATCGAGGTTTAATTGTGATACAATTACTTCACGAATCGCCTTTTCGCCATTTTTGTCAAATAGTTCAAGACCTTTATCAAGGCTTACAAAGCCGTAGTCGCCATCGAGTAAATATGACATTTTGTTCGTAATGGATATTATACTAAATGCATCTGAGCCAACAACTGATAGATTATCACCAAAGCCAACAACAAGTGGAGACTGGTTTTTAGCGACCGCTATTGTGTTTTTTTCACTTGCGCAAATTGCAATAATTGCAAAAGCACCTTTTAGTCTTGAGATTGCTTTAGTAAAGGCGGTTTTAAAGTCATTACCATCTTTCATTAAAGAGTCTATTAAAACAGGGATAGTTTCAGTGTCTGTCTGGCTTTTAAAGGTAAATCCTTTTGCAAGGAGTTCGTTTTTAATTTCCATGTAGTTTTCGATAATACCGTTATGAACAACGGCAATTTCACCAGATGTATGAGGGTGTGCATTTTCGGTTGTCACAGATCCATGCGTTGCCCATCTTGTGTGTCCCATTCCAATACTTGCGTTTAAATTAGCTTTTTTGCATGATTTTACAAGGTTTTCAACCTTTCCGGTTTCTTTAACAATTTGGATTTTCGCATTATTTGCAACGGCTATACCGCATGAATCGTAACCACGATATTCAAGTCTTTGTAGTGATTGCAAAATATCAACAACCACATCGCCTTTATGCTTCATCAAAGCTATAACGCCACACATAAAAAAACTAGACAATTAAAATTTTTAGTTTATAGTAATCTTAAATTTTTATAAGTCAATGATAAAAACAACATTATTTGCATTTCCCGGTCAAGGATCGCAGTATATCGGTATGGGAAAGAGTGTTTTTGAAAATTATAAGGTTTCAAAAGATGTCTTTAGCGAGGTTGATGACGCCCTTGGATATAAATTATCAAACATAATTTTTGGCGATAATGCTGAGGAATTAACGGCAACTTACAATGCACAGCCAGCATTAATGTGTGTGTCTATTGCAGTTCTTCGCGCACTTGAGCAAGAAACTGGTAAGAAAATTGAAGAAATGTGCTCTATTGTCTGCGGGCATTCACTTGGAGAATATTCAGCGCTTTGTGCAAGTGGGGCTATTACTTTACACGACACGGCAAAAATTCTTGCAATTCGTGGAAAAGCCATGAATGAAGCGGCACCAAAAGGAACTGGAGGTATGGCTGCAATTTTAGGCGCAAGTGACGAGCAAGTTGAAGAATTAATTAAAAAATCTACGATTTCTGGCGAAGTTTTAGTTATTGCAAATGACAATTCAAGCGGTCAAACTGTAATTAGCGGGCATATTGCGTCAATTGATAAAAGCATAGAAGTTGCAAAAGAGCTTGGCATTAAAAGAGCTGTAAAATTGCCAGTTTCTGGTCCTTTTCACAGTCCACTGATGGAAAAAGCAAGGCTTGAAATGGAAAAAACTTTAGTTGACATAAGAATTCGCGAGCCAAAAATTCCTGTAATTGCAAATTTCACAGCAACTGCAACGACAAATCCTGACGAAATTAGAAAACTTCTTGCACTACAAGTCACTGGAACAGTTAAATGGAGAGAAAGTATAATGTATGTTGAAAATCTTGGCTACGAAAGGCTTTTTGAGCTTGGCGCTGGTAAGGTTTTGGGTGGTCTTACTAAAAGAATTGCTGAGAAGATTAATGCAATTTCAATTGAAAGTATGGATGAAATTCTTGCAAATAAGGCGATTTTATAGTTTTTATGTAACTTCCATAATGTCGTAATGTATTTAGTTTTTGGAATTTAGGTATTGCGTTTTATGGAAGCAAAATTGTTGAGATGATATTTATGAAAATTTTCATGCCTTGTAAAATTAGAATCAAAAATTTGGTAAGGCGTGTTTTACTTCTGGTATTTTTTTATCAATTTACAATAAATTGCTTTGCTGTATCGGTTATTCGTGATGTTGAGGTTGAATTTTTTTTACAAGATTTAACAAATCCACTTCTTGCAGTTGAAACAGGCGTAAAATTAAATCTTGATAATAAAAATAATCTTGCCTCAAAAACTGATAAGCCATCTCCAATTTATAAACCAACATTTGCTTATTATACAAGGCCTGTGCCTGTTTATAAAGCACCCGAATCGAAGCAGACTTTCAATACTGTGAGTACCCTTGCTTTTAAGACGCAGAAAAAGGGCGGAGTTAGAAAAGTTGAGTTTTTTTTAGTCAACGATGACTCAATAAACGCTTTTGTGTCAGGTGGCAGTAAAATATTTGTAAATACTGGGCTTTTAGCGTGTTATAAAAATTCGAATCTTACTCGTGGGGTTCTTGCGCATGAGCTTGGTCATATTATAAATTCACATCTTGTTCGTGGGCAAATTGATAGATCGCAGGCTGCGAAAGATGGCGTTGTTGCGGCATCTCTTATTGGATTATTTACCATTGCAACAGGTGGGATTGGTGCCATGGCGGCAGGTGCTGCTCCAGGTATTGCTGCATCGTCTGCGGCAACAAGCGGTGCAATTGCTGCAACTGGTATTGGCGCTATTGCTGCAGGGTCTTCCATTGCGCAGCAAAGCATGATGTCGTATTCAAGAGCATATGAAACAGAGGCGGATAATATTGGCATAAGATTGCTCGATTTTTCTGGAAATTCTTCAAAAGGATTACTTGAATTAATGAGATATTTTGACTCAAAAATGGGCAATGTACCTGAGCTATCAAAGTATTTCATGACGCATCCATTACCAAAAGACAGATTAACGTGGATGGAAAGGGCGGCAAATTCACAAGATTTAACTACGCTGAAGATTGATAGTGATATAGAGGATAAATTTCAAAGAGTTCGTGCAAAAATACTTGGTTTTTTAAAGAAATCAAGCTTTACTGAAATTAATACAAGTATTTCTGGAGTGCCAAGTGTATTATCGAATAATGCTTTATTTTATCAGCTTTATAAAGAAATGTTTTCAAATTTAGCAGATGGTAATTATAGCGCTGTTATTGAAAGTGGTAAAGACTTGTTAAAAATGAGACCAAATGACATTTATGTAAGTGAAACAATGGCGCAAAGCTATTGTGCAATTGGTGAAATTGATTTGGCAAAATATTATTTTAACATAATTAGGTCAAAAGTAAGAAACAATAGTATTTTAGAGTTTGAATATGGGCAGTGTCTTGCAAAATATGGGAAAAATCAAAGCGATATAAACGACGGTATAGCTATATTATATGCTATTACTTTGATTTACACGGATAATATTGAGTCAAGACAAATGTTAGTAGATATTGCAAAAGAAAAAAATATAGCTGGGCTTTTTGCGCTTATGTCTGCTGAAATTGCGATAATAAATGGCGATAGGCAAAATGCAAAAGCAATTTTAAAAGACGCTATTGACAATAATTATATGGAATACAGAAATGAAATTAGTAACCTTTATGCAACATTATAAATATGGATTTTGAAGATATAGCAAAACATATTAAGGGTTTAGTGCGAATTTCAAGTGTCATTTCGGCAAGAATGCGTTTAGTGCCAAATGGTGCTGGGAAATTTAAGGCAAACTGCCCATTTCATAAGGAAAAAACTGCATCTTTTCATGTTGATGACGAGCGTGGAATTTACAAATGCTTTGGCTGTGGCAAGGGTGGTGACGTTATAAATTTCATTAAAGACTACGATAATATAAGTGATTTTCGCACAGCTCTTGAGTCAATTGCGCAAATTAGCGGCATTGAACTGCCAAAATCAAGCTTTGCAACTAAAGAATACTCGATGCAAAAGCGTGTTTTTGAAATTAACGAGTTTATATTGCAATTTTTCAAAAATTCACTAAAAAACAGCAGAATTTGCATGGATTACATTCAAAAAGAGCGAAAAATTAGCGATAATTACATTGATTTATTTTCTCTTGGCTATGCACCTGATTCATACAGTTTATTAATTGACGAAATGGTAAAAAATGGCTTTAGTGCGGATGAAATTATATCATCTGGCGCAGTAAAACAGTCAAATGGGCAAATGTATACAATTTTTCGTAATCGCTTCATAATTCCCATTTTTGATGCGTCAAATCGCTGCGTTGGATTTGGCGGAAGGTCTCTTACAAAAGATGCAATGCCCAAGTATATTAATTCCTTTGAGAGCGTTATTTTTAAAAAGGGAATGAGCCTTTATAATCTTGCAAATGCAAAGCAAATATCGGTGAATTTAAAGGAAAATTTTGTAATTTTAGCAGAAGGATACATGGATGTCATAGCCCTTTGTATGGGCGGCTTTCCGGCAATTGCTCCACTTGGAACGGCCGTAACGGATGCGCAAATTTCCCTGCTCAGACGCTATTTTTCAAGTGTTTATGTTTGGCTTGATGCAGATACAGCTGGGCAAAATGCCGCTTTTAAAACTGCAAAAATCATATTAAAGACGATAGATTCAAGCTTTAATGCGTTTTTTATATCTCAAAATCTTGTAAAAGACCCCGATGAATATTTGCAAAAATTTGGAAAAGATGCGATGATGACTGAGAAAAATCGTGCCATGGCAATTTATGAATTTATCTGGAATTTTTTATCTAAAGATGTTGATTTTAAAAAGCCAAATGAAGTTGCAAGTTTAGGCGATAAAATCAAGGAAATTACTGATTTAATTGAGAATAAAAATATCAAATTTGAGTACATAAAATACTTCAAAGACAAGATGTATAATGCAAAATTTAGCAAAAAAGACAAATTACAGCAAATTGCAGTTAGGCAGTCAAGTATGTCAAAAATTGACGAAATCTCTGCTTTAATCGTTTATTTGGTCAATTTAAGGGAAGATCTTGCAACTTGCGTTGAATTTGATTTTGAAATAGAAAACGAGCAAATTGCTGGATATTTTGCGCAAATTATGGAAAACGGCAAGATTGATGACATAGATGAAATCGACATTTTTAAGTCTGCAGGTAAAGAAAATATCTGTAAAGACGATAGAATGGTTAGTCAATTTGCACGACTTTGTATAAGCTACAAAATAGAAAAATTGCAGGCGGAGATTGAAAAAATGGCAAATTCAGAAGACGACATTACAAAAAAAATTCAAATTATGATAAAAGAAAAACAAATTTTACTTGAAAAATTAAAAAATTATCCTATATAAATAAAAAGGCTTTAGTTAGATTTATGAAAAAAGCAGGAATTTCAGCGATTATATCGGCATTTTTAATGTGCAGCTTTGCAAATGCAACTTCAAAATGTAATTACGATTTTACCTATGGCTACGCAGATTTAGTGGATCAAATAATACCTTCTGTTGTAAATATATCGACGGTTAGCATAAAAGAGCGAACAATTTCCCCAATTGAAGACTTTTTTGGAATGCACGGATTTGGCTCAATTTTTCCACATGTTCCACAAGGTGGAAAGAAAATTAAGCAAAAATCAACCGCGTTAGGATCTGGCTTTTTCATCGATAAAGACGGGCATATTGTAACAAATTACCATGTTATTAAAGACGCAACTGCAATAACCATTAAAACCCACGACGGCAAGGAATATAAGGCGAAAATCATAGGATCTGACGAAAAAAGTGACCTTGCTGTGCTTAAAGCCGAGACACCAGGGGTGAAAAATTTTGCTAAATTTGGCGTTTCAAATGAGGCAAGAATTGGCGATAAAGTGCTTGCAATCGGTAACCCATTTGGGCTTGGCGGAACGGTTACAACTGGCATTGTATCTGCAAAATCTCGATCTATCGGTCAAAGTGCGTACGACGATTTTATTCAAACTGACGCGCCAATTAATCAAGGAAATTCCGGCGGCCCAATGTTTAACTTATGTGGCGAGGTAATTGGCATAAATACTGCGATTTTAAGCCCATCTGGCGGTAGTGTAGGAATTGGCTTTGCAATTGCATCAGATTCAGCTGTAAACATCATTGAAAAGCTGAAAAATAAGCAAAAAATCACTCGTGCATGGCTTGGCGTTGAAATTCAAACACTAACCGAGGAAATGGCTGAGGCGCTTGGGGTTAAAAAGAATGAAGGTGTATATGTAAATGGCGTTGCAAAAGACTCTCCTGCGCAAAAAGCCGGCATAAAAACTGGAGATATTATAGTCGCAGTTGACGACAAAAAGGCGGAAAATATGCAATCTGTAACCTCATATATTGGCTCAAGAAAGCCTGATTCCAAGGTAAATGTTGAGATTAAAAGAGGCGGGAAAAAGATGAATATTGATGTTATTTTAAAGGAATCAAAATCGGACAATAATGAGATGGATAGGCTAAAAAGTGATAAATCTGATGCTAAAAATACCCTTGGTCTTGTTGTGGAAAATTTAACCAAAGATCGCAGGCTTGAGCTTCGCATTCCGGATGAAATTTCAGGCGTTGTTATTGTTGATGTTAAAAATGAAATCTTGGCAGAATTTGGCGAAGTGAAAACTGGCGATATTTTAACGCATGTAAATGGAAATGAGATTAAAAATACATCCGACATGGAAAAGGCTGCAAAAATTGTAAAAGCATCTGGAAAGCGTCATGTTGTGTTTAAAATCTGGCGTCAAGGCGTGCATATTTCACTTGGCGTGCCGATTAAATAAACTCTATATATTTTTACTGTTAATGGTGAGGTTATAATGGATTGATATTTCTTGGTGCAAGGTAAATTTTGTTTATCTTATAAAAAAAGAGTATAAAATTACAAAATATCAAAACCATAGAAAAACATTGCATTTTATTTTTTCCCAAATTAACCTGTTGTAATTAATGATTATTTTGCGATGAAAGATCAAGTTGTGGAAAATGTACTTCAAAACCACGATGCAGAGCAGGATATAATTGCCGCTTTGATAGTTAATAACCAAAATCTTGACATTACATCAAACTATATTAGCTATCATCATTTTGCATTTGATTTACACCAAAAAATATACAAAATAACACAAGATTTGATAAATAAAGGAAGTGTCGCAGATGTTACCAATATTTCACATAAACTCGCAGGGGATGAGGGTTTTGAGGCTCAAGGCGGTAAGGGGTATTTGAATAAATTACTACTTCGTGTTGCAGATTTAATCCCGCTTAAAGAGCGTTGCATGATTGTAAAAGAGCTTTATACAAAGAGAAATTTGATAGATTTGGCGGGCAAAATTAAAGATGGATCAGCCCTCAAAACAGCAGAAGAAATAGCGTCAGAGACTGAAAAAAGAATATTTGATCTTAGAAATGAGACAGGTGGAGTTTCAAATTCCCCACAGAAAATCGGCACTTTTTTACAAAATATCATCGCAATAGCAGATAAAGCCCGTCATAGCAATATTTTAAGCGGTCTTCCAACTGGATTTGTCGATGTTGACGAGATAATAAGCGGTTTTAACCCTTCTGATCTACTAATTTTAGCCGCCCGCCCGTCAATGGGTAAAACAGCTCTTGCCGTAAATATGGCATATAATGTTGCAGTCTACGAACACAGTAGGGGAAATGGCGGTGGAGTCGCGCTTTTTTCACTTGAAATGTCGTCAGACCAAATAGCAACGCGTATTTTATCAATGATTTCAGGCGTAAGCTCAGTTGCGATAAGAACCGGTAAATACTCGAAATTTGACAGCGAAGCAGACACTGCAGGGCATAAAATGAGCGAGCAAGATTTTGCAAAATTGCAAGATGCAGCCTTGTCTTTAAACGAAATTCCACTATTTATAGACGATACACCTGCAATTTCAACATCGCTTTTGCGTACAAAATGTCGAATGCTAAAACAAATGCACAATATTTCCGCAGTGTTTATCGACTATTTACAGCTTATGCGTGGGTCTGAATCGGCAAGTGCAAATAACAGAGTGCTTGAAATTTCGGAAATTTCTCAAACCCTAAAAGCAATTGCAAAAGAGCTCAATATACCCGTTATAGCCCTTTCCCAGCTTTCTCGTCAGGTTGAAGCGCGCGATGATAAACATCCCCAGCTTTCAGATCTTCGTGAATCAGGCTCAATTGAGCAAGATGCAGATATTGTAATGTTTCTTTATCGCGAGGAATACTACCTTGAAAAGACAAAACCCAAGCCACCGAGTGATCCAAGCGATGTTCAGGCAAAAGACACTAAAGACTATCAAGCTTGGATTGACAAAATGTATGGCAAACCTATGAAAAACCTTGACGGAACCTTTGTTATTGACAACTACACAGGGGATGTAAAACTCGTCGGCGGGGCGCAAAATGTTGCAGAGGTAATCATCGCAAAACACAGAAATGGTCCAACTGGAAGCGTGAAATTATTCTTTGACAAGTCAAGAACTGCATTTCATGATTTAAAAAACTAGTATTGCTAATTTTTCTTGTATAATTAATAAATCCGCAAAATAATATAAACAAAAGGCGATAAATAATGTGGTTAATTAAGCGGCATGCCGCCAAGAGATATTCTAAATTTCTGTACATTGTCGTATCTGTCAACATTAACTTTAACGGCGTAATCAAACTTAATTAAGCCAAACATTGGCGTTGGAATTGCTATACCAAATCCAAATGCACTTCTTATCTTTCTGGAATCATATATTTCCTCTGTATTTCCAACCGAATTAATCCTATAACCCTGCCCATCAAAGCCGTATAGTGCACCAAAATCAGCAAAGCCGTACATTCTAAATGATGTATCCTTTATAAACGGAATTCCAAAATACTGTTCAAGCGTTGCAACCGCATAATTATTACCACGATAAGATATAACATCAACATATTGCTTGCCATTTGGCATTGTTTCCACAAGTCTTGGACCAATGCCCCCATAACCGACACCACGCATGTTGTAATATGAAACCCAGTATCTATTTTGAAATAATACATCCTCCCCGCCGTAGCCTGATATATTACCCATTTTAATTGAAAACATAGAAGTTGCACTTCTGCTGATAATTGGCTTATATATTGTATATTCAAAGTCGTGCTTGAAAAATCTCTGAGTTCCACCAAGGCCTGCAATAGTTTGCGACCCACCAACTCTTGTACCAATATTTGGCAGTACAAAATTATCTCTAGTATCGTAGAATATACTGTTAATAATAGATGATGTTTCGGTATTGCGATATTGATCATTTAGCAGGGATCTTTGAAATGCAGCATTTGCTGGAACTGTATTTGTCATAGAGCTTTTACTGTAGGAATAATATATAGAGTGAAATAGATTATCGCCAAGTCTATAAGATAAATGAGGCGTTATGGAATATGATTTACTAAGGTAATTAATGCCATATTTTCTTGCATCAAAACTTGATATTCCAAAATTAATACCGCCGCCAAATTTTGAGTCTCCAAATCTTGCAGTTGAAATGCCAGCAGATAAACTTTGCATAATTGCAGAGCTTGAAAAATCTGTTGATATATCGTAGCCCTTGCCAAAGACATTATATCTTGCCATTCCAAAGCTTAACACCTTTCCTTCAAAATTTGAATATCCACCAGAAAGATTTAGCATTCCTCTGCGATTTTCTTCCTGTAAAATAACATCTACTATTACCTCTTTGGAGTTTTTAATGTTTCTCTTTTGTATCTTTACTTCTTTAAAATAACCAAGGGATCTAAGCCTGTTTTCAGATCTCTGTAAATCTCTATCTATCAAAACACTACCCTCTTGAAATAATAGCTCTCTTCTAATAATATAGTCCTTTGATTTCTCATTTCCACTAATATTTACACTCTTGATAATTTGAATTTCATCATCATTAATAACATATACTATATCAACTATATTATCACTAATTTTATCTATTCTTGGCAGTACATTTGTATATCCAAAGCCTAGCTTATATGCGATATTTCTTACCTTTTCTAAATCTATCGACGCTCTTTCGAGACTATAAACCTGACCTAGTTTTTGAGTAAATTTTATTACATTTGGCATGGTTAAATTTGATACATTGTTCTCAATTTTAACATCCCTTATTGTATATTTTTCACCCTCTTTAATATAAATATTAAAGGCCACAGCTGGATAATCTCTTGCAAATTGCGCATTTATGTCTTCTATAAAAACATCTATAAAGCCATTTTCTTTATAGTAATTTGATAGGGTGCTTTGCAATAAACTTGGCATATTTGCCTGATAATCGTCACCTTGTGAAAAAATATTCCATTTATTTCTGCTTTTAATTGGTATAATCTCGTATAATTTATCATTTTTCACTTTTTCATTTCCATGAAAATTAACCTTCTCAATTTTCGATCTATTTCCTTCGAAAAACTCAAATACAATATCCACTCTATTGCCTTCAAGTAATACAACTTTCGGCTCTACAATTGCAGATAAATACCCATTACTTGCATACACAAATTCTAATTTTTGTGCATCATTTTTAATCTTTGCACGCGAATATATTCCACGCTCTTTAATTTGCAGCTCATCTTTTACCTTGTCATATGTTACAAACTCCGATCCATCAAAATATACTCTATTTACAATAGGATTTTCAAGTAAATCAAAGACCACAGTACCATTTTCAAATGTAACTTTTATAGATGAAAACGCCTCTGTATCGTATAAATTTCTTATTGCATCTGATATATTATCCGGGTTTAAATCTTCTCCAATCTTAATTCCAGAATACAGCAAAACACTTTCTTTGTCAATTCTGCCATTACGCATTAATTTTGCATCTTGAACAATTTGTGCATTTGATATTGCGCAAAAAATCAATACAATGAATGTAGACAAAATCGCTTTATAGATAAATCTAGAAAAAATCTAATACTTAATATCTTGCAATTTAAAAAAATCAAGTAAAAATATAAATAATTTTATTTTTTTGTGAAGAGTTATATTTTTGGCATAAATTCGCTAGATTTAATAGACGACGAAATTAATCTTTTGTCTAAAATAAATCTTTATGGCATTGTATTATTTGCAAGAAATATTGGATCGCGCGAGCAAGTCTTGGGTCTTAATGCAAAAATTAAAAACAAGCTTGGAAGCCATGTAAAAATCTGCATCGACCAAGAAGGCGGCAGGGTTCAAAGAATTAACTTTACGCAAAAATATCCATCTGCACAGGAAATGACAAAACTTTCCGAATCTGAATTTGAGCAAAGTGTTAAAAATATGTCAATTGAACTGAAAAACCTTGGATTTGACATAAATTTCGCACCTGTTTGCGATATAAACTATAAAGTTGACACGCCTTTAATATCCGATAGATCTTTTGGGAAAGATGTCGATGAAGTTGTAAAATATTGCTCAAAATTTATCGAAATTTCCAAAAACGAAGGTATTGATTGCGTTTTAAAGCATATCCCAGGGCACGGAAGGGCAAATATTGATAGCCACATAGACATTCCACGTATTTCAAGCGATATATTAACCCTTGAAAATACAGATTTTGCAGTCTTTAAAAGACTTGACAAGCTTTGTAATATCGCCATGACATCGCATATAATTTACGACTGCCTTGATAAAACCGCCCCATTTTCTGTATCAAAAACAGCTATAGACTACATCAAAACGAATATATTTAAAGGGCTTATCCTCACCGATGCAATTGAAATGGGGGCTTTAATTAAACATTTTGATAAAAATCTATCATCTGGCTATGAGGATGTTAATTTTTATGCAACTAAGAAATATAAAACAAACCATGAAAGGTGTAAAATTCTTAGAAAAATATCATCCGAGTGTTTGAGTGCAGGCTGCGATATAGTAATGCACTGCAGCGGAAATTTGCAGGAAATGAGTGGGATTTTAAGTGGCATTGCTGACTAATGAAACTGTATTTCGAATATCGTCACTTTTTTGGTAATACATTTTACAAAAACTGTTTCTTTTTAGCCTAATTTTACTCTCGTTGATTTTTTCTATCTCAATTATTTATCCAAAAACCATCATTTGCAGGCTGCGATATAGTAATGCACTGCAGCGGAAATTTGCAGGAGATGAGTGAGGTTTTGCTGGACAAATAATATAAAGTAATTTACTTTCACTATATCAGTTCGTGACTGGCTTAATTCATCAAAAAAACTACCTACAAACTGGTCGCGGAAGATAAATTACTTACTACTTCCTAACGAATCACTGGAATTTTGCTTTTTTAGGGACTGAATTTGCCTTATATTCACCCCACGCATTAAATTGCATTTATGTAATTGACTATAAATATTTTGCTGTGCTAACTGCGTTTTGTTTATAAAACCAACACTTTGCTCATTGTCAGGCGGTATATTAAAATCATTTTTTTGGCCAATGCTTTCTTTTTGATTTGTATTATCAATATCCACTGCATTATAGCTGCCTATTTCAGCGGAATTCAATTGGAAATTAAGTTGTTGACTTGAATTATATTCAGCAGAAACAGTATTAACGCTTTGTGCCTGATCATTTACCACATTACTTTCGTTACTAAGTACAGTGTCCTGCCTATTGTATGCGCGTGAATATAAAGTTCCATTGTATGTATGAGTAGTGCTATTTTGCGTTTCGTAATTTGTACTATAATTATCCATAATTTTACTATTAACATCTAATATTAGATAAGATGACTTCTTTTGTGTCAAGAAAAAATATTTCAAAAGAAATTTTAAACCTCGAAAAAAGATGAAAATCTTAGTAAAATTATAGCAAAGGCTAGACTTGCCAAAAGACAAGCCTAGGCAAATAATTACTTACGAGAGTTGTTTTTCTTTTCAGAAGAGCTTTTTTTCTCAGATTTTGCATCATGATTTTTTACATCACGAGCTTCCATTTTTTCATCTTTTTTGTCCATTTCATGTTGACGATCATTTTTGTCATGATGGTGATGCTTTTTGCAACCGCAGCAAGATGAAATGCCAAATGCAACAATTAAAAGTAAAGTAAATTTAAACATATAAATATCAAAAATATAATTCATTAGACTTACAAGATTCAATAAAAGTCAAGACAAAAATTAAAAAATAAATCATCATTTTTCTTGACAATTAAAAAAACATCGTTATGTTTGTGTGCTTTGGAGATGTAGCTCAATTGGTTAGAGCGCTGCCCTGTCACGGCAGAGGTCGCGGGTTCAAGTCCCGTCATCTCCGCCATAACTCATTGCAGCACAAATTAGTGTAGTTTTTATCTGTTAAAGATTTGTTATGCTCTTTTTTTGTCTAATATTTACCATTGCAATAACAATGCTTGGTAATGTTACTACTGCTATGATTTTCCGCATTCCAAGGGATCTTTGTATGAGTGGTTCTCAACGAAAACCAACATGCGGAGGCTGCGAAATAAATATACCATTTCCAGACTATTTACCACTTTATCGATATTTATTTGTTAGTAAAACTTGCAGATGTGGAAAATATAAAATACCACCAATTTACACAATAGTTGAGCTTTCAAACATGATGATTGGAATGCTGATATTTATTTTATGGCACTCAAATATAGATTTCATGATAACAAAAGCAATAATTTCATCGTTTACAATAATGAATATAGCAATATATATACAAAATAAAAAAACATATCCAAATGCACTATGGATACTTCTATCTTCGGGGATTTTCAGCCTACTTTACAATAATCATAATTTTGACCCTATTAATCATTGCATTGGCGTATATATATCTACAGCAGCACTGCTATTACTTTCTCGTAAATTAAAAATTGCCCAACTTGATTTTAGATTTTCATTAATATTACTGTCAATTGTAAATGCAAAAATGATAATTTTACTTTTACCAATTTTTCTCTTGTCATTTATTTTTTCATATAAATATAATAAGGGTAGCCATTTTGCAAGCTGTATAAATGGCGTGTGGTTTTTGATAACAACGGTTATTTTATCAAAATATGTTAACGTTTGAAGAAATTATTGATACACTTGAAAAGTATTGGCAAGCGCAAGGCTGCACGATACTTCAATCTTGTGATGTTGAGGCTGGCGCTGCAACCCTTAATCAAATGACCTCCATGCGAGTTTTGGACTCAAAACCTTGGAATATATGCCAAACTCAATTTTGCAGAAGGCCAAAAGATGCAAGATTTGCTCAAAATCCAAATCGCCTCGGTGGATACTATCAATTTCAAGTGATAATGAAGCCAGTTCCGCAAAATATACAAGAGCTTTGCATAGAAAGTCTTGCACAGCTTGGAATAGACAAAAATCTACACGACTTTAGATTTGTCGAAGATAACTGGGAAAATCCATCAATTGGCGCAACTGGAATGGGCTATGAAGTTTGGTGTGATAATATGGAAATTACGCAATTTACATACATGCAACAACTGGGCGGCCTGCCTTGTAAAACTGTTCCGGTAGAGCTTACATATGGGCTTGAAAGAGTTGCAATGTATGTTCAAAATGTTCAGAGTGTTTTTGATATAAAATGGAGTAAAAATGGCTCAAAATATAGCGATATTCACACAAAAGATATAGAATGCGAATATTCAGACTATTATCAAAATTATCAAATGGATAAGGAGTTTTTAACAAAAAATTTCGAAGAATTGCTAATGCACGGTCAAAATTTACTTGAAAATAACTGTATAATTCCGGGCTATGAATATTGTCTTAAGGCAAGCCATATACTAAATATTCTTGATGCAAGAGGATATTTATCGCAAAACGATAGAGCAAATAAATTACTTCAAGTTCGCAAAGCGGTCAAAATTGCATGCGAAAAATGGATGGAAAAATACGGTGATAAATAATAATACTATGATAAATAAAATAAAACAAAAAATATCAATATATTTTTTTGACGCTCTTTTTGGCATTATATCGTCATCTTTGCTGATTGTTTCAGTTTTAATGAACCTTGGTTATATCAAATTTAAACAACATATCGTTCAAATTAGCGGCAGTATATCAATAAGCTTTGCTACAACGCCAAATGGTACAATTTTTGGCATGTTAATAGGAACACTTTACTTCTGCTCATTTATATATTGCCTTGGATATAATAAAGAATTCCACAATAGTGCAAAGTCAAGATTTAACGCACTTTACGCCTTTAGCGCAATATCAGCATTTTGCGTATCAATATCAGAAAACCTATTTACAATGTTTATATTCTATGAAACTTTAACCCTATCAACATATCCCCTTATATGCTTTACAAAAAATAAAGCATCAATTGATGCAGCACGAAAATATCTTCTTTACCTAATAATACCATCACTTTCATTACTGCTTCCGTCGATAATGTTTATATATCACAAATGCGGTAATCTAAACTTTGCAACAGATGGAATACTCACGGGTGCTGGCTTAAAAGCGGCTGAAATAGAGGTTTTATATCTATGCATGCTATATGGAATAGGGAAAATTGCCGCTATACCATTTCATGGATGGCTGCCTACTGCAATGATAGCCTCAACCCCAGTTAGCGGTCTTTTACACGCTGTTGCCGTTGTAAAAACCGGAATATTTATGCTACTTACAATAACCTACAACACATTTGGTGCCAAATTGCTAAAAAATTCACTTGAGCTATTCTTTGGTATAAATTGGGCAGCATGGATAGGTATACTTGGCGCAATTATAGCATCCCTCGTTGCTCAGAAAAAATATGAAATCAAAGCCCGCCTTGCATATTCAACTATTGCGCATCTTTCAATTATGATAGCATTAATCGCAACATTTAATGAAGATATAATGAATATTGTTATGTATTATGCCTTTGCGCATGGAATTGTAAAAATTATCTTATTTTATTCAAATGGAATAATATATAAAGCAACCCATGAATCAAGCTACATAGAGCTTAGCGGCCTTGGTAATCTTGCACCCTTTGGTTTTGGCGCATTCTTAATAGGAATTATCGGTATACTTGGCATACACGGGTCTGCAATGTATCATATTAAACATGAAATAATACATCATTTAATTCATGAAAATACAATTATTATGCTAACAATATTCTTTACTAGTTTATCGGCAGTTGTGTATCTTGGTAAAATACCTTATTTTGCATTTTGCAGACCAACAAAACAAAACTATGAACTTCATGCAGTAGATTACAGAATGAAAATATCAGTATCCCTAATAATAATTCTAAATCTTATGATGTATTTTAAAATCATCCTACCTCTTTAATGCTCGTATATCACAAATGCACCCTGAGCGGTAATTTGCCACTTTTTTACAATATTTACCTTACATCTTTTTCTTAAATTTTTATATTCAGGGCTTGGATTAACAATATATACCCTCTTTCCATGCTTGCAAATATTTTCACCATCAAGTGGTAAATTGAAATAAACAACAATATTTTCATTTTCAAATTTATCTTTACTGAAATATTTATTCAATATTTCTTTATCTGCTATCATAACATCACTTTGCCCAACTCTTCCCTGCCAGATATTCTTTAAAAAATCACTTGATAATTGCTCTTTGGCATAATATATGCCATCGTGCAAAAATACAACATCTTTTTCAATCTTGCCAATAATAATTATCTGCTTTGGCTGAATTACATGCAATAATATTGCGCAAATTATGGGAAATATTCCAATAAATCTTATCTTCGTTCGCATTGTAAATAAAATGATAAACCCTATCGTGTATAAAAATACAGACACCATGGGCATTTCACGAACAATGGAGTAAGACCATTTTACATCCGCTGAAGTATAAGCAATATATAGAAAAATGCTTATCATAAATGACAATATCTTCATTACAATAACATCAAGACCTAAAAATAATCCAGATAATAAAATAGAAATAACGCCAAGTGGAATAATTAAAAACTCAACTAGTGGAACGGCTACTATATTTGATAATAACCCAACATTGGAATATTGATTAAAATGATAAATTGTATATGGAATAGTTGCAATGGTTGCAATTTTAGAAGAAATAAGAATTGCAAAAATATAAAGCCCTAACTTCATTAATCGCCCGCCGTCACCATATCTGTTTTCTATAAACTTTGAAATTGGACGCATTCCGCCAATTAATCCTAAAACTGCCATAAAAGACATTTGCAAAGATGGATCAAAAATCTGCTCAGGCTTGTGTAAAATAATGCAGAAAAATGTTGCACTAATTACCCTTATTGAACATGTTGATTTATCGAGTAATATTGCAATTAAACCAATTGAAAACATTATAAAACTCCGAAATGCAGATATCGGAATTCCGCTTATTTCCAAGTGAATAAAACTCACAATCATTGCAATAATAGCAGATATTTTCTTTATATCAAAATGCAATGTCATATAACTTGATAAACTCATTATCCATCGTGCTATTGAAAAGGTGCTAAGTGCAATAATTGATATATGAATTCCAGAAATTGCTAAAAGATGCGACAGACCGGCTTTTTTAATATCGTTTAATGTCTCTTGACTAAGATGACCTTTATTTCCGGTAAATAACGCCATTGCAACCCCTCTTGCATCTGGATTTTCAATATTTTTTGCAAATCTCTCATCAATAAATATTCTTATATTTTCTATCATCATGTTAAAGCCAGTCTTTTTGGCATTTTTGACGACAACAACATCGCTTTTTGCAATGCCAATGCCGCCAATACTTTTATATCTTGAAACCTCGGAAAAATTATACGCATTTGGATAAACTGGCCTTGGCAATGGAAAAATATCGCAATTAAAATCTATAATATCTCCGCTTTGTAATTTTGTTTTAATGTATTTATTGTCAATCTTAAATTGTATTTTTGGCGGGAAATTTGAACGATTTTCTTTATCTACGCTAATATTTTGTAATACTATTTTTGATGTATCAAGTCCGCTATAAATATTTACTATCTCTCCGGCTACATTAATATTTGAAAGGCTTCTTTTAATTAAATGATGATTAATGCTTAAATATCTATATTTACTTGCCGCAATACCAAGAACAAGAAACAACATTACTAACGCTATTTTCTGAATAATCTTGTGATAAATAATGGCAAATATGAAAGATGTTATTAATGATAGACATAAAATCTCAAAACTCGGTCTTATGTTGTACTTGTAAAATAATATAATACCGCACATTGTGAAAACTGGTAATATTGAAAACAAGTTATCTCGCTCCTGCGACATTATATACAGTGCCTTTTCACGAAAATCTGCTAACCAATTTCTCTTAATCTTCACAAAAGAATTCAACCTTTAACAACAAGTTTTGATCTATAGGCAAGTGCCTCAAATAAATCTTTTTCCTCGATTACATCGTGTTTATTTAAGTCTGCTATTGTTCGTGCAACTTTTAAAATCTTGTTATGAGAACGCATGGATAAGTCCATTTTGTCAATAGCATTTTGCATAATATCACGAGCTTTAATAGACAAAACGCAATATTTGCTTATTTGATCCCCAATTAACTCACTATTTAGTGATATACCCTCATTTTTATATCTCTCACGCGCAGCAGCCCTTGCATACTCAACTCTTTTTGCTATAACCTCACTTTTTTCACCTCTGTCTGAGCCATCGTCGTCAAGAGACGGTGTAAAATTTGAAACCTGAACATGTATATCAATTCTGTCCATTATGGGGCCTGAGATTTTACCTTGATAATCTTGCGCGCAAAGTGGAACTTTTTTACATTCCTTTTCCGCTATTCCAAAATATCCGCATTTACAAGGATTCATCGCTGCAATTAACTGAAATTTTGCTGGATAAGTCACATGTTTGTTGGCGCGCGAAACGTTAATATATCCACTTTCAATTGGCTGACGCAAACTATCTAGTAATTGCCTAGGAAATTCGGCAAGCTCGTCTAAAAATAAAACTCCATTGTGCGCAAGTGAAATTTCACCTGGATTTGCATTTTTCCCACCGCCAATCATAGCAGGCATTGATGTTGAGTGATGCGGGTCTCTAAAAGGTCTTTCCGCACTAAATGTATTATCACGAAGCTCACCCGCGACGGATCGAATTACACTAGTTTGCAAAATTTCTGCAGGTGTCATTTGTGGTAAAATCGACAAAACCCTTTGCGCAAGCATAGATTTTCCAGTTCCAGGAGGGCCATACATTAATATATTATGCCCGCCGATTGCCGCAATTTCAAGAGCTCTTTTTGCACCATATTGCCCACGAACATCGTAGAAATCACCATAAAACTTCCCGCTTGCATTAAAAACGCTTGCGTCAAATTCGGGTCTTTTGCAAAATTGAATACCCTTTAAATGATTAACTAGTTGCTGTAAATTTTCAACCGCTACAATTTCAATTTCACTACTTGACATCGCAGCTTCTTGACCATTATAAACAGAGCAAATAAGCCCATGTTCTATTGTATTTGCGTAAATACTTGTTGGAAGCACGCCAAGTACAGGTAAAATTCTGCCATCTAGTGCAAGCTCGCCAAGTATAATATATTTCGATGCCTCTTCAATGCTAATTATATTCATAGCAGCCAAAATTCCAATCGCAATCGGCAAGTCAAAATGCGCACCTTCTTTAATTACATCAGATGGTGCAAGATTTACAGTAATTCGTTTTGCAGGAAGCGCAAGCCCAAGTGAAGAAATTGCCGCTTTTATTCTATCCCTTGATTCTTTAACAGCCTTATCACCAAGACCTACAATAGTAAGTGATGGAGCTCCATTTGCAATATGCACCTGCGCCTCAACTTCAATTATATCAATACCCTCAAAAGCTACAGTCTTGATATACAAACTTGACATTTTTTACAAAAGTTTTGACGCATAATAATTGTATTATTTTATTTATCAAGCATTTATTTCTAAAATTTGGTTTTTGTATCATTTTTATTTAATGAAAATAAAAAGAAAGAAGCCAATCTTTCTGTTTCGATAATGGTATTTTTTAATTTAATGTTCAATATAAGATACATGTAATAAATATAATAAAAATAAACAGTATTATGATATGTTTTTAGTGTGTAATTACCGTAAAAACCAAAAAATGCTTGCTATTTATTATTATAAAATTATAATAACTTTTGTATTAATTTTTTAAAGTATGCAACAGAAATATTGGAATACAGGTCAAGTAAACGAAGCTCTTAGTGAGGTTGTTAAAGTTCATAGCAATGAAACCAGTCCAAATATTGAAGTTATTAATAATTTAGATTCTTATCGCATCAAAGACATCGCTATTTTTATTGCAAGTAAAATGAAGGATAAAAGCGCTATTGGTAAAACTTTTTTGATACCAATTTTGCACGATGGGCATTGGATGTGGGGTGAGCTTGTCATTGGAAATAATGGATGCAGTTTTACAACACATTCTACAAAAAATAGACCTATTAAATATGATAAAAATGATAAACTCGATATTGTTGATTCCTTTAATTTATTACTTAGAAGAGAGGTATTAATTCAAACAGCCAAGGATGTTGTTTTTTTTGGCAAATCTTCATTATCAAAAAATAGACAAACAGACGATTATAATTGTGGAAGGCTAATTGCTTATGAGATTGCAATGCGTTTTGCAAATATAAAAGATAAAATTCCAAGCAAGGGTGTTTATAGTAAGGAGTTTTGTCGCAAAATTGACGAATTATGCACTAATTCACCAAGAAAAATATCAGAATTTATAAATCTTGCTTTAAGCAATAGCTTGATTGTTGAAAATTCAGTTTATTCAAGTAAAAATTTGATAAAAAAAGATTTTATTGTTAAAAATAACTCGTTATCTCAAGGTGCAAATGCTACAAAAATGCAACTAAAAATGCCAATTGTTACCACAAATGAAGACATGCCAAGCCAAATATTTAATTTTCAAGATATTTACAAGGTAAAGTCTATAAATGAATTACAGTCTTTGCAGAGTTTTAGTCAGTCATTATCATTAAAATTGCCATTATCTAGCTTACGAAAAAGCTTTAGAAAGTACTGATATATTAGCTTTTTATAATAAATAAAAAAAAACTTGCATTTTAATTATGATTGATTATAGTGTGTATAATTAGAGTTTATTTTATGAAAAAAAACTTTCGTAGAAAGAAAAGGGCCTTGTATTTAATTATAGAAATAATAGCCGTTTTGATTATTAGTGTTGGACTTACCGTTGGTACAATTAAGATAGTTGCTATTGCCGTTAGGGTTTATAAAATACATAAACACAGTGTTGATATATCAAATATTAGTGAAGGTTTAATACAGTATAAACAGGTAAATGGTACATATGCAGGTGATACTCCTGCTGCAAAATTAACAGGTGCAGCTGCAGGAAATACCTTTTTGCTTGCTGATATAGCGGCATTACCAGCGACAGCAACTGGTCAAGGGTATGTAGCAGATGAAGTTGCATCTATTGTATTTAGAGAGTTGTACTTGGGTAAATTCATTTCTTTCAATATTAATATTGCAGAAAGTGCAAGTGCTACTGCTAAATTATACGATTTAGTATCCAAAACCTTCTTACCAACATCATCGATAGATGACTCACTAGCATTTTTTGTAACTTCTGCAAATAATTCAAGTATTGGCTCTCTTGCAACTGGTGGGCCAAATCCATCGCCAAAAATATATCTATTTAGATATGGGCAAATGACAACTGCTGCAAAATTAACTTTTGGCGGAAGTGGTAATGTTGGTCAAGCTGGCGCTCTTGCTGCAACTGTTGCAAGTGAACTTGACTTGAAAATAGATGATGGTAAATGTAATTTTGGTAACTTGTTGGCTAATAACCCAGCTACTGGAGCTGCAACCCTATGTTGCGACACTGCGAATTTAACCGGAACTGGATATACATCAAACTCATCTGATAACGGATCAAACGGATGTATTATGGAATTCTTAACTCCTGTTGTATAATCAACGAAGTTGTAGTAAATAACTTGTAAATTTAGGTTTAATCTTCTTTTGTATTCCTTTTGACAGATTCCTCAAGTAACTTTACTTCTTTTATGAATGCGTAAAAAGATGCTATAAATGCAGATATTATCGTTTCTTTTCCTTTAAAGATTTCACCTTTAAAAATGAGAAATTTTATAAGGTTTATGTGAAATATTGTAAAGCATTTTAAGCGTGAGAAACGCTTACCTTTTAAATATTTACTATTTGCAGAAAGGCTTGAATATTTATTAATTTTTGCTATATATTGCTCGATTGACTCTGTGCTGTAATGAATAAAGCATCCGCCTTTATCTATAATTTTTAATTCATCTGATAAAATTAATTTTTCGTGTACTATGATATTTTCATCAAAATGAGCCTTGCCTTGTGGAAAAAGCTTAATTCTACCGCATGATGGTGTTGATAATATCCTTCCAAGAAAATATTCTTTCATATAGAGCCGTAAACACTCAAGTTTATTGTTATTTACAATATTGGCGATCATTGATAGTGCTTTGTCTGTCAGGATTTCATCTTGGTCAAGAACTAATATCCATTTTTGAGTGCAAAAGCTAATGGCAAGATTTTTCTGCTTTGGAAATGACTCAAATTTATTGTAATATATCTTGCAATTATCGTATTTTTCTGCTATCTCTATAGTTTTATCGCTACTTCCTGAGTCAAGAACTACAACTTCGATGAAATTTGTTAATTTTTCTAAACATTTATCAATTATATTTTCGCCATTATATGTAATAATCGCTACGCTAACAGGAAGTTTCATAAAAATAACAAATCTAGTTCATCTAAAGAAATAAAAAAATAAATTACAATATGTATTTGACTAATTATTAAATAATAACGCCAGATAGACTATTTTTATTTACGGCGGTGATTTTGACATTATGGATTTTGTGTATGTAGTCTGTCTTATCGCCGTTTATATCGCAAAGCACTATTTGTAAATACTCGGATCTGCCTGCAATTTGGCCCTCATATCGTGTCGGCTTGTCTTCAAATAAAACAGGAATTGTCATGCCAAGCATTGTGTTGTTAAACGTGTGCTGCTGGTTTTCAAGCAAGTCTTGCAAGATTTTGAGCCTCTCGGATTTTACCTCTTCATCAACTTGATTTTCCCAGTCGGCAGCTGGAGTTCCAGGGCGTTTAGAGTATTTAAATGAAAATGACTGAGCGCAAAAACCAATTTCGCGGACCATGTCAAGCGTGTCATTAAAGTCTTCATCGGTTTCACCTGGAAAACCAACGATAAAATCAGAGGAAAATATAATATCTGGGCGAGTTTTTTTAATGTTTTTCATTAAATCTATGTAAAACTGGCGGCTATGTTTTCTATTCATGGCTTTTAGTATTTTATCAGACCCTGATTGAACAGGTAAATTAAGCAGTGGCATTAGCTTTTTTTCATATCCATGCATAGCAATTAAGTCATCTGTCATATCGCACGGGTGCGATGTTGTGTATCTTATACGCTCAAGACCCTTAATTTCTGCGATTTTGGCGATTAAATCAGAAAGTCTCCATGTCTTGCCTTTTTCACATATTCCATGATAGCTATTGACATTTTGACCAAGAAGAACTATTTCTTTGGTGCCGTTTTCAACATTTCTTGCAACATCTTTTATAACATCGTCCACTTTTCTTGAAAATTCGGCGCCACGAGTGTATGGAACAACGCAAAATGCACAGAATTTATCGCAACCTTCTTGAATTGTAACGAAAGCTGATGATTTTGTTTTAGTAAGGCTTTCCTCAGGTAATTTATCAAATTTATCATCTGGCGAAAAGTCAATATTTATAAGCTTTTTCTCGCCATTTTGAGCTTTTTTTATCAATTCCGGTAGGCTCTGATATGACTCTGGCCCAACTACAATATCAACATATTTTGCACGCATAAAAACGCTTTCACCTTCCGCCTGCGCCACGCATCCAGCCATTACAATTATCATATCACGACCCTCTTTTTGCAGGCGATTTTTCTCAAATTTAATACGCCCAAGCTCGGAATATATTTTTTCCGCCGCCTTTTCACGAATATGACATGTATTTAAAATTACAATTTCCGCATCTTTGTAATCATCAAAAACTTCATATCCCATAGCCTTTATCATGTCATGCATACGCTCGGAATCGTAAACATTCATCTGACATCCGTATGTTTTTATGCAGGCTTTTTTCATAAAATAAATTTTACAGCAAAAGTGTGAAAAGTTACTATATAGCTTTATATTTGTATTTTAAAGTCAATATTTTTTTTATAAATCTTATTTCTCTGTAGTAATTTTTGAGAAAAACTCAACCACGTCGTTTTTCATCTCGTTTGTGAAGTCGTGCCTTACATTTTTATATCGTTTATATGTAAAATTTATATTTTTTTCTTTCATAATTTTAAGCACATTTTCTAGAATTTTCGCATCATATAGTTTCTTTTCATCGTATTTTTTACCTGCAAAAATCTCATATATCAAGTCTATATCTTCATTTTTCCAAACGCCGTAGTGTTTATTAAATGTTGTATTTGTATCGTCATTTCCATCAAACCAGAAAAATTTGACATCTTTTAGCGCGTCAAGGCTGAATTCATGCTTGCCGATGGCATCAATATCCGCTATTCCAACTGGATAATTTAGCTTTTTATTTTTATATTCCGAAATTGGAGGGGTTATGTAGTCAACAATTCCGCCAACTGCAACGGCTTTTACAAGATGCGGATGTAAAAGCGCGAATCTATTTGCAAAATCCGCCTGAGACGAAAAGCCGTAAAATAGCACTTTTTCATGCACTTTATAGCCTTGTTTTTCCAGATTTTTTCTTGCATCTTCGATAATTTTTATCAACTGCAAGTCAACTCTGTTCCATCTTTTTCGTTTATGATTCATGGATTTATCATTTAAAAGATTTGAATAAACGCCACTATTATTTTGCGTTGGAAATGCCGGAACAAGGGTTGCAATTTCGAGTTTTTCCCGAAGTAGCCTGCTAATATTTGATTTCATCCACCTAGTTCTTGCAAAGCCACGGAAGGTTTCTTGATAGTCAGATTCGTCGTCTGGAATTACAGTTCCGGGTGTATTATTTGGCATAATTGCGATGTAAATTGGCTTATCTTTTTTAGCGTTTTGGGAAATTTGATAGTAATAATCGGAAAAAAAGCCTTTTTTATCAGCTTTCATGTGGCAATATTCTTTGACGCAATCTAGCTGTTTTTTTTGGTAAATAGAGCAACAAGTTAGCAAGAAAAGCGCAACAAGGTACGATATTTTCATATTTAAAAATGAATTGCAAAGTAATGTAATGTTATTTTAGCATAAAAGTCAAGGTTTTTTTATTCTTATAATTTCCGCACCTTTGTAATCATCAAAAACTTCATATCCTATCGCATTCATCATGTCATGCATACGCTCGGAATCGTAAACATTCATCTGACATCCGTATGTTTTAATGCAGGCTTTTTCACAAAGTTAAGGTGTATATTTTTTACCAGAATAAATGAATATGGTTAGATTTGATCGATAATTTTCTTTACATCGCAGGTATTTTTGGGGAAAAATTCAGAACCGAAGTTGCCTGCTAATGTTGACGCTACATCTTCACTAAAATTGTATTTTTGCGCAAAAACCTTAATGTTTTTCAGCCTTCTGCGAATTCCAAGCGGGTCACGAGATGAAGTTGGAACCTCGCCCGCACAAAGCAAGCTGAGGCAGTATTCAATCCACTCTGCAAGTAAAAATTGCGCAGATAATCTGTCGATTTCACCGATTGCATCTGGGTTTTTGTATTGATTTTCCGCAATTTCTTTTAGTATTTTAAAGTTATCGATTTTACTAAAATAGCAAAGCGCCATATAGCCCTGAAGCTCCGGAAATTCACCAACCATTTGCGTGCAAAGATCGAGTTTTGAGTGCAAAATTATGCTTTCTGCATCGATGTTTTTGTGATTTTCATCAAGTTTTTCAAAAACCCATTTAATGCGTTTAAGACGCTCAAAAAGCGATCCAACTTTTGGATGAAAAATAACAGATTTCAAGCCATTTTCAAGCTCTTTTTTATCAGTTTTTAAATCCTTATTATAGAAAAACAACGCATCTTCAAGGCGAGCGTTTAAAACTTTAGAATTACCCATTATAATTGAGTTTTCTTGCGCGTTGGAGGTAATTTTCTTATCCACAACTATCACAAAATCCCTTTGCAGATCGCCGTTTTTGACAATTGGTATATATCTTTGGTGGCTTATCATTACAGTCGTTATAACTTTATGAGGAAGTATCATGAATTTTTCATCGATTTTTGCAGATAGAATATGGGGAATTTCACAAAGCCCAGCAATTTCACTTACAACATTTTGACTGTCAACATTTTTCACAATTTCATTTGATAAAATCACATTTTTTCTTGCAAAATCCTGCTGTGGAAGGTGTTTATCTAAAATAATGCCTTGGCTTTTAATAAATTCAAAATAATCACTTGCGGAGTTTACCTCTTTTTTTTCTATTTTTGATGCAAATTTATGACCAGTAATCTCATTTGTTGAGGGTATTTTATCAATATCTATCGCAATTTTTTTGCCATCAAAAAGACAGCAAATATTTCTAATCGGACGAATCCACTCAAAAGTGCCGCACCAACGCATTGTCTGTGGCCAAATTTTACTTGCGTCTTGCAGAAATTTCTTTATAATATTTGGAATTTCGCTTTGCATTTGAATATTTTTCTCAAGGCTTTTAAAGTAAAAATAATCGCCATTTTGCGTTAAATTTTCAGGCTTTATGCTATATTTTGACAAAAAACCATCAATTGCAGCCTTTGGTGCTGATATTTTTGGTCCACGAATTTCCTCACTTTTTAAAATTATATCTTGTGGCAAGTTGCATTTTATCACAAATCTAAGTGGACTTGCGTAAATTTCAATTTCATTGCTAGAGATTAAAATGCCAATTTCAGCTAATTTTGCAATAAAAATATCCGCCATTTTTTGCTCAATATTGCAAGAATTTTGCAGTCTGGGAGGCACCTCTTCGCTATATATTTCAAGGAAAAATTCTTTCATTTGTATAAACTTTTTTACATTATAAACCCTTTTTTTTATTTTTCAATTGACTTTTTAAATTTATTTTTTATATACAAAAGAGGTTTTGTTTTTATTCATAAAATGTCCGATAGTTTTTCGCTTGTTCAAGGTATTATTGAGGCTGATATAGTCGTAAAAATTGTACTTTTAATACTTATAGTTCTTTCAATTGGAACATGGAGCATGTTTTTTCAAAAAATCTCAGCCTTTCGCTTAATAGAAATGCAAAACAAAAAATTTGAGAAGAAATTCTGGTCTGGAATAATGCTTGAAGATTTTTATAAAACGGTAAAAGCTGGGCAATTTAAGAGTATGTATGGGAATATTTTTACCTCAGTAATGGAAGAATGGGCTTTAAGCGATGTAACAAAAGCCGTTATGGCGGTTGAATTTGTAAAGGTTGGAATTAGGGAAAGAGTACTTGCTGCTGCGCAGTCTGCAATGCTTGCAAATAATGATAGATTAACAAAGGGAATAGGAAAAATTGCAGCAATTGCATCAATTTCGCCATTTATCGGACTTTTTGGCACTGTATGGGGAGTTATGAATAGTTTTGGCTCACTTTCCAATCTTACATCTGTTACAATTACCGCCGTGGCTCCAGGCATTGCTGAAGCACTTTTTTCAACTGCTGTAGGGCTTTTTGTTGCACTTCCAGCTGTTGCGTTTCATGCAAAATTATCTGGTAGGGCAGAGGAAATATCAAATAGCATCGATAAATTTGGCACAGATTTAACAAATGTCTTATCAAGAGAGCTGGATAATTTTTCTGTGAAGAATTACAATCAGGCAAATGGAATAAATAGCTAATTTATCAAATGGGCGCGTCAATAAAAAGTAAAAAAAACAAATTCAATAGCGGTATTGCACCGGATATTAATATTACACCTTTTGTCGATATTTTACTTGTTTTATTAATAGTTTTTATGGTTGCAACACCTGCAATTGTATCTGGGCTTACGATAAATCTTCCCAAGGCAAAGCAAACAAGTGAGATAAAGCTTGAAAATAAAAACATTACCGTAACAATTGATGCAAAGAAAATACTTTATATAAATGATAAATTTGTATCACAAGACGATTTTGTAAATACAATTAAATCTCAAAGCAATCCAAATCCGGAGAGTAATGTAATATTTTTACGAGGTGATAAAAATTTGGCATATAGCGATATAATGGGCCTTGTCAATCTTCTTGCAACAAATGATTATACAAATATTGTTCTTGTAACCGAGGATGTTTAGGATATTTAGAAAATTAAAAAGGCGTAGCATTGTTTTTACAGCTGATGATTTTTTTGCCAATAAATCTCTAAAAGAAGGCAAAAGAGATTTAAAATATTATATCAATAAATTTAAAAATAATCTTAAATTAACAAATCTTTTTGGCATTGAAGATGAAGATATTAAGCCAAAAAGGGGTATAGAAATTGCATTGATTTTACATTTAATAATTTTTATTGTAATAATATTTCCATGGTATATTTTTGCAAAACCGAAAAAAATGGAAAAACGCGTAGCTGTAACCGTTATGCGCAAAGCTGGTGGGAATAATACAGGGGAAAATGCTCCAGTAGTAGCTGAAAATCCGAATAATAATGAGCAAAATAAACAAGACAACAGCTTAACAAAAAATAACAAAGAGGAAAAAGTTGTTAAAAAAGATGTTAAAGAAAAGCCAGTTGCAAAGGAAAAAGATGGCAATAATGTTAGTAAAATTATTGATAACTTGAAATCTTTTGCAAATGGTAAATCAAATGATGTTATAAATAATAATCAAGTAGAGAAGGCGAGTCAGAAAAATAAAAATGACGACAAAAGTAGCAAAAAAGATGTACCGGAAAAATCAGAAAAGCAAAAAAAGGATGCTGTTAAAAATGATAGTGGCTCAAACGCAAAAGCTTCAGATGGCAGTGATGGCGGGGTTGGAAAAGATTCAAGATTTACAGATGTTGCAGATATTGATGGAATATCTACGGAAAAAGAGGTTTCTGGCATAGCAAATGATAAAAATACCATTGCGGCGCAGCTTCATGCGTGTTGGACTCAGACTCAATTAAAATCTAAAATGCCAAAAGATATATTTGTATCGGTATTGATAAATTTTTCACCAAATGGACAAATATCGTCATATAATATAAGGGAAAAACAGTATTTAAATGCATCGCAAAATATAGCCTATAATGTTGCTAAGGATAACGTTAAAATAGCGCTTGAAAATTGTAAAAATATAAAAGGTTTAAGAAGTGAAAATTATCAGCAGTGGAGGCAGATTTCTGTAAATTTTAAATATTCAGAAATTGAAATATAGTAATGGTATTTATAGGCTTTGTTATCGTATTATGCAATATAAATCGGCAATATTTAGAGACAGAAAAATGGCTGGAGCTCGCAGTCTTTGGCATGCAACTGGAAAATTTGATAAAAATGCACCACTTATTGCAGTTGTGAATTCATTTTCTGAGTTTGTTCCGGGGCACACGCATCTTGCACCAATTGGCCGCCTTGTGTGTGATGAGCTTCAAAAACATGGCATGAATGCTAAAGAATTTAACACAATCGCTCTTGACGACGGAATTGCCATGGGACACGATGGCATGCTTTACTCCCTACCGTCACGAGACATAATTGCAGATTCTATCGAGTATATTATAAACGGACACAAGGTTGATGGCATGATTTGCATCTCAAATTGCGACAAAATAACGCCGGGAATGCTAATGGCAGCTATGCGTCTTAATATCCCTGCGATTTTCGTCTCAGGTGGCCCGATGGAAGCTGGAAAAATAGCCTCTGAAGGTGGAAAATCTGTAGATTTGGTCGATGCAATGATTATCGCAGGTGATAGCAGCGCAAGTGATGAAAAAATAGCGGAATACGAAAATTCTGCCTGCCCAACCTGTGGCTCATGTTCCGGCATGTTTACTGCAAATTCAATGAATTGTTTAGTCGAAGCTCTGGGTCTTGGGCTTGCGGCAAATGGCTCTTTACTTGCAACTCACGCCCTTCGCAAAGAATTATTCATAAAAGCCGCGAAAATGATAGCAGAAAATGTAAAAAAATGCTATGAAATGGGCGATTTATCCGTCTTACCTCGCGAAATTGCAACTAAAGCTGCTTTTGAAAACGCCATGCGTCTTGACATAGCAATGGGTGGCTCTACGAATACGATTTTACACATTTTGGCCATAGCTCATGAGGCGGCGGTCGACTTTACTTTATCCGATATTGACAGGCTTTCAAAAGACACCCCAACCCTATGCAAAGTTGCGCCATCATCGCATTTTCACATGGAAGATGTTCATAAAGCAGGCGGAATTATGGCGATTTTAAACCAATTAATGAAGGCAAATTTATTGCATAAAGACTGCAAAACTGTATATGGCAAGCCAATTTGTGATGTAATTGCCGAGCACGACGCGGAAAATGACGACAATAAAGTTGCAAAATTTCTGTACTCCGCAGCCCCCGGCGGCGTTAAATCCGTCACAGCTTTTTCGCAAGAAAGATATCACCAATTCCTAGATTTAGACAGGCAAAATGGGTGCATAAGGTCTGCCGATTTTGCATATTCAAAAGACGGCGGACTTGCGGTTTTGCGTGGAAATATTGCGCAAAGCGGATGCGTTGTAAAAACTGCTGGCGTGGATGAAAAAATCCTTAAATTCAAAGGTACAGCCGTGGTTTTTGAGAGTCAAGATGACGCAGTAAGTGGAATTTTGAGCGGAAAAGTAAAAGCTGGTAATGTTGTCATCATTCGTTTCGAAGGTCCAAGCGGAGGGCCTGGAATGCAAGAAATGCTTTATCCAACAACATATTTAAAGTCTATCGGGCTTGGAAAAGAGTGTGCTTTGATAACAGACGGTCGCTTTTCGGGTGGAACTTCCGGGCTTTCAATCGGCCACATTTCGCCAGAAGCCGCAGAGGGCGGAAATATTGCGATAATTTGCGATGGCGACGAAATTGAGATAGACATTCCAAATAGAGCGATAAATTTACAAGTCTCGGGCGACGAAATTGCAAGGCGAAGAGCCGAAAAACTTGCGAAATTTGGGCAAAAACTATGGCAACCAGACGCACGAGTTCGCAAAATTTCCAAAGCACTCAAGCTCTATTCGCAAACCGTCTCAAACGCATCTCTTGGCGCCGTTCGTATTGTTGATTAAGTGCGATGAGTGCTGGATATTTTGCACACTAAAGCCTGCATCACATCACAACTCAAAACGCATCAAACATTAAAAACTACCTATCAGAACTGGAGATTTTCTATATTACTCTATAGAATTAGCGAAGGGATGTTTTTTTATATCAAGTGATTATTGTTGTTGTGGTCAAATAAACTAAAGGCTAAGTTTTGTCTCCAAGATGTTTAATTTTTATTTGAAGCATTTTAGCAATAAGAATTTGCATTAAACTTTATTTCTTACTGCGTGAGCCAAGACCTCCATGCCAACGGGAGCGGCAGATACTGCGCCCCAAATACCCTTTTCAATAATAATTCCGACGGCATATTTTGGGTTGTCATATGGAGCATATCCGCAAAATAAGCCATTTGATGCAAATTTATTCCCATGCATGGCGTCTGCATCAATCCTCATTGAAACAACCTGAGCTGTACCGGTTTTTGCGCAAATTTGTACATCTTGATATTTTTCACCATATTTTCTAAGAGAGCCGTTTTCATTGACACATTCATACATACCATTTCTTGCAATTTGCAGAAAATGATCGTCAATATTAATATTTTGAAATCTTTCTGTACCTGTAAGGGATTCATTATGAGGATAGGTTTCAATACTATTAACTTTATCAAACTTTTTCCATATAGATGGTGTAACTTTTTTTCCAGAGGCTATTCTTGCGGCGTAAATTGCGAGTTGCAGGACGCTTACTTGATTATAACCCTGCCCAACTGTTGAGTTAATCGTATCACCTGGAAACCAAGCTTCTTTTAGCTTTTCTCTTTTCCACTTTCTATTTGGAATACAGCCTTTATAGCTATTTCCTATACCAAGATTATATGCTTGGTCAAAGCCAAGTTGATTTGCGTCATAGTATAATTCATCAATATCAATTTTTGTTCCTATTGTGTAAAAGTATATATTGCAAGACTGGGCTATTGCGGTATTTAAGTCAACATGTCCATGGCCGCCTTTTTTCCAGCAGTGATATTCGCGCTTACCAAAATATGCAGATCCTGTGCACATAATTTTTTGATTTGGATTCCATCCACTACGAACGGCTGTAATAGCGCTACATGGTTTAAATGTCGATCCTGGTGCGTAAAGTCCCGCAAGACATCTATTAAAGAATGGTTTTTCTGGGTCTTTCATTATTTTATCAACCTCTTCAAAGGTATCATTTAAAAGGAATATGTTGGGATCAAAAGATGGAGAAGAGTAAAGTGCCAATATTCCACCTGTATGTATATCTATCACGACAACGCCGCCTGCTTTATCGCCTATTTCTTGTGCTATTTTTTGTTGCAAGCCGACTTCAACTGATAGGTGTATATTATTTCCATCGATTGGGTTTTTAATATTATCAACTGACATTACTTTTCCAAATCTATTTACATTTGCGCCATCTAGGCCATATTCTCCTGATAGCCATTGATTTTCAGCAAGTTCTACACCGAAGGATCCTATTGAGTAACTAACGGAGGTATATAGTTTTTTCAAAATATGGCTGGTTGTAGATTCTATCATGTTTTTACTTGCAGATTTTACATATCCGATTAAATGACCAAAAATATAGCCAAATTTATAAACCCTGATGTAAATATCTCGCATTTGAATATTTGATAAACTTGGTAGATAAAATGCTACATCTTGAAACTCTTTACTATCTAGGTTTTTATATACGAGAATTTCAGAATATGGGTTATTTCTTGCAAATCTTATGACTTTTTTCAAGGAAGATTCAATTTTTTTCTCATTATCTTTATATATTATTTTATATACATTTCTAACAATATTTACACCTTCTTCACTGTTAATATTTCCTGTAAATATAATGGCTTTTGAGACTTTAACGCTTGCAAGTAAAACACCATTTTTATCGACAATTGTTCCACGCCTTGGTGATTTAAAAAGTATTTTAATGCCATTTAATCGTGCAATTGTTTTATATTTCTTTGCGGAAAAGATTTGCAAAAACACAAGTCTTCCAAGGATTATAAATATTAATAAACCTTTAAATAGGTATAATACAAATATACGCCTATTAAATACATTTCTTTTTGTTATATCAAAGCTCATTTTTTACTTGTTTTTAAAAAACTTGTACCCTATTAGAACATATAAATTTTATTTTTCTAGTTTTTTTTATGAAAAAAATACCAATTCATGCAAAAAGTAATTTTGAAGGCATGAAAAAGGCCGGTAAAATGGCTGCAAATACCCTTGATATGATTGAAGAATTCATAAAACCGGGAGTGACAACTGAAGCTCTTGATAAAATATGCTACGACTTTATAACAAGTAATGGCGGAATTTGCGCGCCGCTTGGCTATAAAGGCTTTCCAAAGTCAATGTGTACCTCAGTAAATCATGTAGTTTGCCATGGCATTCCAAGCGATTACGAGCTTCGCGATGGAGATATAGTCGGAATTGATGTCACGCCAATTCTTGATGGCTGGCACGGTGATTCATGCAGAACTTTTTTTGTAGGCAATAGCTTTACCGAAAACGATCCAAAAACAATCAAGGCAAAACGCCTTACAAAAGTTACATATAACGCAATGATGAACGCTATAAATCTTGTAAAACCCGGCATAAAACTTGCCGAAATTGGAAAATCAATACAAAGCTATGTTGCAAAATATAACTTCTCAGTTGTAAGAGATTTTTGCGGTCACGGCGTTGGGAAAACCTTCCACACAGAGCCCATGGTGCCGCATTATTACGCTGATGATGTTGTAGATTACGCCGATTCAATAACTCTTGAGGAAGGCATGTTTTTTACCATTGAACCCATGATAAATGCAGGGCGTTTTGATGTTAATGTGTCAAAAATCGACAGCTGGACAGTAACCACGAAAGATCGCCAGCTTTCCGCGCAATTTGAGCATACAATAGGCGTTACCGCAAATGGCTGCGAGATTTTCACAAAATCAGACAATTTTGAAAATACCCGCCTTTTCCAGATTTTAGATAGTATAAAATTATGATGCAAATTTCTAAAATATCAGATGCAATCTACTTTTTTAACCAAAGAGACTTAGAAAATTTTACTAGAATTGTAAATAATTTAGCAATATGACTAGTCTTCCAAAAAAATGCAATGCAATTTCAAGCCTTGTTTTTACAATATTCTTTGCCGCTTGGACGATTTTATGTGCGATAATTGGCTTTCCAATTGGAGTTTCTAAAAAACATGCGATAAAACTTGGCAGATTTTGGGCAAATGGCGTGCTTTTTGCACTAAAACATATCTGTAACATCACATGCGATGCGAAAAACGTCGATGAAATCTCACAATATAGCCTTATTTTATCTAAACATCAGTCCGCTTTTGAGACGATATTTTTCCTTGCAAAAATTAAAAATCCCTGTTTTGTTTTGAAGTCCGACCTGCTTAAAATCCCATTTTATGGCTGGTATTTAAAAAATATGGGCATGATTCCAGTTAGCAGGAAAATATCAATATCTGAAATTAAGAGCATGAATAACGCAATAATAAACGCGATTAAATCAGGAAAAAATGTGATTTTATTCCCACAAGGAACACGAGTTTGCGAAAAAACTTTATACGAAAATGGCTATAAAAACCACGTTAAATACAAATTTGCATGTCTTGATATTTTCTCTAAAATATCGTCAAATCTAGCGGCTGTGTCTATTAATTCCGGATTTTTCTGGCCGAAAAAAGGTCTTTATAAATACAGTGGTGAAATTTATGTAAAACTGGTCTATACTCGGGCGATCAATCCGCAAGATTACGATAATAAATCATTTATAATCGCCATTAAAGAGGAAATAGAGGCCGCAATCGAGGCTGACGCAAGGCTATATGCAAAAACAGTCTGCGATAGTCTAAAATAACGTATCTAGTATCATTTCCCCAACTATCAGTTGCTGAAAACTTCTACTAAACTCAAATTCTTGTACCAATTCCATTAAAAATCTATGTTGAGCTGAAGAAAACATCGATAAAAAATGCAAAATCTCTATCTTTTTATCAAGCTTCACTGCTTTATGGTATATAACTTGATTTTAAATTTAAAAATCCAAGTAAGGATCGCTAATTCCAAGTGTTTTTAATATTTCAATTTCGAGCTTTTCCATTTTTATTCGCTCATCTTCCAGAATGTGATCCATGCCAAAAAGATGCAATACGCCGTGTATTAAAATATGCGTAAAGTGATCATGTATGCTTTTGCCTTGTTCATTTGCCTCTTTTGCAATTGTTTCAAGGGAGATAATCATGTCTCCAAGGTAAAAATCTTCATCTTTATCGCTTGATTCAAATGATAAAACATTTGTAGGCGTGTCTTTATTTCGATAATCTCTATTGTAATTTTGGATAAATATATCATTTGATAGCAGCAAAGTCATTTCATAGCTGATATTATTGTGCAAGAATATTGCAACATGATTAACTATTTTTGAAATAAAAGTTTTATCTACGTCAAAAAATATCTTTAAATTTCTAGATTTTTTATATACATTTACTTGAATACTAGGTTTTTTCATATTTTAATCATCTGTTTTGTAAGAGCCATAGGCAGATTGCAATACTTTTTCACTAATACTATTTCCTGCCATCATGTATATTTCTTTAGCACTCTTTTTTGGGTAAACATATTCTATATCACGCATAGTTTTTACTTTTTCATATTTTACATTCATATTTTGGAAATATTCTGCATTTGGAATATAGCCCTTATTTCTCATGCTAATTATTTCAAAAGCATTTTTGTATGGAATGGATGTTTTATAGCCCATTCTTTTATTAAAAGCATATCGATTTGCAAGAGTTGGTGATGAAATTGCTGGTTTAATTGAAGATGGATCAAGCTCATATTCCTCTTTTTCCTCATTGTAAATATATTTTGCATTTTGTTGCTCTTTTATCGCTTGGGTTTTGACATCATTTACAATTTTATCTGATACCAAGCGCATTTCCTGTAAATCGCTTGCATATCTATCATAGCTGTTTGATGCATATCTTGTCATTCTGCTTTGCATTTCCTTATCTTCGTATTGCTTATTTCGTGCCACATATAGTTCAATATAGGGAATATTTTGCATTGGAAGTCTAATGTCATTTTTCCCGTATTGTTGCTCAAATTCTGTATTTTTAGCCCAATTTGCTCTGATTGCAGGGTTATACCTGTAGCAGGATTGTAAAAAAATTAATAATGTAAAAATACATAATTTTTTCATTGCTTTTAAATAACTTAATTGTTTTATAAAATAAAAAAAATAAAAGTCTAGTTTTTTATGATAGAAGACCCGCTTGATACAAATATTAAGGCTTGCTGCATAGTTTTTAACCTTGGAGGGCCAAATAATCTTGACGAAGTAGAGCCGTTTTTAATGAGTCTATTTTTCGATAAAAGAATAATTCCACTGCATCCAATTCCACGCTTTGTTATTGCAAAACTTATCTCAAAACTGCGGAAAAATAAAGCAAAAAACATATATAAACTGCTAGGGGGCAAGTCTCCAATTGGGGAAAATACGCTAAATCAAGCAATTGCACTGCAAAATAAGCTAATTAAAGACTACTCATACTCGGGCGATAAGAGCATAAATTGGCGTGTTTTTTATGCCATGCGTCACGCAACACCAAGTCTTGCTGAAGTGCTTGCTCAAGTTGCGGAATTTGACCCACAGCATATAGTATTAATGCCACTTTATCCACAGTATTCAACAACAACAACTGAGAGCTTTTTTGATATATGGCACGAGTCGATAAACGGGCTAAAATCACCATATAAGGGTAGGGCAAAAGTGCATAAAATCATCGATTACCACGATAATTTTGACTTTATTTCATCTTGCAGTAATTTAATTTTCGACTATATACAAAATAACATCAAAAACCTTGAAAAAACACGCTTTTTATTCTCTGCACATGGGCTTCCACAGTCAATTGTTGATAGCGGTGACCCATATCAAAAACAAGTTGAAAAATCTTATGAATTAATCGTGCAAAGCCTTGAAGAAATGCTGAAAATGAGGCTGGATACACGCCTTTGCTATCAGTCAAAAGTTGGGCCAAAAAAATGGCTTACACCGTCCCTTGAAACCGAAATTCGAGCCTGCAAAACAGACGACATGGATGTTTGCATTTTCCCAATTGCATTCGTCAGTGAGCACAGCGAAACCCTTGTTGAGCTTGACATGGAATATCTTGAGCTCGCACGCGAAATCGGCATAAAAAACTATTTTCGCATACCAACCCTTGCGGTAGCGCCAAGTTTCATATCCTGTCTTGGAAAGCTTGTGTATAACTCGGTAGCTAGAGATGCTGATTAGTGTTGAAATGTTTGTATAGATTTATGTGTGGGTTTTATGATTTGTTCTTGAGCAAAGTGGTAAAAATAGATTTTATTTCTGTTGTTTTGGCATTGATAAATGTAATTTAAACAAAAGATTTGAAGCTTCACAATATTAGAAAATGCAATTTGCAGTAATAAGATGTATAGAAAATTTATTGCCACATGAATGTATGTTTTTGTTATGAAGCATATATATTAATGTACTTGACTTATCTGACTTCCTTGACTTGGGTGAGCTACTTTTGAAATATATGGTTTTTGATGTATTCCTTGTGCTATTTCTTGCGCCTTTTTTCCAACATTTAATGGTATATGACTTTTAGGCATTTCTTGCGATGAATTTTCAGTTTCTATTGTAGAAGCATCATAAAGATGTTCTGGTTGAGGATTTGATTGAGGATTTTTTCTTTGATCTTGATAATTCATTTCATCATTAATACTATTGTCATCAAAATCCATTTTTAACATTCGCTCAGTTGGTTGTTGAACTGGTGCTTGAGGTTGTTGTTGATCTTTTGGCTGAACTGGTGCTTGAGGTTTGTTGTTTAATGTAGATTCTGGTTGAATGCGTATTTCTTTTTGGTTGTTTTGCTTTGACGGATCTATGCTGATTGTTTTTGGGTGTATATTAATATCCTCGCCTGTGTTGCGATAATGATTCAATATTTTCACAACATTGAGTTTTTCCTCTAAGTCTGCTCTATCAAATTTTAGTTTGTTTAATTCCATTTGCTGTTTTTCAGTTAATGGCTTTTTGGAAGACTCCATTTTTTTTATTTCTTTATCAATCTTTTTAATCTTTTCTTCCAATTTACCTTGATATTTTAGGTCTGCCTTTAAATCTTTCTCTATTTTATTCAGTATTTCTCTTTGATTGCCATGCCACTTGACATTCTTAATTGCTTTATCAATAGATTGCTGATGTTCACGCCTTTTTGTTTGACCGCGCTCTATAGTTTTTTCTGTGCCATCTTTCCATTTTTCATTTAGCTTGCTTATTACATACAAGCCAATTCCAGCAAACAATAAAAGGCCAATACTTGCAACAATTGGTCCAATAATGATGCCGCCGGCTACAACTGAAGTTAGCATAGCTGAGCCTATAGAAATTCCAGCGATGGATCCACCTAGTGTTGCTATGACTAGTAAGATTTTACCAGCTGTTATTGCAAGAGGTTTTGCTTTATCCCAAAATGTTTTCTTGGGCTCATCTGGTGCATCATTGTGACCTTTTTTAATTTCAATCGGAGGTTGATTATCTATATTGTCTAAAGTTTCTTCATAATCCTTGTCATTATCAAAATCTAACTTTAATTTTTCATCATCTTGGCTTTCATCATCTACTTTTGGATCTTTTGGCTTGTTATTGGGATTTAATGCTTGATTTATTGCATCCTTATATGACGTAGTAAATCGATCAATACCATTTCCATTAATTTGCTTACTTGGATTTTTTGTATTAAATTCATTGATTCTTTTTTGCATTTCTTCCAATTGTTTTATACGAGTACGCACTTCCTCTTGCTTTACTTTATCATTTTTTATTAACTTTATAAACTCTTCCCTTTGTAAGATGTTATTTTGTTGAATAAATTCGTCATTGGATGCTGTAATTTTTTTTAAATCTTCTTTTAATTGGCCTACTACCAAGTCTGGATCTTGCAAAATTGGCTCTTGTAATATTTTACTTTCCATTTTCTTTTTAAATTACAACTCTCATTGTAACAAGTAAAATAAAAAAATCAAGAAAAAACTTGACTATAAAAAAAAAAGTATTTCTTTCGTATTAATATTTTGTTGCTTATCTATATGAAACATCTAATTTTAGTACTTTTAGTCACTATTTCATTCTTACTTGGCCTTAGACTTTCTGGAGTTGTATCTAAGTTTGCGCCTTATTTGGTTGGTTCAAGAGAAGAAAATGTTACTATACCTCAACCTGGCTTACCAGTTGACCCAATGAATCCTGCTGTTGATCAACAACCGGAAGCAAATCAACAACCGCAAGTTGCTGATGCAGCTGTAAATCCTCAAGTTGAAAATCAACAACCGGAAGCAAATCAACAACCTCAAGCTGTTCCTGCGCCTGCTGGACAACAAGCTCAACCTAATGCGCCTGTTGCACAAGCTGAAGCTGTTAAACCATCTGAAGTTGCTCCTTCTGAGCAGCCAAAAGTTGCTCCATCTCAGCAAAATCAAAAAGCTGATGCAAAATCTGACGCTAAAAAAGATAAGAAAAACAAGAAGAAAAACAATAATAAATAGTTTATTGTAAAAAATGAATTCTGTTAAAGATTATCCAGTAACTAACACATCTGTCTTTCTTCGCTGCGACCTTAATGTTCCGATGAAAGATGGATGTATATTGGATTCACACAGAATTGAATCTTCAATTCCAACAATAAAATACCTACTTTCATCTGGCGCTAAAGTTGTTATAGCAAGTCATCTTGGTCGCCCAAATGGCTTTGATGCGAAACATTCTTTGAAACCGATATGCGATGAGTTATCTCGTCTACTTGACATAAAGATTCATTTTATCAAAGATATTACATCGCAAGATTCAATTTCTCTTGTAAAATCATTACCATTTGGTACAGTTTGCATGCTTGAAAACCTTAGATTTCATAAAGAAGAAGAGGCAGGTGATGAAAATTTTGCAAAAATTCTTTCTGAATATGCAACATGCTTTGTAAATGATGCGTTTGCGTGTTCTCATAGAAAACATGCATCTGTATTTACAATTGCGCAATTTTTACCATCTTTTGCAGGGTTGAATTTGCTAAATGAAGTCGAGGCAATAAATTCATCACTATCGAAAAATGGGAAGAATTTTTGTATTATAGGTGGATCTAAAATATCATCAAAAATTGGTTTAGTTAAAAATTTAATTCATAAATCTTCATCAATTTTCCTAGGTGGCGGCATGGCAAATACATTTTTACTCGCATCTGGTTATGAAATTGGACTTTCAATATGCGAAGAGGCAAATGTAAAAGATGCACAGGAAATTATTTCAATTTGCAAGAAAGAAAACTGCAAATTAATATTGCCAGTTGATGTAATTGTTTCCAAATCGTTTGAAAAACCAGTAAATGTAAGGCTTGTAAAGCTTAGTGAAATTCAAAAAGATGACTTCATTGTTGATGTTGGCTTTCAAACACTAAAACTAATTGAAGAACAGATAACATCATCAAACAATGTAATATGGAACGGCCCTGCGGGTGTATACGAGGTATCGCCGTTTAATGTAGGAAGCTTTACAATTGCAAATTTAATCTCACATTATACAAAAAACAAATCCATTTCATCGATAGTTGGAGGAGGGGACGCGGTTGCGTGCGCAAATTTATCTGGCACGGCAGATGAATTTTCTTTTGTTTCAACTGCAGGTGGTGCTTTCCTTGAATATCTTGAGCAAAATACATTACCTGGAATATCGGTAATATCAATTCCGATAAAGAGATAGAATCAATCGCCTCATATATCATTATAAATTCTGCAGCTAGGTTGCATATTGCTTGATTTTTTTGGCAATCAAGTAAAAAAACAAGATAATATTTCAGCTTGTTTTATTTATATTTCAATCAAGAAAAGAAACCAAGGAAGAAGGCCCCTTGGTTTTATATGCGATATGTTAATGTTTCTTTCTAAAATCCTTTGCAACAGCAACAAGACTTGAAAGAGATTTAGTTACCTCATCCCAGCCTCTTGTCTTAAGCCCACAATCTGGATTTACCCAAATCTGCTCAGGCTTTAAGACCTTTAGAGATTTCTCGATAATATCTGACATTTCCGCATAAGATGGCACTCTTGGAGAGTGTATATCCCATACGCCAGGTCCAATATCATTTTTATATCCACCATCTTTTAATGCCGATAAAACCTCAAGATCTGACCTTGAAGCTTCAATTGACAAGACATCGGCATCAAGTTTAACAATGTGGTCAATAATGTCATTAAACTCAGAATAACAAACATGTGTGTGGATTTGAGTTGTATTTGCAACTTTATAAGCGGAAATCTTAAAACAATCTACAGCCCAAGTTAAAACTTCATTCCATTTTTTACGCCTAATTGGCAAAATTTCGCGAATTGCAGGTTCATCAATTTGTATAATTGCAATGCCTGCTTTCTCAAGATCCAAAACTTCGTCAAGAAGTGCAAGAGCGATTTGTTGACATGTAATTTTTTGATGAATATCGTCACGAACGAAGCTCCATTTTAAGATTGTAACAGGACCTGTGAGCATTCCTTTAACATGTTTTTTACTGCAGCTTTGAGCAAATTCTGCCCATTTTACAGTAATTGCATTGCGTCTTGAAACATCAGAGTGAATAACTGGCGGCTTAACGCATCTTGACCCATAGCTTTGAACCCAGCCATTTTCTGTAAAGCAAAAACCTTCAAGATTTTCACCAAAATATTCAACCATGTCATTTCTTTCGCATTCACCATGAACAAGCACATCGATGTCAAGATCTTCTTGTCTTTTTATGCAATCTCTAATGACATCTTGGCAAAATTTATCGTATTCTGCCTGTGTTTTTAGACCTTTCTTGAAGTCTGAGCGATTTTTACGAATTGCAGCATCTTGTGGAAATGAACCAATAGTTGTAGTTGGAAAAAGTGGAATATTTAGGCATTCTTGAGCTTTTTTTCTATCTGCAAATACTGACGCTCTTTCGTAATTACCGTTAAGATCTTTAAGTCTTTGCCATACTGCTTCATTTTTTTCAACATTTATGGCAAATTTTTCAGGCTTGGTGTTGTTTTTCAAGTGATCGGTAAGAACTTTAATTTCAATTAATTTCTCCTTTGCAAAAGCAAGGCGATTTTTAATTTTTTCTTCAAGTTTTTGCTCAGATTCAACGCTATATGGAGTGTGAAGTAGTGAGCAGGAAGTTGCGATAATTATGCTATTTTCTTCAAGGATTTTCTTTGCAATATCGAAGCTTTTTTCAAGATTATTTTTCCAAATATTTCTTCCACTAATTAAGCCCAGAGATATAACTTTATCTGTTTTTGGTAGACTTGGAATGGAAAATTCAGACAAATCTAAATGTATTGAGTAAACCGGAAGGCTAAATGCTAACTCACTATTTTCTGCCAATTCATCAAAATAAGTAACAAGATGTATTTTTACGCCAAGTTTTGAAAGTCTATTATATGCATCTGTGTATAGTTTTTTCACTTCGGCATCAAGCTCAGTTGCAAGATATGGCTCATCAATTTGTATATCGGTTGCGCCATTTGCTTTTAAATCTAAAATTAATGCTTCGTAACAGGTTAGAATATTTTCAAAAATCTCAGCTCTTGTAATGGTTTTTTCTTTCCCAAGCAGTAAATATGATACCGGGCCAATGATAACTGGTCTTGTGTTAATTCCTAAATTTTTTGCCTCTAAAAATTGTGAGACAAATTTCCTTGGTTTGTAATTTGGCTTTACATCGGAGTGAAATTCTGGAATTATATAGTGGTAATTTGTATTAAACCATTTTGACAATTCGCATGCGTGCAGGTCATGTCCATTTTTTTGATACCCGCGTGCAACTGCAAAATATCTTTCAAAATCATCTTCAACAACATTAAATTTCGCAGGAATATTTGAAAATTCAAAAGATAAATCAAGAACATGGTCGTAGTATGAAAAGTCGCAAGATGCGATGAAATCAAATGATTTTTGCAATTCCCAGTTGTTTTTACGAATTGAAATTGCAACATCTTCAAGCTCTTTTCTTGATATTTTACCTTGCCAAAAAGACTCAAGTGCAAATTTTAATTCGCGATTTTTTCCAACTCTTGGAAAGCCAATGCAGGCCGACTGTACTGAATGTGTCATAAAACTAAATAAAAAAACAAATAAAACTAAATTTTTGAAAATGCAGATTGCAAATCGGACATTATATCATCTTTACCCTCGATTCCAACTGATAATCTAATTAAATTATCAGTTACACCGTTTGCATCGCGAATATTTTTCGGAACAGAGGCGTGAGTCATTAAAGCAGGAACGCAAACTAAACTTTCTATGCCGCCCAAACTTTCTGCAAGCTGGAATATTTTGAGATTTGCTATAAATGCCTTAGCTGTGTCTAGATTTCCCTTAATATAAAAGGAGATCATGCCTCCACCTGTGAAGGTTTTTTCGCACTGAGACTTTAAAATATCGGAGTTTTTATGAGTTTCTAGCCCTGGATAAAAAACCTTTTCAACTTTATCGCAAGATGTCAGAAATTTTGCAACTTCAATGGCATTTTCCTGATGTGCTTTCATTCTAACTGCAAGAGTTTTGACGCCTCTTAAAACAAGCCAAGAGTCAAAAGGAGACAAAGATGGCCCAAGAGTTTTTTGTATATAGTATAGCTTGTCAAAAAGTTCTTTTGAGTTAGTAAAAATGCCGCCTGCAAGCACATCACTGTGTCCATTTATGTATTTTGTAAGAGAGTGAACAATTATATCTGCGCCAAATTTTACAGGTTTTTGCAAATAAGGTGTTAAAAATGTTGAGTCTACTACGACAATACCGCCATAATTCTTAGCGATTTTGGCAACTTTTTCAATATCTGTAACACGAAGAAGTGGATTGGAAACCGCTTCAATCCATAAAAGATCGATTTTTCCTAGCTCTTTGCATACATTTTCGACATTTTGACTATCTGTTGTGTCAACCCATGTTACATTAAATTTATCATTAAAAATTGTGGCAAGCAGCCTATAAGTTCCGCCGTAGACATCATTTCCGCAAACAATATTTGCACCATTTGGTAGTAGATTTAAAATGCATGTTATAGCAGAAAGCCCAGATGCAGTTGCAAGGCAGTAATTTGTTTCTTCAAGGCTTGCAAGGCAAGTTTCAAGATTTTTTCTTGTTGGATTTGTGCATCTTGTGTAATCAAAGCCCTTGGTTACATTTGGTGACTCTTGAACATATGTTGAGGTTTGGAAAATACCGGGTATTACCGAGCCATTTATAGGATCTGGCTCTGAGCCAACTCTAATTGCGTTTGTTTCAAAGCATGAATTTTTATTACTCATAAATTACACTAAAAATAAATCATAAACTAATTGTAAAAGCACTTTTATTGCAAAATAAGCAATAAATATGCAAGAAACAATTCTAATTGCAAAAATATATTTCTGTATTTTTTTATATATTCTGTTGTTGGTAAGCAAATGTATAACTGAAAAATGATATATAAAATTTAATGAAACCATCCAAATAATCATTAGAAATTTCTCAAAATAAGTGATATTTTCTTCCATCGAGGCAAAAAGCGTCATATAAAATAAAATTGATGCTATATAGGAAGTTGAAAATAAAAATCCCTTTTTAAAATAACTTGATTCAATTGCATTTGACTTGCTTTCAAATTGATTTTTAAATGTATCAATAACAATTTTTGAGGATAAATAAAGTAAATATAAAACGCCAATAATTTTTAAACCAGAATAAATTAGATGATGCGATTTTAAAACAATTCCAAGCCCAAAAAGACCCAAGATTTTTAACACTCCGCCGCCAAGTGCATCGCCTGCTGCAAAGAAAATACCAGCTTTTTTTCCATTATTTATCGCAATATTTGTAACACAAGCAAAGGTCAGCCCGGGCCAGATTATATAAAAAAATTGCATTATTAAAATTTCAGATATTTTCATAGAATAAAAATAATAAATCATCAAAATTATTTAAGGTGTAAAAGTGGAAATGAGAAAAACCACCTTCTTGAAGATGTGTAATTTGATCTTTCAAAAACGCCTTTGGGTCTGGAATTTCACAGGTGAACACACCTAATTTTTTCGCAAAATTAATTGATTTTTCAGATGGCAATATAAGCCCTGGAATTATTGGTATTTTAATTTTTTTCGCAAAATCAATCAACTTCTCTGCATCAAAACAAACTTGCGTTATACAGGCATTTACCCCATATTCTATCTTCATTTTGGTATATTGCAATTCATTGTCTTTTTCGGGATACCCAGCTATATATATAGCAATATCAAAAAATTCCTTTCTTGCTGCGGCAATTAGCTCTGATGCATATTGAAATCCATTTGTCAAAATATTGCCATCGCCCCTAATAATTACAAATTGCCTTATGCCAAAATTGTAAAAATGCTTTATATTTTGTAAAACTTCAATTTTAGTCTTTTCCGTGCATGTAATATGTAAGGCAATTTTTCTCATTAAAGCTGGATATTTTTGAGCAAAGTAGTTGACGAAAGCTATAGTTCTTTCTTGCCCAGAGCTAGATGCGCCATATGTAATTGATGCAAATTTGGCACTTTTTAAAGAAAGACATGTAACTATTTTACTTTCTAATGCAGAAAAACCAGATTCCGAAAGGGGTGGAAAAAATTCAAAGGATGACGAGGAAATTAATTTACTTTCAAAGGACATAAACAAAAATTATAAACAAAATACTTTACTTGCAGTGCAATTAACACATTCGCATTCGAGTAATGTTTATAAATCTAGTAAATATCACAAAATAATCTATTTTCAAACTCTTTGTAATTAAAAAAATAAAAGTCAAGAGAAAAATGCTTCCAAAAAAAAATATCATATCACTTGGTGTAATAAATTTTTTATATATATGCAAATTACATTAGATTTAACCAAGAAATATCTTCGAATAATGACAAATGACGAGGACGATATAATTCAAAATTTTATTTCAGGGGTCGAAATTTTTGCAAAGCACTATATTTCAAATAATATTGATTTTGCAAATTTACCACAAGATTTGGTAAATGCAATGCTTGATCATATTGCATTTTTATATGAAAATCGTGGAAATCTTGAGGTGCAGACGCCATCTCGCATAACATATGTTTATAAAAAATATAAAAATTTTCGTTTAATTTAATTTATGAAAAATAATCTTACATCGTCTTTAAAGTCTAAAATCATTATTCAAAAACAAGAGCTAGTATATGATGAATCTGGTGGATTTACTGAAAATTGGACGACATTAAAGGAAGTTTTTGCAAGTGTTGAATATCAAAATTTTAGTGAGTTTGTGATACTTGGGAAAAAAACCTTGGAAAAAAACTATAAAATTACAATTCGTTATGATGAAAATATTAGTATTTTAAATAGAATATTGTTTCAAAATGATACAATGACAATTAAATCTATCAACTCAGAATCTAACAAATATACAGAAATTTTTTGCTCAGTTATTTTATAATTTTTATGGACATTTTCTCTATACAAAAAGCTTTTTTTCAAGCGATAAATAATAAAATATATATTAATAATAAAAAAATTAATATTTTTTCTTGCATACCGCCAAAAAACACAAATATGCCATTTACATTGATTAATCTTGTTAAAATTAGTCAAGATGACGGTATAAATAGCACTGCTGTTGTTGAATTATCTATAGTTGACGATTCTCAAAGTATAAAAAATATATCCGATATAATAAATCAAATTAAATCTATAATATCACTTGATGGCATTAATGAAAATATAGATTCCAGCTTCATATCTTGTGAAATTAAGTCTTCGCAAATAGAAAATGACCAAAAATATGGTTTTAGCACAGGAATTTTGGTATATGAGCTAATTTTTCAATGATGTTTTGCCTCGGCTATGTAATTTGATGACAAAAGTGAGAAAACATATGCTTGTAAGAGACATATACAACATTCAAACATTGAAAATGCTATGATAAATAAAATTGGTAAGATGCCATAAACTCCCATTTCTTGGACAAAACTTGCAACAACTGCTATCATAACATGGCCTGCTATTATATTTGCCGCAAGCCTTAGCCCAAGGCTAAAAGGTCTTGATACATATGACACAAATTCAATAATCAGCATAAGAGGTTTTATTGCAGTTGGCGCATCTTTTGGTATGAAAATTGTAAAATATTTAAAGCCATGCACCTTCACTGATATAAAAATGCAAACCGCAAAAACAATCATTCCCATTGGAATTGTCATGGCAATATGACTGGTTGGCGAAAACATAAATATGCCCAAAAGATTAAGCACAGATATATACATTATAAGCGTCAATATTAAAGGTGTATACTTTTTTCCATTAATTCCTATGGAGTTAATTGTTATATTTTCGGCAAACAGATAAATTTTCTCAATTAAAAGCTGCATTTTTGAAATTTTTGAATCTTTTTTAATGCTAAATTTAATCAAAATAAAGCATATTAATGCCGCAATCATCATAACAAGCGAGGCATTCGTAAAGCTAATATCGTATCCAAAGGGCTTAATTTCAAATATTTTTTTAATTTGAAACTGGTTCATTGGGCTAAAAGCCTCTTCGTATTCAAATTTTTGAGAAAATTCCTCTTGCATAATTACTTAAGATTTTTTATCATATCCATCATGCCGCTCATGCCACCCATGGCATCAGCTGTAATTTTTTGTTTTCCAGAGTCAGATTTTTTCATATATTCATTCATTGCTTTTTTTAGATCATCTTGTAATTTTTCGTGTTTTATGTCTAAATAACCCTCGGCAAGCTCTACTTTTTCAATAGTTTTTACATTACCGATAATTTTAATACATCCGCAGGAAATTTCCAGTGATGAAGCTTTCATTTTTTCTTCAATTAGTCCTGCCATTTTTCTTGCTTCATTAATTTGCTTAAACATATTCAAGTGTATAAAATAAATCTCACAATTTGTAGTACATATTTTTTTAAAAGTCAATATTTTCTTGACTAATATTTCAAATCATTTTTAATGGTTAAAAATTTTACATAAAATGTCTGAAAAACTTACTTTTGAAAAAGCTTTTGCAAGATTAGTAGAAATATCAAATATATTAGAAGACTACGAAAATCCGCTTGAGTCTTCGCTAAAATTATATGAAGAGGCTACAAAATTACGGAAATTTTGCGAGGATTTTATCTCAAATGCAAAAAAAACAATTAATAAATTAAACATTGACTCAAAAGAATCAACCAAGACCGAATAAATTTATTTCTTCGCTTGAGGCGAGCTTGAGCTGCCAAATGCAAATTTCCCTATTAATTCCTCAAGATTTACAGAGCTTTGGGTATATGATATTTTATCTCCGGATTTCATGTATATTTCTTCAGATCCGGGTCTAATATCGATATATTTTCCACCGAGTAAACCGGAACTTACAACTGCTGCACTTGAATCGGTTGGAATTTTAATATTGTCATTTATGGAAAAATAAAGTACTGCTCTATAATTTTCTATATCCAGCTTTTTATCGGAAACAACCCCAATTTTTACTCCACTTATTTTAACATCACTTCCAATTTCTATGCCATCAACATTTGAAAATTTTGCAGATATAGTAACGGAATTTGATGATACAGATTTTAGTCCACTAGATTTCATTATTTGAAATAGAAAAATAGCGGCAAAAAATAAAACGAACGCACCTATAATGGCTTCAAATTGATATTTTTTCATATATTTTGTAATATGTAATACATGTATAATGATGATTTTTTAAAGTTCAAGATATTTTTCAATCAATTAATTTATCATTAAAATAGGCTTGCAATTTAAAATAAGTGTATTATAAAGCTATATATTTGATTTATATATGGCAATGCTAAGTGAAATGATGAATTGGAGATATTCCACTAAAGTATTTGATAAAACAAAGAAAATTGATGAAAAAACATTCGATGAAATAATGGAATCTCTTCGCATGGCGCCGTCTTCTTATGGGCTTCAGCCTTGGAAGTTTCTTGTTATTCGTGATGAAAATATACGTGCCAAGCTTCGTCCTTTTTCGTGGAATCAAGGGCAAATTACCGATGCGTCGCATCTTATAGTTTTTTGCGCAAATACGAAAATCGATGCTGATTATGTTGAAAAATACATAGATTTGGTCGCTAAAACTCGCAATATTGACAAGGAAAAGATAGGCGCATATAAAGACATGATGATAAAAATGTTGTAAAGGGAATGAGTGATGAAAAACGCATTGAGTGGGCAAAAAATCAATGTTTTATCGCTCTTGGTAATTTGCTTTCGCATGTTGCAATGCTTAAAATCGATTCATGTGCAATAGGCGGATTTGAAGCCGAAAAATACGATGAAATCTTGGGACTTCGTGCAAAAAACTTAACCGCAGCTGTTGTTTGCCCAATTGGATATCGGTCAGATGAAGATAAATATCAGACTTTAGCTAAGGTTAGATTTGATAAAAAAGATGCAATAGAAGTGATATAAAAATACTTGACAAAAAAGAAAAATGCTTTAGAAAAGTTAAAATATTTTTGCAAGATGAAGACGCTTGATAATAAAATACTTGCTATATGCATGCATATTATAACTCCACCGATATTGATGTTTGCGTTTTATTTGCAATTTCATGGGGAAGTATCTCCAGGTGGCGGCTTTCAGTCTGGAATAATCTTTACTATACCGATAATAGTTTATATAATGCTATACGGCAGTACGACAAGGCAAGGGTATATTTTAACTCAGACTCCATTGTTAAAAAATATCGGTCTAACTGGCGTTGTAATGTATATATTAATAGGATTGATAGGAAATTTGCTTGGTGGCGAATTTTTAGACTATTCTACATTTTCAAAAAGCGCACAAATTGCACAACAAATAGGAATATTTGCGATAGAGGCGGCGGTTTGTATGGCAGTTTTTGGCTCTATGTCTACAATATTTCTATCATTTTATAAATATATAATGCACAAAAATTTCTCATGAATTTTCTATTTATTAATTTCATTTATTTTGAAGTTGCAAATAAAAAAAGAGCATATATAGATTTAAAAAATTGAAAAAATATGAATAAATATCAAGATTTAAGAGATCTTTTTACTAATTACTTTGTAGCCCTTGGTCACAAATCAGTTGAGTCTTCGTCTTTAATACCACATAAAGATCCGTCTTTACTTTTTGTAAATAGCGGAATGGTGCAGTTTAAAGACATTTTCCTTGGCAAAGAAGAACCGAAATTTGCAACTGCGACGACTGTTCAAAAAAGCCTTAGGGCAGGGGGTAAGCATAACGACCTTGATAATGTCGGATATACCGCTCGCCATCACACTTTTTTTGAGATGCTGGGTAACTTTTCTTTTGGTAATTATTTTAAAGAAAACGCTATAGAATACGCTTGGAATTTCCTTACAAAAGAGGTAAATTTGGATAAAAATCGCCTTTATATAACGGTTTATCACACAGATGACGAGGCCTTTAATATATGGAAAAAATTAACAGGTTTTTCGGATGAAAAAATAATCAAAATATCAACAAATGACAATTTTTGGTCAATGGGAGATACTGGACCATGCGGCCCTTGCAGCGAGATTTACTACGACTACGGCGATAGTGTAAAAGGCGGACTTCCGGGTAGCGAAGATCAAGATGGAGATAGATTTGTTGAAATATGGAACCTTGTTTTTATGCAGTTTAATCAAGAAAAAGGCAAGCCACTTGAAAAACTTGCAAAACCATGCATAGATACTGGAATGGGGCTTGAGCGCTTGGTCTCGGTTCTTGAGGGAAAAACGAATAATTACGACACTAGTCTTTTTTCACAATTAATATCAAATTCTCGTGAGATTTTGTCCGATAAAAACGAGGAAAATCTTGTTGCTCACAGGGTTGTTGCAGATCATTTACGCGCAACTTCATTTTTGATTTCAGATGGAATTTTACCATCAAATGAGGGCAGGGGCTATGTTCTTCGCAGAATTATGCGACGTGCAATGAGATATTTACATCAAATTAACCCAAATGAGTCAAAAATGCACGAACTTTTTGACAAATTGCAAGACTTAATGGGCAGACAATATCCAGAGCTTTCGAAAAATAGCGAGCTTATAAAAAACACGATTAAACTTGAAGAAAACGGCTTTCGCGAGACTCTTGCAAGGGGTATGAAAATGATTTTGGACGAATTCAAAGTAGGCAGTATAAATGAAATTTCAAGCCAAAAAAACCCGATTATTTCTGGAGATTTCGCCTTTAAACTATACGATACATACGGCTTTCCATTTGACATGACGGCAGATATTATGAAAAGAGTAGGCGGCGTTGTTGACGAAAAAGGCTTTGAAAACGCAATGCTGGAGCAGAAAAATCGCTCAAAAGGCACATTTGGAGGACATGGCGATCAAAAAGAGTCTCAAATTTGGCTTGAAATTGCAAAAAAGCTAGATTCTACCTGTGTTTTAGAAGACATGAATCAGGTGTCAAGGATGACTGACGATGTATTAAAATCTCGTGTTTTGGCAATCGTGAAAAACGGTGAAAATGTAGATTTTATAGGCAAAAATCAGTCTATGAGTTCAGATGAAATATGGATTTTACTTGATAAAACCTGTTTTTATGCAGAAAGTGGCGGTCAGTGCAGTGATATTGGCTATATTTCGTCAAATGATGAAAAAACCGCGATAATAGATGTTCAAAAAGTTGCTGGAAAATTGGTAATTCATAAGCTGAAATCAGCAAATTTTGACATAAAAGTAAGTAATGAATATGAAATTTCAGTCTCAAAAACACATAGAGAAAATACAGCAAAAAACCATACTGCAACTCATATTTTACAAGCCGCACTAAAGTCAATACTTGGGCAAACCGTCTCGCAAAAGGGCTCTGAAGTCACTAGTGAAAAATTAAGATTCGATTTTAACTTTTCAAGGCAGTTATCAAGTGATGAAACTGGTAAAATCGAGGCATTTATAAACGATATTATATCACAAAACCTCAGTGTGGAAAGCGTAGTTGACAAAAAGGAAAACATCGAAAAACACAACGCAATTGCAAATTTTGGTGAAAAATATGGCGACGAAGTTCGAATAGTGAAAATTGGCGAAAATGGCATAGCATCAAGCGAACTTTGCGGAGGAATTCATGTGAAAAATACAGCCAGTATCGGCTTTTTTAAGATAATATCAGAGCGCAGCGTTGGCTCAGGATTACGCAGAATTGAAGCAATAACCGGAAATTTTGCAATGTCGTATTTATGCGAAAAAAGCAAATTATTAAGCGATGTTCAAGCTAAACTTTCGTGCAATGAAGATGAAATTATATCAAAAATCCAAGATTTAGTCTCAAACTTTGCGAAATGTCAAAAAGAAATTGAAAATCTCAAGACTATAAATGCGATAAACACTACTGTATTTCAAGAAATTAAGTCCAAAGATGGCAAAATAATCAATATTGCGAAATTTGAAAACCTAAACGCAATGGCAAAAAATATAATGTTTGCACTTGGCGATAAAGCAAAGGAAAACTCAGTATTAATCGGGTATTTTAGTGAAAATAATTCAAAAATCCTAGCAGTATTTAGTAAAAATGCAAAAAGCGCCTGCGAATTAATTTGCGAAGTAACAGAAAAACTTGATGGCAAAAAATCAGGCGGTGGAACAGAAAAATTTGCAATGGGTAAAATTGATGCAGAATTTAATATATTACACAGCTTTTTCTGGCATAAAGACTGAGGTAAAATTAAAATATACAAGGCGCCGATGAGCCAAGTAGCGTGAAACAGTCGTCTTCAAGATTTATTTTATATTCACTGAAATCGCATTTTGTAATTTGTTTTTCGTGATTTGCAAAAATAAAAATACCATTGTGTTTATCGTATAATTTGCTTATTTTGCAACAAAATATTATGCTTCTGTCTTTTTTTTCACTATTTTCCTCTATATGGTAAATGTAAAGCATGTTATCACGCAAAAAATCTATATATGCATTAAGATTTCTGTATTCAATGCAAAATATATCACTATTTGATACGTTGTTAAAGGCAAAGTTTGAAGAAATATAGCACATTGGAATTGGATAATATAGAGAAATTATTCTTATTCCATCGAGGCTAATATCTGATGGTATATGTATTTTTAAATTTTGATCCTCGTGAAAATTTGCAAAAGATATTAAGTTTCTGTATAGGTTTTTAATCATTTGCGGCTCCATATAAATACTTGCTGCGATTGCTATTTGCTTTTCAAGTAAATCATATTCTCGAATTGGATCGATATATGAAAATGCAGTTCCCATGGTTAATCTTTTGTAATCACCAACATCTTCAACAATGTCAAATCTTTTTCTTAAAATGTCAATTAATCTGCCGTCAATTGTATCTATTCTGTTTCTAAAATCGGTTAATTTATTCATAATTTTAGCCTTTAATTTTTTCAAAAACTGCACTGACATCAAAGCTGCTCTGCGTATCAAAATCTCTGTATTCTTGGGCAAGATTTATTTTGCTGTATTCAACTTTTTCAAGAACAGGGTTATATCTTACTTCGTCGTAGCCAGTTACGGGAAAATCTTTTCTAAGTGGATGATGTTTAAAATTGTAATCATTTAATAGTCGTCTTTCATCGGTTAAATTCGCAAATTTCACTCCAAACATATCAAAAGCCTCTCTTTCATACCAAGTTGAGCCTGCAAAAACATCAGAGACACTTTTTATAACATCGTCTGCTTTAAAGTCTATTACAATGCGAAAACGCAGATTATATCGCATACTTAAGAGTAAGTATTGAAGAGAAAATTCATTATCGCGATTTGGGTAATGTGTTGCGAAAATTCCGATTAAACACTTTCCAAGCATAGCATCGCTATTTTTTATCAATTCCAGAACTTTGAAATTTTCATCTGGGTTTTTTATATTTACAATACATTCATTATTTGCGTATTCAACTAGTGCATAATTTTTCAAAATATCCTTTATTTTATCGGCATTTTCGCTATAGTAATTTTGCATAAATATATAGTTTTACCGATTGTAAATAAATTTATTTAAAATTCAAGCAATAAATTCTTTACGCTTGTTGCCAAAGCCAAGGAAAATTATTTTTTTGACTTTCTTCAAAAATCTTTATATCTTCTATTTTTTGAGCTGTAATTCCAATTGAATCAAGGCCATTAATTAATCTAAATTTCTTAAATTCGTCTATTTCAAATTTTATTGCACCATTGACACTTTGAATAGTTTGCCCTTCAAGATTGATTGATAAAATATCTTTATTTTCGGCAGTTTTAGACAGATTGTTTAATGTATTTTTATCGACAACAATTGGTAATATTCCGTTTTCAAAGCAATTATTATAGAAAATATCGGCAAAAGATGTAGCGATAATGCAGCGAATTCCAAAATCTAAGAGTGACCAAGGTGCATGCTCTCTTGACGAACCGCAGCCAAAATTATCGCCAGCAATTAATATTTGAGCTTTATTAAAAGGGTCTTTATTTAAGACAAAATCGGCTTTTTCCTTACCAGTTTCATCAAATCTCATTTCGAAAAATAACTTTTTTCCAAGACCGGAGCGTGTAATAACTTTTAAAAATTGTTTTGGAATTATCATGTCTGTGTCTATGTTATCTATCGGCAAATACGCAGCAACGCTTGAAATTTCTGTAAATTTTAACATTTTAATTATGGCAAGACATTAAATAAATTCGAATGTATATTTTTTAATAATCAAGAAAAAAATAGATATTTATATTCCGTTGACATTTTATCTTAAAATATTATCAATTTCACTTATATCGCTAATTTCATTATGAAAATTGATATTAAAATATAAACTGAAAATTTTCAATAAGTACTATCCCTTTAAATTATCAATACAATAGATTGTGATATAGTTTGTGCGTTTATAATATCTAAAAATAAACTTTTCTTTAACTTCATAAGCATAAAAAACCAAAAATCAACAAAAATCTTAAACATATATATAATTACCGCTTTTCTTAAAAATAACTTGATTTTTATATTTTCCTAAATAGGATCCATCACCTCCTTTAAAGCTATTTGGGGCATGGCTCGCGAGGGTCATGTTCCCGCTTTTTTATAGTTTTATGATAACAGATAACGAAATTTGCAAAAAAGCCGCAAATATACTAAAACTTGGCGGGGTAGTGCTGTCAAAAACCGATACTGTATATGGGCTTTTAGCCGATAGTCAAAACATTGATGCGGTAAATAAAATATACGAAATTAAAAATCGCGATTATACAAAAAAACTGGCAATTTTTGCGCCAAATGTTGAGTTTATATCGCAGATTTGCAAGGTAAGCGAATCGGCAAAAATCGTGCTTCAAAACCTTCTTCCAGGGCATTTTACTTTCATACTCGATACCAACGAAAATGGGCAAAAACTCTTTCCGTGGCTTGAAAAATTTGAAGATAAAAGCATAGGAATTCGCATTCCAAAAGACGATTTTATTACATCTCTAATGCGTGAAACCGGCTTTCCAATTAGCGCAACATCTGCCAATATTTCTGCAAATCCCGATTCGTCTGTTTTTGAAAATATTTCACTTGAAATTCAAAATTTAGTAGATTACATCGTAAAAGATGACAATATTATTGAAAAAGAGCCGTCAAGCGTAATAGACTTGCGTAATTTTGAAAAAGAGTATAAAATATTGCGAAATACACGCTATACTATTGACTTCATCTTGCTTGCAAATGCGATTTTGAGCAAAACAGACCTTATAAAAATCACTAATATCGGCGAAAAAACACGAGCAGAGCTGTTTAAAATCGGTATTTACTGTAAAGAGGATTTTGATAAATTTACAGCTACTGAAATATATAAGAAACTAGTGAATTTAAATAAGAAAAATAAGCATAAAATGCTGTTTTATGCACTTTTTTGTGCAAAATTCGACATCAACTGTATGAAAATTCCAAGCGATATAAAGCAGATTGCAGATCTTGAATTTAGTAAGATAAGCTATAATAGCTAGGGTAATTTTCGTTAAATGGTCTCTATTGTTATATACAAATAAGCTTTACTGTATCAGATTTTTAACTTGTTTGACTGTCTGATTATTTGTCAGCCTTGGAGAAGAATTTGAAATAAAAACTAGCAGCCTTAGATTATGTTTATTGTGAAAAATGCTATATCTTATCAGCAATTTTCTTGGCTTTGTCGGATTTTTTAGCTTTTTCCTCATGTTTTGGAAGATATTTTGCAAGATATTGACCAGTGATGCTATTTTTTACCGTTACAACCTCCTCAGGAGTTCCTTTTGCAACAACAATACCGCCTGCCATTCCGCCTTTTGGGCCTATGTCTATTACATAATCTGACGTTTTAATTACATCCATATTATGCTCAATAACAAGCATACTATTTCCATAATCAACCAGAGTGTGTAGCACTTCAAGGAGTTTTTTAATATCGCAAGAATGCAGCCCTGTTGTTGGTTCATCAAGGATGTAAAGCGTATTACCAGTTGCTTTTTTGCATAGCTCTTTTGATAGTTTTATTCTTTGTGCCTCACCTCCAGATAGAGTTGTTGCCTGTTGGCCGATTTTAATGTAGCCAAGCCCAACATCTTTCATAGCTTTGAATTTATCCTTTATAGATGGGATATTTTTGAAAAATTCATGTGCTTCTTCGGCTGTCATTTCAAGAACATCGGATATTGATTTTCCGTTATATTTGACTTCCAGCGTTTCTCTATTGTATCTTTTTCCTTTACAGGCATCGCATACTATATATACATCTGGCAAAAAGTGCATTTCAACCGTTAAAACGCCGTCACCTTGGCATTTTTCGCATCTACCACCCTTGACATTAAATGAAAAACGCCCCGGTTTGTATCCACGAGCTTTTGCTTCTGGAAGGGCTGTAAAATAATCTCTTATGTGATTAAAAGCACCGATGTAAGTTGCAGGATTTGACCTTGGCGTTCTTCCAATTGGTGATTGATCAATTTCGATAATTTTGTCTATATTTTCAATTCCTGTTATTTTATCGTGCAGGCCTGGTGTTTTTGATGAGCCATTAATTTTATTGTTAATTGCTTGATAAAGAGTGTCTATGATTAAGGTTGACTTTCCGCCACCCGAAACGCCAGTTACGCATACAAACATTCCAAGTGGAATATCAACTGTGATGTTTTTAAGATTGTGCTCATGCGCATTTACTACTGTTATTTTCTGACTATTTCCATATTTTCGTCTTGCAAGAGGAACGTCAATTTTCTCTCTTCCTGAAAGGAATTTTCCAGTTATGCTGTCTTTGTGTGATTTTATATGCTCAACATCGCCTTCTGCAACGATATATCCGCCCGCACTTCCCGCACATGGCCCAACGTCAATAATATGATCTGCTTCGTGCATTGTGTCTTCATCGTGTTCTACGACTAAAACAGTATTTCCCATATCGCGAAGGTTTTTTAGTGTTTTTATGAGCTTTGTATTATCAGATTGGTGAAGCCCGATTGACGGCTCGTCAAGAACATACATTACGCCGCTGAGTCCTGAGCCAATTTGAGATGCAAGGCGAATTCTTTGAGATTCACCACCAGATAATGTTGAAGAAGATCTATCAAGATTAAGGTAATCAAGCCCAACATCAAGTAAAAACGTAAGGCGTTCCTTGATTTCTTTTATTACGCGGGTTGCAATTTCATTTTGTGTTTTTGTAAGGTGTTTTGACAAGTCGGAAAACCATTCATGAGCTTCAAGAACGGTCATTCTTGAAACCTCGCCTATGTGTTTATCGTAGATTTTTACAGAAAGTGAAGCTTCGCGAAGTCTATAGCCATTACAAACCCTGCATGCAATTAGGTTTTGGTATTTTTCGTAGTCAACCCCACTGTCATCATCACTTTCATCGTGTCTTTTCGATAAATCTTCCATTACTCCTGCAAATTTACGGGCAACGGTATATTTTCTAAAATCATCTGAAAATGTGAACTGTATTTCATCATTTGAGCCATGCATTATCATGTGTTTTACTTCGTTTGAAAGGTCTTTAAATGGAGTTGTTATTGAAAATTTAAAATGTGCGGCAAGGCTTTCCATAATTTGCCTATAATATCTCGGATTGCTACGCGTCCAAGGCAAAATTGCACCGTCTGCAAGTGATAAATTTTGATTTGGAACAACAAGATCTATGTTGAAATATTTTTCCGTTCCAAGCCCATCACATGCTCTGCACGCACCAAAAGGCGAATTAAAAGAGAATATTCTAGGCTCAATTTCCTCTAAAGTGAAATCTGAAACCGGGCATGAAAATTTTTCCGACATTACTAGAATTTGCTTTTCTTCAATGAAATTTTCGCCAATTTTAAATTTACCGTTACACTCTTGCGGAAAGCTTACAACTTCAACATGCAAAATGCCATCTGCAAGGCGAAGAGATGTCTCAATACTGTCTGCAAGGCGGTTTCCAATATCGTCAGATAGTGCTATTCTATCTACAACAATTTCAATTTCATTCTTTTTATTTTTATCAAGCTTTGGAAGACTGTCTCCTTCGTAAAGTTCGCCATTTATTTTAAATCTGCTGTATCCAGCTTTTTTATATTCAAGAAATTCCTTTACATGCTCGCCTTTTTGACCTCTAATGACCGGTGCGCAAATGTAAAATTTTGTTCCATCTGGAAATTGACGGAGTTTTTTAACCATATCGGACGCACTTTGGCTTTGAATTGGTTCCCCTGTTGCAGGTGAATAAACTATACCGACACGGGCAAAAAGCACTCTTAAATAGTCGTAAATTTCAGTTACAGTTCCAACGGTTGAGCGAGGGTTTTTAGATGTTGTTTTTTGATCAATTGCAATAGCAGGTGAAAGCCCAGTTATTGAGTCTACATCGGGCTTTTCTTGTAAATTTAAGAATTGCCTAGCATAGCTTGAAAGGCTTTCAACATAACGCCTTTGCCCTTCTGCATAAATTGTTTCGAATGCAAGTGAAGATTTCCCACTACCAGAGGGACCCGTGATTACAACAAGTGAATTTTTTGGGATGTCAACATCAACATTTTTAAGATTATTTTCTCTTGCTCCTTTTATACTAATAAATTTCGGCTCCATGGGTTTAAAAAATTTGATTTGATTGATTTTTTTGAAACTAAAATATTAAATATTATTGTCAAGTGTTTTATAATAAATATATTGATAAAAAAATACTACACAATGGGAAAAACAGTTTATGTATAGCGAAAAAAAATAAAACTTGATTTTAGTATTTTTACAGTTAGTGTAATCACAACGGACAGATGGCCGAGAGGCTGAAGGCGGTTTCCTGCTAAGAAACTATACGGACAAAAATCTGTATCCAGGGTTCGAATCCCTGTCTGTCCGCCATTAACTTATTTTGTCTTCATTTTATGAAAAAAGTACACAATACATCAGAGAAACATATATCAATTATTGGGGCTGGAAGGCTTGGTTTTGCGATGGCAAAAGAGTATATTGATCAAGGATATAATGTAAATATATTAACAAAAATGAAAAATCCTGTGGAAATATACAAAAAAAGAATTGAGAATGAGGGTGGGATGTCGATATTGTCACAAGAAGATTATGGGAAGATAAAATTTATTAATGACATTGATGCGCTTATACCATCTGCGCAAAATATTATTGACGTCTCAAGTTCGGAAAATACGAAAATAATTACAAAGAAAATAATGGATGCATATGATATAAATAAGATATCTCACAAGATAAATTATTTGTCTGTGACGCCAGATAATGGCAATGAAGTTAAAAATATATTTGATGCATGGAGAAATAAAACAGGGAAATTTACACAAAAGGAAAATCAAAGAAAATTTAATATATTAATTACGGGTAATATCAATACGCTAAAGGATAATTTATTTAACGAGGAGACAATAAAAAAAATGAATGACAAAGAAACTATGGTAATTGCTATTACAGATTTTCATCGCAACGACAAGGAAGTTTTTATGAAAACAATAATTGATTTCTTAGTGAGGTCAAATATTGTGACTAAAGATGAGATTATCAAGGCGTATGAAAAACTAAATGAAAAAGTTACAAATTTTGATAAATCAAAAGAAATGCCACTTATGTCACAAGAGATTAGCCTAGATAATGGCAAAAAAATTATAATAGCATCACACAGAGGTATGAGTTCAAGTGAGTTACATCAGGCTAATAAGGTTATTACAGCATTTACAGTCGATATGTTTGATAAAGATGGTAAGCAAATTTTTGCACAAAGTTGGCATGCTGAAAATGTTGGCCATTTTGTAGACGGAATTAAAAGAGTGGCAAGTTCGTTGTTTTTTACTCCAAGCCCAAGGCTTTAGCCCTTTTCATTAATAGAAACGGTTGAATTGTTAAAGCTATATTGTATAAAGGAATTTATTAAATTGTCAAGTTTGCAGATTATAGATAGTGTTTAATTAGAAGGGGCAGTCTAGTTAAACTGCCATCTTTGTTTATTTCTTTAATATCGAAGTCTAAAGAAAATTTTTACTCACAAATTCAATATCCTTATCGCCCCTGCCGGATAAATTCACCAAAATCGTTTCATCTTTTGATAGCTTTGTCGCAAGTTTTGTGGCAAAAGCAACAGCATGCGCGCTCTCTAGTGCTGGAATAATTCCTTCAAATTTTGATAAATTGAAAATGAAGCAAGTCGCAAAAGTCTTTACAAATCTATTTAATCTTTTTACTCATAATCATTATATCTTGAATAATAACTTGTTTTTTCAAGAAAACAGTGTATAAAAAGAAGATTTTTAAAAGTCTGTGATTTTAAAATAGGGCAGGGTTTATTGTCGCCTACATTATGCGATTTATACCATTTTGCATGCTCATATAAATCGTACATTGTATTTTGTAGCTCAGTCTCTGAAATATCTTTATAGTCATGAATTTCAACCATCAGTGAGTTATCTATTACACAATATGCTGTAAAATCAGGTTTTCTATACTCAAAAATACAATCATCATTATATTTGGTATATGTATCAAAATGACTTTGCGTAGTATCGCATGTATCAAGACCTCCTGTATGAGTATCGCAAGATATAGACCCGTCAAAAATCATATTATGAGCAGTTCCACCAAAGGTGTACCATATTTTATTAAACTTGGTTATGCTAGGGTCGTAGGTTTTTAAGAATTGAATTCTATGTTTATAAAATCCTTCAATACGCTTTGGATTATACTGTGCATTGTTTTTTTTGCAAGAAGGGTATAAATCACGATTATTATTGCATGTGCTAGCGTATACAAATTTTATCCATTCTCTTTGAGAGTCGATTAAATCTTTTTTGCCTGATTTTTTTAGAGTTTCTCGATAGATGTCATTTAGTTCTTTATCAAGGTTGATCAAATCATTGCTGTTACATACTGTGGATGCAAAGGTATCATTTTGAACATTGCGACAGTCAATTGCAAAGGCATGCTTTGTTATAAAAAATGAGCATAAAAATATTGCCGAAATTGATTGTAAAAACATTCTCATATTACAAAATTTAAAGTTCCAATTTTTGTCATAGTCATACAAAATATTCATGTAATGATGAATCGGTACATTATTATTATCAAGGAATTTTTTTAAAAAATACAAATAAAACTTGACAATTAAAGTTAGATACTTACAATAAAAAGTATTAAATATTTATTTGTAATATATATGGAGCAGCAAAATAAAACGAAATCAATAGGGCAGTTTGTTAATGATACGGATAGTGTTATTGAGGATTTTGAAATAGAAATAGATAAAGCTGACATTATGTCAAAAGATACTACACTTTCAAAGGCTGAGCGTGAGAAAGCAGAAAACAAAAAAAACATTTTAACGAATTATCTTGAAAATATCAAAATACAAAAAGATTGCTTTAATAAAATGGATCCGAGTCAAGAATTAACACATGAAATTGGTAGGAAAGTTGTAGAAGAAACTGTTGCAAGAATAGAAGAGAAATATCTAATTCGAGATAGTCAAAATATTGCAGAAAATATGACGCAAGACTTACCAAAACACGTTACAAAAAATGAACAAATTAATGAAATTAATAACGTCAAGTCTGGTATACAAAATTACTATTATAATACACAAAAAGATATTAATAAGGCTGAAAGATATAAAAGTGAAAAAACACAGGAGTTGCAAGAAGTTCAAGAAACTATTAAATCTATAGAAGCAGAACTACAAATATTGCAAAATGAAAAACATAGTGTTCAAAAAGAAAGTTTATGGCAGCAATTGATAAATTTCTTAACTGGTCAACAAAGTAAAGCTGAGCAGTTACAAGAGCAAATAGAAGATGTGCATAATTATCTTGAGGAAAAAAAAGGTCAGCAATCTTTTATTTTAGAAAAACTAAATGAAGAAATTGCCAATAATCCAGAAAATGTACTTCAGAAAGATGGGATTCATCAGGCTGTTGATCAATTCCATTATGAATATGATCAACAAGAAAGAGGAAATCAACAACCGCAATTTAGAGGCAGTTTTGATAATGACGACACGTTAATGGAAAGCAATGGTTTTGACGAGGAAATTGATGAAGAACAATATGATGATAAAAGAAGTAAATTTCATATTTCAACGCAAGGTAGTCTTTATGAAGAAAAGAGTATCTACAACCCAGAAGGTAATTCATACGTTGATAAAGATAAATCTGCTATTCTAGACGGCTTGAAGCATCCTAAATCAACTATTTCAATTAATTCATCTTCCTTTAATCATAGTAGATATTAGTAAATAATAAAACTGCTTTGAAAAAATTTGCTTCCAGAAAAAAAGTATATCATTTTTATGGAAGTAAATTTTATCAATAATTATGTTTTTTGCGAAAAAAAATACTAAAGAAGTCAAGAAAACCTACTCAAAAAGCTATGTTTTAAATTCAAACACTAAAGCAAGCTGGAGTGACCCAAGCTATTCATCACTTGCATACAATGGATATGCGTCAAATGTTGTGGCAAATCGCTGTATAAAGCTTATATCACAATGCGTTTCATCCATTCGCACTGTTATATACGGCAGTGATGGAGCTGAAATGACTGGAGCTCAAATTAATGATCTTATTGCAAAACCAAATGACTTAATGTCTCAAAAGCTTTTTTTTGAAACAATTGTTAAAAACTTACTTATTTTTGGAAATAGCTATATTAAATCAGACCTTGGCGACAATCAAATTGATGCTCTTCATGTTTTACCGTCAGATCTTGTCTCAATTGTCGTAGATAGTGAAAATAATGTTATGCAATATGCCTATAATAATGGGCAAAAAACCGAAATTTTAGATGCAAGCATGATTGGCGAAGTTGGCGAAGTTTTGCATATAAAGCTTTTTAATCCAAACGATAAACTATATGGGCTTTCGCCACTTTATACCGCAAGATTTTCAATTGATCAATACAATGAAGCAATTGCTTGGAATAAATGTCTTTTGCAAAATGGAGCTCGCCCAAGTGGGGCGCTTGTTGTTGAGGCAAATGGAAACGATTTAACAGATGAACAATTTTCACGCCTGAGCGATCAGCTTCGAAATGACTTCACGGGCAGCCTTGCGGCAGGAAAGGTTATGATACTTGAAGGTGGCTTGAAATGGCAAGAAATGAGCATTTCACCAAAAGACATGGAGTTTATTGAAACCAAAAACTCTGCCGCGCGGGATATAGCTCTTGCATTTGGAGTTCCCTCTAATTTACTTGGAATTCAAGGCGATAATACATATAATAATTTTGCAGAAAGCAGAATTGCCCTTTGGGAAGAGACAATATTGCCACTTGCAGAGCTTATTTTTGAAGCAATCGCAACGCATATAACTGCCAAAACTGGGGAAAAGATAACAATTCTTGCAGATCTTGATCAAATTCCAACCCTTGTTGAAAAACGCTATACCCTTTGGAAAGCCTTATCCGAAGCAACTTTTTTAACAGATGCAGAAAAACGAACCATGGCTCAAATGGATGCGTAAAGGTAAAAAGGGCATCGATTAAGATGCCTTAAATCAAGTAAAATGATAAGATTTTATCTCCCCTACTTTTTAACCTACATTGAGCCTTGCTGTAAATTACTACCACTATTTCTTCTTTGCATCTCACCTTGAATGTGAATACCACCGCCATTTTGATTTATTTGCACAATATTGCTATTTTCACCTTGTTCTTGCTCTTGTACTTGAACATTGATTTGCGGAATTATTTGCTGCTGCTGTGATGGACGAATGTTATCATCTTGAATTTGACGAAATTGTTACATCGTGCGCATGACCTTCATTTATTAAAATATGAATACCGAAAATTACTTGATTTTTAAAATATTTAATATACAATTTGCCAAGTAGTTGAATTTATGCGTTTTTTATTTTGCACAATATTTTTTATATTTTGTATCTCAAGTAATTCATTTGCTGCGGGGTTATTGTGTTTTTCAAATAACGATTGCCCAGGTGGCAAGGTCTGCCTTGGTGCAAGATCTGTCTTTACATGTATGGACAACCCACAAAATCCATCTTGCGCAACTTGCATGACAACAAAAGCAAATAGTGATATATCAATTGGTAGCCAGTATTACAATTTAAATTGCCTGCAAACCGTCACTATATCCGACAACGCCGGAACGCCAAGATATGGAGTATGTCAGGTTAATGTTATTATTGAGCAAGTCTGTTATGCCTACAGAACTTTAAGAGATACACTTGGAAGATACACTGTTTTATTTGCCTTGTTTTTTCTTGGGGTAAATTATATGTTTGGAAATACAAAACCAGGGCAGGGAATGGCAACTGGCGCTATTCAAATTGTTGTTGCAGCTGTTTGCATCTATAGTGGAATGCAGATATTATTTATGGTATTGAAGGTAACAGATGCAAATACATGCTCCCCTAAATATATTAACACTGTATTAAAAAGCAATAGCATTAAGTGAAGTTATGTTGTTGAATGAAACACTGAAAAATTAGAAATAAATAATATTTTTTATACACTTTTGGAACCCTTAATATTTTAATCCGCCATCATCCTCACTATATCTATAATCTTGTCCTTCAATGCTATAGATTTTATATTTAGTATGCAGGTTGAAAATTCTGAATTTTAATTATAAGAAGAACAAAATTGACCAATTAAAGGGATTTTGTGCAACTGTAGAATGTGGCAATTCTGTGAATGATGCGGCAACCAGGAATTGTATTTCTGCGACAACTATATCAAAACAGATATCATCTTTAGAGACTGATTTAGGGTTTTTATTGTTCGATAGGGTGAAAAACAAGCTTGTTTTAAACGAAAAGGGCAGGGTGTATTATAAAGAGGTAAAAAAGGTATTAATGGATTTAGATAGGTTATATGGGGGTAAATTGGATATTAAGCGTGTTAGTAGTTTTTCAATTTTCAGAAAAAACTTGCAAAATAAAATAAAGTACAATCTTAGTTTAGTAAATTTGAAGTTAAAAATTATGTTAATTAGGGTTACATTAAAGGGATTTTTAGTATTTTTACTAGTGTGTATTACGGCGATTTGGGTGTATTTATATAGGACGAATTGGTTTTTTGATAGGAGGATATATGGGCTTTCTAGTGAGTCAATAAAAAGTTTAATTAAAAATAAAACTTACCGCCTTGCCAAAGATTCAGCATGTAAATTTGACGGTATGCAGATGCATCTTGACCTAAATACTCTTTTTTTGAAATTGATTAATGCAAAAGAGTTAGAAAAAATAATTATTATTACATCATCAGAATGCCCAAGTATGCCAATGAGAATGAATGGCACAAATATTGACGATAAGATTAACGACACCAAAGTGATTAAATGTGATACTCAAAGAAGATTTGATGCTCAAAAAAAGCGATACAAAGATGAGATGTTTATTTTAAATTCTGGAAAAAATAATCTATATTATAATTTTTATAAAAAGAAAGATTGTTTTCACTATAACATTTTTGAAAATAATCTAAAAAAATACCAGAATCAATTGTTTGGTTTCCCAATTGCAAACTCTATCATTTCAGATGGATATCACATTATTTTAAAAAATAAACACTATTACTATCTAATAACACATATTAATTCTTTACAGTCACACAATCTAGATAAGCCTCAGGAGCAATACTTTATCTTCAAAAAACTAACCCTCTCCGAATTAAAAAACTACGACAACGGCAGCTATTGGAAATTAATTAAAGAGTATAATATTAATATTGATTAATGCAAATATGCTAATTAAGATTACATTAAAGAAATTTTTAATATTTTTACTAGTTTTCCTTTCAATAATTTCTTTATATTTATATCGTACTAATTGGTTTTTTGATAGAAAGATACACAAATTAGCAAAGCCATTATTAAGAAGTGTTATGGAAAGTGGGCATTATAGGATTGCAAAGGATATACCATGTAAAGACAATACTACTGCTACAATATTCTGTATGGATATTAATAAATTATTGCTAAATTTATCCCAAAAAGGTTACAATGTAATGGTTAGTATGTTAAAGGTGACAGAATTACCAAGTACACCAATGAGAATGAGTGATAATCACCATGAGAATGAAATTTTTAATAATGACAAGGAGATTACTTGCGACAGAGAGCGCAGATTTGATTGGCTAAAAGAGAGGCATGACAATAAATTAAAATTACTAAAATCTAATTCCAACGCAAGATTTTATTTATTTTTTGAAAAAGCAAGTGGTACAAATTATAATGTTTTATTGGACAATGTAAAGAAATATCAAGATCAAATTTTTCCAATTAAATTAACGCAAGCCATACCGCTAAATTATGGAACTTACTGGATTATAAAATACAAATATTATTATTATTTGGCGTTTGAAACAAACGGAGTATCTTCGCATCATCAGCATAAAGCTGGTGAACGTCATCTTATCTTCAAAAAACTAACCCTCTCCGAATTAAAAAACTACGACAACGGCAGCTATTGGAAATTAATTAAAGAGTATAATATTAATATTGATTAATAAAAAAAGGTGAAAATTAGCTTGCATTTTATAAATTTAGCTTTATGAGCTTATAGTAAAAAACAGTTTTTGCCAAAGCCACGCATGTTGTGATATCTTTTTCAAGAAGTGTTGAATTAATTAATTTCTTGTAAAAAAATGACACTAAACTTCGAAAACCTAAACCTTCCATCTGCATTAATTGCAAAACTAAATAGTATTGGCTTTACAGCGCCAACTGAAATTCAGGCAAAAGCTATACCGCTTATTCTAGACGGCTGTGACATTCTTGCATCATCAAAGACAGGCAGTGGAAAAACAGGTGCTTTTTCAATGCCAATGCTCGCAAAAGTATTAAATGGTGACGCTTCTGCATTAATTTTATGCCCAACTAGAGAGCTTGCAATTCAAATTAAAGACTCAATTAATAACATAAAATATGACAATACAATCAATCCAGTACTGATTTTTGGCGGATCTGACATTAAAAGACAAATAATTGCACTTAAAAAGAAACCAAATATTATTATTGCAACTCCTGGCAGGCTAAATGACCACATTCAAAGAAGAACTATTGATTTAAGTAAGTTTAATATGCTTATTTTGGATGAATTTGACAGAATGCTTGATATGGGCTTTAAAGATGAAATACGCTATATTGTTGAACATTTGCCAAAACCAAGACAAACATTGATGTTTTCGGCAACAACAAGACAGAGTATTAAAAATGCAGCTAAAGAATATTTAACAAATCACAGCGAAATTATTCTTGCAAATACAAAAGAAGATCACAAAAATATCAAGCAGGAGTTTATTGAAGTTGCAAGGAAAGACAAATATGAAAAATTAGTTGAAATTCTTGAAAAACACTTTGAAAGTGTGATAATTTTCGTTGGAACCAAAAGAATGGCCGATGATTTAACTGACATGCTTAAAAATGATGGATATAAAGCACAAGAAATTCATGGTGATTTAAGGCAAAGGGAGCGTGAGCGTGCAATTCGTGAATTTCGCTCGGAAAAACACCAAATACTTGTTGCAACCGATGTTGTTGCGCGCGGCCTTGATGTTCCACACGTTACCTTGATAATAAATTACGACATGCCAGGTAATCCGGAAGATTATACGCATAGAATCGGAAGAACTGGAAGAGCTGATGCAATTGGCGTTTCACTTTCTTTTATAACACCATCTGATAAAAAAATTCATAGAGCAATACTTGAAAAGACAAATTCGGATGAATTTGAAGGCGTTCAAAGGCGTGGCGGCTCTGGGTCAAGAGGGGGATCTTCACGTCAAGGCGCTCCTCGTCGCAGATTTAATGATGACGAAGGAAGAAATTCACGTGCACCAAGGAGGTTTTCAGGTGAAAGATCTGGTAGATTTGAAGACTCAAGGAGGCCGTCAAGAAATTTTAATGAAGACAGAGGAAGTCGCGAAACTTACAGTGGTAATCAGGATAGATCTGAAAATTCAGATAGACCAAGGCAAAGATTTGGCAGAAATTTCAGCAATAAATCTAGAGAATCTGGCTTTTCACCAAGAAAAAGATTTAATTAATTTGTAGTATTGATTTTTTTTGAAGAAAGATTTAAAAAAAATATCAAATTTTGCTTGCATTTTAAAATTTTATGCCAAAGAACTGATATAGAGATTTTTTCTATCTCGTGCAGTCTGGTTTTATTCACAATACTTACTACATTAGAAAGTTTATTCTCGAAATGTTGTAATTATAGTAATTATTTTTTTTATTAATATGTCCAGACAAAATGGCAAAATTAAAAAGTTCTTCGCAGACAAAGGTTATGGTTTTATTTCTACTGATGGTGGTGATATTTTCTTCCATGTAACTGATTCATCAATCGATGCAAATGAACTTGCGCTAAATGTAACTGTTTCTTACGAAGAAGAAAGAGATAGAAATGGAAAAACAAAAGCTTGTAAATTGGAAATCGTAGGCTAGTTATAGCATTTTTTACTGGCTTTATTATTTTAGAAATATCTTGATTTTTAATTTCCTTTGCATTAACTATTTTGCAAATAGATTTTAATTGTGATAGATTTTAATAAAAAAGCCAGTTTCTATATATTTTTTGCAATATTTACATTTATTGCATCACTTATTTTTATTAGATTTTATTCAGTGAAATTAAGTCTTGATTTTACTGGTGGAGGTGTTGTATTTTTAGATAAAAACATCGATATTGCGAAAATTTCTGGCGTCACTAAAGTTGACAAATCTGATAATTTCGGATCCATCTTATATTTTCAAAATGATGATTTTGGTATTTTTCAGGAGCATTTAAAAAGCCTTTCTTCTGAAGTTTCCAAAAATGGCGTAAAAATAGTAAAAACAGATTTTGTTGGTGAAAAGTTTGGCAAAACAGCACTAATTACATCCCTTTATGGGTTATTTTTTGCTTTGCTTGCAATTTTTTTATATATTTTTATAAAATTTGGCCTAAATTTATCTATAGTGGCAACTTTCGGTCTTATTTATAACTGTATCATTGTTGTTGGAATTGCATCTTTATTTAAGATTGAATTTGATTTAATGTCAATCTCTGCATTGCTTACCCTAATTGGTTATTGTATTAATGACACTGTTGTTGTATTTGATAGAGTTCAGGAAATTGCGATGGAATTTAATTCAAGCAAAGATAAATCTGATTATAAAATTATTAATGGCGCTTTAAATAAAGTTATATCCCGTAGTTTAAAAACATCGATTATAACGGCAATTGGAATAATGCCAATGATTATTTTTTCGCAAAATGAAATTCGTAACTTTGCAATAATGATTATTTGTGGTATAGTATTTGGAACAATTTATTCTATTTTTGCTGCTCCAATTTTATTAAAATTAGGCAAGTTTAAGATTAAGCTTCGCAAAATAAAATCCCAACTTGACGACCCAATGAGGTATGTATAATGCAATATATCATTACATTTTATCATAAATTATTGCTTCCATAAAAAATATATTCAACTTTTAGTTGCGTAAATTTTTTATCAAAATGAGGAAATCGGACATGGTATCTTTTGTGATTAAGGCATTAAGTGAGCTTGATTCTGCTAGTGTTTATCAGCATAATTGGCATATTGAATTAATTTGCAAATATCTTCAAGATATTTATACCGGAAAAATGAAAAGATTGATTATCAATATACCGCCTCGTAGCCTAAAGTCTATTTGCGTAAGTGTTGTTTTTCCTGCATGGGTGCTTGCAAATAAGGCAAATGAGAAAATTATTGCAATTAGCTATTCGCAAGGCTTGAGTTTAAAACATTCAACAGATTGCAGGAAAATTATGCAGTCAAATTGGTATAAAAAAATAACAAAAACTAGAATTAGTTACGGCGAAAATGAAAAAAGAAAGTTTATTACAAATGAAAATGGATATAGATTTGCAACATCTGTATGCGGAACTTTAACTGGAGAGGGTGGTAATTATATTATTATAGACGACCCGCAAAATCCACTTAAGATAAATCAAAAATCGGAAAGGGACAAGGTTGATGCGTGGTTTGATAGCGTTGCAATTTCGAGATTAAATGATAAAAAAAATGGGAAAATTATTATAGTAATGCAAAGATTGCATGTTGAAGATTTAGCAGGATATTTAATTGCAAAAGATAGTACTAAATGGAATATTTTGTCAATTCCTGCAATTGAAACTAATGATAGAGCTTATTATTTTAACGATAAGCTCATGAAATTTAGAAAAAACGGCGATATTTTGCATCATTCTCGCGATACTATGGAAGACATGAATAATATTATACATCAAATGGGTAGCAGTGTTTTTGCAGCTCAATATCAGCAAAATCCAATATTTAGTAATGGAATTATTGATAAAAACTGGTTTGATTTTTATCATGAAAGTATTAAATTTGATGATATTTATTATAGCATCGATACGGCGGTTAAACAAGGTGAAAAAAGCGATTATACGGTTATATTAAAGATTGGAATGAGGGAAAAAATGTTTTATGTGATGGATATTTTTCGCAGGAAAATTGATTATATAGAGCTAAAAAAGAAAATTATTAATGAGGCATTGCAAAATACGAATGCATGTTTTATTATAGAAGACAAAAATATAGGCTCGTCCTTAATTCAAGATCTTAAAAGAAATGTAAATAATAAAATAATTTGCATAAATCCAACAAAAGATAAATTAACTCGTTTAATTAATGTTATTGGTATTATTGAGTCAAAAAGGGTTTTATTGCAACAAAATGCAAAATGGGTAAATGAATTTTTAATTGAAGCCACGAGTTTTCCAAATTGCGTTCATGATGATCAAATAGATGCACTAACTCAATTTTTATCGTATATTTCAAGTAAAATGGATAATAAAAAAACACCAAGTTTAAGATTTATTAACAGATGATAAATTTTAATGTTATTTTATTTCCCAATGCAAAATTTTGAGAAAATTTGCCCTAAAATGTCTTCAATTGACATATTTCCAAAAATTTGACCCATTTGCGCCATTGCAGATCGCATGCTTTCGGCAAAAATCTCGATTTCATCTATAGATCCGGCGCTTGTAATTATGCTATAGCACTTGATTAAAATGTCTTTTTGCCTGTCAGATACACATATATTATCGCTAATTGATGGCATGTTTTCTTCAATTTTTGCCTTAATATGAGATAAAAGCTGATCTATCCCATCTCCATTTTTTGTTGAGATAAATAGAAAATCACTAGATTTTATGCTGTATTTTTCAATATTTGGCACTTTTTTTTGTCTTACCTCTTCGTTTATTAAATCCGACTTACTGCATAGCAAAATATCAGATGGCATATAGTATTTTTCAAGTAAATCCATGTCGATTTCACCGTTTTCAAAGACAAAAATGCGAATTGCCGAGCTTTTAACTGCCGAAATTGCCCTTAAAATGCCTTGATTTTCAATCTCATCACTTGAATTTTCACGAATTCCCGCCGTGTCTATGATATTTACCAAAAACCCAGATATTACAACGGATTTTGACACTAAATCTCTTGTTGTCCCTGGTATATTTGAAACAATTGAGACATCTTTGTTGCAAATTGTGTTAATCAGAGATGACTTTCCGGCGTTTGGTCGCCCAAGAATTGCTATGTCAATGCCATCAAAAATCTGCGATTGGCACGGCGAATTTATGTATTTATTCATCTGCTTTGTAAGGTTAAAAAGTTCATTTTCAATGTATTTTATTGTATCCTGCGGAATTTCTTGATCGGAAAAATCAATATTTGCCTCGATTAATGCGTAAATTTCGCAGATTTTATCATACCAGGAGCGATAAACATCTGATAAATCCTTGCTCATTTGAGACATTGCAAAGCTATGCTGCGATGCAGACTGAGATTTTATAAGCATATTAATGCCCTCGGCATGGTTTATGTCCATTTTTTGATTCATTACCGCGCGGTATAAAAATTCACCATTTTCAGCAAATCTAAAATTCAAAGAATCCCGCATCAATGCTATGAATTTTTCATAAATATACAAACTTGCGTGAAGCGAAATTTCAATACAATCTTGCCCAGTGAAAGACTTTGGCGCTTTAAAAAATGTCACCAAAACCTCATCTAATAGTTGTTTTTCTGCATCAAAAAGCTTGGAAAAAACGCATTCATTTGGTTTCAAATCTGGACATGAAAGATGTGATTTTATTTTCAGAGCATCACTTCCAGATATGCGAAAAATGCAGACTGCACCGCCGATTTTTGGCGTAATCGGTGCAAAGATTGTGTCATTTAGGTTGTATTTATGCTGCATCTATTATACCACAAATATTGTCATATTTTAAGCTACTCGCCTTGAGCTTTTGCATATCCAGCTTTGCCGTCAAAATTATACAGATTTGAAGTTTGCGCAACTTCAATTTTCGCATCATTTAAGATTTTTAAGACTTCGATAATGTCGTTATTTACCATAAATTCTGATGTTTTGTGTATAATTCTGACCCTGAAATGATCGGAAGTAGTATATTTTGCAATAACACTTGGATAAACTTTAATTCCACGACAAGAAACGAGTTTTAGCTTAAAATCTGAGGATTTTAGTGCATTTTCAATCATTTTCCCAGTCTCATCAGCATTTGCCTGCAATGCAATAAAAACATCAACGCCAACAAGGGTTTTTTCTTCTGTATCCCTTGTGCCATCGTATTTTAAAGGCTCTGCCGTGCCAAGCATTATTTCATCTGGCCTTGCGTCAAATTCAAAATTTGCATAATCGCTGGACTTAAGTGTTGCTGGCTGTTTACCAAGGTTACTAACCACAGCTTTACCAAATTCAGCAGTAGAGACTTTTTGCTTACTTACTCCCTCTTTGTATATATCATGCGTGTGAACACCAGATTCTATCGTATAAAGCAAGGCATCACTTATCTTTTTTGCAACATCGCCTTGACCAAGGTGCGAAAGCATTAAAACTGCCGCATTAATTACAGCGGATGGATTTGCAATTCCTTGACCTGTAATTGTCGGCGCGGAGCCATGAATTGCCTCAAACATTGCGTATCTTTCGCCGATATTTGAGCTTCCAGCAAGCCCAACTGAGCCAGTAAGCTCTGCTGCGATATCTGAAATTATGTCGCCGTATAGGTTTAAGGTTACTATGACATCGAAAATCTCAGGTTTAGCCGCAACTCTTGCGCATCCAATGTCTATAATATAATGGTCTGTGCTAATTTGTGGGTACTCCTTTGCTATTTCATCGAAAGTCTTGTGGAAAAGCCCGTCACAGCCTTTCATTATATTGTCTTTCGTCATACATGTTACGTGTTTTCTTTTGTTTTTAACGGCATATTCAAAAGCGTATCGAATAATTTTTTCACAACCTTTTCTTGTGATAACTTTCATTGCATGAAAACAATTATGAGTTGCGCGATATTCAACGCCAGCGTACAAATCTTCCTCGTTTTCACGGATTATTACAAGGTCTATATCCTTAAATTTCGTTTCTATAAATGGATAATATGATATACATGGGCGAACATTTGCAAAAAGCCCCAGTGTTTTTCTAAGGGTTACATTAATGCTTTTATAGCCACCGCCTTGTGGTGTTGTAATTGGCCCTTTAAATAAGACTTTATTGCGTAAAATAGTTTCCCAAGCTTCGTCGGAAATGCCTGATTCATAGCCTTTTTGATAGAATTGTTCACCAACTTCAACAAATTCAAATTTCACCCTAGCACCTGAGTTTTTAAGAACATCAATTGCAACATCCATAATTTCTGGACCTATTCCATCACCCTTTGCAACTGAAATTGTTGGCCAGTCATTTTTTTCCTTTGTGTTGTTGATATATTCCATATTTCAAATTAATTATAGTAGATTATGTTTATAAATTTAAAATAAAAATCAAGAAGTTTTTTAAGATTTTAAAGAATTTAAAATTATTGAAGCAAGCTTCTCACTTGGCATTTCATTTGGTAGTTTCATTTTTTCAAGCTGTTCCAAGGTCTCAGATTGAAGTTCAAGAAACGAGTTTTTTTCGATAATTTTTCTAACTTGGTATGTAATGTTTATAACGGAACAATTATCTTGAATTAATTCTGGAATAATCATTTTTCCTGCCATTATGTTTATTAAATTAAAGAATTTTATACTAACAATTTTAGACATTATAATGTAAGATAGCCAATTTATTGAATAATAAACAATCACAGGGCGTAGTTTGGAAATAAATTGAAGTGTATTTGTTCCTGATTTGCAAATTGCAATATCGCATTTTTCAACAGCTTCATATATAGCGTTTGTATGAGATATGATGGTTATTTTTGCATTAGGGTTGTTAGTTTTGAAATATTTTTCTATAAATCGATGTAAATGCGGAAGTGTTGGAAGTATAAATTGATAGTCACGCTTGTCTATTTCAAATATCTCTATAGCATATGAAATCATTGGAATATATTTTTTGACTTCAGCTTCTCTTGAGCCAAGGGTTATTGCAATAGTTTTGATTGTTGGAACTTCTTCGGTTGCTTTTGGTAAATTTGCAAGCTCGTCTTCAATTGATATATTTCCAATAAAATGTGCTTTAAGACCTTCTTTTTCAAAATAAACAGGCTCAAATGGAAATAGGCAGCATATTTCATCAAAAATTTTGGCAAATTTGGCAGCTCTTTTTGGTTTATATGCCCAGACAGTTGGCGCAACAACATGTATAATTTTGCCTTTATATCCTTGTTTTCGTAGTTTTTTGACAACTGCAACGCAAAAACCTGGAGAGTCAAAAGTAACGATTAAATCTGGCTTTGTTTCGTTTATATGTTCAATAGTTTGATATATTCTTATTAATATTTTTGGCAAATGCTTTAAAATTTCAACGAAGCCAATTACAGATATATCTTTAATGTGAAAAATACTTTGAAAGCCTAGAGATTTCATCTTGCTGCCGCCAATTCCGGAAAAGGAGATTTCTTGAGTTTGAAGTTTTTTCATAAGCCTATAGGCAATGGCATCGCCAGATGGTTCACCTGCTATAAAAATTACTTTCTTCATATTTTTTTATAAAAAAGCTTGACTTATGTAATTATATTTTTCTAAAAATAAAGAAAAATTTTTTTCATCTATATGAAAGGTATAATTTTAGCAGGTGGAAGTGGAACAAGGCTTGCCCCTATGACGAAAGCTTTTTCTAAGCATTTATTGCCGGTTTATGACAAGCCGATGCTTTATTATCCGCTTTCAATACTTATGTTACTTGGAATTCGTGAAATTCACATGATAGCAACAAGCCACGATAAACCACTTTATGAAGAGCTTTTTGGCGATGGATCTCATCTTGGAATTTCGATACAATATGTAATTCAAGACAAGCCAAATGGCATTGCAGAGGCGTTTTTACTAACTTACGACGATCTTAAGGGCTCAAAAGTGTGCATGATGCTTGGAGACAATATATTTTATATACCAAATCATAAGGAATTCTTTGCAGATATTGTGAAAATGCAGTCTGGTGCTTATATTTTTGGCTATCAGGTAAGCGACCCAGAGCGTTATGGGGTGGTTGAAGTAGATGGTAATGGAAAGGCTTTAAGTATTGAAGAAAAGCCTCTAAATCCAAAATCAAATATAGCAGTTCCGGGGATGTATTTTTATGATGAAAAAGTTTTTGAATACGCAAAAAATCTTAAGCCATCTGATCGTGGAGAGCTTGAAATTACCGATATAAACAACATATATCTTTCAAATAAAGAGCTAAACGTTAAAGTGCTTGGAAGAAGCTCGATATGGCTTGATAGTGGAACATCTGATGCACTGCTTGAGTCTTCGCATTTAATTCAGTCAATTGAAAAGAGACATGCGACGAAAATTGCATGCCTTGAAGAAATTGCTGTAAATATGGGTTTTGTAGACAAGAAAACAATGAAAAAATGGGTTGAATCTACCAAAAGCAAGTCAAGTTATATGCAATATTTAAAAAATCTTGCAAGTAATTGGTAAAATAACTTGATTTTTGTTTTTTTTGGTTTCATAGTAGGGAAAATTGGTTTTATTTGATTTAAAATGAGCGATAATAAAAAGGAAAGCAGCAATCCTAATAGTAGCGAAAATAAAATTACCCTAAAAGCAGATGCTCTGAAAATTAATCTTGCAAAGCTTAACATGGATAAAATCAAGAATGCAATGAATAATTTTGATATTAATGGACAGCAGAAGAAAATTGCTGAAAAGAATAATGATAATATTTCAGGTAAAAAGCAAGAAATTTCAAGACAGATGTTTAATTTGAACATATCTACATCAAAAGAAAAGATGCAAAATGTTGAGAATGAAGCTCAAGAAAATGACTCTAGTGTAAATGACAACCCAAAGATAAGCCAAAGCACTCAGCGTGAACAGGATAGAGTTAATGGAAATCAAAGAAAAATTGACGAATATTATAAAGAAAAGAAAGCTGAAAATTACTTACAGCAGGGTAAAATGCGTAACATGAATCTTGTGACAGAGAAAAAGAAAAATACAGATGATGTGGCTATAAAAGCTGCTGACCCCTTGGCGCTAGATGCCTTGCCATATGGACAAAATACTCAAAGTAAAAAATTTACTCAACCGGCAAAGGGCAAAAATAATATCACAACTCACGCAGATGGCAAAAAAAAGAATTTAGAGGAAAAAAAGACTAAAATATCAAAAACGAACAATCGAGTGACAGAAATGATTGATAAATATGGAACTCGTATATTACAAAAGATTGAAAGTCAGGAAAGTGATTATTCCGATATTATAGATAGTGATGTATATAATGTATCAAAAGATGAAAATGCCGATGATACAGATGATGAAAAAAATAGCGCAAAAAATGATTATGTAATAACAGAAGAAGATATTACAAGAGACTATGAGAGATTTCTTGGAAAGGACTTATCATTTCGCAATATTGATGCCGAGCCGTTTAGACCTATGATTCAATATAAAAGGAATATAAGAAGAAGCTTTAAAAAATACGATGATGTTGTGCGAAACATTGAGCTTTCCGGTAATATTTCGGTTAGAGATTTAGCAGAGCTTATATCTGAAAAGGTTGGAGATGTTGTAAAAACTTTGATGAAAAATGGCATTACCGCTGGTATAAACGATGTTTTGGATATAGACACTGCAGAATTTATCGCAACTGAAATGGGGCATAATGTTGAAAGGGTAAAGGTTCAAAATATATACGAAAAACTGTTTTCTGAGCTTGCAGAAATAGAGCCAGAAGAAAGCAGAATTCCAATTGTTACAATAATGGGACACGTTGATCACGGAAAGACAACACTACTTGATGTAATTAGGAAATCCGATATTGCATCGCGCGAAAGTGGCGGAATTACTCAGCATATTGGTGCATATATGGTTGAGACAAAATCTCACAATAAAATTACATTTCTTGATACGCCAGGGCACGCCGCATTTACGGCAATGCGTAAGATGGGAAGCCGTATAACGGATATAGCGATTTTAGTGGTTGCGGCAGACGATGGCATTCAAAATCAAACAATTGAAGCAATAAAGCATATTCAAGCTGCAAAAATACCAATGATAGTTGCTATAAATAAGATAGATAAAGAAGATGCAAATGTTGATAGGGTTGTTCAAGATTTACTTCAACACAATGTTGTTGCGGAAAAATTTGGCGGTGATGTTGTTTGTGTTGAAATTTCGGCGAAAAACAATTTAAATATAGACAAATTACTGGATACAATCTCTCTTCATTCCGAAATGCTTAGTATAAAAACAGATACAAAAGCTAGAGCCTTTGGTCATGTGATTGAGGCAAAATTTGATAAAAATCGTGGGGCAATAGTCACTATTATACTAAAACACGGTACTTTAAAAATAGGAGATATTATAGTTGCAGGCACGGCTTATGCGAAAATAAAGGCGATAATTGACGATAAAGGCAATAGACTAAATACGCTAATTCCAGGCATTCCTGTTGAAATTTTCGGCTTTGAAAGCACTCCATCTTCATCATCTGATGTGTTTTATATAAAAGATGAAAAAGATGCAAGAGGGTATAACGAAATAGTAAAAGAAATGGAAAAAACAAGTATTATTACTTCAAATCGGATGAGTTTTGATGACTTGAAAACGGTTAAAAAAGATGTAAATTTCATCATCAAGGCTGATGCTTTTGGGTCTCTTGAGGCAATTTGCTTGATGATTTCGCAAGTTTCCCACCCTGAATTAAACATAAAAGTGATGCAAAAAGGTACCGGATCTGTAACGGAATCAGATGCAAATCTTGCAAAATCGATAAACGCACACATACTTTGTTTTAATGTAACACCTGACGCAAGGGCGAAAGTTGTGATACAAAAAGAAGGTCTAAAATGCGAAAATTTCAGTATTATATATCATTTATTTGATAAAGTGAAAGAAATAGCATCTGGCTATCTTGCAAGAACAAGAATAGAGACATTAATAGGAAAGGCGGTTGTAAGGCAAGTTTTTACCTCTGGAAAAGACGAATTGGTTGCGGGTTGTATGATGGAAAGCGGCGTTGCTGTTCGTGGCTGTTTTGCAAAGGTATTGCGAGGATCTGAGCAGATTGGCATTAGCAATATTAAAACCATTCGTAGATTTAAAGATGATGTTAAAGAAGTTAGCACTGGTCATGAGTGTGGAATACAATTGGCATCAAATGTGAAATTTGAAATTGGCGACTTAATTGAATTTTATGAAGAAAAATTTGAAACACAAAGTCTCAATATTAGTTAGTATTTTTTATATAAAACTAAGAAATACTTTTTATAAATGTAAATTGTTCATTGTGTTTTGCGTTGTTAAGTCATGCAAGATATTTGGTTTTTACAAGTTAAAGCAAATAAGATATATTAGATTTCTTGATAATAACTTTAGTGTAAGGCTGCGTTTTGCTATTTCTTTTGCATTTTTTCTTTTTTTGATTTTAAATATATCATTATTTTTGGTATGTAATTTGCCAGTTAAAAATTCTGCATATAAAAAGTGGCTTCATGCAGATGATGAGCATCCAAGAATTGTCGATAGAAATGGAGAAATTTTGGCGCAGGATATTAATTCATATGATTTATATTTTAGGCCTTATAATGTATTAAATATTGAAAATGAGTTATTAAAAATCTCGGAAATATTACCACGGGTAAAATCAAGGTATAAGAAAATACTTGAAAAATCGATGGAAAAAAAGGGGAGCAAAAATACATCAATATTAATACAATTTGGCATTTCAGATAGGGAGAGAAAAAAATTACTTGAAAATGGTGTTATAGGGCTTGAATTTCAGGTTAAAAAAACAAGATATTATATACATGGATCGCTTTTTTCACATATTATAGGACTAATATCAGATGACGGCAAGGGTGTTTCTGGAATTGAAAAATCAATTTCACAAGGCAAAATAAAACCAGATGAAAATGGCTTTGTTAATTTATCTGTAAACTTGCAAATTCAAAGGATATTACATACAATTTTAACCGATACAATGAAGACAAATGAGGCAAAAGGGGCATTTGGAATGATTGCCGATGTAAAAACTGGGGAGATTATAGCGGCATCAAGTCTTCCGGATTACAATCCAAACGATAAAAGTTCTATGACTTTCGATAGGGCGTTTAATAAATTTTCCCTTGGCGTTTATGAATTTGGTTCAATTTTCAAATTAATAAATACAGCTCTTGCTCTTGAAAACGGCTTACCAACGAGTAAAGTTTATACTATAAAAGATGATCTTGAGTTAAATGGCTATAAGATTACAGACTTTGTGAAAAGAAGAGATGTTATGACCCTTGAAGAAGTTGTGATGTATTCATCTAATATTGGATCTGGAAAGATAGCACTTGAAATTGGACATGATAAACAAAGAGAGTTTTTTTATAATCTTGGCTTTGGCGAAAAAATGAATCTTGAAATTCCGGAAAATGGTGGATTTTTAATGCCTCAAAAGCAAAATTGGCATGGAATTACTTCTGTTACATTATCTTATGGGCATGGAATAGCAATTACTCAAGCACATTTGCTTCGCGCTATGATTTCGATTTTAAATAATGGCAAATTCACAAATTTAACCCTTTTAAAAAATGGCAATAATGTTATACTTGATAAAAGCATCATATCTCAAGAGACATCGAGTAAAATGCTATCTATAATGAGGAAAATAGTGCAATTTGGTGCGGCGAAAAGCTTAAAATCGCCACATTACGACATAGGCGGAAAAAGCGGAACAGCTATTAAATTGCTCAATAAAGGCGGGTATTCAAAAGAGAAAAACTTGCTTTCGATTTTTGCAGCCTTTCCGATGAGTGATCCAAAATATGCAATGGTTATAAGCCTTGATGAGCCAAAATGGAGCGCGGAAAGAAGACTTTCGCTAACTGGCGGTGGAACACTTGGAAGGGCAACGAGTGGTTTAATCGAGCAGATGGGTCTTTTTCTGAAAATTCCAAAAATGCAGCAATCGGAAAGGGATATTATAAGCACGGAAAGATTAATTTACGAAATTGAAAATCGATAATTGAGACAGCATTTTGAAGCCAAAGCAAAGCATTGAAATTCCCATGCAAAGGTTAATTTTGCTGAAGTATTTATTGATAAATTTTTGTGCAAATGATACAAAAAATGCAACAAATATAAACCAAACTAGCTCTATTGCGTTAAATACTGTTATATGGAGGTATATATATTTCATATCTTTGCCATAAAAACTGAATAATTTGGTAAAAATTATAGTGTAAAAAATTCCAACTCCAGTGTTTAAAATTGTGCCCAAAAATCCATATTTAAAAAATGAAAGTTTTGTTTTATATTCTTCATTTTTCTGATTTTTTTCAATTCTTGAATGACGATTTTTAATAATCTTACAACCAATGTAAAATACAAATATAATCGATAAAATTTGCATAATATAAAAGGATGTTTGATGCTCCAAAAAAAGACCCGATATGCCAAATGCACAGACAAAAAGCCATATTGTAACACCAAATGTAACTCCAAGTGCAGTCAAAATTCCAGCAATTCTGCCGTTTTCCATTGTATTTGCTGCCGTCATTAAAAAGTTTGGTCCAGGGCTAATTACACCAACCATACAAAGCAATAAAACCTCGATAAATAGTGCGAAATTCATAATAATGCGATAATTTTAAAGCTGCAATAACCAGATAGTAAAAATGCAAGAATTAGTACTAAATATGCGGTTTTCTCGACTGTTTTTAGGTTAAAGCCCATGGCAAAAGACCAAAATAAAAACCTAATTCCATTTAAGGCGTGGTAGAAAAATCCAAGCAGTGTAATAAAAATTAGAGAAAAAATGAAGTATTTAAAATACACACAAGATTGTGTTAAGTTTTGAAAATTTTGCAATATTTCTAAGACTCCATCGTGGTTTTTTGTTGTTTTTTCAACTCCGATAGAAAATAAGATTGCAAATAGTAAAAATACCACAAACAAACCAATGCCACTTAATCTGTGCAATATGGAAAATACCGATGTAATCTGCCATTTATATATTGAAAGATGCGGAGATGTAGGTCTGTTGTGCATAATTTTTCACTAATTACTTGCATATTAAAAACAAATTATTTAATAATCAAATACTAATTTTGAAAATATGAAAAATTTTTTAGAAAAAAGTCAAATTTCAAGTGAAATGAAGGCGGAAATTGCTAGTCTGGATGCCGATTTTTCCGAAATTCTTGAAAAAATGAAAGAAATATCCGATAATATTGTCATAACGCACGAAATTCGCCCTAAAATCCTTGGAAAAGACGGAATTATTACGAAATTAATGGGATTTATTCGCACAATTGACGCACAGGTTAAAAAAGAATATGCGCAAATTGCAAATGAAATGAAAAACTTTGCGGAGGCTCAAATTTTATCAAAAATGAATGAAATTGAAGCAAAAGAAATGGAAAATAAGCTAAAAAATGACAAAATTGACGAAACTTTGCCGTCAATTAACAAAAAAACTGGAAGCCTGCATATTATCACAAAAACATCGGATGAAATCATAAAAATCCTAGGTAAATTCGGCTTTATTTTGTATGATGGGCCGGAAATTGACACATGTGATAATAATTTCACAAAATTAAATATTCCAGAAAGCCATCCGGCAAGGCAAATGCACGATACTTTCTATATAAATTCGGAAAATGGCGAAAAAAATACTGATTATATCTTGCGAACGCATACATCAAATGTGCAAATTCACGCTATGAATAAGGAAAAATCGCCGATTCGCGGCATATCTTTTGGCAAGGTTTTTAGATTCGACAGCGACGCAACGCACAGCCCAATGTTTCATCAAATCGAGTGCTTTTGCGTTGACGAAAATGTGACCATGGCCAATATGATTTTCACGATAAACGCTATGCTTTCTGACTTTTTTGAGACAGATGTAAAGGTGCGTTTACGCCCAAGTTTTTTCCCTTTTACATCACCTTCTGCCGAAATTGATATACCTTATGTAAAGCTTGAAAATGGTATAAAAATTCAGGAATCATCGACATTTTTAGAAATTGGGGGCTGTGGAATGATACATGACGAGGTGCTTAAAAACTGCAATATTGACGAGAAAAAATATCAAGGTTTTGCCTTTGGCTTTGGCGTAGATCGCATGGCGATGCTAAAATATGGCGCGCCGGACATTAGAAAATTCTATAATACATCGATGTTTTGGATGAAAAATTACAATTTTAATCATTTTGATGTATGATATTAAAAGTTGAAAAAGATTATGATAACGCGCGATTTGATAGGTATTTAAAGGAAAAAATTGGCCTGACGCACGGTCTGATTTGCAAATTTACACGCAATGGTTTTATCAAAAAAAATGGGAAAAAGTCTGATTTTAACGCAAGAATTTCCTGTAATGATGAGATTTTTATTTCAGATTTAGTCGCCATTTCTGAAAAAAGCGAAAAAAGCAAATTGCCAACTGAAGAAATGATTGAAATTGTGAGAAAATCAATAATTTTTGAAAATGACGAGATTTTTCTCATCGACAAACCATATGGATTTGCCGTTCAAGATGGCGATGGCATTGATTTTTCTTTAATTGAAGTGTTAAAATGTATCGATAAAAGCGCAAAAATAGTCCACAGACTTGACAAAAACACAAGCGGAATAATGATATTTGCAAAAGGAAAGCAGGCTGCAGATAAATTTTCGCGTTTTTTCCGCGAAAGAGTGGTAAAAAAGACCTATATTGCAGTTTTAGATGGCATTTTACCTCAAAAATCCGGTAAAATCGCGACAAGAATTGAAAAAATTGCAGGAAATGAGTCCCTTGCAAAAAATGTTGAAACTGGCGGAGATTTGGCTGTTAGCGAATACGAAGTTTTGGCAACAATTAATAAAGAAAGTGTGGTAATTAATGAGGAAAATGAAATGGCGAGCGAGTTTGTCTTTTGTAACAACTACGATGGGTATAAAAGACCTTTAACAATAGCGATTTTTCGCCCAATTACGGGCAGAATTCATCAAATTCGCTTGCACGCGCTATCGCTTAACGCACCGATTTTAGGCGATGAAAAGTACAATAAACGATATGAAAAAGGGCAAAAATTACAGCTTTTATCGTATAATATTTGCATTGAGAACGTAGATTATCTGCCTGCAAAAAAGCCAAAAATCCCAGTACACATGAAGGTTTTTTTCACAATGAATTAATGTAGTTACAAGCGTACTTTTAACTTAGAGGTTGAATTTTTTGCAAAGTTTGATATAAGGGTTATTGAATTTTAATGTATTATTTTATTTTTTTCTTGATTATTATTTTTTTACGGTAAAAATTTTTGCTGTTTTTTATTTTTGTGATTAAAACTGCCACTTTAGGCTTTCCATGTATAGGTGAAAATATGGAATTAATAGATGCAATAAATAACTTTTTAAGTAGCAAAATTAGTGAAACCGAGTTATATAAGATTGGAAGAAAAATAAGAAGAGATAATTTACAGCTACAACAAGATATAGGAATTGACATAATACCTGTAAATGACTTTACATGGCATGATAATGTATGGGATATGAGCGTTATGATAGGCAATATTCCAAATAGATATTATTGGGAAGGTGGTGAAGTTCCGTCGGATATATATTTTGCACCTATAGTTGGACATAGGAAGGATAAATTTGAAGTTCCTGGAATGGAATGCAGATCGTGGTTTAATACTAGGTTGTTTTATACGGTTCCTGAGTTGCAGGATGTAACGGATTTTGCAATTTCAGATAACAAGGTAATGCAACATTTTATTGAGGCAAAGGAAATGAATATAATACCAAGACCTGTTATTCTTGGTCCAATTAGCTATATATTGCTTAGCAAGGTCTATGATGCTGATGATGAAGATTGTACTGAGATTGACACGCAAAGAACACTAGCGGAGATAATAGAAGTTTATAAAGCTATATTTGTTAATCTAAGAAGAATAGGAACAAAAGAGATTCAAATTGATGAACCATTTTTGTCTACAGATTTACCAAGCGTTTATCAAGATTTATACAAAACAACATATGAGAAAATTGCGAGTATGATTGGTGATATAAAGATAACTTTGACAACCGGATTTGGGTATATTGGCAGTAATGCTGATATGATTTTTTCGCTTCCGGTTGATTGTGTGCATTTAAATCTTTCAAATTACGAGTCACAAATTGATTATATAGTTAAAAATAAGACAGAAAAAGAAATATCTCTTGGGCTAGTTGATGGGTCAAATGTTTTTATAAATGATATTGAAAAATCAGTAGAAATTGCAAAGACGGTATCTGATTATTGCAGTGGAATACATATTGCAACATCATCTGGGCTTTTTGAATCGCCTTTGAATATAGCGCTTGATAAAAAAGATCAGGTATATAGTAAATATCTTGCATCAGCAAAGGATAAATTAAAAGAATTAGTGCTAATAAAAGATTGCCTTAATGGTGATAATGATGCTATCAAAGAGGCAAAATCTAGGTCGAAATTATTAGCTAAAATAAAGGAAGAGATATCTTTTACCGATAAAAAAATAGATAAATATGCTAGGGGTGATAGAAAAGAAAGATTAGATTTGCAGAAAAATAAGATGAATTTATCGCATTTTCCAATTATTCCGCTTGCCATGTTGCCAAATTTTGTTGCTGAAAAAAAGAAAAATGCCGATCACAATATTTTAAATTTAGCAAATGATGCACTAAAAAAGCAAAACAATTTGGGATTTGACATAGTTACAACTGGTGAATATGATAGAGACTCGGAATATTTTGATTATTTTGTAAATTTCCTCAATGGAAAGGTTATTAATACAACTGATGGCTTCATTAAAACCTACTGCAACAAATATGAGAAGCCGCCAATTTTATTTGGTGATTTTAGTTTTGAAAAGAATGCAGAAATGTTTTCATTACTTTCAAGTGTAGTTGAAAATACAGAAAAGCCGGTAAAATATCGTGTTATAGGCCCAGTTACTGCATTTCACAGATCTTATATACTTTGTAAAAATGAATATAAAAATGAATATTTAGCAACACTTTCTGTTGCGATATCGGAAATTGCAAATTTAGCGGTATCACATGGTGCGAAGGTTATCCAAATTGATGAGCATAATATACTTGAGGTCATGCCAACTAGAATAACCGAATATACGCCACTTTTAAGCGGACTTGGGGTGTATATAAAAAATATTTATGCAAAATTTAAAGATGAAATTCAGGTTCATTTATACATAACAAATTCAAATATATTTACATATATTGACGACCTTGACAATCTTGACATAGATGTATTGCTGCTTGAGTCATCAAAATCGGGGCATGATGTGGTGAAAAATTTATCTGGGTATAAATATCAAGGCGATATTGCAATTGGGCTTTTTGACCCAAATTCAATATACACTCCAAGCCTTAAAGACTTGCAAAATACACTCAAAACTGCAATTAGAACATTTGATATAGAAAAACTCTGGATCACGTATGATGATAATTTTGTAAAAAACAGCGATTCTTTTGTAAAAACAATGCTCAATATAAAAGACGCCGTTTTTGTTTTAAGGTCTAAATTTGATAATTAGATTTCTTCCAAAAGGACGGAAATGTTTTGGTTTTATTGACTTTAATAAAAATGATACAAGATTATATTAATATATTATTTTCTTTATGCAGATTTTAAATACAATATCATTAAAAGATAAAAAAATTTCTGAGATAAATGTGCAGGATATAATTAAAAATGACCCATCGGTACTAGGTTTTGGAAAATTAGTGAGCAAAGATTTTGAGCGAATTACAGATTTTGGCAGAATTGATTTAATTTTAGCAGATAACACAGACGAAGACATTGAAATTCGCTATATCGTAGAAATCCAACTTGGCGAAATGGACACATCACATATCATTAGAGCGATTGAATACTGGGAAGATCAACGAAGAAAGTTCCCATCAATAATTCATTTTCCAGTTATTATAGCAGAAAAAGTAACTGGCAGATATTTTAATGTAATTAACCTTTTTAGACAGCATAAAATTCCTATTAGCATTATAGAAATCAATGCTTTTGATATAAGTGGTCAAATTGGTGTAAATTTCAATACAATTTTTGGTCCACAATTTGAAAATGATGATAAAGACGCTATAGTTGTTGATAGAAATTTTTGGCAGGAAAAAAGTAATAAAGAGAATTTAATATTAATGGATGAGATTTTTGTAAAATTAAAAAGCGAAATTACTGAAAATATCGCACTCAAGTATAATAAAAATTATATTGGAATTACACTAAATAACACTCCATTTAATTTTATCTGCTTTCGTCCGAAAAAGAGTTTTGTAAAGTTACAATTCTGTAAAATTTTTACAGATGAAATGAAGCAATTTTTTCAAAATAACAAAGTTGAATTAGTTGGCTATCAAGAAATTCGTATTACAAAAAATCATATTGAAAACATAGATATTTGCAATAAAATCATTGATATTTGCAAGCAAAATTACAACTCTTAAACAAAATCTATGCCATAAGTTTGCACGCTTCGTGCAAAATCAAACTCCAAATTTGACGCTTTAACTACTTATCCCTCATCCCAAGTTTTTTGCATTCATCTTTAGATAGCTTTTCGCGTATTTCGCCTTCGGTGTAAATTCCAAGTTCGCGAAGTTGTTTTGCAAAAGGCACAGATGGCGCTTGCATCATCAAGTCTTCCGCAGAGCCGTTAAGCGGGAATGCTATTACCTCGCGAATGTTTTCGCTGTCGGTAAGAAGCATAATCATGCGGTCAATTCCCGGGGCAATGCCGCCATGAGGTGGAACACCGTATTTAAATGCGTTTACCATGCCGCCGAATTTTTCATCCACAACAGACTTGTCGTATCCGCAGATTTCAAAGGCTTTATACATAATTTCCGCTTTGTGATTTCTTATCGCGCCGCTTGAAAGCTCAATTCCGTTGCACACTATGTCGTATTGGCTGGCTTCGATTTTGCAGAGGTCTTGCTCTTTTATGCCGTCAAAAATTATATCAATTAATGCTTTTTGAGCGATTTTTGCGTTTTTTTCATCCATTTTATCAACCAGAAAGCCAAGCTCCAATTCTTTTGTTGATTTGTGAAAGTTTATAGGTTCGTTCGACAAAATTTCGATTTTCGTGCCAAAGATCTCAGAGCAAAATTCAGAATCTGATTTATTACCACGAGCGTCAAATAATTGATTATATCTTGCATGAAAATTTGAAAGATTTTCAACAATTTTCTTATAATCGTGGCTATTTTTGTTTAATTTCTGTAACTCTTCGGAATCAATATAAACGCATAAACCTTGATTTTTATAAGGTTTAATCTTGACAATATTTACCCTATCAGCCAAAATCAAATCCTCAAGACTGCACTTCGGCATTGAAAATGGGTTGTGCGAAAAGTCAATTTTCTTTTCATCTTCGTTGTATTCAAAATATGGGAAGTCAACAATCCAAGCGAATTTAAAGATATTATCATCGATTAATCCTAGCTTTTTTGCAACCTTAGTGCGAACTAGCCCTGCAATTTTATTTGCAAAAGTCTCTTTTCCACAGGCAAAGAAAACCGCGTCTCCGTCTTTGAAATTACCGGCTTTGCGAACTTTTTCGATCAATTCCTTAAAGCCAGTTTCGTCGATTTCATCGCCATCTTTCGTGATTTTATAGGCATTGCGAATTGGGCAAGGTTTAACGCTGCCACCGTCAAAAATCAAATATGCAATACCGAATTGCGCGCCGTTTTGCTTTGCAAATTCCTGCATTTCAGTCTTAAAAAACTCAGTTGCCTGCTTATGATTTGGCACAGGAATTGCGCGAACTACTTCGCCTTTTGAAACGCTATCTGCAAAAACCTTAAACTTCGAGCCGGCAAAAATCTCACTTGCATCAAAATTCTCAATTGGATTACGTAAATCTGGTTTATCAGAGCCATATTTTAGCATGGAATCTTTGTATTTTATGCGTGGAAATGGGAACTCAGCGATTTTTTTCTTTCCAAAAGTCGTGAAAACATCGTACATAAGTTTTTCAATTGGCGCAAAAACATCATCTTGCTCGACAAAAGACATCTCAACATCAAGTTGATAAAACTCACCTGGTGCGCGATCTGCCCTTGCGTCTTCATCGCGAAAACACGGCGCAATTTGGAAATATCTGTCAAAACCAGACACCATTAATAGTTGTTTAAATTGCTGAGGGGCTTGCGGAAGAGCATAAAATTTTCCGTGATGAATACGCGATGGAACAAGGAAATCTCTTGCCCCTTCAGGCGAAGATGCAGTAAGTATCGGGGTTTGAAACTCTTGAAAGCCCATATCCCACATTTTATCGCGAATAAATTTAATAACCTTGCCACGAAACAATATAGAGTCGTGTAATTTTTGACGACGAAGGTCTAAAAACCTATATTTTAAGCGACTTTCTTCACCAACGCTCTCATCGGAATTAACCTGAAATGGCAAAACTTCCGCGCGACTTTCGATATTTACACTTTCAAGCAAAACCTCAATTTCTCCCGTTGGAATCGAGGAATTTAATGCTTCCATCGAGCGCTTTACAACCTTTCCAGTAACGGAAATTACAGATTCGGTGGATATTTTTGAAAAATCTTCAGCTTTAAGTGGACAAAGTTGCTCATCAATAACAAGCTGAGTAATGCCGTAATTATCACGCAAATCTATAAATAAAACCCCGCCATGATCGCGTTTATTGTGTACCCAGCCTGCAAGTTTCACGATTTCACCGTCATTCTTTGCACGCAAACACGCACAAGTATAGTTTCTATATACAGATTTTAAGTAATCAGTGGACATATTTATATTCTTTTTTACAAGGGTAAAAATTCTTTTTCAAATGTCAAGAATAATCTACAAAATACAACAAATTTATGGTTAATAATGAGATAAAATTGTACTTTTGTTTATCAAAGTCAATTATTTATCGCTATCCAGGCCGATTGCATCAGCGAAGCCGCCTTGCGCTCTACTTTCGTATTTCATGTTTATGTACGCAATATCGCCTTGTTTAATTTTCATGAAGTCTTGCTCATTTTTTACAACAAGCCAAGCTGATTTATCGTCGATTTGATCTGATACATAAACGGAATTTACTGGTATTGATTTTTCTTTGTTGTCATCTTGAATTCGTGCAATGGAAACTTTTTGCCCCATTTTTAATCCATTTTCATATCCAACATCTATTTTAAAGATTGCTGAGCCATTAATGACTCTTTTTTCTTGAACAACTCCGTAGACTTTTATGGTATTTAAAACATCTGGTAAAACTTTATCAACGCAGCGCAAAATAGCTCTTTTCATAGCAATTCCATCGTTTGTCATAGCGGCATAAGTTCCACTTGGGACTTTTCTTTCGGCTTTGGTGTTGCAATACAGCTCTTTAACGGGTTGCAAGCTTGGTAATTCAACTATTTTAATTGATGCATCTACGTTCACAACGCTTGTCGGAAGTGAAAGTGGGTCATTTCCCTTTCCGTCATTTGCAACCCTTGCCATAACTCCAGCCCAGTTTGTTGATGTTGATTGAGAAAAAGCTGCAGAATTAATTTTCCCGGTAATTGCATAATCTGCAATTTGAGGTCCGGTAAATGATGTTGTTGAGCTATTCATTTCGTGCAATTTAATTTCATCTTTCAATTTTTCTATTAATTTTCTATCTTCAACTTTGGCATATTTATTTTCCACAAGAGCCTTTTCAATGAGATTTGAAAGTGTTTGTCCAACTTGATTTTTGGATGAATATTCGCCAGATTCATCAAATGGAATTACTATAATTGACTTTTTCTTAGATACAGGATTTGAGGCATCAGATGATGAAGTTTTAACTGTTTTGTATTGCTCGAAATTTTTAATTTTATAAGATGTGCAGCCGCAAACTGTAAAAAGTATAGATAAAACAAGTAATTTTTTCATTTTAATAATCTCATTGCTCCCAATTTTAAAAATTAGAAAATAAAAAGCAAGAAAAAAATGGATTTTTATTTTTTGTTATATATAATATCTCAAATAGTTTATAAAATCTTGAAAACACCTGAGTTTTTTTACAAAAATATTGGCACAATTTCCATAGCATTAATGCCGCTATCGATTTTATATAGCCTAATTTATATAATTTTGTATTATTATAAGCGTTTTTTTTGCAGTAAAACGCTAGATATTAACGCAAAAATTATATGCGTTGGAAATTTGACTTTAGGTGGCAGTGGAAAGACGGAAATATGCCTTTCAATCGGCAGAATTTTAAACGATGCAGGATGTAAATTTTGTTATCTTACCAAAGGATATGGAAGGAAGAGTATAGACAATTTATCGATTGCCAAAGGCTTTTTGACGGATGATTATGAAAAATATGGAGACGAGCCGATACTGCTTGCAGAAGTTGCTGATACATATATTTTTCGTGATAGAATCGAGTTTTTGTTATCAAATGAGGCTAAAAATTATGACTACATAATAATGGATGACGGGCTACATGATAATCGCTTTAAAAAAGACATTACAATAGCTCTTTTTGACGAGAAATACCTCGATGGCAACGGGCAAATTGTGCCATCTGGACCAAAAAGATGTCCATATTTTTTATATAGCAAAAAAATTGACTATATAATATATACAAATTCCTTTTATAACAAAAGATCTGCTTCAATTGAAAGCATATTACAGCCAAAAAGTGTATTTTTTTCAAAAATATTACATAAAAATAAAATAGCAAATGGAGATTACATTGCTTTTTCTGGTCTTGGAATTAACGAAAAATTTTTTTCATATCTTGAGAAAAATAACATTAAAATTGTAAAGAAAATAAGTTTTGCTGACCATTTTGCGTATAAAGAAAGTGATTTTGAGAAATTAATTGACATTCAAAAAACCATGAAATGTCAAGGAATTATCACGACTTCTAAAGATTTTGTAAAAATTTCTGAAAAATTTCGTAAATACTTTGTTGAATTTAAAATTTTTCATGTTATAGAGAGTTTTGATATTGAAGTGAAAAAGATAATTTCATAAGATATTTTATGTTTGATTGTTTGATAAATGTAAATGTTTAATAAAGTTTTAACAAAAATTAATGGCTTTTTAGCTAAAGATTTGGGTATAGATCTTGGTACGGCAAATGTTGTAATATATGAAAAGGGATCGGGAATTAAGTTAAATCAGCCATCTACTGTCGCACTTTTAAATAATGGCGGATCCAGCGTTCCCTATTTATTTGGCGATGTTGCAAAGTCAATGATAGGAAGGTCTCCTGCAAATATTAAGATAGTTAGGCCAATGAAAGATGGCGCAATTGCAGATTTTTATGTTGTAGAAGAAATGATTCGCTACTTTGTATCTGAAGTGATGGGTGGATGGAAATTAACACGCCCAAATCTTGTAATATGCGTGCCGTATGATTCAACAATAACTGAGAGAATTGCCTTGCAGGAGGCTGCTTTAAAGGCTGGAGCAAAGGATGTTTTTTTAGTTTTTGAGCCTATAGTTGCTGCAATTGGTGCAAATCTTCCAATCGGCGACCACTCTGGGTCGATGGTAATTGATATTGGCGGTGGAACATCTGAAATAGCCGTAATATCGCTAAGTGGAATAGTCACTGGTAAGTCATTAAAAATTGCCGGAGATAAATTTACCGATGCAATAATCAAATATGTAAAAACTAAATTTAATTTACTTATAGGGTTATCAACTGCCGAAATGACAAAAGAGAAAATTGGATCTGCATATGTTTCAAAGAATGAACCTGAGAGATCTATTACAATTACTGGTAGAGATATAGCAACTGGAATACCAAAATCAATTGAGATTAGGGAAGAAGATATAACAATTGCTATATCTGATTTAATTGTAGAGCTTGTTCGTGCTGTGAAAGATGTTCTTGACTCAGTTCCGCCGGAATTATCGTCTGATATACACGAAAGAGGTATTATTTTAACAGGTGGCTCATCGCAAATTAGAAATCTTGACAAGGTTTTATCAGATATTATAGATTGTCCGGTTTTCCTTGCACAAACTCCGTTACTATGTGTTGCAAAAGGGCTTGGAAAAATACTTGACAATTTCAATTTATACTCTAACGTGTTATTTAAGCAGTTTTAATCTATGACTAATATATTATCAATTCGAGATTTGTCAAAATCATTTTACAATGGGGAAAAAGTGGTTCTGGACAAAAATAGCCTTGAAATTAAAAATGGTCAAATATTTGGCCTAGTTGGTTTAAACGGGATTGGTAAAACAACCATGATTAAAATGATTATCGGGCTTTTAGATATAGATGAAGGTGAGATTTTTGTAGATGGCATTGATTGTGATGACTTTGCTGTAAAACAAAAGTTTTGCTATCTTCCTGAAAAATTTCAACCATCGCAACATCTAACTGGAATTGAGTTTTTGGATGTATTTTGTAGTTTTTTTGGAAAAAGAGTCTCGATTGATGAGGCATCGCAAATGTGCAATGCTATAGAGCTTGATAAAGAGGTTTTATATATGCCAACTTCGCAGTGCTCGAAAGGAATGGGGCAAAAACTTGGTTTGATATCTGCATTTTTATCAAATGCTCCACTATTGATTTTAGATGAGCCAATGAGTGGGCTTGATCCAAAAGCAAGAATTGCCGTGAAAGAAATAATGAAAAATTATGTTAAAAATGGCGATAAATCTATATTTTTCTCTTCTCATATACTTGCAGATATAGATGAAATATGTCACGAGATAGCAATTTTAAATGATACAAAAATTATTTTTAATGGAACTTGCGATAATTTTAAAAAACAACAAGGAAATGAAAATCTTGAAAGAGCATTTTTATCGGCTATAACGAAAACTACAGCTAAATAGCGGGGTAGGGTGTATTTGTATCATTATTCTTGCATTTTATTTTTCAATATATATTGTCTTTTGAATTTTGTTATTTTCGTGGCTAAAAAGCTTGTTATAGTTGAGTCTCCTGCAAAATCTAAGACTATTACGAAATATCTTGGGTCTGATTACGCCGTTCTTGCGTCATTTGGACATGTAAGAGATCTACCGTCGCAAAATGGATCTGTTGAGCCAAAAAGTAATTTTAAGATGAATTACCAAATTAAGGATACATCACAAAAGCATGTGACGGCAATAGTTAAAGCCGCAAAGGAAGCTGAGATTGTATATATGGCATCGGATCAGGATCGTGAAGGGGAGGCAATTGCATGGAATTTGGCTGAAATTTTGCGTGAAAAGAAGCTAAAAACCGAGATAAAACGGGCAACTTTTACTGAAATTACCGAAAAAGCTGTAAAAGATGGGATAAAAAATGCGCGTGATATAGACTATCACTTGGTTGATGCGCAGCAAGCAAGGCTTTCGCTTGACTATCTTGTTGGGTTTCATTTATCACCTGTACTTTGGAAAAAGCTACCGGGAAGCAGGTCAGCAGGGCGTGTGCAGTCCGTTGCGCTTCGCTTAATTGTTGAGCGTGAAAAGGAAATTAGAGCTTTTGTTCCAAGTGAATATTGGTCCCTGCAGGCAACGCTAAATAGTGCTAACAATGAGGAATTTTTGTCAAAAGTTATAAGTTTTGAAGGAAAGAAGCTTTCAAATGCTTTCCCAAAAAATGAGAAAGATGCAAGTAAAATACAAGAATATCTTGAAAATGCGAAAACATTAATTGCTCGTGAAATTGAGTCAAAAGATGCAAAACGCAACCCATTTGCGCCGTTTAATACTGCATCTCTTCAGCAAGATGCTTCAAATAAACTTGGTTTTTCAACAGATCGAACCATGAAAACAGCGCAGAAATTATACGAAGGTATAGAAATTGGCTCAGGCACTCGTGGGTTAATTACCTATATGAGAACAGATGGAACAACTCTTTCAAAAGACGCAGTAGAGTCAATTCGTGAGTATATTGTATCCCAGTTTGGTGATAAATATTTACCAAAAAGCCCTAGGATTTATAAAACAAAAACGAAAAATGCACAGGAAGCGCATGAGGCAATTCGCCCAACTGACATTAGTCTTTCGCCTGAAAAAATTGGAAAATATTTAAGTTCTGATGAGCTAAAGCTTTATGAATTAATTTGGAAAAGAACTCTTGCATGTCAAATGAGTGAGGCAATTTTCCTTCGCCAGTCTATAGATTTAAGCGATAAAGCAGATAAAGTTATGCTTCGTGCAAATGGAAATGTGCTGAAATTTGATGGCTTTTTAAAGGCTTACTCTGTGCAAATTGATGAAGATGGTGACGGCAGCTTACTTCCTGATATTAAAATTGGGGACGAGGTAAATATCCTTATGCCAATTGAGAAAAAACAGCATTTTACAGCAGCAAAACCAAGATATACCGAGGCAAGTTTGGTAAAAGATCTTGAAGAACTTGGCATTGGTCGCCCGTCGACTTATGCAACAATAATCAAGACTTTACAAGACAGGGAGTATGTTCATATTGATAAGCGTCAGTTTGTTCCTGATTTAAAAGGCGTGGTTGTCACTAGCTTTTTAAAGGGATTTTTTACAAAATATGTTGAGTATGAGTTCACAGCCGGCCTTGAAGAAGAGCTTGATATAATTTCAGATGGAAAGCTTGAGAAATTGAAGTTTTTGAGGAATTTCTGGGATGAATTTGATGCAAAAGTTGCCGATTCTATGGAAAAAGATCCATCAATTATTTCAAGTGAAATAGCAAAATTTATGCAGGAATATATGTTTTCCGGCACGCATGCAGATGAAAAGCAATGCCTTCATTGTAAAAGCAAGAATATCGATATAAAAACAGGGAAATTTGGGGTTTACGTCAAATGTCTTGATTGCGATCAAAACAATTCGATTGATAAATACATAGCTGGAATGGTGATTACGGAAGATGGTGAGCAAAAACCTTCGGCTGCGTCTGGAACTTTGGTTGGAAAAGATGAAAAAGGCAATGAGATTTTCTACAAAACTGGTAAATTTGGTCCTTATTTTGAGGCAATTCAAGATGGCAAAGCAAAGCGTGCGTCAATTCCTGCTTTTATTCCAGAGGTAAGCCTTGAAAATGCCTTATTTTTACTTTCACTGCCAAAGGTTATAGGAAAGTTTGAAGACAAGCCAATTTCAATTGGAATAGGGAAATTTGGTCCATATGTGCTTTATAATGGCGAATATATTTCAATTGTGGAAAAGGAAAAAACTGCGACTCTAACCCAAAAAGAAGCAATTCATATAATTCAAAACAAGCCTGAGAAAAAATCACGCTTTGCAAAAGCAGATGGCACGACGAGGGAGAAGAAAACCAGGGAACTTGGCGAGCATCCAAAGACAAAAAAGCAAATCTTAGTTGGCAAAAGCCGCTATGGAGTATACGCCCTTTACATGAAAAAATTCTACACTATCAAAGGCATTGAAAACGCAGAAGACGCAACCCTTGAAGATGCTATAAATGCGATTGATAATGGGTAGTTTTTTAAATTTATGACAAATGAAATGAATATAATAATTTATCAAGGTAAAAATGGGACAAGGGTTGATTTGAAATCTAGCGATTTTGAAACAATTTGGGCAACGCAGGAGCAAATTGCAACTATTTTTGATAAATCTATAAGTAGCATATCTGAGCATATATCAAATATTTACAGGGAAAACGAATTAGTACCAGATGAGACTTTTCGGGAATTCCGAAATGTCTCAAATCAACCAATAAAACACTACAACCTTGATATGATTATTGCTGTTGGATATAGGGTGAATTCCACTAAAGCAACTCAGTTTAGAATTTGGGCGACGAAAATTTTAAAAGAATGGATAATTTGTTTTAATTATGAAATGTAATATTATAAATGGAAATTGCATAGAAGAGATGACAAAAATACCAGATTTTAGTGTTGATGTTATTTTTGCCGATCCACCATATTTCTTGTCAAATGGCGGAATTACCTGTCAAAGTGGTGTAGCTGTTAGTGTAAATAAAGGAAAATGGGATAAGTCCATGGGTGTAAATGAAAATCATGAATTTAACAAAAAATGGCTTAAAGAGTGTCAAAGGATTTTGAAAAAAGACGGAACTTTCTGGGTAAGCGGAACGCATCATGTAATATTTTCAATTGGTTTTGCAATGCAAGAGCTTGGTTTTAAGATTTTAAATGATATATCGTGGGAAAAGCCAAATCCACCACCAAATTTAAGTTGCAGATATTTCACACACTCAACAGAAACTATAATATGGGCGGCAAAAAATGAAAAGTCTAAACATTATTTTAATTACGACGAAATGCGAAAAATTAATGGTGGCAAGCAAATGAAAACAGTTTGGTCGATTTTACCGCCAAAAAATAGCGAAAAAACACACGGAAAACATCCAACACAAAAACCACTAGAGCTTTTGGAAAGAATAATTCTTGCATCAAGTAAAGAAGGTGATGTTATTTTAGATCCATTTATGGGCAGTGGAACAACTGGCGTTGCAGCTATAAAACACAAAAGGCAATTTATCGGCATTGAGATGGATGAAGGCTATATAGAGCTTGCGAAAAGGAGAATTTTTGATTGTGATTTGGATAAGTTGATATGATAAAATCTGAGGCAGTTGAAAAATTAAAACAGTTAATAGGCACCGACATAAGACAAATGGCGGAAAAATATGAAGTAACTGTCTGGAAAGATGGAAAAATTAACAAGGGTTGGTTTGGTCATGTAATTGAGCGATATCTAGGTCTTCCGATTAATTCATCTCAGTCTCCAAATTTTGGCTCTTGGGAACTAAAAACAGTTCCACTTAAAAGATTAAAAAATGGCATTATTGTGCCAAAAGAAACTATGGCAATTACAATGATCGATCCTTTTAATGTCAAAATGACGGAATTTGAGGAAAGTCATCTTTATGCAAAACTTAGGAAAATGGTTATTTGTACGAATATTTTTGAAAGCAAGGAAGAAAAAAGCAGGATTTTACACAATGTAATTGAATTTAATCTTGATGACAAGGAAATGCTTCGCATAATAAAGCAAGACTACCAAACAGTAAGAGACACAATAATAAACCAAGGCTTTGAAAAACTCACAGGAAAGATGGGTGTTTATATCCAGCCAAGAACAAAAGGGCAGGGGCATGGGTCTGTTTCGCGGGCGTTTTATGCAAGAACGAATATTTTAAAACTATTGTTTAAATTCTAAATATATCGTGAAATTGATTTATAAAAATTAAAATATGCGATTAAAATTACGTTAAATTAGGTTATTTTAATTTATTTTATTTGCCAGTATTGAATAATTCATTATTTAGAAATTCTACTTTATTTACAAATGTTCCATGATCTGTTTCATTTAGTCTCTTTTTTTTGTGTATATCGTTTCTCCATTGTCCACGATTTGATATTGCGTGCCTTGTTTTCTTGATTACATAATATGGATCTAAATCTGCATATTGACATACTTTTAGAAAATCCCTATTTCCACTTGAAATCCATTTTATTGCCTCAAGTCTGGCGTTTTGATTTTCCGTTCGTTTTGATAAAGTGTAGCAGTCAACTATTGCTTGCATTACAACGGCTCTCCATAAAGATACATCTGATCTTGTAACTAACATGTCATCAACGAAGCCTGGTTCACTTGGTGGAGAATCGCTTGTACTAACTGAGTATTTTTTTGCATCTTTTTTTTTATTCATAGATGTTGTAAATAACAAAATTAGTTTTTTTATATTGTGTTATTTTTTTTCTGGAAGCAAGTTTTTTTTCTGTAGGTATTGCGAATAAGAAGGTGAAAAATATCAATTAAATATGGTTATAATAAACATTACTTGACAAATATTTTGTTTGGTTTATTATTGTTTAGAACTTATTTTGTTATGACGCAAGAAAACCACATTTTCCCCGCCGTTTTGGCGTATTATAAACAGATTAATAGAGACATAAATGAAAGCGATTTACTTGATTTAATAAGGAAAAATAGCGGATTTGAAGATAGTGTTGTAAGTATTTTTAAGCTAAAATTCAAGACAAAAAATAAAGAATGGGAAGTTGAGCTTGAAAAACTGAAATCCAAGACAAAAGAGCCAATTTTATTGCATTTTTTGCAGATTTTAAATGCAGCTGTGAGAACAAATTTATATCAAGATGAAAAAGACTATATTGCCATAAAACTAAAGCCTGAGTTTATAGAAAACATGCCAAAACCAATTCCTTATGCGGAAATTATGGTTTATAATGAAGATTTTGAAGGCTGTCATCTTCGCTCTCAGCCTATATCAAGAGGAGGTTTTCGCTGGTCAGACAGAGCTGATTACAGAACTGAGGTTTTAGGGCTTGTTAAAGCGCAAATTAGTAAAAACGCAATAATAGTTCCATCTGGCGCAAAGGCTTGTTTTTATATCAAAAAACCAAAGCAAGACAAGGCTGAAAACATGGCTTTTGTTAAGGCTTGCTATGAAAAATTCGTCTGTGGACTGCTTGACATTACTGACAACATCGAGGCAGATAGGGTTATTAACCCAAAAAACACAGTTATATACGACGAAAATGATACATATATAGTCGCGGCGGCGGACAAGGGAACAGCAACTTTTTCCGATCTTGCAAATTCGATTTCAAAACGCTATAATTTCTGGCTAGGAGACGCTTTTGCATCGGGCGGCAGCCTTGGATATGACCATAAAAAAATGGGAATTACATCTCGCGGAGCTTATATTTGCGCAAAATCTAGCTTTTATGAGCTTGGAATTGACGCGGAAAATACTGAAATATCTGCAGTTGGAATAGGCGATATGTCGGGTGATGTATTTGGAAACGGGATGTTGCTCTTTAAAAAGCTAAAACTGATGGCGGCTTTTAATCACATGCACATTTTTATAGACCCAAATCCAGACATTGAAAAAACAGCCCTTGAAAGAAGGAGATTATTTGAAAATCCGCAGTTAAAATGGAGTGATTTTGATAAGTCAATTATAAGTCAAGGTGGCGGTGTTTTTGACAGATTTGGCAGTGATATTGAGATAAATGAACAAATTAGAGCATCTTTTGATATTCCAAAAAGTGTCAAAAAACTCAATCCAGAAGCGTTAATTGGGTATATTTTAAGGGCTAAAATTGACCTATTATTCAACGGTGGCATAGGAACTTTTATAAAGGCGGAATGTGAAAAAAATGAGGATGTAAAAGATAAATTTAACGATACAATTAGAATAAACGGAAATGAAGCAAGATTCAAAGTTATAGCAGAAGGCGGAAATGTTGGAATAACTCAGCTTGGACGCATGGAACTTGTGAAATCTGGGGTTAAAGTCAATATGGACGCAATTGACAATTCCGCAGGCGTTACATGCTCAGATCGTGAAGTAAACATTAAAATCGCACTTTCTGTCGTGAAAATCTCTGATAAAGGCAGAGAAAAACTGCTATTTGACATGACTGGTAATGTTGCAGCTCTTGTTCTTAAAAATAACTACTTGCAATCAAAATTAATAGGTGTCACCGAAACTTTTGCGCAAAATGAGACAGCTATTTTTGCAAAAATTGCATCGCAAATGGAAATTGCGAAGGTTTTAGACAGAAAAATGCACCAAATGCCAAGTGAAGAGGAGTTTTTATCACTTGCTATCGCAAAAAAAGCCATTTCAAGAACGCAAATTTGCGTAATGCTCAGTAATGCGAAGATATATCTTAAAAATATCATTTTAGAATCCGATCTTTTGCGTGATAACTACTTTAAAACAAATCACCTACTTGAATATTTCCCAAGACAAATGCAGGAAGATATGTATTTACACGGCATTTTTAATCACAGCCTTGCAAAAAACATAATTGCAACCGAAGTTGCTGGTGAAATTGTCAATATTTGTGGAATTTCCTATTTCTACAAGCTTCGCCAAATGCTTGATTTAAAAGTTGGGGACGCTGTAAAATTATACTCCATAACTCAGGAAATATTTGGTATAAAGGCACTTTTTGAAATGCTTTGCAAAGAAGACGGAGTGATAGAATTTGCAAATCAAGCCCGCGCAATAAAAAAACTTCAAGACGCCGCTTTATTTGCCTCAATTGCAATTTCTTCTCATGTGAATTTTGACAAAACAATAGAGGAAAATATCCATAATTTAAAGCAAATTATCGATCAATTCTTCAAGATTTTAAAGGGCTCCTGTTGCTCTGACGTTAAAAAATCGTGCTGTTTTGACTCACAGTATACCGCTGGTTTAAAGGTCTTAAAGTCTGCTGATATAATTTCAATTTGCATGGACTCATTTGAGAAAAATTATCAACAAACGTGCGAAATTGCTAAAAAAGTCTCGGATAATCTTGGATATAAATCTGCAATTTCAAAGATATTTGCTGAGGTTTCAAATGGAACGACTGAGCTTAAAACCGCTTCGATTATAGCATCCAGACTAATGCAATTTGTTGTAAAATCGATTAAAACGGGTGAAAAAGTTGAAAAATATAAGGAAATTTGCGACTTAATTGCAAGCCAGGCGTCAACTGATAACTTGCAACTTGAGGCAATTTTGGATAAAATTAACGCTCTTAATTTATGAAAATAATACATAATATATCGGAGAAAATCTTAAAATCGCGTTACCATCTTTCAGATTCTGTAATGGCCTTTTATAACGATATTATTTTAACATATGATTCATCTTTAATGAATTGCAAAAATATTATTAGCGTAAATTTAAGAGAAAGTGTAATTCAGGCAGCAAAAGAAAGGGATAAAAAGGTTATAAATTTACAAATTGGACATAAAATACAAAATGATTCATTAATTGATAAAATGACAATAGAGATAAACGAAACCTTGTTAAAATATCAAGGCAGTACATGCGATCTTGTTGTTATTGACTCATGTATTGAATATACAATAAATCCTGTTCAATTTCTTTTAAGTGCATTTAAATTGTCTGAAAATGTTGTGTGCGTTATTCAAAATTATGCAACGCTGAAGAGGAGATTTCATTTTATGTTAACAGGTAGTTATCAATTTTTAGACATTGATGAAAAAAATAGATTTGACTCTAATATTTATAGTCCATTTAGTATTAATGATTTTCTTCGAATGTGTGATAAAGAGCATATTTTTGTGAAATATGGCTTTTATTTAAATAGAAAGGGAAAGATTTTAAATATATTTGGCGGGTCAACAATGATGCCAAATTTACATATAGATGAAGCTGTTTTTGTATTAAATAAATTTTAATTTATTTTATGGTTATAAGTTTTATATATATTTTGGGTAACATTTTAATTGGGCTTGGCTGTCTTTTTGTTCTTAGTTCGATTGCTGGATTTGTGAAATTTCGCGATCCATTTAAGATGATGCATGTTGGTGGAGTTGCAGATTTAGCTGGAATGCCATTGATAATACTTGGTTGTGGTATAATTTTTATTACACGAGGCAATTATGATGCTTTTTTTAAAATCCTTTTTATTATAATTATAACATACATTACATCACCTATAGGTACAAATGCAATATCGGAGTCTGCATCGAGAATGTATGGATATCAATTTTTGAAAAACAAAGATGATAATTCAGATTCCAAAGAGTAGATTTTTAATGATATAAAACAAAAAACTTGCATATAATAAAAATGGTGTTTTAATTAAAAAAAGTGATATTTTATGAGCGCTAAAGACATTTGTGCAACAACTATTTGTTGTGTTAGAAAGGGGAAAATGACTGCCATTGCAGGCGATGGACAGGTTACTTTTGGAAAGTCTGTAATCATGAAAAATAATGCAAAAAAGCTCAGAAAATTGCGTGATGGGAAGGTTTTAGTTGGTTTTGCCGGCGGTGCGACAGATGGAATTACACTTGTTTCAAAACTTGAAGCTGAGCTTGAAAAACACGATGGAAAATTGTTACAATCTTGTGTTGAGCTTTCAAAAAACTGGCGTGGAGACAAGGTTTTGCGCGAACTTGATGCAATGATGATTGTAGCTGATAAGGATAGTATGTTTATTGTTGCTGGAAATGGTGACGTTGTTGAGCCGGAAAATGACGTTGTAGCAATTGGATCTGGTGGAAATTTTGCATATTCTGCGGCGCTTGCTTTGCTTCAAACGGATTCAAAATTAAACGCCTTAGAGATAGCAAGAAAAAGTCTTGAAATCGCAGGTCAAATCTGTGTATATACAAATAACAACATTAGCTCGGAGGTGATTGAATAGTGGTATGAAATGCATTAAAACTGACTTTGAAGGTCTTTTAGTTTGTGAATTTAACAAATTTCCCGACGAAAGAGGCTTTTTTATGGAAAGCTATAATATTAATACTTTTGCACAAAATGGGATAAATTTAACATTTGTTCAAGACAACATTTCGGTTTCAAAATCTGGTGTTATTCGTGGAATGCATGGGCAAATTTTACCAAATCAAACTAAATTCGTGCGTTGCATTTCCGGAGAAATATACGATGTAGCTTTGGATATAAGAAAAAATTCTCCAACCTTTGGTAAGTATTTTGGAATCCATCTTTCGATGGAAAAAAATAACGCATTACTTATTCCGCATGGTTTTTTACATGGATTTTCCGTAACATCCGGCGCGGATGCGATGGTTTTGTATAAAACGACTGGGGTTTATAGTAAAGCTGGGGAGTATAGTGTAAATCCGAAAACATGTGGTATAGACTGGAAAGTGGAGAACGAAATTACATCGGAAAGGGACACTTTATCTCAGAATTTTGAGGATTTTTGCAAAAGTGACAAGATATCTGAAATTTATGCTAGTATAGAAGTTTGATTTTATATATTTTCAATTGATATTCTGCTTTTTGGCGAAATGTCAAGGCCCTGAAACACTCCAAGATTATATCTTTTTACGCCGGCAAAAGCTATCATTGTTGCATTATCTGTTGCATATTTTAAACTTGGAAAGTGAAGAGTGAGATTGTTTTTACTACATAAATCCTGCATTTTTGATATAATTTTGCGATTTGCCGAAACGCCGCCGCACATTGTAAAATCTTTAATTTCTGGGCATATTTTTTTCACTTCGTCAATTGCAAGCTGAGTTTTAAGCTCAAGATTTGCGCAAATTCTGTCTTGCACGGTAAAGCAAACATCTGATAAATGCTGACTATTTGCAAGTGTCTCGGGATTTTTCTGGATATAGTTTAGCACATTGGTTTTAAAGCCTGAAAATGAAAAATTAAGGCTATTATCGCTCATTGGTTTGCCAATTTCCGCTATATTTCGACCGTTTTGAGCAAGTTTTTCAATAATTGGACCGCCCGGATAGGAAAGCCCTAGCATTTTTGCACTTTTATCAAACGCCTCTCCAACTGAATCGTCTATCGTCTTTCCCAAAACCCTGTATTTACCGAAGCTTTCTGACAAAACGAACTGGCAATGCCCGCCAGATACAAGCAGGGTTAGGTTTGGATATTTTACATGTGATGTCTTGCCGATGTTGACGCTTTCAAGGTGTCCTTCAAGGTGATGAATTGGTATAAATTTTATACCACTGGCATGGCAAATGCCTTTTGCAATCATTATGCCAGTTAATAGTCCGCCTATTAAACCTGGGGCAAATGTTGCACAAACTGCGTTTATATCGGAGATTTTTATGTTTTTTTCAAGGTCTTGTAAAATCATTTGCAAATATTCAAGATGACATCTTGACGCAAGCTCAGGAACAACGCCACCATAATTTTTATGCACATCGATTTGGCTTATGCTTTTTTCGTAAATTATCTCAAAATCACTTGAAACAACCGAAATACAGCTATCATCGCATGAGGATTCAATTGCAAGAATAAGTGGAGAAATCATATACCGGTAATAGCGTAACTAAATTTAACAACAGGTCTTGTTGATACACCTGGAATATTGTAATTCATTTGGGTGTAAAGTAATCCGTACGTTATACAGTTTGTTTGTTTTAAGATTGAAAGACTTTGCGATAGCCACATGTCTGTATTATTTAATCCATCTTGCGAGTTTATCAATCTAATGCCTCGTAGACCTATTGACAAATTATTTTTAAAGGTATAGCTTATTTGTGGTGAAATAGCTGTCATTGTGCCCAAAGTTCCGTATGGCATAAGAGAGGATTTATTATAAGACATACTTGCGTCAAAGCCGCCAAGTTTTGTTATTGATATTGTTGTATTTTGAAATCTTGGTCTTGCAATGCCAGATATTAATGTGAAGTCGTTTCTAGAATTTACCCTGTAATCATGGGTTAGTGAGAAAAATTTATTATATATTTTTACAACACCAACATAATCTGACATATTGCGAGTTAATCCGCCATTATATTCGTAATAAAATTCATTTGGTCTACCAATGTAATTTACAACGCCGGCGCTAATCAATGCATTTATGTCAGTTTTGCCAAATCTTGTATATGCGTCAACGCCGTATGATAATCTTTTACCGCTATCTATAATACCATATCCATCACTTAGATTGCTTGCAAAGAGATTTGTGTATTGAAGCTGCGTTCCAAGGCTATCTTCTAAAATCATAGATGCTGTGTTCATATATGGAGATTGCTTGTATTTAACACGAGGTTCGATAATAAATTGTCCAAGGTTACCAAGTCCAGTGAAGAATGGTTTTGAGAAATCGAGGTTTAGATTGTAGTATTTACGATTTTGAGAAAAATTAGATGTTTGCGCGTTAAGCATTGGGTTGTATATCATTCTACTTTCTTGCATGTTGTATATATTTACATTTTGGGTATTGGAAAAGCTTGATATATAGCCGTCATTTGGTGATGAGTAGTCTTTAAATGTGCTGCGTTGATGGTCAAATTTTGAGCTTGCAAAAAGATTAAAATAAGCACCATTTTGAGTTCTTATTGGAATTGTATATCCAAGTTCGGCATTGTAAATTTTGCTACTATAGCCAGATGTACGCTTTAGGTCTACATATCTTTGATCTATAAGCACTCTGCCGCCTATGATATTGTCAATTTGTTTTTCAAAGACAGATCGTAAATGTGGCATTACTATTGGTCTTGTTGCACTTGGCGTGTAGATTAGAAGTGGATCAAATCGTATTATTTCTGCAACATTGTGATAATCTTTTGTCGAATTGTATATACCAAGGTAATTTCTTGCGTAAAAATCATATTTTAATCTATAAATTGGTAGTATATTTGGATCTGATGATTTTTTTAGTTCACCTTTAATGTATGTATTATTTGTAATGCCAAGCTTCAGCTCTGAGTCTATATGCCATCTATTGCCATATAGAATATTGTTGTTTATGTCTTTTTCATATTGTCTTGTTGTTGATGAAATTAGACCTGTTTTATCTGTAACCAGTGTATCGATTGTTAATTTACCTTCTTCGATATTATTTTCTTCATCTTCTTCGTAAAACAAATGTCTATATTGTATATCAAGCGTATTTGCACGAAGTCTTTGTGCATCCATTGTTGATGTTGAGCCGGCGGGGAGTTCTTTACCAGTTATTCCATTTAAATTTTGATAAAAGGTTGGTGTAAGTTTTAAATCTATATTATTTTTTAATCTCAGATAATATGGAATGCTAAGTCCAATTTGGCGAGATCCAAGAAATACCAAGCTAGGTGGGAGAAATCCAGAGCGTGCACTGCCGTCAATTTTCTGAGTATATTGGTTAATTTTAAATACTGGCATTGAAAAAACATTCACTTTTAAATTTTTAGCCGTCATGTATTGTGTATCGGTATCAAGCCTTACTTTATCTGCAGTAATGCTCCACGGCAGTAGGTCGTATTGTTTTTTTACATTTTCGTATGTATTATCATTTTGAATTGTATTTAGATTTACCGGTGATAAGATATTTTGGCTATCTTTATAGTCTTTTGAACATCTAAGTCTTTCATCTTCAACTTCATACGATCCATTTAATTCACAGGCTGAGAATGTCATATTATCTATTTCGTATATAGAATCTGATATTTTATTGATTTTTTTGGATAAAATTGTACTATTATCGTAAAGAAATGCCTGTGATTCATTTATATTGATTACATCGCCATCTTTTTCAAATTGCTTTGCATAAAGTACAATGCCGTCATTTGTTCTCATTCTGACATTATCTTGAATTTGAAAAATGCTTTTAGATTTTCGAGCATGAAGCTTGTCGGATGAAAAAATTCCGAAGTTTGTGACACCGAAAACATTGCCTTGAGATTCGATATTATCGCCATCTGTTGATGATAGCGAGTTTGCAAAAAGCAACATTTGCTTTCCATCAAGCAGGGAAAGTGATATATCGTCTTTTTTCACTTTTTCTTTTCGCGGCGTTGGTTGTAAAAAAGCATGCGAATATTTGGGCATGACGAAAGAGAAAGCAATCGCAAATAAAGCCGTAAATATCCGCATTAAAACTTACAAAATTATTTATTTAAAATGAATTTTGAAATTATTTCCTTTGCATCTTTACTTGTTCCAAAGCCAGAAATTTTAACCCATTTACCTGCGTCTAGGTCTTTATATCTTTCAAAAAAATGCTTAATTTGATTTACAAAAGTTTCAGGAAGGTCGGCAAGCTCGTTTATATCTTTGTAGTATGGATCAGACTTGGCTTTAGGAACTGCGATGATTTTTTCATCCTTACCGCTTTCGTCTTCCATGTATAAAAGTCCAATTGGGCGAACGGGAATGACGCAGCCGACTGCAAGTGGATAGCGAGTTATAACCATAACATCAACTGGGTCGCCATCATCTGCCAAAGTGTGAGGAATAAAGCCATAATTTGCAGGGTAAAACATTGGAGTTTGAATAAATCTGTCAACAAAAATAGCACCAGAATCTTTATCAAATTCGTATTTCACTGGCGCAGAGCCGGCTGCAACTTCGATAATTACATTTACTTCGTCTGGAACTTTTTCTCCAGCTTTAATTTTATCTAAGAACATATCAAAAACATTAATTAATACCGAGGTTAAAACAAGATATATTATTTGCAAGAAAAAATAATCAAATCATTTTTTAAATTTACTATGTAGACAATAGATTTTTTAATATTGAGTTTTTGAATGAAATTTATGTTACAGCATGGTGTAAATTTGCTTGATATTTTACTATTTTTGCTTCCAGAAAAAAAATAAACGATATTGCGTGTAGAAAATTTATTTTTTACATGGCAATATCAGGAAATTCATCAGTTGCGTCAATTACAGGAACTCTTAGCACCAGTCTTGGATTTGGCTTTCCACCAGAGCTTACATCTATTGTAGATTCGATTGTAAATGGTGATGGCGAAAAGTATAAATACAACCTTGAAATTCGCGATGTTACGCTTCAAACATCAACATTTGGGCGTATAATTCCTGAGATATACGGGAAAATCAGAACTTCTGGAAATATTATTTGGACATCTGGGATTAAAAAAGAGGTAACGCAAACGGCTGTCAAAAGAGATAAATTTGGGAATACACAAGGTGGGCAAACAAGTACGAACTACTCAATTTCTCTTGCTATTGCAATTTGTAAAGGTGTTGTAAATTCAATTGATAACATATATGCAGACGAGGTTTTGCTTGATAAAACAAAGCTTAATTTAATGCAGTATTTAGGCACGCAAGATCAAATGCCAAATTCTGTCATTCAAAGCTATGAAGGGGATGAAAATACGCCAGCTTTTCGTGATTTATGTTATGTTGTAATTCACAATTTTTCTTTAAACGACTATAACGGCCGTGTGCCAAATTTTACATTTGATGTAACTTGCAACAAGGAGTCAAAAACAGCAAATAGTGTAATTTCTGGCGTTTGCATAATACCTGGCTGCGGCGAATTTGCATACGATACGCAAATTCAATATAAAATGGACGCTGTGTATAACAATTTTGGCATGATTATTGGATATTCCAAAGGTGCAAGCATTAATCACAATAATAATACATCAAATTCAGATGCAGTTGCATCATTTGAAAAAATGCAAAAAGAGATCCCAAATTTAAAGTGGGCATCCGTAATTTGCTCTTGGTTTGGATCAAGTCTTGATATTGCGTCATGTGAAATATTGCCAAAAGTTGAGTATAAAAATGGAAAAACAACACCTGATGAATGGGGTGTTGCCGGGTTTAATCGTAGTAGCGCTCAAATGGTTGGCGTGGATGCCAGTGGAAGTGTGAGATACGGTGGAACGCCTTCTGATGGCTCAATTTTACGCTATATAGACTATGTTAAAAGCAAAGGTGTAAAGGTTTGTTTTTACCCATTTTTAATGGTCGATGCAGATGGTAAGCCGTGGCGTGGGAAGATTACAGGCAATATTTCAAATGTCGCAAATTTTTTTCATAAATCTCGCGGTTATCGTGATTTTATAATGCATTATGCAAATTTAGTCAAGGGAAAAGTCGATGCTTTTATAATTGGATCTGAATTAATTGGAATTACAAAAATTACTGATGGAAAGGGCAATTTCCCAGCTGTCGACGAGCTTTGTCTTTTGGCAAATGATGTAAAATCTATTCTTGGAAGTTCTGTAAAGGTTATATATGCAGCAGACTGGAGCGAATATCATCATAGCGACTCGGGCTGGTTTAACATGGATAAATTATGGGCAAATAGCGCAATTGACGCAATTGGTATTGACTGTTATTTTCCTTGCACAAACAGCGGTCAATCTGTGTATGATATTTCCGCTTTAAAACATGGATATGAAAGCGGCGAGGGTTATGATTTTTATTATGAAGATAGCGAAAATAAGTTAAATCCAAAGCCACTTTCACCCCAGTATGCATGGAAAAATCTTGAGTATTTTTGGAACAATTTTCACACAAATCCTGATGGAAAAAAAACTTTATGGCAGCCAAAAATGAAGAAAATTTGGTTTTGCGAATATGGCTTTCCATCCGTTGATTGCTGCACAAATGAGCCAAATGTGTTTTATAGCCCAGATAGTCAAGATTCCGGTTTTCCGCATTTATCTCAAGGAATAGTTGATTTTAAAGCGCAAAACGCCGCGATTCTTGCCTTTGAAGAGTTTTGGGGTGGTAAAAGTTTTATCGAGCAGAAATTTATTTGGGCATACGATGCGCGTCCTTATCCGTTTTTTCCAGCCTTTTCCAATCTTTGGTCAGATCACGCCTCTTGGCGTTATGGGCATTGGCTAAATGGCAAGATTTCCTTTAATCAAATCACAAATATTATATCGGATTTTTGTGAAAAAATTGGCATGGATGAGAAGGATTTTGAAATTGAAAACCTAGATGAATATTTTGATGGCTTTGTTTTAAATCAAAGTTCAACTGCATTTAACATACTTAAAATGTTCGCTGAAATCTATGATTTTAACATATTTCATTTAAATGGCAAGCTGAAATTTTCAAAAAATACAAATCTTTTACCAATTTTGGTTGATAAATCTGATATAATAGCGAAAAATCAAACAGAAATTGCCCAGTTTTTAACAATAAATAGCCAGGCTTTGCTTCCAAGTAAAATTGAAATGTTATTTATTGACTCAAGTGATTTTAAGATAAATACGGCAATTGTTCAAAATGATAATACTCAAAAAATGACGATAAAAGTGCCAATTGCAATGAGTTTTTCAAATGCACAAATGATTGCTGGGAAGATTTTACAAAATATTATAGCGCAAAAAGATGATTATATTATTTCCCTGCCTATGAAATATAGCAATTTACATATTGGCGATGTTATTGAAATTGATAATTCATTTCGAAAAATTACAGAAATATCATTTAACATGGGTAAAAATTACATAGATTTCACGACAACAAGTGTAAATCTTGAAATGCCGCTTCAAAGAGTTGAAAATGACATAATCGAAACAGCTCGCACTCTTGAAATATCAGGAGATACCGATGTTTATGCGTATAATTTACCCTACTCGGATGATAATACAGATTTTTCTCAAATAACTCTATTTTGCGGCATTAATGGCTTGCTTGCAAATTGGAAATCATGCGATATTTATCAAAAACTTTCGACGCAAAGTGATTATTCTTTTGTAAAGACGCAAACTTCTCAATCTTGCACTGGGAAAATTGTTGAAAATCCTGAAAATACGGAAATTCCAGAGGCTTATTTAATTGACAGGCAAACAAAATTACAAATTGTATTAAACGACGACTATATTTTAACTAGCATTGATGAAGGAAATCTTGGAGGGCAAAATATTGCAATTATTGGAAATGAAATTATTAGCTTTGCAAATGTGCAGTATTTATCTGATAAAATAGTTGAAATTTCGACATTTTATCGTGGAATGTTTGATACAGAAATCTCGCAGAATTTATCTGGTTTAAATTTTGTTTTAATTGATGAAAATATTTGCAAAATTACCGTTCCAATGACTTATTTATACAAAGATATTGACATTTTAGCGGTTTCAAATAATCAACAAATTACCGATGCAAAGCCGACTAGGATAAATATTAGTAGAACTAATTTTCCAAAAATTGCTTTAAATACTGATTTTTTTAAGCAAGGAAATGGAGATATTTTGATAACTTGGCAGGCACGAAATATAAGAGATATAGATTTTTGGCAAGATTATGTGAAATATTCTAGTTTTTATATTGAAATTTATAATGAAGATGGAGATGTTGTGAAGTTTTATAATAATTATCAAGGTGTTAACTTAACGATTACGAAAAATGAGCAAATATCGTTGTTTGGATGTGAGATTTTTGATTTACAATATTCACTAATTCAAAATGGTTCGTAATATATTATTTAATTGCCATTCTGGGCTATTTTTTTCGTTATTTGATCAACGAAATTCTTAAATTCCGTCATAGATTTTCCAGTAATTGTGCGAATTGACTGTATATGATGCTTTGTTGGATTGATTTTCTCGCCATTTTTTACAAGTTCAAAGTGTAAATGTGGCCCAGTTGAAAGCCCGGTTGTACCGATGTAGCCTATAACTTGTCTTTGTTTTACATAAGATCCAATTTTTACGCCTTTTGCAAATCTACTCATGTGTGCGTAGTTTGTTGAATATTCTTTTGTGTGCTTGATTGTGCACAGATTTCCATATCCACCACCCCAGCTGTAATGTGTAATTGTTCCGTCACCTGCTGCGTAAATTGGAGTACCAGTTGGAGCCGCAAAATCAACACCTTTGTGCGCCCTTGTAAATCCTAATACCGGGTGGCGTCTTACGCCAAATCCAGAGCTAATTCTTGCGCCATCCACTGGGGTTTTAAGTAATGTTTTCTTGATTTCAAGACCTTTTTCATTGTAAAATTCATCATTAAATCTATACATTCTATACCATTTGCCTTGAACATTTATTCCAGCGTATAGCAATTTACCATCTTTCACTTTTCTTGATTTATCGTCGTAATATTCCTCAAAAACAACTTCAAAGCTGTCCCCTTTATGTATATCTCTTTGAAAGTCGATGTCATAGCTGTATTGCTCTATCATTTTATTAATTACTATAGGTGTTACACCTTTTTGAATTGCATCGTAGTAAAGGCTATTATTTATCTTGCTTTTTATCACTCTTGTTTGTTTCTGACTTTGAAGAGGTGCTACGGTTGTTGTAAAAGCATTATTTTGCCTTTGAAGATATATCTTTTTTTCAATCTTATTTAGTCTAACCTCTATATGATTTACTATGTAATCTTCTTTGAAATAATGTCGCTTTGGATAAATATCATTATTTGTTGAATGAGGAACGTATCTTGCCTTGTAATCGTAGTTAATAAATATATCCTGACCAGGGTTAATTAAATTAAAATTTGAGCCTAATGCTTTTGATATAGCGCTAATTTCTTGGCTGTCAATGCCGTAATTATGCAATCCAGATGAAAGATTTTGACCATTTTTAAGTTTAATTACATCATCTACATTATTTTCGTGCATTCCAAGATTTTCATCTAATACCACATAAATCTTTTCGTACTCTTTATAATAATCATGTTGATAATCTATTTTATCAACAATTAAATCAAGATCGCTTGCAAGGTATATTTTATTTATTCTGTTATATAAATTTGAATCAAAAAAATTCCAAATACATATAACGGCAACAAGTCTCGTTAGCGTTGTAATAAAATTTTTGTTAAAAAATAACGATTTTACTTGCATATCAAATATCTTTATATTATAAACTAAATAATTAAGTTTTTATTTGCAAGAAATATTTTTTAATTTATGCTACGATCGATTTTCATTTATTTTGTCAAATTGTATCAATATACAATATCTCCATTTTTACCAAAATCTTGCATTTTTGTTCCAACTTGCTCTGAGTATGCCATACAAGTTTTAACCTCTCGTAAGTATAATTTGCTAAAAAGTTTGCTTTTGATAGTGAAAAGAATTTTTAAATGTAATTCTTTATTTACAAAAAAGTCAATTAAAATCGATGATTTTAGGTAGTGTAAAAATATTATATTCTTTTTTTTATTTTTTTTCTTGACAATTATTTTTTTGATGCTTGTAATCGTTTGTGCTTACCAATTTTGGTTAAGTACTTAAATCGTGAATATTTTTTGACTGATGAAAATAAGGGTGTTCATATAATTATTTTATATGACCAATTTTAAACAATATACTTTAGTTTTAATTTTACTTATAAAAAGGTGTGATTAAATGCTTTGGAATTAATTCTGCGCATTTATTCAATAATATATTAAATTACTAAGAGTATTTGGTGGATGCCTTGGTATTAGCAGGCGATGAAAGACGTGGTAGGCTGCGAAAAGTTGCGGGGAGTTGTCAACAAACTTTGATCCGCGAATGTCTGAATGGGGTAACCCACTCCGCAAGGAGTATTGCAAACTGAATTCATAGGTTTGTAAAGCAAAACCTAGGGAACTGAAATATCTAAGTACCTAGAGGAAAAGAAATCAACCGAGATTCCGTAAGTAGTGACGAGCGAACGCGGAACAGCCCAGTAGTACACAGATAAGAACTCAAATTGTATGGAAAGGCAATCGACACAGGGTGATAGACCCGTAGAGGTAGAAAGTTTGTGTATTCTTGAGTAAACCGGGACACGTGAAATCCCGATTGAATATGGGGGGACCTCCCTCCAAGGCTAAATACTAGCTAATGACCGATAGTGAACAAGTACCGTGAGGGAAAGGTGAAAAGAACCCCGATAAGGGGAGTGAAATAGATCCTGAAACCAAATACTTACAACCAGTCAGAGCCTGAGGCAACTCGGGTGATGGCGTACCTTTTGCATAATGAGCCAGCGAGTTATTGTATCAGGCGAGCTTAAGTCGATTATGATGTAGGCGTAGCGAAAGCGAGTTTTAAAAGAGCGTTTAGTCTGGTGCAATAGACCCGAAACCAATGCGAGCTATTCATGACCAGGTTGAAGGTGGAATAAACCCCACTGGAGGACCGAACTAGTTACTGTTGAAAAAGTATTGGATGAGTTGTGAATAGGAGTGAAAGGCTAATCAAGCTTGGACATAGCTGGTTCTCCGCGAAAACTATATAGGTAGTGCGTCATGTGTTTCTCATCGGGGGTAGAGCTACTGAGTGGGTGCGGGGGAGCAAGTCTCCTACCAATCTCAACCAAACTCCGAATACCGATGAATTAAGCATGGCAGACAGACGGTGGGTGAAAACATCCATCGTCGAGAGGGATAAAAACCCAGATCGTCGTATAAGGTCCCCAAATTGTAGCTAAGTGGAAAAGGAAGTGAGGAGGCCAAAACAGCTAGGATGTTGGCTTAGAAGCAGCCATCATTTAAAGAAAGCGTAACAGCTCACTAGTCTAATAGCCTTCTTGCGCCGAAGATGTAACGGGGCTAAAGCTACATACCGAAGACACGAGATTAAAGCAATTTAATCAGTAGCGGAGCGTTCTGTAAGCCTGCGAAGGCACCTGGTGATGGGTGCTGGAGGTATCAGAAGTGTTGATGCTGGCATAAGTAACGATAAGGGGCACGAGAATTGCCCCCACCATAAACTCAAGGTTTCCTGCGCCATGGTAATCAGCGTAGGGTTAGTCGGGTCCTAAGATCAAGCCCAAAGGCGTAGTCGATGGCAATCAGGTTAATATTCCTGAACCTGCTAGAAAGTGACGGATTGAAATCGTCGTAAGTGGTTATTAGATTCCGCTTGCGTAGAAATCGGTTCCAGGAAATAGCTCTAGCGTACAGCCCGTACCGTAAACCGACACAGGTGAGTGAGTAGAATATACTAAGGTGTTTGAGATAAGTATTCTGAAGGAACTAGGCAAATTGCATCCGTAACTTCGGGAGAAGGATGGCCTACATATACGCAAGTACTTGTAGGTGGCACAGAAATGGGGGTGGCGACTGTTTACTTAAAACACAGGGCACTGCAAACCTGAATAAGGGGAAGTATAGTGTCTGACGCCTGCCCGGTGCTGGAAGATTAACAGGAGATGTGCAAGCATTGAATCGAAGTCCCAGTAAACGGCGGCCGTAACTATGACGGTCCTAAGGTAGCGAAATTCCTTGTCGGGTAAGTTCCGACCTGCATGAATGGCGTAACGATCTCCCCACTGTCTCCAGAATATTCTCAGTGAAATTGGATTGGCCGTGAAGATACGGTCCACCCGCAGTTAGACGGAAAGACCCTATGAACCTTTACTATAGCTTTACAATGATATTAAAAATTAAATGTGTAGGATAGATGGGAGACTTGGAAGTTGCGACGCTAGTCGTGATGGAGTCGTCGTTGAAATACCATTCTTTTGATTTTTGATATCTAACCAAGATCCGTAAAAGTGGATCTGGGACATTGTATGGTGGGTAGTTTGACTGGGGCGGTCGCCTCCTAAAGAGTAACGGAGGCGTTCAAAGATTGGCTCAGGTGGGATTAAGCCACTGTTGGAGTGTAATAGCATAAGCCAATTTGACTGCAAGACTGACAAGTCGAGCAGGGACGAAAGTCGGATATAGTGATCTGGTGCTTCTGCGAGGAAGGGGCATCACTCAACGGATAAAAGGTACTCTAGGGATAACAGGCTGATAGTGTCTAAGCGCCCAAAGCGACGACACTGTTTGGCACCTCGATGTCGACTCATCACATCCCGGGGCTGAAGAAGGTCCCAAGGGTCCGGCTGTTCGCCGGTTAAAGTGGTACGTGAGTTGGGTTTAAAACGTCGTGAGACAGTTTGGTCCCTATCTGCTGTGGGCGTCAGGAAGATTGAGCGGGGTCGACTCTAGTACGAGAGGACCGAGTTGAATATGCCAATGGTGCACCAGTTGTCCTGCTAAGGGCATAGCTGGGTAGCTACGCATAGAAAAGATAAACGCTGAAAGCATATAAGCGTGAAACTTGCCGCAAGATGATTCTTCCCAATTAGGGACGTGGAAGACCACCACGTTGATAGGATGGGTGTGTAAGACTGGTAACAGTTTCAGCTAACCATTACTAATTCCCGATTGATTTAATTTATTATTGATTCTTTGTGTAGAATTAATTCTAAAATATTGTTATAATTTTTATTTTCATCAGTTAAAAAATATTCATCAACAAGCTGATCACTATAACGACGTGGAACCACGGGATCCCTTTCCGAACTCCAATGTGAAACGCGTCAGTGCCGATGGTACTAGGTCTTTTGCCACGGGAGAGTAGGTCGTGATCAGCTTATTGATGAATTTTCATTTATAAATTTCTGCATGTTGTTTTTTTTGTTGTATTTTATATATAATGTATAAAAAAACAATCTAAAAAGATATATATTTTCTATGCACTTTGTAATCAAATAATGCTTTGTTGATATTTTTTGATGCGAAAACTGAAATTCCATTACCATTAAGCCGAATACTTCTTTTTATTAATTTCTTATGCAATGCGCCAAATTTGCTGTATATTATAATTTTAAAACTGTTGCACAATCATGATTTTTTACTTTGCGTGGAATTAAATAATAAATATATATTTTAGCTAAATAATATTTTTTATATCGGAGAATTTAGATTTTAATCTTTTATGCATTCATTGATTTCTGGAACAGAATTTAATGCAGGTGGTATGATGTATTTTTCGCCACTTTTTCTTTTAATTTTTTCTATTGTCTCAGATCTTTCTTTTTTTACTTCATCAATTGTTTTACATTTACATCCCGTAAAAGAAAGAAATATTAATAATATATAAGCTGTTTTTTTAGCTTTCCAGTCAAAAAAACTTCTCAATATCCATATAATTGCGCCAAGTGAAACGAAACAGTCTGCGATATTGAAAACTGGAAATTCATATATTCCGTAATGCAAGTGTATAAAATCCGTAACACATGAATTTAAAATTCTATCAATTAAATTTCCTATTGCACCACTTATTATTAAAATAATGACTATTTTATCAGATATTTTCTTTGCCTGAATTAAGGATTTAATAAAAAAGATTGTTATTAAAATTCCGATAATAGAGAGTATAATGTTTCCATATGATATATTACTTAGCATGCCAAAACTTACACCATAATTACATACGAAGGTTAAATTAAAAAATGACAATAACTGCCAAGAGCAAGAGTTTAAACCTCCTTTGGCGTCGCATATATTGTGAAAAAAGTTAATAGCAAGTTTTTTTGTTATTTGATCAACTAAAATAAGAGTTATAATTATGCAAAATTGTAAAAAAAATCCCTTGTTTTTAATAAAAATATCTTTCATAATGCGTTGACAGTTAATCCTTTTGTAACATGAAAAAAATTAATAGCAATAAAATTGATGAAAAAATTTTTTCAAGCGGAATAGTTCATTTTTGCGGTATTGGTGGCATTGGAATGTCTGCAATTGCGCAGGTTATGCATCAAAATGGAATAAAAGTGCAGGGAAGTGATAGCTCGGAGTCGTACATGGTTCAAAACATGAGAAATCTTGGGATAAAAATATTTCCAGCTCAAAAAGAATCTAATCTACAAGGCGTATCTTGTCTTGTTTATAGCTCTGCGATTAATCTTGATACAAACGAAGAGGTGCTTGCTGCAAAAAAGGCGAAAATTCCAATAATTCACAGGTCAATTGCGCTTGGATTTGTTATGCAGGGCTATAAAAGCATAGCGGTATCAGGTTCTCATGGAAAAACAACGACAACCTCGCTTCTTGGCTTAATTTTAGACAAATGTGGCATTGATCCTGTAATAATTTCGGGGGGAATTATGAATGAATATAATTCAAACTACAAAATTGGAAAAGGCAAATATATCGTGGTTGAAGCAGATGAATCAGACGGCAGTTTTGTTAATTTTAATGCAGACCTTTCGATAATTACGAATATTGATAGAGAGCACATGGACCACTATAAAACAATGGACAAGGTTGAGGAAGTTTTTAAAGTGCTTTTAGATCATTCAAAAACATCTGTAATTTGTAGCGATGATGAAAGGCTTGTAAGGCTTTCAAGCGGCAATAATGTCATTAAATACGGCTTTAAAAATGGGGCGGATTTGCAAATTATTAAAGAATCCATTGTGTATGAAAATGGTTATAGTTTCTTCGATATATCCTGTGATAATGAAAAATTTACAATAAAAACAAAGCTTTTTGGCTTGCATAATTTTTTAAATATATGCTCTGCTTTTTTAATTGCAAAAAATATTGGCTGTAAAGTTGAAGATATAATCTCGGCAATTAGTTTGTTTAGCGGTGTAAAAAGGCGATTTACACAGGTTGGAAAAGTAGAAAATACGATAGTAATTGATGATTACGCTCACCATCCAACTGAAATTAAGGCGGTAATTCAGGGTGCTAAAGATTTTATGAAAATATCAAAGCGTAGTGGTGAAATTGTGGTAATTTTTCAACCACATAGATATTCAAGAATGTACGATTTAATGGATGATTTTGCTGCGTGTTTTGATGGCGTAGATAAAATTATACTAAACCCAATTTATTCAGCTGGAGAAACAAACGAAAACGGCGTTAAAATCGATGATTTAGCGAAAAAAATACAAAAAAATAATAAAAATCTTGACATTAGAATTTGCGCTCTTGATAATGTGAAAGCTAATTTAGGGATTATGAATGTAACTCAAAATGATATAATTATCTTTATGGGCGCCGGTGATATAAGTAAATTCGCTTATTCATCTTGTGATGTTTTGTTTTAAATTGATTATGAAAATTGTATTTTTAATTATTCTTGTTATTTTTTTGCCACTCAAAGCCATGGCATTTGAAACAATTGATATTGAAAAGCTTTATGGCAATACAATTCCTGTTTCAATATCTACAATTGGGCAAGAGCAAAATACGAAACTTGAGAAAATTTTAAATAGTGTAACCGATGTAATATCACAAGATTTACAAACTACTGTTGATATGGAATACAAAGGTTTGTTAAATTATACCATGGATGCAAATATTTTGAATCTAAAAAAATATAATTACGATGGAATTGCATATAATATTAATGTAAATGTATTTCAAATGCCAAGCGAGGCGGATAAATATGTGATTGAAGTTAGGGTATATGATGTTAAAAATGAATCTGTTCTAACGGAAAAAAAATATGCTTTTAAAGAAGACAATATACGCAAAACATCTCACATAGTAACTGACATTTCATACTTTGCAATGACTGGTAAAATTGGATATTTTCAGTCAAAAATTGTCTATAGCTCAAGTGATGTAGTGAAAAATAAAAATTCCAAAAAAAGTATTTACATTATAGATCAAGATGGTTATGGTGAAAAATTATTGCTTCAAGGTGGAATTTTAAATTCTCCGATTATAGATAGCAAAAAGAATGCATTAATGTATATTGACATGACAACAGGTGAGCCATTTTTAAAGGCAGTTAATATTTTTACGCAAGAAAAAATATCTCTCGACAAGGTCTATCCAAGTTTATCAGGAAAAAAATATACATCAAGCCCGTCGCTTTGTAAAAATGATAACTGTCTTATTTTGACAAATTTACTTGAAGATGGAAGTAGTATTATTAAATTATCTTCCAAGGGTGATGAATCAACGATAGTAAATAAATCTGAGACCATAAATACATCGGGCAGCACCTCTCCAGATGATCAAATGTTGGTTTTTGAATCAAATTATGAAGGAAGAAGAAATTTATATGTATCGGATATTTCGGCAATACAAATGACAAAATTGCTTGTTGGAAATGATGGTATTTATGCTGAGCCATCTTGGTCGCCTGATGGCAATTGGATTTGTTTTACAAAGCTTAGAAATGGTATATTTCATATTGGAATAATTCGACCAGATGGAACGGATGAGCAAATATTATATTCATCTTACATGCTTGAAAATCCTATGTGGCTTCCAAATTCAGATGGTATTATTTTTGTTGAAAAGAAGTCTCTATCTTCCAAAACTACGCTTGTTATGATTGATTTATCTGGAAGAATTGTAAGAAAAATTAAAACAACAACCGGAGCAACGTCTCCATTTATGTGGATTATTAAATAAACACCAGAATTCATCGCACTGAAATATATAGCAATTATGTTAAATCTGTTTGCTTTTTTTTGTTAATTTAGATCGGAAGTTTAATGAAATTATGTTATATTACTAAATTTTTCAAGCCACTTTGCAATTTGATACATTTTTGCGTCTTCTCTGCGCTGGCAAATTATCTGCATTCCAATTGGAAGTCCATCGTTTGAAAGAGCGGTTGGAACTGAAATCCCAGGAAGACCAGCAAGATTTACCGGAACTGTATATATATCATTTAAATAAGTCTTGATTGGATCGTCATTTTTGTCGTCTATTCCAAATGCAACATTTGGCGTTGCTGGGCATAAAATTGCGTCAACTTTTGCAAAAGCTGCGTCGAATTCATTCTTAATAACACGCCTTACTTTAAGTGCTTTAATGTAGTATTCATCGTATCTTTTTGATGATAAAATGTAATTTCCAGTCATAATTCTGCGTTTTACCTCCTGCCCAAAGCCAAGAGAGCGTGTTTTTGTGTAGTATTCATCGATGTTTTCAACTTTTTCATCAAAACCGAAACCAAAGCGAATTCCATCGTAACGCGAAAGATTTGAGCAAGCCTCAGACGGTGCTATAATGTAATATGTATTAATGGATTTTTCAACATTTGGAAGCTCGATATCAAGGATTTTAACGCCGAGTTTTTTAAAATACTCAATGCAATCCTGCCAATTTTTTGCTATCTCCGGCATTAAGGCATCTGACTGAAATTGCTTTGGAATTCCAATAGTCATGCCGGAAATTTCACTATTTATATTGCTTGTAAAGTCATATTTTGCAGCGTCGTACATCATTGAGTCGTTAGCTGTTTGACCAGCTATAACCTCCATTAAATATGCGGCGTCGTCAACATTTTGGGCAAAAAAGCCAGCTTGATCAAGAGAGCTTGCGTACGCTACCATGCCATATCTTGAGCAAATTCCATAACTTGGCTTTACGCCGACAATTCCACAAAAAGAGGCTGGCTGCCTTATAGATCCGCCAGTGTCAGAGCCTGTTGCACCAAGGCAAAGTCCAGCTGCAACGGCCGCAGCAGAGCCACCGCTTGAACCACCCGGAACAAGGTTTTTTTCAACACCGGTCGAGCTTTTCCAAGGATTTATACACGCGCCAAAATAACTCGTCAAATTTGTGGAACCCATGGCAAATTCGTCCATATTCGTCTTTCCAAGCATTATATATCCTTCATTTTTCAATTTTTGCGTTACATCAGATTCGTAATTTGGAACGAAATTCTCTAAAATTTTTGAACCAGCAGTTGTTTTTACTCCGTTTGTGCAAAATAAATCTTTAATCGCAAGAGGCACGCCTTCAAGCTTTCCACCTTCGTTTTTCGCTATTTTTTCATCTGATTTTTTCGCAGATTCTATCGCTAAATCCTCGCATATTGTGATAAAGGCGTTTAATTTTGACTCTTTAATTTTTACCAAAAAGTCTTTTGTAAGCTCAAGTGCAGAAATTTTTTTAGCCCTCAGATCGCCCAAAACTTCTAATAATGTCTTGTTTTTATTGTTCATTTTTACGACATATTTCATAAAATTGTAGACAAAAGTTTTTAATTTGCAAGAATTTAATTTGACTTTTTATATTTTATGTTTATAAATGGATAAATATCGATAAAACCTAGACTTATGAATATATTAAAAATTAAATTTTACTCAATAATTAGTATTTTTATCCTCACTGGATTGATATTTACACTAAATATTTTTTCAATTTTAGGCTTTAATTTTACGCAAAAAATCCCATTTCCACGCGTAAATTTGGGGCTTGACTTGGTTGGCGGCGTGCATATCGCTTTTAAACCGGATCTTGAGCTTTATATGAAGGAAAAATATGAAAAAATAGCCCTTGAAATGGACACTTTTGGCATTTTGCACGGTGATTTTTCTAAAAATGGAATAAAATTTGACCTAAAAGGTGATAAAAACATCGATGAAATAAAGAAAATTGACCCATATTTAATATATGAAAATGGCGTTATAAAATTCAACGAAAACCGCACAAAAGACATATACGACCTAGTGATTAACCAGTCTATCGATGTTATTCGAAGTCGCGTCGACGCACTTGGAACTAAAGAAATTAATCTTTACAAAAGCCAGTCAGATCTTATAGTTTTGCAAATTCCAAATGAAAAAAACACCGATGGAATAAAGAAAATTTTGTCATCGGCTGCAAAATTAAATTTCCATCTTGTAAATCCCATTCACCCCGTCACTGACAACCAAAAAATGCCGATAGATAAACACAAGTATGAGATTTTGCAGTCGCAAAAAGATGAAAAGTTATTCTATATTGTTGAGCGTCAAATTGCCGTAAATGGCGAAAATTTATCAGATGCAAGAATATCGTTTGACAATATACAGCCTAGTATTTTTATCAATTTTAACTCAAAAGGTGCAGCGGATTTTGCAAAAATTACATCACTTAATACCGGTCGTCAACTTGCAATTGTTTTAGATGACAAAGTGCTTTCTGCGCCAAATATTAATGAGCCAATTTTGTCTGGAAATGCCTCAATTACGGGAAATTCCAGCCCAGAAGACATGAAATATCTTGTTATATCGCTAAAATCTGGTGCTCTGCCTACAAAATTTAATATAGTTGAAGAGAAAGTAATAGATGCAAGTATGGGAAAAAATGCAATTCGCGCCTCAAGTTTTAGCATGCTTGCTGGATTTATTTTGATAATAACTATAATGATTTTTCACTATAAAAAAATGGGTCTACTTGCATCTTTTGGCTTGCTTTTAAACCTATTTTTAACCATCTCAACCTTTGCAATACTTGATATAACCCTCACTATGCCTGGAATTGCTGGGCTTTTACTCACCCTTGCCATGGCAGTTGATGCAAATGTTTTGATTTACGAAAAAATGCGCGAATTCGACAGGCAAAAAATCACAAAAACTGCCATTATAGAAAATGGATTTTCAGGTGCAATTACAGCAATTACAGATTCGAATTTTACAACGATTATCGCAACATGTATGCTGCTTTTCTTTGGAAGTGTCTTTATCAAAGGCTTTGCAGTATCGCTTATAATCGGTATAATTTTCTCATTTTTTACAGCCGTTTCCTTTACAAAAATTGTAATATCATACCTTACCCTAAAAGCCAAAAATCAAAACATAGAAAAATCATTTTTGTAAAAACATTTCACATCTTGACTTTTAGAAAAAATGCTATATATTTTAAATATTTTATTACATAGTGCAACGTTATTTATTAGTTTTTGAAAAAATATACCTTCCATTTTCATCTTTAAATCTCGCACACTCAAATATTGTGACATCTGTACTTGTAAAAAATGACACAGTTTATATTACTTTAGATGGAAATTGCTCGGCTGAGCCTGCAGATTTATACTTTATAAAGCGAAAAATTGAATGTGGAATAAGTGAAATTTATGGTCAAAAGGCGATATGTATAATTGAGTCTAAAGATCCAAAGGTAAATGCTTTTAATATGCGCGAGTCAAGCGATATTTCGGGCATGTTTACTAAAATTTCTGGAGTTAAAAATACGATATGCGTGATTTCAGGGAAGGGTGGTGTTGGAAAAAGTACAATCGCGATTAAGCATGCGTTAAAATTACAAAAAGATGGCTTTAAAGTTGGCATTTGCGACCTTGATATATACGGGCCATCAATTCCAAAAATGCTTGATATAAGTGGTAAATGTGAGTTTGAAAATGGTAAAATCAAGCCATTTGTGAAAAATGAACTGCAAATTGCGTCAATTGGCTTTATGATAGAGGAAAAAGACCCGATAATTTGGCGTGGACCAATGATAAACAAAGCGATTTCCCAGCTACTTCGCGAGGTTGCATGGAGAGATCTTGATTATTTAATAATAGACACCCCACCTGGAACTGGGGATGTGCATATTAGCCTTATTCAAAAAGCGCCACTGGATCGGGTAATTTGCGTGACGACAAACGACGCAGTTGCAATTCAAAATACAACAAAATGCGTCAATATGTTTCGTAAAATGGGAATTTTGGTGCAAAAACTTGTAACAAATATGGCCTATAGTGTTAAAAATGATGAGAAAATCTATCTTTTTGGGCAAAAAGATGCGGCAAAAAATACTATGTCCGATCTTGGTTTTCTTGAGTTTGAAGAAGTTGAATTTTTGGCTTAAATGCTTAGAGTTAATAGATGGTTTTAGTTTTTTTGAACTCCAAGTTATAAGCGGTAAAAAATGCACCAAGTCTAAACCTTCTTGAGTTTGAAGAGGTGGAGTTTTTGAGCTAAATTAGTATAATCCATCGATATTTTTATGGTTTTTGGAGTTTGGGTTTTGAGTTTAAAAACATATAAAATCTATCCATAGCTTTGCACCCTAAAACCCAAAATTCTATAGCAAAATCCTAGTCTTTTTTTGACAGCTCGTCAAATGCAGCAAGCGCGTCAGCTGCGTACATAAAAACCGGACCGCCGCCCATATACATACACATTCCCATAGTTTCGGCGATTTCTTCTCTTGTTGCGCCAAGTTCAATTAGGGTCTTAATGTGAAAACCTATGCATCCATCGCATCTTGCCGAAACTCCGATTGCAAGGGCGATTAGTTCCTTTGTTTTTTTAGACAGCACTGCGTCTTGCGTAGCTGCCATTGCCATAGTCGAAAAACACTTTGCAACATCGGGAATTGCAGATCTAAGCTGGCCTAAATTTTTAGATAAACTCGATGTAATTTCTTTATAACTTTTTGACATAAATATATTAGAAGTTGCTAAAGTGTTATGGTAAAAAAATAATTTGCAATAAAAGATATATTTTTTTAGCAAAAATGTATCGTCTATTAATTTAGAATGTTTTACATCAATAATTAAAGATATTATATTACTTTTTCATCAACAATTTTCTCAATTTTTGCTATTTTTTCAAGCAGATCTTCTAAAGTTGCGCGGCTGACATGTATAATTTCGCGCTTTTCAACCTTGTTGCCAAATAGGTCAATTTCGTGCCTTTCGTCGACATTGTCTTCATTTTCAAGGGGTGTAATTTTGTCTTGCAAAATCTTTATTTCTTCTTTATATTCATCAATTTGTGCATTGTATTCATTCGATGCAATCGTTAGTTTCTTTGAAACTTCCTCCAATTTTACTTCATATTCGGTAATTTTTGCATTCAAATCTGCGATAATTTCACTTTGTCTGTCCGAACTTTGTCCTGCATTTTGCATATCAGTTAAAGCTGCCTTCAGTTCGTGATTTTGTGCTTTTAGCTCTATATTTTTAGTCTCAAAATCTTTAATAATATCATCATTTTTGGATAATACTTCAAGTCTACTTTGCAAAGCTTCATTTTCTCTTTGATAATCGGTATTTTTTGCCTGTAAATCTGTGATAACTTCATTATTACTGGACATGGATGAAACTTGATTTTGTAGTTCATTAAAATTGTTCTGCAATTCAAGATTTTCTCTTTTGTAATCTGCAATTTCTGCCTCAAGCTTTGTGATAATGCCAATATTTGCTGATGCGTCTTGAAGTTCACTTTGCAAAGCCTGTAAATTACCCTTTAAATCATCATTTTCCTTTTGGTAATCGGCATTTTTGGCTGTGAGATTTTCGATTAAATCCTTGCTCTCCCTGTCATTTTCCAGCTCTGCAATTTTACTTTCATATTGAGCTATTTTTGCCTCTAGGTTTGCAATTTTCTCCATTAAATTTGAATTATCGCTTTTTTTCGCCTCATTATTTTCACTAAGCAGCAAAAGTGATGTAAAAACTATAGCGGTTTGATTGTCAATTCCACGAATCCCTTGCAAAACTTCGTTGACTTTTTTGTTCAAAACTGAAGCCAAATCACGAATTACACCAGCATCCGCCTCATCTTTACAGTCAAGTGAAAAAATCCTTTGTCCAACTGCGATTTCAACTTTTGTCATAAATTAATCAAAATATTTCACACAATTTACTAAATTTTTCATTAAAGATGCGATTGTCATTGGTCCTATTCCACCTGGAACTGGGGTCATGAACGATGCAATTTCCGCGCATCTTGGGTCAATATCCCCGCAAATTTTTTCATCTTTATCGCGCGAAATTCCAATATCAATCAACACGCATCCACTTTTTATCATCTCTGGCTTTATAAAATTTGGCACGCCAACTGCGGAAAATATAGCATCACTGCTTGAAATTTCAGGATCCAAAACCTTCCTATGTGCAATTTTTACAAAAGCATTTTTCGCAAGTAACATTTGAAAAAGTGGCTTGCCAACTATATTTGAGCGATTTAAAATTAGGCATTTTTTGCCTTCAAGATTTATTTTATAGCTATCAAGAAGCGTCATAATTCCAGACGGCGTGCATGGTTTATGAAAATAACCCTCACATCCAAGTGCAAGCTTGCCAACATTTTCAAAGCAAAGCCCATCAATGTCTTTTTTTGGCGAAATTAAATTGCAAATTTCAATAGCGTTTAAGTGTTTTGGAAGTGGCAATTGCACGATAATCCCTGAGATATTTCGATCTAAATTCATTTTCAAAATCTCACTTTTTAACTCAATAAAAGACACAGAATCTGGAAAGTTTATAATTTTTGCTTCAATTCCAATTTCATTTGCAATTTGCACTTTTTTGCCAGTATAAATTTGACTTGCAGTGTCATTTCCAACCAAAATAATGCGCAAACTTGGCAACCTTTTCAAGCTTTTTACTTCAAGTTTTAAAGCATCAATGATAGACTTTGACAAATCTTTTCCATTTAAAATCTTTTTTTCTTTCATTTTATTTTTTTCCCTGTACATATATCATAAAATGTTTTTTTTATAAAAGCAATGATTTTTTTGGAAGAAGTTTTACAAGTTTTGGAAAATGCTAAAAATGGTATATCCAGCCTTGATAAAATCGTAAAAAGTGAAGTATTTGAAAAAGTTATTGACGCAATTTATTATACAAAAGGTAAAATTATCATTAGCGGAGTTGGAAAAAGTGGCTTTATTGCACGGAAATTCGCTGCAACGCTATGTTCTTTTGGTAAGCAGGCAATATTTCTTTCACCAACTGACGCAAGTCACGGCGATTTAGGTGTAATTTCAAATGACGACACGGTAATTTTGCTTTCAAAATCGGGCTATACAATCGAACTTCAAGACATCATAAAATACTGCCAAAGCGTTAAAGTTCCAATTATTTCAATTACAATGGATGAAAATTCTTTTTTAGCAAAAGAGTCAAATATAACGATGGTTTTGCCAAATTTACCAGATGGATTTATGCAAATTAATGCACCGATGAGCTCTATGACAACATTTTTAACACTTGGCGACGCTATATCTACGTCAATTGCAATAAAAAATAATCTTGATCGCGAAAAATACCGCCTTTATCACCCCGGTGGTAAGCTTGGAAAAAGTATGACAAAGATAAAATATATAATGCGAACTGGTGATAAAATTCCGCTTGTAAGTGAAGATGAGACTATTGATAATACAATTTTGGAAATGAACGCAAAAATGCTTGGATTTACTGCCGTCGGAACTCTTGAATCACCAAAAGGAATAATTACAGACGGCGATTTACGCAGATTTATGTCTCAAAAAACAGATGATAAAAAATATGCAAAAGACATAATGACTAAAAATTTTAAGTACGTCACAGTTGAGATGTTTTTAAACGAAACTGCTCAGTTTTTAACCCAAAACAAAATAACATCAACTGTTGTTTTAAATGATAAAGGTGAAATTTCTGGAGCGGTAAATATTCATGATTTATTAAGCTAAAGTTAATGAGTGAAATCGTTTAAACAATTGTCACGTGTTTCTGTTCCTGCAGAGTTTGCATTGAGATAAAAAACATTTATCTCTAACAACTCTTGTAAAAAATATATTAGTAAAATCAATACAAGGAATTAAGAACTATATTATTCTTTAACAACATTAACAATGCAGTCAAACTTTACATCACCGTAGACGGTAACTGAAATTTTGTATTCCCCTATCTCTTTAATTGATGTGAAAAACTTTATGGAAGATGGAGATATATACGAGTCAATATCGCTTTCAGATATTGACAAATCTTTATCTGAAGCTTGCTGATTTATAATTTTTTTAATTTCTTGAGATAGTAAAATAGCAACTTCTTTGCTTGATACCGAGCCATGTATTTTAACATCTTGGAATGTCTTTTTTGATACATCTAGCATTATATTTTGCGATATAGATGCAATCTGTGCAGCCTTTTTGGCGTTAACGGAATCAGCTTCAAGTAATTTCTTTTTGTTAAAATCCATTTTTTCAAGTATGGCTTTGTTTGCAAAAAGCGCTATACCTTGTGGTACAAGATAATTTTTTGCATAACCTGGCTTAACAAGAACGACGCTCCCAACTGAGCCAAGCTGATTTACAGATTTTAATAATACAACTTTAATCATATAAAATTATTTAACATAAGGTAAAAGACCAAGAAATCTAGCGATAAAGACATGTTTACGCAATTCTCTTTGAGAGCTTCTTGAAAGACCAGATAGATCTCTGCGCATAATCTTTCTCGACATATCTGTTAATATTTGTTTAAGTATAAAGTAATTATGATAATGAATAAGAGATGTAGATATATTTGCAAATCTTCTATTTTGCCCTGAGAAAACGGACGAAAATGGCACAACCGAGGAAACATTGATTGCTGTATTTGACATTCCTTCGAACACTTGAGGAACATTTGAACCAGATCTATTTTTTATATTATTTGTAATTTGTCGACTCATAAAAAAAATTAAATTTTAAATTTATTAAAATCCTCACTAACATGTATTTCACCCATTTCTTTATCTATATCGGAAGCAAGATTTTTCATCATTTGAGTAGGTTGCAATAGTTCTGACTCTGAAAAAGTAGACTTCAGTATTAAGCTACGTATAATGTTTGCATTATTTGCTAAAAATTGCTTTATACTGGTCACAGATGATGGCTTTAGAGATAGCGAGAAAAAATAAAAATGTGCCTTTTTGTTACCCGATATTTCATATGACAGTGGTCTCAAGCCCCAATATTCATGAGATATTACACTGCCTGAAAGTCTCATTGATATAAAAGAAACCAGTGATGAAAGGTCGTTGTGGACATCGTTACTTATTATATTTGATCTAAATAGTAGAACGAGTTCGTAAAGACTATTGTTAACGCCATCATTTAATATATCTTTTTTATTATTTATAATAATACTCATTGTAATTAAGCTAAAAACAAACCATTTTCTGTAAACATATTTTTTAATAAAGAAGAATTTTTATCATAAGCAAGTAATGATAATTGTTTTCTATTTAACAAAATATTATTTTTTTTCAATAAATTCATAAGTAGAGAATATTTCAAACCATTTTCTCTGGCAAATGCATTTATTCTTGATATCCAAAGTGATCTTATTTCTCTTTTTTTATTTCTTCTATCTCTGTATTCGTATTGCATTGCCTTTTCGACTCTCCTATTTGCCATTCTATAGCAATTACCGGATCTTCCGCGAAATCCAGAAGCCATTTTAATGATATTTTTTCTCCTTCTCCTTGAAGCTGGTGAATGATTAGATCTTGACATATGCTAAATACAAAACAATTTGGATACTTTTTTTGGCAAAGCAACATTTAATAAGTTGTCATTTTTCTTGATATATGGATTTGCCTTTCTTGGTAATTTTAATTTTAGAGCCGCTCTGACAGTTTTTAATAATGATTTATTTACATTTGTTTTACCTTTTTGTGAAAGTAGTGTGCGTTTTGACTTTTGACTCATATTATGTCTTTTTCCAGCTTGAGTAGAAAGTATATTACGATTTGCTGAAACGGAAAATCTTTTTGCAAAACTGCGCACAGTTTTAGCTTTAACCCTTGGTGTTGCTTTTGAACTCCTGCGAATTCTTACTGTTACACTTGGCATAAAAATAAAATATTTACAAAAACAAAACTAAAAATAAATAAAAGTCAAGAATAAAAAACTACTTTTTCTTTCCATTTAAAAGATGAGAAAATGCTTTATTTGCCTCGGCCATTTTCTTATTATCTAACATACTTTTAACAGCTGTTCCTCTGTTTGATAATATGTCATACATCTCTTTAACAAGTCTATCAATAGCAGTTTTTTCATTTCTTGACCTAAAAGCGGATATAAGCCAATTTATTGCAATTGAAAGCCCTCTTTTTTGATCAACAGGGCATGGTATATTGTAATTACTTCCGCCAACACGCTTACTTCTTAATTCAACTGTTGGTGTTATTTTTGACAAAATGAACTCTAGTACTTTAACAGGAGAATTTCTATCATTTTCCTCCAAGCCATCAAGATGAAATTGCTGAGAATCAGATTTAACATCATCTAAAATCTTTGAGAATGCTGAGTAAAATATTTTCTCAGCGATAGATTTGTTACCATTTAACATAATTTTGTTAATTATTCTTGCAACAAGTTGGCTGTTATAAATAAAGTCAGGTTTTATTTTTCTATTGAGATTCATATAGATATATTACAACATATTATTTTTTATCCTTTTTTGGCATTTTTGCTCCATATTTTGACCTTCCACATTTTCTATCTTTCACACCAGCGGTATCAAGCGCTCCTCTTACGATGTGATAACGAACACCCGGTAAATCTTTTACTCTACCTCCACGCATTAATACAACAGAGTGTTCTTGAAGGTTATGACCTTCGCCACCGATGTAAGCTATAACTTCAAATCCATTTGAAAGTCTAACTCTGGCAACTTTACGTAAGGCTGAATTTGGTTTTTTTGGTGTAGTTGTGTACACTTTAACACATACTCCTCTTTTCTGAGGTGCACCTGTAAGTGCAGGAGACTTACTTTTCCAAGGTTTAGAAGATCTTCCTTTTCTAACAATTTGATTAATAGTAGGCATTTCAACAATATAACGCTTATACTTTGGAACTAGCCTTTACTATACTTTTTTTATAGTCAAGCTTTTTTTTATTTTTTTTCTTAAAATAAAACTTGCATATAAAAAAAATTGTTGTTTTTATATACTAATATGTTAAGAATTATGAAGTTTTGTGTTTTATTTCTGCTGATATTTTTTGCAGAAATTTCCAATTGTTTATCATTTGATATAAGGCAATGTATTCAATATATTCAAGAGAGAGATGAGGTAAAATCAATGAATTGTATCGATGAAATGATTAAAAAATCAAACAAAGATGATAGACTTTATGCTTTAAAATCTGCAATTTGCGCATCCCATAACAATCAATCCTGCGCCATAGATTCAATAAATAAAGCAATAGAAGCTAATCCGAAAAATTTTTACTACTATGTAAATAGGGCGACTTTGTATTTGTATACAGACAAATATAATCAGGTTTTGGCAGATTTGTCAACAGCGATAAATTTGGATGATAAAAAAAATAAAATATTTAGTGGCTCGATTCTTGCTCAGCGCGCAGGTATTTATCAAAAATTAAAGATGTATAAAAATGCAAATATTGATTACTTTGCTGCAATGAATGAGTTTAACAAGGTTGACAAAAAAGAATGGGATGAATTTAATAGCAAAAATATCAACAATAAAGAAGATATGGCAAATGGACTTTTTGTTGATTTATATGGTGGAATATGTATTTGTTATATAGAATTAAAAGAATTTTCGCAGGCTTTGAATTACTGTCAAAAATATGAAAAAATGGCACCAAGTAATTTGACTGCAAAAAACAATCTTGCAAGTGTATACATTGAGTTAAAAAAATACCATGAAGCAATATCTACTATTGAAAAAATAGGAAATTTATCTATTGAGGCAGATTTCTTGCTAAGTTACAACATATCTCTTGCAAACTATCGATTATATCTTGAAACGAAGAATTCCGTATACATGGATAAATTTCAAAAATATTTTGTTTATGCAAAGAAAAATGCCAAAACAAAAGAGGAGAAGTCTCATGTGGAAACTTTATCTAAAGAGCTAAAAAAGTAGAGTTTTATTTACTATTTTTATCTTTTTTCACATGGTATTTTTGATGCGAAAGCTTGTCTGGATCGAAGAAATTTACATATAAATCATCGCTGTAACTAAATAATAAACAAAGTACACCAATTGAAAAAAACACAACATAAAAGACGATAATTGGCAAGTCTCTATACGGGCACACAGCGGAGCCAAAAAATATCACAATATAGAGCAAAATTACCAAAAACTTGAGCATAAAACAATCACAATTTTAAAGATGCAAAACACGCCATAAACCAGCATTACAAGTGGCAAAATTAAATGTCAAGGTGTGTGCTGTGAGATTGTGGTGTTCTTGACTTTTAAAAAAACGACTATATAGTAAAAAAAATATTTTATAAATATGAAAATAACCCAGGCACATAATGCATGGAGAAAGTTAAAAAATGAAGGTCTAACGGATGAGCAAATATGGACAAGACTTGAAGCAATGGAAAGTGTTTTCGTGAATTGATAGAACCTTGATCTTTAAAACTAAATATACAATTTGGCGTAATTGTCGGTTTTGCAACAACGATAATCATTGCTGTTTTGGGGAAGTGATTTTGTTTTTGGAAAAAATAGATTTAATTTTATCAAGTAATTGCATTGTAGATTTTACACCAAATCTTGTGGAAAATAAAAATAATTGCAATATCAGAAATGCAATTATATACCTTGAATTACCATCATTCATTATGATAGACAGTTTATTAAAATCACTTTCAAGCTCAAATAATATTTTAAAAATCTTCCAATCTGCAACTATAAAAATTGACAAAATTAAAAATGTTATAGTAAATTGTGGAATAATGATAATTATCTTGAAAATTGACTCAACAAAATCAGAAATGGCATGACTTGCTTCTGTTTTATTTGCCAAATGTTGCATTATAGATCTGCGAATAAACGCTTTATCTTCTGGTGGAATATTAACTCTGCGAATAAAATCTTTATCTTCTGGTGGAATATTATTACTCATACATCTAATCAACCCCAACCAACTTCCGCACTTTTTCCATAACGATTTCGCTTTTTTCTATTGATTTTTTGACCCCTTTTTGAAGAATTTTTACAATTTCCCCTTTGTCCTGACGCATTTTTTCAATGTTTTCGCGAATTGGCGAAATCTCGCTAATTAACGCATCGGTAATGGTATCTTTAAACTGTTTTGTTGTAAAATCTTTGCAGTCAATTTCAATTTCCTCGCGGCTTTTTTTAGTAGTTGACGCCAAAATCTGAATTAAATTCGATATATCTGGGCGATTTTCAATGTCGTAATACACCCCACGAATTGAATCTGTCTTTGCACGAGAGATTTTTTTCGCAATTTCATCGTTTGTGTCAGTAAGCAAAATCCGCGATGCATCCGACGGATCTGACTTACTCATTTTCTTCGTGCCGTCAGTAAGAGACATAATTCGCGAGCCCTCCATGATTATCGCCTCTGGCAGTTTAAGGCAGTTTTCACCGTCAGCATTTCCACGAATTTGCTGAGCAATTTTGCCCATTATATCGGACTTTTTTGCTCCATTTGCGTAAAGATTGTTAAAGCGATTTGCGATGTCGCGCGTAAATTCAATATGCTGTTTTTGGTCATCCCCAACTGGCACAAAATCAGCATCATATAAGAGAATATCGGCCGCCATTAGGGCTGGATATGTAAAAAGTCCAGTGTTTATATTTTCGCTAGAGGCACTTTGTTCTTGCTGTTTTTCAAAATCAAGCATTTTATACTCGCGTGCTTTTTCGCTGCAATGTTTGGCTATTTCACGCATAAAATCACCATGTTTTTGCTGATTAAAGTCACTAATTCCAAGTTTTTCTGCAAAAATTTCCTCAGCAGTTCTAAAAAGATCCGAAAATTGATAGGTATTACTTTGCACAATTTCCCCGATATTTGCACGGATTTTTGCAGTATTTGAGCGTATATCAAAAACCTCCTCAAGCCTTGAAGTTATGTAATCTTCGCATTCACGCTGCAAGCTTTGCATAGCCTTTGAAATGCCTAAAAGCTTAGTGTTTATCATGGCTTTTTTGTCTTTAAACTGGGTCATGCGCTCAAGCCAGCCAATTGGTGTTATTGTCTGTAAAATCCAGCCAAGTTCGGCATGATTTTTGTTTTTTGACTGCTGAAAAATCGATATATTGTCGCGTGAAAAGTCAATTCCAGAGGCGCAATAGCAAATTGCCGCATCAATTATATTACTGCGTAATTTTTCGCCATCTTTTAAAGATGTTAAACTATGCAGGTCAACTGCCATAAAATAGTAGTCCCAGTCTGGGTTTTTTGCAATTACAGACTTCCAATTTAAAATAGCACCAATGTAGTTTCCAAGATGTAAAATTCCACTAGGCTGCATGCCGGAAATGACTGTTTTTGACATAAAATTCCAATATTTATACCAAGTTAATTTAGAAAAATTAATAATCAAGAAAATAAAACTTGATTATTAAAATTATATATATACCCTCTAAAAAACATCTATTTGTATATGAAAATTTTTGCTCTTCTTTTCTTTCTTTTTACAGCATCTAATGCCTTTGCAACGAATATTTTGGTTATTAATTCAAGCTTAAATAGCGAAAAAGATTCATTTACAAAAAGAGCGGTAAATCAAATTATTGAGAAAATTAAAGCAAAAGAAAACAATGTTAATATTTCCATAAGGGATCTTGCAAAAAATCCAATTCCTCATTTAACATCTGAAGAAATTGCAGCGTTTTATACTCCAAAAGACAAACATGACAAAAAAATAAAAAATAAAATAAAGCTTTCAGATGATTTAATTTTACAATTAAACTCGTCAGATATTGCAATTATTGCATCTCCTATGATTAATTTTTCTGTTCCATCATCTCTTAAAGCCTACATTGATCATATAGTTAGAGCTGGAGTGACTTTTAAATATGAAAATGGAAAACCTGTTGGATTGCTTAACACTAAAAAAGTTATAGTTGTTACTTCTAGTGGCGGAATTTATTCTGAGAATAATGATATGAAATTAATGAATCATAATGACTCGTATTTAAAAACTGTATTTAGTTTCCTTGGTGTAAAAAATATCGAAGTTATTGCAATTGAAGGCGTTATTCACGATGGTGATAAAGCACTTAAAAATGCGGTTGATAAGTTTAATTATCAAAAATAATTTATATCACAAAATTATTTCTACACTCAAATAATTTGTACCAATTTCTGGTTTTTACTTACTGGGTATTAATTCCTACGAAACTAGGCTTAGCTATATTGATGTATTTGCTTCTTTATCTTACAGAAGTTTCATGATAAATGGATATAGTCAACAAAAATATAAGATCTTAAAAATACGATTTTATTAAAAATGCAAAGCCTTCCCAAATGCAGATAAAACTGCTTCGTGAATTGACTCGCTAACTGTTGGATGAGCAAAAATTGTGTGCATTAAATCTTCTTCCGTAAGTTCGGCTTGTTTTGCAATTCCTATGCCTTGAATCATTTCGGTAACTTCTGGACCAACCATATGACAGCCTAAAATTTCACCTGTCTTTTCATCGAAAATGATTTTTATAAAGCCATTTGTATCGCCAAGAGCAACGGATTTTCCATTTGCCATAAGGGGAAATTTTCCAACTTTTATTGTTTTATATTTTTCGCGCGCTTTTTCTTCCGTAAAGCCTATGCTTGCAATTTGAGGATGGCAATATGTGCATCCAGGGATGTTTTCGCGAATTATTGGGTGCGTGTGTTTTGCATCAAATTTTTTCATTTTTTCCGCGATTTTCTCAGCAGCTATAACGCCTTCATGTGATGCTTTATGAGCAAGCCATGGTCCTTGAACTATATCGCCAATTGCGTAGATATTATCGATATTTGTTTGTAAAAATTTATCGACTTTTACAAGATTTTTCTCATCTTTTGCAACGCCAGCTTTTTCAAGCCCGATATTTTCAGTATTTGGCACTACGCCAACTGCCATAATTACTGCATCAAAGGTTTCATTTTTTACCTTCCCATCAAGTTCAAAATGAAGATTTACACACTTCCTTTCTTTTGTGATAGAGTTTATTTTAACGCTGGTATTTACCGTCATTCCTTCTTTTTCAAATGATTTTTTGACCAATTCTGAAACCTCTGCATCTTCTGCCGGTAATATTCTATTTGCAACTTCAAGAAGAGTGACTTTTACGCCTATTGTATTGTAAAAATAGGCAAATTCCGAGCCAATTGCACCACTTCCAACTACGGCTAAGGTTTTTGGTTCAAATTTAGGTGTTAAAGCCTCGCGATAAGTCCATATTCTATCGCCATCTGGCTCAAATCCGGCAAGATGTCTTGCGCGCGCGCCTGTTGCCAAAATTATATATTTTGCATTAATTTTCTTAGTTTCTGTATCACTTTTTACCTCAATTTCGTTTTTAGAAATAAGGCTTGCAAAGCCATTTATTGCCTCTATTTTGTTTTTACGCATAAGACCTGCTATTCCGCCGGATAAAGTTTTCGAAACACCTCTGGATCTTGCGACCATTTTTTCAAGATCAGCTTTTACATTTCCTGTATTTACACCAAAATCTTCACCATGTTTTGCAAGATGAAAAACTTCAGCCGAGCGAAGCAAGGCTTTAGTTGGAATGCACCCCCAATTTAGACATATTCCACCGAGATTTTCACGCTCAATTATTGCAGTTTTAAGCCCAAGCTGAGCAGCACGAATTGCAGCAACATAACCACCTGGCCCTGCGCCAATTACAACAAGATCAAATTCCACGTTAATAACAAAAGCTGTTGAATTTCTGTAAGAAAAATTTTATTTGTCAAATGTTTTTTAAAAATGAATATTATTTTAATTGTTTTTAATATTTTTACATTATGAAAAATCCTTTCCTAGTAAGCCATCATCCTCACTATATCTATAATCTTGTCCTTCAATGCTATAGATTTTATATTTAGTATGCAGGTTGAAAATTCATTAAAGGGATTTTGCGCAACTGTAGAATGTGGCAATTCTGTGAACGATGCGGCAACCAGGAATTGTATTTCTGCGACAACTATATCAAAACAGATATCATCTTTGGAGACTGATTTAGGGTTTTTATTGTTCGATAGGGTGAAAAACAAGCTTGTTTTAAACGAGAAGGGCAGGGTATATTACAAGGAGGTAAAAAGGGTATTACTTGATTTAGATAGGTTGTATGCGGGTAAATTGGGTATTAAGCGTGTTAGTAGTTTTTCAATTTTCAGAAAAAACTTGCAAAATAAAATAAAGTATAATCTTAGTTTAGTAAATTTGAAGTTAAAAATTATGTTAATTAGAATTACGCTAAAGGGATTTTTAGTATTTTTACTAGTGTGTATTACGGCGATTTGGGTATATTTATATAGGACGAATTGGTTTTTTGATAGGAAAATATACAAGTTAGCCAAGCCATTATTAAGAAGTGTTATGGAAAGTGGGCATTATAGGATACCGGAAATTCATCGTTGTCAGCCGCAAACGGTAATAATTAGTAGCGATCTTATTGATGTTTTATTAACTCTTATAAAGGAAAAGCATTTATTGAAGATTACAAGGGTTGGGCATAGTGAATGTCCATCGACGCAATTAAGAATGACTGGAGATGATGCTATTGATAAGCCTTTATTTTTTCATCAAAAAAATCTTAATTGCGATATAGATAGGTATTATTTAGAGTATAATAAATCTTACCATTTTATTCAAGATTTATTGAAAAATGATAGTGAATTTAAGTTTTATACATTGTATCACAATTCTAAATGTTTAAATCATAATATATTAAATGACAATATTAAAAAATATCCAAATCAGATATTTAACATCAATCATTCAGATGAAAAGATTGCACGAGGTAGTTTTTGGATAGTCAAAAATGGAAATTACTATTATCTTGTTTCTGAGACAAATGGAATGCAAGCTCATGGTGCAAATGTTGCGAAAGATTCATATATAATTTTTCAAAAACTAACACTTAATGACCTAAAGCACTACGACAACGGCAGCTATTGGAAATTAATTAAAGAGTATAATATTAATATTGATTAATTAAACTATGCTAATTAAGATTACATTAAAGAAATTTTTAGTATTTTTACTAATTTTTGTTTCAATAGTTTTTTTATATTTATATCGTACTAATTGGTTTTTTGATAGAAAGATACACAAATTAGCAAAGCCATTATTAAGAAATGTTATGGAAAGTGGGCATTATAGGATACCAAAAGACAAAGAATGTCCGTTTGATGCACAGCAAATATACCTAGATAGTCAAGACTTGATGATGAATTTTGCAAATAATAAAGATGTAAAGATTTTTGCCGTATCGCTAAAGAGATGCCCTAATACTCCGATGAGAATGAATGGAAGTGATAAAAACGACTTAATGTTTAATACAAAGGAGTATATTCCATGCGATCAAGAAAGAAGATATGAGGCTTATTTATACGAATATGATGTAATGAATAAATTGCTTCAAAGTGCAAATTTTAATTATTATATGATATATAGTAATAAAAATGATTGTGTAAATTATAATACGTATATTGCAAATTTGGCAAAATGGAATAATATTATTGATATTAATGATGAAAATTTTGACTCAAAAGATAGTGTTGTTTTTTGGGTTATTAAGCAAAAAGGTTATTATTATATGTTTATAGAGACAAATAGTAAGCATGGTGGTTACAATCTTTTGGAAAAAGAAGAGCGCTATTTAATTTTTAAAAAATTAACTTTGAGGCAGCTAATACTTTTTGATAATGGATTTTATTGGGATTTAATTAGAAAGTATAAAATTGATATTGATTAACAATTTTATTTCTTTCCAATTTTATTTCCTATGCTATCAAGAATTTTAGAGTCATTTTGCGTTTTGGCAGAAAAATACATTATATCGGAAGTAATTGAATCAAATATATCAGGAATATACTCATTATTTTTATCTTTTGGTTGTGTGTAGTTATCAACTCTTCCAATTGAGTCTTTACTATGAATTATTTTTTTAATTTTTACAACTTTCGTACTTTTGCAATCTTCATCTATTAAGTATATTGCTAAAATTTCAATAATAACTGAGAAAACTGCTGCAGAAATTGCTATTGAAAGTGACAATTTTATTAAAGATGCAAGTGTAATTTTTTTGATGTAATAATAATTATACAAGTGTAACGCCGATGATATTATTGCGATGTATATGTTAATTTTTGCACTTTGGTGAAGACCTTTTGCATTATCTGTATCGCAAGCCGAACAAAAGACCAATAGCATTATTATTATTGCTATAAAATTTATCGTATCGCAAAAGTAATAAAGTAACATAAGTACAATAATTTTTATATTATACTATATTTTTAGTGAATTGTCAAGACTTTTTTACAAAATAAAAGTATCCAAGGAGTGAGATGTGTATAAAAGTTGCAAGGAATATTGCAATTGCTATTGTGTATGCTGAATTTTTTACCACTAACATGTAAGATATAAATAAAATTGCAATATTTGCAAGAGCTATAATAATGCATATTTGACGAGGTGAAAATGCTCCGCTACGCAGTGCAATTTGAAAAAAATGTTTAGAATGTGGCTCTAGAATATTTTCTTTTTTTACTATTCTCATTATTAATGTAATACTTGCATCAAGTAAATAGTAAGAACATATTAAACTTGGTATTAAAATTCCAACATAATGAGACATTGAAAGAAATATATATCCAAATAAAAATCCAAATGCTATTGAACCACTATCTCCAAGAATTACTTTAGATGGATGCCAATTTAAGATTAAAAATGCCAAAAATCCAGGAATTAATCCCTTAGAAAGTAATACAATTTCATCGTTATTCATTACTGGCGTTAATGATGAGATAAATAGTGTTGCAAGTGCGAAAAATATTGTATTTGTGGCAGTCATTCCATCGATTCCATCCATGAAGTTGTATAAATTCATAAACCAAACCCAGCCTATAAAAACTATTAAATAATTCATTACATCTGGAATATCACTAAAGACTAGAGCTTTATCGCCAGCTATCATTATACCAAATCCTGCCGCTATAAATTGTATAATAAATCTTAGTGTTCTGCGAAGAGATTTAATGTCTTCTATAAAAAAAGACGACCCAAGTAATACAAAAACAGTTAAAATTTGAAACAATTGTGCGGAGTTGATGTCGGAATCTTTGGTGTAGTAAAAAAATGCCAAACTTGAGAAAAGTGCTGAGAAAATAAGAACAATTCCACCACCTCTGACCAGTTCTCCTTTGTGATTTCGCCTTGAATCTGGTTTATCAGTTATGCCAAATTTACACCCAATTTCAATATAAGAAATTAGCAAAATTATCGATAATGTAAATGAAAAAATGGTTATCCAAAAATTCATATTGACTAATAAATTATAATATTGTAATAACAAAAAAACTTTTTGCAAGTAAAAAATGATAAATTGTACTAGAATTTTAGAATTTGATGCAGGGCATAGACTTATTCGTCACGAAGGCAAGTGTAGATTTCTCCATGGTCATAGATACAAAATGGAAATTTCTTTTTGCGTTGCGGATAAATTAGATGACATTGGTAGAGTGATTGATTTTGGCGTTATAAAGCAGATTTTGGGTACTTGGATTGATGAAAATCTTGATCATACAACTATTTTACACGAAGATGATAGAAAGCTTGGTGATTTTGTTGAAAATCATACAAAGCAAAAAATTTATTACATGAAAGAAAATCCAACGGCAGAGAATATTGCAAGTCATATTTTTAATGACATTGTGCCAATTTTATTTCATAATAAAGGTATAATATGTACGAGAATAAAGCTTCATGAGACGCCAAATTGCAGTGTCTGTGTTGATTAATAAAAAGACAAAATGAATTTAATTTTTTGTACTGACAAATTTTTAGTGCTTCAATGTTTCAAAACCCCGCAACCAAAAAATACATTAGCTTTGGGGTTTTGTGATAAGTTTCTTTGCATTCTTGATGTATTATTTTTTTCCAGAATCAAGATTGTCAATAATATCTCCAATTGTAGACGATTGTTGACTTTGAGAGCCGTAGACTGCGTTGGATTCGTAATCTTTGATCGAAAGTGTAACTTTTTTATTCAAATCATTGTATGATACTATTGTAGCCTTGGTTTTATCACCAATTTGAGCATTATTAAACATATCACCTGCCTCAGATTTTTTAATAAAAGAGAAAATTGCACCGTCAAGAACTGAAACAATCAATCCATCGTGTCTTATTTCGCAAACATTACAGTCGACAGGTTTTCCTTGAACCAAAGAAGCTTTATTATTTTCTATTTTATCGTCAAAAAACTGCTTAATTCCAAGGCGAACTCTCTGAGTTTCTATGTTGCCTTCTATGTACATTGCTTTAATTTCATCACCAATTTTGTATTTTGATGGAACGTAGCCGTCAATTCCATAACAAATATCGTTTACATTAACTAGTCCATCTATTTGTTCATTTAATGATACAAATATACCGAAGTCAATTATATTTGTTATTTTTCCAACTATAACATCTCCAGATTTGTAAGATGAGATAAAACTTACCCACGGGCTGTCTGTAAGTTGCTTTATTCCAAGGCTTATTCTGTGTTTATCTATATTTATGTCAAGTATAACAGCTTCAACCTCTTGACCAAGTTTATACTCTTCTTTTAGCTTTTTTGCAGCATCATTTTTCCAGCTTAATTCTGACATATGAACAAGACCATCGATTTTTTCTTCAAGGCCTATAAATATACCATAGTTTGTGATATTAACAATTTTTCCCTTAACTTTGTTACCAATTTGATATTTGGTGCCAAAGTTATTCCAAGGATTATCCTGTAATTGCTTTATTCCAAGTGATATTTTTTCTTCTGCTCTTGAGAATTTCAGTATTTTTACCTTAAGTTTTTGACCTATTTTTAAAACTTCAGCCGGGTGTCCAATTTTTTCCCATGATATATCTGTAACATGAAGAAGTCCATCTATGTCTCCAAGATTTACAAATGCTCCGTAAGGTGTAATGTTTTTTACAACACCTTCAACAATATCTCCTTCTTGAACCTTGTCAAGAAATGCATTTCTAAATTCTTTTCTTGATAAATCTTTCACAGCTTTTCTTGATACAACAACATTTCTAAGCTTTGTATCAAGGTGTATTATCATAACCTTTTGTCTTGTTCCAAGTATAGAGTTACCTTCGAAGAAAACTTCAGAATCAACTTGGCTACCTGGTAAAAAGCATATTACTGCATCAATATCTACAACAAAGCCACTTCTTGTTTTTGCAAACACAAGTGCTTCTACAGGCTCACCAGACTTATGAGCTTCTACGATTTTATTCCAAGACTCCTCTCTAATTGCCTTTTCTCTACTGACAACAACTTTTCCGCAATGGTCTAGTGAGGAAATATAAGTTTCTATTTCGTTACCTTCAAATATTTGTGTTTTATCTTGAGATCTAAAAAACTCTTTTGTTGATATTATACCTTCTGATTTTAAACCAGAGTCAACCATAATATAGTCTTTTTCATTATTTACTTCAATAATTTTTGACTTAACAACCCTGCGTAATTTATCTATATTAGATTCAGCTAGGCTGTTATTTAGTATTGCAAAAAATTCATCATCTTGCATACTTGAGTAATCTGGAAGAAGGCGAACAGTTTCATCTTTAGAAACACTCAATTTTTGTTCTGTGCTTTTATTATCTACATTTTCTGTCATTTTTTAACTAAAAAAATCATCCAATCTAACGCTTCATAAACATAATATTATTTTAGTCAAGTTTTTTTTTAATTTTTTTCTTGTTTTTTATTTTTCATTTGAATTACATCAGATTAATTGACTTATTATTAAAGTGTTTTTCGAGAAAATTACAAAGCAATCAAAGCTTATATTTATATTAATTTTGTTTTTACTATTTATAGGGTCTCTTACATTTTATAACATTCCAAAAGAACAAAATCCAGATGTAAAAGTTCCACTTATATATACATCTGTTATAATGCGTGGTATTTCTGCCTCTGACGCTGAAAGATTAATACTTCGGCCAATTGAAAAAAAATTAAAAGGCGTTGCAAATGTTAAAAAAATTAGTTCGCGCGCGGTAAATGGATATGCTTCTGTTTCTGTTGAATTTGATGCCGGTTTTGATGTAACTGAAGCAAAAAGCCGAATTAAAGACAAAATTGACGAGGTAAGAAGTGAGCTTCCAGCGGAGATTGAAGAGCCGATTATAAAGGAAATAGATTTTAGTAAATTCCCTGTTTTATACGTTGGGATGTATGGTAATTACAGCGAGGCGCAAATGATAAAATTTGGACGCTTTTTGAAAAAAAGAATAGAGATGGTTCCAAATGTTCTTGAGGTCAGTATGGTTGGGGATAAAGATGATTTACTTGAAATTATAGCAAAACCTTATGCTTTTGAGCGTCATCATGTTTCGCCATTTGAGGTATCTGCTGCGGTTAAAGCAAATAATAAGCTGGTTTCGGGTGGTTATATGAATTTCAATCTATCGTCAAGTGTTTTAGATTCAGATTCATCCCTTCCAAAGACGAATAAAGATATTGAAGAATTGCCGATAATAGCTAGGAAAAATGATGTTGTAAAGGTTGGAGATCTGGGTGTTATTAAGCAAACTTATGTTGATAGTCCAAATGCGGCATTTATGAACGGAAAATCTGCTATAGTGCTTGAGGTTTCAAAGCGTTATGGGTCAAATATTATAGAGACAATAGAGACTGTTAAGGAAATTATAGCCAAGGAAATTGAGGGTGGAGCGATTCCATCTGATATTTCGATTGAATATTCGCGAGATTCGTCGAAGAAAATTGAAGAATCTTTGTCAGATCTTGGAAATAATGTTATATTTGCTGTTATTTTAGTTGCACTTGTTGTAATTAGTCAAATTGGTAAAAAACAAGGATTAATTGTTGCAACTTCTGTTCCAATTTCGTTTTTTATTGGCATTCTTGCTATAGATTTCCTTGGGTACACATTAAACATGGTTGTTCTTTTTGCTTTAATTTTGGCATCTGGAATGATAGTTGATGCATCTGTAATAGTTGCTGAGTATGCAGATAGACTAATGTCCAAGGGTGAAAAACACGATGTTGCATATCCAAAAGCATCAGGTAGAATGGCAGTTCCCGTTCTTTCTGCAACAGTTGGGATAATTATAGTATATTTACCATTGTTGTTTTGGCCTGGAATTATAGGGCAGTTCATGAAATTCATTCCAATTACAATTGTTGCAGTTTTAACAGCTTCTATACTTTCTGCATTGATTTTTGTTCCTGTTTTGGGCTATATGTTTGGCTCGCTTACTAAAGAAGACGAGGCAAGGCATAAAAAAGATGAGGAATTTGTTGAGAAATCTGAGCATGGCGATGTTTTGGCTCTGACTGGCTTGACTGGTAGTTATATTAATTTACTAAATAGCGTTTTAAACTTTCCAAAGAAGTTCATTTTTATTATAATAATGGCGTTTTTTGGATCTGTTTTTGTGTACAAGACTATAGGCAAGGGGGTGCAATTTTTCCCGATAGTTGATGCAAATAATATTCAAGTTGTGTTGCATTCTGGCGGCAATGTTAATATCGATCAAAAAATATCAATGATGAAGCAAATTGAAGAAAAACTTGCGCCGCTATCAAGTGAAATTAAGATTTTATACACTAAGGTTTTTGGAAATTCCGGAAATCAGGCAGGCAATTATGCCGATGATGTAGCGGGCGTTATAGATATTGAGCTTACTGACTGGAATAAGCGTAGATCGTCTGATAAAATATCTGAGGATATAATGAAAAATCTTGAAAATTACTCAGGTGGTATGCTTGAAGTTTTACAGGAAAGACCCGGCCCAAGATCTGGTGAAAAAAGCATTCAAGTTGAAATAATGTCTGAATATCAAGATAAATTAAATGGTGTTTTTGATAAAATTTATGATTTCATGGATAAAGACAAGGAAATTAAAGACCTTGGAAGCTCTCTGCCATCTGATAAATTTAAAATTGATATAGACTTTAAAAAATCTGTTGCAATGCGATATGGCGTTGATGCAAATACACTTTCTGGATTTTTACAAATGTGCACCAATGGGCTTATCATTACTCAATTTAGACCGGATTACGCAGATGACTCTGTTGACGTTGTGCTGAAATTTCCTCCAAAATATTGCACTATTGACGCATTATCTGAAATGCCACTTTATGTTGGTAAAAATATTGTAAGGCTTGGAAGTGTAGCAAATGTTTCTTTGAAAAAAGACCTTTCAATTATTAAGAAAATTGATGGTAATATATCAATTGTAATATCGTCAAATGTTCAAAGTGGAATTAATGTTCCGTCAAAAGTTGCTCAGATTGATTCTTGGATAAAAACTCAGAATTTTGACAAAGATGTTATAATTAGATTTGCAGGAGAAGAGGGCGATAAGAAGGAAACAGGTGCGTTTTTAATGAAGGCTTTTGGAACTGCTATTTTCCTAAAAATTGCTATATTAATTGGGCAATTCGGCTACATTTACTATGCTTTAATTGTGATGTCTGCGGTTATTTTGTCAATTATGGGTGTTCTTTTAGGGCTTGTTGCAACAGGGGATTCCTTTGGAATAGTAATGTGTGGGCTTGGTGTTATATCTCTTGCCGGAATTGTTGTAAGTAATAATATTATATTAATTGATACTTATCAAGTTTTCATGAAGCAAGGTCTTGATATTCGTTCGGCAATTTTAAGAACATGTGCGCAAAGACTTCGCCCGATTTTAATGACGTCTGCAACAACGATTATGGGCTTAATCCCTATGATTTTTAATTTCTCTGTTGATTTTTTTGATATGAAAATTGTATATAATTCACCAGGTGGGCAGTGGTGGGAGCAGCTTTCAACAACTATTGGTGGAGGGCTTTTAGTTGCAACGATTTTTACGCTTTTCCTAACTCCTTGTTGCTTAATTTTGCACACGCCTGAAATTCACGGCAAGGAAAAGAAAAAAAGCCTTTTGGAAAAAATCAAGAATGCAGGGTAGAGATAAAAATATTTACTTGACTTTTAAAAAGAAATATTAATTTTCTGTAATAATTGATACTTTAAACATGGCAAATATATCTGCAAATGAATTAAAAAAAGGATTTATTATAAATCACAATAACGGAATGTGGAAGGTGGTTTCTACTGAACATGTTAAGCCTGGAAAGGGTGGGGCGTTTATTCAAGCCGAGTTAAAAAATATAAAGACTAATTCAAAATTAAACGAAAGATTTCGCTCTGAAGATAAAGTTGACAGATTGATTTTAGAAACAGTTGATGCGCAATTTTCTTATATTAACGGCGATAGTGCTTTGTTTTTAAGAATGGATACATACGAAGAGCTTGAGTTAAATTTATCTGACATCGGCGATGATCATGTATTTTTAATCGACGATCTTAAGGTTAAAATAGAGTTGATTGATGATGCTTTTGTTGGAATTGTTTTACCTGAAAATATTAAATTAAAAGTTATTGAAACTGATCCTGAAATTAAAGGAGCAACTGTAACAAATGTTTCAAAACCGGCGAAGTTAAATAATGGAATCACAATACAGGTTCCATCTTTCATTAAAGAAGGTGAGCTAATTATTGTAAATATAGAAAGTAGACAGTATCGTGAAAGGGCTTAATTGCACTAATCTTTTTTCTTATTAAAAAGACTTGAATATAAAAATAATACTTCTATTGTTGTGAAGATTCTTTATTTATTTGCAAATGCTTAGAGCTTTGTATATTGAAAACATTGTGTTAATTGAAAGGGCTGAGATTAATTTTGCACCTGGAATGACTTCAATTACAGGCGATAGCGGATCTGGAAAGTCTGTTATTTTAGACAGTATAAATATTATAGTAGGGGATAGAGCAAGCCAAAATGTTATTAGAAATGGTGCAACACGCGGGGTTATTTGGGCAGAGTTTGATATATCAAAAAACAAGGATATGCTTGCGAAACTTGAAGAATTTGGCTATGATGTAAGCGGTATTTTGGTTATAAAAAAAGTTATTAATAAAGACTCAGGCAGTAAGATTTTCATAAACGACATGCCATCGAGCGTATCTTTCATACGTGATTTAACAACTGATTTAATTGAAATTCATGGGCAAATGTCTCAGCTTGATGTTTTGTCTCCTGCGTGTCATATTGGAATTTTAGATAAATATATTCAAAATCCTGAAATGTTTAAAAATATTAAGCAATTAAGCCAAAATTATAAGGAAAAGCTAGCGATTTTGCTTGAAAAGCGTGAAAATCTTGCAAAATGCGAAAAGGAGATTAATGAGCTTGAGGAACTTGAAGAGGAGCTTGCAAAATACGAAATTGGCGAAAATGAGGAAAGGGAAGTGATTTCCAAAAGAGCTGATTTTTTAAAGGCAAATAGAATTTCCGAGTCTTTACTGCATATTGTTGAAAAAATTTCAAGTTTAAATATTGCGTCGTGTCAAAATGCTTTTTCAAAATTCTCCTATCAAGATGATGAAAACCCTGATAAAGCCGAGACAATTTGCACTGAAGTTGAAAAATCTGCCGAGTTACTTGATGCTGCGTGTGAAAATATCATACAGGCAAAGGATATTTTGGAAAATTTAATTGATGATGTTAAAAAATCGTCAGATCTTGATATAAACGAGCTTGAGGAAAGAATGGATTTAATAAGATCCATTTCGCAAAAATACCGCATTCCAAGTGGGTCTTTTTATGCCTTTACTAAAGAAATTCGTGAAAAAATTGACAATACTTATAAGCTTCGTGGGGATGTAAAAAAATATGAAGATGAACTTGAAAATATTCGCAAGGAATATGAAAAATCTGCGTTAGAGTTGGATAAAATTCGCCGTAAAAGTGCGACTGAAATTGAGGAATTTGTAAACTCAATGCTTACAAATCTTGAAATGAAAGAGGCAATTTTTAAGATAGAAATTGAAAATATTTCAGACAAAATCACTGAAATTGGGTCAAATTCCGTGCGTTTTATGGCCTGCCTTAATCGTGGGTCAAAGACGCTTCCAATTGACGAAATTGCATCTGGCGGTGAGATTTCAAGGTTAATTTTAGCCCTAAAAGCAGCCATTGCAACGAAGTTTAACAGCGGCGGCGTTGTGATTTTTGACGAAATTGAAGCAGGTCTCAGCTCAAATATATCAATTAAAGTTGCAAGCGAGCTTTACAAGATGTCAAAATTTCTACAGATAATTGCAATAACACACAGCCCATATATTGCAGGAATTGCAGATAATCAACTACAGGTTGCAAAATCAAGCCTAGAGAATTCAACCATTACCTCTATTTTATCACTTGACGATAGCATGCGTCTTGGCGAAATTTCCCGCATGATATCTGCAAATCCAGACAAAGCCGCACAAGATTTGGCAACTAAGATTTTAAAAAGAGGTGTTTTTAGTCATTAAAGTTGACAAAATATAGCACTTTGAAAATTTGATAAAGTAAAAATTTTTGTACAATTTCCCGCATGATATCAGCAAATCCAGACAAAGCCGCACAAGATTTGGCAACTAAGATTTTAAAAAGAGGTGTATTTCAAATGTAACCTCTTGGACTTTTATTTATTTACAAAAATCAATAATTTCACCAGCATTTATCGTGATATTTTCATCACTTCCAAGGCGGCGCATTGTTATCTGCGAAAGTTCCTTTTCTTTTTTCCCAATTATGCCAATAAAAGGTATTTTTGCAAGGCTGTGAGCGCGAATTTTCGCATTTAGCGTTGCGGCGTTATTGTCAAAAATAACACGCACCCCTTTTGACTTTAAATCTGCTACAATCTCGCTTGCATAATCGTCTAAATCGTTAGTTATTGTGCATATTGCGATTTGACTTGGGGCAAGCCAGAATGGGAATTTTCCTGCATAATTTTCGGTTAAAATGCCAATAAATCTCTCAAGTGAGCCTAAAATTGCACGATGCAGCATTACAGGTGTTTCTTTTTCCCCGTCTTTATTGATAAATTTTGCGCCAAGGCGATCTGTCATGTTAAAATCAAGCTGCAGGGTTCCGCACTGCCAACGCCTTCCAATCGCATCTTTTAACTGAAATTCAAGCTTTGGGCCATAAAATGCACCTTCTCCAGGGAGGATTTCGTATTCATATCCGCAGTTTTTAATCGCATTTGAAAGCATGCTTTCGGCCTTATCCCAAGTTTCATCGCTTCCAACGCGCATTTCGGGTCTTGTTGAAAGCTTTATTGCAACATCGTTGAACTCAAATTTTGCGTAAATTTCAAAAAGCAATTTGCAAAATGCCATGGTTTCGCTTTCAATTTGGTCAATTGTGCAAAATATATGCGCGTCGTCTTGGGTGAAATTTCGCACACGCATTATGCCGTGAAGTGAGCCGGATGACTCGTTTCTATGGCATGAGCCAAATTCCGCCATGCGAAGAGGTAAATCACGATAACTTTTGAGACCCTGATTAAAAATTTGTATATGGCAAGGGCAATTCATGGGCTTTATTGCGAAGGTTTTTTCCTCAGTTTCGCAAACAAACATATTTTCGTGGAATTTTTCCCAGTGACCTGACTTTTCCCATAAAATTTTATCCACCATTTGAGGGGTTTTTACTTCTTGGTAGCCATTTTCCAGCATTTTTTCGCGTACGAAATTTTCGATAATTTTATATATTGTCCAGCCGTTATGATGCCAAAAAACACACCCAGCCGCTTCTTCTTGAACATGAAAAAGATCAAGCTCTAAGCCGATTTTTCTGTGATCTCGCCTTTCTGCTTCCTCGATCATCTTTAAATAATCGTCAAGCGCCGCTTTAGAGTGCCAAGCTGTGCCGTAAATCCGCTGTAGCATTTGGTTTTTGCTGTCTCCACGCCAGTAAGCGCCTGAAACTTTTTGCAGCTTGAAAAATTTTGTCATACCGGTAGACGGTGCGTGTGGGCCGCGGCAAAGGTCTGTAAAATCCCCGTGTTTGTATACGGAAACGACTTCTTTGTCTAGCTTTTCTTTTATTTCTTGGGTTATGTTTTGTTTATTATAGTAGATTTCATCAACATGCTTGTCATAAAATTTGAGACGAATTAATTGAGAAGCTATTTCACGAGCAGTATATGTATTTAGAACTAAATCTTCCGAAAGTTCCATAATTGTTAGTTTGCCTTTTTCATAATAATATTGTAAAAATCCTTTTATTTCATTATTAATTTCAATTGACATCGAAGCAATGTTAGTTATATCTAATGAATTACCCCATTCTGCAGAGTCCTTTTCGTTAAGCTTAATTTTTTCAGTATTAAACAAATCCGCAATAATTTCAGCCTTGTAATTCTCGCCAATTGACTTAAAATATGCGATTGCATCAAGACTTTTCCATTCCTCACGGGTGATTGGATAGTTTTTTTGCGATATTTCCTGCATTTTTGCCTCGATTTTCGCTAAATCATCAGTAGAAAACGAAAAGCCTGATGCTATATCGTAGTAAAATCCATTTTCAATATTTGGTCCGATTGTAATTTGCACCTTATTTCCATAGATTTCTTTTACCGCTTGGGCAAGTAAATGCGCGGCGTCGTGTCTTAGGATGTCAAGACAGTCTTCGTCGCCTAAGTCGTTTGTGATGAATTTTATAGTGGAATCAACTATTATTTTAGTGCTAATATCAACTAAATTACCATTAATTCGCATGGCAGTTGTGCGTTTTGCAAGACTAATTGAAATATTTTTTGCAATTTCAAGCCCTGTAATTCCGCTCTCAAATTCGCCAATTTTGCCGTCTGGAAAGGTGATTTTTATCATAAAGCAGAAATATTTGAAAATATTTTGGATAGTATTTTTTTATATTACAAGATTTTTTTTCTTGTTTTTTATATCGAAATATAAGACATATTTAGTGATTATTTTTTTTTATCTATGGCTATAGTTGAATTATTTCAAAAAGTCAATTCTGAAGATCTGTACAATAATATTGGGAAAAATATTTTAGTCTTTAGAAAAGAAAAGCAGTTGACACAATTGCAAATTGCACAGAAGTTAAATGTTACAGCACAGCAAGTTCAAAAGTATGAAAATGGAAACGGTCAGATGTATGTTCATACATTGATTGATATTTCAAAAATTCTTGGAACATCGGTTAAAAAAATGCTTGATAAGGGTAACTTGGTGAGTAATGTAAATAAAATTAATGTAAATGTTGGCTTTTCTAGTAATAGTATTATTGAAATATTTAAAAAAATAGATGCTCCAGAGCTGTATGTTAATATAGGTAAAAATATTTTATTTTTCCGTAAGAAAATTAATTTAACCCAATTGCAGATTGCAAAAAAGTTAAATGTCACGCCGCAACAGGTACAAAAGTATGAAAACGGTAAAGGCTCTATGTATGTTCATACGCTAATAGATATTGCGGGGATTTTATCTATTAGTATAGATCAATTACTTGACAAAGATGCAAGTGTTGCAACTGGAAGTATTAAATTATCTCAGAAATCTGGCATGCGTGATTCAGGAAAAACTCCCGATGAAATGCTAAATATTGATAAGACAAAGAAATAAATTGATATTTATTTCTTTGATATTAGAATTGTAAAAATGGCATGGAAAAATGTTGCATAAAAAGATTCTACTTTGTATATTAGATGGGTTTGCATTTGGCAATAGAGACTGCCCAAATAATGCTGTTGCAAAGGCGAAAATGCCAAATTTTGAGCATATTTTAAGCAAATATCCACACACAATGCTTGATGCGTCAGGGCAGGCCGTGGGTCTTGACGACGGGCAAATGGGAAATTCTGAAGTGGGTCATAGTACAATTGGCACTGGAACGATTAATATGCAAGATCTGCCAATGATAAATAATGCGATTAAATCTGGATATTTTTTCAACAATGAAGCCTGTAAAAAATTGCTTGATGCAAAAAAAGCAGTGCACATTGTTGGTCTTTATTCAGATGGCGGGGTGCATGGGCACAGGCAGCACATTAAATATATTGCAAAAACCATTGCAGACAAGGGAATTTTGGTGAATTTGCATATTATAACAGATGGAAGAGATGTAAAGCCAGGTCAATTTTTAACGCAAGACTGGATAGATCTTGAAGATTTTGTGAAATCTAGCAAAAATATTAAACTTGCAAGCGTGTCTGGAAGATATTACGCCATGGATAGAGACAACAAGTGGGATAGAGTAAAACTTGCGACAGATGCTATGATTTTCGCAGATTCACTTGAGTTTAAAGACCTTAAAACCATTGTTGAATTTTACAAAAATAATAGCATAAGCGATGAGTTTATAAAGCCATGTTTTATCTCTGGTTATAGCGGAATTGAGACGGACGATATTGTGTTTTTTGCAAATTTCAGAGCTGATAGAATGCGTCAAATTTCATCAGTTTTCACATCACAAAAAGATATTTATCAAAATATTCCAAGAATAGAAAATATTGCAATGACAAGATATTTTGCAGATTTGGATGCAAGTATTGTATTTGAAAAAAGCGAAAAACTCAATTCCCTTGGGCATATTTACGCAAATTTAGGACTTAATCAACTTCGTATCGCGGAAACCGAAAAATATGCACACGTAACATACTTTTTCAGCGGTGGCAGTGATGAAATTTTAGCTGGTGAAGATAGAATTTTAATACCTTCTCCAAATGTCGCAACGTATGATTTAAAGCCTGAAATGTCAGCTTTTGAGCTAAAAGATCGCTTAATTTTGGAAATGAAAAGCAAAAAATACGACTTAATAGTTTGCAATATTGCAAATGGAGACATGGTAGGTCATAGTGGAAATTTTACAGCATCCATCAGGGCTGCAGAGGTTATAGACGAGGTTGCAGGTACAATTTTACAATCCGCAGTTGATAATAATTATATAATGGTAATTACGGCAGATCACGGAAATATCGAGGAAATGATAGACTGCGACGGACATTTGCATACACAGCACACTTTAAATCCGGTGCCTTTTATTGTCTGTATCGATGATAAAAATATAGCGTTTAAGCCAAATTTAGGTCTTGCAAATATCGCAAATACCATTTTAAAACTTGCAAATATAGAAGAAAATTCTGACATGTCGTTAAACTGCTTTCAATAATAAAGATTTTCATGGCTAAAGTTATTATTTAAAAAAAGTACTTGACTTTTGTAAAACATATTATTTAGCTAGTTTTAAATTAGGTTTAATATTTTAAGTTTTAAAATGACTTCATCATCTGAAAAAAAACAAAAATTTAACAAGTCAGCATCTAGCGTTTTGCCGTTTTTCACAATAGAGGATTTAATAGCAAATTCTGTGCATTTTGGACATAAAACTTCTACTTGGAATCACAAGATGAAGCCCTATATTTTTGGCGAGAGAAATGGAATTCATATTATAGATGTTAGAAAAACCCATTCTCAATTGGTTACTGCTTTATACAGTATTTATAACGCTGTTAAGTCTGGAAAATCTGTTTTGTTCGTGTCAACAAGACAAGGTGTGCGTGATATCGTTCGTGATTATGCAATTAAATGTGGTCAACCTTATGTTACACACAGATGGCTTGGTGGAATGCTTACAAATTGGAGAACTATAGTTATATCAATAAAGAAAATTAAAAAATATGAGAAAATTTTATCAGAAGTTGATGATAAAGGAAGACACTCTGTTTATTCAAAAAAAGAGCTTGGTGTTATATCTAAATCGTTGGATAAGTTAAAAGTTTATTTTGACGGACTTCGTACAGTTACATCTAGACCTGATATTGTTGTTGTTTTTGATACAAATAAAGATTCAATTGCTATTGCGGAAGCTGATTCTTTGTGCATTTCCTCAATTGGTATAGCTGATACAAATTCTTCTATAGAAAGATTAGAGCATGTTATACCTTGTAATGACGATTCTAGAAAAGCTATTAAATTTATAGCAGGTCTTTTTTGTGATACAATTTTAAGAGCTATAAAGGATTATGTTTCATCTTATAACATAGATATAAACAATGATCAAAAGAGTTCAACTAAAAATCTAATAAATTTGAACCAAAAGTCTTCAAAGAAAAAGGATACTAACAATGAAAAAAACACTGAAACAAATGCATCTTTTTCTACAGAAACTAGACAAATTGTTGAAAATGTTGCTGAATCTGATTCAGAAGAAGCAGTATTGCCAACCACATCTATATAGATTTGTGGTGTTTGTTGTTTAAATTTATATATACGGTAAGTCCTAGACACAGTAATAATGCAACTTGTTAATTCTTTCTCTTGTGCTTGCACAATTATTCATAAAAATCTTGGTTTTAAGATAAGATATTGCAAAATCTGTATTCATAATTTATCGTTTATTTCACGCCTCTTAATTTTGCATTGCATATTGTACTTGCGGCTTCAATTATTTTTTCAGAAATCTTGTCAAGTTCTGCTGATGCTAGCTGCTTTTCTTGTGCAATCTTGATAGATATCGATATAGACATTTCGTCTTTCCACGCTTCATTTTTGTAAATATCTGTCAAAATTACATCATTTATGATTGGGTTTTTTTCAATTTCTGATATTAAATTGCCAATTTTGACATCATTTTTCACAATAAAGCTAAAATCCCTATATAAATACTGCAATTCGCACTCGTTATTGTTTTTTTCATTCGGCTTTTCAAGGCTAAATAAGTAGTCAAGATCAAAAATTTCCGCAAATGAAATTGTGTCGCAAATATCGTATTTTGCAAGGAAAATGGGAGAAAATTCACCAAAAACAGCTATATTTCTGCCATTTTTAGATAAATAAAAGCTTTTGTAAGGATGTGCAAAGTTTGCCTCGCATGGAGTAAGCTTTATGTCGTCTTTTGCAATCTCGATTCCGTGTTTTATTATGTGTTCAAGATGGGTTTTTGCTATTAACCATGATGATTTTTCTTGCGTTAGACTGTAGTCTTTTTCGCCAAATGTGCCGCGTGATAAAAATGCAAGATTTGTCTTATTTTCAAAGGTTTTTGTGTCTAAAAATACACTGCCGACTTCAAAAATAGCGACATTTTCGTTGATGTTGTAGCGTAAAAATGCCGATAAACGCTCAAAAAGTCCGGAAAGTAGAGATTGCCTCATACATGAATTGTTTGAAGAAATTGGATTGTGTAGTTTTATCACTTTTTCTGTGCTGTATCTTATATTTTCCACGATTTCGTCATTTTGAAAAGTAAAGGTTGTAAGCTCGTCGTAGCCAAAAGATGCAGCTTGGCGTTTAATTTTTAGCATTTTTTCATGTTTCGTGTTCTTTTTTGAGGTAATATGATATGAAATTGGCTGTTGCACTATATGCGAAAATCCGTGAATTCTTGCGATGTCTTCTACTATGTTTTTTGCACAAAGTATATCGCCTCTAAAAGATGGAACGGCTAATTTGCATATTTTATCGTCACTTTTTTCAATTTTGTATCCAAGAGATAGCAGAATTTCATCTTGCGTAGTTTTGTGAAGGTTTATGCCGATAATCTTTGTAAAAAGTGAATACTCGTAGTCAATTTTGATTATTTTTTCAAAATCTTGACCAAAAATTGATTTTTCGATGATTTTTGCATCATTTTGTTCATTTTTTATGGTATTTATAGCAAAATCTATAGCAAAATCTGTCATTTTATAGTCAATTCCACGTTCAAATCTAAATCTTGCATCTGTTTGCAGCATTAATCTTTGACCGGTTTTTGCAATTTGCTCTTTATCAAAAAAAGCGGCTTCCAGTATGACATTTTTTGTATTTTCATCAACACATGACGACTTAGATCCAATGATTCCTGCTATACAAATGATTTTTTCCTCATCGCATATTATAATATCGCCTTTTTTAATTTTTCTAACTTCGTCTTTTAAATCGATAAAATCTTCGTCTTTATCGGCATTTTTGACACATATCGCACCTTTAATTTTATCAGCGTCGTATGCGTGCATTGGCTGGCCGTATGTCATCATGATGTAATTTGTTAAATCAACTGCAAAATTTCGTGGTTTTATGCCAAAACTTTCAAGGCAGGATGTCAGCCATAACGGGCTTTTTTGGTTTATATTGTCAATTTTAACAAGACCGAATTTTGCACAATCTTTGCTTAAAATATTTGACATTTTATCGTTAATTTTGATGTCATGTAAAGCGTTTTTAGCTTCGATTAATTTGCCAAGTTTTGCAGCCGATAAATCTCTTGCAACGCCAAATACCGACGCACAATCTCCACGATTTGGGGTGAGGGATATTTCAATTACAGGGTCGCAAAGTCCAGCTTGCATGGCGTATTTTTCGCCAACTTTAAAATCACCTGAGAGCTCAATTATTCCATTTGCATCAGTTCCAAGAAGCAATTCCGAGGCAGAGCACATCATTCCACAGCTTTCAACTTCGCGTATTTTTGCTTTTTTTATAGCAAAATTATCACGTGGAATTAGTGTGCCAATTTGCGCAAGAACAACTTTCATGTCAGCTTTTACATTTGGTGCGCCGCAGACAATTTGCAATATTTCTGTGCCGTTATCAACCTTGCATACATTTAATTTATCGGCATTTGGATGTTTTTCAAAGCTGATGATTTTTGCAACGATAAAGTCATCAAGATCGGATCTTTTGTGTATTTCTTCAACCTCAAGCCCTATAGATGTTAATTTTTCAGATATTTCATCTAAAGTTGCATTCGTGTCTAGAAATTTTTTTAAAATTGATAAAGGTATACGCATATTTTAACTAAAAAGGCTTAAAAATGACCATTGCAACTATAATAAAGAGCAATATTGTTGGAATTTCGTTAATAAAGCGATAAAATTTATGAGATTTTGTATTTTTTCCATTTAAAAAGATTATCCGAATTTTCATTAAGTAAATATGGAAAACGGCGATTAGTACTGCTGCAAAGCCCTTTACAGTAAGCCAGTGATTACCAATTTGTCCACCATATTTCATTCTTGCAAGGGCAATTCCAGTTAGAAAAGTTAAAATTCCTGCAGGATTCATTATGATTTTCAGTAATTTTGCCTCCATAATCTGGAAAATTTTATCAGACTCTGAGCCGTTTTTAACTCCGGCGTGATAAACAAATAATCTTGGCATGTAGAAAATGGCAGCCATCCAGCAAATAAACGCTATAATATGCCAAAATAATACAAAATTAAACACAAAATAAAATCATGTAAAATAATTCTTGAAAATAAAAAAATAAAATGCAATAATTTATGTGTATAAATAATTTATATGGAGAAGAAAATAAAAGTCAATTTTGATAAAGATGATGAAGTAGATGCAGATGGCATAAAACTTGATTTTGATAAAGACAGTCCTATTAAGGTTGTAAAAAGCGATAATAGCAAGTCAGAATTTGAGGAAATTGTACGCAATAATACGGTTGACTTGGTGATAGGTAATAAGGATAATAATATAAAATACAATGCTGAGGATTGGGAAAAATTTAATGATGAATTTTCAAAAGAAATAGCAAAGCCAGAAGGCAGTCCTGAGGAAATTGATCAAAAAACAAATGCAAAAGTTGCAGAGGATAAAAAAGAAGTGCAATCTATAAATAATTCAAAAAGTCAAGATGAAAATGCTATTAATCAAGCGGTTAGAAATATTCAGCAACAGACTATACAGAAAAGCGAACGCAGTGCCGATTCTAGCCATCAAGAAGAAATGAATAGAATAAATAATGCACAGTATAGAGAGTCTCATGATAATATTTTTGCAGTTGGACAAAGAGATTACAATGAATCTGTGTTGCGTACAAATCAAAGATTTCGAAGTAAAAGCGTTGATCATTCGTCTTTAAAGCTATCTGAGGTTGGCACAAGTGAAGATGCTATACGCGGACAAGGTGATCTGGAAAAGGGAGATCTTGAGGATAGGATAAAAGATTGGAATAAAGATGTTGCGCATGATAATAAAATTAAGAAGCGGATGTCTGATGTGTCAAGTGATGTAAAAAAAGCTGTAGAAAATGGATATTTATCTTCAAAGGATATTAATGAGTTTGTTAAAAATCGTAAAAATATTCTTGAGCTAATTTCTTTATATCACAAAGAGAAAATGCTTGATGAAAAAAAGGGAATGCTTGCTGGGGTAGAAAAATTCTTTTCCAGAAAGACAAATTTCGACTTACTTGATAAAGGAAATGGATTTGTTTCTGAGTCTTATAGAAAAATTAGAATTGCAATGTCTAAAATGCCAAATGTTAATATGTCAAAAGCTCAGCTAGATGAAGCATATGAGGGATTGAAAAAAGATGCTGGCAAGAATGGAGTCTCGCTAGATGATTATATTAAAAAGGAGACAGATTTAGCCGATAAATGTATGAATAAAATTAGCAAAAATGATGGCAATACGATGTATGCAGCAAAAATTGTCGAAGATGCTTACGGCGATAAATTTACAAAATTTGTTAAATCTGTGGAAAATAATCGTACTCTTGGAAGAGACGTGGATGTAAATAAAGATCAAAGCAAGAAAATTGTTCTTAATATCGATAAACAAAATAATTTACCACAGCCCTCACAACCTAAGCAGGAAGTTGACAGTAAGGTAAAACAGGATGCTAAAAAGATATGGCAAGATAGAATAAAAAATCCGTCACAGCCTCAAGAGCCTCAGTCAAGACCAAAAAGTAACAGCGTTTCGTTATAGTTGCTTTGTGAAAAACATAGTGTAAAAAAACCTTGCATTTTAATTTATTATCTTTAGTTTCTAGAAAAGATGTATAAGTATATGGCAAAAGAAGACAAAAAACCAAAAGAAGAAAAGCTAACCAAAGAGGATGCTGCAAAAGCTAGATCTTTAAGTGATGCCATAGCGCAAATTGAAAAAATGTACGGAAAAGGCTCAATAATGACGCTTGGAAAATGCGAACACATGGAGGTCGAGGTTGTTCCAACGGGACTTTTAACACTTGACGCCGCACTTGGTGCTGGCGGTCTTCCAAAAGGTCGTGTAATTGAAATATATGGACATGAAAGCTCAGGAAAAACAACTCTTGCACTAACGGTTATTGCATCTTGCCAAAAGCTTGGCGGAACTGCTGCTTTCATTGACGCGGAGCATGCACTTGACCCAAAATACGCAAAACAACTTGGCGTAGACATAGATTCCATGCTTTTATCTCAGCCTGATAACGGCGAGCAGGCTCTTGAAATTGCTGATACTTTAACAAGATCTGGCGCTGTGGATATTATCGTTATTGACTCGGTTGCGGCACTTGTTCCAAAGGCGGAAATTGACGGCGATATGGACTCTGCATCGATAGGATTGCAGGCAAGACTTATGTCAAAAGCTCTGCGTAAATTAACAGGTTCGATTTCAAAAACTAACTGTATAGTTGTATTTATCAACCAAATTCGTGCGAAAATTTCGACTGGATATTCTCAAGGTCCATCTGAGACGACAACTGGTGGTAACGCATTAAAATTTTACGCATCTGTTCGTGTTGAAGTGAAAAAAATCAAGACTCTATATAGCAAAGAGGAGGCTGTTGGGTCGATTACTCAATTTAAAATTGTGAAAAACAAGGTAGCCCCTCCATTTAAAAAAGTTGAGCTTGAAATTATGTATGGTCAGGGTATTAGCCGTGAAGGTGAAATACTTGATTTGGCCGAAAAAATGGATATTTTCCAACGCTCTGGAGCATATTATTACTATAATAATGAAAAACTTGCACAAGGAAAGGAAAAACTTCGTGAAATGCTTAAAACAGACAAAAAACTTGCAGATGAACTAGAGGCAAAAATCCGCGCAAAATTTGGAACAGTTGACATAACTGAGGAAGCTGAGGTTTCATCGGAAGATATTGCAGATAGCAAAGCAAACCCTGAAGATGATGATATGCTATAATTAATAAAGTTTTGAATTAACAACTAATTGATTTATTGTTTTGTATGTGGATAATTCGTAATTTTTTTATTGTATTTTTGTGCATACTAAATATTATTTTAATTTCAATGCTGATTTTTGCGTTTTTCGATCCGTTTTGGATACGCATCGAAACTGAAAATTACTTTATACAGACTGATAGTTTTGCTTTAATAGCATTTTTTGAAATTTTAGCATTTTTGAAGTTGTTAATTTATGCTTGGGGTAGATCAATTTCAATATTTTCCTCTATTGTAAATTTCATAACGCATTATTTAAAATTTTTCTTTGCAAAAAAAAATAAGAAAAATGTTAATTAGTACAGCCAAAATTTAATTTAATCAATTTGATTAATGTTTGTCTTGTATTTATTTTTTGATAGTATTTAGGTGGCTATTGTTTTGTTTTACCACTCTTGAAATTTTTATTTTCTGTAACTTTTGTGTTTTTTTCGTCAAATTCGGCTTTTCTGCGGGCGATATTTTTTTTCATATTATCGCGAACAATTTTTTGGATTTTTTCCTTTGGCGGCTTTGAAGACATGCTTTTTAAAACAATTTTTCAATAATTAACTCAAGTTTTAAGCTACGAGAGCCTTTAAACAAGACTATATCACCGTCTAAAAGTGCGTCTCTAACTGGTCTTTTGGCAACTTCTGATGTTTCAAAAATCCCTGCTTGCATTTCTTTTGGAAGCTTGTTGTATAGATGCTTCATCTCCTTTCCAACGGCAAAAACCTTTGTTATTCTCGGATGTTGCAAGATGTGATCTGCGGTTTCTTCGTGATATTTTTGCGAAAATTCACCAAGTTCTAGCATATCGCCCAAAACGCAAACAATTCGCGAGTCTGGATTTTGATCGGAAAGTGCCATTAAAATTTGAATACCAGACTTCATAGATTCAGGGCTTGCGTTGTATGAGTCATTAATTATGGTTATTTTTTTACCGGCAGATGAAATTGTTTCGATGTTACCTCTTCCTTGAACGCCTTTGAATTTTGCGACATGTTTTTTAACCTCTTCAAGATCAAGACGCAAAAGTTTTGCAAGAGCGAACATGAAAATTGTGTTATATGAAATGTGATATGATATAGTTGCAACCGAGCATTTTGTCTCTTCAACTCCAGTTGATGTTTTGCAAATGAGTTTAAAGGTTGATTTGTTAAATTCAACACGATAATCATCGATGTATATTGGGGATTTTTCTTTAAGACCAAGACCTACGATTGTTTTCACGCCACATTTTTTTGCAGCAGCGACTAAAAACGGGAAATGTTCATTGTCTTGGTTTAAAATTGCAATTCCTTCTGGTTTCATACCTTCGAAAATCTCAGCTTTTGCCTCGGCAATTTGCTGTACGCTTTCAAAATTTCCAACATGCGCCGGTGCAACGGTTGTAATTATTGCAATATCTGGCTTTGCAATTTGGGTAAGTAGCCTTATTTCACCAACATGGTTCATTCCTATTTCAAGGACAATTATGTTACTCATTGGATCTGCGTTTAAAAGGCTAAGAGGCATTCCAATGTGGTTATTTTTATTTCCAGCAGAAGTGCTTACGCTAAAAAAGTTCGACAAAACCTCACCTATCATTTCTTTTGTTGTGGTTTTACCTATACTTCCCGTGACGCAAATGACTTTTGCGGTGATTTTAGAGCGAACAAGAATGGCAAGTTTATGCATAGCACTAAGCACATCGTCCACAAGTAAGACGCAAACTGGGGAGTATGATATTTTTTGCTCAAGTTCTTCTGGAATTCTGTCTGTTATTATACAGGTTGCGCCGTTTCGCATTGCATGTTGAATGAAATTTGCGCCATCGCTAAATTCTCCCTTAAAAGCAAAAAAAATCGCGCCACTTACTGCATTTCTGCTGTCTATACAGGCACTATTAGTTGCAAAAGTACGAAGCTGTCCAAAAACATCTTTTGGTTTAACTGTATTAATGATTTCTTCAGATTTTAAAAGCATAAAGCTAGTTAAATAATTTTCTTTATTTTTACGCAGTGTAAATCAAAAAAAATGAAAGTCAATTAAAAAAACTTGATTTTAAAAAAATTCATGTTTTGTATTTTCTAGTTGTGTTATTTTTATGAAGTCAAAAACTAATGTATTTTTATCTGATTTAAGAGCTGGGCTTACTGTATTTTTAGTTGCCGTTCCACTTTGTTTGGGTATTGCGCTTGCATGTAAAGTTCCGATTGAAGCTGGGCTTTTTTCTGGAATTTCGGGCGGTATTGTAACAGGGCTAGTTAGTGGCTCACAAACAAGTGTTTCAGGACCATCTGCTGGATTTGTTGCCGTCGTTCTTGATGCAATAAGCCATTTACATAGCTATAATTTATTTTTATGCTCTGTTATTTGGGCAGGGATTTTCCAAATTATTTTTGGATTTTTAAGACTTGGGCGTTTTGGAAATTACATCCCATCAAGCGTTATTAATGGGCTTTTAGTTGCAATTGGGCTTATATTGATACTAAAGCAAATACCGCATTTATTTGGCTATGAAGCAACGCCAACGGGGGATTTTGACTTCCTTCAAGGTGATGATAGTAATACATTTACTGAGATTTTTAAAGCGATTCAACATATGGACATGGGGGCTTTGATAATTGGGCTTACATCTTTAGTTACTATATGGTTTATGAATAGATATGGCAAGAGATTGACAAAATATGTTCCTGCGTCTCTTTTTGCTGTATTTGTCGGGATTTTACTTGCATGGCATTTTCAAACGCACACAAAAGGCACAAGGCTTGAGATGAGTAATGCGCAACTTGTGAATATTCCAAGTGGAAGTCTTAGTAAAATCTTTCATTTTCCAGCATTTTCTGGCTTTGCAAAGCTTGATGTAATAAAATTTGGCTTAACCCTTGCAATTGTTATATCACTTGAGGCATTACTGAGTGTTTCCGCAGGTGATAAGCTTGATAGACAAAAGCGTCATACGCCTGTAAATAGAGAGCTTATTGCACAGGGCTGTGGTAATATGGCAAGTGGATTACTTGGTGGAATTCCGCTTACATCTGTTGTTGTAAGAACTGCGATTAATGTTGATAGTGGCGGAAAAACGAAGTTTGCAACTATATCGCACGGAATTTTCCTAATGCTTTCCGTGCTTTGCATACCAAGATATATGAATATGATACCGCTTTCATCACTTGCTGCTGTTTTGATATATTCAGGCTGGAGGCTTGTTGTAAATACCAATTTAAAACGCATTTTTAAAAATGGAAAACAATACTATATTCCATTTGTTGCAACAACCTTGTTTATAATGTTTACAAATGTTTTAATTGGCGTTTGCGCTGGAATGGCACTTGGTTTTGTCTTTGTTTTAAAGGCAAATTATGTTAAATCGTTTAGCTTTAAGAAATATAAATATCACGCTGGCGAGGTTTTAAAAATTCACCTTCCACAAGAGATTTCCTTTTTAAATAAACCATCTCTTGTTCACATGCTTGACTCAATCCCAAAAAAATCATCTGTTATAATTGATGCAAGTCATACGGATTATATCGATCAAGATGCGCTCGATGCTATTAAAGAATTTAAAAAAGTGAGGGCAAAATTGCATCACATTAAGGTAAGTACAATTGGTTTTCACAGGACATATGATATAGAAAACCGAATGCACATTACATCTTCTGTTACAAAAGAGGTTCAAAAAAATATAACACCGCAGGAGGTTTTGGTCTTGCTTAAAGAGGGTAATAAAAGATTTGCTACAAATAATAGAATTGGGCACGATTTTAAAGCTCAAATGACAGAGACTGCGCAGGCACAAAACCCACTTGTTGTAATTCTTAGTTGTATGGATTCAAGGGCAATACCTGAGACAATTTTTGACCTTGGAATAGGCGAGGCGTTAATTGTCAGAGTTGCCGGAAATGTGACAAATCAAGATATTACCGGAAGCCTTGAATTTGGCTGTAAAGTGCTTGGTGCAAAGCTTGTTTTGGTGCTTGGGCATACAGAATGCGGGGCGGTTAAGGCTGCGTGCGATAATGGGTCTCTTGAAAACGCAACTCCGCTTATTCAAAGAATTCAAAGATCTGTCCATAAATGCAACCATGTTCACGATGATGCAAAGCTTGTAAATGAAGCAATTAAGATGAATGTTGTTGACACGGCGGCTGAGATTCTTGAAATGAGCAATACGCTTACCGAAATGGTGAAAAATGAAGAGATTAAAATCTGCGGCGGCGTTTATAACATTAAAACTGGATATGTTGAATTTTTGAAGTAAATTAATTTTTTGTTGACAAAAAAGAAATTACAATTTAGAAGTTAACGCTATTTTGCAATTTATGAATAAATATAGATTTGTATGCCTTGATACTGAAACAACTGGCCTTAGACCTGTTGATGGTTCAAGGATTATAGAAATTGGAATGGTTGAAATAAATTCCGGCATAGTAACTGGTAGATGTTATCAAAGTTATTTAAATTGTAAAGAAAAACTTAGCGATATTGTTAAAAATGTTACCAAAATCACAGATGAAATGCTTGTTGGGAAACCAGATTTTAAAGATATTGTAGACGATGTTTATAAATTTTTAAATACAGACTCAAATGGAAACGAAAGCAAGGCTATACTTGTTATACATAATGCAAAATTTGACCTATCATTTCTTAATTTTCAGTTACAAGAAATTAACAGAGAAAATTTAAAACACTATCAAGTAATTGATACAATGGAAATGGTTAGAAATCATATGCCAGGTTCAAAATTAAGTCTTGATGTACTTTGTGAAAAATATGGAGTAGACTTAAGTCAAAGACAAAGTGGCGGGCATGGAGCTTTGCTTGATAGTAAATTACTTGCTGAGGTTTTTATAAAACTTGTAAAAGATGGCGCTAATTTTGAAGACTTGTTAAATGATCAGAAAAGGGAAATAATTATAAAAAAACGTGAAAATAGCTTGCAAAGTAGGTCATTTCATTTAAACAATGAAGATTTAGAAAGGCATGCTTTGTTGTTAGAAAAAATTAAAACAAATGTATATTGGTAGTTTATTATGATAATTCTTCGTAAAAAGAAAAATGGCGACATATATGCTGTGAATAAATATAAAATCATAGGAATTATATCCTTTTGTACAATAATTCCTATTTTATTTTTGACAATTGTAAAAAATCTAAATCAAATGGATTTTTATATTTTGTTTTCAACTTTAGTTATACCGGTATTTATATTTTCAATATTTCAATTTTTCCTACCAAAGCCAATACAAATAAAGCACCAATAGCTCAACTGGATAGAGTATTGCCCTCCGAAGGCAAAGGTTTGGGGTTCAAATCCCCATTGGTGCACCATTTTAATATTAAAAATCAACATTGAGCTTTTTTATAAAGAATGAGAAATTTTTGTATCAAATAATCTTGACGATTGGTGTTAATTGTTTTGTGTTAATGTCAAATCCCCGATATTCCAAGTTTTTTCATTAAGGCAAGATCTGATAACTCCTCAGGATTTTCAGTAGTAAGAAGCTTTTCGCCAAAAAATATTGAATTTGCTCCAGCAAAAAAGCACAAAGCTTGCATTTGTTCATTCATTTTTGTTCTTCCGGCAGACAAGCGAACATAAGATTTTGGCATCATTATTCTTGCAACGGCAATAGTTTTGATAAAATCAAAGCCATCAATATCCTTCTCGTTTTGAAGTGGAGTTCCGTCAACTTTTACAAGCTGATTAATTGGAACAGATTCTGGATGTTTTTCAAAATTTGCAAGAGTAATAAGCATTTTTGCTCTATCTTCAATGTCTTCTCCCATTCCAACTATACCGCCGCAACAGACATTTAAGCCGCTATTTCTAACTTTTTCGATGGTATCAATTCTGTCTTCAAATTTACGAGTTGTTATTATTTTATCGTAAAATTCTTCGGATGTATCGATATTGTGGTTATAAAAATCAAGACCAGCCTCCTTCATTTTTTCAGCTTGCCCGTCTTTTAGCATTCCAAGGGTCATACATGTTTCAAGGCCAAGAGATTTTACGCGACGAATAATTTCGCAAATATATTCAAGATCTCTGTCATGTAAATTTCTCCAAGCTGCGCCCATGCAAAATCGACTTGCGCCCGCGTCTTTTGCAGATTTTGCCTCGTTTACAATCTCATCAACATTCATTAATTGCTGTTTTTCAAGATTTGTATTATGATGTGCGGACTGCGGGCAGTATGAGCAATTTTCAGGACACCCACCAGTTTTTATCGAAAGCAATGTTGAAATTTGTATAGTATTTGGATTAAAATTTTCCCTATGGATACTATGGCTTTTAAAGATTAAGTCATTAAACGGCATTTGGAAAAAATCCAAAACCTCGCTTACTTTCCAGTCATTGCGCAAGACTGTTGTCATAATCTTATTAAAAAATACTATCTTTTCCTTCTACCATTGTAGTGTTTTTTACCACTAAATTTATTATCATAAGTTTTTGATCTAGGATTGTAATTTTTTTTATTTTTCTTGCTAAATTTATCTTCTTTTTTCTTTGATTTAAAGATAGACGCAACTTTAAGTAAGCTTGATACCACAAGACCGATTTTTGTTTGAGATTTTCTGGAAGATTGTTTATTATTACGCTTTGCATTTGGTTCAAATCTATCTCTTTTTCCAACCCATCCGTTTACTCCGCCATGTAAGTCATCTATTTTTGACAGTCCATTAAATTTTGTAACATCAACAAAGGCATTTGATTCTTTATCAAGTCCTTTCATTATAAAGCTATCAAGTTTCATTTCAGGGTCTCCGATGATTGTAAACTCTATGCCATTTTGCTTACACAATTCACTAATTTTTTGCTTATTGTATGATGCGAAGCGTGATTCAACTTGAAAGCTTGTTTTAACTTCAAATTTAGTGTATTTTTTCTTAAATATTTCAAATTCAAGGCATTGATATAGTTCATCAAGCGTCATTTCAGGCATGAAAGACCTACCAGTTCCATTGCAATGATTGCACTTTAAGGTTGACGATTCCATAAATCCGGTTCTAAGTCTTTGGCGTGAAATTTCCATCAATCCAAAATGACTGATAGCGGTAAATTGCACTCTAGCTCTATCTTTTAATGATATAACATCCTTCATTTTTAGTTCAATTTTTTTACGATTTGAAACCTCTTCCATGTCTATGAAGTCAACAACTATAAGTCCGCCAATATCACGCAATCTAAGTTGATTTGCTATTTCAGAAACAGCTTCAAGATTTGTTTTAAGTGCTGTATTTTCAACATCTTTTTCGTTGACAAGTCTTCCAGAATTTACATCTATTGCAACCAAAGCTTCTGTATAATTAATTATTAAATAGCCGCCAGATGGAAGATTTACCCTATCTTTATATAAGTCATTTAATTTTTCAGTAATTCCGAATTTATCAAACAATGTTACATCTTTTGACCTATGTATCATCATGTGTTCTTTTTTGATATTCATTTTATCTGAAAGGCTAAGAACTAAATTTGCAATTTCTTCGCTATCTGTAACAACTTTTGCCTCTTTTGTTGTAACATCTCTGATTGATTGTATTATTCCAGATTCTGCCTCGCTAATTAGCCCAACTTTCATGATTTTTGTTTTTTCAATAACTTGATGCCAATGTTCGACAGCCAAGTCATAATCTTTCTTTAAATCTTGAACAGAAGCATCGCATGCTGCAGTTCTCACCACAAGCCCAAAATCTCCGTTGATGCCAAAGGTATCAATAGCATTGCGCAATCTTTGTCTTTCTTGTTGATCTGGAATTCTTTTTGAAACTCCATGTAATCTGCGATTATTTGGCGTAAAAACACAGTATTTTGTTGGAAATGTTATGTATGTTGTAACAGATGCACCTTTATTACCTCTTTCATCTCGAAAAACCTGAACAAGTAGATATTGACCAGTTTTGATAACATCTTGTATGAAAATTCTTTTTTTATCTTTTTTTTCATCTTCAGTAAACATCTCAGATTGCTTATTTTCGCTTTCATCAAGGGAAAATTCAATTTTATCAATCGCCGTTAGATCGTCAATACCTTCATCTTGTTCATTTAATTTATCTTCACTTTCCTTTGATGCCTCGGCCTGCTTTGTATAGAAGCCATGCAGTATTTCATTTAATGTTTTGGTGTTGTTATGATAATCTGAATGTATTTCAGAAAAAGGCAAAAATCCTGATTTTTCCTCGCCGTATTCAACAAAAGCAGCTTGCAAAGATGGCTCAACTCTAGTAACTTTTGCAAGATATATATTTGATTTAATAGATTTTGACGAAGATCCACCAAAGATAACATCATTTATAGCGTCATTTTTATCCAAAATAACAATTTTGTAGCTGGAAAGACTTCCAGATATAACAACTTTTTCCATATGTATTAGTAAAATAATTTATAAAATTTTGCTCAACCAAGTAAATGTTATTTTTATTAGCTATTTTCTGACAAAATATTGATAATCTCTTTTTAATCATCAGTAAAAATGAAATGTTTACAAAGTACATTAATGTAAAAAGCAAAAACAGCATACAATTTTATGAACAATAAACACTCGGTTAAATATCAAATAAAGTATATTTTTTAATTTTCAAGTTTTTTTTATTGAATTTTAAAAATATCTTGTTAGAGAACTTTTAGATTATATGAGATTGCTGTGGAAATATTTGAAAAATACAATTTACATGAGAATAAACTTGCAAACTGCATTAGGTGTCTTACGATGGACGCTATACACAAATCAAACTCAGGTCACCCTGGAATGCCAATGGGAATGGCAGATATAGCAACGGTTTTATTTAAGGAATTTATAAATTTTAATCCAAATGATGCAACATGGCAAAACAGAGATAGGTTTATTGTATCAAATGGCCATGGGTCAATGTTGCTTTATTCAATATTATATCTTACCGGATATAAAGGTATATCTATAGATGATATTAAAAATTTTAGACAACTTCATTCCAAAGCAACCGGTCACCCAGAGTCTAATTTATTAGAAGGTGTTGAGGTTTCAACAGGCCCTCTTGGACAGGGTCTTGCAAATGCAGTCGGTATTGCTCTTGCAATAAAAAATTCAAATACTTTACTAAGCTCAGACTTAACATCAAAAGTCTATTGCACAGTTGGAGATGGGTGTCTTATGGAAGGAATAAGTCAGGAAGCAATAACATTTGCATCTCACTACGGACTTGATAATTTAATAGTGATATTTGATAACAATTCTATATCAATAGATGGCAAAACAACCATATCCACTAGTGAAAATCAATCAGAAAGATTTAAAGCAGCAGGGTGGGATGTTATAGATATAGACGGACATAACATTGAGCAAATAAGAAATGCCTTTTCTGTGGCAAAAATATCATCAAGTCCAGTTTTTATTAATGCAAAGACTATTATAGGATTTGGCGACTTTGAAAATCAAGGAACACAGAAGGTTCATGGTTCACCAATTTCACAAGATGCTATAAATAATTTTAAAAAAGCTATATCGTGGAAAGAGCAGGAGTTTTCAATTCCACAAAACATGCTATCTGAATGGAGGAAGTTTTCAAACCGCTGCAAGGATTTGTATGAAAAAACGCAAAAAATATACGATAAAAATGTTAATAATGAGTCAATATCTTTATATACATCTTCGCTAAATAGTGTAAAAAATAAATTAGCAATACAAAGCCAAGAAATGTCAACTAGGCAGGCTTTAAATGTAATTTTATCAGTGGTTGAAAATGATAATATTTTTATTTATGGATCTGCAGATCTTGCAAGTTCAACTATGATTAAAACAAGCAAAAACCAAGATATAACAAAAAATTCTTTTCGAGGGAATTATATTAATTTTGGCATTCGCGAACATGCCATGGCAGCCATTGCAAATGGAATATCTATATTTGGTGATAAAATACCAATGATATCAACATTTCTTGTATTTTCTGATTACATGCGAGGTGCAATTCGAATGTCTGCATTAATGAAGCAAAAAGTGTTTTACGTATTCACTCATGACTCAATTTGCGTTGGGGAAGATGGACCAACCCATCAGCCAATTGAGCATGTATCTTCTTTGAGATTGATACCAAATTTACAGGTTTTTAGACCATCTTGCCAAGTGGAGCTTTGCGAATGTCTTTCCTTGGCAACTGAGTATCAAGGTCCATCTGCATTTATACTTTCAAGACAAAGTGTTAAGTTTGTTAGAAATTCAAAGGAAAATTCTGAAACAAATATGTCGAAAATGGGTGGGTATACAATATATAACTGCACAGATAGTCCAAAAATAACAATTATTGCAACGGGAAGTGAAGTTGGTCTCTCTGTGTCTATTGCAAAAACAATGCTTTTGAAGTACGGAATTCAGACCAATGTTGTTTCAATGCCGTGTATATCGATATTTGAAGAGCAAAGTAAAGATTATAAAGATAAAATTATCAATACCAAATCGATGAATGTTGCAATTGAATTTGGAAATGGAATATTTTTTGAGAAATACATTAAAAAAGATGGACTTCTTATAGATATAAAAAGCTTTGGAGAGTCTGGAAAGTGCGAAGATATCTTAGATTTTATAAAGCTAAAGGAAGATGATATAGTTCTAAGAATCTTGCAACACTATAAAAAGACTATACTGGAAATTGAGGAATAAGACATCTATCTTAAGAAAGATAGATGATAATAAAAATTTAATTACTATATAAATTTTTTTCTAAAGCAACATTCGTAAATTAGTGCAAGTATCAATGATCCAGGAATTAAAGCTAAAAAGAACATCTTAAAAATAAAACATTGCTATCGGTTAGCTATATTTTTTTATAAGTCAAGTAGTTTTTATTTATAAAATTTCTAAGACTAGCGCAGAAATTGCAATTTTAATTGAATCAAGTTAATATATAGTGCTATTTTTTGTTTTGCGTTCTTGCAAATTTAATTATTAGGAATTTATAAAATCCATTTCTTTTATTGTTCGATTTTTCCTGTATTCATCGACATTTTTGATATGCTCTTTGTAATCTTTGGCAAATTTATGAGCTTTTGAGCCATCTCCAATTGCAACGAAATATAAGAATTCTGTTTGCGGCGGGTTTGATGCGGCTATTATTGAAGATCTACCCGGGCATGAGATTGGCCCTTTTGGAAGTCCGAAGATTTTATATGTATTATAATATTTGCCATTTGCAATGTCTGCTTTTGTTATTTTTCTGCCAAAATTTGTCTCGCCGTTTGTGATTTCGTATATTATAGTTGGGTCAGTTTGAAGTTTCATTCCAATTTTTAAGCGATTTGTAAAAACAGATGCAACAAGAGGTCTTTCCTCTTCAACGCTTGTCTCTTTTTCAATGATTGATGCTAAAATTAGTAGCTCCTGCTTGGTTTTTAGCATTGGATTTTTATTTTCACGCCATGCTTTATCAAGAAAATCTGTCATGGATTCCTGCATTCTTTTTATTAATTTGTCTTTTGTTTCAAAGGATGTATAGCTGTAAGTTTCGGGCATTAGAGAGCCTTCTTGTATATTTTGTATTGATATTTGTTCTTTTAAATCGCTTTTTTCAATAATTTTTATCATTTGCTTTGCGGTCAAGCCTTCTGGAAAAGTTATTGTGCTAAAATGGTAGTTGTTGCTTGCCAAAAGTGAGCAAATATCGTAGTAATCCATGCCTTTTTTAATTTCAAAATCGCCTGCTTTTAAAATTAAAGTGCCACGAATTGAGAGAATTTTATTTGCAAATAAAAACAAGGTTTTACCAGTAATTACCTCATTTTTTTCAAGCTCCGTTGCTATTTGATGCATATTTTTCCCATTTTCAACCGAGATTATGAAATCTTTTTGTGCAAATTTCATCATTGGAAGTGTTAAAACTACACCGCATGCAATAAAAAAACTCAGCACTAATCCTATAATTTTTATAAATTGAAAAAAAAGTTGCTTTTTATTAAAACATAATTATTTATAAATCAAGACTAATTTTTTGATATGACAATTTCTCTTGAACCTTTACCCTATTTAAAGGATGCACTTTCTCCGTATATATCGGAAGAAACTGTAACCTTTCACCACGAAAAGCACCATGCGGCTTATGTAAATAACCTAAATAATCTAATTAAAGGCACGGAAATGGAGGCAAAAAGCCTAGAAGAAATTATAATGCTGAGCGCGGAAGATGCATCAAAAGCAGCAATTTTTAACAACGCAGCGCAGGTTTGGAATCACACCTTTTACTTTAAATGCATGCACCCAAATGGCGGTGATGAGCCGGCAAGCGAGTTGGTAAGCGAAATTGAGAAATATTTTGGGTCTTTTGATGAGTTTAAAAACCAATTTAAAACAGCCGCAACTACACAATTTGGCTCTGGATGGGCTTGGCTCGTCAAGGATAAAGATGGCAGTTTAAAGATTGTGAAAACACCAAATGCAGCAACGCCCATGACATCTGGTCAAAAACCTCTGCTTACAATTGATGTTTGGGAACACGCATATTACCTTGATTATCAAAACAGAAGAGTTGATTATATCGATGTTTTCTTGTCAAAACTTGCAAATTGGAGCTTTGTGCTTGAGAATTTAAAATAATTAAATTTGTTTGATATTTTTATGAAGATTGCAATTAACGGTTTCGGAAGAATTGGAAGATGCGTTTTCCGTGCTTATTTTGAAAACGAAAAATACAAAAACCTTGATATTTGCAAGGTAAATTCATCGCTTGACATGAAAACTTCTTTACACTTATTGCAATTTGATTCAATTTTTGGAAGATTTTCGAAAAAAATCGATATTTTGTCAGAAAACAAATGTAAAATAGAAGGCAAAACTATTGAGTTTATAAGCGAAAAAGATCCAGGTAAAATTAACTGGTCTGGTATTGATATAGTAATGGAATGCACAGGTGTTTTTACTGAAAAAAAGAAAGCTGAAATTCACATTTCATCTGGTGCAAAAAAGGTAATGATATCTGCGCCTGCAAAAGAAAAAGATGTCCCGACTATAGTCTACGGCATTAATAACCACGAATTAACACCCGATATTTCCGTTTTTTCAATAGGTTCTTGTACGACAAATTGCCTTGCACCAATTGCGAAAATTTTGGATGACGAATTTAAAATTGTAAATGGTTTCATGACAACAATTCACTCATACACTGGCGACCAAAACATAGTCGACGGAAGCCATAAAGACTTAAGAAGGGCGCGAGCCGCAGCTGTTTCCATGGTTCCAACATCAACTGGTGCCGCAAAAGCTTTATCACTAGTTCTTCCAAATCTTGAAGGCAAGCTTGATGGATCGGCAATTCGCGTTCCAACTCCAAATGTTTCAGTTGTGGATCTTGTTGTAAATGTTGAACACGAAACAAGTGTTGAGGCTGTAAATTCCGTCTTTAAAAAATATGCTCAAAATTCAATGAGTGAAATACTTGAAGTAGAGGAAAGACCTCTTGTTTCCTGCGATTTTGTAAAATCCGCATACAGTAGCAACTTTGACGCACTTGAAACAAAAGTTGTTGGGAAAAAATGCATCAGAGTTCTGGCTTGGTACGATAATGAATGGGGTTTTTCAAATAGAATGCTTGACCTTGCTTTATTGTGTAGGGCTTGAATACTTTAATTACTCACAAAATATTATTGATAAATTTTCTTATTCTAAAAAAGAATCCTTTAGTAAAACTCACAAAATGATAAATATTTGATTTTGAATGCGTAATAAAAATATTATTTTGCAACGTCGTGTTTTTGAAATTACTTTGTCAGTCAAGATTATACAGAATTATTCTTAATTTTAAATAATGAAAATAAAGATATTCTTTACTTTCATTTGCGTTAAACTAAATCTGAAGAAGATATATTCCCGTATTTACTATTAAATTTCTTAACATTTAAATCTTTTGAATTTGCAATATCCATAACGCCACTTTTCCAAGCTGAATGAGATTTTGGGCAAGTTTCAAGTTTAATTTCTTGTCCATCTTTGCCATAGGTTGAGTATGTTGAAATTTTGCATCCTTCAGTATCTATTAAAACAACTTTATGATAGGTTAAGCCGAAGTCTTGAAGTTTTCTTTTAACTTTCTTACCATCTTTTTGTTGCTTTGATGAAGCTTGAGGGGCTTTTTTTACATTTTTATCGGTTGCTTTGGACATACAAGAACACATGATTTACAAACAATATCTACTTTGTGAAAATAATTGTCAAGAAAAAAATTGCTTTTTATTTTTTCATACATATAAATAGAAAAAAGTATAGGTTTATGGCTGAAAATAAGAAAGAAAAAAAACCACGCAAGGCAAAAGTTGAAAAAGACGAGACTTTGGAGGATAAATCTTTTATTTCAACAACTTTTGGTCAAGAACAATTTGGTGCGCCTGTTGTTCCGGTAAGGGATATCGTTATGTTTCCTGGTACCATAGTCTCTCTTTTTATAGGTCGCAAAAAATCAATAAACGCAGTTTATGCCGCTTTAAAAAATGACAGAAACATTGTTTTTTCTATGCAATATGATTCCAGTAAAGATGAAGTTTCAGATGGCGATATGTCAAATATTGCTATTATTGGAACGATTTTGCAATGTATATCGCTTCCAGATGAAACGGTAAAGTTACTTGTTGACTCTAAAAGTAGAGTTCAAGTTAGTAAATATTACTTTGGCGACACTGTAACATGTGATTACAAGTTAATTAATACAGAAATAAAAGATGACGCAAAGGCTCAGGCTTTCTTGAGATCGATATTAAATTTATATGAAGTCTACCTATCTTTAAACAAAAAAGTACCACAAGATACGGTTAAAAACATTTCTGCTGCTCAAAACTTACCTTTAGCAGTTGATGTTGCAACATCATTTTTATCAATTGATGAAAGAAGAAAATTAGATATTTTATGTTTACTTGATTTTGAAAAAAGAATAGAAGAGGTTTTAAAAATCATTTCTTCTGAAATTGAAATATTAAAAGCTGAAAAAGCTTTGCATGACAGGGTTCGTTCGCAAATTGATAAAAATCAGCGAGAATATTTCCTAAACGAGCAAATGAAAATCATTAAAAAGGAGCTTGGCGATGTTGATGATTCTTTTGCCGTCTCTGAGAAATATCGAGAAATGATGAATAAAAATACCGGACTTTCACAGGAGGCAAGGGAAAAAATCGAAGATGAGATTAAAAAATTGCAAAATGTATCGGCAATGTCTTCAGAGGCTGGGATAATAAAGTCGTATCTTGACTTGGTTTTTGCACTGCCTTGGAAAAAATTCTCAACAAATGATGTAAAACTTTCCGATGCAATTGATATTTTAACAAGTTCTCACTATGGAATGGATAAAGCAAAAGATACAATTATAGAGTACATTGCAGTTCAAAAAAACTTGAAAAAGGCAAGCGGAACGGTTCTATGTTTACATGGCGCACCAGGTGTTGGAAAAACAACACTTGTTCGCTCAATTGCAAAAGCAATGGGCAGGGAGTATGTAAAGATTTCACTTGGAGGACTGCACGATGCCTCAGAGCTTTTTGGACATAGAAGGACATATATTGGCGCCCTTCCTGGAAAGATAATACAGGCAATGAAGAAAGCAAAAGTGTCAAATCCCGTTATATTACTTGATGAAATTGATAAAATGTCTTCTGATTATCGTGGAGACCCTGCATCTGCAATGCTTGAAATTTTAGATCCAGAGCAAAATAAATCATTTAACGACCATTATCTTGAAGTTGGTTACGATATATCAAATGTTGTGTTTGTTGCAACGGCAAATAGTCTTCAATTTTCCCAGCCACTTCGTGATAGAATGGAACTTATTCACATTCCAAGCTATCTTGAACAGGAAAAGCTTGAAATTGCAAAAAAATATATTGTAAAGAAAAAATTTGAAGAATGCGGTTTAAACTCGGAAAAATGTAGCTTTACAGATGATGCAATTTCTCACATTATTGATAAATACACTCGTGAAGCAGGTGTTCGCGAACTTGAGCGCTGCGTTGCAAAAATTGCAAGAAAAAATGTTGTCCAGTATTTGAAATCTCAAGATGTAAAACATGAAAATCCTGCAGAATTTGAGCTAAATACCGACAAAAAGAAGAAAAAAAGCGAAAAACCAGAATACTCAGTTGTAATCAACAAAGACGACATAAAGGGCTATCTTGGTGTTGAGAAATTTGAGCATTCAGAGCTTACAAATAAAGATATGGTTGGGGTTGTAAATGGGCTTGCTTACACAAGTGCTGGCGGCGATGTTCTGCTTATTGAAGGGGTAAAAACAAAAGGGAAGGGCACTTTAAAATGCACTGGTAGCCTTGGAAATGTAATGAAAGAATCTATGGAGGCGTGCTATAGTTACATTAGATCAAATACCGAAAAGTTTAATCTTAAACACGATTTTGACGCTTTTGACTTGCATATTCATGCACCAGAAGGAGCAACTCCAAAAGACGGGCCATCTGCGGGCGTTGCTATTTCAACGAATATTTTGTCAATAATGAGCGACATTCCAATTAAAAAAACCGTTGCAATGACTGGTGAAATGACACTTCGTGGAAGCGTTACCGCAATTGGCGGGCTTCGTGAAAAATTGACGGCTGCGGCGCGCGAAAAAATCACCGATGTCATAATACCTTTTGCAAATATAAAAGATCTTGAGGAAATTCCAGAAGATATTAAAAACAAATTGAAAATCCATCCATGTAAAACACTAGATGAAGCGGTTAGAATATCAATTGGTGATGAAATTTTTGCAACTGGTGATAAAAAGATAGAAAAAGAGGCTAAAAAAACTGAAAAACCAAAACAAGAAAAAAAGGAGGTAAAAAAAGTTGTAAAGAAGGTAGTAAAAAAAGAGGTAAAAGAAGTAAAAAACGAAGCAAAACAGCAACCTAAACTTGAGGAAAAAACCGAAAATCTTGATTTGTTTTAATGCAAGAACTTTTTGTCTATATTCACTGGCCATTTTGTAAATCTCTTTGTCCATATTGCGATTTTAATAGCTTTATTTACAGCTACGAGGACAGGAAAATTTTTGCTTCATCTTATGAAAAAGAAATTTTGCATTACAGCGAAAAAATTGCAAAAACCCATAAAGTAAAAACCATATTTTTTGGCGGAGGAACACCGTCTTTAATGGAAAAACATGAGGTTTTATCGATAATTTCGCTGATTAAAAACAATTTTATATGCGATGACGATATTGAAATTACGCTTGAGGCAAACCCATCTTCTTTTGAAGCCGAAAAATTTTCCGATTTTAAAGACGCTGGAGTAAACAGGGTTTCAATTGGAATTCAGTCTTTTGACGACTTTTTTTTAAAGCAAATAGGGCGAACTCATAGCAGTATTGATGCTGAAAATGCGGTAAAATCTGCGTGTAAAATATTTAAAAATGTCTCATTTGACTTGATGTTTGGGCTTCCAAAGCAGACTGTAGCGGACTTAAATCGTGACTTTGATTTTGCCCTAAATTCCTTTAGTCAATCGCATATTTCGGCTTACAATCTAACAATTGAAAAGGGTACGGATTTTTTTGCAATGGCGAAAAATAATCAACTTTCTCTGCCAAATACGGAAATTTTAGAGGAAATGTACGATATTGTTGGAAAAAAAATGGAAAACTTCGGTTTTAATCGATATGAGGTTTCAAATTATGCGAAAAACGGCTTTGAGTGCAGGCATAATCTTGGATATTGGCAGGTGAAGGACTATATTGGAATTGGCGCTGGCGCTCACGGTCGTGTTTTTATCGATGGCAGGCGTTTTGAGACGATGAATCACCATAAACCCTCAAAATGGTCAGAAATTGTGCAAAAAAATGGCATTGGAACGCAAAAATTTGAAGAAATAACGCATGAAAATCAAGTCTATGAAATCTTACTCATGTCTCTTCGGACAAAACTTGGAATTGATATAAAGGATATAAAAAATCGCTTAAAGATTGATATTTTTGACAATATTGATACAGAAAAACTTGATTTTCTAATAAAAAATAACCTTCTTTTAATGGAAAATGACAAAATTTACCCAAGTGATGACGGGCTAAAAATGGTAAATTATATTGTAAAACATTTAATTAAAAATTAGATAAAGTATTGATGTATTGTTAAATTCTAACACAAAATACTTGCTTTATTATTTACTATTTGCAATATTCCATCTTTGATATTTATTTCTTCGTTATTAATTTTTACTATTCCATTTTTTATAACATATATTATATCCTCGTGATTTTCAAGAATTTCAATTTCATCATCATTTTGAGTCACTAAAAAGCTGTTTGAGTTAAATTCTTTGATTGAGGTTGAAGTTTTAATGCATAATATCATAGATTTTATCTAATTTCCTCATTGTAAAAATAAAAATAAAAAAATCAACAAAATATTTGATTTATATTTTTTTTGTTTTACAATGGCTAAAGAGTTATTTTCTATCTTGTTTAAAGACTTTAAAGATAAAATTAAGCAGTTTATAAAAACTGGTGCAAACGAGCAAGTGCAGTCTGAGGTTATTGATGTTTTGAGTAATGAATTGGTTTCTCAGGGTGTTAATACTTTTGTTGTAAATGAAATTATAGCTCAAGTTAAGAAGAAAATATTGGCATGCAATATAAAAGATTTGATATGTTATGATGAAATGTTAAAAATTATTAAATCTGCATTGTCTGATGTAATGTATTTTATACTTGGCTATAAATCATCTGATATTATATTAGATGAATATAGTAGAAATGATATATTAATTATTGGCTCTCATGGCTGTGGAAAAACTTTGACATGTGTGAAGATTGCTAATAAATTTAGCAAAATTGGATACAAGGTTTGCGTTGCAAGTATAGATGACCAAAGAGATGGGGCACAAAAACAGCTTCGAATTTTAACTAAAGACACTGGTGTTAAGTCAATTTTGCTAAATGCAGAAAATCTATCACCTAGGCAAATGCTTGAGATGATTTATAAAAAATGTGAAAAATGTGATATTTTAATAATAGACACATTTGGCATAAGCTGCGATGAGGATTCTATTTTAAAGTTAAAAAATACAATATCTGGATTTCATTTTACAGAGCAATTATTAGTATGTGACAGTATGTATGGTAATTCATCAATTGACTTGGTCAAAAAAACCATGGAACATGTTGATATTACAGGTGTTTGCTTTACTAAATTTGATGCAAATGTTAATTTTGGATCTATTATAAATATCAAGACTGCATCTTTAAAGCCTATATATTATATAGCCGATGGCGAGTCTATAGATGATTTATCTTTGTTTAATTCTGAGAAATTTATTTCAAGGATATTGTTTGATTTAGATGTGTCAAGTTATCAAGATGATGTTTCAAATTTAGGCATGTCAATTTCTACATTTAGAGAGTTAAAATATTTGTTTAATACAAAAAATACAAATACAAATATATCGTTGGCAATAGATAAATTGTCAAATTTTATGACGCATTTTGAATTACACAAGCCAATAACCATGAGCTATGATAGGAAAAAAGAGATAGCAAATTTAGCTCAAATTCATGTAAAAATTTTTGAAAAATTAATTATTACGTTTGAGTCTATTAAAAATAGTACGTCTTTTTCAAAAACTGATATAAGTAAAGTTGAGTCAACTTTGTTGTATGAAGATTTAATTGTTAATGATTTTGTAAAAGTCTAATTTATATATGAACTATATTGATGATATTTACTCCAGGTTTCCAATAATTGATTTTCACGAGGATTTCATTTTGCGTCAGCCAACAATATTGCAAGAGGATTGTCTTTCTATAAAGGAGATTTATACAGATCCGTTGGTTATAAAATTTGTTCCAGATGATTGCATTCCTCATACAGACGAGGATATGAAAGAAGAGGCTAGGTATTATGCAAATTGTTATTTATTTAAAAAAAGTATTTATTGGTTTATTGCAGAAAAATCAACCAATAAGGCAGTTGGAACTTGTGGATTTCCATCTTGGGATAGGCATAATCAAAAAGCGGAATTGTCTTATAATATTATTGGAAAATATCATAATCGCGGAATAATGACAAAGGCAATAGGTATGGCGTTAAAGTATGCCTTTGAAGTTATGAAGGTTGTAAGAATTGATTCTCAGCTTGATCAAACCAACATAGCTTCAATTCGTGTTCTTGAGAAAAATGGAATGACGAAAGATGGAATATTGCCAAAATACAGGAGGTATAAAAACAATAGTCATGTTGATGTTTTAATGATGTCAATTACCGATGATGTATACTTTGGTTTGAAAAATAAAAAAAATATTTAAAAAAAACTTGATTATTAATAATCTTGCTGTATTATCATTATCGTGAGATTAAGTTATTTTTTATAAAGATGTTGAATTTTACTGGAGCAAACAACGAAATTATAAATACACTGGTTCCGATGGTAATTGAACAAACGGCCAGAGGTGAGCGTTCTTTTGACATATATTCTCGTCTTTTAAAAGAGAGGGTTGTTTTTATATCTGGTGGATTTCATGACGATATGTCAACACTAATAGTTGCACAGCTTTTATTTCTTGAGGCGGAAAATCCAGATAAGGATATATGGATGTATATTAATTCACCAGGTGGCGTTGTGACTTCTGCAATGGCAATTTATGATACAATGCAATTCATTAAACCAGATATTTGCACGGTTTGCATAGGTCAAGCTTGTTCGGCTGGGTCTTTAATTTTAACATCAGGTGCCGCAGGTAAGAGATATTCACTTCCAAATTCAAGAATTATGATTCACCAACCGTCAGGCGGATATTCTGGTCAAGCAACGGATATGGAAATTCACATGAAAGAAATGCTTAAAATAAAGCAAAAATTGAATAATATATATGTAAAGCACACAGGTCAAAAGCTTTCAATTGTTGAGGCTGCGATGGAGCGTGATAATTTCATGGGGCCGGATGATGCTCAAAAATTTGGAATTATAGACCATGTTATTGAAAATAGAGGTAGTTTAAAATTTTAATTTGTATATATGTCAGATCTTAAGAAACCAAGCGCGATTTTATACTGTTCCTTCTGTGGAAAAAGTCAAAAAGATGTTGTAAAGTTGATAGCTGGTCCAAATGTATTTATTTGCAATGAATGCGTTGATTTGTGTCATGAAATTATTAAAGAAGAGGCTGAAAAATCACTTGTAAAATCTGGCGATAAAATTGAAATCCCAACACCAGAAAAGATGAAGTCTATGCTTGATGAATACATTATAGGGCAAGATGATGCAAAAAAAGTTGTAACAGTTGCAGTTTATAATCATTATAAGCGTATAACAATGTCTATGCAGGAAAATTCACAATTTTCATCGGATATAAGAGATGTGAAGGTTTCTAAATCTAATGTTTTGGTTGTAGGGCCAACTGGTACCGGTAAAACATTAATTGCGCAAACTGTTGCAAAAATCATTAATGTTCCTTTTGCAATTTCCGATGCAACGACTTTAACAGAGGCAGGTTATGTTGGTGAAGATGTTGAAAATGTTGTTGTCAAATTGCTTCAAAATGCAGATTACGACATTCAAAAAACAGAAAAAGGTATTATATATATAGATGAAATTGATAAAATTGCTCGTAAAAGTGATGGACCTTCAATTACTCGTGATGTGTCAGGGGAGGGTGTTCAGCAGGCTCTTTTAAAAATTGTCGAAGGAACCGTTGTATCCGTTCCGCCACAAGGTGGTAGAAAACATCCAAATCAGGAATTTACACAGGTCAATACTGAGAATATTTTGTTTATTGTTGGTGGTGCTTTTGCTGGAATTGAGAAAACAGTTGCTGCGCGCGTTACGAAAAATTCGTCTATTGGATTTGGTGCAACAGTATTGAACAAAGATGACATGGATATAACTTCTGTTATGAAAAGTGTTGAAGTTGAAGATATTATAAAATATGGAATGATCCCAGAGTTTATCGGAAGATTTCCTGTAATTGTAAGCCTTCTTGATTTAACAGAAGAAGATCTTGTAAGAGTTCTTTCTGAGCCGAAAAACGCACTTATTAAGCAGTACAAGAAACTGTTTGCAATTGATAAAGTTGAATTAACATTTACACATGAATCTTTAATTGAAATAGCAAAACTTGCAAAAGAAAGAAAAACTGGTGCAAGAGGTCTGAGATCTATTATTGAAAATAGCTTAAGAAATGCAATGTACACTGTTCCTAGTAAAAAAGATATATCTGAAGTTGTAGTTGAAAGAGAGACTATACTTGGGCATTCAGAGCCACGAATGATATTGAAAAATACTGTTTTAAAAACTGTGAATAGCTCTGGCTCAAAGTCTGAGACTAAAGCTAAAAAATCTAGCGATTCGGATGATATTAGTCCATCTGAGAAAAAGATGAAAAAGATTGATTAAAAGATTTTATTATTAATTTTCTTAAACAAAACCGTATTTTATAGTCAGACAGATTATTCTTTTTTAAGCTTGCTTTCTATAATATCGCTAATTGCTGAATATCCAGCATAGCCACGAATTTTTATATCATCAATAATAATAGTTGGCGTAGATCTTATACTCAAGTTTTTAATGATAAAATTTTGCTCTTCTATAATTCTTTCCTCAAGTTTTGGATCTTCAACGCATTGTTTTATGTATTTTTTGTTTATTATATTTACAGATGAAAGGACTTTAATTAACTTTTCCATTGATTTATGTTTGTCTGAATTAATCCAAGACATTTGAGATGTGTATATTAGCATTGCTGCTTTCATTTTTTCTTCTGGCGTTCCAGGGGTGCAATATAATACCTTTGTTGCTTGAAAAGCAAGAACATCTCCAACTACAGATCTGTGAATAAATACTGCTTTTCCAGACTGTATATAATATTTGTAAATATTTGGAAATGCATTTTGAAAAAAACTTGAACAATGGTGACATGTGAACGAGCCGTATTTAATGATTGTTAATTTTGCATCTTTTTCGCCAATAAAAATGTCTTTATCGGGATTTAGTTTAACTGCGTCTAAAAATCCTTGATCTGTAATTTGAACATATTCTTGTTTTGCAATATCTGCCTTCTTTTTACTTATCGCTTTTGCAAATATTGATGCAAAAATTAGTCCAAGTAGAAAAAATACTGAGATGATAATAATTTTTTTTGATTTACGAATAATGCCCATGGTAACTAAAAATACATTGAAACACCAGCATAAACTGCGTCTAATTTTTTATTATCCATAATTTCAATTTTTCTATCCAATCTGTAATATCCAACCCTTGCGGCAAATGTTCCGATTATACTTGCTTCAAGCCCTATGCCATATTTTTTTGCATTATGATTTTCAACACCAGATGCAAGGTTTAGATTTTTTACAGAATACAAATCTAAATATATCGCCTGTGCATTTATCTTTGAAAATCCATAAGATGCGTATCCATCTATTGAAAATATTGGTGTTGATATTATTGGTAGAAATATTTTTCCCTCTACATAAGATTGTTTGAAATTTAGATCTGTTGATAGATATGGGTCTGTAAATCTGCTTAGTATTCTTGAGTATCCAGTTTCTATTCCAAAGTATCTAAATAGTCGTAATCCTGCATATACGTTACTACTTTTGAATTTAAATGCATCTGATGCAATGTCTGAATTATGTCTTGAATAACCATTAAATTTTGGATAAATATAATCATATCCAATGTTTAATGTTGCAATTGAGCTAAATGGATTAAATATTGATGCCTGTGCAATATTTTGTAAAAAGACAAGGAAAATACTTAAGAAAATAAATATCGCTTTCATATCTTTATATTAAGTTGATAAATTGGATATTGCAATTATTTTAAAATCAAGTTTTTTTTATTACACAATCAACACGGGTCTTTGTGTATTATAATTTCGCAATTTGGGATTTTTTCTGTGATTTTTTGCTCAATTTCTTCACAAATTTCATGTGCGGTAAAAAGTGTTAAATCGCCTTTCATTTCGATGTGGATTTGGATAAAACTCATTTGCCCAGATCTGCGTGTCTTAAAATCATGAAAACCTTTAATGCGATTTTCCGCTTGAATTATCGCAATTATTTCGTCTTGTTCCTGCCTTGAAATTTCGCGACCCATAAGGTTGTTAAAAGCGGATTTTCCAAGCTCAAATGCTGAGTATATAATATATACTGCTATGCAAATTGCAACAATTGAGTCAATTGCGTAAAAATGCGTGAATTTCAGGATAAAAAGTGAAGCAATTATGCCGATATTCATGAGCACATCTGTCTTATAGTGAAGGCAATCTGCACTAATTACTAGTGATTTTGTTTTAGAAATCGTATATTTTTGCAATAAAACAAGGCAAATTGTCATGAAAAGCGATAAAAGCATTGTATACATCGAGACTTTTTCAAATGTTATGACCTTGTGATTTACGATATTCATGCTTGCTTGATAAATAATCAAAATTCCGGATATAAATATAATCATTGCCTGTATGAATGAGGCTATATCTTCAATTGCACTGTGCCCAAATTTGTGGTCTTCATCTTTTGGTTTTGCGGCGTAAAATATTGCAACACAATTAATTAGCGATGTTAGAAGATCAAGGCTTGAGTCAACAAGAGATGATAAAATAGCAATTGAGTGACTAAAATGATAGGTTAAAATTTTAGCTATGATAAGGCTAGTGCTTACAAAAATTGCAGCAATTGAAGTGTATTTGATAAGATTCATTTAATTATCTAATTAAAACCTAAATGTCATTACACATCCTTTAATTGTAGAGCCGTGAATATATTTTACTGGTACTGCTGTAGTTCCTGTGAACTGAGATTGTTGAGTTGCGGCGCTGTATAAAACTCCAATATTATTGCATTTTGATCCAGCTGAAGATGAAACTTGATATCCGTCGCCAACAACTATAGATCTTGGCCCATAAGGAAAACCATCATCGATTTTTTGATCAACGATAAATGCAAGACTTGGTGAAACGGCACTTATGTCACCTGATGCGTTTGTTAAATCTAGGTACCCAGCATAAGTTGCGCTTCCCCATTTATAAAGAGTTAATTTTGGCATTCCTGACCACATTGTGTTATACACTCCGTATGTTGAATTATATATTGCACTACCATATGGAACTGTGTAGCTTGGTGCTCCTTGATTTGCTAAATCTAATGAGAATGTCCATGCAAGATTTGAGTCAAAAGATGACTCTGGCAACATATTGTTTCCAACTAGGTAATTGTAAGAAAGTGTTTGTATTCCAACCCCATTTAAACTTTTGGTGTAATTAATTGAAGAATCTTTTAAAATTCCCGATACGCCAAGTTCAAGCCATGTTAATGTTGATTTTACACTACCAATTATGCCGTTTCCAGATTGACCATAGTGGGTTGTGTTGTTGTAATTTGTTTCTGTATATAGAGTGTCAGCTTTTACAGATGCGTTTGCAAGAGGTCCTGTGAGTGAACTATAAGAGACATCTCCTGGCCAATATGAGAAAGAAGATTGAAAGCTTTTTATTGCCGTGGATAATCTATTGTAATCGTATATAATGCGCGATGCTTTATATTGTTGTAATATTGTTTGGGTTAAGGTTAAAATTGTAAGAAGACCTGTTAAAATTAACAAAAACAGTAGAACTGGTATTAATAAATTACCTTTTTTTCTTAATTTTCTCATTCTTTGTATATATATTGATTAGATGTTAATATGATTGATATAATTGTCAATAAAAACCTTATTTAATATTTATAAAGTTATTTTATAAATACTGAATTTAGTAATAAAATCCTCTTATTTACCTATTAAAGATTGAAAAATTTTACTACACAACTTTCACGATATATTTAATAAAAGTGATTATACCTTTTTAAAGAAATTTAATTGAGTAAGTGTGTATAAATTGACTTTTGTTAAGCGAAAGATTTTACTTTTAAAGCATTTTAACGTTGTCATCTCTTACCTTCTGTCATGTTATACTTTGATAATTTTTTGGAAATTCAATTTATACCAGACTGCTGGAGTTTGGTTATGATATATTTAAAAATAAAAATTATTGCTTTTTATTTTTTTATATTTTAAAAACACATATGATGTAGTCCTTGCAATGTCTTTAAACTATAAAAAAATTAATTTTCAATTAATTGGTGATACAAGGGGCTCATTGGTTTCATTAGAAGGTAATAAAAACATTCCATTTGATATAAAAAGGGTTTATTATGTTTTTATACAAAAATTGATATTCACAGAGGATTTCATGCTCATACAAAATTAGAACAGGTAATTATTTGCGTTTCTGGTTCATGTGATATTCTTCTTGACAATGGGGCTAAAAAAGATACAATAAAATTAGATAAAAAATATCAAGGGCTTTATGTTGGCACAATGATTTGGAGGGAAATGTTTAATTTTTCGCAAGATTGCGTGTTAATGGTTTTGGCGAGTGATTATTATGATGAAAGTGAGTATGTTAGAAATTACGAAGAATTTTTAAAATTAGTTAATGTATAATTTTTATGATGAAATTTAATAATAAAAAATCGATGGTAGGGCAAAAAATACTAAGTGGAGTAGGATATGGCTCGATGGGGTGTTCAATTCCATATGCTATTGGTGCATGTTATGCAGCTGAAAACAAAAAGCAAATTATCTCTTTTAGTGGAGATGGCGGTTTTCAAATGAATATGCAGGAATTGATGCTCATTGCTGATAAGAATTTAAATATAAAAATTATTATATTTAACAATAATGGCTTAGGTCTTATTAGGGAATCTCAAGATAGGTACATGAATTCTAGATATTTTGGTACAAATGAGAAGTATGTCAAATGTCCACAGATGGATATATTATCAAAAGCATATGGTTTATCTTACGTCAAGATAAAAAAAATTGAAGATTGCAAAACAATAAAAGATTTATTTAATGATAACAAGTCTTGTATAATTGAAGTAATTGTTGATTCTTCTCAAAGAATGTATAAATTATTTTGTTATAATATAATCCGGATAAAGTTTATAATAATTTAAGTGAGTTTTGTAAAGATGTATGTTAAAGCTAGTCTATATAGGAAATCAAGTTGATATCTTGAATTATTTGTATCTAAATTTTGATTTAGATTTTGTTTTTATAGAAAATAATGCTAGAAATATAGATGTTCTGCAATATTGTAAAGATAAAAATATTAAATATGCAATTTGCAAAAAATCTTCAGATTTAGCAAACTATTGCGAACAAAATAATATAACAATAGATTTATGTTTTTGTTGTTATTTGGGTATTATATTGAAAGAAGATTTTATTAAAACTCACAATTTGTTGTTAACAACGCTGATTCTGAATATCTTGCAATTATAGCTGGTGATGATGTAATGCATGTAGATAGAGTTAAAAAATGTTATGAATTCATGGAGCAAAATCCTGATTGCGATATGGTTTATACATATGTTGACATTATCGATGGAGATACTAAAACAATCCCCAATGCCATGACATCGATTTTTAATCAAAATAAAACTCCATCGGATATGTTGAGATATTTTTTCTATAATGGAAATTTCATATGCGCAGCAAGTTTGATGATAAAAAAAGATGTTTATAGAAAGATACATTTTAATCCATGTTTGTTGCAGCTACAAGATTTTGACATGTGGGTAAAAATGTTGCTGAGTGGATTTAAAATAATGTGTTTACCTGAGAAATTAACGCATTATAGAATTCACGGAAACAATTTGTCATTGCAAAAAGATAGGAAGAAAAAAATAGAATTGTTTTCGAGGGATCAATTTGAACACACTAAAGTGTTATTAAATTTTACTGATTACATTAAGACTGTAGAGCAATTTGAAGAAATATTTCAAAAAACAGTTCCACATAACAAGCTGATATCATTTGCAATTGCGCAAGAGGCTTTGTTGATAAGGCGTAGACCATATTATCTATTTGCATTAGATGTTATTTATAATGAAATGCTAGATCCTGTAAAAAAAGAAATGATTTACGAATATTACAAATTTGAAATGAAAGATTTTTATACATTATGTAATAATTTTATTGAAAAAGACAGTACTTTTAATATTGTTTGCGAATTAGTAAGAAAAATAAAAAAATTGTTTTTACATTAATTATATGCAGATCCCCTTTCTTCACCTACAACAAATCAACCTTCAATACAAAGAAGAAATTTTTGAAGCAATGCAAACAGTATTGAGTTCAGGTCATTATATACTTGGTCAAGAAGTTGAAAAATTTGAACAAGAATTTGCACAGTTTTGTGGAACGAAATATGCAATTGGTGTTGATAACGGACTAAATGCATTATCATTGAGTTTAAAAGCTCTAGATATTGGTCAAGATGATGAAGTTATTGTTCCATCAAATACATATATAGCATCAGCTTTGTCTGTGTCTCATATTGGCGCAAAACCTGTATTTGTAGAATGTGATATAAATACTTATAATATTGATATAAAAAAAATTGAATCTGCAATTACAAAAAATACAAAAGCTATAATGCCAGTTCATTTGTATGGCAAACTTTGTGAAATGGATGAAATTATAAAAATAGCAAATAAATATGGACTTTTTATAATTGAAGACTGTGCTCAAGCTCATGGTGCGATGGACGAAAATGGCAAAAAAGCTGGATCTTTTGGTATTGCAAATGGATTTAGTTTTTACCCTGGAAAAAACTTAGGGGCAATTGGAGATGGCGGCTGCATAACAACAAATGATGAAAATTTGGCTAAACAATTGAAGACTCTTAGAAATTATGGCTCGCAAAGAAAGTATTATAATGAAGATATTGGTTACAATGCAAGACTTGATGAACTGCAAGCAGCAATTTTACGTGTAAAACTTAAATATTTAAACCAAGAAAATCAAAGAAGGCAACAAATTGCAAAATTTTATTGCGACAGTATTAAAAATGATCAAATTATTTTACCTAAATTGAACGACAAAAATCTGCATGATAGTGTTTGGCATCTGTTTGTTGTTCGTGCGAAAAATCGTGATAAATTGCAAAAGCATCTTGAAGAAAGTGGAATTCAAACATTGATTCATTATCCATTGCCAGCTTACAAACAAGAATGTTATAAAGAATTTAATCATTTAAATTTTGAATGTGATTATATTCATAACGAAATTCTATCTATCCCAATTTCATCTGTTATGAAGGATGAGGAAGTTGAGTATGTAATAAAAATATTAAATGAATATTGAAGATTTTTTATTTCGTTAGGAAGTTTTGTAACAAATCTTATAAAATCTGTTTATGTTTTTATAAAATATAGGTGACTATCTTAAAACGTAAAAATTTCAAAAACAATTGATAAAAGGGAGATAATGAAGTATAATTATTAAGATAGTATGCTTTAAGCATATAAACGCAAATAAAAAATATATTATCTTGACTTTTATCTGTTTTGATTTAAAACGATTAATTATTTTCAGTTGTAATTGCATGAAAAATAATGATTTTGGACTTTGTGATTTAAAAGATACAGGCTTTGTCGCAGATATAGAGACCCCAGAAGTTCAGGTTCCACTTGAATTTAAAAACAAAATCGTAAACTATTTCACTGTCACCGATGAGGCTCTAAAACGCATTTCAGAAATACTTGAAAAGCGCAAAAAACCATCATCTGGAATTAAAGTCAGCATTCGCTCAAAAGGCTGTAGCGGTATGGCGTATAAAATAGAATTTGCAGACTATGGAATAAACTTAACCGACGCAGACGAAATGCTAGTGACAAGCGATGGAAAACGCATTTTTATCGATATAAAAGCATCGCTTTTTGTAATCGGAATGACTATGGACTACCAAGTCGAACAGTTTAAAGAGGGCTTTGTCTTTATAAATCCAAATGAAAAAGGAAAATGTGGCTGTGGATCTTCGTTTTATGTGTAAAATCTTGTTATGATAATAGAAATTAATGACATTTGCCTAAATGCAAATCTAAAATGCCATTATCCTTGGGAAAAATCTGATATTCAAGGCGTGAAAATAGACTGTAAAATAATATACAATACGCAAAATCCTAAGGTTTTATCGGATGTTATAGACTATGTTAAGATTGAAAATGTCATTTTAGACATCGCAAAATCAAATCAATTTGATATAATAGAAGCCTTGGCAGGCGCAATTGCAGATAAAATCCTTGAAAAATTTGAGCAAATAACGCAAATTTTTGTGAAAATAACTAAGGAAAATGTTATGCAAAATGCTAAATCTGTTTCGATTGAAATTGAAAAAACACAAGGCGTGAAGGTGATTTTTTGCCTTGGATCAAATCTTGGAGATAGAGAAAAAAATATAAATCTTGCATACAAACTGCTTTGTGAAAAATTACAGCTTAAAATGCCAAAAATCTCAAGCCTGATAGAATATCCAGCTTGGATGCCAGAGGGCAGCCCTGCAACTTGGAATATTGACTTTCTAAACTGTGCAGTAAGTGGATTTTGCGCAAAAAAATGCGATGAAATCTTGCAAATCACGCAGGAAATAGAGCAGGAAATAGGGCGTAAAAAAGATAGAATAAAATTCTCACCGCGCGAAATTGATATAGATATTTTGTATTTTGACGGCAAAATAATTTCAAGTAAAAACCTTCAAATCCCCCATGCACAATGCTATTTTCGCGACTTTATGCTTACCCCCGCGCGCGAGATTGAGCCGGATTTAATTTATGTTTTAAAATAACATTGTTTTTATCAAAACTGCATTTTATATACTTACAATGTTGTTGACAAATATTTTTTTTGTGTTTTCGTTTTAAAAAACGATATTTTTATGGATATAGAAACGCTGAAAAAATCAAGTTCTTGGGCAATTCAAGAGGCGCTTCGTATACTTGATAAAATAAATTGGAAAACGCCAGAAAAGGGCTATGTTTTGTTTGAAACCGGGTATGGGCCATCTGGTCTTCCGCATATCGGAACTTTTGGAGAAGTTGTAAGAACCCAGATGGTTATGTTTGCTTTTTCACAGCTTGCACCACAGATTCCAACTAGAATTTTTTGTGTATCAGATGACATGGACGGCATGCGTAAAATTCCAGATAATGTTCCAAATCCTGAAAAATTAAAGCAATATATTGGACTTCCGCTGACTAAAGTTCCAGATCCGTTTGAAACTCATGAAAGCTATGGACATAATATGAATGCGCGGCTTCGTGCTTTTCTTGATTCTTTTGGCTTTAAATACGAATTTTTATCTGCAACTGAGTGTTATAAAAGTGGGAAATTTGATGAATATTTGACAAAAGCGGCTGAAAATTATGAGGCTATAATGGCTATAATGCTGCCGACTTTGGGTGATGAAAGGCGTGAAACTTACAGCCCTTTTATGCCGCTTGATAGTGACAGTGGAAAGGTTTTGGCTGAAGGTGTGATAAAAGTTGATGCGAAAAGTCAAACTATAACATACAAGTGTGAAAATGGTGAGGAAAAAACGCAGAAATTTACAGGCGGTGGGTGTAAATTACAGTGGAAACCTGATTTTGGAATGCGTTGGGCTGCACTTGATGTTGACTACGAAATTTACGGAAAAGACCATTTGCCAAACGAAGAGGTTTATAAAAATATATGCAGGGCGCTTAAAAAAGAGCCGCCTGTGACGTATTTTTACGAGTTATTTTTAGATAGCGAGGGTAAGAAAATTTCAAAAACAAAAGGCAATGGAATCTCTGTTGAGGACTGGCTAAAATACGCGCCAACCGAGTCTCTTGCGTATTATATGTATCAAAAACCGCGCACGGCAAAGAAATTATATTTTGATGTAATTCCAAAATCTGTCGATGAGTACTTAAGTTTTGCATCAAGTTATCATCGTCAAAGTGATGAGGAAAAGGTAAATAATCCGGCGTTTTTTATACACAGCGGCGATGTTCCAAAACATGAATTTGATTTATCTTTTGCACTGCTTTTAAATCTAACTGCCGCGTGTAGCCCTGAAAATGACGATATTGTCTGGGGTTTTATTGCAAAATATGATAGCAATTTGGTAAAGGGAAAGCATAAATTCCTTGATAAAATGGTGATTTGCGCTATAAATTATTATAATGATTTTGTAAAACCAACTAAAAATTACAAAGTGCCGACCAAGGATGATAAAAAAGCCTTATTGCATCTTAAAAATGCTCTTATTGCATGTAGTGAGCATAGTGCAGAAAGCTTTCAAAATGCAACATACCAAAGTGCAAAAGATTTACAAATTGAGGCGCGTGAGTTCTTTAAAATGCTTTATCAAACTCTGCTCGGGCTTGATCAAGGTCCAAGATTTGGCTCTTTTGTATCGCTTTTTGGTCTTGAAAAAACTGTAAATTTAATAGATAATATTTTATAATTTTAGAAAAAATACTATTAACAAGTGTATCAAATCGAGCCAGATTTACTTCATGTTTTGGAATAATGTCTTATTTCTAAGTAAAACAACTTTTTTAGAGAAAAGTTATTATATTTTGTCAACTTTTATTGTACACTTTTTATTTAATATTTCTTCAATTTTAGACACTACGCTAGACTCCATCATTTTCCAAGTACTCCAAAATGCCAAGTCATTGATTAATACATGTAAAATATATTCATTTTTTTTAGTATTTAATGACATTTTTACCGGTTTTATGAATTGAGAATTGCTACCAATTGCATTGTTCCAATGTTGTATAAAATTTTTTGGAAACCCTAAATAACTTGATGTTGTAAAAATGATGTTATTGGCAAAATGTGATATATTTTTTGCAAATATATTATATTTTTTTGTTTTTATTTCATTTTTGTTGAACATTTTGTTGACTATTTTTATTTGAATTTGCCGTTTTGTTTTTTAAATCTTCAGCCTCTGGATCATATCCATCCGCAACTTTTTCTTCCGATGAATCGTATCCTAAAATCTGAAAACCAAATGGATTTAGATATCTATCTTCAAGTGGCAAATCAAGATCAAAAAAGTCAAAAGTTAATCTAATTCTAAAGAATTTCTTTCTAACCTGCGCGCCGTCAATTATAATTCTTTTTACAATTTTTAAATCAGCACTTCTTGGCGATGTAAATGCGATTGACCTAATTCCTATCTGAATACTTGGGTTTCTAAATTTTTCACTATCTAGGAAATCAGATGTTGACTGTTTATTTTCCATTGTTGTGTAGTAACTATAAGCATCCTTGGAGCTTAGAACTCTAACTAAATTTCTATCGTCTGAATCTGTTTCTTTTTTATATCCCTCTCTGGCTCTTATGTATTTTACAACAAATGATTCACGAACAACTTCTGAAGCTGTAAAAGATCTTACACTTTCAGATTCAACAATCGTTGCAGAACCAGTTTTTTTATCAACATTTATTAAATATGGCTCTACAGATTTATTCTCATATATATATTTGACCAAAATTAATGAGATAAAGATGCCTATAGACAACAACAATGTCAAAAGGAGTAAAATATTCCTCTGAACACTTGCGACAACATATCTATCTTGATACCAACTTTTCATTTTTGTGTCAACAGAATTTGTCTTCATGTGAAATAACTTGACTTTAATTTTTGTCATTGTATAAGTTGTTATATTTTTTTGTCAAGATAAAAATATGAAAATAGAAAAATTTTTAAAAAACGTTAAACCAAGAGCTACTTTTTATGTTGTAGTTTTTGCTTTTTTATCAACTATATCGGTGTTACAAAGTTTGTTTTATGGAAATGTGATTGCAAAACCAAGAATTCAAGAGGAACTTGAAAATGTTCTTTATTTAAGCGTAGATAGCGATAAAAACTGTAAGATTATGATAAAATTACTGCCCGATGTCGCGCCAAATCATGTAAAAAGAATAAAACAACTCGCGCGTGATAAATTTTATGATGGAGTGGAATTTCATAGAGTTATAAAGGGTTTTATGGCGCAAGCTGGTGGAAAAAATGGTAACCCAAATTATGGAAGTGGTAAAAAAATCAACGCAGAATTTTCAAAAATGAAGCACATTCGCGGGGCTGTATCTATGGCTCGCCCTATGGATGTCAACGGCGCGGATTCACAATTTTTTATAGTCACTCAAGATTCACCATTTTTAGACGGTCAGTACTCGATATTCGGCATGGTTATTGAAGGTATGGAGTGTGTTGACAAAATTAAACAAGGCCCTGAAAGCATGAACGGAATGGTTTCAAATCCAACTAAAATTATATCAATGAGAGTTGCGATAGACGAAGAAGTGGCTAAGGCAAAGGCAAATAAATAGGATATTTTTATGTTTAAATACGTCATAGAAGGCGGAAATCAACTTTCTGGAAATGTTAGAATTTTTGGCTCAAAAAACACAAGCTTAACCGTGTTGCCAGCTGCAATTTTGACAGATGAAGTCTTGGAATTTACAAATCTTCCGCATGTTCAAGATGTGGTTTCCATGCTTGCTATGTTTGCAGATGTTGGTGCCACAATATCCCTTAAAAACAGCACAGAAGATGCCTCTTTGGCGCTATCTCTATCGTTTAAAGGCGACATAAAAAATATCGCGGCTTATGAATTTGTCAGCAAAATGCGTGCATCTATACTACTTCTTGGACCAATGCTTTCACGGTTTGGATACACGGAAATTTCACTTCCGGGTGGCTGTACGATTGGGTCAAGACCGGTTGATTTACATATAATGGCAATGGAAAAATTCGGTGCAGAGATCACTCTTGAAAATGGCTATATCAAAGCACGCGCTCCAAAAGGCGGACTTGTCGGCGGGCGTATAGAATTTCCAAAAATCACAGTCGGCGGCACAGAAAATGCACTAATGGCAGCGGTTTTGGCAAAAGGGGAAACGATAATTGAAAATGCCGCTATAGAGCCAGAAATCCTTTATTTATGCGATATTTTGATTAAAATGGGTGCAAAAATTGACGGAGTTGGAACGCATACTTTAAAAATTACAGGCGTTGCAAAACTGCACGGCGCAAAATACTGCGTTCCATCGGACAGAATACAGACTTTTACATATTCAATTATCTCGGCTGCAACTGGCTTTAATGTTGATATAGTTGGTGCATCGATGGGTGATTTTTTAGGCACGATAAAGCCATTATCTGACATGGGAATTGAGGTTTTTGAAAAAGACGGAGTAATCAAAACGGTGAAAAAAGGTGAAAAATTAACCCCAGTTAACGTCAAAACAGATGTAATACCGGGCTTTCCAACCGATTGCCAAGCGCAACTAATGGCACTTTGCGCCGTCACTGAAGGAAAAAGCATTATATCTGAAGATATTTTTGAAAACAGAATGATGCATGTTCCGGAGCTAAATCGCATGGGTGCAGACATAAAAATCGACGGAAATACAGCGTATGTCAACGGTGTAAAATCCCTGTTTGGAACGAAGGTTATGGCAACTGACTTGCGCGCTTCGGCGTGCCTTGTTATCGCCGGCCTTGTTGCAAAAGGAACAACCGAAATAAGCAGAGTTTATCACATAGACAGGGGTTACGACTTCCTTCCTGCAAAACTTGAGGCATGTGGGGCGAAGATTAGGAAAATTACTGAATAATTTATATATATTAATAAAAATCTTTTTCTATTGCGTAACTGGATTCATCCAAATTCCACCCTGGGCACATGTTAATGTTGCAGATGTTGCGGTTGATATTGAAACAGGATTTTTTGGGTTTGAAATCTTGTAAATTGATGGTGCATTGGTTTGATTCATTGTAGTCTGCCACATAAATCCATTTACATCAGTTGGTGCACCGCTTGGAATATCTACAGTAACTGTTGACTGATGACAAAATATCTTATCACCTCTTGCAACAGATGATAGTATTGAGTCCATGGTATAAAAATAAACACCATCATCAAAATCTGGTTTTAGATTATCGGATACAAATTGCATTACAGCACTAGATCCAAGCATATTATGACTTGGCCATCTTCCATGATAGTATTGAAATGTATTGTATTGCTCTTTGACCGATGTTGGATATTGATTTAAAGTTCCACCTTTATTCCATGCTCCAAAGCCATTTTGACCATGGGTTATTAATATGTATCCAATATTTTCTTTATTTAATGCATTTCCAAGGTAGTCATTTACAAAAACTTTGCAGGATGTAAATATTGCATCTCCAGATAAAATATTTCCATCTGTGTCTTTATAAAAACCACTTCCAACAAGAGCTGTTGTAATTAATGGATTTGCGTTCGTTCCAGATGTGCATTGTGATGCAACTCTTTCAAGGCAAAGATTGTCATTAGTTGAAACTCCAGATGTAGTAAGGTTAATGTCTGCTGCACAATTAATTGTTGAATCAGCTCTGTGCATTCTAGCTGGCATTGCAACTCTTGTCCATCCTGAAATTGCTTTATATATTACATTTGTTGTTATTTTTCTATTTGTTGCATATCCTTGTGGAACTACATATGTAAATTTATTATTGTAATCATCAAACATGTTATTTTCCCCTATTTCAAGGGTTTTAAAAGGTATTGTGCCAAAAACAATTTTGTTACTTCCATGCGTAACAGAAGTTTTATTTCTCACGGAAACAACAAGATGATTTTTAAATCCAGAATCTACCTGTGTTCCATTGTAATTTAATGTATAATCGCATATTCCATCTGAATTCAATTGTTCAACTCCATATTTTGCATCCGTATAGCCAAGAGTAGGATCTGCGGGGCAGGGTAATCTATCATATTTGCGAAAAAAAGTTGCAATTGCATTCTCAATTATTGCAACCTTATCTTTATTTGCCCTTGCTTTAGTTATCGCGCTAACTGAATTTAAAATACTCATTAATCCAGCCATTAACATTCCACTTATAAATATAACTATGGCAAGTTCTATCATTGTAAAGGCTTTTTTACGTTTCACTATGTTAAAAAATATCTTTAAGTGAGTTTTGTTACTAATGTAAAATATTATTTTCAAGAAAATATTTTTCACTTGACTTTTAAAATTAATGTCAATCTGCTTAGTTTAAGTGATTAAATTTTTTACTTATGTTCGCAATTTTACAGCTTTGTGGTAAGCAATATCGTGGTGACCTTGGATGCACTCTAGTTTTAGACAGGCTGGATGGTGAAGTTGGTTCTATTGTTGAAGTTAAAAAAGAGGATATTCTTCTTATTGGTGACGATAAAGCATATAAAATTGGCTCAGATAAAAAAAAGGTATCTTTACAGATTTTAGAGCATTTTAAAGGTGAAAAGGTAACAATTTTCAAAAAAAGAAGGAGAAAAAATTACGAGAGAAAGAACGGCTTTAAGGCTTCTCATACAAAAGTTTTAATTAAAGAGATAGCTTAATTTTGATATAATTTACAAGCGTTAATTTGTAATCTAGAGTGAGTTATTGCTATTAAAATTTTATAAATAGGAATATTTTGTTAATTCCAATTTTGTTCTTTGCTCCATAAATAAAATTTCTTGACAAAACATTAATCTTTGCTACAGATTTTTTTCAAAAACCCTAAAATTTCAACTGTTTGTTCATCTAAAATTGAATAATAAATAAACTTGCCAACCTTCTCATCTTTCAAAATTCCCTTATTTTTCAATAAAATCAAATGCTGGGAAAGTGCAGATTGCGATATATCTATTTTTTCAAGCAGCTCGGAAACATTTTTTTTGCCATCAAGCAAAAGACATAGACATTGCAACCTTATCGAATTTGCAATATTTTTTAATATTTGTGCAATTTTTATTGATAACTCTTGCTGATTCATATTTTTATTAATTCTTTAAATAACATAAACATCGCAACGATAATTGTCAAGATTGAAAAAATGAACTTAATTTTCTTACTGTCAATTTTTGTGCAAAATTTCACTCCAAGTATAGTGCCGCAAATTGAAGATATTAATATTGGCATTAAAATTGAAAACTGTATGTATTTTCCTTGAATTAAATCGGCAAATATAGCAATAAGGCAGTTTAGTGTTATAATAAAAAGTGATGTTCCGATTGATTTTTTAATATCAATTTTAAGAAAATTATATAACGCAGGAATTATTAAAAATCCACCACCTGCACCAAGTATTCCAACAATTAAACCCACAAAAAAACCAGAGATAATGGTTTTAATATTGCTTTTGCTTTGATTTGTAGGTTTTAAATCTTTTTTTAACAACATTGAAATTGCACTGGAAATCATTAGTATTGCAAAAAGTACAATTAAAAAAATATCTTTTTTTATAGTAAAAATTTCGCTTGGAATTGATGAAATTATTAAACATCGTGATATGCTAACGCCGATAATTGATGGAATTGCAAAAACAATTGCGTCTTTAAAATTAATTAAACCCTGTTTGCGATAGCTTAAAAATCCAAAACAAGCAGTAAATCCAACGATATAAAATGAATACGACATTGCAAGCTGTGTATTTAACCCAAGAATGTAAATCAAAACCGGTACACTAAGTATTGATCCACCTGCACCAATTAATCCAAAGCTTACGCCTATTATTAGAAATAAAATCCAAGATATAATCATATATCTTTAGTTGCAACAATGAGATGTAATCTTGCAAGATTTGATATTTTTATCTGCATAAACCTTATTCCATGGGGCTTTTGCCAAAACCATTGCAAGCCCGCAGTAACCAGTAAGCCCTGCAAAACTTAAGCCGCAGCCTATTAATAAAGCGATAAATACAAAATTAATATTTATAAAATATGTCAGGAAAAAAGACGCTATTAATATTATACCAATCGTTAATTGCACTTGTCTATCAAGTGGTAGGCATTTTTTTGACGACTTTTCAACATCAAAGCCTTGTGCAATCCAAGCATCTATTCCGCCTTCAAGATTAAAGCAGTTTTTATTTTTCATTTTATCGATAATTAAAGAAGCTCTTCTGCCGCTTTTACAATGAATAACTATTTTTTTATCGCTGATATTTGGAATTTTAGCTTCATCAAAGCATGAAGATGGAATTAAAATTGAGTCTTTTATATGGCAAGATTTATGCTCAAATGGCTCTCTAACATCAACAATGACAACTTCGTTATTTTTTATTAAATCATTTAACTCGTGAGACTGAATTTGTTTCATATTTTGTAAATAAGGTATATATTAGTAATATATAATATATAATTGTCAATATTAATTGTAATATTTTTATCTTTGAGAATTTATTTCTTTTTTGGTATTGATTCTTTCTTCAAATCTTGACATTATTTCATGAATTTTTGCATTTGCAACATCTCGAACCTTCTCTTCTATTAAGGAAAGTGTAAAGTCTATTTCTATTTCAAAAGAAACCTCGCAGATGCCATCGATTTCCTTTAATTTCCACACACCAAAAAACTCAAATTGCATAAATTTTTTCCCACGCATCTTAATTTCGTTATCATTTTCTTGTATTTCACAGCTAAATCGATATTTAAATAGCGAAAGGTCAATTGCAACATCAGTTTTTGTCAGAAAATTACCTTTATTTACAACCTTAACATCGCACCAAGGCAAAAACTCATTGTATTTTTCGACATCTAAAATAACAGATTTCACAAGCAAAAGATCTGCATTTATCCTTTTTTGCTGAGAAATTTTCAGCATATTTTACGCAAAGGAATTACCGCATCCGCAAGATTGTTTTGCATTTGGGTTCTTGATTCTAAAATAACTTCCGCTGATTTCATCGACAAAATCAAGTGTTCCACCATTTAACATTTCAAGTGTGTCAATGTCTAGCACGGCAAGATTTACGCCATCTGATGCAATTACAACATCGCCTTCTTCAACCTGATTTGTCATTTCAAGGTGATATTTAAAACCTGCGCAACCGCCAGAGTAAACCATTATTCGCAGTATAGGATTTTCCATTCCGCTTGAGTTTTTTTCCATTTCCTGAAGGTGTAAAATTCTCTTCTTCGCGCTTTCTGTAAGCCCAAATTTTTCAGCATTTTCCGCCATAAAAAAATAATTTGATATTTAAAATATAACATTGTATATAACCTAAAAATTATTTTGCAAGCAAAAAATATGAGTTTTTTAAAATTTGATGGAAATAAAAAACGCCTTTTTGATGAAGATATTTCCTCAAATGAAGCATTTTGCGAAGATAGAATGCGGGTTATTTCAAGTAATGCTTTTAAACGCCTTGAAGCAAAAACTCAAGTTTTCCCATCTTATCACGGCGATCACTATCGAAAACGCCTGACGCACAGCCTTGAAGTTGCAGAAATTGCAAAACGCATAGCATCAAACCTAAATGTTGACGCAGATCTTGCCGAAGTTGTTGCGCTTTCTCATGATCTTGGGCACCCGCCATTTGGTCATGTTGGCGAGGATGTTTTGGATAATTTAATGCAAAATTTTGGCCGTGACTATAAACACAATACATTTTCGTTTAAAATCGTTACAAAACTTGAGAATATATCGCATAATTACGCAGGTTTAAATCTTTCTTGGGCGGTTTTAGATGGCATTTTAAAACACAACGGCCCACTGCTAAAACCATGCGAATATATAATAGATTACAACAAAAATTTGCTGGATGGTTTAAAGATTGACCTTTCTTGTCATTCAAGCCTTGAAGCGCAAATTGCCGCAATTTCCGACGATATAGCATATAATAATCATGATATTGAAGATGGAATTCGTGCAGATATTTTGACTCTTGATGATGTCTTTAAATTGCCGGTTTTTGGCGATTTTATGCTTGAAGTTCGTGATAAATATTCATTTTTGGAATATGGAATAATGGCAAAAGATGCAAAATCAAAAAGCATTGCCGCAATGAAAAAAGATGTTATAGAGCAGACTTTAAAAAACATCGATAAATACAGCATAAAATCATATAGCGACGCTTTTACATGCGGAGTTCAGATTGTTGATTTTTCACCAGAAATGTCAGAAAATATCGCAAAAATCAGGAAATTTCTTTATGCAAATCTATATCACAATAAAAAAGTTGCAAAATCACGAAGCAAGGCGAAGTCTGTAATTACAAAAATCTTTGAAACAATTGACAAAAAGCCAGATTTAATGCCTACTCTTTGGCACAGCGAATACAGTAAAGAACAAAACGATGGTGCAAAAGCCGGTATAATTTGCGACTATATCGCAGGAATGACCGACACTTTCGCCGTTGATTTGTCAAAAAAGTTTACATCAAAAAAGTCTATTATTTAATTTGTTTTATGTCAAAAAACGCTTTAATCACAGGTGCTGCTGGTTTTATTGGGAGTAATTTCGCCCACATGTATCTTGCAAAATATCCAGATAGTAACATTGTCGTCCTTGACGCACTAACTTACGCCGCAAATCTTGAAAATCTATTGGAAATTAAAGACAAAATCACTTTTGTAAAAGGTGATATAGGCGATAAAGAGCTCGTTTTAAAGTTTTTATCTGAAAATAATATAGACAGAGTTTTTAATTTCGCAGCTGAAAGCCATGTTGATAATTCGATTTCAAATCCAAGAATTTTTATTGACACCAATGTCACTGGAACATTTAACTTACTTCTTGCGTGCAGGCAATATTTTGAAAGCCTCTTAGACAAAAGCAATTTTCGCTTTTTGCATGTTTCAACGGATGAAGTTTATGGAACTTTGCAGCTTGGCGATGGGAAAAAATTCGATGAAAACACGCCTTATGCGCCAAATTCACCATATTCTGCGTCAAAAGCGGCATCTGACCACATAGTTCGAAGCTTTGTGCATACATACGGGCTTCCATGCGTTACAACAAATTGCTCAAATAACTACGGACCTCGTCAGCATATAGAAAAGCTGATCCCAAAAACAATTATGGCGTGTAAAAATGAGCAAAAAATTCCTGTTTATGGAAATGGAACCGCCGTTCGTGACTGGATATGGGTTGATGATCACTGTGCTGGAGTATTACTTGCCATGGAAAAGGGTAAAATTGGCGAAACCTATTGCTTTGGCGGTGATTGTGAAAAAAATACTCTTGAAGTGGTGCAGGCAATTTGTAAAGCCATGAACGAAATCTTCCCAAGAAAACAAGGAAAATATGAAGATTTAATAACATTTGTTAAGGATAGAGCAGGGCATGATATAAGATATTCAGTCTCATCAGAAAAGGCAAAAAAAGAGCTTGGTTTTAAACATAGTGTCACAGATTTCAAGCTTGCAATTGACAAAATAGTTTCAATGCTAGTTTAGCAAATCTTTTATTTTAAATAAAAAGCTAGGTAATGTGTCAATGGGGAATTTAGTCATTATTGCTAACTTCTTTACGCGCAATTTTGATATACTCCGCATTTTTGTAAATTTGCACTATCATGCAAATCTGGCATTATTGTTGTTATTTTTGCAAAAATACCAGGGAACATAGTTTGTGCATTTGTTAGTGCTCTTCTAGCAAAAAGTGGATTTTCGTATATTAAATAAGCAGCAGAGCCAGCACCCGTTATGTCAAATTTTATTAAACCATCAGATGAATTTTCTGCAATTTTTGCAATTGCATTCTTTGTTTTATATAATATTTTATCACTTTGGATAAGGTTGTTCGTCATTTTATTAAGCCTTATTAATTGCTCCATATCTGCAATTTTATTTAACTTTGAAAGATTAACCAAACTTAATGCTATTAAATTATTATTTTTATTCATTATCTCTTCATCCTGTTGTGAAAGATTTAATTGGTCATATGAAGAATATATTTTTGCAGTTGAAACCTTTTCCATTAAATCAATTACCAATACGCTTTTTTTACATATTGCATCATCAAAATATATTGGATTTACAACATCCCCTATGCCAGAGCAAACTGCTGACGAGTTTTGTAAAAAGAATGAAACATCTGCACCAATTTCTCTTGCAATATTTATTTTCTCATCTTGCGTCATTTCAAGTCCATAAAATTTATCGCAAAATTTTATCATTGCTGCTGCGTTAGAAGACCCACCGCCCATGCCAGATGCAACTGGAATATTCTTTTCAAGATAAATATCAAGATCGATAGATAGGTCATACTCATCTGAAATTAGTTTTAAAGTTTTTATTATTGTATTATTTTCAACTGAATTTCCAGTGTATTGAGATATTTTATGAGCAAATATTCCGCCAAAATTGATACTTACTCCATCGCCATATCTTTTGGTTGTAATGGATATTTTATCGCATATATCTACATATGTCATTAAAGAAGATATATTATGCCGTGTTTTATCTTCGGTAAGACCGTAAATACTTAAGAATAGATTAAGTTTCGCGTATGAGTTTATGTTTAAAAACATATAAAATAAGTATCACTTTCAATGACTTGAATATGTAAAAAAATAATTTTCAAGAAATATCTTTATTTTTACTTGATTTATATTTTTTTAGTTTTTTCATCTAGTATGAATTCATATTTAATAGTTATTTTATGCGTGGAATAATCTTAAAAAAAGCAGGCGATCCGACTAATTTAGTTGAAAAAGAAATAGATCAACCAAAAACTATGGGTAAAGATGATGTATGCGTTAAACATACATATGTAGGGGTTAATTTTGACGATATATTGGTTCGTAGGGGGCTTAGTGAATTAAAAAATGATGAGAAAAATCCTGTTATTGGACTTGAAGGGGTTGGAACGATAGTAAAAGTTGGTAGTAGTGTGACTAAATTTAAAGTTGGACAAAGAGTTGGATATGCCTTTGCAAATCTTGGTGCATATTGTCAAATGAGAGTTTTGAATGCAAATTATTGTGTTGGAATTCCAGATGAAATATCTGATGAGTCTGCATGTGCAATTCTTAGAAAAGGATTGGCGGCACATACTATGTTGTTTCGAACTCATATTCCCAGAAAAAATCATATTATAATGGTAACTGGAGCTGGAAGTGGAGTTGGGCAAATTATAGCAAGGTGGGCAAAATATTCTGGTATAAAAGTCATTGGTGTTGTTGGCAGTGATTCTAAAAAAGATTCCGCAATGTCTGCTGGATGTGATATTGTTGTAAACTATAAAAATGAACAAGAAGCTCTTGATAAAGTTGAGCAATTTACTGATAAATTTGGTGTTAATTCCGTATATGATGCAATAGGAAAGGATACTTTTAATTTTTGCATAAAAAGTTTGCATGTTTTTGGAACGTATATTTCATTTGGTAATGCTTCTGGAAATATTACATCATTTGAGCCAAATATACTGGATGCAAAGTCATTATTTTTTACAAGGCCAAGATTTGAGCTTTATAAAAGTAACAGAAATGAGCTTGTTTTATCGGCTCATGAGCTGTTTGATGCTTTTAAAAAAGGTGCAATATTGACAAATATTAGTCGTTATAATTTTAGTGCAATTCCAAATGCTCACGCTGATATAGAGGCAAAAAGAATTACTGGTTGTGTTGTTGCAAGTGTTAGTTAGAATATGATTAAAGAGATATTAAGGAAAATTTTTGTAAATATTAAAGTCTTTGCAAAATCCGATATTGGTATAAAAATTACGGCAATATTGATAAAACTTTATAAATTCTTGCATTTAAGACTTGTTGTTACTTTGTGCGTTATATACTTTGTTTTAAATGCTGTAATAGTAAATACACTTTTTAAATCAATTGAAAAAAATGTTAATACAGAAAGCGTTTTATCAAAAGTGCAAAATGCTATCAAAGAAGGCAAGGAGACTGTATTAACAATTACGAAAGTTATAAAAGCAATTGGTATAGACAACATGCCTGTTCATGTAAATACAAAATTAAGCAATGAATCAGGTGGTACTATTATTGTTGTAAAGAGGGAGGATAAACCAACTCAAGATTTTTTAAAAAATGGTCGATTTATACCATTGTGTGGCGCAAATATTAACGCAAACATTGAGGCTTTTAATGGAAAAGGTGAGAGTTTTTTCAAATCGGATATTGATTTTAAATTAGGAGATTTTACTTTGCCGCTTGGTCTTGAAAAAGCCATGCATAAGATGACAACGAAATTTCAATATGACGCAATTATTCCTATTAGTGAGCTATTTTTTCTAAACAAACCATCACAGGAAATAGAAAATTTAAAGCCTAAGATAAATAGTGAGCTTGTTTCGTATTCTATTATTTTTAATGAAATAGATAAATCTTTTCAAATTGGCGACTTTGAGCCAAGAATATTTTACATTGCAAGAGGTTTTGGTGAAAATGTTGTTTGTAATTCATCAATACAGGCAAGAATAAGGGTTACAAATCTTGATGGCAGTGTTTTTGTTCCAGAATTTGAACACACAATTAATATAGGCGAGGGTTATATACCATACGGTCTTGAGCATATTATGATGAGGCTTAGAGCTGGCGATAAAATATCGGTAATGCTTAATAAAGATTGGCTAAAAGAAGATAAAAAAGTTAAACATAAACTTACATTTTTATCTAATAAGCAGGATTATTTGATATTTGATATAGGCATCATGGATGTAAAGCAACCAATGATTTTATTTAATGCTGTTAAAACAGATCAGGAAAAAAATAGAATAGATTTAAAAAGAATTGCTGAATCTGCAAAAAGATCGTCGTCAAATTAAATATTAAAATTAATACTATTTTGAGTTTCTGCAACAATTACTTCTTTGTCAAGTTTATCTATTAATATTGCATTTCCATTTGTTGCAATTTTTAAAAATGTATATATATTATTCATATATTCACATTTTTCACCTATTTTATATGCTATATTGTTAATATTTTGTATAATATTATTTAATTGATTAAGATTTATTGCGTTGTAAATATTTTCAGATATTTCCTTTGCAAGATCTTGGAAATTTATTTCTTTTTTACATATATTTTTTATATTTACCGTTTTATATTCAGATATATCTGGGTTTGCAACAAGATTAATTCCTATACCAAATATGCAATATTTATTATTGCCGTAGTTTTCAATTGTTGTTATTATTCCGCCAAGTTTTCCATCGTTTAACATTAAATCGTTTGGCCATTTGATTTTTACATCGATGTTATATTTTTCTAATACATTTGCAACAATATATCCACAAATAATGGAATACGGATAAGGTAATTCATCAATTTTTACAATAAAAGACATTGCAAGATTTCCCTTGCTATGATGCCAAGCATTATTTTTTCTACCAAAGCCAGATGTTTGATTTTGTGTATATATTAATGTATTTTTGCTAATTTTTCCGTCTTGTAGCATTTGTTTTGCAAGCGTTTGCGTGCTATTAATTTCATCATGAAATATAATATCCATATTATAGCTTCTTGTTTAATTCATTATATAATATTTCCTTTGATTTTTCAACCGCTGGTTGATTGTATGGATTGACATTAAAAAAATGACATGCTATTATTGTTTCAATCATGCTATATGCCATTATTTCAAATATAAATGATATTTTTGGATCGTATTCTACGATACGAACGGGTAAGTTTTTCATTACCATTGACTGATATGTTCCATAAAAAGATGCATGTATTATTTCGTCAATTGAATTATTTTTAATATAATCTATATTGCAATCATCAAATAAATTCCAGTCTAAACTTACCTCATTTTTCTTTGCGTGATTTGCAAAAATTGTAAATATTTTATCTTTTGGTCCGTCAAGAAAAAGTTGCAATTTACTGTGTTGATCGATTGGTCCAAGTGCAGCCGATGGCATAGTTCCAATATTTTCTTTTCCAAGGCTTTCAGACCAAATTTGTATGTACCAATCTATAAAAAATGACAATCTAGAATCGTATGTCATTAAAATATTTGACGAGCATTTTTGTTCAACGCTATTGAGTGATAGATTTATATTATCGATAAATTGTTCGTTATTTATTAATGTATTTATATACTTTGTTAGATTTGAGAAAATATCTTTTATATTAATTCCACATAAAATGCTAATTAAATTTGAATTATTTGAAAAACATGAAAATCTTCCAGATATATCTGCGCTCCATGGAAGTATTGAAATATTGTTTTTATGTGCAATTTTTCCCATTTCGCTATTGTTATTTTGAGTAATTAAGAGGCAATGTTTTGAAATATTTACAGAAGATTTACTAAGATGATTTATTATATAGCACATTTGAGTTAATGTTTCTATCGTTTTGCCAGATTTGCTTATGAAAATGAAAAAGGCATCTTTTGGCAATGAATTTGTGTCAAAATTGCTGGTTAAATTATCTAAAAAATGAATTGAACGATCCAGCTTTAGTTCATATTTCGCATATTCATATATAGCTCTTGCTGCAAGAATTGATCCACCTATGCCAACAATAACGATATTTTGTGCACCAGATGTCAATATATTATTTGCAGCCTTGGTTACAAGATTAAGAGATTCCTGATTGTTTATTGTATCTATTATTTCCTGCCATTTTTTATCATTTAGTAGTATATCAATCACCCTTTCTTTAGTTATAAGGTTTTTGTTTTTTATAAAGCCACAACTAGCAATTTTCATATAATTATACACATCTATTACGAAATATAATTTCACCGTTATTTATAATAGTCAAGATTTTTTATTATATCATAAACATTAGTGTAAAAAACTGTTGATTCTTAAAAATATTTAAATAGAATTACATGATTTTCTTATTGCTATGTTTAAAATATATACTATGATAATGAAATTAAGACTTAGGAGATGTAAAAAAGTTGGAGTGGATGAATATGAAAATCAATATTTTGTAGATAAAAAAACAGGTTCTAGATTTTGCTTATATTACGGGATTCCAGAGGCTAGCAAGGTTCCAGCTGAGTGGCATGCTTGGTTACATAATGCGTCTTCAGAAATTCCTACAAATCAAAAAAAGTTCAATTGGCAAATTAATCATATTCCAAATTCTTCTGGTACTAAATTTGCATATACCCAACTAAATAGCATAAGAAGTGCTATTTCAAATGGAGTTTTTTTGGTTGTAAAAAAATATAAATCCTGGATGTAAAAGGTTTTTCTTTTATTGTTTGAAAAAATTTAATTTTATATAAATAAAACTTGAAAAATAAATAAATAATGTTACAGATGGGTTAACTTGTGTTTTTTGTTATATCCAGTAAAGTAAAAATTAATATATCTTATAAGATAAATAATCAGATTGTAGCAAAGAGTGTTCGTGTTATTGACTCAGATGGCAATGCACTTGGCATATTATCTCGTGAAGAGGCTTTGTTAAAGGCTGGGGAATTTAAGCTTGATTTGATTGAAATATCTCCAAATTCAGAGCCACCTGTTTGCAAGATAGCAAATTTTGGTAAAATGCGTTACGAATTGCAAAAAAAAGAGATTGAAAAGAGAAAAAATACTAAAAAAGTTGACACCAAAGAAATACGCATTGGTGTAAATATTGGCGAGCATGACTATAATGTTAAACTAAATCATGCGAAAAAATTTATCGAAGATGGAGATAAAGTGAAATTTGTTATGCTTCTTCGTGGCAGACAAAATCATCACAAAGATATAGGTATTGAAATGTTTGGAAAAATAAAAATCGATATGCAGGAATGTGCAAAGATTGATTCAGATATTTCAAGTATGGGTAATCAAATTTTTATGTGTTTTTCTGCTAAAACCTGATGTTTTTAAGAGCTATTTTTTTAACATTTCTTATTTCAAGTACAGCATTTGCCGAGGATGTCTCTCAGGAAGCTAAGAAAAATGATGCTATCGCTAAAGAGAAAATTGCAGATATTGTTGGTAGTGCAATATCATCCAATGCAAATCAAAAACAAGATCAAACCAATGTTGGTGGCGAATTAAATGAAAAAGTGCAAAACAAGGTTGATTCAAACGATCCAAAGGAATTATTTAAAGAAATTGATGCTAGAAAAAATCAAAATGAATTTCAATCAAAAAAGCGCTCCAGGGCTAATTTGCCAAGTGGAACTGTTTTAGATAATACCAAAGAAAAGGCTTCCATTTTAAAACGGATTCTTGATGACGCATATAATAGTTTAAATACAGGAAATATTGAGGCCGCTCTTGAGTATTATAAAGAGGCGTCTGTTAAGTCTCAGAAAAATATAGATGCACTTTTTGGTATTGCGACTTGCTATCAGCTTCTTGGGCAAAATGACGAAGCAACAAAGCGGTATATGGATGTATTAAACGTTGATAGCGAGTATTATCCGGCAAAGAATAATGTTATTACGTTAATATCGGCGAAATCTCCAAAAGATGCAATATCGGAATTAAAGAAGATAAATGAAAAATATCCAAATAACGCCTTTATTTTAGCGCAAATTGGAACTATATATAGCTTTATGGATGAGTACGATGATGCAATTTTTTATCTTGGTAAATCGATTGAAATAGAGCCATCAAATGCCTTATATGTATACAATATGGCAATTACTATGGATAAAATTGGTAAATATAAAGATGCATATTTGTATTATGAGCAAACTTTAGCAACAATGTCGTCAAACACTTTACTTGAAAAGAAGCCAATTGTAAAAAGAATGGAATATATTAGAAATAAGAGTTAGATTTTGATATGTTGATTTGCGTTACAAGTTTTATAATATTTTATTTTATAAGCAGACTAATGCCGCATATTGTAACTTGTTTTGTTGCAGATAAATACTATTTTTTTTATCAGGATCAGAGATTTTCAATGAAATGGTTGTTTGCCAAATTGGTTGAAATTGTTAAAAATAATAGACAAAGCGTCATTGGTAATATTTTATTACTCTGTGGATGTGGGGCGTTTTTACTTTCAAAATATTTATTAAAAGAAAGCAATGTTTTTTCTGCTATAGAGGGTATTATATTGATATTAATTATTGCAAGTTGCATTATGGATGTAAAAACTATGTCAATAGATTATTTTCTTAGCTATATTATATGTGCATTGCTTTTGCTGAATGTAACTTTGTCCTCCAGTATAACTTTTGAGAGAGTTCTTTTTGCTGGAATTGGTATATTTATTTTATGTACAACTATTTTTATATATGAAAAATGTGCAAAAAAAGAGATTATAGGCGGAGCTGACATTGATTTTTTTATTGGAATGTTTGTATATTTTAATTACTCAAAATTAATATTATTTTTTCTATTTAGCTTGATATTTGGGTTAATTACCAATTTACTAATTAAGAGATTTTCAGTTAATCGTTCAAGCTTGAAATCTGGATTTCCATTTTTACCTGGAATTTCTGTTGCATTTTATTTTATTAGATATTTACCTTGTTTGGATAATGTTGTTTTCGATATATTTTAAAAAAATGAAAACTTGTGCTATTTTTTTACATTTCTTGTTACTCTTCTTATGTGCATGCAGAGAGGTTGATCTCGGTGTAAATCATGATAGAAATATAGGTTTTACTCGTACTGAGTATGAAAATAGCTTTGGAAGAGATGCCTTGACAAAAGATCAAAAGTTACAAAAAGAACCACCTATACCACGGCTTTCAAAAATTGTTGCAATGCCTAGTAATCCTAAGTTAAATGAAGAAAAACTGATAAGTATATCTGCAAATGAAGATATACCAATAGTTGATTTATTACTTGAAATAGGCAGAATAGCTGGTATTGACATTGTAATTGATAAGAGAATAGAGGGTGAGACTTTTATTGAGATGCAAAATCGTCCATTGTTTGAAGTTTTAGATAGAATAGCTGAGGTTGCGGATTTAAGATATACAAAGCAAATGGGTACTATCATTTTTGAATACGACGACCCCTATTTAGTAACATACGATGTTAACTTTCTAAATATAAATCGTAGTAACTCATCGTCAATGAGTGTTAGTAGTTCAGTTTTATCAAGTGGTGGTGGTGCTGGTGGAAACTCAACTGCCTCGCTCAGCTCAAATACACCCGATACATTCTGGCAAGACATGACATCAAATATAACTCAGATTTTACAAAGTGCACAATCAATTTCGCAGCAAAAAAGATTTCAAGTTTCATCAACATCGGGTAATTCATCAAGTAGCAGTTCGTCTTCTGGCGGAACACCTGTGATAAGTGGAGGGCAAATTGGTCTTAATAAATCAACTGGCATGGTGTCTATATTTACTAGTTCCAAAGGTCATACAAAAGTTAAGCAATATTTAGATCAATTACAAAAGAAAGCTACTGCACAGGTTTTAATTGAGGTCAAATTGGTTGAAGTTATTCTAAACAGAGATTTTCAAACAGGAGTTGATTTAAATTACATCACCTCATCTGGGAATAAGGTTGGCACAAATGGGCTTTCACAAATTTCCGCTCCAACATTTTCGTCGTCATTTACAACAACTGCTGGAACTTTAACAAATGCTGTTAATTTACTTAGTTCTTTTGGAACAACGCGGGTTTTGCATAGTCCTAGAACTATGGCGATAAACAACCAATCAACAATAATGACTTTTGCAGATAATCAGGTTTATTTTGATATCTCGGTTTCTGCAACATCGCCCGTTGTAAGTGGTACTGGTCAAACTGTGGTTGGGTCAAATGTTAATGTTACAAGCTCAAAACAAACTATCCCAGTTGGGGTTATTTTAATTATTCAGCCATCAATTGATATTGAAAAAAACGAAGTAATGTTAAGTGTTAAGCCTACTATGTCACGCATTAAGACTACTGTTCAGGACCCTGGATTTACATTTAGTGTTCAGCAGGCAAAGGCAACTGGGGTTCCAACGAACTCAATTCCAGTTACTGAAGTTCGCGAAATGGATCAAATTGTATATCTAAAATCTGGTGAAATTATGCTAATGGGTGGATTTACCGAAAGATATATCGATACACAGGAAAAAGGAATTCCATTTTTAAGTCGAATACCATTAATCGGCTTTTTATTTTCAAGAAGGTCTGAAACTGTTGAAATGAAGGAAATTGTAATTTTAATAAAAGCTACTGTTATGTCTGATAAGAAAGAAGTTGATGAATATGATAAATACTTATTTAAAACTTTTGCAAACGACCCGCGTGAATTTAATTTTTGATAGATTTTATGGCAAGATTTGAAACTAAAGTTTTAATAATTGGCTCAGGCCCTGCTGGATATACAGCTGGAATTTACACATCACGCGCAAATTTAAAGACTATCTTGGTAACTGGTGAGCAGCCAGGTGGTCAGCTTACAATTACAACTGATGTTGAAAATTATCCTGGTTTTGAAAAGGGAGTTCAAGGACCCGAGCTTATGGAAATAATGCAAAAACAGGCCGAGCATTGCGGCGTGAAAGTTGATTTTGACTTCATTACAGAGGTTGATTTTGCAAATCGTCCATTCGTGTGCAAAAGTGCAAATGGCAATGAATATGTTGCAGATAGCATAATTATTGCAACGGGAGCGCAGGCAAAATGGCTTGGCCTCGGCAGTGAAAATGAATTTAAGGGCTATGGAGTCTCTGGCTGTGCAACTTGTGATGGTTTTTTTTATCGCGGCAAAACTGTGTGCGTTGTTGGTGGGGGAAACACGGCAGTGGAAGAGGCTATTTACCTTACAAAACATGCAAAAAAAGTTTATTTAATTCACAGAAAAGATAAGCTAAGAGCTGAGAAAATAATGCAAGATAGGCTTTTTGCAAATGAAAAAATTGAAGTAAAATGGAATAGGCAAATTCTTGAAATATGTGGGCAAAAAGATCCACTAAAGTTTGTTGAAAAAGTGATTTTAGGCGATGAAAATGGCAATAAAATTGAAGAAATTGCACTAGATGGCGTATTTATTGCAATAGGCCATAGGCCAAATACCTCGATTTTTAATGGAAAAATCGCACTCGATGACGAAGGCTATATTATAACTGAAAAAGGCTCGACAAAAACATCTATAGCTGGTGTTTTTGCTGCAGGTGACGTTCAAGATAAGGTTTATCGTCAGGCTATAACTGCAGCTGGAACTGGTTGTATGGCGGCACTTGAGGCACAACATTTTCTTGATAATTAATGATATTGAGATCTTTGTAAATTGAATTTCTCTTTAGGATTATTTTTTATCTTTATTGTTGTTTTTTATATTTTTATCGGAGTATTCTACTAAGAGTATTTTGTATCAAGATGAATTTAATGAAAAACCCAAAGGTTGTATTTCCATTTTTAATGGCTTTATCTATGGGCACAATAATGTCAGGAGTTATGACGTTTATTAATCGTGGATTTGTGTTTCCGGATTTCTTCTTTTTTTGGTTAAGAGGTTTTTTAACTGCCTTTCCAACGGCATTTTGTGTAGCATTTTTTCTTGCTCCAAAAGTTAGATTACTGACTGAAAAAATATGTAAAATCAATTAATCTTGCGATTCATTTGATGAATATTCTCTGTATTCCAAGATTTCTTTCATTATAATAACATGCTCTAGTTCTTGCTTGATGCTTTTTATTTTATTAAAATCAGCTTCGTGGAGAAAACTGGACGCCTCTATACTTGAGATTGTCGATATTGCATTTGAATACTCAAGATCTTGAATTTGCTTTCTTAAAATGTAAAGAGATTGCATAAATTTATGTCTATTTTGTATGTCTTCAGCAAAATCTGTTTTTTTGAAGATGTATATATGTTTTCGTATTTTAAGCTTTTCCTTTTTTTGTATGTTTGTTTGTAAATTTTTCATAATATTGTCTATTAATTCTGACATTTTATTAGAACCCTTGAGGGATAAAAATTTATTTGCTGTAATTTCTTCATTAACACTGCAGTTAAAATTTTTACATATAACATCAAAATTTGCAGATACATCTCCGCCAGATATTATTTTTGAATAAAAATCTGAGATATATTTTGCAAGAATTTTTACATTTGTGCATGAGTCTTCTTTTGTTGCGTAAGGAGTTTCACCGTCTTTATCGTCTGCGTTGTACCATTTGTCGATTGTATGTTTTAAATTTTGATTTGCTGTATAAAATAAAAATCCAAGACTTACGCATATAATTAGTATTATTAAAATTACCAATTTGGATGCAGATTTAATCATGTTTAGTATTTTTTTTATACAACTTAAAGTAAAATTAATCATATATTAAAACAAATCCGATTCTTTAATTCTAACTTCTTTTGGAATGTGGAATTCTATATTTTCCATGGTTCCATTAACCTCTTTAATGCTTGCATTATAATTATCAACTAAATATTTTATTAAATTTTGAATCAATATTTCTGGAGATGATGCACCCGATGTAACAGCGACATTTTTCTTATCTTTAAGCCAATTTGGATCAATTTCTTCATGAGAATTTATTAGATAAGATGGTATTTTTGCACAAGTTCCAAGGTCTTGCAGGCGTCTGGAATTTGAGCTTTTTTGAGAGCCAAGTACAAGTAAAATATCTGCACTATGAATAATCTTTTTAAGAGCATCCTGTCTATTTTGGGTTGCATAGCAAATATCGGATTCATCTTGTGCAATTATATTTGGAAATTTTGCTTTAAGTTTGGCAATAATGTTTATTGTTTGGTCAACGCTCAAGGTGGTTTGGGTTATGTATGCTAAGTTATCGGAATAAAAATCAAGGTTGTCAACATCGTTTTCGTTTTCAACGATAAATACTTTTGAGTCAACTCTACCTATTGTTCCTATTACCTCTGGGTGACCTTTGTGTCCAATTAAAATTATTGTTTTTCCACTTTCTTCGTGTTTCATTGCAACTCTATGGACTTTTTTTACAAGAGGGCAGGTTGCATCTATTATAGTAAGATTTTTCTGCTTTGCCTGCTCTTCAACATCTTTTGATACACCGTGGGCTGAAAATATTACAACAGAGTTTTCCGGAATTTCGTTTATTGATTTAACAAATTTAACACCTTTTTTAGTGAAATAATTTACAACATACTCATTATGAACGATTTCATGTTTTACAAAAATATTTGTTTTATATTTTTCAATTGCACCTTCTACTATTCCAACAGCTCTTTTAACACCTGCGCAAAAGCCTCTAGGGGAGATTAAAAAAACATTCATATTGTATTTTTTGTTTCACGATAAAGAATAAAATTTACAATGCAAGTAAAATTTAATCAATTGTGTGTTTGGTAAATTAGTTTTTTATCTGCGCCTGCTGCAGTTCAAGCAGTAAATCTCGAAGCTCCCTTGCTTTTTCAAATTCAAGATTATCAGCGTGTTTACGCATATCTTTTTTAATTTGCGCCATGAGTTTTTCAAGGTCTTTTTGTGAAATATTTGATGTATCAACGCTTTTTTCATCTTTAAATACCTCATTTTTAGTCAAGATGTCATTAAACGGATTTGCCATGCTTTTAACTATCGTAGTTGGTGTTATGCCGTGTTTTTCATTGTGATCCATTTGAATTTTACGCCGCCTTTCGGTTTCTTTTGTCGCTTTGTCAATTGATTTTGTGATTTTATCTGCGTACAAAATTACACGCCCTTCGGAGTTTCGTGCTGCGCGTCCAATTAGTTGAATAAGTGAAGTTTCAGAGCGTAAAAAGCCTTCTTTATCTGCGTCCATTATGGCAACTAGTCCACATTCTGGAATGTCTATCCCTTCACGAAGTAGGTTTACGCCAATTAGTATATTAAATGTTCCCTTGCGAAAGTTATGAAGAATGGAAATTCGCTCTAGTGTGTCTACTTCAGAGTGAACATACATAGCTTTTAATCCCATTTCATTTAGATATTCATTGAGTTTTTCAGCCATTTTTTTTGTAAGGGTTACAATAATTACACGCAAGCTTTTTGCAATGATTTTCTTGGATTCATTTATTATATCATCAACTTGGTTTTCAGTTGGGCGAATTTCGCAAACTGGGTCAAGCAGTCCAGTTGGGCGGATAATTTGCGATACAACCTCACCTTTTGCTTCTTTTACCTCAAATTCACTTGGAGTTGCCGAAACATATATAGTTTGCGGCTTGATTTTATACCATTCGTCAAAAGTAAGTGGGCGATTATCAAGCGCGGATGGAAGGCGAAATCCGTGGTCAACTAAATTTAGCTTTCGAGAGCGATCTCCAGCGTACATGGCACTTACCTGTGGCACGGAAACATGGCTTTCATCAACTATTAGCAAGGCATCATTTGGCAAATATTCAAACAGGGTAGGGGGCGGGCTTCCGGCTTGCCTTCCGGTTAGATAACGAGAGTAATTTTCAATTCCCTTGCAATGCCCAATTTCAGTCATCATTTCAACATCGTATTTTGTTCTTTGGCGAATGCGTTCGGCTGCTACGAAATTTCCTTCATGTGTAAAGGTTTTAAACACTTCTTCCATCTCATCTAAAATCTTTTGTGTGCAAGATTTAATTACCTCAATTGGCGTTGCATAGTGGCTATTTGGATAAATTCGAACGCTTTCAAGGGGTGAAATTTTTTGTGCGGTAAGGCCATCTATTTCAAATATACCGTCTATTTCATCGCCAAAATATTCAATTCTAATAGCAGTTTTTTCAAGATAAGATGGAAATATTTCAACAACATCTCCACGAACACGGAATTTTCCACGCGAAAAATCAACATTATTTCGTTCATATTGCAATTTTACTAAAGACATTAAAAGCTGCTCCATTTTATATGTCATGCCTTTTGAAAGCTCGATAATCATTCGCCCATAGACATCTGGAGAGCCAATACCGTAAAGGCTTGAAACGGAAGAAACTACGATTACATCACGCCTTTCAAGTAAAGATCTTGTCGCAGAGTGTCGAAGGCGTTCAATATCATCATTGGTTGCCGAGTCTTTTTCAATGTAGGTGTCGGATTTTGGAAGATATGCCTCTGGTTGGTAATAATCATAATAAGAGACGAAATATTCCACGGCATTTTCAGGAAAAAACTCTTTCATTTCAGAGTAAAGTTGTGCAGCTAGGGTCTTATTGTGTGCCATCATTATTACTGGGCGGTTTAATTTTTGTATTACATTTGCAATTGTAAATGTCTTTCCACTGCCGGTTACGCCAAGTAAAACCTGACTTTTTTTACCATTTTGCACGCCGTCTAAAAGCTCAGATATAGCGGTAATTTGATCTCCTGCTGGGCTATAGGCAGACTTTAACTTAAAACAATTATCCAAAATTTTTAATAATATAAGTGATCCAAGTTAAAGTCTAATAAAATAAATGTCAAATTATTTTATCTTTGTTTTTTTAGTCAATTTCCTCTGCCCATGTTTCCGCGACCTCTTCCTCGGCCACGGTTTTGTATATTATTTGGGAGTTGTTGATTATTTCCACCTCTTCCACGACCACCACCTTGTTGTTGCTGCTGTTGTAAGACTTGGAATTGGGGTTGCACTTGTTGCTGCTGTTGAATTGGTTGCTCTTGTTCCTTTCGTTCTTCCCGTTCTTCTATTATTCTTAGTATGTTTGGATTGTTTAACATGCCTTCAGCATCATGAACACCTATTTCTTCGTATTTAAATTCAAAGCCATCATTACGTACTCCATGAGCAAACAATGTAGCAGCGAGTAGTTGTTCATTTTGCAAAAAATTTCCTATAGCATTTAAAGCATTTTGCCTTTCTTGTTCGCGTTGATTGTTGTCTTGATTGTTGTTGTCCATATCATAAAAATAAAATATTAAATCATTATAACACATTTTTTGTCAACCGTCAAGTGTTTTTAAAAATAGTAAAAACCCTTGCATTTAATATTTTAATTTATAAAATGAGTAAATTCTCTTTATTTATGCAGGTTTGCACAAGTAGTAAAAATTATGAAATATTGTTTGTCGGTGGGGAGACATATCAAAGTATAGGGGCGAAAATTTTGTCACACTTTAATGCAAAAAGCTATATAATTTTAACCGAAAAAAACATTCCAAGTGAGTATTATAACGGAATTTATCATTATCTTGAGGCAAATGGTGCAAATATTCATTTAATAAAACTTGATTCAATTGGAGAGAAAAACAAGGATTTTAAAGTGCTTACCAAAGTTTCAAAAAGTATTTTCGAAAATGTTACCTTGACTAGAAACTCCGTTTTAATTGCAATTGGTGGGGGTGTGATTGGCGATCTTGGTGGCTTTCTTGCGTCAATTTTGATGCGTGGAATAAGATTTGTTCAAATGCCAACTACACTTCTTGCCATGACAGATAGTAGTATTGGTGGAAAAACCGGAATTAACGCTTTTGGATATAAGAATGTAATTGGGGCGTTTTATCAGCCGGACATGGTTATTTGCAATGCAAACTATTTAAAAACCTTGCCATATGAAGAGTATATTTCTGGATATGCCGAGATACTAAAACATGCGATACTTACAAAAGAACATGTTGATTTTTTACCGGATTTACTTAAAAATGAGCATAAAATTGCCTCTCGAGATATGAGGTTTTTAACGGGTATTATTAAGATTTCATGCCAGATTAAGGCAAATATCGTTTCGCGCGATGAGCGTGAGCAAAATGGAGTTCGTGCATTTTTAAACTTTGGACACACAATAGCGCACGCAGTTGAGAAATTAAAAGAGCTCGATGGGCGGATTTTACACGGGCATGCCGTTGCAATTGGAATGATAGCAGAGTTAAAGCTTGCATATAAACTTGGGTATTTTAAAGATTATGAGCTAATTTCAATCCTTGAAACGCATTTTGAAAATATCAAACTTCCTGCAAGGCTTGAGCAGTTGATTGAGGTAAATAGCAGGGTTTATAGGCAAATTCTTGCAAAAGTGACGCTTGATAAGAAAAATCACAGAAATATTGGCGAAGATATTATGATTTCTTTTGCAATTCCAAAAAAGATTGGGGCTATGGAAAATATAAGAATAAGCCTTTCATCGCTTAAAAAATTACTTTCGGATATACTATAATGCGTTACTTACTTGCTTTAATTTTGACACTTTTTTTCGCAAATTATGCAATTGCTGGCAAGAATTATTTTTCGGTTTTGGTAAAAGGATCGCCGCGTGTTATGGCAATTGTTTATGGTGATGAGATAATTTTTCAAAATTTGCTAAATAAAAGATATGTTTATACCATTCCAAAAGACGGAAATTATACTCTTGATAATGGACAAAGAATTGCGGTAAAAAATGGCGTTATTACTGCCTCTCAAGAGCTTAAATATGACCTGCTTTATGCACTCGGTGTTTCAAAAAGTAATGCGTTTTTTAATCAAGATAATCAAGAATGTAATAAGCTTAAGTTTAAAGTGGCAAGAAATTTATTGGCAAGAGACTGCAATCCAGTATTTCATCAATATCAAATGATACCATTATTTCCAGATTTTATAAGGCTTATAGTAACAAGTACGGAAGATGTTTTTGTGGATAAAAATTGCCCCATAATATCAAATAATGTTGATGAATTGCTCGCAATTGAGGCAAAAACAGATGATGCAATAATACAAGAGCAGTCTTTGCAGTCGCAAAAAGATTACGGAGAAAGGGGTTTAAATTCAAAAGAAGCAAGTGAATTAAAAGATGCAAAGAAGCAAATAAAAAGATTAAAGCCATGGGAATTTGGTTTAAATGATAGAAGTATTATATTAAACAGCACTCCAAACAATTCTGAGCTAAAAGATGAAAAAACTGCATTTTATATAACATATTTCAATGACATTGGGTGTATTCCTTATAAGGCTATAAAGCTTGCATCATGTGAAGAATACAACAATTATGCAAAGGTTTTTATGGAAAACTACTTGATTGTCAGTGAATTTAATGATATAAAAGATGATCAAGATTATAAAATATTTGATTTATCATACAGTAATGTTTCAAATTATACAACTGCTCAAAGTCAAAAATGGAAAAATTATATATCTGAATGTCAAATGAAGGATGCGCAAATTAATGGTAGATAGTAATTGATGCGATGTTTATTTCAAGTTTAGGAAATATACAGCTGAAACAAAATAAAGAACCACTATAAGAGATATGTTAATGAATTGATTGCCGTATTTTGCAACAAATTTAAGACTACATTTTGTTCCAATAATTCCAGATATTATGGTAATTAAAGCAACATCGATATAAAACATTTGCTTGTAGGCAAAGACAAGGACTGATATAACATTTGCAACGAATGTAACATGGCGAGAAACTATTGATGCCTCTTTTAAGCCCATTCCAATTAGCATGCTTGCAAAAAATATGACAAATGTAGCGCCACCTGGCCCGAAAAAGCCTATATAGAAAAAGATTATGCTTAAAAAGCCGTAAAAGAAAATTTTATTTGATATTCGGCGTTTTGTAAATTTTTTTGGATCGAAAAAAATTGTCTTATAAAACGCCATAAGCAGGGTTAAAAACGGCAGCATTTTGTCCATAAAATCACCAGAGACACGCTGTGCAAGTATTGACCCAATGAATGAGGCTGAAAGCCAGAGAATTACGCCATATGGGAAGAGGAATCTGATAAATTTTTTAGCAGCTGTCGAGTTTTGTTTTCTGTATCTTGACATTGCATAAAATGCACTTGCAAAGCTAAACCACTTCATGGTTCCAATTGCGCGCATGGTTGGAAGATTTAAAAAATTCATGCCGATTAGGTATATAAAACCATCACTTCCTGCCGCGTTTCCTATGAAAGATGCCGCAAAACCAACGAATGCCACGAGAAATATTTGCCAAAAATCAAGATTTTGCATGAAGAATAAATGGGTCATATTTGCATTAAAATAAGATTAATGCGCAAATTTTGACAAGACATATATAAAACGAAGGTTTTCTATATTATACACAATTTTTAATTATTGTCAAGGTGTGTTTGAATATATTTTGGATTTTATAGCACGTAAGATGTTAATTGCATTTTAGATGTAGGATGTAAAGATTAATACTGCTTTTTGGATTTTTTTGTTGTATTTGTGAAGATTTGTCTTAAAATCTGATTATTGCAAATATAGCGGCTGTGATTATTGGGGCTTGAGCTAGGGCTTGATTTATTTTTTAGTCAATAATTTTTTCAATTTCTTTTTATAAAGCACCAGTTCTGAAGATTTTTTCCCACGAACCTTTTGCCACTTTTCTAAACATTTAATAATATCTTTATAGTTATCAATTAATTCATCTGTTGGTATTAGTTTGTGATAAAGATTGATAAATGTTTTAAATTCATCTAATGCATGGAAAAGATTATTATAATCATTTTCGCTTTCCAATTCATTAATAGCATTATCAAGATTTCTTTTTAGCCTTGTAAATTCATTATAATCTAACTTTTCGCTTTCCAATTCATTATAATCTAACTTTTTTCTGGAGAAAACATTGAAATTAATATTAATTTTCTTAATATTCATTGCAAAGATTGAGCCAATCGTAATTATTGAACCAATTTGAACAACATTATTTATTACTATTTCCTTGATTTGTAGTAGAAGGTTCATTTTTTGGACTAGACGGTTTGGATTCACTTGGCTTTGGTTGATTTATTATCTTTTCAAACTTTAAATCAACTTTATTTCTAAATTCCTCACTTTCTTTAATCTCAACCCACTGATTACCATTATTCTTATTTTTGTTATCATCACTCATATATTTATTTAAAGATTACATATTTTCTTTTGCCCCATCCCCACAAAATTTGCGGGGATGTAAAGCAAGTTTGGCAAGGACGCTTAATAATCCATACCGCCCATTCCACCTGGCATTCCGCCGTGGCTATGACCTCCTGCGCCGCAAGCTTCTTTCTTTGGAGCCTCTATTACAACGCATTCAGTAGTTAGGAATAATCCAGCAACTGAGCCAGCGTTTTGAATAGCAGTTCTTGAAACTTTAGCAGGGTCAACAATACCGGCTTTTAACATGTCTGTATATTCACCAGTTTGTGCGTTGAAACCGAAAGTTTTTGAAGATTGCTCAAGCAATTTTCCAGCAACAACAGCGCCGTCGAAACCTGCATTTTCAGCAATTTGACGAACTGGAGCTTGAAGTGCACGAGCAACGATTTTAATACCAGCATTTTGGTCTTCGTTTTGCCCTTTTACGCTTTCAAGTTTTTTAGATGCGTATAAAAGCGCAATTCCACCGCCTGCAACGATACCTTCTTCAAGTGCAGCGCGAGTTGCGTGAAGTGCGTCTTCAACTCTGTCTTTTTTCTCTTTTACTTCAACTTCAGTTGATCCGCCAACGCGTAAGATTGCAACACCGCCAGATAATTTTGCAAGTCTTTCTTGCATTTTTTCTTTATCGTAGTCAGAAGTTGAGTCAGCCATTTGCTTTTCAATTTGCTTACATCTTGCATCAATTGCTTTCTTTTCGCCGCTTCCGTCAACAATTGTTGTATTGTCTTTATCAACGATTACTCTTTTTGCACGTCCAAGTTGCTCGATGGTAAGTGATTCAAGCTTTATTCCAAGCTCTTCAGCAACTAATTCGCCACCTGTTAAAATTGCAATATCTTCAAGCATAGCCTTTCTTCTGTCGCCAAAGCCTGGAGCTTTTACAGCGCAGATTTTAAGACCGCCACGAAGTCTATTTACAACCAAAGTAGCAAGGGCTTCACCTTCAACATCTTCAGCAATTATTAACAATGCTTTACCAGATTGAACAACTTTTTCAAGAACCGGAAGGATTGGTTGAATTGTAGAGATTTTTTTGTCGAAAATCAAAATATATGGATTTTCAAGTTCGCAAGTCATTTTTTCAGAATTTGTCGCAAAGTATGGAGATAAATAACCTCTATCAAAAGTCATACCTTCAACAACATCAACTTCAAATTCAGTTCCCTTACCTTCTTCGACTGTAATTGGGCTTTTGTGTCCAACTTTTTCGATTGCTTGTGCAATTTTTGAGCCGATTTCGCTATCAGAATTTGCTGAAATTGTTGCAACTTGAGCAGTTTCTTCAGATGAAGAAATTTTCTTTGCAGATGATTTAATTTCATCAACTATAACAGATACCGCAAGGTCAATACCACGCTTTAAATCCATTGGATTCATTCCAGCTGTAACATATTTATTACCTTCGCGAACGATAGCTTGCGCAAGAACTGTTGCAGTTGTTGTTCCATCGCCTGCATTATCACCAGTTTTGCTTGCAACTTGTTTAATTAATTGCACACCAAGGTTTTGAATCTTGTCTTCAAGCTCAATTTCCTTTGCAACCGAAACTCCATCTTTTGTAATCTTTGGAGAGCCAAAAGATTTTTCAATTACAACATTTCTTCCTTTTGGACCAAGGGTAACTTTCACCGCATCAGCCAAAATATCTATACCTTGTATCATTTTAACTCTTGCTTCAGAGCCGTGTTTTACATCTTTACTTGCCATAAAAATAAATCAAAAAATATTAAAAATTACTCAATAATAGCCAGAACATCAGATTCTTTCATAACCAAAAGATCTTCATTTCCAACTTTAACTTCCGTTCCAGACCATTTTGCAAAAAGGACTTTATCTCCTTCTTTAATTGACATAGGAATTACTTCGCCTTTGTCGTTTCTGCGTCCAGGACCAGCACAAATAACTTGCCCTTGCATAGGCTTTTCTTTTGCAGTATCAGGAATAATTATTCCACCTGCTGTTTTTTCTTCAGATTCTAGTCTGCGAACTAGCAATCTATCTTCTGTTGGTTTTACTTTCATAACAAAATCATATGTTCAAATGTTATATATTCACATTTTAGATAATTTCAAGGGGTATGATAAATAAAATAATTTGACTTTTATTTTATTTACTTTTTTAGCTTAGTGTTATTTATTACCATAAATGCTTGTGTTTTGTGTAATCTTTTACAATTATCATCTGCTATTATGGTGATTTTTTGCAGTGTCTTTATTAAATACAATAATTAATATCAAATGATACAGACCTTTAACAACGTGTAATAAAGATGTATCACTTTTGTATATTTCAAGACATCTATTGGTATTTTCATTAACGACATTTTCGACAATCTTTTTATTAACATTTGGATTGATTTTATCTTTATTAATTGACATAAAACTTAATAATGGAGCTACGCAGTTACTTTGTAGCTCCTTTTTTGTGTAATCTTTTGGTATTTTATCTTTTGCATTAATAGCAATATTAAACATCTCATTTAGCATAATTCCGCCGCAAAAATTTACATCTTTTTGCCTATTTTGATTAAATCTAGATGATTCAATCGTTACATCTTTATTTTGAAACAATGTATTTTTAACTTCATTTGCAATTTCATTTGTTAAAGATTTTTGTGTTTTTGAATGAGGTCTTTCCTGTGGATTGTGAACTGTTAAAGTTATTTTTCCATATTGATTTTTGGATATTTCAACACTAGACCAATGTCCATCACAAAGCCATGGTATTAAAATCCTATTTCCATATTGAAGATTATTAGTTATATTACGTAAATCATCTTTGCTTGGACTGCCTTTTAAATCAAAACGAACGGGTAAAACTTTTGCATACTGCGTAGGACTAAAAAGGATTTGGAATTCTTTAATTTGGTTGTAAATTTCATTACTGTCAAACCAAATTTTTTTATTTGTTTGTTTTAAGTCGGAATTATTTATATATTGAGATCTTTTTAATGTTTTATTGTTTTGAAGGGATGCCGGGGATAAAAAAGGCATTATTTTATCAATATTATTTTTCATAAATTAAAAACATGGAAATTAAAAACACCGCCTTTAACAAGACGGTGTGATAATAAACAATTGCTTTGATCTGTAGCATTGCCTTATTTACGTACAGGAGCTTGAGTTCCTTGAGCTGGAGCTTGTTGACCCACAGGCATCTGAGGTGTTTTAACTGAACCTGGCATTGAAGGAGCTTGAGTTCCTTGAGCTGGAGCTTGTTGACCCACAGGCATCTGAGGTGTTTTAACTGAACCTGGCATTGAAGGAGCTTGAGTTCCTTGAGCTGGAGCTTGTTGACCCACAGGCATCTGAGGTGTTTTAACTGAACCTGGCATTGAAGGAGCTTGAGTTCCTTGACGACCAGGAGCTTGTTGGCTTCCTTGGCTTCCAGGCATCATCTGAGGAGTCTTAGTAGGAGCTTGTTGGCTTCCAGGAGCTTGTTGGCTTCCAGGCATCTGAGGTGTTTTAACTGAACCTGGCATTGAAGGAGCTTGAGTTCCTTGACGACCAGGAGCTTGTTGGCTTCCTTGGCTTCCAGGCATCATCTGAGGAGCCTTAGTAGGAGCTTGTTGGCTTCCAGGCATCATCTGAGGAGTCTTAGTAGGAGCTTGCTGGCTTCCAGGCATCATCTGAGGAGTCTTAGTAGGAGCTTGTTGGCTTCCAGGAGCTTGTTGGCTTCCAGGCATCTGAGGTGTTTTAACTGAACCTGGCATTGAAGGAGCTTGAGTTCCTTGGTTTCCAGGGGCAGCAGCTATTAATAAAGAAGCTGATAAAATAGAGAATGTTTTTTTCATAAAAAATAAATAACCTTTGCGTTATACTAAAATAAAATAAATAATAATCAACTATTTTTTAAATAAAATTAAAGAAACAACTCAGGATATGTTTATTCAAGGCTTGATTTTTATTAAAATACATATTAAATTTTCAAAAAATGACAAATATGACCGATTTTAAAGCAAAATTAGAGCAAATTACTAAGGTAAAATATGGGGCGGATATTGGAAAAACATCGTGGATTGGCTGCGGCGGGGTGGCTGAAATTTTAATCAGCCCTCAAAGCGTGGACGAGCTTTCGCAAAGCCTAAAACTTGCGACGCAGTATGGGGTTTTGATTAATGTTATTGGCGCGCGGTCAAATACTATAGTGCGTGATGGAATTTTGCGCGGCCTGACTATCTGGCTTAAAAAAGGCTTTACAGATATGGAAAATTTGGGCGATGGGCTGGTTCGAGTTGGCTGTGGCGCGCTTGATTTGACATTTGCTAATTTTTGCGCTGAAAACGGCATTTCTGGATGCGAGTTTTTAATAGGAATTCCGGGTACAATTGGTGGAAATATCCGCATGAATGCTGGGTGTTATGGCGGTGAGATTAAAGATATTTTACAAAGCGTTGACTATGTCGATTTTGACGGAAATATCGGCACTTTTACAAATGCTGATATGGGTTTTTCATATAGAAAGACTGCAATTGGGCACAATTTTATATTCACATCGGCGGTTTTTAAAGGAAAAATTGCAAAAAGTGATGAAATTTTTGTAAAAATGGACGAAATTTCGCAAAAACGCAAGAAAACCCAGCCAATTGGACGAAAAACCGTTGGTTCCACTTTTAAAAATCCACGATTTTTTACAAAAAGCTCATTTGAGAAAATCTGCGAAGAATTTGGGCAAAACTTCGATTGCACAAGGGAAAATGACGATTTTTATTGCGACAAAATACACTCTTGGATGTTAATTGACAAAGCTGGGCTTCGCGGGCTTTCGCATGGAGGCGCGAAAATCTCCGATATACACTGCAATTTCCTCGTAAATGAAGGTGGCGCAACGGCATCTGATTTTGAAAACCTTGGAAACCTCGTAATTGCAAAAATATTCGATAAATTCGGCGTAAAACTTGAGTGGGAAGTTGAAAGAATTGGTGGCGATGTTTAATGATGATATGAGAAAAAGACTGTGCGAAGAAAATGAATTTCCAGCGATAAAATCTAGGGATTTTGCTGAAGGTGTTAGACATGTTAACGATTTATGTAAAGAAATATTAAGTTACGATATAATATATAGAAACAAATGGAACAAAATCCAAAATAGCATAACAGACCCAATTCATAAAGCGTTTTATCTTTTTGATTATTATTGCCTGCAAAAGAATTACCATACAGGATTTTTTCATCCAGTAAGTAAACATTGGGTAAGTATGGACGATTCAAGGCTTAACGGTATTAAAACCGCATGCATATTATTTGACGATGAATTTGAATTGGAAATAATTGCAAAATACGCTAACGGTAGTGAAAAATGGGCAATCTTTCGAAAAGGAAGCCAAGAAATCAACTCTGGCATTAAAAAAGAGCTATCCCACGATGACGAAATAATCCGCATTAAAAACAAATTTTACAGCGCATCCAGCACTTTTGAAGACAGAAAAAACGCTATTGAAGATTTATGCAACTACCTTGAAAAAAATGGCAGGACGGAGAGGTTGAAAAAAGAGCTGAATTTTAAAGGTGAAACTGGCAAAAATTGTGATGCTGTGAGTGGTTTTTTTAATTTTGTCAATAATTGCAATATCAGGCACGCCTTTAATGCAACGCTTTCTCAAAACAACCCCGAGCCAACCGAAAATCAACTCCAAATTTTCTTCGATTTCGGGCTTTCCCTTGCAAGATTTGCAAACAGCATCGATGAAAAAGCAAAAAATAGTATAGACAAAACAACTGAAAATAGTGTGGATGAAGAAACGGATTGTCCATTTTAAACCTTGAAGCTAAAGTTGATTTCGATGTAAAGTGTCGAGAAATACTGATTAAATCTGATATATTAACTAAAAATGAGATTTATAATGTGAAAATCACAAATTTTCACAGACAAAGCAAGCCTCGTCATCGGTCGTAAAAAGCCCAAGGCTAAAGCGGATTTGACTGCAGGAATTACCAGTATCTAAGCCAAGTTTTTGACATATTTCACTGCTTTCAACAAGACCCGATGAACACGCTGAGCCGCCGCTTACCATTATCCCCTTTTGATCAAAAAACATAAGCTGCATCGAGGTATTTTGTCCATTTTTGCATATCATTGTTGTGTTTGGAATGCGATTTATACCTTGGCATAATGTAAAATAGCCCTTAGAAACTGCGATTTTCTCTATTTCATCACGCATTTTTGCAATATTTTTATATTTTTCTGGAAAATCTGAAATTGCCATTTTGCAAGCCAAAGAAAAGCCGTATATACCTGCAACATTTTCCGTTCCAGAGCGTAAATAAAACTCCTGACCGCCGCCCAAAATTTGCGGAATAATTTGCACATTGCTTTTGTAAATTAATGCAGAAACTCCTATGGGGCCGTAGATTTTGTGACTTGAAATAGTTATCATGTCAGGCAAGATTTCATCAAAATTGCACTTAATTTTACCAAAACTTTGCGACGCATCTGTGTGAAAAAAAAGCCCATTATTCCTGCATATTTCAGCAATTTTATCAATATTTTGAATAACGCCACACTCATTATTTGCATGCATTACAGAAATTAGCGATGGGGCTTGGGTTTTTATCAAATTTTCCATTGCGATATAGTCAATTTCACCATTTTGCAATACCGGAATTTCACAGGATTTATCGGCATTTTTACCCATCATAATTGGCTTTTTGATAGATTTGTGTTCAAGGCTTGAATATAGAATTGTTTTACTTGAAAAAGAATTAATCGCAAGATTATTTGCCTCAGTGCCGCTTGATGTGAAAATAAGTCGATATTTACTATGGTTTTTAGGGAAAATTGCCTGCAAAATCCCATGACGCGCATCTTCAATTACAGTTCGTGCCATACGTCCATAATAATGTGTGCTTGAGGCATTAAGTGGCAAATTTTGAAACTTTTTCATTTCATCTAAAATTTCTGGCAAAACTGGCGTTGTTGCGTTGTAATCCATGTAAATTTTTGCCATAAATACGAGTTTTATTATAAAAATCTATAACCAGCACCTATTGAAATTATATTTCCGCCGTTTGCTATACCTTCATATTTTAATGTTTGTTTTCTGATTTCAAATTTAGCAAATAAATTATTTCCGTGATCAACCATTACACCTATTCCGTATTCTGGGGCAAAGTCATATCCGCCTTGTTTAAATCTACTATCTATAGTAGTTGAAGAAGATTGGATGCTTGCTGTGTTAAACCCTTGTGCCATACCAAGGATAAATAGGAATTTTACATCAAGAAAAAGTGGTATTTTCCCTATAAAATCATATCTTGTTGTATTTAATTTTCCAGAAGTGTGGGTAATTCCATATTCACCGCTTGTATTTTTGCCGCTTCTTGAAATGTTTTGATCGTAATTGAATTCAAAACTTATATATGGATTTATATCAAGTCCAAAGAAAAATCCATACATGTTGTAATTTGAATTTAACATATTGTTGTAATTTACGCCATTATTTGTTACATAATCTATTGAATATCTTGACAAAGAGCCACCGGCATAAGGTGTAACAATAGTAACTGCAGATGAAGATTCAACAAAGAATAAAAAAGATAACGCAAATAAAAATGACCGCATCTAAAAAATAAAAAATACATACTATGTTACATACTAAAAAATAAAAATCAAGTTCTTTATAATTAAATTTATAAAAAAATATATCTTGCTTTTTAAAAAAAGACATGTAAAGTTCTGTTGGAGGAATGGCCGAGCGGTCAAAGGCGGCTGACTGTAAATCAGCTCTCGTACGAGTTCGTAGGTTCGATTCCTACTTCCTCCACCACTTCGCTTTCCTATTTTTTATTACTATGTTAGAAAAAAAGAAATACAATATAGCTGTTGTTGGTGCAAGTGGTAATGTTGGTAGAGAGATTTTAGAAATACTTCATGAAGAAAAATTTCCATTTAATGATGTTTACGCTCTTGCTTCGCAAAATTCTTTTGGCAAGCAAATGTCATTTGGTGAAAAGATAATAACAGTTGACTTACTTGAAAACTTTGATTTTTCAAAAGTTGATATTGCATTTTTTTCAGCAGGATCGGCGGTTTCTGAAGTTTATGTTCCAATTGCAACTTCAAAAGGTTGCTATGTGATAGATAATACATCATTTTTTCGAATGCAAGATGGCGTTCCTTTGATAATTCCAGAGGTTAATCCAAAAGATATAAAATTGGCAGAAAAAACTAAAATTATTGCAAATCCGAATTGCTCTACTATACAAATGCTTGTTGCACTTGCAAAATTGCATAAAGATTATAAAATAAAAAGAATTGTAGCAAGTACATATCAAGCTGTGTCTGGAAAGGGTAGGGCAGCAATGGATGAGCTTTATTATCAAACTAAGGCGATTTACGAGACATCATCTGTTGCTCCGGAGCAATTTACTCGCCAGATTGCTTTTAATTGTATACCGCATATTGACGAATTTTTAGAAGATGGTAAAACAAAAGAGGAGTGGAAAATGGAAGTTGAAACAAAGAAAATTTTAGATAATTCTATAGAAGTTTCAGCAACTTGTGTAAGAGTTCCTGTATTTAATTGTCATGCGGTATCTGTAAATGTTGAGTTTTTGGAAGACTTTGACATGGACGATATAAATATGATTTTTTCCGATTCTGATGATTTAATACTTCTTGACAGAGTTAGTGAAAATATTTACGCAACGCAAGTTGAATGCAGTAAAAGTGATGCTGTTTTTGTCTCGCGCCTTCGTCGTGATACATCTGTTAAAAGTGGACTAAATATGTGGGTAGTTGCTGATAATTTAAGAAAAGGTGCGGCCTTAAATGCGGTTCAAATAGCATTTTTAATGATAGAAAGTAAAATAATATAAAATAGATTACTGCATTTTTGTCATTTCAAGCCAATCGTCTTCGCTTAAAATTTTTACACCAAGATTTTGTGCATCTTTTAATTTTGACCCACAATCCATGCCGGCAACTAAAAAATTTGTATTCTTAGATACAGCGGAAGAGACCTCAAAACCAAGTTTTAATGCGGTATTTTTGGCTTCCTGCCTTGTCATTTTTGTAAGCGTTCCGGTAAAAACTATTTTCATTCCAGAATATTTTGTGCTATTTTTCTCGATATAATCTGCGATATTTAATATTTCACAAAGCTTTTTTATCATTTCTACATTTGATTCAATTTTTATAAAATTACATAGCTCAATAACCATTTTTTCACCTATTCCATCTACGTTTTTTAATTTTTCATACATTTCTTTGTGGTTTGTGATTTGATTTAAAAAATTGTTTATATTTTGAAAATATTTTGCTAAAATCTCAGACACAGTTTCGCCAATATGACGAATGGAAAGGCTATAAAAAAACTTTGCAAGTGATGTATTTTTTGCCTTATCTATTGAGTTTATCATGTTTGAAAAAGATTTTTCACCCGTTCTATCAAGGCTTAAAATTGTCTCTTTTTTTTCAAAAAGCCTAAAAATACTTGGTAAATCTGTTATAATTTTTAAATCATAAAAGCGTTCAATTTGTTTTTTTCCAAGTCCTTCAATGTTTAGTGCATCTTTGCTTGCAAAGTGAATGATTTTTTGAATAATTTGCTCATCACAGCTAGGATTTTCGCATTTTATCGCAACTAAATCTTCGTCTTTTACTAAAACACTATTGCAACATGGGCAGTTTTGTGGAATTTGCGTTATTTTATCGGACTTTTTTTCAATTACCTCTACCACTCTTGGAACAACATCGCCGGCTCTAGTGACCTTCACTAAATCGCCATCAGAAACGCCAAGTCTTGCGATTTCATCGTAGTTATGCAGGGTTGCGCGCGATACAACGACTCCGCCTATGTTAATTGGCGTAAGATTTGCAACGGGAGTTATATTTCCAAGTCTTCCAACTTGGTTTGTTATCGATAAAATCTGAGAAATTGCGTAGTTTCCAGCGAATTTATGAGCAATTGCCCATCTTGGACTTTTACTGGTATTACCAAGTCTATTTTGTAATATAAATTCATCAACTTTATACACTATTCCATCAATATCATAGTCAATTTCATATCGTTTTTTATTTATTTCATCGTAAAATTTTAAACATTCATCAATTTTTGCTTTACCTAAAAATACATCATTTACTCTAAAGCCTAATTTTTTTAATAATTCAAGGGATTCTGACTGCGATTGAATAGCAAAATCATCCGATATTTGTGCGATATTATAAGCAAAATAGCTGAGATTTCTGTTTTTTGTAATTTGACTATCCAAGACCCTAAGTGATCCGGATGCTGCATTTCTGCTGTTTGCAAAAGGCTTTTCTCCATTTTCAATTTGCGTTTGTATGAGTTTTTCAAAGTTTGATCGTGATAAATAAATTTCGCCACGAATTTCTAAAAATTCTGGAGGGTTATCAAGTTTTTGCGGAAAATTATCGATTGTGATTGCATTTTTTGTAATATCTTCGCCAATTTTTCCATCACCACGAGTGGAAACTTTATCTAAAATTCCATTTTTATAAATTGCACAAAACGAAAGACCGTCTATTTTAAGCTCAGCTGTATAGAATAAATCTTCGTCGTGGCCTAAGAATTTTCGTATTTTTTTCTCAAATTCCATAACATCATTTTCGTCAAATGCGTTGTCTAGCGAAAGCATTGGAATTTTATGCTCAATTTTTGCAAAATTATTCGATGGAGTATAGCCAATTTCCATGTATGTCTTTCCAAATAAATCTTCATCACCTGCCAGTAAATTTTCAAGCTTTTTTTTAAGTAAATCGTAGTCATAATCTGATATTTCTGGGCTATTTTCGCTGTAATAAAGTCTGTTATGTTTTTCAATTTCCGCCTTTAATTTGCTAATTTCTTTATTTTTTTGCTTCATAAATATCAAATTTAATGCTGTTTTTTTATATTTTAAAAAAAATAACTTGCAAATAGTTTTTTTTGTTTTAGTGATTTTTAAATTTTTGTTTTTATTTATGGCGAAAGCTGAAACAAGTAAATCTGAATTTAAGGGTTTACGGGCACTTTTGTGGCCAATTCATAACTACGAGCTGAAGAAATTCATTCCGCTTGCTTTGTTAATGTTTTGTATTTTGTTTAACTACACTGCGTTTCGAAACACGAAAGATACGCTGATTTTGACAGCTGCTGACGCTGGAACTATCACTTTCTTAAAGACTTATTGCGTAACTCCAATGGCGATTTTATTCGTTGTTCTTTATGTAAAAATGAGTAATGTGTTTAATGCGGAAAAGATTTTTTACGCAACAATGATACCATTTTTGGCATTTTTTGGTCTTTTTGCTTTTGTTTTGAATCCAAATTTATCAGCAATTCAACCATCTGCTGAAAGCGTTGAAGTTTTAATCGCATCTTATCCAAGGCTTGCTGGATTTATTAAAATCTATCAAAACTGGGCATATTCATTATTCTTTATAATGTCTGAACTTTGGGGATCTATGCTTTTATCTCTTTCATTTTGGCAATTTGCCAACTATATAGTTAGAATGAACGAAGCTAAAAGATTTTACGGCTTATTCGTTGTTGTTGCAAATATTTCAACAATTTTGTCTGGAATTACAGTAAAATATTCTGCTGAGCTTGCAAGAAATTTTACTCCAGCAGGAAGCGATCAATGGGACTGGTCACTTAAAACTTTAATATCTATCGCAATTGTTATGGGTGTTATTTGTATGGGTATATTCAGATGGATGCACACTAGCGTTTTAACTGATCCAAAATATTTCGAACCACCAAAGGAAACCAAAGGTAAAAAGAAAAAACCTGGTCTTGTTGAAAGTGCGAAAATCGTTTTCACTTCACCAGAACTTGGTCTTATCGCATCGCTTATTATCTGTTATGGTATAACAATTAATTTAGTTGAGGTTCAATGGAAAAACCAAGTAAAACTATTCTTTGGAACTGATAAAAACGCAATGAATGCATTCATGGGAAGCTACTCTGCATGGACTGGCGTTGCAACTATTATATTTGCATTATTCTTTGGTTCAAACATCTTAAGAAGACTTGGATGGTTCTTTAGTGCTGCATTTACTCCAGTTGTAATACTTGCTCTTGGCGGTTTATTCTTTGGATTTATATTTGCAAAAGGTGCAATGGAACACTTGATTTCAAATCCAATTTACGCAGCAGCTTTAGTTGGTGCTGGTGTTATTATTGCTTCAAAAGCAGCAAAATACTGCCTATTTGATCCAACAAAGGAAATGGCTTATATTCCACTTGACCCTGAGCTTAAATCAAAAGGTAAAGCAGCAGTTGATGTTATAGGTGGACGCCTTGGAAAATCTGGTGGCGCATTAACTCAGACTATACTTCTTATGGTAATGGGAACAACAAATGTTCTTTCAATTGCACCTATTGCATCTGGAGTTTTTGTTGTAATGTGTATAGTTTGGCTATATGCTGTAAAAGGGCTTTCAAATAAACTAAAAGTTCTTGATAAAAATATATAGCAATATATTAAATATTGGGCAAGGTGATATAATTTTATATTGCCTTGCTTAAAAAATAAAACACTTGACTTTTATTTGTTTTATTTTAAGGTAAAAATACATAAAGGGTGACTAGCTCAGCTGGTTAGAGCGCTTCCCTTACAAGGAAGATGTCGGGGGTTCGAATCCCTCGTCACCCACCATTCTAATTTGCAAATTAATAAAAATTACCAAAGTTTATTTTTGAGATTGGAACTTTGACATTTAATAAAAAATTCACGATATCGAATTCCTTGGTAAGTATTTTTATTATTACACTTCAAAATAGCATGCTTTAACGTAAGCTCTTGATTCGTATATTTGGGAAAAATCTTATGCAATTTTTAAAATTTCTTTAAAATATTCTATAGTCCTGAAAATGCCATCTTCAAAAGAAACTAAAGGCTTCCAATTCAATAAATTTTTCGCAAGTGTTATATCTGGTTTTCTTTGAACTGGGTCGTCCCCTCTTTTTTCTTTAAAAATAATTTTTGATTTTGACGATGTTTTTTCTACTATCATGGTTGCAAAATATAATATATTTCTTTCGTTTGTGTTTCCAAGATTTACAGGCCCTGTTATTGTTTTATCTGAAGACATTAATTTTATAAATCCATCAATCATATCGTCAACATAGCACACGCTTCTTGTTGCCTTGCCGTCTCCATATATTTCAATATCGTCATTTTGTAAAGATTTTACAACAAAATTACTAATCATTCTGCCATCTTTGATATTCATTTTTGGCCCATATGTATTAAAAATTCTAGCGACTTTTATTTCAAGTCCATCATTTCTGTGATAGTCAAAAAGTATTGATTCTGCACATCTTTTACCTTCGTCGTAACACGATCTAATTCCACATGGATTTACATTTCCAAAATATGTTTCTTTTTGAGGATGTTCTTTTGGGTCTCCGTATACCTCTGATGTGCTGGTTTGAAGTATTTTCGATCCATGTTTTTTGGCAAGTTCGCATAAATTTAAAACACCGATAACATTTGTTTTTGTTGTAAATATTGCGTTTTTAAATTGATAATGATCTGGCGAAGCAGGGCATGCAAGGTTGTATATTTCGTCAATCTTGAAATCAAAATCTATTGGATTTATTATATCGTGATTTATAAAAGTAAATCTTTCCTTGTTTAGTAAATCTTTAACATTTATTATATCCCCTGTAAAATTGCAATCGACACAGATTATATTGTTTTCTTTGTTTTGATATAATTTGTGGCACAAATGCGAACCAAGAAAGCCTGTTCCACCAGTAATTAGAATATTTTTTTTCATTTAACTTGCAAATTATTTTTAAATGTAAATTGATATTTTATGAAAGTCAAATATTTTTTATGCTAAATATTGTTGTCATTGGTTGTGGATATGTGGGCTTGCCATCTGGTTTTGCATTTGCAAGCTTTGGTCATAATGTAACATTTATTGAAAAAGATACAAAAAAATTGGACGATCTTAAAAACGGAAAAATGCCAATTTACGAGCCAAAACTTGATGATTTATTTAGTAAAAATAAGAAAAATATAGCATTTATAGAGAAATTTTCAGATATTACAGATCCAAAAGTGATAGATATATATGTAATAGCCGTTGGCACACCAACTTTAAATGACTGCCAAAATGCAGACTTAAGTTATGTTTTTAAAGCTGTTGATGAAATTGCATCTATTGCTCATAATAATGCGATAGTGATTACAAAATCCACAGTTCCAGTTGGAACAAATGCAAAAATAAAAGAAAAAATTCCACATTTAACCGTTGTTTCCAGTCCTGAATTTTTAAGAGAGGGTAGTGCGGTTGATGATTTTTTATACCCAGATAGAGTTGTTATTGGCTGCGATTCTCTTGAGTTTGATAAGAGTAAATTAATTAATCTTTACGGTGGTATATTAAGTGAAAAAATTGTTTTTATGGATACTAAAGGTGCGGAGCTTGTAAAATATGCATCAAATACATTTCTTGCTGCAAAAATTGCATTTGCAAACGAAATATCTAGATTTTGCGATAAAGAAGGAATTTTTTCACAAGGCGTTTTAAAGGCCGTTGGAATGGATAAAAGAATTGGAGATAAATTTTTAAACCCAGGTCCTGGATTTGGTGGCTCTTGTTTTCCAAAAGACATTGATGCAATGGAATATCAGGTGGAACAATCCGGTCTTGATTTAAAAATTATAAAGAATATTAAAAAATCTAATGACGATCAAAAGAAATTTGTTTTAGATAAAATTGAAGATGAATTAAAAAATAAAAACGCAAAAAACATTGCATTACTAGGTCTTGCGTTTAAGGCAAATACTTCAGATATTAGATGTTCTATCGCTATTGATGTTGTAAAGAAATTAACCGACAATAAGAATATTACAATAACAGCTTACGATCCAGAGGCGATGGATGAAATGCGTCACTTAATAGGTAGCGATAGGGTAAAATATTCAGATAATGCCAAAGATTGCATTAAAGATGCTCGAATTGTTGTTGTTTTAACAGAATGGGCTGAATTTCATGAAATAAAATGGTCTAGTCTGCCTGATTGTAAAATTGTTCTTGATTTTAGAAATATTTGCAATAAAAATGAGATTATAAATAATAAAATTGAATATTATCACTTATGAAAACAAAGATTAATACAGTTGTTATACCGGCAGCAGGAACTGGGTCAAGGCTTGATCCATTTACGAGATTTTTGCCAAAAGAGTTGCTTGGCATAAATGGTAAGCCAATATTGCAAATTATAATTGATGAATGCTTGGAAGCTGGTATTGAGAGATTTATTTTTGTAACAAACTCGAAAAAAGGCTTAATAACAAGAGATTTAATTAAATGTGATAAAAAAAATGTTGAATTTATATATGTTATACAAGACGAGAGTAACGGTCTTGGTGATGCAGTTTTAAGAGCAAAATCATTAATAAATGATGATTTTTTTGCTATTTGTCTGCCAGATGAATTTTTATTTAATCAAAATGGAATGAAATTGGTTGTAGATGAGTTTTATAAAAATGGTAAAAATATTATACTTACAACAAAAGAAGACGCTCAAGATATATCAAAATATGGCGTTGTAACGGGAAATGATGTACTCAGTAGTGATGAAAAAATGTCAATATATAAAGCAGTTTCGGTTATAGAAAAGCCAAAAAATTTGGAAGAAAGCCGCAGCTCTGATCGTTGTATTATTGGAAGATATGTTTTAAGTAGAAAAATATTTGACCTTCTTTCATCTGGAAATGTAGGTAAAAACGGCGAAATTCAATTAACAGATTCCATTGCTTCATTACTTAAAGAAGAAGATATTTTAAATATAGATATTAAATCAAGTAGACTTGACTGCGGTAATTATATGGGTTTTATACTCGCAAATGCAGCTTGCTATATCAAAGATGAAAATCAAGATTTTATAAAGAAAATTAATGTAATATTAAATGATGGAAAAAATACTAACAAATAAAAATAAGTCATTTTTCTGGCTACTTTTATATATTTTATTTTGGAGCTTAGTTCCATGTATTTTGAGAAATTCCTTACCACTTGATACCGTTGAGGCTATATCTTGGGGTCATGAATGGCAAATGAGTTACAATAAACATCCACCTTTATCGGCATGGATTGCAGAGATATTCTTTCTTGCAATGGGAAGCTTTGGATTGTATTTTCTTTCAACATTATGTATTACAATTGCGTTATATTTTGTAAAAAAAACTTCCGATTTATTGTTTTTTAATTCCAAAAATAATATACCTTATTATCTTTTTTTACTTTCTCCGGTTTTTAGCATTTATGCAGTTGAATTTAATGTAAATATATTACTTATTCCACTAATTAGCGCATCTATTTACTTTTATCTGTTATCAATTACAAAAAATGAAGCTAAATATTGGATTTTACTTGCAGTGTTTTCAACTTTGTGTGTTTTGGCAAAATATACCAGCATTCTTTTTATCGGTATATTTTTCATACATTCAATATTTTACGCAAATGCTATAAAAAACTGGAAATTTTATTTAAGCGGTGCTATTTTTTTAATGTTACTTACTCCGCACTTAATATGGCTATATAATAATGATTTTATAACAATTAAATATGCAATGGCAAGATCTGTAAATACACAAAACAATAGAATATATCAGGCTTTATTGACATTTTGTGGTGAAATGTTTTTATTATTGCCAATTTTGCCACTATTGATTGTTAAAAGATTAAAATTTAATAAAGAAGCTTTGTCGCTAAATTTTGTAAAGTTTATATGCGTTTTGCCACTTTTTGTATTTCCATTATACGCACTTGTAACTGGAAATTCAACTAAAACAATGTGGTCGATTATTTGTTGTATTTTTATTGGATTGATTTTTCAGGAAAGGAAAAATATTGTAAATATAATTATTATACTTAATATAATATATGCAGGAATGTATTCTTTGATTACAGCATTTAGACCATTTACAAGAAGTGATTTTGATTCAGAGAAATTTGTTGAAATCGTAAACAGTGATGCTAAATTAACATATGAAAATGACAGCAAAAATATATACGTTGCAGGTGAAATTTGGCTTGGATCTATTATAAATGTATATCACAAGAAAAGACCATCATTTTTTATTAATGCAAATGAAGAGGAAAATGCATGGTTTACCTTAGATAAACAAAATGATTTTCCAAAAAGTGCAATTATAGTTGTTGCAAATTCTGAAAGTGAAATGAATAAGTTTATTAAAAAAGTATCAAAATATAAATCAATATCTAGTGTTGAAATTAAAGATTATAACTATTGCAAAGTACAGGAAAAAGATTTTGTATTCAAGTTTAAAAAATGTAAGCCAGAAAAAGTTTTATATACAGTTTTATGAAAAAAGAATCACTTGCAATTGTTGTTCCGTTTTATAATGAAAATCAAGACGGCGTTATAGATAATTTTTTTAAACAAGCGATAAAAACAGCCAATGATATAACTGATGATTGGGAAATTATCTGTGTAGATGATGGAAGCCGTGACGAAACTTACGGAGAATTGTTAAAATATGCAAAAACAGATTCACGCATCAAAACTATACAGCTTGCAAGGAACTTTGGTAAAGAAATTGCTTTATCATGCGGATTATGTCATGTAACAAAAGATTATGCAGTTCCAATTGACTGTGATTTACAAGATCCACTAGAGTTAATACCCATAATGCTTACTGAGATAAAAACAGGAGACTTTGATAGCATTGTTGCGGTAAGGTCTGCGCGTGATGAATCTTTTGTTAAAAGATTTTTTTGTAAAATATTTTATAAATTAATGAATTTCTTTTCAGATAGGCCAATAATAGAAAATGCAGGAGATTTTAGGCTTGTAAATAGAAAAATGCTCGATACTTTTAAGCAAATGAGTGAAACAAATCGCTATGTTAGAGGTATTTGGGGGTGGATGGGCTTTAAGGTGAAAAAAATCTATTTTAAAAGACCTGATCGCTTATCTGGAAATCCAACTCAGAGTTACAAAAAACTCTTTACTCTTGGCTTTGACGCAATTATTTCATCATCATCAAAGCCCCTGCGTCTTAGCCTTGTAAGTGGATTTTTATTATCACTATTTGCGATGATATTCCTTGTTTTTGTTGTTATTAAGACATTATTGTATGGCTTTTCTGAAACAAAAGGTCTTGCAACTATACTCTCAATTGTATTATTTTTTAATGGCTTTATACTAATTCACATTGGAATTTTAAGTGAATATGTAGGTAGAATTTATACAGAAACAAAAGATAGAATGTTGTATGTTGTTAAAAATAAAGAAAATATATAGTCTTTTATCGCTTTTAATGAAAAGTGAAAAAATAAGATTTATCATAGGTGGGGCTTTTAATTCATTTTGCAATGTATTAATTTTTAATGTTATTTATTTTTCTAAATTAACTCTTAACATTGATTTAATATTTTATATATCATCTCTTTTATCAATATTGATAAGTATTTTTGTAATAAGATTTTTTGTTTTTAGAAAACATTTTGAAATTTTTGCACTTTGTAAGATTTTTATAACTCAAATTTTTATAATGTTTATTGGATCTTATTTGTTTGATATGTTTCTTGTTAGTGTAAAAAATCCATCAATATCTCAAATTTGCAGTATTATTATTTGTGCCTTCTTGAGTTTTTTTATAAATAGATTTATTAACAAATAGAGAAAATAGTATTTGCAAATAAAAAAAATATTTTTACAGTAAAAGAAACTTTTTTTATGCAGTACACAAATCGAAATACAGTTGTCGAAATTGACAAAATACTTGGCGAAAAAAAACAAGTTCTAGACCACGGGTTCGTCTGCGTCGTAGATTACATGGGTTGCGACAGCGATATAGCAAATGCAGCAAGGGTTTCCTATGGGCAAGGCACAAAAACAGTCAACCAAGACGAGGGATTGATAAGATATTTAATGCGTCATCACCACACAACACCTTTTGAAATGTGCGAAATAAAGCTGCATTTAAAGATGCCAATTTTTATCGCTCGTCAGTGGATGCGTCATAGAACGGCAAATATAAACGAGATTTCGGCGCGATATTCAATTATTAAAGACGAATTTTATGTTCCCGAGCTTGATAGAATGGCTATGCAATCTGCAATTAATAATCAAGGCAGTGGTGAAAAATTGTCAGATGATATAGCCCAAAAATGCCAAAATATAATACAAGAAAACTGCCTTAATGCTTTTGAAAGTTACGATGATTTAATTAATAAAAAACTACTTGCAAGAGAGCTTTCAAGAACAATTTTGCCACAAAATACATATACTGAGTTTTTTTGGAAGATAGATCTTCATAACCTTCTTCACTTCCTTCGCCTCAGAGCAGATAGCCATGCACAAAAGGAAATTCAGCAATTCGCCTTTGCAATTTTGGATATAGTTAAAATCTGGGTTCCGGTTGTTTATCAAGCATTTATGGACTATAGAGTAAAGTCTGAAAACATGTCAGCAATAGATCTTGAGGTGATAAAATCTTGCTTAAATATAGACAAAGTCAAAGATTACATCGAGCAAAATAAAGACTCAAAAAAGGGCGATATTAAAGAATTAATTACAAAGCTTGAAAAATTTATTCGGTAGTTTTTGGTGAATTAAAAATTATTTTTTCAATAACATTCTTCGTTATATGGAAATAAAGATTTTCATTATTTAATATATACTTAAAAAATATAATTGTTAAAAAAGAAAAAGAATTTAAAATTTTATAAGAATTAAATAATAAAAAAAACTTGACAAATAAAAATAATACTCTCTGATGTAGTGAATTACGATTTTGTTTTTGTTTGAAAATGAGTTCTTCTGCTGAAAAAATATACTCTTTTGAGGATGTTGTTAAAATGTTTAAGCGTCATGAAAATGATTCCGGTTCTTCTGAAATCCAGATAGTTATGATGACTTATCAAATATCATATCTTACTAGACACCTTCGTGAATTTCCAATGGATCATGACGCAAAAAGAAGGCTTATACAAATTGTTCATCGTAGAAGAAAGTTGTTAAAGTATCTAAGGAATTCTGGTGAAATTGCCCAATTCCAAAAGTTAATTGATGTTCTAAATATAAGATATAGTAGTAAAGTTTAATTAATAATATGTCGACGACTTATAAAAAATCCGCAAATGAAACTAAGCACGCAAATAACTCCGAGCACAGGAGGTTTGTTTTAATTGACGCATCTGGAATTGTTGTTGGTAGATTGGCGGCTTATGTTGCATCTCTTTTGCGTGGTAAAAATAAAACAGTTTTTACGACACATTGTATAACTGGTGATTTTGTAATTATTACAAATGCTTCAAAGGCTATTTTTACGTCAGATAAGTATAACACAAAAAAATACCATAGACATACAGGATTTCCTGGTGGACTAAAAACTCTAACTCCAAAACAACTTTGTTATAAAAATCAAGCTTACAAGATTTTGGAAGATGCTATAAGAGGAATGTTGCCACATAATACGCTTGGTAGGGAAATGTTTAGAAATCTCAGAGTTTTCAATGAAAGCAATCATGGTCATGATGCGCAAAATCCAATTCTTATAGATTTTGCAACTTTAAATAGAAAAAATTCGGTAAAATAATTTTATATCTATATGCCAAAAACAGTAAAAACAGAAGACAATGCATCACAAGTTGTTGCAACCAAACCAGCAAAAAAAACTCCTACATCTTCAAACTCTGTAGCAACAAAAAAAATTGCAACATCGACTAAAACGGCAAAAGCCACACTTCTTGCAAAGCCTTCACAAAAGGTTAGTTCTGTATCCGAAAAATCTATTTCTTCAGACAATATAAGTGTTAAAAACAAGACGGTTGTCAAAAAAACAATTAAAAATTCATTTTCTTCCTTTCATGCTGTTGGCAAAAGAAAAGCTTGCGTTGCAAGGGTATGGTTGTCTATCGCAGATCAAAAGGGTTCTGGTGTTATAACTATTAATGGAAGAAATTTTGTTGACTTTTTTGGTCCTAGGTCTGTTTATAGTAAAAAACTTGAGATACCTTTTGCCACTTCTCTTTTAAATATATCCGATTTTAATCTCTCGATCTCAACAAACGGCGGAGGAATGACTGGATGTATAGATGCTATATCTCTTGGTTTGTCAAGGGCTTTAATTTTATTTGATGCAAAGTTATCTATGGATTTAAAACATGCTGGACTTCTTACAAGAGACTCAAGGGTTGTTGAGTCAAAGAAGTATGGTCTTCGCAAGGCGAGAAAAAGAGAACAATATTCAAAGAGGTAATATGTTTTTTGTATATAAGAATAATAAAAATTTTTTAATCTTTTCTTTTTATTTAACACTATGAGACATATGGTAAAATCTAGGAAGCTTGGTAGAAATACGCCGCATAGAATGTCTATGCTTAGAAATTTAGCTTCATCTCTTTTTGAACATGGAACTATATCAACAACACTTGGTAGAGCGAAGGAGTTGAGATCTTTTGCTGAAAAAATGATAACAATTGCAAAAACAAAAGACAAGTTGAATGCAATTAGATTGTTAAAGTCAAAGCTTTATACAAAAGTTGCCATACAAAAGTGTATCGAAATGGCTGAAAAAGACTTCAAAGAAAGAAATGGTGGTTACACTAGGGTTGTAAAAAATGGCTTTAGATATGGTGACTGTGCTCCAGTTGGGGTTATACAATTTGTTCTTGAAAGTAAAACGAAAAAACAGTCCAGCAAAATTAGTTAGTAATATTTTGTAGATTTTTTCCTTATTTTTATGTCAAATCCAGCTATTTCTGATTTTCTAAAAATTGTTGAAAATTCAATTTCATCTTTTAATAAACTTGATGATTTAGAGGAGTCTGGAGAGGTTCTTTCTGTATCCGATGGAATTGTTAATATTTTTGGATTAAATAAAGTTGCAATTGGTGAAATGATTTCTTTTTCATCTGGTGCAAAGGGCATGGTTTTAAATATTGAATCTGACAAAATATCAGCGGTTTTGTTTGGGAAAGACTCGGATGTTTCCCAGTCTGATATCGTCAAAAGATCTGGTTCTCAACTATCCGTAAAGGTTGGATTTGATTTACTTGGAAGAATTGTGGATGCAATAGGAAATCCAATAGATGGCTTGGGTGAGATAAAATCAAATATATTTTCCAATGTTGAAATAAAAGCACCTGGTATAATAGATAGAAAGTCAGTACACGAACCTTTGCAAACAGGAATTAAGCTAATAGATGCGTTAATACCAATAGGAAGAGGGCAGAGAGAGCTTGTAATAGGCGACAGAAAAACAGGAAGAACTGCAATTGCAATAGACACTATTATAAATCAAGCAAAAATTAATAAAAATCTTCCGGAAAAAGAAAGAATGTATTGCGTTTATGTTGCAATAGGGCAAAAAATGTCAAATGTTGCAAGAATAGCTGAGATTTTAAAAGAAAATGATGCTATGCAATATACAACTATAGTATTTGCAAGTGCTTCCGATGTTGCTTCTATGCAATTTATATCACCATACACTGGATGCTCTATTGCTGAATATTTCAGGGATAACGGAATGCATTCATTGATTGTATATGATGATTTAACAAAGCATGCCATTGCATATAGACAAATGTCTTTGCTTTTGAAAAGACCGCCGGCGCGCGAAGCTTATCCAGGGGATGTGTTTTATTTGCATTCAAGATTACTTGAAAGGGCAGCTAAAATGTGTGATAATAAAGGTTCTGGATCGCTTACAGCACTTCCAATGATTGAAACTCAAGCAAACGATGTTTCCGCTTATATACCAACGAATGTAATTTCAATTACAGATGGTCAAATTTTCCTTGAAACGGATTTGTTTTTAAAGGGTGTGAGACCTGCTGTAAATATCGGGCTTTCTGTTTCAAGAGTTGGCTCGGCAGCTCAAACGAAAGCTATGAAAAAAGTTTCTGGTAGGTTAAAAATAGATCTTGCGCAGTTTAGAGAATTGGAGGCATTTGCCCAATTTTCATCAGACTTAGATGATGTTACAAAAAAGACAATTGAAAATGGTCAAAAATTAGTTCAAATTTTAAAACAAGATCAATTAAGTCCTTTACAGATGGCTGAGCAAGTGTGTCTTTTGTATGCAACTAAAGATGAATTTATATCAAAAATTCCTATTGATAAAATTAGGATTTTTGAACAAAAACTGTTGGATAATTTCCAAAATAATCAAGATCTTTTTGCTTCAATTACAAAAGAATTAGACATAACAAAAGATATTGAATTAAAAATAGTTAATTTAATAAATACAACAATCAATGATATATAGAGCAATTATTTTAACATTTATTATATCATCTTGCTCATTTTTTAATCGCTACGAAGATGATAAAATGAAAGATATTGCAGGTGAGGTCTCATCTATTGTTAAAAATAAGTATATAAAACCTGTAAATCAAGAAAAAATATCACATGCAATGGTTAGAGCTATTACATCTGAACTTGATGAGTATTCTGATTTTTTTGATGTAGATGATTATAAATATTTTTCCGACAGTGTAACAAATTCAATAGGCGGTATAGGCGTTGAAATAAATAAACATCAAGATGGGGCGATGATTATGTCAGTTTTGCAAGATTCACCAGCTCAGAAATCTGGATTAAAAACAAATGACATTATAATAAATATTAATGGTAAAGAAATTAGCAGTTTTAATTTACTTGAAATATCAAAATTAATGAAAGGAGAAGTTGGTGCAAAAATAACTTTGACTGTCATGAATAACGATGTAAATAGAATAATATCGATCAGAAGAGACAAGATATCTCATCAAACAGTGGAAATTGATAAAATGAGCAGAATGCCAATAATAAAAATTAAATCTTTTACCGCTTCAACATCTTTTCAAATGAAAGAAGTGTTGGATAAATTAAAAAAATATAAACCCCTTGGATTGATAATTGATTTACAGGGAAATCCAGGTGGCCTTATGGAGCCAGCTTTGGATTTGGCTTCATTTTTTTTACATAATAATGAAGTAATCGCTCAAATACTTTATAAAAATCGTAAAATGGATAAAATTTTTTCAGATAGTGAATTTTTTGATCCATTTTATTCAAAAATACCAATTGTTATAATATCTGACGAAGGAACGGCTTCCGCAAGTGAGTTGTTTATAGCAGCCATGATGGATAATAATCGTGCAGTTTTAATAGGGTCAAAAACTTTTGGTAAGGGGGTTATTCAGGATATTATACCGCTAAATTCAATACCTGGAACAGCAATTAAGCTTACAATTGCCGAGTATTTAACGCCAAATGGAAATAAAATTAATAAAGTTGGAATTAATCCGGCTGTTATATGTAGTCGGGACTCATGTAATCAAAAAGAGGTTGCAGAGAAAATAATAACATCTTATTATTAGATTGTAAATTTATTTTATATAAGTTGGTTAATCTATTTTCACTTGACTTTTATTTTTTATAGTTAGAGATTTAATCATTATTTTTTTTTACATGAAAAAAATTTTTCTGTTACTTGCATTTCTATTAATTATTTGTGCATATTTTATTTTTACAATAAGGATAGAAATTGGAAAAAAAATTCACAATATTGAACCTGAAAAACACGGTAATGCTGGCTGCATAATTGCAAATAAAGATGGCTATATTCTAATGTCAAAGGGGGTAAAAACAAAAAAATATCATATACCTGGCGGAACTGCTATGGGATATGAATCTCCAGAAGATACAGCAATGCGTGAAACTTTTGAAGAAATCGGTATAAAGCCAACAATAGTGAAGCTTTTTGCTCTGAAAGAAAATAATTTTTATATATTTTTTTGCAAGATTAACGAAGAATATTTAGACCATGAGCATGTTTTTGAAGATGAAATTTCCGGTAATGAATGGGTTGATGTAAAAAATATTGATAGCAAATTATTAAGATATCCTAGCGAGTATAAATCAATAGTAGAAAGTGAAGAATTTAAATCTTTTGTTTTGGAAAATGATTAATTTAAAAAACTTAATAAACAAAATTAAAAATACAAAATATATACAAAATATACTTCACAGTTTTTTATACGCATTTAATATTTTTTATAAAGTACCTTTTGTTGGTACATTGTTGCTAAAATTTATCAATTTAATTAAGTTTTTTTACAAAGCAATATACAATAAATTATCAAAATTTATAAAATTCTTTCAAATTAGTAAAAATAATACAATTCCATTGTTAAATACTGATCCAAATATAGTTTCCGTTTTGATAAACACGTCTCAAGAAAATCAAAAATTTAAAAAACTTTTCACCATTTCTTTTATACTAATTGTGATACTTTTATGTCTAATTGGTTTTAAAAAATTTCACTTTTATAATTCATCATCAATGCCGGATATAAAAATATCAAAGGGCTTCGTTGCACATATTGCAATTGAAGGCGTTATACACAAAGATAAAGATATATACGATTCACTTGTAAAAATAGAAAGCAATGATAGCATAAAAGCTGTTATTTTAAGCATAAATTCCCCAGGTGGATCGGTTGAGCCTAGTGAAAGAATTTTTCAATTGATTAGAAAAATTGATGAAAAAAAACCGGTTGTTGTATGCATGGAAAGCGTTGCTGCATCTGGTGGTTACATGATTGCTGTGGCTGGAAGGCATATTTTTGCAATGAATAGTACCATAACAGGCTCAATTGGGGTTTATACTCAGTCTCTTGAAATAGTTGAGCTTGCTCAAAAACTTGGCATAAAAATGAACTATATAAAGACAAGTCCAATTAAAGGATCTCCGCATATGTTTGAGAAAATATCAGATGATGTAATAAAAATGGAGCAAGATTTAATAACGCAAATGCATGATTTATTTAAAAATATCGTTGCCGAAAGAAGAGGTATGACAAAGCAGGAGGTTGATTTTATTTCCCAGGGTCAGATTTTCACTGGAATGTCAGCTTTAAAATATAGGCTAATAGATGAAATAGGAAACGAAAATGATGCGTTAAAGTGGTTAATTGATCAAAAATTGGTATCAAAAGATATTAAAATGTCTGAAATTCATTTAAAACCAGAAAAAGATAGTACAAAATTTTTCTCATTTGCAAAACACATTGGTCAAAATTTTACAGAAGGACTTCTTTTGTCATTTAAAGAAAAAGAATTTAAAGAATTTATGTATTAAGTATGCAAAAACAACATTTAAAACTTCCAAAATTAATAATATACGACTGGGATAATACACTTGCAGACACTGCAGATGTTATAACACGAGTTATCAATAGATTAAGAGCTGATTGCTCAAAATCACCACTTTCAACAAGTGAAATTTTAAGCTCAACTGGCGATCCAGATTGTGATTGGGTAATTGAATTATTCGGTAAATATTCTAATGAAAATGCTGATAAATATATAGAATATTATAATGAGGAAAATTTTGGCTTTGAAGCACAATTGCTACTTGGGGCAAAAGATTTGGTTGAAAAAGCAGCAAAATTAAACATAAAACAGGGGGTTGTAACGAATAAAGAGTCTGTCATAGCTCATGGGGAATGTGCCGAGCTTGGAATGAGAGATAATTTTTTAGATTTCGTTGGAAGATGTGATGTTGAAAATAAAAAACCAAGCCCAGATGGTGTAATTAAGATTGTTGATCAATATAAAAAAATGTTCAATGATTTTATAGAAAAAGATGATATTTGGTTTGTTGGTGATACAATGATAGACATGGCATGTGCTGGAAATTACGGCTGCCCAGGTCTTTTTGTTGGAATGCCGGAGTGGATAACCGATAAATACAAAGATTATATATATTTTATTGGAAATTTACACAATATATCAGATTTACTTGATGAGCTAAGTAGATAAATGCCATAAGTAAAGAGAGTAGGGCGATGATTTTATTGTATTTACAGGGTTGCCGAATTTTTAAACTTCTTATCTATTTTGACCTTCAATTTTAACAAAAGCGGCATCTTCTTTTTTATCTTTTCATATTCTTTTTCAAGGATTTCAAAATATTTACTTGGAAATTTATCACTAGAAATATTTTTACCATTATAATAGCACATATTTATATTCTTGCCGCTTACAAAATGAGCAACTTTTTCAATATCATCGCTCCAGATTCCAATTTTGGTATTAATGCTTTTTTCATTGATAAAATATTTTGTCATTCCGGAAAAATGTTTCATAATTTTACCATCTTTATTTTTTAGACCATGGCCGAGGTAATATTCAATGCTATTATGATTGCTTTTTTTAACAGAAACTAAAAAACCTTTTTCAAGAGATTCATTTGTCATGCCGTTTGAAATAAAAATACGCAACTCTTGGTTGTATTTTTGCAATATAACTTTATTTTCCTCTTTTGGATTGGAATCGTAAGCTCGGGCAGGGCTATCTTTTATCACATTATGCAACTTTTGTAGTTTTTGCATTTTATTAAAATGCTCAGATACCGAAAAGGTGAATCTTTCTTCATTTTCTGGGTAGTTATTTTTAAAAAATATTTTATCATCATCTATTTTATCAAGATATCTATTTCTATAAAAGATATTTTTATCAATTTTTGCTATATCAAATAAAGTATCTTCGTGCATTTTTGACCTATATCGCATGTTATTTATCTGCATTTCTATTTTTGATAATTGATTTATTTTTGTAAAATCAATGTAGTCTTTTTTGATACCTTTATATTGAAAATATTGAATTTTTCCGGTTTCTAGATTTTTCTCTCTTACGATGCCGTACATATTAGAACCCCAATGGATACCTTGGTAAATTATAAATTGATTATTCTCAGATTTTGAGATTTTAAAGCAAATGCCAGATGGATAAATTAAATCCAATGTCTGTCCGTAAAAAGGTCCAAAATATACTTGATCATACGATCTTATTACGCCAGAAAAATTGTTATTTTCTCCAATAAAACAAGTGAAATGAAACCCATAATCTATGTATTGAGTTATTTCATTTGAAGTAGTTAAATTCATTACAGCATAACAAAGACAACTGATTATATGAAGTAAAAAATATTTTTCAAGTTTTTTTTATATAAAGGTAGTGAAATTTTAGTTAAGGCTTGACAATAAAAAAAATATACTTATAATAAAATGTTAATTTTTATTTTATTTACCAAAATATGCAAAAAAATGAAGTTCAAAAAACAAAAGAAAAACTATTGTTACTATCAGATGCACAACGAAGAGAAAATATTATTACAGGAAACAATGACCTGATATCGACTTTCCGAACACAAAAGGAAGAAAAAATACAAAAGACAGCGATTGTAATGGAAAAAATTAAAGCATTGGATGATAGGATTAGCATGAAAATTGTAGACAATAAACAAATTCAAATATGTTGTGGCGGATTAGATCAACGATTTCACGCTCTTAATATGAAGAATCTTGATCTTCATATACAAGGTAATCAAGATAAAATACGTGCTTTGACTAAAGAAGATTTTAATTATTACGAAGGACAAATAAATACACACGGAGAAAAATGTCAATACTTCAAGATATTTATCTTATGTGCAGCACTCCTGATGATAATACAGCATTAAAGATTATTGATTTTATTAATGATAATAAACACAATATTATTTTCAATGATGCTTTTGTTGATAAAATAGTTGAATTGGAAAAAATAAGGAAAGAAATAATTGAAAGTGAAAGAAAAAGTATTCTTGATAGAAATGAGATAGAAGAGTTGACAAAAAAAATAATAAGTTGACAAAAAAAAATAATGATTTAAATAATAGGTTAAATAAGGAGTTGACTGAACGTATGTCAATATACCTTGTTAATAATTTAGAAGCAAATAGATCAATGTATGATAGATTTAGAGATTTCCTATGTTGTGGAGGAAATCAACCTGAAGTAGTAGTAGTACAAAGAAAAGAAAATGAAGGCAATACAAAAGATATTTTTCTTATAACAGCGTCACATTCAGTTCTTTCTCGCGTATTTCAAGAATTACAAGGAGGACAAGGAAGACAACAAGTGTCAACATTGCATCGTAATGCAGTAAATATAGAATTAACGCAAGATCAACTGTTGCATTATTTACTCAATAATAATCAATCCAATTATAATTATGATACTATCAAACAAGAGATTATCGAAAACAAAGATGAAGAGAGTAAAAACAATAAAAATATTGAAAAATTGACAGAAGATTTGAAAGCCAGTGAAAAGGCATTATCGGAGAAAAAAAATAGTTTTGGTATTATGCTATCGAAATTATCATCAGTTAATAACCACAATACAGCAGTATCAGATAGAGATATCCAAATCAAGATGAAGAATAATAGTTACCAACAACAAATTCTTCAAAAAAAAACAACAAAAACAACAACATTCTCCAGATTGATAATTTGAAACAGAGAGAAGCGGAATTATCGGAGAGAAAAAAGCAGTTTATTTATCATAATATTTATTATGCGATAATTTGCCAGATCTTTATTGATGTCAAGTTGATTCGCTATTGATTGTCATTGTCTTGATTAAATAGGATCTTTACAAAAGATTCATTTGTTCATTTATTGGTGGATTTTGTTTTATTTTTTCTTGATTAAATAGCTTTATATTATATTTTTTGCAAAAATTGATAAATTTTTCACTATTTTTATTAAATTTTCCAAAATAATCTATATTTTTATCAATACCCTCTTCTTCTATTATAATCAAACTTGCCAGTTTTTTTGACAAAAATGCATTATCTCTATCATTTATTAGTGCTAACTTGATTACATTATTATCAATTTCATCAATTTTTTCATAAATTTCCTCTATATTTTTGTATTTATTAAGCAAAAATTGAGCTTTTTTCCTTCCTATGCCATTTACACCTGGTATATTATCAGATGTATCGCCAATTAATGCAAGGTAATCAACAATTTGAGAAGGTTTAACTCCAAAATTGTCAAATACTTGCTCTGTATGAATAAACCCCCTATCCTTCTGACTGTAAACCGAAACCCCATCTCCTACAAGCTGCATTAAATCTTTATCGCTTGTTGAAATCACAACATTAGCATTATTTTCCTTTCCAATTTTTGTATAAGTTGCAATTATATCATCGGCCTCGTAACCATTTATCCGTAATGATTTTAGGTCAGATGAAGCTATAAATTCATCTAAAATTGCAAATTGCGGAATTAAATCTTCTGGGCATTTAATCCTATTTGCTTTATATTCAGAAAACATTTCATGCCTAATGCCCTTTCCAGATCCATCTAGGGCAAGAATTACCCAATCATGGCTGACATAATCAAATAAACTTATAAGAGATTTTATGACGCCATAAACGGCATTTATATTTATTCCAGATTCAGTTGGCATATAGCTTAAAGCGTAGTAAGATCTAAAAAGTAGACCGTATAAATCAATTATTAATAAAGTTTTCTTGTTCATTTTAGTTTATAATAAAACCTATCTTTTATTCTTGCATCAAGATATTCGACACCTGCATTATCTGAAAATAAATTTAATTTTGTACTTCCAATTTCGCAAATATTTGCAATATAATCATTGTCTAAATTTGATGGCAACATAATGGTTGCACCATTTTGCAAAACTAAATCCCATCTACGATTTCCAACATTAATATACTCTTTTATTTTGATTTTATCGCAATTTTGTATTTTTTTATACATATCCATGTAAAAGTCAATTTCTTCAATGGAAAAATTTGTAATTTGGGCAAATTTATAACTTTCAATTTTTTGATTTTCATAGTAGACGTATTTTCCAATATTGTCTATTAAATATTTTTCACCAGAAAATTTGTCTTGCGCAAAAGAAACAACGTTAATTTCCTCGATATATATTAATAAAGATCGAAATGGCATTCTTTTTATGTAAATTGATTTTACAAAAGGATTTTTTAATATTTGATATGAGATTTCTTGAATTTTTGATTTATTTGTATCTGAGTTAATAATATTTACTATCAAGTTTTTTATATCTTCATTTTCTATATAATTTAAGTTGTTTATTCTTATTTTTACTCCATTTAATAGGTAATTATCAAAAATATTAACAACGTATATTAAATTTATTGCATTTTTTTGTAATAATGATGAGACTTTTGCTAAATTATCTTCTTTAGATTTTATAACAAATAAAGAAAATAATATAGACGTAATTAGCATGAAAAATTTAATGTAGTAATACAATATTCTAATTTTTCGCTGCAATTTGATACTTTTTGCAGAAATTTTGTAATTATCCGCAATGTGCATCATATTTTATAAATTTAATATTATGTATTAAAAATAATGGCAAAAAAACCAGTTTTAATCTGTGTTTTAAATAATTGAAAAGTTCATATTCATTGTTAAATTTTGCATATCTAATAACAAATGTTAAAAAAAATAACAAAAAAAGCTTTATATAAAAGGCTTTTGCAATGTAAGAAAGGTGATTTTTATTCACAATATGCATCATAAACCATTAACTTTAACAAAGTTTCAAATTCAATTCCGTTTTTAGCCGCAACTTCTGGGAAGATTGACAGTTTTGTAAAACCTGGGTGGGTATTTGTCTCTAAGATTATAATTTTTCCCGTGCTAAGTTCAACTTTAAAGTCCGATCTAGACAGTGTTTTACAACCCAAAGCAAGATGTGCAGTTTCGGCAAAACCAAGAAGTTTGTTATAAATATCACTTGGAAGCTCAGCTGGGTAAATATGCTCGGTTTTATTGTCTGTGTATTTATTTTCGTAGTTATAAAAGCCATTTTTTGGGTTTAATTGCAAAATTCCAAGTGCTTTTCCAAGTAAAACCGGAACTGAAACCTCAAGCCCTCCAACAAATTCCTGAACGAAAAAGTTTTGAGATTTACATTTTAAAGACTCGCTAATATCAAAACCACCCCCCTGCTCTATTATCGAAACGCCTATTGAAGACCCGCCATCTACAGGCTTAATGACTAGCTTTTTTGCGTCAAAATCTAAGAATAGTTTTGAGATTTTGTCGAAGTCTTTAATTTCGCTTCGTGTGGCAACAATTCCTTTTGCAATAGGTATATTATGTTTTACAAAAATGCTTTCTGCAAGGGGTTTTTGCATGGCTATAATGGATGCCAAATAGCCGCTGTGAGTATATTTTATGTCCAAAAAATCAAGTATCGCAGGCAGTCTTCCATCTTCACCAAACTCCCCGTGCATAGCGTTTAAAACAACGTCTGGCTTAATTTTTTTAAGATTGTCTATTAAATTTTCATCACATTCAAGTGCATCAATGCTTAAAAAGTCGCTTTTTTGTAGGTTTTCAAGAATTGAACGAGCAGACGACCTTGAGACCTCAGATTCCTCAAAATTTCCACCATAAACAACAGCAAGCTTAATTTTTGTAAAATCAAATTTTTTTACTTTACTAATAATTTCTTCAAAAAGCATATAAATTTTACAAGTTATGTGATGCACGAAATATCAAAAAGAATTATTTAAAAATCAAGACTTTTTTATCAATATTTTCGTGTTTATTAAGAAAATTTCAACTCAACTCACGGTAATAATATTTTTTATATTTTGTATATTAATTATACCTTCTTTAATGGAAATTATATCTCTTGAATCAACGAATAAAAAACCATTTTTATCTATATTTCCGCGTGAAAAATTTTTATCGCATAATTCAATTTTTAACATTTTTGTAGATTTAAAATGCAAAAATTCAACTAATTTACCAATTTTAACAGAGTTTTCAACAATATCGTAGCCAATAACTTCAAATTCATAAAATTCATTGTTTTTTAATTTTGGAAAATCACTTTGATAGCAAAAAATTTCTGTTTTTACTAATTTTTCAATATCATTTCTTGATGCAAAACCTTCTATTTGAGAAATCCATATATCATTTTTATGTTTTTTACAAGATTTTAGCTCAAAAATATCTCCATTTGCAAATTTTGTCAGTTTTGAAAATTGATCTAAATCGTTCACCTCTGAGTAAATTTTAACTTGACCTTTAATACCAAAGGCAGATATAATCGTTCCTATTTTTACCAATTTCGTCATATATTATTGTATAATTACAAATGGTGGATGATATTGGGCTCGAACCAACGACCTCTACGATGTCAACGTAACGCTCTAACCAACTGAGCTAATCATCCAATATCAAATTTTGGTATGCCCGATAGGATTCGAACCTATGACCCACGGTTTAGAAAACCGTTGCTCTATCCAGCTGAGCTACGGGCACTCCTAATGAGTGCAATCCATTTTATTTTCAAAAGTCAAGTATTTTTTTGTTGCATATAAAAAATATTACTTTTTAATGATTCAAATTTTTATTTAAGCTTGAAAAATCCTACGCATATATCTTTTATAATGGATGGAAATAGGAGATGGGCGAAAAAAAGATTTTTACCAGACATTGCAGGTCATAGATCTGGTGCATTAAATATTGAAAAAATATTAATATGTGCAAGCGAGCTTGAAATACCTTATGTAACTTTTTATACTTTTTCTACGGAAAATTGGTCCAGGAATGAAGTAGAGGTTAGCGATCTTTTTAATTTAATGAGAGAGTATGTATTATCAAATTTATCAAAATTTCAGGAAGATGAAAGATTTATATTTAAAATAATTGGCGATGTAGAAAAACTCCCAATTGACTTGCAAGATAGCTTAAAAAAGCTCGAATCTATATCAAAAGAAAAAAAGCAATATACAACAACTGCAATTTTTGCAATAAATTATGGCGGAAGGGATGAAATTGTTAGATCTGTAAATAAAATACTTAGTCAAAAATCTGAGAATAATTATCAAATTTCTGAAGATGATATATTAGATAATCTCGATACAAAAGGCATTCCAGATGTTGATATTATGATAAGAACCGGTGGAAATCAAAGAATTAGCAATTTTCTAATATTTCAGTCAATTTACGCTGAGTTATTTTTCACAGACACGCTTTGGCCTGATTTTTCAAAAAACGAATTACATTTAATAATTGATGAATATAAAAAAAGAGTTAGAAAATATGGAAAATAATTTTTTACTTGAATATTAAGAAGAATGTATTTTAATTAAATTAATTAAACTTGTTTTATGAGTAATTATATTAAAACTTTTCTTGGCATATTGGCTGCGTTATGTATTAAATTTGTTAATTTTGTAAAGGAAATATCAATTATTTTGCAAAAAACTATAGCAGCAGATGAAAACATGCAAAAAAGAATTTATAGCGGAGGAGTTTTTGGATTAATCTTTGTTATATGTATATTAGTTGGGGGAATAGCGTTTAACTGCTTAATGCTTCTTTTGACCTTGGTAGCTTATCATGAATGGCTTGAAATTATATCTATACTAAAAAATAATGTAAAAAAATATCAAACATGGCTTTTCATGGGCGTTGCATATATTGGAATTCCAGTAGCCTGCCTTGTTACAATATCTGGTTATACCAAAGGTTCATCGATAATATTTTGGTATTTTTGTGTTATTTGGGCTACAGATTGCGGTGCTTATTTTGTTGGCAAAAGATTTGGAGGTAGAAAACTTGCACCAAAAATTAGCCCAGGAAAAACCTTGTCAGGTGCAATTGGTGGTTTGATATCAGGTATTGTGGTTGGTGTGTTTATGTATTTTACTCTAATAAAAACCCCGTTTAATATAGGAATTTTTAATGCTGGAGTTGCAGCCTTATTTATATCAATTTTTGCCCAAATGAGTGATTTACTTGAGTCTTATATTAAAAGGAAATTTAACATCAAAGACAGTGGAAATATTATACCAGGTCATGGCGGAATAATGGATAGAATGGATAGCATTACACTATCGGCTCCATTTCTATTTATAATACTAAATAATGTTGGTGCTCAGTATTTTTAATTTTTTTAAAATATTTACTTGAAAAATAAAAAAATACTTTTACGCTAGTTTTTAAGTATTATTATTTTGTATAATGTCTTTCATAAGTAACGTCAAAAATGAGCTTTTAAAAATTAAAACTCCTACAAAAAGCGAGGTTATTCAGTCAAGTATTATGCTTATTGTGGTATTATTTGTAACTGCAATTTTACTTTCATTGTTAGATTATTTATTGTCATTTATTTCATTATTATTTAGTTAATATGTCGCAAGATTTTAATTGGTACACAATATGCGTTCAGCCTAAAACTGAAGACTTGGTTGTAAAAAAAATTGAAACCATACTTGGAAAATCACTTGGTGAAGAGTATCAGTCATATGTTGAAGAATTATTTGTTCCAAAAACAACATCTATGATTATACAAGATGGAGAAAAGAAAGAAGTTCAAACTAATGCATACCCTGGCTATATTTTTGCCAAATTACGCATGTCGGACTTTTTAAAAATGATGCTTTTGGGTGTAGACGGAGTGCGTAATTTTCTTGTTGGGAGTGATAAAGAGCCAAAGAAAATTTCTCAACGCGAATACCAAGATATTATAACTTCAGTGCAAAATATATCTAAATCCGAGTCTGCAAATAGAATATTTGTAATAGGAGATAAAATTAAAGTTAAAGAAGGGTCCTTTCAGGAATTTGATGGAATTGTATCAGGTGTTGACTTAGAAAATTCAATTGCTGAAATTAAGGTTTCGGTTTTTGGAAAAGAGGTTGATGTAAATATTCCATTTTCTGGAATAGTTAAAATTTAATACGATTTTTTATATCCAAAATAACTTTAATATTTAACGATATTTATAGTAATTCTCGGAAGCTAGTATTTTTAATTAATAATTTTATTATCAGATTTGTTGGTGAAGCTGATTGTATTTTTTGATTCAACTTCTGACAAACTTTCTGATATTAATTCCTTTTGAATTGTTTTTATTTCGTCCTGTTTGAGATTGGTCATTAATGTGTCAATATCTTTTTTACGATTAACATAATATTCGTCCATTTTACTCAATTCCGTTTTTAAGAATTCATCAGCTTTCTTTCTAGTTTTTTTAATTTCATCTATTGATTTTTTGTTTTTTTCAGACAACAAATCCTTTGCTGTTTTTAATTTTTTTTCTAGATTTTCTATCTTGTTATCAATTTCAATTCTATCATTTTCAATTTGCAAAATATTATTATTCAAAAACTTGGAAATAATTTTTGTAACAATAAAACCAAATAAGCAAATACCAATAAAAGAAGAAAAATGGGCAATATGATCAATATGCATAAACTCAACATTTATTGCTTATGGTAATTTAATAAAAATTATATGCAAGTTTTTATTTACTTTTATAAAATATATGATATAAGGTAGAAGTTCTTATAGATAATATGAACCAATTGGTTACAGTTTTTTGCAATTCAGACGAGTTAAGTAAGTATATTGTATGGGAATTTGCTAATAACGGATACAATGTAAATGTTGTTGTTGATGATATAAAAAAAGCAAATTATATGAAATCTTATGGACTTCCAGGTAGAATATCGATAGTTACAGGGGATATAGTAAATTATACACAAATCACATCCTTTATAAAAATATCTGACATTGTCGTCAATTGCTTTGATTTAAAAATTGGTAATAAAAAATATTTAAATCTTGTCAACTCTTTTTTTCCTGACTTTTTAGCGGAATGCGCGGCAAAATATAATATTAAGAAGTATATACATATATCTTCAATATCTGCTGAGCTAGACTCAAAATCAAGCTATGGAGCTATGAAGAAGAATGCAGAAAATAACATTATTGAAAAAGCAAAACATTGTTCAACAATTTTAAGAATTGGAAATTTAATTTCAAATGAGTCAAAATATATTTCATGTATATGTCAATTTGCAAATTTACCATTTATTGTGCTGCCAAAATCTATAAAAAATAATTTTTTATATCTAACAAATGCAATTGATATTGCAAAAAGTATAATAAATACAGTAAATGATAACAAAACAAATGGTAAAATTTACAACTTAGTAAATCAGGAAATAAATCAATTAGATTTTGTAAAATCAATTTTAACAACAGTAAATAAAAATCCAAAAATTGTTTTCATACCAAACAAATTATCAAAAATTAAATATTCATTTATGCAAAAAATACCAAGTGATTTTTTGTGCTTTGCGTCTCAGATTTTATATTCAAGTGATATAGTGAATTCAAATAAAATTAATGTAAATATGTTTGAAAAATTAGGAATTAAGTCTTTAAACTGGAACGAATATTCAGAAAAAATATGCCTTAGAAACGAAGATTTTGGAATTTACGATGAAAATATTGATATAAAAAATTACTACTAATTTGCTTTTTATATGGCAGAAATTGAAAAACCAGACTGGATAAGGGTAAAAGCGCCAATTTCTGGTGGTTTTAACGACACAAACGAGCTAATGCGCAAAAAAGGGCTTCACACAGTTTGCGAAGAGGCGGCATGCCCAAACATAGGCCAGTGCTGGGAAAAAAAGCATGCAACCTTCATGATTTTAGGCTCAATTTGCACCCGTGCATGTAAATTTTGCAATGTTGCAACTGGAACGCCACTTAAAATTGACCCACATGAACCGCAGAAAGTCGCAGAATCTGTGCAGGTTTTGGGACTAAAACACGTCGTGATAACGTCGGTTGACAGAGACGATTTGGACGACGGCGGGGCTGATCATTTTGCAAAAACCATCGATTGTATAAGGAATTTATCGCCCCAGACGACTATTGAAATTTTGACGCCAGATTTTTTACGCAAGGACGAAAAAATCACGCTAAATAAACTGGCAATTGATTTTCCGCCAGATGTTTTTAACCACAATATAGAAACCGTTCCATCGCTTTATCAATCAATTCGCCCTGGAAGTCGTTATTTTAACTCGTTATTTTTACTTCGGCGGGTCAAGGAATTAAACGAAAATTTATTCACAAAATCGGGAATTATGGTTGGACTTGGCGAAGAAAAAGAGGAAATTTTACAGGTTATGGACGATTTACGCTCGGCAAATGTTGATTTTATAACTATTGGTCAGTATTTGCGACCAACTCAAAAACACGCTGAAGTGAAAAAATATTACACACCGGACGAGTTTCGCTACCTTGAAAGAATGGCTTATATAAAGGGATTTTTGATGGTTTCAAGCTCACCACTAACGCGTTCATCATTTCATGCTGGAGATGATTTTGAGAAGTTAAAAGCAAATAAGTTAAAAAATAACAAAATACTTAAAAACTAGATTATATTCATTTCGGAATTCTAAAGAAACTTAATAGATATGAAACTTTATGGAATTGCAATTATAAAAAAGACTAAATATAGATAAATATCTTATAATTTTAAGATATTATATTGATTATATAGCTATACTGTGTCTACCTTTTCTTCTTCTATTTGACAAAACTTTTCTTCCACCTTTTGTAGACATTCTAGCCCTAAATCCGTGAGAGTTTCTCCTCTTTCTTTTACTAGGTTGATAAGTTCTAAGCATACATTTTAATCAAAGCTTACTTCATCCTTACAACTTTTTTTTAATAGTCAAGAAAAAAATAATAATTGTTTCTAAATTAATTATTGGCATTTAAGAGTTATAATTTTGAGTAAAAAATATATAATTTTTATAAAATGATTTTTAATTTTTTATTTTTGTAATTTCGTATTCATTTTTATCTATATCTCGTATTATATATCCATAGTCTTTAATTTTGCTCTTTATTTCGTCTGCAAGTTGAAAATTTTTCTCATTTTTAGCAGATTTTCTCATTTTTGCAAGCTCTAAAACCTCACTTGGAATGTCAATTTTTTCATTATAACTGGACAAAAAATCAGACGGCTTGGAAGAAAAAAGACCTATCAAACGCCCCATAGAATAAAGCTGAAATGCTGTTTTTTTTGCTCCATCTTCGCTACGATTATATATTATGTCATGTGTCAAAGAGTGCATAATTGCTATGTATTTTGCAGTATTTAGGTTTTCCAAAATCGCATCAACGGCAAGAGGCGGGATGTCAAAATTATCGTCCGTAAAATCGTATTTTTCAAGAAGTGTATAAAATCGTTTCATAGCAATTTCACTGTCTACAATTAGTTTTTTTGTAAAATCAAGCGGCTTTGAATAAGACGCGGAAAGAAGGGAAAAGCGTATAATCTCAGGGTGAACACCATTTTCCATTAAATTATACGGCGTTATGAAATTTCCTAGCGATTTACTCATTTTTTCACCGTCAACAAGCAAAAAGCCATTATGTATCCAGTATTTTGCAAAATTTTTGCCACTTGCACACACGCTTTGAGCAATTTCGTTGTCGTGATGCGGGAATTTTAAGTCCGCGCCGCCGCCGTGAATGTCGAATTCGTCGCCCAAATATTTTGCCGCCATGGCCGAACATTCTATATGCCAACCCGGTCTTCCATAACCAAATTTTGTGTCAAATCCATTGGCATCAACCGGTTTCCAAAGCACAAAATCTCCATCGTCTATCTTGTAATTTTCAACTTCAACTCTTGCACCAGCTATTAAATCTTCTTGATTTTTTTTAGATAAAATGCAGTATTTATCGAAGGTTTTTACTGAAAATAAAACATGTCCGTCTTTTATATAGGCATACCCTTTTTCAAGTAATTTGTCTATTATTTTTATCATTTCGTCGATATGCTGGGTTGCTTTTGGCTCAACGGTTGGCGAAAGGCAACCAAGTTTTTCAGTGTCTTGATGAAATTGAGATATAGTATTTTTTGTAATTTCGGCAATACTGATGCTGGTTTTTTCACTTTCCGCTATAATTTTGTCATCAACATCTGTGATATTGCGAACATATGTAACATTTGGATAAATGTGCTTTAAAATACGATATAAAACATCGTAAAAAATAAAACTTCTTGCATTACCAAGGTGTGGACGAGAATAAACTGTTGGACCGCAAACATACATGCGAATATTTTCTTTGTCAATCGGCTCAAAATCAACCATTTTCGCAGACAAGGAGTCGTAAAACTTTAAAACCTTACCTGCGAAAATCATATATTAAATAGAGAAGCGAATAAAAGCTTTAACTTTAATTTCACCGCCATTTTCTTTGCCAAATTTTTCAACAAATTCCTTGACTTTAATTGAGGAATCTATTGCAAATGCTTGTTCAAGTAATACATTTTCTTGTAGTGATTTTTGAAGCTTACCATCTACAATTTTAGCAATTATATCAGCAGGTTTTCCAGAATCTTTCATTTGGTTCGTAAAGATTTCTCTTTCAGATTTTATAAATTCCTCGGAAACATCGTCAGTTGATAAAAATGCAGGATTGAAAGCTGCTATATGCATGCCAATTTGTCTTCCGCATTCCTCAAGTTTGTCTTTTGCAATTGAAGATTCAAGTGCAACTGCAACTGCGATTTTACCAAAATTTTCACAAGCTTTAGTGTGTATGTAACTTGCAACAACGCCGTTTGAAACTGATAATTTGCTGTAAGCAAGGAATAAAACATTTTCGCCAACATTTCCAACACTTGCGGAAATTTCATCTGCAATTGTTAGACCTGAACTAATCATCTTAACGTTTTTTGCCGATTCAAAATCTACTGGTTTTTCCTTGGCAAGGGTATTTAAAATAGTTGAAACAAGAGATTGAAATTTTTCGTTTCTTGCGACAAAATCAGTTTCGCATGCAATTTTTACTAATACAGCTTCATTTCCTAAAGAAATAACGCCAGCAAGACCTTCTTTTGCATCTCTATCTGCTTTTTTCGAGGCTTGGGCTATACCCTTTTCACGCAAAAGCTTCATTGCTGCATCGATATCGTTATTAGTTTGAGCAAGAGCGTCTTTACATGCAGAAAGACCAGCACCACTTATATCTCTTAATTTTTTTAAATTTTCCATATATTTATATATAATTATGCCTCAACATTAACAACTGTTTTTCCAGCTTTGTTTTGAAATGCTATCTTTCCGTCAATTAGTGAAAAAATAGTGTGATCTTTTCCAAGTCCAACATTTTTTCCTGGGTGCCATTTTGTACCACGCTGTCTAACAATAATATTTCCAGCCACAACGCTTTCACCACCAAATTTCTTAACGCCAAGCCTTCTGCCTGCTGAATCTCTTCCATTTCGTGAACTACCACCAGCTTTTTTCGATGCCATAAAAGAATAAAATTGTAGACTAGTGAAACATAATTTTTTTAATAGTCAACTATTTTTTTTTATTGACTTTTATTTTTTAATCCCAGCCTCTTATATTAATAGGGGTGTGGCTCAATTGGTAGAGTAGCGGTCTCCAAAACCGCGGGTTGCAGGTTCGAGTCCTGTCGCCCCTGCCACAAAAATTGCCTTTTATTTAAATTCTATCACTGCATGCTATTTCGTAAAATCTATTCATACAAGAATTATTTTTTTGCTTAGATTTTTAGCAGTTTTGTTCATTTTTTTGATTATAGTATTTCAATTATACAAATCTTTGAAAACAAGCTTACAAGCGTGATAGAGAAATATGTATAGTTTTGTCAATTATTTCATGCTCTCTATAAGATTTTAAATTTTCAAGCGGGACGATTTCAAAGCTATCCGCAAGACATTGCTCCATAAGAGTTGTTTTATGTAGATTTAAAGCGTTTACTATTTCATCACAATGAGTTGCTATTTGAATTGAAATTCTATCAGTTACATTATAACCATTTGCCTTTCTATCTTGTTGAATTAGCCTATTAATATCACGCATTATGCCTTCAGAAATCAAGTCTTGAGTAAGCTCGACATCAAGTTTTACCGCAACATCGGCACCTTTTGAAAACTGCGTTGCAATCTTATCATTTGGCAAGAAAGACAAGTCAAAATCGCATTTTTCAATTTCAATATCGGCGATTTTAACATTACCACTGGGCATTTTTTCATATTCACCATTTTTTTGAGCATTTAAAACTTTTTGGATATCTTTTCCAATTTTTGGGCCAAGGGTTTTAAAGTTTATCTGTAAAACCTCTTTACCTATGCTTGAAATATCGCTTGAAAGCTCGATTGATTTTACATTAATTTCATCCAAAATAATGTCTCTATATTTACCTATAAAATCGACATTTTTTCCATAAATCCACATTTTTGCAAGAGGAAGGCGAACACGAAGATTTGCCTCTTTTCTAATGGAAAGCGCCGTACTACAAATATGCCTAATTTTCGCGATTTCATCAATTAAAGCCGAGTCAATTTTTGCATTTATTTGCGGGAAATTTTGAAGATGTATAGAGTTCATATTAAAATCAAAATGCAAAAATCTACTTAAAACTGTTAAATTTTTTCAAAATATTTCCGCCGTTATACTCAAAAAATCCGTTACTTTCTATGCGAATTAAAGAGTTATATTTTGCGGTTCTGTCTGTTCTGCAAAGTGAGCCAGTTTTAATTTGACCAGCATTTACGCCAACTGCAAGGTGTGATATAAAATCATCTTCAGTTTCACCTGAGCGATGAGAAATAATTGTTTGATAGCCTGTGTTTTTTGCAATATTTATCGCCTTTAAAGTCTGGGAGAAGGTTCCAATTTGATTCGGCTTTACAAGAAGTGCATTCGCCATTTTTTTCTCTATTCCATTTGATAAAATGTCAGGATTTGTGCAAAATAGATCGTCACCGACAATCTGCAATTTATTTCCCAAGACCTGCGTCATTTTAACAAAACCATCATGATCATGTTCACAAAGTGCGTCTTCTATTGAAAAAATTGGGTATTTTGATATTAATTTAGTGTATTTTTCGATCATTTCGTCAGATGTAAGCTGCACCCCCTCCCCTATCAAATTGTATTTTTTGCTTTTTTCGTCATAAAATTCACTTGCCGCGCAGTCAAGTGCCAAAAGAAAGTCAATACCAGGTTTAAATCCAGATTTCTCAATAGCAGTCAGTAATAATTCAATTGCCTCGTCAGTGGACCCAATTTGGGGTGCAAACCCGCCCTCGTCACCAACATTTGTCGAAAGTCCTTTATCGACAAGAATTTTCTTTAAAGTGTGAAATACAGTTGCACCGTTCATTATAGCCTGTTTCATATTTTCCGCACCAACTGGCATTATCATAAATTCCTGAATATCAAGCTTATTATCGGCATGTTTTCCGCCATTAATCACATTCATCATAGGGCATGGCATTAAATTTGCGTTTGCGCCGCCTATATATTCAAACAATTCAAGCCCACTTTGAAGAGCAAACAATTTGCTTGCCGCAAGAGATGTCGCAAGCACGGCATTAGCACCAAGTTTTGACTTATTTTCCGTTCCATCAAGCTCTATTAGGCATTCATCAATGTCTTTAATTGACGAAGTTTCAAGCCCTAAAAGCTCTTCTGCAATTATAGTATTTACATTTTCGACAGCTTTTAAAACACCTTTTCCGTGGCAGTAATTTTTATCGCCATCACGAAGCTCGCAAGCCTCTTTTTCGCCAGTTGATGCACCAGATGGCACAGATGCTCTTGCTGTATTTCCATCTGAATCGCCAATTTCAACTTCAACAGTTGGAAAGCCTCTGGAATCTAAAATTTCTATTGCTTTAATCGATGTTATAAACATATTGAATTGACATTTTAACTAACAATAAATATCTGATTTTTAAAAATGCAAGAAAAATATTACAAATATCTTTATTAAGATAATTATTTAAAAAATATTGATGCAATTGATAGAAACATTAAAAATCCAAGGAAATCTGTCATTGTTGTAAGGAAAATGGACGAAGTTGGGGCTGGGTCTATGTTTAGCCTTCTTACCGTCATTGGTATTGCAAAGCCAAGAATTGAAGAAAGTAGTATATTACATGCAAGGGCAACGGCAAAAACCTGTGCAACATGTAAGTCGTGAGACACAAAATAGCCAAAAACAAGCCCAACAATAAGAAATAATAGCGAATTTACAACACCAATCATAATTTCTCGTGTCATTATATATCTTGCATTCAGCTTGTTTATTGTCTTTAAAGCTATCATGCGTATTATCAAAATAACGGTTTGATTACCAGAATTCCCACCAATTGAGGCAACAACTGGCAAAAATATCGCAAGAATTGAATATTTTGAAATTGTATGGCTAAATTTTCCTATCACGCTTGCAGAAATGAAGGCTGCACACAAATTAAAAAACAGCCATATAAACCTTGAATAAGCCTTTTTAAAGATGTTTATATCCTCGTAATTTTCCGCAACCCCTCCAAGTTTAAGTAAGTCTTCATCGCTTTCGCTTTGCAAAATTTCCAAAGCGGAATCAGATGATATAGAGCCGATAATCCTTTGATCTCTTGCAATAACCGGAAGTGACGTAAGATTATATTTACGAAATGTATATGCAACCTCAGATTTATCGTCTGTATCGTATACAGTTTTAAAATCGTGATTTAAAACAGACATTACTGATTGCTCTTCATCTGTTGTTAAAATTGAAAAAAGGCTTACCATTCCAATTAAAACATCATCATCGCCAACTATAAAAACATCGCGAGTATCTTCCGAAAGATCGTCACCAATGTTATTTAAATGAACTTTAATATCTAAAATTGTAGCGTCTTTTTTAAATTTAAGTATATCAACATCCATCAAACGCCCAACTTGATCTTTTGTGTATGTAAGAGCAAGGCGGATTAATTTTCGCTCAGATCTTGGCAGTGCATTTACTATACTTTCGCAGTATTCATGAGGAAGGGCTGAAACAAAATATACAATATCGTCATTTTCAAGACGAGAAAGAGACGCTGCAATGCCATCTGTTCCAACTTCCTCAACAACCATTAATCTTTTATGCTCTGAAAGCTCAACCAAAGCCTCAGCCTCAACTAAATCATATACGCTTTTTATAACCAAAATAAAGTCGTCATTTGATATACTGTTGAAAATTTCTGCTTTATCGTATGGGTTTAAAGATGTTATAAGATGGCGAAATTTTTCAATATCACTTTCACGAATTGCATGTAAAATATCGTGCATGTTGTAGTTATGCTCTTTTATATGATTCATTCCTTTGCGTTTAAAAACGTTTTTTAAAGATGAATAAGATGACATAAACGCAATGAAATCTATATAACACTAATGAGGCAAAAAAAAATGTCAAGTTATTTATTACAAAATATTTGTTCCACTTGCAATATTGATAATCTCTCCTGTTATTGATGTATTATTTTCAAGAAATTCTATAGCATTTATAATTTGCGTAAAACTTGCAAGGCTTGTTGTTAATTTCAATTTTTCCATGGCATTTTTACCATTTGCAATGTGATCAAGCGGCTTGTAGTCTTCTATCCAAGTTGGCGATATTCCGTTTACTCTTGATTGATTTTTTAAATGAAATGAAGAATATTTAACACTTTCTATAAGCATTTTTTTGCCAAAATTATAAGATAGATATTCGCTGCGATATTTCAAATTTGCATCTATAATTGCTATCATATTTGTTTTAGCGTCAATTTTTTTAATATATTGAGCCATTTGTAAAAAGGAAAAAGCATGTATATTTAGTGATTTTTGAAGCTCATTTATATCAAAATTTTCCAAATTATCTTCAATAATCCTCGATGCACAATGTATAATCAGAGAAATAGAGCCATTTTCAAACACTTTTTCGATAAAGCCTTGAATTTTGTCAGTTTTAGATAAATCTTCCTGTATAACAATACATCTTTCATTATATAAATTTGCAAAAGCCTTAGCCTTATCAAAAGATGAATTGCAGTGCAGCACAACATCATGCCCAAGGTTTAAAAAATGTTTTGCAATATCAGACCCAAGTCTATCTGCTCCGCCAGTAATTAATATCTTTTTTTTATCTTGCATTTTATTTATTTACATCTATAATTTACATAGGTCTGTTTATTTTTTAAATGTCAAGAGAAGTATATTTACAAGGACCATCCGGTATCATCGAGGGAAAAGTCCAAGATGGTATGCAAAATGGCATTATAGATCCATCTGCTCCAACCGTATTGGTGTTGCATCCAGATCCACTTGCTGGGGGAACTATGAATAATAAGGTTTCATATACTATATTTAAGGCATTTGCCGACACTGGGTTTAATACACTGCGAATAAATTTTCGTGGAGTTGGCAAGTCAAAAGGAAACATAAATGATTTTATAAAATATCCAGAGCAATCTGGAATAGCAGATGCAAGTGCAGCTCTAGATTGGTTGCATGATCAATATCCAAGCACTTCACATTATTGGATAGCAGGATTTTCATTTGGCTCATGGATTGCAATGCATATGTTAATGCGCAGACCAGAAATTGAAGGCTTTATATCAGTTGCGCCGCCTGCTACAAACAGAAATTTTAACTTTGTTGATCCATGTCCTGTATCTGGAATGTTTGTGCAACCTGAAAAAGATTCAATAGCTAAACTTGAAGACGTTGATAAGATGGTTAGAAGTCTTGATTATAGCGATGTAGAAGTAGATTATAGAATTGTTCCTGATGCAGATCACTTCTTTCAAAATTGGAAAAATCCATCTGTAAATTACTTAAATCAATTATATGATATAGTTTACGAATTTATAAATATTCGCCTTGCTACAAGAATATCAAAGCCAATTCGTAAAAAACGTAGAAGAAGGAAGAAAAAAGATGACTATGATAATGATTAAAAATTAATTTTTTACATTATTTCCTTTTTACAAAACTCTTCTGATCCAATACAATATATCTGTCCATTTTCGCCTATTTGGTAGTATTCTCTTGAGCCTACTTCTTCTTCAGAAAATGTTATATGTATATCTTTTTCCTGTTTTGCAATTTTTCTAGCAATTTCAAAACATTTTTTTTCATTTGAAGAGCAAAGTATATTTATCATATCACTATTTTTATTGTAATTAGCATCATTTTGCTTAACATACTCAATTGCACAATAAACAAAATACAAGGCAACAAAGGCAATTGCTAAAAGGCTAAATAGCTTATTTTTTTGCATATAAAAAAATTATTTACAATTAAAATAAATATGAAATAGTTTTTTGCAAGCATTTTTTTTCAATTTATGAAAGAAGTTAATATACACCTAATTTCAGACTTTACATGCGACATGTTAATGAATATCTCAAGCGTCCTTGGAAGTCAATTTCCAAATGTAAAAATTAATAGATTTTTCCATCAATTTATAAGAAGTATTGACCAAGCAGATGACATCATATTATCATTAAAGGCAAATCCAGGTATAATTTTATTTTCTGTTTTATCAGATGAAATCGAAGAGGTAATATCAAAAGCTTCAAGTGAAATTCAAAATTGCAAAATAATACCTCTTATGGATTATATGCTATCTGAAATGTCATCACATATAGGAATTAAAAGTGAAAAAATCTCAAGAAGTGCTGCAATATCTCAAGACTATTTCGCACGCATGAATGCCATGAGTTTTACAATAAATCACGACGATGGAAGGCTTGCAGAAGAATCTGACGAGGCGGATATTGTATTAATTGGTGTATCACGAACATCAAAATCTCCAACAAGTATATACCTTGCCCATAAAGGTTATAAAGTTGCAAATATACCTTTTGTTGCTGAAAATCTTATGCCAAAAAATTTACTACTTGCAAAAAATCCTCTGATAATAGGGTTAAATATAGATCATGAAAGATTAATCTGGCTTCGTGAAAGCAGAATGCAAACAGACGGAACATTTGGAATGAGTATGCAGTACAACGACACTGAAAGTGTAATAGATGAGTTAAGAGAATTTCGAAGATATTGCGGCAAGCTTGGTTGTGTAACTATAGATGTAACAAAAAAATCAATAGAGGAAGTTGCGGCTTATATAATCAAAATATATCAAACTCATAAAGAATAATCTGATAATTATTGTAATACATTTTTGAGTTTTTTTAACAATATTTCTAAACTATATTCTAGAAAATAAACCATCTTTACAAAGCAATGAATAAATTGGAGTGCGGAGGTTAAATTCATTTATAATCTCTTCTGGCAATCTATTTTCAACATAAAATTCCAATACTTCGTCATTTTTGTCTGTTATTATTACCTCGATCTCTTTTCTTCCTATGCAGCAACCTATTTGACATTTTATGTAGTCTTTATTACTTGATTTTAAATAATCTAATGCCTTTTTTCTTGCGTAGAGATTTAGGGTTAAATCTGCCTTGGTTCCATCTTTTGTCCATGGAGATCCACCACCTATATTGCAGCCACTTCCGTAAAAATCAACTACAAGTTTTCTTCCTGTTATCCCGCAATCAGCTATACTTGAATGCGAAATGTAACTTCCTGTTCCATTAACTATTAATTCATAATTACCTTTATAATTTTGTCTTACAAATTCCTCAACATTTTTGGTGTCATTGTTTAAAAGAGGTATTGCAACGATGATTTTTGTAATATCATTACCCTTTGTAACAACTTGAGTTTTTATATCAAGCCCTCCAAGATTGGATGCAAAAAGTTTTTTATTTATGTCCTTTGCAAGAAAGTAATCAAATGGCATATAATCTGTACTTTCATTTCTAACTGCCATTCCAAAGAAAATTCCTTGATCTCCCCAGCCACTTAAACCTTGTGCTATAGTTTGACTTTGCTTTGAAATAAAAGTATTTACATGAATTTCTTCGTAGTTTATAACATTTTCACCACCCCATTTTGCTATATAATCTTTGTTATATCCAATATCAATTAATGCTTTTTGACACAAAGCTTTGTAGTCAATATCTTCACATTTAGACGACACTTCTCCAGCAAGATTAATGGTATTATCTTTTACCTGAACCTCTAGGGCATATTTTGTATAAGGGTCTTGTTTTATAAATTCATCTAAAATATAACAAGATATGTAATCAGCAATTTTATCTGGATGACCAAGAGAAACGCATTCGCTAATTTTAACTGACATAAAATACAAAATTTTGACTATAAAAAGATCTATAAAATAAAAAAGTAAAGATATTTTTACAAAATTATAAAAAAATAAAAAAATAATGCTTGACATTGTTTCAAAAATCAGTATATTGATTTTACATTATATTATAAATATATGGCAAAAACAGGAAAAATCCAAAAATTATGTATCTTTAACACAGGTGAATTTGTTGTACTTCCCGCTCACGGCGTTGGCAAATTTGTTGACTATGTTGAGCTTGAAACGTCAGCAGGTTTGCAATATTTTTATAAAATCCACTTTGAAAAAAATAAATCCGATGTTTTAATTCCAGAAAGCAATCTTACAAATTCTGGTCTTAGAAAAATAGCATCAAAAGAAATTGCTGATAAAGTTTTCGATGTTATTGTAAAAGCACCAAGAAATCAGCGCGGTATATGGAACAAAAGAATGCAAGAATATGATGCAAAAATATATTCTGGAGTTTTAATGAATCTTGCAGAAGTTGTTCGTGATGGATTTATTTGTTCAATCGATCCAAATAAATCTTATACAGAAAGATCAAAATACAAAACTGCCCTTGATAGAGTTTGCAGCGAACTTTCTGTTGTATTTAATGAAAGCTATGAAGATGTTGAAAAAAGGCTTCTATCTGTATTAAAAAGCAAGCATGCCAAATTACCTGAAAACGACTCATTTGATTTGGAATTTGATGCAGGTGATGCATCTGAAGACAGTAGATCTTTAGACGAAGATTTTGCAATTGAAGAGGAAAAAAGTAACGTTAAAAAAGTTGCATTTTAATCTTGTGTTAGGATATTTTTGTGTAGATAGAGTCTCCAGATAAAATTTTAGATAGTGGGCTTTCCTTATCTTTGATGGAAAAAATGTAAATTGGCATGTTATTATCCCTTGCCATAGAAACTGCAGATATATCCATTACTTTAAGATTTTTTCCAATAACTTCTTCGTAGGAAACTGCGTCGTATCTTGTTGCATCTGGGTTTTTCTTTGGATCTGCCGAATAGACACCATCTACACTTGTACCTTTGAAAACTCCGTCACAGTTCATTTCAATCGCGCGAAGAACAGCTCCGGTGTCAGTTGTAAAAAATGGATTTCCAGTTCCCGCAGCAAAGATAATAATACGCCCTTTTGATAAGTGTCTCATGGCTTTTCTTCTGATGTAAACCTCACACATTGCAGAAATGTTAATTCCCGACATAACGCGGGTGTCAATTCCAAGGTTTTCAATAGCACTTTGAAGGGCAAGTGCGTTCATGACAGTTGCAAGCATTCCTATATAATCACCAGTTACTCTATCAATTCCAGCTTCCGCACATTTTATTCCACGAAAAATATTACCACCACCAACGGTTATGCAAACTTCAACTCCGCTGTCATAAACAGCCTTGATGTCTTTTGCAATTGAGCAGATTTTAACTGCATCTTGACCATATTCACGGCTGCCCATTAAAACCTCTCCTGAAATCTTATACAAAACACGCTTCATTATAATAATAAAAAATTAATATACATTCTAGCTAACCTTCTTTGCGTTTTAAAATCATATTCAATTGGTGTTGATGTTGATGGTATTATATAATTTGAAATTTTTCTATCATAATCTGTAATAGAGTATTCAACTCCAATCAACATACTATCTTCAAAAACATTTGCGGCAAGTCCTGCTCCAATTTTTTTATAATTATCATCACCCTTATATAAATCATAAAATATGGTTTTCCCAGATGTATCAATTGATTGCAAACTGGATTGCGTTAAACTTGAATTTACCACACCAAATGTTCCGTATAGCATAACCTTGTCGCCAAATCCAATACCAATTTTACCACCAATATAATATTTATCTTTAATTGCCTGATTCAACTGCTCATTCATTGTAACTTCTATTTGACTGGGATTTGTATATATTGTTGCAACTCTATTATACCCAGTGTCATTTTTATTACCCCTGCCCTGAAATACACTTACCTCTGGACCAAAAACAAAAGATATTAAAGATTGCCGTACTTTTACATTAATTAGATAGCTAAAATTAAGATCATAGTAAAAAGCTTGAGAATTTGATATACCAATAACGTTTCTATAGTATGTATATTTTGATCCAGTTTGAGGACCTGTGGTAGAGCCATCAGTTGTAATTATGGTTATAGGAACATCACCAACATAACCACCTTTCAATTCCATTGCTGTATTACTAGATCCAAGCCCAAATCCAAGGTATAATCCTCCAAGTTTAGCTTTTGCGTCAAGTGTAAATACTGCAATAAAATAAAAACATAAAAATATCTTAATCAATAGAGCCATTGTTATAAAATTTTCCATTTCTCAATATAATATCGAGAAGTGAAAAATATAAAATTCCAGTTTTTTTTATAAAAAAATATTTTTTATATAAAGCATTAATTCTTGACATTTAGAATTATCTGTTTAAACATGAGGTATTGAATACAGTATTATGATATTTGGCACTAGTATATCTGAAAATTTAGGAAGAAAGCTTGGGCTTTTTGTGAGAAATTCTTTTCAAAATTTTTTTAAAATAATTTTAAATATATCATTTAGTGAAAAAATAAATCGTAAAAATATAGTGATATTTTTAATTTTTGTTGTAATGTTTTTTGTTGCAGGAATAATTTACAATATGCATAAAAACTCCAAAATACAAGACCAGATTGTAAAATATTATTACATTCAAAATGAAATTACCGATAGCAAAGCAATGAGTTTACAGGATATAAAATCAAACTTTTTAACTAATTTTGATAGTATTTTAAGGGTAAATAACGGTTTTAAAGTTGTAAATGAATTATATCTATCTGAAACAAGGTATAAAGATGCGATAGATATTTTAAAATTTATTCAAAATCGCTCAAATTTAAAACATATAAATCAAATTATAGATATCGATATACTTACTATTGAGCTTTTGCATAAAGTTGAAAATCCAAAAATAGAAAAGGTTAAAAAAATAGCAAATAGTCAAAGTTTTTTATCTCCAATTGCAAAGGAATTGATTGCCGAAATTGAACTTGGTAGAAAAAATTACGAAGAATATTATAAAATGATGAGAAATATGTATGAATACGCAAACATAGAGTCTCGATATATGAAAGATAGAGTTGAAGAAGCAACATATATTGGATCTTATTATTAAAAAATGATAAAAAAAATTTATATAATAATTGCTTTTATATTATTTACATCGTGCTCTAAAAAGCTTCCATTAAAAAAAGACCGAAATAATATTTTTAACTCAGGTGATGAGAAAAATTATGTAACAGAGTCAAGAATTGCAAATCTTGCAAATCAAAACAGTGACGCATTTTCAAGATTTTATAATACAAAACTTGAATCTTCGATGCATCATTTTTCATATGAAGGAAAATATAAATTAAACATTGCTAAGATAATTGATATTTTGCCTAAATTTTCTTACTTTAATTCTGAAAATGGAATTATATCTTATAAAGATATGCTATTTTTAGCAGATTTAAAAGGAAATGTGTGGAAAATTGAAAATAATAAAAAAATAAAGATTTTTCGCTCAAAAAGCAAAAAAGATATTTTATTTGCAAACTTAACACTATACGGGGATAAATTAATATTATCAGACAGCAATGGTCTTCTTGTTTCAATTGATACAAGTGATAATAATAAAATCATATGGAGTGTTCAAAATGATAAATTTGGATTTCACTCTGGTTTTACTATAGATGGTATTTTTGGATACGGTATATCAAAATCTCTTGAATTATATAAAATTAACCTAGAAACTGGTGATATAATTTGGTCTACAAAAAAGCAATCTAATGATTTTTTTGATATGAAAAAATCGACAATTGTTTACCCAAGGCCAGTTGTTAACGGTAATTCAATTATAATGTTTGATAAAAATGGTAATGTTACGGCATTAAATAAAAACAGTGGCTATGAAGATTTTGTAATGCAAGGCACCGCCGAGACAAGCGAATCTTTATCAAACTACGCACTATTTTCACATATTAATGTAGGTGGTGTATTATTTGGTGGCCCTTTATATGGTCCATTTAATATTGTTCTTGAAAATAACAGAACATCAACATTGCTTGATATTGGCGTTAATTCTCCAATTGGCGGATCAAAAAACTTCATGTATTTTGTATCAAATACCAATGATTTAATTGCAATGAGTATACCTTATGCCCCAGCTATAAAATGGACAAAAAAATTAGATAACATAAATACACAAATTATACCGAAATATTTATCAAATGGGGTTGGGTATAGAAAAAATAAAATTAATTGGAGGGGTCCAGTTTTAATAAATGATGAAATAATGCTAATATCTCCATTTGGTAAAGCTATTTTTGTAGACATCGAAACAGGAGATGTAAAACGGGATATTAAAATTCCAAAATGCATAATGCATGCTCCAGTTGTTACAAATGACTCAATATACCTATATTCTTCATGCAATGGTATATTGTATGCATTGAGATAAAGTAAAAACTTCTTGTAATTTAAAAAATCATTATAACTCTATTGTATATTTTCTATTTTTATGGCATACAGTAATAAAGTTATCGATCATTATGAAAACCCTAGAAATGTTGGATCTTTGGAAAAAGAAGATAAAAATGTTGGAACTGCAATGGTTGGTGCACCATCTTGTGGCGATGTAATGAAATTACAAATTAAAGTTAACAATGAGGGAATAATAGAAGACGCTAAATTTAAAACATACGGTTGCGGCTCTGCAATTGCATCAAGTTCACTTGCAACTGAGATGTTAAAAGGAAAAACATTAGATGAAGCTCTTAATATACAAAATACAAATATTGCACAGGAATTGGAACTACCACCAGTTAAAATACACTGCTCAGTTCTTGCAGAAGATGCAATAAAAGCAGCAATTGAAGATTATAAACAAAAAAACAGCAATAATTAGGAAATTATTTTTGTAGCCGTTATATAAACCTCAACAATTAGACAATTAAACTACACACCAACTTGGTCAATATTTTATAAGGACGCTAATTTTGATATAAGATTTTTATTATTTGGACTTTGATAAATCTTTAGATTTTCCAGTTTTAACATAATCAAGCAGCGCCTCTAAGCCATGCTTATCGGCATATTCTGTAAATTGAATATTGTACGTTCTTGCCATGTCTACGCCTTCTGCTATAACATTTAATATTTTAAATTTATCATCAAATTTCCTTACCCTAAAAGATAAATTTATTTTAATACCATCATGTTTGACAATTTCAACATTAACAATAAAATCTCCGTTATCCATAGTCTCGTACTTTTCCAAAACAGAATATTTCTCATCTTTGTAGCCGCTAAATTTAGGCATCCAAATTTTTATTAAAAAATTTTTATAATATTTTACAAAATCACCTCTTTGTTCTTCGTTCATTTGCCTCCAATATATTCCAGATGCAGCTCTTGCGTTCCAGTTAAAATCTATTTCATCAATAAAATTTTCAACAAGCATCTTTCTTTGGTTTTCTATTGATATTTTTTTATTTGATACTACTGCAAATATATCGTTAGCAATCTTTACAACATAATCTCTTGGATTACTTTCACTTGCTAAGACGTTACCTTGAGCGAAGAAAATTAATAATAAAAAGGAAAATAATATTTTTTTCATATTTATCTAAAAAACTCTTCTTAATGTAACATCAAATATATTAAATTCAAGTATTTTATTGCTTTTTATTTTTTGAACATTTAGCTTTCTAACAGCTTGTTATTTTTAAACAAATTTTTGTGCTATTTATTTGCAAATATTTAACATTTTGCCTATTGCTATTTGCGATATTTTGCAATAAAGCAAGATCTGACGATCTAGCCCAGAATGCTGAAAATGGTACACAGTTAGCGGCCGATCAGGCGGATGGGGGGTTTGTTTATGATGATGGAAGTGACAAAAATCAATCAAAACCAGCAAAGTCTGCAACTGAAAATCGTTTTGTAAATTCTCAAGATGAATTAAGTTATATTGATTCCGATCCGTATTCTGATTTTCAACAGTTGAAAAGCAAATCTTCCGCTTATTTACCTAAAAAATATCGTCCAAATCCAAGATATGGTGTATTTGGCCATGGAAAATTGTATGTTAAAGATCCAACAACTGCCAATGTATTACTATCCTTTGCTAAATATAATGTTAAATCATCTGAATTTAACTTAACACCTTCAGATGAACTTAAAATTAGAACAAATGATACAAGTTATGCACCAACTGGAGTAAGTAATAATGCAGGATCTGCAAGTGGAACGAGTATTGGGCTTAAGTATATTGATCACCTGTATTTTTTTGGACCAACTTCCCTTGATTATGGTGCATATATAGACTACGATTCAGCAACTTCTAATGTTGATAGATATTCCAAAGATGTAGGTGGAGCATCAACTATAACAAAGTTTACATATAGTGGGCCACATCTTTCTGCTGGTGCTCATCTTGGTATTACTTTATTTGACAGGATTTCAATTTACGGCTTTGCTGGGCCTGCAATATCTAGGATGCAGACTTTTGGGGCAAGTGGGTATGATAAAAAACAACTTTCTTTATCAGTTGTCTATCCATCTTATGTTAAAGATAGCACGCTCTCAAAAACAAAAGTAGTATTTAAAAATCCACAAATAGATGCAGATTTTAATCAAGATGGCGTTGTATCAAGCCAGGAAAAAGATTTTTTAAACAATGTTTTTCAAGGATACATTAGTGGAAAATTTACAGACAATAAAATAATGAATAACTATTACAATACAAATGAAATTTCATCAAGTGGAATTTTATTAAATGAATACTATAACATATATGGTATAAGTAATTTTAAAAGATTAGGTCTAGAAATACCGGCATCAAGCATTTACAATGTCAATGTAAAAGCTGCACAAGACTTCTCTCCATATTTTATAAACAATGGGTCAGTAATAAATTTCAATACTAATGGATCATTTTTAAGCATGTCTGGGCAAAATTATGCGACTAATGCAACTGATGCAAATAAAACAGATATTAACCTAATCAATACAAATGTTGGTGAGAATGTTGCAAAGACGTTAAATGAAGTTTTAAACAATTATATAGATTTAAGAATGGAGTATGAAAAAAATCCATCCTCGCTTATTAGTGAGACTTTAATTAAGAATATAGAAACATTCTTTACGCATTATGGTGGTAGCGCTGACATGAGTATTATTTCAGGTAATTTTTCAAATTTGAGATTTAAACTTGAATACACAGATGATAGTGGCGAAAAGCACAATTTAATGACAAAATTAAATTTATCTGATGATTATATATATGGCAGTAAATTGACAGATATTATGACACTTGTTAGAAATATATTTAATGGCTACAATCTTGAGTTATATGATAACATAGATGGTTATTTCACATCAATTACATTAAATGGTGATAAAAATAGTACCAATGATGATTTATCGCACCCTATTTTTTATCTGATTGGTGGCGGATATACTCCAGGAACTCAATTAACAGCACATGCTCTTTATTACCTTGATATGTCGAGTTACAAACCAATTACAAATGATAGTGGGAAATATTTAATTGCTCCAGTGTCTTTTATGACAACAAATTTTACAGGTCCTGGTTCAAATGATAGCTATAAAGGAGTTCTTGGTGGAAGTATACTTCTTCAGGGTTTGTCTGATAAATCATCGGAAATTGCTGATTCTGATAGAATATCATATAATTTTATTACATCAAGTATTTTCAACAGTGAAAAAACATTATCTTTTGCACTGGGTTACAACGCAGAAACAGAATTGAAAAATAAAATAGATGTAAAAACTGCCGATGTAGAATCATTTCAAGTTTTTACATCAAGCAATGCAAATGTTGTTGTCTCCTACGACATCCTCTCCTACCTCGCAAAACAACAAACCCAGTACTCCCTAACAGCCCAAAATAACTACATGGAACTCTCATCCCGCAATCTCGTTGGCGTAAAATATGGCATGGGAGCAATGCTAAACCTTGGAAACTACTTCTCAATCGGCGTAGAATACGCAAATTACAGCTACAACTACAAAGACAGCCCGTCCTACATATACGATTTTGCCGCATTAAATGGCTCATCTGTGGCAGTTGACGTGTACAAAGGCCTGAGTTTTGACAACAGCATCAACATGAAAACGTCCAAGGTTATGCTGATGGTTAATTTGTTTTAGATGGGGGTTTTGGTGTTTTGAGTTGGTGGCAAGAGTTCTTGACTTTAAAAAAATCTCTTTTAGATAATGTATTAAAAAGATACCAAAAATTCTTTAATAGAAAATCATATATGAAACTTTTAATATATCTTGTTTTGCTATTTATTGCCGAGGCGGAAATAGAAATTTGCGTTCCAGCGTTTCCAATAATTAAGTCCTATTTTAATTTGAGTGAGTTTGAAGTTGAGTGGCTTTTTGGCGCAAATGTTTTGGCCCATTGCATTGGTGCAATTTTTGCCGGAATTATTGGTGATAAATACGGAAAAAAGAAGACTATGCTATATGGTTTTATAATTTTATCAATTGGCAGTTTAGTCACTGTCATTGCAAATAGTTATCCAATTTTAATTTTAGGGCGAATAATTCAAGGGCTTGGAATGTCTGGCCCTGTTGTTGTTTGCTATCCTATGTTTATTGAATCTGTCAAAGATGGAGCTCAGAGGTTAAAGATTATAGGCTATTTTAATGCAGCTTTTGCCTTTGCAGTTGGCTTTGCACCAAGTATTGGAAGCTTTGCAACGATTTTATTTGGAGCAAATGGAAGCTTTAAATTAATGCTATTTTTAAGCGTAATTGCTGTGTTTATAACGCATTTTATTTTAAAATATGATGATATAAAGTCTGAAAATACCGATAATATTGGTGGATATTTACCGATTTTAAAGTCAAAAGATGCGATGCTTCCGACGATTTTTAATAATTGCACCATATATTTACCATATATTACGATGATTCCGCTTGTATTTGTAAATGAAATGGGAGTAAGTCAGGAAAAACTTGGATTTTACGCAGGTTTCGGAGCTATGACTTGGGGTCTTGGAAATATATTCCTTGGGCACTTGACGAAATTCATTAAGATACAAAATATTATTAAAATAAGCCTATCTATCTTGTGTTTTGGAGGTCTGATGCTATTATTTTTAGCGCTTTTCCCACATTTTGCAAGCCCCGTTATAATTACTGCGGTTTTTTGCTTTACGATATCAGGATTTATCATTCCAGCAAACGAATTTTACCTGCATTCACTTGACAAAATGCCTGATGCAAAAGCAAAAATCGGCACTATTGGAATAGTTGTAAGATTTGTCACAGGGTCAATTGCAACTCAAATTGCAAGTTATTTTTATACAAGTAATTTTACCTCAACCGCGTTTGTAATGTGCTTTATGTTGCTTATAATTATTCCAAGTGGCATTTTAATGTATAGAAGGAAATTTTTGCACTTGAAAAATGTGTAATATCAATATACAACTATTAAATTGACATTTGATGCAATTTATTGTATAATAGTAAAATTATTTTTTTATTATTATGAAAAACAAACACACTTTAAGACAGTCAGGAAGTTCAAATTACGCCACTAATCAAAGAAATACATCTAAGATTGGTGAAGGGAACGAGGCATTTTTAAAAAAAATAGATAAACAAAAAAAAGATGAAATTTCTAAACGGCTTAATTTATTAAAAGATATTCCATGCGATAAAGAGCAAGCTGAAACAATATTAGCAGTTGCAAATTTATTTAACATTGCAAGCACTTCTTCAAATATGCCAAATTTGCAGATAAAATCACTCAAAGATGCAGTTATATTTATGATGGTTATATTTGCCACAGTAGGTTGCGGCGTTAAAGCAGAAGGTGTTCGTGATGATCATAGATTTCAACATGCCGTAGACATGATTGCACAACAAGACCCTCAATTGGCGGAACAATTTTCCCATTGCGTTACATCAATTGATGATAAGAGCAATGGCTGCACATTTGACTTTGGAATAGAAAATATAATGAAAGCCTGCTCTGGTGAGTATGTAATAGAAATTACACAAGATGAATGTTGGGATGGTGTTCGTTTTGGAATTAGACGGAATGTAGTAAGGAATATAGTTTGTTCCGTTGATAACAAAACATTACACATTTACCCAGACAATATAAAAGAATTAAATTATTATGATAGGCTATACGCTGTCTTGATTCACGAACTTAAACATTTTCAACAATCATGGAAAGAATATGGATGTGAAGAAAATATATTGCATGGGGAAAGATCGCAATTTTCGGATGAAAAAATTATAAATGACTGTTTTAACACTTTAGATCATAGGTTGCAAAGCAGACTTATTGATAATCTTGAGAAAAAATATCCAGAACATCAACATCCAATAGAAAAAGAGGCGTTTTTGGCAGGATCATTATTTGAGAATGGGTGGAGCGAAGGAAAGAAAATACCGCCACAATGCAGAGAAATAATAGAAATTAATCCAATAATTGCGGAAGCAGTACAAAGTGCAATAAGTCTTACAAATGATGACGATAGAGGGAAGCATGAAGTGTTAAAAAAGCAAGGATTTACAAAAAAAGAGTTAGAAGAAAGAGAAAAGAATATAATATACGCAGATCTCTAATTTTATAATGTTATTTACATTTAATATGTGTCAGATTTATATCAAGTCTGGCACATAAATTGTGTTATTTTAAGTTTATGCAAACAACATAAATTTCAGATGATGACTGACGAGAGGCTTCAGGCTTAAAAATTTTAACCGTTTTAAAAAGCGAACGTAAGTTTTTCATTAAATCACTTGAAACGCAGTCATGAAAGCCTTTAAATACAAGATTTCCTTTGCTTTTAAGATGCAATTTTGTAAAAGATATTATATTATCTAATATATTTTCCATAATTAAGCTATCCATTGATGAAATACCAGAGATATTTGCCGCTATATCGCTTAAAATTAAATCAATCTTTTTTTCATTAAAATAAGATATTATTTCATCTTGAATTTTTATATCTGTAAAGTCACCTTGAATAAAATGAACATTTTCACCTTCAATTTTGGTTTTTAATTCAAGTAAATCAACCATTACGAGATTTATTTTATCACCAAAGTGACGAATAATAACTTCAGACCAACTTCCTGGCGCAGCCCCAAGATCTACGATATTTATTGTATTTTGTTTATCAAAAACCTTGAATTTCTCTGCTATTTCGATAATTTTATACGCAGCCCTTGAGATATAGCCGTCTTTTTTTGCCGCCGCAACAAATCTATCATTAATATGACGAAGCAACCACTGTTTTGATGAATCTTTTAACTTTTTATTTTCAATATTAACAGTTTTTTTGGATCGAATTGCACGAATGTTGCTGATATTTTCTTTTTTCTTTTTTTCACTCTTGACTTTCAAATTAACCCCAGATATAGTTCTTTTTGCCCGAGTTTGTGCGTCTTTTTTATATTTTTCTATCATTTTGATATGAGCAAAATTAAGTTCACTATAACAACAAAAGATGAAATGTCAAGCATTAGTGAAAAAATTTCCGAAATATGCCAAAATTCAGTTATTTTTCTCAAAGGAGATCTTGGCGCAGGTAAAACTTTTTTTGCAAAATGCTTAATCTCAAAACTGTGTGAAATCTCGCAAGACGCAATAGACAGCCCAACTTTTTCAATCTGCAACGAGTATTTTTCAAAAAATGGTGATAAAATCTTACATTACGACCTATATCGCATTAAAAACATCGATGAAATCTACGAAATTGGGCTTTTTGATGAAATCGGCAATACTATGCTAATCGAATGGCCACAAATTATCGAAAATCACATTAAAAAAATCGCAAAAAGCTATATAGAAATTGACATTACATGCAATGAATTTAATGAACGAATCGTTACAGTCGAAAAATTATAAAAGATTAATTCTTGACAATAAAAAAACAACATTTACTTTCCATCTAAATTATTATTTTCCCTTATGTCAATTAATGTTTATTACGATAAAGACTGTGATTTTGCTCTAATTAAATCAAAAACTGTGGCAATTATTGGATATGGATCTCAAGGTCACGCGCATGCACAAAATCTTCGTGATAGCGGTGTAAATGTTATAATTGGCTCTCGTGAAAATTCACCAAGCGGTCAAAAAGCAAAAAACGCAGGATTTGAAGTCTTAAATACGGCAGATGCAACAAAAAAAGCCGATTTAATAATGATTTTACTTCCTGATGAACTTCAAGCCGATGTATACAAAAAAGACATTGAACCAAATTTAACATCTGGAAAAACCCTTGCTTTTGCGCATGGTTTAAATATTCATTTTAGCCTAATTGAAGCGAAAAAAGATGTTGATGTTGTGATGATAGCGCCAAAAGGCCCAGGGCATACAGTTCGCTCTGAATACAAAATTGGCGGCGGAGTTCCAACTTTAATCGCAGTTCATCAAGATGTAACTGGCAAGGCAAAGCAAATAGCCCTTGCATATGCATCTGGAATTGGCGGCGGAAAAGCTGGGATAATTGAAACAAACTTTAAAGATGAATGTGAAACAGATTTATTTGGCGAGCAAGCAGTTTTATGCGGTGGAGCTGTTGGTCTTGTAAAAGCTGGCTTTGAAACTCTTGTTGAGGCGGGCTATCCAGCAGAAATGGCATATTTTGAATGCTTACACGAATTAAAGCTAATCGTTGACTTAATGTATCAAGATGGAATAGCAAATATGCACTACTCTATTTCAAATACTGCAGAATATGGCTCATATATAACTCAAGATAAAGTTGCAACTGACGAAGTTAAAAAGAACATGAAACAAGTTTTAAAAGACATACAAAATGGAACTTTTGTTTCAAACTGGATGTCAGAATGCAAAGCAGGAGCACCTCGTCTTAAAACCGAAAGAAAACTTCTTGACGATACTGAAATTGAAAAAGTTGGTAAAAAACTTCGCGCTATGATGCCTTGGATTGCCAAAAATAAATTCGTAAATAAGGAAGAAAATTAAGAAACATTTTGCATAACGGAAGGCTTATCTACTGGTTTGTCTTCCGTTTATCGATTTTGCATTAAAAATGACTAAAAAATAATGTTATATAAATACCCAAGAATAATAAAGGAAAAAAGCAAAAATAAAGTAAATTTTACTATCATTTTCATTTTAAACACCCTTTTTAACATCATAAGCTCTGGAAGAGATACGCCAACTATGCTCATCATGACGACCAAAACCGTTCCAATTGGAACGCCTTTTTCAAATAAAACCTGTGCAAATGGAATAACACCTGTTGCATTCATGTAAAGCGGTATGCCTGATAAAACAGCGATTGGAACTGTAAAAATATTATTTGCACTAAAGTGATTAATAAAAAACTCTCTTGGAATATATCCATGCAAAAATGCACCAACGCCAACCCCTATTGCAACATAAATCCATATAGATTCAATTGTTGAAATCGCATAATTTAAAGCATATTGAAAGTGATTTTCCTTGCTATTTTTCAGCTTGCGAGTATCTCCAAGATCTCGTCTTTCAAGTATATCTTGCGCAATGTGGTCTTTATTGTAAAATCTTTGCATTAAAATGCCGCCCAATATACCAACTCCAAAACCAGTTAGAATGTAAATAAGTGTGATTTTAAAGCCAAAAACTGGCAGCAAAAGTGCAACTGCAACCTCGTTAATAAGTGGGGATGTAATTAAAAAAGACATTGCAATTCCAAATGGAATTTTTGCCTGCATAAAGCCAATGAATATCGAAATTGAAGAGCAAGAGCAAAAAGGCGTGACGGCGCCAAGAAAGCTTGCTAAAAAATAAGCCATAAATTTTGACTTTTTCTCAAGATATTTAGCCATTTTTTCAAAATCAATTTGATGACGAAAATATGAGACAACAATCATCATCAAAAACAAAACTGTTAAGATTTTAATGAAATCGTATATAAAAAAATGAAGCGCATCATAAAGCTTCGTCCCTTGCTGGATTTGAAGATTTTCTAATACAAAATCGGCTATTTTTAAAAACATAAGCAAAGTAAATAATCACAAGATATTATAAATTACTAATATAAAAGTCAAGCTGTTTTTAAATTAACTCCCAAATAATTACTGACAAATCACATTTTCATCATGAAATTTTTTCAAAAGGCAGTACTCTTGATCACGAAGAGAAATTTCAACAATATTTTTATTAAATTAGAATTTAATAGCCTTGCCCAACGCATCACAAAGCCCCCGTGCCATCTCAATTGTATGCAGTGGAGAGGCGGTTATGCGAAGGCGTTCGCTTCCTTTTGGAACGGTTGGATAGTTAATATTTTGCACGTAAATTCCGTATTCATCTTGCAAAATGTGCGATATTTGCTCAGCTTTTTTCGCATCGCCTATGATTACTGGTATAATGTGTGTATTTATGCTTTCATTTTGCAAAAATTCAATGCCCATGGACACAAGGTTTGATTTAATGAAATCCACGATTGTAAAATGCTTTTTTCGAAGCTCGTCGCCAAGACTTGAGGAAGCTATGTCAATTGATTTTGAAATTGCGGCGCAAATTGCAGGTGGAAGTGATGTTGTGAAGATAAAACTTGAGCCATTTAGCCTTATTGCATCGCATATTTCCGCTTTTGCGGTTATGTATCCGCCGATAACACCGAATGCCTTTGCAAATGTTCCTTCGATTATGTCAATTTCGTCTTCTATGCCGTAAAATTGTGCGATTCCGCCTCCAGTTTTTCCATAAAGCCCTACTGCGTGAACTTCGTCAATGTATGTCATTGCGTTGTATTTTTTTGCAATTTCGACTATTTTGACAATATTTGGCGTTGAGCCATCCATTGAATAAACGCCCTCAAATACTATTAATTTTGGGGTTTCTTTTGGATACTCGGATATTAAATCTTCCAGATTTTTTACATCATTGTGCGCAAAAATGTGGCGTTTTGCCTTGTTGTGCCTTATTCCGGAGATTATTGACGCATGATTTTTTTCATCGGAAAAGATTACAATATCTGGGATTATCGCAACAATTGCCGATAAAGACGCAAGATTTGAGACATAGCCCGATGTAAAAACAAGCCCCGATTCCTTGCCGTGAAATTTGGCAATTTTTGCCTCCAGAGTCGCAATTTCCCCGCTTGTGCCTGATATATTTCGAGTTCCGCCGCTTCCAACGCCGCTTTCTTGAGCGGTTTTGACAAAAGCATCGATTACATCGGCATTTACGCTCATTCCAAGGTAGTCATTACTGCACCATATAGTTAAATCTTTTCCATTTTTGGCATTTTTTGCAATTGGATAGGCGCTTTGTTGCTTTTCAACAACGCGAAAATCTCTGTATCTTCCCTGTTTCTTTATGTCTTCAATATTTTTGCAAAAAAAATCCAGATAACAGCTCATATTTGCTAAGAAAGTTACAACATAGATATTTACAAATAATTATTATGCAAGAAAAAAATTATAAGATAAATAAAAACACTAAATCTACTTCAAATGATATTCTTGTTACATCGTAAAGAATATCCGAAGAAATAAATAAAATTCAAGAGATTTTTAACGCATGTTTTTTACACCTTCAAATTTTTTAAGATGTTGTAAATGTGTGCCATTATTTTTCGTTTCTGTTTTTGTTTTATAAAGTTGATCTTTTAGTTCATTTCGTGTTTTATAAAAAACATCTTGCCGAAGCACTTTTAAAACAACATGTGAATTGTTTTCATCTGTAAAAAACCTTGTATACATCTCCTTTGTATACTCCGTATCGCCACCTAAATATCTATTGTAATACAATTTAAATGCAGATTCTATGCTGCCATTACGGTTATTTTGATACACAATTTCATCTGCCTGATCTAAATTTAGAATAGAAGAAATATCTGAAAACTCCTGCCTCTGTTGAAATTGATCAATCTCAACCTCTTCGTCATCATAGCCATTATTGTCCACAAAATTTATTAAAAATTCTCGTTAAAACTAAATCGCCTCAAGATTTTCGTCAACTGCAATTCTGTTATCAAAAACAAAGCAATAGCCTTTCCATTTTTTGTTTTTATTCCTAGTTTTTTCAAAATAATTTAAAATTCCACCCTCTAAATGATAGGTTTCTTCGTAAAAATCTTGAACCATCCAAGCTGTCAGCTTTTCGCATCTCATGCCACCTGTGCAAAATGTTGCAAGTTTTTTACCTTCGTATAAATGTTTGTTGTCTTCAAGCCATTTTGGAAGATCTCGGAAAGCATCAATTTCAGGATTAACAGATCCAACGAAGTGTCCGATGTGAAACTCATAATCGTTACGAGTGTCTAAAATAACCACATCATCACGAGAGATAAATTCGTCCCAATCTTCAGGTTTTACATAAGGTCCTTTCTTACCAGTGAAGTCAAAATTTGCATCGCAACGCATTGTAACCGTTTCTTTTTTGATTTTAACCTTGATTTTTTCAAATGGGTTTCTGTCGTACCAAGATTCTTTCCATTCTGTATTGCTAATTAAAGGATTTGAGCGAATAAATTCGTAAAATTTATCGATAGATTCTGGAAGACCTGCTATTGTTCCGTTAATTCCCTCGTTTACGCCAAGTAGCATTGTTCCCTTAATGCCGTTTTCCTCCATAACCTTGCGAATTGCTTTTTGCAAAGGCTCGATGTCAGATTCCGATAGCTTGAATATATTATACATCGCTGTAATTTTGTAAATGTGAGCGTATCTCATAAACACGAAACTATATTTTCCTAGCATTTAAAACAAATAAAATAAAAATCAAGAAAAAACTTGCAAAATAAAGTTTTTATTTTACTCTCCTTTTAGATTTTGTGCAAAACATGATTGACATAAAAGAAATAATCTCGATGCTACCTCATAGATACCCATTTTTACTTGTTGACAAAGTAACGGCCATAACGCCAAAAGAAAGTATTACTGCTATAAAAAATGTCACTATAAATGAAGAGTTTTTTCAAGGACATTTTCCAAATGACCCAGTTATGCCTGGGGTTTTGATAGTTGAATCAATTGCCCAGGCGGCAGCATTACTTGCCATAAAAAGCTTTGATTTGGTTGATCACTCGGTTTATTTTATGTCGATTGACTCTGCGAAATTTCGTAAAATCGTTCGCCCTGGAGACACCCTTGTTCACAAGGTGAAATTTTTAAAGGTTCGAGGCAGTGTATATAAATTTGCCGCCGAAAGCTTTGTTGACGATGTTCTTGCATGTGAGGCTGAAATAACAGCCATGGTTCCACCAAAATCTTCTGATAAATAAATATGTTTATACATCAAACTGCAATTATTGGAAAAGATGTCAAGCTTGCAGAAGGAGTAAATATCGGACCTTATTGCGTGCTTGATGGAAATATAGAAATTGGCGAAAATACCACATTAAAATCGCATGTTTGTATATCGGGAAATACAAAAATCGGCAAAAATAATACAATTTACCCCTTTAGTTCCATCGGTTTTGCACCACAAGATAAAAAATATAAAAACGAAATTACCTTTGTCGAAATCGGAGATAACAACATAATACGAGAAAGCTCAACTATAAATTCTGGCAGTAATTTTGAAGATAATACAACAAAAATAGGCTCAAATAATCTTATAATGTCTCAAACTCATGTTGCGCATGATTGTAAAATTGGAAACAATATAATCCTTGCAAATGGTGCGATGATTGCAGGGCATTGCATAATTGAAGACAATGTAATAATTGGCGGTCTGTCTGGAATTCATCAATTTTGCCACATCGGAAAAAACGCAATGATAGGCGGGATGTCGGCTATTCGTGGACATGTTTTGCCTTTTGCACTTGTGAAAATCGATGAAATAATAGGGGTCAATATAATAGGTCTTAAAAGGGGAAGTTTCACAAATCAAGAAATTCGCAATATTTTGGCTGGATTTAACATTATTGGCAGTAAAAATCACATATTCAAAAACGCCGTAATAAAGCTAAAAAACGACTTTCCAGACGATAAAAATATTGATGTAATAATTAAATTTATTGAAAAACTAAATGATAATAAAATAGGTATTTGTCCGTTTAATTTATAAAATGTTTAGCTTTATTCCAGCATATTTGATATACACAATGATAATAGTCGTTGGGCTAATTGGTATTGTTGTTTCTGACAATTTAATCAAAAAAGTCATGTCACTTAACATTACGCAAGCCGGAATTTTGCTTTTCTACATTTCAATTTGTTATAAACATACTTTAAATCCGCCTATTATAAAAGATGGACTTTTGCCTGAAAATTATATAAATCCAATTCCGCAAGTTTTAATGTTAACTGCAATAGTCGTCGGGCTTTCAATTACATCTATTGCTCTTGCGTTGATTATAAAAATATCAAAACTTTATGAAACAATTTATCAATCTCAAATTGATGAAATCGACCACAATGATGCAAAAAACTAAAACTTGCATATTAAAAAAAACATTTTAACGTAAGTAATAACTTTTTATTACATGTTTTTAAACATAGCTATAATATCAATTTATATACTAAATATATTTTTCAATACCTTTGTAAAAACACTTAAAGATTCTGTAATGAGAAATATATTTATCGCAACATCAGTTTCAATATTTCTTTTAACAATCTGCTCTTTTTTGACTCTTGATAAATTTTCAATTATTTTGCAATTAAAAAATATTCCAATACTGCAAATTCAAGAAACAAAACTTGGGAATATTTTCCTTCTTTTAACAACCCTAGTCTCGATTTTTGTTGCAATTGACATAAAAACAAGCATCAAGGAAAAAACAAGTCTTTATATAAACCTTCTAATTGCAACAAATATCGCTTTACGCCTGTGTTTTTTGTCAAAAGATATTCTTTCTTTTTTCGTCTTTTTTGAATTTTCAATAATCCCTGTATTTTTCATGATTTTACTTTGGGGTGGGAAGAAAAAAATCATTGCAGCAAAGCAATTTTTGATATACACAATATTTGGATCTTCATTTATCTTGGCTGCAATAATTTACCTTTATGCAAAAACTGGATCAAGCCTTCCTTTGCAAATCGCAAATTCAGGGGCATTTGCGGTAATACCGGAAAATGTAAAAATCACCCTGCTTTGTATGATGTGTATTGGGTTTTTCGTTAAAATTCCAACATTTCCTTTCCACACTTGGCTTCCTCTTGCTCACGTTCAAGCGCCAACTGGCGGATCTATGCTTCTTGCGGGGATATTAATTAAACTCGGCGGATTTGGAATAATACAGTATCTTTTGCCAATTTTCACACCACAAATACACATTATTCAAAATTACGCAATAATAATCGGACTTATTTCCCTAATTTACGGCTCTTTCGTTGCCATGGGTCAAACAGACGTAAAAAAAATGATAGCATATTCATCAATAGCACACATGTCTTATGTTGTATGCGGAATATTTTCTCTAAACGAAAATGGAATAAACGGAGCAATTTTTCAAATGATAAGCCATGGAATAGTGTCTGCGGGACTATTTTACATGATAGGAATCGTCTATTCACGAAGCCACACTCGTGACATAAACGCATATGGCGATTTATACACCATTTGCCCATTTTACGCAAAAGTTTTCATCCTTCTTTCAATGGCAAGCGTTGGACTGCCTGGAACAATAGGCTTTATCGGCGAAATTATGACCATCACATCCCTTTCAAAAATCTCAGGAATTTACACAATTCTTTTGGCATCGGGGGCTATACTTGGGGCAACATACATGCTTCACCTTTGCAGAAAATTGCTATTTGGAGACAAGGCGAATTTTACAAATCTTGAGCTTTCAAGTAATGAAAAAATCAATCTCTATCTACTTTCTGCACTTACCATAATTCTTGGCATTTATCCAAAAATTATACTTGGGCTTTTTGCATAGATCGCTTAACGCAATTTGAAGTTAGAACTCAAAATACTCAAATTTTGCATTAAGAAGCTGTTCAAATTGTCTAAATTATAACGCTATATAACTACTTTCAAAATTGTTGCAATAATACTTGGCTATTTATTAAATAAATTGATAGCATGTTTATACAACCCTAAATTTCTTTTTTATATTCATGAGATTTTTAACCACATCTTTCAAATGAATTACCCCTACATCTGACACCTTTCAAGCATTTCGTCTTTGAAATGGCGGATTAGACCTTGAATTGGCCATGCTGCAGCGTCAGCGAGTGCGCATATTGTATTGCCTTCAATTTGCTTGGTGAGTGCAAAAAGCCTGTCTACATCTGATTTTTTTGCCTTTCCGTCACGAATATCGCACATTATGTAATACATCCAACTTGTCCCTTCACGACACGGAGTGCACTGTCCGCATGATTCATGCTTGTAAAAATGCGCCAAATTGCATATTGCATCAATTACATCGCAGTCTTTGTTAATAACGATTATGCCTGCCGTTCCAAAGCTTGAACCTGCCGCGCGAAGTGCATCGTAGTCCATTAAAACATCATTACAACTGGACGCTGGAAGCATTGGGCATGAAGAGCCACCTGGAATAACAGCTTTTAGATTTTCCCATCCACCAATAACCCCGCCTGCATATTCTTCTATTAAATATTTCATTGGAACAGACATTTCCTCTTCAATTACGCATGGATTATTCACACAGCCCGAAATTCCATAAAGCTTTGTTCCTCTATTGTTTTCACGACCCATTGATTGATACCAAGCGGCGCCACGCTTTAAAATCGCAGGCACAGAGGCAATTGATTCAACATTGTTAATTACAGTTGGGCAGCCATATAGCCCAGATACCGCTGGAAATGGAGGCTTTAATCTTGGCATTCCTTTTTTACCCTCAAGGCTTTCAAGAAGAGCTGTTTCTTCACCGCAAATATATGCCCCTGCCCCACGATGAACAAAAACATCAATATTTGAGCCTAAAATTCCAGCTTTATAGCACTCTTGTACTGCATTTTCAAGAATTTGCCATTCTTTGTAAAATTCACCACGAATATAAATATATGCGGTTTTCGCCGAAATTGCAGCTGCAGCGTATATAATCCCTTCTATTAGTTTATAAGGCTCCCAAGTTATAATTTGCCTATCTTTGCAAGTTCCCGGCTCAGATTCATCAGCGTTGACTACTAAATAATGTGGTTTTTTTGACACTTCAGGCTTTGGAACAAAAGACCATTTAACGCCCGTTGCAAAACCAGCACCCCCACGACCACGAAGCCCAGAATTTTTCACCTCATCAATAATCCATGCGCTTCCTTTTGCTAAAATATCGCTAACTCCTTTAAAGTCGCCGTTTTTAACAGCAGCAGGAAGAGAAATTTCATCCCTTCGCGCGATATTTGGAAAAACCCTATTTTCATCTTTTATAATCGGCATGCTTGCATCAAAATTAACCCACTATAACAACAAAAAACTAAAATTCAAGTAAAGTTTTAAGATTTATTACTGCTGGAAATTATTGCCTCCTTGTTGTTGGTTCTGTTTATTTTGCAAACGATTCAAATGTAAAGCAGTGCGTTGAACAAGTTTGTTTTTGTCTTCTGTGGAAATTTTTTCTTCCTGAATTTGAAATGTTTTTGACATTGACGGAGTATTGTTGTCAAGGACATATTCCAGCTTTGTTTGTGGACCTATTAGTTCTGGCTTTTTCAAACACGAAAGATCCATTTTTGGATAAACTATTTTTGATATTTGTATATTGCTTTTTTCTTCAGATTTCAAACGATACGAACATTTTGTAAAATGCATATTGACATCTTTATTGTTGATATTGTTTTCAAAAAGATATTTTGAATGAGATAAATTTGCAATTGTACAAGACGATAGATTTTTGAAAGGAAGTAATTCACAAGCGTTATTTTGTAAAGTATTTAAAATATTAAACATCATGAATAGTGCCACCATCTTTTAAATATTTGCATACATCATTCATAGTGACATCAAAATGAACCTCTATTTTACATTTTTGTTTATATTTATTCATTAAAACAAGAATATACTAATGATATTGAGGAGGACTTATATCAATCTCGGTACTTATCTTGGTACTTTTCATCTCAATATTCCATCCATTTTCTTGTAACGCAGAAATAAATTTTCATAATCTTGTTTATGTGGTTTGTAATTTTTATTCATAAAAATAAAAAATATTTAACAAACCACTATAACCAAAGAAAATTAAAAGTCAACTAAAAAGCGATTTCCTGCGAAAACTACAATGCAAGTAGAATGTTTTAGAAAGATTAACTATTTTTTCATACTCTGTCCTAATCCTATTTGAGATTTTCTTTCTTCTCCTTGTTGATAAAATTGCGATTGTTGACCTTGATCTTTAAACTGATTACCCTCTTCTTCCTGACGAGGTGCAACATATTGCCTCTGTCTGCTATAAGAACTCCCGTAAACACCCTGCCCTTTTTGACTCTTAGGAGTTTGGCTTTCTTCTTTATCTTCTGAAACAATAATTTCATCTTCTTGACCTTGCTCGTTATTCTGGTTGAGATTTTGACCTTCTTGATGTTTATTTGTATCAAGAATAGCAGCATTATTAAGATTATCCACAATCTTATCTACTTCACCTTCTTTTGTAACAAAATTAGCAAAATCATCACCAATTACATCATTCTTACCCTTGCAGCAATTTAAATTTTGAATAACTTTACTAAAAGTTGTACAAAGTTGTTGACAAGTATTTTTTATTTCAGGCAAAATACGATCAGCATGAAAACCATTCCACTTCACAAATGGAAAAGATGATTTTGAAGATACTGGAACAACATTTGATAAAACATCTTGAGCAATTTGAGGTATAATTGTGAAAAATTGCACAAAAGATGAAGCAAGTGAAACACCGAAAGACGCATCATCGGATTGAATTCCAGTTTTTCTTTTGTAAGAATCAATTTCAGAAATTAAAGCCTGAATGTATTTGTTCTTTCCACCATCTTTTCCACTTAAAGCCTCAGTCCATTGACGCTCAATATCTTTTAGCATAAATGCAAGATCTTTTGTTATTTGATGATTGCTCATTTCAAGTTTGACAATATTTTGAGCAAACAAAGCAAACATGTACAAAGAGTACATAATAGGAACTGCATATAAACCAGTTTGTTCAATTGCATTTTTATATTTTGAATCTGGTAAATTAAAATTTTCAAGATAAACAGCGCAAGAGGTAATAAAAGTATAAAGTAAAGACATTTGTTTTCGGTTTAAAATCTTTAAGTACTCTTGATTTTTCCTTATAAAATCTTTTTCTTTATCCAAAACACCACCGTCATCTATTGCCTTTTGCGATGTTGAGTTTAAAAATAAACCAAGAGAGCCAAGGAATAAGAAAAGCAAACCATATTCGTCAGACATATCCGGTGTTATTGAAGTATCATTATCAAACAAACGATCTTCTTTTGTTCTGTTAATTTCAGATTTCAACAATTCATTCATTTTATTGCTAAAATTGCCTAATTCATCTCGTGATAATTGGATTTGTCTATTCGTTTCTCCCGAAATTAACTGATCTTGATAAACCCTTGCAAGCATGTTACAGTCATCATCTAAAGACATTGTTTTGTCAAGACCACATCTTTTTATAAAGTAAGCATTGTTTTGGTCGTTACGAAAAAATTCAGAAAAATTACTTGATCTCCTATCAAAGTTAGGATTCAAATCATACTGAGTATCGTTTAATGTTTTAATAATGCCTGGAATAGTACTATTAACATAGTTCATAATTTGTTCAATATTGTTAGCATTTTCAGCATTGCTTTGATACATTACTTCCTTTATGTTTAATATGTCGTTATTGACATCATCAATTACATCTTTACCAAGGTCAAAATAAGAATAAAAAGATGCAAGTGCCAAAAAGCCATTTAGGGAAATATTTGCTAATTGCTTTAGCCTTGAATCTTTCGAATTTTCAAAACTTTTCATCATTGTGTCAAATTGAGATTTTAAATCATTAATTCTATTTTGATTATTAGAAATAATTACTTCTTCTTGATTAGGTTGATTCATAAAATAAATAAAAAAATTTCAACATTATATCATAAATTTAATATTTTGTCAAGTGAAATATTAAAACTTTTCTTGACATTTTAATAATTATCCAACAAGTATCTTTGAATTATTGGCAAAAATAATGATATTTTTTAATGAAAGTGAAATTTTATTAATTCCATCCCAAGATGAGTTTTTGAGCGAATATGTAAATCCTGATCGCAGTTTATTAAAATTCGTGACCAATTTTTCTGGCTCAAACGGAATTGCTGCAATTAGAAAAAAAGGTAAAAATTTCCTGTTTACAGACGCAAGATATACGATTTCGGCAAAAAATGAACTAAACATCGATACTTTTGAGGTAATTGACATGGCTCAAACTTCCATAATGGAAAAATTAAAATCCGAAAATATCACTAAAATCGCTATAATTTCTGACTATTTTTCTCACTCTTTTGTAGAAAAATTAAAACTGCATTTTACAGTTAATTTAATTTCAAAACTTGATGTCTTTAGAGAATTTAATTTTAATCCAGAAATACAAAATAGTAAAATATTTCATCACGAAAATCAGTTTAGCGGCATGCAGGCTTGTGAAAAAATAGAAAAAATTCGTAATAAATTAAACAAAAAGCCATATTTTATAACAGATCCCGCATCAATTTGCTGGCTTTTAAACATACGAGGTAGAGATCAAAACTGCACGCCAATTGTAAATTGTTTTGCAATAATTGATGAAAAAAATATACATTTAATCGGCAATTTTGAAAATGAAATAGACATCCCTGTATTGTTTTGGCGCTTTACAGATATTGAAAAAATTGTAAAAAACTACGATGAAATATTGATAACAAAAAATCAAGCAAACAGCCAAATTGTAGATTTAATATCCAAAAATTGTAAAATTACTGACACGCAAAACCCAATATTAATCGAAAAAGCCGTCAAAAACCCAATTGAAATCGCAAATATCAAGATTGCCCATCAAAAAGATGCAATTGCGATGCGAAAATTAATAGCATGGACTCGTGAAAACGCAGGAAGTATAACGGAAATTGATGTTGCTCAAAAATCTATAGAATTTCGGGCCGAGGATAAAGACTTCATCTGCCCTAGCTTTGAAACAATAGCAGGTTTTAATGAAAATGGGGCAATAATACACTATAAACCATCTTTACAGACGAATAAAAAAATCGAAAAAGACGGAATTTTGCTAATCGATTCAGGCGGGCAGTATAAATTTGGAACCACAGATATAACGCGAACTTTACTGCTTGGAGACTATAATAGTCAATTTCCACAGGCTGATTTTCACTATGAACTTGCTCAAAAGTCACTTGAAATGCTGCAAAATTTACACTTTCCAAATGGCACGACAGGCGGTCAAATTGACGCAATCGCAAGATACAACTTATGGCAAAACGGGCTTGACTTTGCACACGGAACAGGTCATGGAGTTGGGCAATTTTTATCAGTACACGAGGGCCCATGCAGCATTTCAAAGTCGTCAAATGTGCCGCTTATGGCTGGCATGGTGCTTTCAATTGAGCCGGGTCTTTATTTTGAAGGACTTTACGGCATACGCCTTGAAAATCTAGTGGTGGTGAAAAAATCCGACAAATACGAAGATTTTCTCTGCTTTGAGGTTTTAACAAGTGTTAATTTTGAATAGCAAATCTAATATTAGATATTAAAATTATTAAATACAAAAATTAACAATGAATATTAAATTTTATAATACTAAACATCATGAATGCGAGCGTAATCCGCTATATTTTCGAGCATTTTTGAAATAGTTTTAGTTGCTATATCACGATCTTTGATTTCATCACTTATTTCAGATAAAAAACGCTTTCTTGAGTGAGCAAGATAAAGCTTACATCCAAGAGATTTAAATTTTTCAAAATTCCTTAATATTTCCCAATTTTGATCTACATTTTTACCAAACCCTATACCAGGGTCTATAACAACCCTACTCTTTTCAATTTTTTTACAAATAATCTTTAATTTATCATTGAATAAATCTAATAACTGTTCTATAATATTTCTATCAAAAGATAAGCATTCATCGCGTTTTACAGGAATAGATAAACTATGAGTTAATATATATTTTACATTGATAAATTCCTCTAAAATGCCAAGCATTTCTTCGTTACGGCAAAAATTAACATCATTTATATACGAGAATCCCAACTCACATGCAAATCTTGCAACACTTGGATAAAATGTATCAATAGAAAGATTAATTCCTTTTAAAATATGCATTATTTGAGGCAAAATCTCAGAAGAATTATTAAATTCTACATCTTCATCAACCAAAGACGTAGATGGATTTGTAGCATGAAACCCAATATCGATTCCATATACATTTTTTGACTTAAAATTTAATATTCGTTCTTCAATTTTGTCGATTTCAACCAAGCCATCTTGTGAAAAAGAATTTTTCGTAATATTCAATATTGCAAAAATTTTCATATTTTGATAAAATTATTAAATACTTTGAAAGTAAATTGATAGATTAAAATAATGTCAATAAAAAAAAATAATTAAAAATACCTTGCATATTAAAAAAAAATTTTTACAATTGTTTAGTTTTTTTATCTTTATGGACAAATCAAGATTAGTTATTAAACAAGAATCAAATTTAGACTTATATAAATCTAGGTATAAACCCTTAGAAAAGGAAGCTGAAATAGATTTTACCAAAGAAGACAATGAAATTTACGAAAGTTTTACAGAAATTATCGACGATAATAATAACGAAGGGGAACAAGAGAATTCTAAACTTCAGGAAAGCATAATCAAATATATCGACGATAATGATATAAATATTTACAGTGATAATAATAAACACGAAAATTTACTTACTCCAGATGATGTAGATATTTATAAAGATGATAAGTATAAAAATAAAGATCCATTGTATCTCAAAACTTCTACCACTTTCAATAATATCAAAAATAATAATATAAAGGGAATTTTATATTCAATAGAGGAAGAGATGTCAGATGATATTGATAGTAAAAAAGGCACTCCATGCAATACGATTAATCGTTTCAATCAAAGCCCAGAAATACTAACAGAATTCGACATTAGTAACGAAGAAGGATATACTAGCCCTTATGAGCGCATTCGACCTCTAGAAGAATTATATAGTGGCATTGAACATACATCATATGACGAAATTCGCCCTTTTAAAGAAAGCAATCAGCTTGATTCATTAATTCAAGAGAGAAAAAATATTAAGGAGAGATTTAACACAATTGGTAAAAAAATTAACAATACTGGAAACGAATTCAATGATTTAGAAAAAAAAGTAAATAAAATGTACTATCGAATGCTTAAAATCAAAAACAAAAAACCTAATGTTATTAAAACAAATGCAAACCCATACGCAACTCAACCTCTACGCCCTAGTAGTCATATAAACACCAAACCAATTTTTATTACAACAAAAGCAAACCCATACGCAACTCAACCTCTACGCCATAGTATTAGTTATATAAAAACTAAACAAATTGATCAAGATATATCTTCAACAGGCGGAACGGCATCTTTGTATAACACTTGTAGTAATAAAGGTATATTTTCAACAGGTTTAACAACAAATACCTTGGAAGCTAGATCTTACAATAATCGTAAAAAATTAACAGACAAAGATATTGTAAAACAAGCATCAAAGGTTTTTAGTAGATAAATTTTTATACTTGACAAATAAATTATATCTATATTTATATTTGGTATAAATGATATTATATAATAATATGTCAGGAAAAAATCAACAAATAAGTAAAGTTACAAAAGAGGAAGCATTGGAATTTCACAGAAGTGGAAAGCCTGGTAAGCTTGAAGTAAGCCCGATTAAACAGCTTGCAACGGTTAGAGATTTATCTCTTGCCTACTCTCCTGGTGTTGGTTTTCCATGTCTTGAAATTGAAAAAGACCCTGATTTGGCATACGAATATACATCAAAAGGAAATTTTGTCGCGGTTATTTCAAATGGAACAGCAGTTTTGGGTTTCGGAGACATTGGCGCTCTAGCTGGAAAGCCGGTTATGGAAGGAAAATCTGTTCTTTTTAAAAGATTTGCAGATATTGACTCTATCGATGTTGAGGTTGAAACGCGCGATTCTGACGAGCTTATAAATGTTGTAAAGAATATCGGACGCACTTGGGGTGGTATAAATCTTGAAGATATCAGAGGTCCTGAATGCTTTTATATAGAAAAAAAATTACAGGAATTACTTGACATTCCAGTCTTTCACGATGATCAACACGGAACCGCTATAATATCACTTGCCGCAGTTATTAATGCTGCAAAAGTAACGGGTCGAAAATTTTCTGACATGAAAATGGTTGTAAATGGCGCTGGAGCTGCTGGAATTTCATGCTATAAAATGATTCGTGACTATGGACTAAAGCCTGAAAATTGCATACTTTGCGATCAAAAAGGTCCTATATATAAAGGCAGAACAGATTCAATGACAGAGCTTAAAGAGCAATTTGCTGTTGAAACAAGTGCAAGAACCCTAACTGAGGCTTTAAAAGGTGCTGATTTAGTACTTGGTCTTTCTGTAAAGGGTGCGTTTACTCAAGAAATGATTAAAGGAATGGCACCAAATCCAATAGTTTTTGCCATGGCAAATCCAGAACCTGAGATAACTCCTGAAGAAATATTTGAAGTAAGACCAGACGCTATAATTGCAACAGGAAGAAGTGACTATCCAAATCAAGTAAATAATGTTATGTGTTTCCCATTTTTATTCCGTGGAGCACTCGATGTTCGTGCGACGCAAATTAATCAAGACATGAAAATGGCAGCTGCTGAAGCAATTGCAAAACTTGCAGAACTTGCTGTTCCTGACGAAGTTCTGGCAGCCTACCCTGGTAGAAAACTTGAATTTGGAAGACAATACATTCTCCCTACCCCATTTGATCCAAGACTTATTATAGAAGTTGCATCAGAAGTTGCAAAAGCTGCGATGAAAACTGGAGTTGCTCGTAAAAAAATTGACGATATAGAAAAATACAAAAAAGCTCTTCGTTCAAGGCTTGACCCATCTGTTAATGCAATAACTTTAATCTCGGAAAGTGTAAAAAGTAATAAAAAAGTTTGCTTTGCTGAAGGTGAAGAAATTGAGTCAATTAAGGCTGCCGTTATGTGGCGTGATGGCGGACATGGTAAAGCATTGCTGCTTGGAAAACGCGATAGAATTGATCAGGTTGCAACTGAAAATTCAATAAATCTATCCGATATTGAAATAGTAAACGCAAGTGAAAAAAAAGACGATATTGAAAAATATATCGATTTACTATACTCAAAGCTACAAAGAAAAGGAATGCTTCGCTCTGACTGTGAAAGTTTAGTAAAAAAAGATAGAGACGCTTTTGCATCCCTGCTTCTTGAAACAAAAGAGGTTGACTCTGTAATTTGCGGCGTTGGAAGATCTTACACAAACGTTATATCAAATGTTGAGAAATTCTCACCAATTAAAAAAGATAGCAAACTTACTGGAATTTCTATACTTGTGCATAAAAATCACATGCTGTTTATATCAGATACAGCAAATTCAGAACTTGCAAGCTCTGAAGAGCTAGTCCAAAATGCTATTCAAACAGCGCAATTTGTAACAAAAATGGGCATAAAACCTCGTGTTGCCTTTATGTCTTATTCAAATTTTGGCTCAAATGTTAGAAAAGAATCAGAGCGTGTTGCAAATGCTGTGAAAATTTTAGATAAAATGAAAGTTGATTTTGAATACGAAGGCGAAATGCTTCCATCAACTGCCCTTACCAAAAACGGCAAAGATGCTTATCCATTTTCACGACTTACTGAATCTGCAAATATATTGATAATGCCAGGGCTTCACTCTGCCGCTATATCATCGAGTCTTGCGGAATCGCTTGGTAATTGTATTTTAATCGGCCCTATACTTAGCGGTTTTGAAAATTCAATTCAAATTGTTTCACCATACGCAAAAGCCCGCGATATATTCAATATGGCTTTGATTTCTGGATTGTAATATATTTTATACTGGTAGCGAAAAAGGAAAGATATTAGTTGTGGCATCATTCAAATTACTTGAGCCACTCTACTCAATTCCAATTATTTTATTTATTGCATTTACTCTATTTTGTATTTCATTTATTGTGATTAATTTTGTATCGCCAATTTTTTGATACATCTTTATTGCTTCTTGATATTGAATCATTGCTGAAATATATTGATTTGCGTTAAAATACGTGTCTCCAGCTATAATTTTTGATATAGTTATGAATAAATAAATTTTTTGCAAACGCCACGATATATCACTTCTATAGTCTTCATTCTTAATTTTTGGTAAATTATTTCCAATATACCCAGCAAGCTGCAATGCAACATCAACGCCAGCATCTACATCTTTTATGCCTTTATACATTCCCATTATCGTCATGTAATGTGCATACTCAACTCCAATATTATCAATTGCATAAAGCTTAATATACATATCAGAAAGCGCAATTGATTCCTTATATTTTTCTGCTACATATTGCAAAAATATCTCCATTTGAAGGCTTTGCTTTGCAATTGGATTTACAGAATATTGTTTTGTGAATTTTTCAAAACTTTGCAATGCTAAATTATAGTTCTCATTATCAAACTCGCGCATTATTTTGTAATACTCTTTATTTATTTTATCTTGTGAAGCAATCTTGACATCCTTTTTACCACAAGACATCAAAAACAAAAAAATAAAAACAATACTAAACTTGGAAAAAACTTGCATTTTATTTATTAATTTATACCTATGAAGAGTGTAAAATAATTTTTTACCAAAAAGCAAGCTTTTTTTACAAAAGTTATATGAAAAATTTTATTAAAATAAATATTGTATTATTTTTTTTAATCATACTAAACTGTGTTGCAAGCATAAATGTATCGTTTGCAAAAAATATAGAAAAACAAGCACAAAAAGACGGTATAATGGATAAATTAAAAAACGCACTAAATTCACTTGGAAATAAAGTAAATAATGTAGTAACAGGAGTTCAAAATATCTTTAAAAAAGGTAGAATAAAAACAGTTGAATCCGATGATTCAAAAAACGGTAATAAAAAAATCATAAAATATTATATAGATGTACCACCGCCTGATGCAGAAATTTTTAAACAAAATCCAATAGATATAACGGCATCAAGGCCTTTTGCTGTAAAATCTGACAATGGTTACATGATAAATGATGTTTGGATATATCAAAATTCTGGCGACAGCATTGAAGAATCTATGAGTCTTGCATTTTACGATGCAGTTGATATATCATTTTCCAATTTAATTGTTGAATTGGGATTGAATCACATAAAATACACAATATCAGACGCCGCAAACTGCATAAGGGATTTCTACATAGACAATGAAAGATTTTTTGAAAATGAGTATATAGCAAGGTTTTCAGTTACATATGACTCAGAAAAGCTCAGAAAAACAACCCAAATGAAAATTGAATCTCTTCTTGTAAACGGCTTTGACGAATATTCAAGAATGTTAAACAAAATTCCAGTGAAAATAATCATAAATAATAAAAATCATTGGCTTGAAATTGAAAAACTTCTTGATAAATCTAGTCTTCCTTATATAATAAATGGCTTTTCAAGCAACCTTGCAATAGTTACAATAGGAAGTAACGGCGAAAATATCGCAAAAACCTTAGCGCAAAATAATTTAAAATTATATGTTGAAAATAAAAAATACTACATTAAATTGATAACAAATGAGGAAAAACAGAGGTTTGAAGATTATTATGAGAAATAATAAAGAGTATATATCTATAACACTTGCAGCCGGAAATGGAACAAGAATGCGGTCAAAAATGCCAAAACCACTTCATAAAATAGCTGGTATTTCACTTCTTGACTCATCATGCAAATGCGTGGATATGGCAGTAAAAAAAATCCTTGTTGCATCAAACGATTTGATTTTTTTTGACAAAACGCTTGAAAATCGCTTTGAAATCGTGATACAAAAAGAAAAACTTGGAACAGGTCACGCAGTTCTTTCGTGTATAGATAAAATTCCAGACTCTGTAAATGTTGTAATAAATTATGGCGACACGCCTTTTGTAAAGCCCGAGACTGTTGAAAAGATGCTTGCTAAAATTTCAGATTTCGACTGCGTATTCCTTGGCTTTGAGGTAAAAGATATAAACCAAAAATATGGAAGATTAATTACAGATGGTGAAAAATTAAAAGAAATAGTTGAATACAAAGATGCAAACCCAGCTCAAAAAGCTATAACTTTATGCAACAGCGGCATTATTGCAGTAAAATCTGACATCTTAAAAAAAGCCCTTGTAAAAATAGAAAACAAAAACGCAAGTGGTGAATATTATTTAACAGACATAGCAAAAATCATCAATCAAGATAATGGGAAATGCTCTTTTGTTAAATGCGAAGAATCAGAAGTTATGGGCATAAATTCAAGAGTTGAACTTGCCGAGGCGGAGAAATTTTACCAAAAAATCCTACGCAATAAACACATGGAGGCAGGTGTTACCTTGATAAATCCAAAAACCGTTTATTTTTCACACGATACAAAAATTGAGCAAGATGTTGTAATAGAGGAAAATGTGCATATTGGGCTAAATGTTGAAATTCATGAAGGTGTTTTAATAAAAGCCTTTTCATATCTTGAAAATTGTAAAATAGGAAAAAACTGTATAATCGGACCTTTCGCAAGAATCCGCCCAGGAACAACGCTTGATGAAAATGTTCGTATAGGAAACTTTGTTGAAGTAAAAAATTCGCAAATTGGAAATAACACCAAAATTAACCACTTAACATATATAGGCGATAGTGAAATTGGCGAAAATACAAATATAGGAGCTGGAACAATAACAGCAAATCATGATGGGTTTAAAAAACAGAGAACAAAAATAGGAAAAAATTGCAGCATAGGAATTGGAACCTATACAATCGCACCGATTGAAATTGAAGATAATGCCATGACAGCCGCCGGAAGTGTAATCACTAAAAATGTTTCAAACGGCTGCCTTGGAATAGCGCGTCAAAAACAAATCAATATTGATGGATTTGTTGAAAAATATAAGAAAAAAATAAGAAATAAAGATGAAAAATAATCGCTTTACAAGCAAAAACTACATATCTTCTAGATAATCAAGATTATCAAATTGGGTATAAATATAAATTATTATCTTTTTTTAATATTTTAGCTTTATTATATCGCCACCAATCCCACCAGAACTTACTTCTATGACATGCTGTATCGTCATATACAAGATTTGAAGCCTAATTAACTGTTGGTTTTCTTTTTATATTTAATAGTTTTTTACTAGATATGCATTGAAGGTTCAGCAACTAATTGACCACTTCCTTGTATCGTGTGCCATATTCCATCATTTCTTATTATGTTTGGTATTAATCTATTATCATATTTGCATAAATAATGATTATTGTCATTTAATGTAAACCTAATATTGCACTAAAAAAATTAAAGCCTTCAGTTGCAATCTTATTTAAAATTTGTTGATTTAATAAAGTTGGCATTTGTTGTAGATGATTTATTAAATAATGAGCAAATTGTAAGGCAATTTTTTGAGGCAAAGAGTGAATATCTTTTTCATTTTTATATTCTTCTCTTATTGAATTATAAAATATATTTAAAAAATTTATAAATTTTGACATCAAATTATCATCTCCATCGCAGGCAATAATAAGGGTATTATCTATTGTTGTAATTTTGTTATTATCACAACACCTACAAAATTTGTATTACCTAAATTTAAAGAAGCCATGCTGTCAGCACCGATCACAAGACCATCTTCACATAACGCTGAAACTAAAATAGTCATATATTTTTATTTTTAAAATACACTATTTTCCGCCATTTCTGGAAATTTCTCATAAATTAACGTACACAACTCTTTAAAAGATAAGCTCTTTATAAAATCACCAAGTTTAATGATAAAATTTCTTTTTTGTCATCAAAAAAACATCTGTATTTTGTATATTATTTTCAGCAATTTTATAATGATTAATACAAATCTTTAAAAATATTTCTTTATTTTATCTAGTATTTATAAGTGTTTTAGTTAGTGGTTTTACAAAGTATACAATCGCGATAAATTTACTCCATTTGTTTGTAAGAATTATCTCGGCTTTTATTATTTACGCAATTGATTTTTTCTTTAAAAACATCTGTATTTAATACTCAGTGAATAAGTGCAATTAAATTTTTATACACGGTATCCACGATTTATTGCATATAAACCTTCTTTGCAAGGAGTTTGGTAGGATGTAGTGAAGAGCAAAAGGAATGAATTTTTTTAGAAAATTTTTAGAAAAATAGAAACTTTGACAAAAAACGCAACTTTATAAGCGAGAGAAAGGATGTAAAATCCTACGTTGTAACAATTTGGAAAAGTGGATATATTATCTAAAGTCTAAAAGACTTGTTATTTAATTGTAATCCAGCCCCAGATTCCCCTAGGGCTACCTTGTTACGACTTAAGCCCAGTCACCGAAACTGCCGTAAACAGCTGCCTCCTTGCGGTTAGCGCACTGTTTTCTAGCAAATTCAGCTCCCATGCCTTGACGGGCAGTGTGTACAAGACCCAGGAACAAATTCACCGCAACATGCTGATTTGCGATTACTAGCGATTCCAACTTCATGCAGTCGAGTTGCAGACTGCAATCTGAACTGAGATGCTCTTTAAGGGATTAGCTTCACCTCGCGGTGTTGCGACCCGTTGTCAGCACCATTGTAGCACGTGTGTAGCCCAAAACATAAGGGACATGATGACTTGACGTCATCCCCTCCTTCCTCCCGCTTATCACGGGCAGTATCCATATAGTTCCCGACATTACTCGCTGGCAAATATGGAAGGGGGTTGCGCTCGTTGCGGGACTTAACCCAACATCTCACGACACGAGCTGACGACAGCCGTGCATCACCTGTGACACCTAGATTGCTCACACGCTCCACTGCTGGATGCGCTTAAGGTGCCATGTCAAGTTTTGGTAAGGTTTCTCGGTTAGCGTCGAATTAAACCACATGCTCCACCGCTTGTGTGGGTCCCCGTCAATTCCTTTGAGTTTTAATCTTGCGATCGTACTACTCAGGCGGATCACTTAACGCGTTAGCTGTGCCCACCGAAACCGAAGTCCCGACAGGTAGTGATCATCGTTTACGGTGTGGACTACCAGGGTATCTAATCCTGTTTGCTCCCCACACTGTCATGTCTCAGCGTCAGTTATGGCCCAGGGAATCGCTTTCGCCTCCGGCGTTCCTCCTAATATCTATGGATTTTACCCCTACACTAGGAATTCCATTCCCCTCTACCAAACTCTAGTCAAGCAGTATTAATAGCAGCACCGAAGTTGAGCCCCGGTATTTCACCATTAACTTACAAGACAGCCTACACATGCTTTACGCCCAATAATTCCGAGTAACGCTTGGACTCCACGTATTACCGCGACTGCTGGCACGAAGTTAGTCAGTCCTTATTCTCCGGGTACCGTCATAATCGTCCCCGGCAAAAGAGTTTTACAATCTTTCGACCTTCATCACTCACGCGGTATTGCTGGATCAGGCTTGCGCCCATTGTCCAATATTCCCCACTGCTGCCTCCCGTAGGAGTTTGGGCCGTGTCTCAGTCCCAATGTGGCCGGCCATCCTCTAAGACCGGCTACTGATCTTTGCCTTGGTAGGCATTTACCCTACCAACTAGCTAATCAGATATAGGCTCATCCAATAGTGGATTGCTCCTTTCCCCTTTCGGGCGTATGCGGTATTAGTCACCATTTCTGATGATTATTCCCCGCTACTGGGTAGATTCCTATATATTACTCACCCGTTCGCCACTAAATTTTTTAAAGTATTGCTACTTCAAAAAACTCCGTTCGACTTGCATGTGTTAAGCATACCGCCAGCGTTCACTCTGAGCTAGGATCAAACTCTAATAGTTTAATCATTTTAACGTGTTTTACCACGCCACTCTCGAAATTAACGAAAACATATATATGTTTTTTCTCTCGCTTATAAAAAAGCGAAATCTTGACAAAGTTTCTATATTCACGATTTAAGCTTTGACTGATACTTAAAAATCAGACAAAGACAAATCACTAGAAACACAATAATTTTAATTGTCAAGAAAAAAAATAATTTTTTTTATTTCAAGGCAAAAAGTATATATTATATAGGGATTTTAGATAAATTGTGATATACGGAAAAATAATTTTTATAAATAATTATTTTTTTAATCTACTTAATTTTTAAACACGCGGAAAAATAAGCAATAATTGACGCCATTATAATATCGCAATTACAACCACTTCCATGCTCGATTTTTTCACCATTTTTCACCACCACACTTGCAATTCCTTGTGCGTCTGCGTCCATACTAATTGCCTTTAATTCGTATTTTTCAAGGCTTGGATTTATTTTTAAAATTTCGTTTATACACTTAAGACTTGCATTCAAAATGCCCGATGAAACTTGAGTTTCTTGGATTTCTACTCCGCCAATTTTAGCCACAACGCTTACCTGTTTATCGCCATTTTCAAGGGAATTTACACTATAAGACAAGATTTCATCGCTACTTTCATCTGTTTTACTTGTTAAAAGCGAGATAATATCGCTATCGTAAATAGTTTTTTTAATATCACAAAGTGCTTTAAATTTTATAAAAACTGCGTCAAGCTCTTCTTTAGAAAGGTTGAAATTTAACTGCTTTAGTTTGTCATTTAATGCGTTCCTGCCTGATAATTTTCCAAGTGTAAGGGTTGTTTTTTCAAATCCAACATCTTCTGGAGTCATGATTTCATAAGTTTGGCGATTTTTAAGCATTCCATCTTGATGAATTCCAGATTCATGCGAAAACGCATTTTTACCAATTATAGCCTTATTTGCTTGCACGAAAAATCCAGTTACATTAGATACAAGCTCAGAAATTTTTACGAACTGCCGAGTGTCAATAGATGTTGCGTAATTTAGCAAATCTTTGCGTGTTTTAATCGCCATTACAACCTCTTCCATAGCGCAGTTTCCAGCGCGCTCTCCAATTCCGTTTATTGTGCATTCAACCTGCCCTGCCCCGCCCATTATCGCAGCTATAGAATTTGCAGAAGCCATGCCAAGATCGTCATGACAATGGCATGAAAAAATTACATCCTTTGACCGAAATTCCGCAGTTAATTTTTTAAACAACTCGCTATATTCAAATGGCGTAAAATATCCGACTGTATCTGGAATATTGATTGTTTTTGCACCATTTTCAATCGCAACACTTACACATCTTGCCAAAAAATCGTAATCAGTTCGTGTTGCATCTTCTGCCGACCATTCAACATCGTCAAACAAAGTTTTTGCAAACGCAACGCTTACTTTAATCATTTCTAAAACCTCGTCATGAGTTTTTCCAAGCTTGTGTTTTATGTGAATTTCACTAGTTGAAATAAAGGTATGAAGGCGTTTTTTACTGGCATTTTTAAGAGCGTTATATGTAGTTAATATATCCTCTTTTTTCGCCCTTGCAAGGGAACATATTGTTGATTTTTCAAGAATTTTCGATATTTGTGAAAGTGTTTCAAATTCACCATCAGATGACGCGGCAAAGCCTGCTTCAATAACATCAACCCCCATCCCATCTAGGTTTTTTGCAACTAAAATCTTTTCCTGCATACTCATTTTTGCACCAGGGGCTTGCTCGCCATCACGAAGAGTTGTGTCGAAAATTATGATTTTTTTTGCCATATATTCCTACTTTTGTTTATTTTATACAATCTTTTTTAATTGTCAATATTACATATATAAATATTACTTGATTTTTATTTCCATTTAATATAACTTCATATAAGATTGAATACTATTGCTATGAGTCAAATTAACCCCGTATCAGATATTAACAGTGGCGATGGAAGAGGAATATCTGAAATTCTAGATATAATGCGTAAAAATGCCAACAAGCTTCAGCCAATTTCGGAAATTGCATTTTTCGACAAAACAGGTCCAGCCAATAAAGAGTATAAAAGGAAACACACTAAAGATCTTGAAAATCAGAGAAATCAGCCAACTTCTTCACTTTTACAAATCTAACTATAAAAATTGTATATTGTATTTTTCGTACCAGTTGATATATCGGTTATTTTACCAGAATCAAAATCAAGCAACTCTTTTTTAATACCAGATCCAAAGATAAAATTGCCAATTTCACCACTTTTTCTAATCACTCTATGACATGGAATAATAACTGGAAATGGATTTTTTCCAATCAGGCTTGCAATGTTTCTTGTTTGAATATCAAAACCACATTTCTTTGCAAAATCACTATAAGAAACAACCTCTCCTTTATTTATATCAAGTAAATTACGCAATACAATTTTATGTTTTTCTGTTACTTCTGCAAGATTGACTAACTTTATCAATTCACCACAATTCAAAACTCTTTTATCAAAAAAATCATTTAATATATCTTTGTAATTCATAATAAAATAAAGCATTTTTTCAGTATATTTGTATAAAAAACATTATTTTCAATATTTTTCTTGACATTATCCAAAATTTGTGATATAATAACAAAATTATTATTTTTTTTATGAACCAACCAAACAACGAACAAAATATTGAAATGATTAACATAAACAACAACATCAACGACACAGAGATGCAACAACTAAACGACGCAATGGCACAGCAACAAGTTCAGCAACAAGTTCAGCAAAAAGTTCAGCAACAAGTTCAACAGCAACCAAATAACCCTGGTAGATTTTGGAATTATGTCAGCACTAATAGAATTATTAAAGGTCTTGCATATATTGCGGCTGCGGGATTTGTTGGCAAAGGTGTGTACATTATAACAAATGGAGTTATTGCCAAGATAAAAGATTCTTATCATGCTTTCGTTGATGTACACGAACAGCCATATAAAGACATCTTTGGTGCAGACACAGTTGATGAATCGGGTGTAGCATTTAAAAACTATGATGAGTATGATGAAAATGGGAAAACAGTGACCAAATGGGCAACTAAGAATGGAAATGAGTGAATAATTATCCAATGGAAAACTAAGTATGATGAAAATGGGAAAATATTGATCCAATGGACAACTGAGTATGATGAAAATGGGAAAATATTGATCAAATGGACAGATAAGTATGATCAAAATGAGAAAATTGTTGAAACGACGCAGGAAGATGAGTATAGATATGATGGAAATGGGCGCGTACTTAAAAATACATCGAAAAAATTTGATGAAAATAATAAATTTGTTGAAATGCAGGAAAATGAGTATGATAAATATGATGAAAAGGGGCGCGTACTTAAAAAGACATCAAAAAAATATAATAAATTTGTGAACATTGTTGAAATACAGGAAAATGAGTATGAATATGATAAAAAAGAGGTGATTATTGTAAAGACACAGAAAACTGAATTTATATATAATAAAAATGGGAAAGTGGTTGGAGAAATAAAGATATGGTATGATGAAAATGATATAATAACTCAAAAAACAGACACATGGCATGGTAATGAAAATGATATAATAACTCAAGAAACAAAGACATTGTATTATAAAGGTCAAGAGACTGAAGAAACAAAGACACGATATAATGAAAAAGGGGTGATTTTAAACACACAGAAAACTGAATTTATAAATAATAAAAATGGGGAAGTGGTTGAAATGATAAAAACATTATATAATAAAAATGGGGAAAAGACTGAAGAAACAAAGACACTATATAGTAAAAACGGTGGGGCTATTTGCACTCAAGTCAGTAAATGCAAATTTAATCCTATAAACAACAATAGCAACTGCAAGGATTTCAAAGAGAATTGCAATAGATTATTATTAGAAAAAAGGGAAGAATTCCAAGAAAAAGTTGGGCAATTCCCAAAAAAATTGACACAATTCCAAGAAAAGAAAATACCTTCTTTTATCGCAGTCCCAGATGGTCATCAACCTAAAACTCCTGAATATTTGCAAACTTATTTACGCAAAAGCATCCCTAGCAAAACACAGCAAGAGTATCAAAGTATTGCAGAACAAAAAAGCGATGTTCTTCGTGCAAAGAAAGAAGATGGGAAAGAGAAACAAGGTAAAAAAGGTAATTTTCGTTTCAAATAAGTAAACAAAATTAACCTATCCCTTGACTTTTCCAAAAATGCGACTATATATAGTTAAGTATGTATAGTTGCATTTATGTCTATTAACTTTGAAAAATACACAAATTCCGCTCGTGATTTAGTAAATGAAGCCGTTAAAATCGCAACTTCAATGCAACACAGCAGCACCGGCCCTGAGCATATTTTACAAGCGATGCTTACAAATCGTGAGTCAATCGTTCCAAATTTGCTTTTCTCGGCAAAATGCAGCGTATCGCTTCTTCGTGAGAAATTACAGGAAATCCTAGATAATAACAGCGTTTTAAGCAACGGAGGCTCTACCCCATATCTATCAAGAGAAGCGGTAATTTGCCTTACAAAAGCAGAGCAAATTGCAAAACAACGCAGCGATGAATATACAACTGTTGAGAGTATTTTGCACGGAATGCTTGCATCAAAAGAGCTTAAAATATCGAAGATTTTACAAGAATCTGGACTTGTAGAGCCATCACTCAAAGCCGCAATTGACGAAATGAGAAAGGGCGGAAGCGCTAATTCGCAAGACGCAGAAAATCAATACAACGCGCTAAAAAAATACACTCGCAATTTAACAGAGCTTGCAAAAAATGGCAAAATTGACCCCGTAATTGGGCGTGACGAGGAAATTCGCAGAACAATTCAAGTTTTATCACGCAGAATTAAGAATAATCCACTATTAATTGGTGAACCAGGGGTGGGTAAAACCGCAATAATTGAAGGTCTTGCAATGAGAATTTCAAAAGGCGATGTTCCCGAAAACTTAAAAAATAAAACACTTTTAGAGCTTGACATGGCTTTAGTTGTTGCAGGTGCCAAGTACAAAGGTGAATTTGAAGAGCGTTTTAAGGCAATAATTAACGAAGTTGAAAAAGCGGACGGCGATATAGTCTTGTTTATAGACGAAATACACATTTTAATGGGTGCTGGCGGCGGTGGAGGAGCTATGGATGCGTCAAATATGCTAAAACCCGCACTTGCTCGTGGGCAAATGCACTGCATAGGCGCAACAACGCTGAATGAATACAAGAAATACATAGAAAAAGACCCAGCTTTCGCGCGCCGCTTACAAACCGTTTTTGTCTCTCAGCCAAATGTTGAGGATGCAATTACGATTTTGCGTGGAATTAAGGAAAAATATGAAATGCACCATGGCGTTCGTATTACAGACTCGGCAATTATAGCCGCAGTTATGATGTCAAACAAGTATATAACAGATAGATTTTTGCCAGATAAAGCAATAGATTTAATGGACGAAGCTGCGTCAAGGTTGAAGATGCAAATTGACAGTAAGCCTGAAAAAATTGATAACCTTGATCGAAAAATCTTACAACTAAAAATTGAAATTGAAGCCCTAAAGAAAGAGGATGACAATGCGTCAAAAAAGCGTATGGATGCGGCAAATATAGAGCTTGACACCCTTCAAAGAGAGCTTGTTGAATTTACATCAATATGGCAAAGTGAAAAGCTAAAATTAAACAAGATTAAAGAGCTAAAAATGAAGCTTGAAGACGCAAAATTTGAACTTGAAAAATGCCAACAAAGCGGAAATCTTGCAAGAGCCGGTGAACTTCGCTATTCTGTTATACCTCATCTTGAAAATGAAATAAAAACCAACCAAGGTGAAGACGGAACATCTTTTATTCGTGAAACAATTACCTCAGATGACATAGCCGCAGTAATTTCAAAAGCAACAGGCATTCCTCTTGAAAAAATGCTAACAAGCGAAAAAGAAAAATTGTTACACCTTGAAGACGACCTAAAAGCTCGCGTTGTCGGGCAAGATCAAGCAGTTGAGATTATTGCAAATGCAATTCGCCGCTCGCGATCTGGGCTTTCGTCAGACAACAAACCTATTGGATCATTTTTATTCCTTGGTCCAACAGGCGTTGGTAAAACGGAGCTCACAAAAGCCGTTGCAAATATGCTATTTAATGACGATAAGGCAATGCTTCGCCTTGATATGTCAGAGTACATGGAAAAACATTCAGTTTCAAGGCTAATTGGCGCGCCTCCAGGATACGTTGGCTATGATGAAGGCGGGGTTTTAACCGAAAGTATACGCAGACGACCATATCAAGTTGTGTTATTTGACGAAGTTGAAAAAGCTCATCCTGATGTATTTAACATACTTTTACAACTGTTAGATGATGGAAGGCTTACAGACTCTCAAGGCAGAACAGCAGATTTCACAAACACAATAGTAATTTTAACATCAAATCTTGGTGCGCAGTTTATAAATAGCAACGATGCAGTAAACAATTTTGACAAAATGAAAGAAAGCGTTATGTCTGAAGTTCAAAGATTTTTTAGACCCGAGTTCCTAAATCGTCTTGATGAAATAATATTCTTTAATCGCCTCAAAAAAGAAAATATAGCTGGAATTTTAGACATTCAAATTCGCGAAATAGAGGAAAAACTTCGCCGGCAAGAGCTTTCAATTATCTTCCAACAAAAAGCAAAAGATTTGCTTTGCGACATGGGTTATGACGAAATCTTCGGTGCAAGACCGCTTAAAAGAGTGCTTCAAAAGCAAATTTATGACAGCCTTGCAAATATAATCCTTCAGGGAAACTTCAAACCTGGAGACAAAATCGGCGTTGGCACAAAAGATGGCTCGATAATTCTTGGTAAAGTGAAGGATAAAACGGAGTAATTGTACACCACTCTGTTTTTTGCATAAAACGTAAGACTTTTATTAATATTGTTGCGAATTATTAAGACTACTATTTTTTTGCTCTAAATACTGTGATTGATGTTTTTTTAGTGTTTGGAACGCATCTCCTGTTTTCTTATTTAAATGATTTTGAAAGGTATAACACATATTTTTAAGAACAGCCCTCTGACCAGGGGTAAAAGATGCATTATTCTTGTTTTCTCGTTCCCCTTTTAACCTTTGTTCCTCTGCAAGTTTTTTTTCTTGCATAAGGTTTTCTTTTATAGCGCGCAATTCAATATATTGATTTTTCAAACCATTCACAGAGTGATTAATGGAACACTCTGCCCTTTTATTCTCATTCTGCAATGCCAATATTTCTTTTTGTTTTTGCTCTATAGTCTGTTTATTTTCATTGATTTTAGCATTAACTTCTAACATATTAGCTCTATATTCGTCAACCCTTTGTTTCTCCTCCTGGGGATTAAATTTACCCTTCATTTGTGAAATTTCATCTATAAGACTACTACATTCTTCAGCAATATCGCGATCTTTTAAATCTTGAAAATTGCTGCCAATTACAACGCCATTTCCAAAAATCGGTTGATTAGCTTCATTTGGTTTTTTAACCACAAAATTTCCACTAATACTTGTATCTTCCAGATATTGCTCATAATTCTTTTTTATTATCTCTGGTGGTGTCATTAGTATATTGTAAATACGATTAAATCCTTCTTCCATTGAAGGAAGTTTGTTACAACTATCTATAATATGTTTTTTGTAAACAAACAAATTATCAGACCTATCATTAAATTGCACACCTTTCATTGATAATAATAATGTATTTACGTGAATAATCTTTTCATAATTTTCATTATAAAGTGTAAAGTTTGAAATACCTTTGAAATACCTAAGATAGTAAACTTTGTCATCTTTTTTCACAACATATAAATCAATATGATCTCCATAAAATTCAACTTTGTTGTTAAACTCTTGATTAACTTTATCATATTTCAACTTAACAATTTGATCGTTTTGCAAACCATTGATGATGTCTTGATAATTCATATAAACAATAAAACTAAAGGCATAATACAACTAATAATGTAATTGTCAAATTATATTTTATTAATTTAGTTATCAATATACTTGACTTTTAAAAAATACAGCATATATTCTTTATAGAAGTTTTTTATTTTATATGGCAGAAACAAGATTTAATGCGTTTAGTGCTTTTGGCTCACAAAAAGCTACATCTTTTAATCAAGGACTTCGCGAATATATGCTAAATGTCTATAATTATATGACTATAGCTCTTGGAATATCAGGCGTTGTCGCGTTTTTTATGGCATATTCAGGTCTTGCATATGCACTTTTCTCAAGCCCACTGGGACTTATTGTGTCATTTGCACCACTTATAATGTCTTTTTATTTGGGATTTAAATTCCATAAAATGGACTACCAATCCGTTCGCAATTTCCTGTTAATTTACTCAGTATTAATGGGGGTTTCTCTATCTTCAGTATTTTTAGTTTACAGCTCAACTAGTATAGCAATTTCATTCTTCATTACAGCTGGAATGTTTGGATCCATGAGTATTTACGGTTACACAACGAAAAAAGACTTAACAGCAATGGGCTCTTTCTTGATTATGGGTGCAATGGGATTGCTAATTGCAATGCTTGTAAACATGTTTATGCACAGCTCAGCAATGTCTTTCATGATTTCCGTTCTTTCTGTAATAATTTTCACAGGACTTACAGCTTACGATACTCAAAAAATCAAGGAAATGTACTATGTTGTTGGACAAGATTATAAATCTGCACAAAAAGTCGCAGTTTTTGGCGCATTCCAATTATATATGGACTTCATTGTAATCTTCGTTCACATGTTAAGATTCGTTGAGTCAATGAGAAGGGATTAATTTTTTTCAATATGGGCGCGCAAAAAGTAAAGATTATAGCAGGTCCTTGTTCAATTGACTTACAAAATAAAGCCGAAGTATTTGATATGTTAAATATCAAAATTTCTGGAAAATCTGCACTTTTTGGCGTTCGTGTGGTTGGGCTTAAATCAAGAACGAATTTTGATCCAAAAAACGCATTTATCGGCATAGATCTTGAAAGTTATGAGGCAAATGTTGCAAAATTAATGCGTGGCGATTTTGGAATTATAACCTGCCCAAGTGTTGAAATTGCAAATGAAATTCAAAGCAAAAATCCCGAAATTTTCATAGCAACTGAAGTTGTCGACCCATGGGTACAATGCAGCGTTTTAGCTGATTTTTTAAAGTCCAGCAAAGCAATTGTCTGGAACCCGGCAGTAAATCACCTTGGTTTTCCAATTCAAATAATGGCAAAATTTGCAAAAGAAAATGGCTGGAAAGTCGGCATTAAAAACGGTAAGGCACTTGGTGCGCCGGTTGCAATTTCCGAGTCAAAAAATGCAGAAACCCCGCTTGATAAATCATGGTCAGGACTTTCAACCTATGCATCAAATCTTGAAAAATCCGATATTTACATGATACACCGCGGCGTTGACAGCGAAGATAACATGGGCTTTCGCAACTACCCAATCCACAATATGTGCATTCGCGTTAAACAAAAAACCGGCAACCCAATGTTCCTTGACCCAAGCCACATCGCCGGCCCAAAAAAACGCAGTGAAATCGTTGATTTTACAATAGATGCAATGAAAATCAAATGCGGTGATGACTTTTTATACGACGGAATTTTGCTTGAATGCGGCACTTCAAAAAGCGACACAGACCAACACATAACCATCGCAGAACTTGAGCAAATTATTGTAAAACTCAGCGAATTTAGGCAAATTTAATGAAAAAAACTTTTAAAATACCAATAAATGTTATTACTAAATTTTGTGTTTGATTTATGAAAACTTGTTTAAAACTATTTCTAATTTGCGTATTACTCGCAAGCTGTTTTACAAAAAAGCAAAATGAATTCAAAATTGCAAAAGACGAAAAACTAACCTTCATCTTCGACTTTGACGCAACTATGTATAATTTTAATAAAGATTCTGCATATTTTGATCAAATATATTACAGCATTGTAGGTGGTGATGAGAAAAAAATGGCCAAATATCAAGCATTCGTTAGCGATTTAATAAAAACGCAGAAGGAGCATGATGTTGTCAAGAATATCGCGGCAAAATATTACAAAAATGTGTCTAAAAAAGATTTAAATTTTGCAATCGGAAAAATCATAAAACATCAAACACCTGGGCTTGGAAATGTCATTAAAAAACTAAAATCGCAGGGGCATCAGGTTTTAATAATTGGCGGCTCAGCTTTCGGCTGTGGCATAATCCCAGATTTTGTAAAAGAATTTGGAACTTCAAAAAGCGATATTTACTCGGGATATTTTAAAGATTTTTCAAAACAATCTCTTCAAACTGCTTTCAAATTTGATACTACAAACTTTGAATATGTAAATTGTGCAAACCCAGATAGCCATACAGTCTATTCAAAAAAGAAAAGCGACTTAATTAAATTACTCAAAAAAGAAGGTAAAATCAAAGGAAAAGTCGTACACATAGGCGATGGAGAAAACGATTTGGAAGTCTGGAAGGCAAAAGAGGCAGACATTTTCATCGGCTTTGGCGTCAATAGATACAGCAAAAAAGTTGAGGCTGGAAGCGAGATTTATGTAAAGACGATGGATGAATTTGAGACGGAAATTAAAAAGATATTGCATAATTGACAAACTTGACTTTTAAAAAAATCAAATGCTTAAAAAGATAGCCACTTTGTTCTTTGATGAAAAATAGCTTTCACAAAAAGAGTTTTAATAGTGATTGATTTTGGGTTTTTTATGGAAGCTTTTATTAAAAAACATTTATCAAAAATTCAAGCCAAACATTGGATTTGGATTGTAGTAATAATTGCAATAGCAACCCTGATTATCTGTTTTATATGCGACATTATTGGCAGCGATAATTGGATGGGCGTTGAAGCGATTTTTACAATTACAACCTTTATTATATCGGCAATTGTCTTTTTAGGGCAAAGAAAAGAATTAATCTATCAAAACACAACGCAAGAGCTTAGGAATGAGATGTATGTTTTTTTGAATTCGAAAGAAAATTTTGATAACACTTATCATGTAAAGATATTTATGTTTACAAACAATTTCTTTAAATTATATAAAAAAATAAAAAAACATAATAATGAATCTTTAATAAATGAATTTGCTCTTCATCAATCGACTAGAGATTTAATAGGATATATCGCAACTGAAACTTTTACACAAGATATAAAAGAATATTTCACAGAAGATAAAATAAAAGAAATTAAAAATCTCGCACGTGAAATAGCTAAATTATACATAACATATTGTAGTAACTATAGCATATTATAACTATTATGACCAATAAAAACAAATTAATCTCAAAAATCACAGATTTTACCACAAAAACCGCGCAAATTCCGGGCTCAAAAAGCATTGCAAATCGCGCTTTAATGATTTCATCAATTGCAAACGGCGTCTCAAAATTATCAAATATCCCAGAGTGCGACGATGTTTTGGCATTCGTAGACGCCCTTGAAAATCTTGGAATTAAATGCGAAAAAGATGGAGATAAAATGCAAATTTTTGGCAACTCTGGCAAATTTGAAAACATAAAAAACACAGTTCTAAACTGCAAAATCGCAGGAACAACAAGCAGATTTTTAACAGCCCTTGCAAGCCTTTGCAAACGCGAAATTGTAGTCACAGGCGAGGGAAAATTGCTTGAAAGACCAATAAAAGACCTCTGCAACGCACTTTTAGCCTTAAATGTCGATGTAAAATACCTAAAAAATGACGGATGCGTGCCAGTTAGCGTGTCTTCATCTTGCAATTTCGCATCTGAAGTTTTGATAAACGGAGCCATAAGCAGCCAGTATACATCGGCACTTTTGATGATTGCGCCATACTTTTCAAGCGGATTACAGCTTCGCGCGTCAAGCCCTGTTTCAAAGCCTTACATCGACTTAACTATAGATATAATGGGCACTTTTGGCGTAAAAGTTGAAAATAATGAGTATTTATCGTATAATATTCCAAAATCTCAATATACATCGCAAGATTTTGCCATAGAGGGCGACTGGTCTTCTGCCTCGTATTTTTTTGGAATTTCCATGTTAACTGGAATGAAAATTGAAATTTCTGGCTTAAAAACCACATCATTACAGGGCGATAGAAGAATTTTAGACATATTTAAACAGCTTGGAGCAAAAATCGAAGAAAATAACAATATTATATCCCTAATCGCGCCTAAAACGATAAAGGCGCTAAAAATAAACATGGAAAACATGCCAGATTCCGCCATGACTATAATTTGCACCCTTGCTTTCGCAGACGGAATATCCGAAATTTCCGGCCTATCAACCCTTAAAAACAAGGAAACCGACCGCCTTGCCGCCCTACACAACGAACTGCAAAAAATCGGCATAAACACTGAAGTTTTTACAGATAAAATCGTAATTTACGGCAATAGCGAATTAAAACTCGAAAATTGCGTCGAAATTGAAACCTATCACGACCACAGAATGGCGATGTGCTTTGCAATGATCGCATCCCGCCTAGGAAATTTAGCAATTTTAGACCCAAAAGTCGTGTCAAAATCCATGCCGGAATTTTGGGATATTTGCAAAAAAATAGGTTTAAATTTTAATGTTTGCTAGTAAAATATGTCGATAAAATGGGCAAATATTGCACTAATTGGGATGCGATGCACGGGAAAAAGTGGCATAGGAAAGGAGGTTGCGCGAAAACTTGGATGGGAATTCGTCGATCTTGACGAAGAAATCATAGCATTTTGCGGCAAAACCATCGATGAAATCACAAAAAGTGGACAAAATTGGCACGATTTTCGCGAAATTGAAACAAAAATCCTTGAAAAACTACTTTTGCGCGAAAAATGCGTTATTTCATGCGGCGGCGGCGTTGGTGTAAACGATATAGTTTCAAAAAATGGCGATGAATACGGCGAAATTCAAGCGCAAATTCTAAAAAATGCCGATAAAACCTTTAAAATTTTACTTCACAGCGACATTAATGTCATAATAAAACGCTTTAAAAATGACGTCAAAAATCTTGCAAATCGCCCGATTTTATCGAGTAAAACAAACTTTGAAGAGGATCTTGTAATGCAAAATTTTTACCGCACGCCAAAATATAAAAAAATTGCGCACACAATAGTCGAAACCAGCGATGCAGAGTGGAATTTTAGCAAAATCATCGCAGAAATAATTCAAAAAACCTCGATTAAAACTAATGCAGTCATTGGCCATCCCGTAAAACACTCGATGTCTCCTCATATTCATCAAGCCTGCTATCAAAAACTTGCCATTAAATCGGAGTTTTCCTTCATTCACCTTGAAATAAAGCCGATGGAGATTGAGAAATTGCGTGACTATATATTGCAATACAACCTCTGGGGAATAAGCGTTACCACGCCACACAAAGATGCGGTGATGAAAATATGCGATAAAATCGACGATTTTGCTAAAAAATGCAATGCAGTCAACACCATCGTTCGCACGGCAAAAAACGAACTAATCGGCTATAACACAGACTACATCGGGGTTTTTAATTCCCTGCCAAGTGAAATAGAGGGTAAAAAAATAGCCATTTTAGGCGCAGGCGGAGCGGCAAGAGCGTGCCTTGTTGCACTTGAAAAACATGCGATAAATACTACAGTTTTCGTAAGAGACGCACGAAAATCATCAGATTTAATCGACAGTTTTAGCGTGCAAATCGCAAATATTGCAGATTTTAACGCAGATTTTTTTGACATCATAATCAATGCAACATCCTGTGGACATAAAAGCGAAGAATGCCCAATCGATACCTCAAAAATATCCGATAAACACACGGTTTTTGACTTAATTTACAGCCCACTTTATACAAAATTACTATGCGATTCACAAAAAAACGGCGCAAAAATAATACTTGGAACGCAAATGTTAATCAACCAGGCAATGCGACAATTTGAGCTGTATACAGGCTATTTTGCCGACTTTAAAACCATGGAAAGCGCGATAAATACTGAGATTTTAAGGCAAAATGAAGTGTCTAAAATGCTTTCACGAATTTTTGTCTCAATCTTTGGTCACGGCGTCGAAGAAATAGCAAAAAAACTAGATTTAATCGACAAAAATGCACAAAATATTGAAATAAGAGCCGATTACATCGAAAATCTATCACTCTTTGATATTGAAAATTTAGCGCAAATCATGAGTAAATATCGAACAATTTTCACCGCACGTAAAAAAGAACACGGCGGTAATGGAAGATTTAAAAACTACGACGAAATAATGAAAAAAGCCGCATCTTTATTCGACTTTATCGATATAGACGTATCAGATTTCGCATTAATGGGAGATTTATCATCACAAAAAGCCAAAATTATCGCCTCTTATCACGATTTTAACGACATGATATCACAGGAAAAACTCGATGAAATCTACGAAAATTGTAAAAAAGCCGACATCATTAAAATCGCCATCACACCACAAAGCACAAAAGATTGTATAAAATGCCTATCCTTGCTTGAAAAATACGACAATTTAGCAATAATTGCCATGGGCGAAAACTGCAAAAGCATGAGAATTGACGCGCTTAAATACGGCTCTAAACTTGCCTTCGCCGCAGCCTTTGAATCTGAAAAAACCGCACCAGGTCAAGTTACTTTAAATGATTATGTTATTTACTGAAGATATATTTATTATCACCTAGATTATAATTCATTTGTTTAAGATACCCTTGTAACCTAGACTCACCGCTAGATTGATTAAAATACCCAATATTATCCAAGTTATTATTTTTTAAAATACTAACAAATTCTAATGCATTATATAGCTTTACATCATTTGGAACATCTGCTCCTTTCTCTTCTCTTGTTTTTCTTAAATTTTTCAATCTTTCATAATACTGCTGATTAGCTGGTAAAGCTTTTTGATATATTTCAGTTTTATACAATTTACCACTATTAACTTTATCTGTTACTCTTTGCACTGGTTGCGTTTGATAAATATTGTTAGATACTGGAGTAATGTCATGTATTTCTCGTGAAACGGGAACCTGAAAACCAGAGATTCCATTTTTTAATATATTATAATAATTTTCATTTTTTTGTTTTCCATATTGATAATGCTTTTTATCTCGCAGAGGGATATTATTAACAGCTTTACTTTTCACAAAAACTAATGGTTTATCTTTTGTTCTTGGTATTATTGGTAACTCACGCTGCTCTTGTTCGTCTTGTTTTTTTGTCTTAGTTGCAATTATGTCTTGTGCCATATTATAAATTAAAAGTTAGTTCAATATTTTTAATAGATTTTTCAAAACTGTTTAAAACAAGTGATGAAGTTGTAAAGTTTTCGTCAATTTCAAAGACTCCATCGCATAAATCTCCATCTGAAACACCAGTTATCGCAAAAACAACATCGCCTTTTATCATGTCTGAAATTGTATATTTTTTCGCAAAATCAACAACTCCCATTTTACTTGCTCGCTGTTTTTTTTCGTCTGTATCGCATATTAAGCGAGTTTGCATATAGCCATCTATAGTTTTAAGCGCAGCTGCAGCCAAAACGCCCTCAGGAGCGCCGCCAATTCCAATATATAAATCGCTATTTCCAAGCGCAACGCTTATAACCGCGCTTACGTCGCCGTCTTGAATGAGCGATACACTTGCACCAAAAGCCCTTGCCCTGTCTATCATTTCCTTGTGTCTTGGTCTGTCAAGAATTGTAATTGTAACATCCGCTACATCTTTTTCAAGAGTTCTTGCAACTGCCGTTATATTTTCCTCAATAGTTTTATCAAGATCGATTTTTCCTGCAAGCATTTGTCCGCCTGCAATTTTTTCCATATAGACATCTGGTGCGTGCAAAATTGAACCAGATTGCCCGATTGCAATTGCCGTTATAGAGTTTTTCTTATTATCTGCGCAAAGCGCCGTGCCTTCAAGTGGGTCAACCGCTATGTCAAAATCATGACTTCCAGAGCCCAAAACTTCACCTATATATAGCATTGGAGCCTCGTCTCTTTCGCCCTCCCCTATTACGATTTTACCACGAATTACATCTTGTTTTGCAAGAAAATCACGCATTGCAAATACCGCTGCTTGATCTGCGGCATTAGAATCGCCCTTTCCAAGCCATTTATAAGATGCAATAGCGGCCTTTACACTTGTCTGTAAAGCAATTTCTTCAACTAGAGTAAATAAAATTTTGTTATTCATAAACGAAAATATAGATACAGATTGTAATACATTGTATTTTATTGTCAAGTTTTTTTCTTGACTATTACTTTTTCAAATTTTAAGCTAAATTAGCATTTAAGGCAATATTATGACATGTGTATTTCAAAATCTAAAGCAAATTATAGATAAAATATGCCTTGAAAAAACGAGCGTAAAAGAAGAAATCATTGCAAAATGCGACGCAAGTTATGTCTCACCAAAATTTGCAGATAAATTCGATATAAGTGCAAATCACGCCATGATAATTGCATCAAACATGCGCGAAAACCCAAATCAAATCGCCGAAAATATCATAGAAAACCTTAAAAAACACGAATTTTCCGAAAATATTGCCGATATTCAAAATATTTCCGGCTTTATAAATATAAAAATGCAGGATAAATTCTGGCAAAAAATCGCATTATCCGTCATGAAAGATCAAAATTATGGATTTGAAAACATCGGAAAAGGTGAAATTGTAAATGTTGAGTATGTATCGGCAAATCCAACTGGTCCTATGCACATTGGCCATGCAAGAGGCGCGGTTTATGGTGATATTATCGCAAATTTACTGCAAAAATGCGGATTTTCCGTCATTCGTGAATACTATATAAACGACGCCGGCGCACAAATTGATAAAGTTATATCATCCGTCCAGTTTCGCATAAAACAGGTTATAAATAACGATTTTTCGGAAAATTTACCCGATAAATGCTATCCAGGGGAATATGTTATAGACTGTGCAAAAGCTGCAATTGAAAAATTTGGAAAAGATGCACAAAACGCAGATTTACGCAAATTCATAATAGACTACATGATGTCTTTAATTAAGGAAGATCTTGCAAAACTTGGTGTTTATCACTCGGTTTTTACCTCCGAGCAGGCAATTACTGATGCAAATTTAGTTGAAAAAGCCGTAAGCGTTTTAAAGGAAAAAGGCTTGATTTACACTGGAATTTTGGAAAAACCAAAACACGATAGCAATAAAGAATGGGAAGATCGCGAGCAACTTTTGTTTGCATCTAGCAAATTTGGCGACGAAAGCGATAGAGCAATTCAAAAATCTGATGGCTCATGGGCATATTTCACGCCAGACATAGCATATCACTTTGACAAATTCAACCGTGGAGCAAGGAAAATGATTCTTGTCCTTGGCGCTGACCACAAGGGGTATAAAAAACGCATTTGCGCTGCAGTAAGCGCTATTTCAGACAGTCTTGCAAGTGTTGATGTAAAGCTTTGTGAACTCGTTAATTTCGTCAAAAATGGAGCGCCTGTAAAGATGTCAAAGCGCGCCGGAAATTTCCTTACTTTATCAGATGTTTTAGACGAAATTGACCCACAAATCTTGCGATTTTTCTTAATTACCAAAAAATGCGATACAGTGGTAGATTTTGATTTTGAAAAAGTTCTTGAGCAATCAAAAGAAAACCCAATTTTCTATATACAATACGCAAATTCTCGTTGTAATTCACTAATCGCCAAAGCAAAAACCGAAGGCTTTGACATGCCAAGCGACTTTGAAGCCTTTGCACGCCTCATAAACCATCCAAAACAAATCGAAATCCTTGCAAAAATCGGGCAATTTCCAAGGCTAATATCCCACTGCGCAAAAAATGCCGAGCCACACCTTGTTGCAACCTATTTAATAGACCTCGTCGGCGCTTTCCACAGCCTTTGGAACATCGCAGATTTCAGATTTATAGACAAAAATAACCAAGATCAAACCAAAGCAAACCTTGTCTTTATCGCCTGCGTGCAGCAAATTATCAAGTCATGCCTTGATCTTTTTGGGGTTCGGGTGATGGAGAAAATGTAAATCTGCAAAAAAGATTCTTGACAATTATTTTTTTTATCACCTGCTATAAGAAGCGGGTTTATAGCTCAGTTGGTTAGAGCGCTTCTCTGATAAGGAAGAGGTCCCTGGTTCAAGTCCAGGTAGACCCACCACTATTTGATATACGAAGTGGATAAAATCTGCATCATTTATTTTTTTAAATTATACAGTTCAAAAAAGCTTGACAATTAAAAAAAATGTTATAAAAAGAGAAAAACGCGGGTATAGCTTAGTGGTAAAGTTCTAGCCTTCCAAGCTAGCCAGGCGGGTTCGATTCCCGCTACCCGCTCCACTTGCAAGATTTATCCAAATTTACCAATAGATTTAACGTTTTTCATGTAAATATCAAATTAATGTGAATTGAAATAAAACTCGGGATATATTGTATCGCTTGTGTGAGTTAATAAATTGATTTACAAAGCAGCAAAACTCAAAAAAACTTGATTTATAAAATGGCGCATGTTTAATTGATTGGCGAAGTGGTTTGTGCTTGATTTTTATGTCAGAGTGTAAGTGTTTTGATTTCTGTTTTATCAAATGGGTAAAAAATATTGCAAGAAAGAAACGAATTGGCAATACGCTAATTTATCTATTTTTCCTATTACTACTAATAAACGGATTAGAGATTAATTTTCAAAAGGATTTTACAGGTATTTATAATTTATTGCATAACAGCTTTGTGCATGACTTTTATAAGTTTTTTTCAAGGTTTTTTCCAAAGGGTTGCTCTTTTCTGTGCGAATTGCTTCCAACCGTGTATATCTTCCTTTACGGCATTCGGTCAAACCAATATGATCATAGGCGAAATATGATAGTTGGTCTTGCGCAAAATGCTTGTGAAAAATTACAGCAAAAAGCCTCTAAAGATGAAGAGAAAAAGGAAAATAAGAATGCAAATCCGCGAAGTTCATCTTTAATTGGAACAATAGGAAACATGGAGCTAATCCCCCTTCCAAAAGTTTTTGATATTATTGGGGTTTTGCGGTATAAGCCAAATAATAATACAAGCTCGTATATAGCGCCAAAAGTTTTACCAGATGACTGGTGGATGGAAGAAGATGAGGAAAAGCTAGATGCAATGCGGCGAAAAATAAGAAGCAAAGAAGAGTGGACAAAGGCTTATCCAAAGGCAAATCTTTGCGCTCAGGCAATAGAAATGATGAAACTTTTTGTTGAGGCAAACAGAAAATATCTTAATAATTTAGATTTAAACAATGCACATCTTCAAGGTGCTGATTTAGAGAGGGCTAATCTTCAAGGTGCTGATTTATCGTGGGCTAATTTTCAAGGTGCTGATTTACGGGAGGCTAATTTTCAAGGTGCTTCTTTACAGGGGGCTAATTTTCAAGGTGCTGATTTACGGGAGGCTAATCTTCAAGGTGCTGATTTACGGGAGGCTAATCTTCAAGGTGCTGATTTACGGATTGCTAATCTTAAAGATGTAAAAAATCTAGAATGGGCTTATTGTGACAAAAACAAAGCAAAAGACAGGGAAATAAAAATTGCAATTGCAAAGGAAAATGGCTTAGCTTTGGATGAAGGGAAAATTCATGTTCAACACGTAATAAACGACCAAGACTTCTTCACAGATTAAAACTTTTTAAACCCCAACCCCCATAGCGCAAAAGTCCTCCTTGCTAAATTTTAGCCTTGCTTGATGTTACTTTACTATCTTTAAAAATCCCTTTAAAACATCTTGATTTAAGTTAATCGAGTTATATTTATTCAGATACTTCTTCTGATTTACATCGCTTTTATTGAGTAAAAATCCGTGAACTTTACATTTTATATCCGCAAAAGCGTTGTACTGATCAACCGAAACAAATTGCTTTTGCTCGCACATTTGCAATTCATTAATTGCGTATAAAACGCCATTATAAGGAGGTGACAATTGAATATTAAAACCAGAAAACAGTCCTGAATTTTCCTTTGCATTTAGAATATCATATAAATTCTTTGGCACAAAAAAGTGCATATTTTTATTCAACTTGCCATCTTTTGTCAGCAGTAGTAATCTTTTTTTAATCTGCATTGGTTTATCAATTACATCTTTAAATGTTCTTGGGTGAACAATTACTGAAACATGGTTTTTACTAGTTAAATTCAAGTCTTTTGGAATGCTTTGAAATTGACTATCGGTTATTATAACATCTTGATTTTGTGCATTTTTATACAAGCCACCAAGGTGAATTGTTGCGCGTGAAAGTAGCTCGTGTATCACTTTTTTATTATCTTCGTATGCTTGAACTGACTCAGATTTTAAATAAGTTGGAATTGCAAGAGGAATTGAAATAACATTACTGGAAATAGTTTTTTTATTGAGATTTTTTTCAGATTCCGTTGTAATAATCGTGATATTTTGATTATTTTTTGCAAAATCAATTATTTCCGGTGAAATTATATGCAAGTAGAAAGATATGTTGTCCATTACCTCACTATGTTTATTTTTAACAAATTCATCAACTGCAGATTGTCCAACAAAAATATAATAAGAAGGGCTGCTTTTAAAAGTTAAACCATCAATTGACGAGATAACATCTGATTTTATATCCTTTTTATTAAAATATTTCCCGATGTCCCATTAATTAGTAAAAAAGTTCTTGACATTTAAAAAGATTATGTTTATAAAATATATAACAAATGATTAATAAAAAGTTTATGGATATAGTTAGTGTTTTTCAAAAGTTTAAAATTCAAAAGCAAGCTATAAAGCACCTTGAAAAAGTTAGATGGAATAAAAAACCAGTATGCCCTTATTGTGGCTCTGTTGGAGCAACAAAAGTAAAAGATAGTGATAGATACCACCACTGCGGAGCTTGTAATAAGCAATTTTCCGTTACAGTTAATACAATATTTCACGATACACGCTTGCCACTTCAAAAATGGTTGCTTGCAATTGCTATAATTACAAATGCAAAGAAAGGTATATCAAGCCGTGAACTTGCAAGACAGCTTGATGTCAACAAAGATACTGCATGGAGAATGCAAATGAAAATTCGTCAGGCTATGCAAGACAAGGAGCAGGCAACTTTATTCACAGGTATTGTAGAGTGTGATGAATGCTATATTGGTGGCAAGAAAAAGAAAGGAGATAAGAAAAAAGATGACAATGATGATTTCACAAATAAAAGAGGTCGTGGCACGGATAAACAAGGTGTAATTGGAGCAGTTGAGCGTGAAAGTGGAAAAGTAATAGCTCAAAAACAAGATAAATTCACTTTTGAAGAGTTAAAAGCTTTCTTAATGCAAAATACCGATTTTGAAAAAGCTACTCTATACACTGATGACTTTACAGGATACAAACCTTTTAAAAAGATTGTAAGCCACGCTGTTATTAATCATGGCAAAAGAGAATATGCTAAAAATGGTATTCATACGAATACAATTGAAGGGTTTTGGGGCATTTTTAAAAGAGCAATAGTTGGAAGTTATCATAAATTAAGTGTAAAACACTTAGACGCTTATATTCAAGAATGTTGTTTTAAATATAACAATAGAGGGCTTGATATGTTCTCAATGATTATAGTAAATGGCATTAAGAATTGCTAATTAGATTGAATAATTCCGTTCTAATATGATCTCTAAAATTTTCTATTTTTTTTACTTCTGTGGTTAATTTATCTATTTCTAATTTAGTAAGTTTCGGCACGATATTTTCTAAATAATCATCTGCACTGATTGATGGCATAATAGTGCCAGAAACTTTACATCTAACTTGAAAAATATTGTTTTGCTGTTTTAATAAAACATATAATGCTTCTGGTGTTATAATGTTTGGCTTTGCCCTAAATACAACAAAACCAGTGCTAGCAATTACATTGTCTTTATTGTTTGGTATAATTGCAATATTTTCTTCGCTATCTTTAACACTTGCACAAACAATATCGCCAGCTTTAACAACTCTTTTGGCTCTATCAGGTGCATTTTCGCCAGTTAAAACTTCATAATCAGTGACACTTCCTAATTTAGTATCTATATTGCTAAATTGAATATAGTTAAACATTTTACTATTTAATGGGACATTGGGAAATATTTTTGAAGTAAAATGGCACCATTTCTATCACCACCCTGCCCTTTTGCAATTAAAGTTATATTGGATTGTTTCTTGCAACTTACTATTGTTAGCATAAAAAATACTAGAAAAATATATATAAAGCGACTTTGTTTCATCTTCAAAAATAATATTTTAACAAGACATAAATATTATATATTGTAAAAATATATTTATAAATATCAATCAAAATTTTATATTTCATTAAAAATACTTGCAAAATTAATTTTACATTTATTTATTTAGAAAAAGTAATAAAAAATGAAGGTTATAATACTTACAGGGCCGACTGCGTCTGGGAAATCGAGGCTTGCGATAAATCACGCAGCTTGGCATGGTAATATTGACATCATAAATGCAGATAGCATGCAGGTTTATCGTGAAATTCCAATTACATCAGCACAGCCAAATCTAAAGGATTTACAAGACGCAAGCCATAAAATGTATGGTTTTTTAAACGGAAATGAACAGCTTTCGGCTGGAAAATGGATAGATTTGATATTGAGTGAGATAAAAAATAGCCATAAAAACGGCAGAATTCCAATGCTTGTTGGCGGAAGTGCAATGTATATAAGGCTTTTAATTGACGGCATGGCAAATATTTGCGATGTAGAGCCTAAAATATCCCAAGAAAATCGAAATCTTCTGGAAAAAATTGGAAAAGCTGAGTTTTTTAAGCTTTTAGCTGAAAAAGACCCCATGGCAGCTGACAAAATCAAGGAAACTGATAGCCAGAGAATGCTGCGAGCATATGATGTTATTTGCCAAAGTGGCAGAAGTATTTACGACTGGCAAAAGCAGAAAACACAAGGTTTTTTAGACGATTTTGAGGTATCAAAATGGCTATTAATGCCAGATAGACAGGTTATTTACAAATCTTGTAATGAGAGATTTTTGCAGCAGATTGAAAATGGCGCAGTTGATGAGGTTGAAAACTTGCTAAAACTCAAATATGATCGCAGTTTTACGGTTCATAAAGCCATCGGTACTGCTGAAATTATTGACTATATCGAAGGAAGGCTAAAATACAGTGAAATGATCGAAAAAGCCCAGCAGGCAACGCGAAATTACGCAAAACGCCAGTCAACTTGGTTTAGGAATAAATTTAAAGATTTTACAAACATAACATCTTAGTGCACATGTGCAACGCAAAACACATTAAAATATTACCTTTTTCTTTCAATGAATTGATAAATCTAGCAAAAATCATTGATTACTAAACACAAAATGATTTTTCTTATAATAAAACTTGCATAATAAAATTTTATTGTTAAAAGGCTATGTAATATTTGATTTTAATTATGGCAAGAGAAATTTCTCAAACAGATTTCCGATCGGAAGTTTTGGAAAATGAAAAACCGGTTTTGGTAGACTTTTGGGCACCTTGGTGCGGGCCATGCAGAGCAATTGCTCCAGCTTTAAACGAGCTTTCACAAGAACAAAATGAATTCGAAGTAATTAAGATTAATATCGATGAAAATCCAGAAATCGCTGGACATTACAGAATTCAAAGTATACCGGCTATGATGGTTTTTAAAGACGGCAAAGTGGTTGCAAATAGAGTTGGAGGACTTCCAAAAGCTCAGATTTTATCATGGGTTAAAGAAAATATATAACACAATTTTTTTATTATAAATATGACTGAAAAAAAGAAAATAGCTCTTATTGGAGCAGGACAAATTGGCGGAACAATGGCACATTTGCTATCATTAAAAGGCGATGCAGACATTGTTTTATTTGACATACAAGCAGACAGCGCAAAAGGCAAGGCACTTGATATATCTCAAACCTGCTACTTGCACGGCTCTGATGCAAAAATAATTGGAACTGGGGACTATAAAGACATTGAAGGCAGTGACGCAATAGTAGTTACCGCAGGCCTTCCTCGCAAACCTGGAATGTCTCGTGACGATTTAATCGAAACTAACTACAAAATCATTAAAGAAGTTGCTGAAAATGTCAAAAAATACGCACCAAATGCATTTGTGGTAATCGTGACAAATCCACTTGATGCAATGGTTTACGCCTTTCAAAAAGTGAGCGGCTTACCTGCAAACAAAGTGCTTGGAATGGCTGGAATTTTAGATACAGCAAGATTTTGCACATTCCTTGCTGAAAAATTCAATTTATCACGCAAACTCGTAAGAGCAACAGTACTTGGCGGACATGGAGACACTATGGTTCCGGTTACAAGCGGCTCAACAAATTGCGTTGTTGCAGGTGTTCCTCTTCATGAATACGCAAAAATATGCGATGTAACCGAAGAAGAACTTGAAAAAATCATCCAAAGAACAAGAGATGGCGGCGCAGAAATCGTAAAATTACTAGGTAACGGATCGGCATACTACGCACCGGCTGCATCTGCTTTGCAAATGGTTGAAGCATATTTAACAGATAGCAAAAAAACCCTTCCATGCTGCGCTAAATTAAATGGCGAATATGGAATTTCTGGTTTATACATCGGCGTTCAAGTTGTAGTTGGGAAAAACGGATGCGAGAAAATCGTTGAAACTTCCATGACTAAAGATGAAAAAGCTATGTTTGATAAATCTGTAAAAGCTGTCGAAGAACTTTCAAAAATCATCGATAAAATGTAACAACTATATCCATACACAGTAAGTAATCTTGCTGTGTATTTTTTTAATTTTATGAAACCTTTTGTAATCAAAAATCCCAAACTTAACAAAACTAACCAAACAGCAACTAAAGCAAGTCAGGTGCCACAATTGAGACAATTGAAGTTACCAACAAAGTTAGATCTTAAAAAAGGATTAACCAACCAAATACCTATATCACAAATACAACCAACAATGCAACAATTTAGTCGCCATAATAATATTATTGCACAAAAATCAAAACAGCAGATTTTAACGGATGAAAAAATGCAAAAAGCTATACAAAAAAAATTAAATACAGACAAAACAACATCAACACGATATGAAGAAGAGGAAATATATATCAAACCTTTAGCGCAATCTGAAGTAAATATAAATAATTTTGATGATTATGTTAAGCAAATTGAACAAAAAAATGGTAAAAATGCAGTAAATGGTCAATTAGACAATTTATGTAGAAATAAATTGGCAAAAGTCGCTAACACCACATATGATATAAATGAAATAATTAATAAATTTCGCAATATATATTACGAATTAATACAACTTGCAAAATCTAATCTAAACACAAGTAACGAAGATACAGCAATGTATAAATTTCTATTTGAATTTATCACAATGCTTTCATCAAATATTACAAAATCTAATAATATAGATGAACAACTTATTTACCCTTTTATTATATCAAAAATACCAAACATTACAAATGAATGGGCAAAAAGAATACAAATATTAATGCAAGATAAAATAACAAACGTACAACGTAAGATTTACAAGCTAGTAGCTTTAAAAAATGCAAAAGAAAAATATTTTACAGACACATTAAATCAAGAAATCGAAAAAAATACAGCAAAAATAAATACTGATTTACTGAAAGAGATACAAAAATTTACTTCAAATACAAAAATTGATGCATTTGGGCGATATGCTAAAAATTATATTATAAATGAGATGTTATTGTTTAGTGCAAATGACAAAGATGCTATGCAAAATCTTCAAACTCATTTCAATCATGCCTTTGAAAACTTTATAAACTCATCACAGTATAACAAAATTAAAAAAATGGAATCAGATATTCGAGAATTACGTAAGCATGAATTGATGTTAGAAAAGATAAATTATGATATTCAAGACAAGCTAATAGAACGAGATTTTAAGTTAATAAAAGATCCTATTAAAAAAAACTCAACAATCACAAGGCATTGACACAACAACAAACTCAGGCCATTTTTCTTTTGCACGCAAAATAAAAAAACTTACACAACAAGATGACAAAGTAAAAAGTTAATTTTTTACTTTTTTACTTGAATTATATTATTTTGTTATTATATATATATAAAGATTTTACTATATGACTGAAAAATTTACTGACAAGATACTAAAAGATAGAAAACCTGAGGAAAGGAATGAAACAAACTCAAATATTGAATCTGAAATGCAAGCTTTAAAACAAGAAAACGCAGATCTAAAAGACTCTTTACTGCGTGCAATTGCAGAAACAGAAAATACAAGAAAGCGACTCATGACCGATAAAGATAACTCAGTTAAATTCGCACTTACATCTGTTATAAAAGATTTAGCACTAGTTTTAGACAATTTATATCTTTCAATCTCAAATATCAATAGTGAAAATCTTGAAAATAACCCAGATTTAAAAAACTTTTACAACGCAATAAATATAATATTAATAGATGTATCAAAATTCTTGGAAAAAAATAATGTCAAAAGGATAAACCCAATTGGCGAAAAATTCGACCCAGAGAAACATGAGGCTGTGTCACAAGTCAAGGTTGAAGATGAAAATCAAAAAGGTGTCATAATAAATGTTTTATCAAGTGGATACATGATACATGATAGAATCATCAAACCAGCAAATGTTATAGTTGGATTCTAGACCAACGGTTACACAAGCCAAAAATTTATAAAGCTTTAAAAAATATTATACTTCTTTTACTTTGAATCATTTTTCTTGCTACCCTTTTTAAGAGATGAAATACTACTAAAACTCTTACTAGAATGAAAAAGATTTAACTTATTGCATTCAGTAGTTTTGCTATTTTTACTATTAAATTGAATTAATTTACCTCGCCCCCCAGAATTGCAATCTTTATTTTCTATATTAACACAGCTAGACCTAGATGAAGTTTTTGTGCCATTGGCAACCTTATTTAAAGACCAATCAGCAATGTTAACTACAACAGAGTTGTCACTGTCAAGATTTCCATTATTACCAGACATGTTATAAAAAAAATAACTCTCACAACAAAAAAAATAAATATTTTATTATTACTAAATCATAACAAAATACCCACCACACACATCAATTTTCTGCTCAATAGTCAATTTTCGCACACCAGATTTTAAACAATCAGAATCATTTTTTGTTAATGAATCTCTATATTTCTTACGATTTTTAAACATCTTATCAACAATATTAAATGACTTTTTATCATCTGTCGCAATAGCAAGATCTTTATAATCAATTAAACCTTTTTTGCTAAACATTCTAGCAGACTCGGCTGTAACAAGACCAAAATGATCCGATACAAGCTTATCATCCTTCAAGCTTATACAAAACAGCTTTGCGTTTTCTATAGCTTTGTTTACAGCGTTTAATTCACATGAATTCATCTTTTGAGTAGAAATCTTACCACTTTTCCAATAATTTCTGTATCTAACACCCTTGACACGTGAAATACCTCCAGAACAAAAAGAATAAGTGACTAAAATCAAAAAAATCAAAGCCAAAGAAATGAAATAGTGGTATTTATTTTTAACAAAAAAGAACATATTACATCAGATTAAAATTAATCATCTTTCAACTTAAAGCCATATTCACTGAGCTTTTGTATTACTTCATTTAAAGACTTCTTACCAAAATTTTTCATTGATAATAACTGCATTGGACTCATGGCGGCAAGATCACTAAGAAACTTAATGGACATTTTTTTCAAACAATTGCTTGTTCTAACACTAAATTCAACATACTCAATAGGAGTGGCATCGCTTTTGTTATTTTGATAACCTGAATCTGTAAAAGATTTAGTTCCACCAGATAAAGAAGATGAACCTTTTTGAGAGACAGTATTACCCTGTACCTTATTATCCTTCAAAACAGATACAGATTGATCAAAATTAATAAATGGTAATAATATTTCCCTCATAACAGAAGATGCTATACCAACAGCATCAACGGGAGAAATTGATCCATTTGTTTCAACTTTCAACATTAACTTTTCATAGTCAGTTCTACCATTATAGGTAACTTGAGAAATTTCCATGGATACATTTTTAATTGGTGTATATATCTTATTGAGGTAAATTCTACCGATTTTATGATCTACAAAATCATCGTCAGCAACAATATCAATACCAAAACCAGGTTTAATGCATATGGTTAAACTTAGATCAACAGTCTCAGATGAAACTGTAAAAAGATAGCATTCTTTATTAACAACCTCTACTCCATCGGGGCATTTTATATCTCCAGCAGTAAAAGATCCAGACTTCGATATTTTAATCGTAAACATCCTTGATTCTGACAGATTATCAGCTTTTAAGACAATGTTTTTAAAATTCAAAGCTATATTAACAACATCCTCAGATATACCGTGTATCGATGAAAATTCATGCCTATTACCATCAAAAGAAATCCAATCAATACAAACACCCCTTATCGAAGAAAGTAAAACTCTTCTTAAAGAATTGCCAATTGTAACACCATAACCTATCTCAATAGGATGAAGGGTAAAAACATCTGTATTCTTCGAAACATTTACCCTTTCCATATTAAACGGCCTAACAAAAGATGAATAAACGGAAAAATCCAAAGTACTAGACATAACTAAATAAAATCTCTAAATTAAAAACAAAACATATTAAATTCTTCTCTTTTTCTTTGACCTACATCCATTATGCGGCAAAGATGTGACGTCTTTAAGAAAAGTTATTTTCAATCCAGATTCATGGATTGCTTTTACCGCACTTTCACGACCAGCACCAGGACCTTTCAAGATAATGCCAACCGTTTTAATGCCTTTAGCTATAGCTTTTTTTGAAACATTTTCAGCAGCAACTGCTCCAGCGTAAGGTGTACTTTTTTTTGAACCTTTAAAACCACATTGACCAGAGCTAGACCAAGCAATCACAGCACCACTCAAAGTGTGAACAGATATATGGGTATTATTAAATGTTGCTCTTATTAAAGCTATAGCAACATTAGACTTCAGAGAAGATGAATCAGTAGCATCTTTTTTTGCATTATTCATAAAAAAATAAAATTACATTATTTAACCTTCTTTTTTCCACCCCTTCCCTTTCTAGTTCTTGCATTTGTCTTGGTTCTCTGACCGCGCACAGGAAGTCCCAGTTTGTGACGCAAACCTTTGTAACATTTTATAAGCAAGAAGCGTTTTATATTACGGGAAATTTCTTGTCTTAATTCACCCTCAACAATATAATTGGCTTCTATATATTTTCTAATTTTATCAATCTCAAGATCAGATAAATCTTTAATCCTTTTGTTACAATCTATATCGTTTTTTGCACAAATATTTCTTGCTAAAGTATAACCAATGCCATATATATATGCAAGTGAACACCAGGCAACTTTATTCGCTGGAACATCAACACCAACAATCTTTATAGTAGAAGACATATTATATAAAATTAAATAACAGAATAACCAACAGAAAGTAATTTATCTTTTAAAGACTTAGAAAACAATATACCAGAAAATGATATTTTGTGAGTCTTTTTAATTTCGAATCTATTATCATCAATAATTTTCAAATCTTGATTTCTTTTAACAATACCAAGAGATGCCATCTTTTCAATAGAGACAATTCCGTCTGAAACAATATGATCAATATTAAAAATAGATTGAAAAACAGAAAATTTCATAGAGATTGTCTCACAACCAGTTTTTACAGGCTTAAAACCACGTTTTGGCAAAAATCTAGCAACAGAAGTTTGGCTACCGTAACCACGAACTTTCAAATTATACTTACCAGATCTTGCTTTCTGACCTTTATGACCCTTACCGGCAGTTTTTCCGCAACCAGAACCCACACCCCTTCCCTTTCTAAAACCTTTTTCACAAGTTTTAGATGGTGCAAAAAAATTAAAACTATTCTTATTCATATCAAACATCAGAAGACAAATTTAACATCAACTTTGAGTAATAGCTCTTGGTCTTTATCTTCATCAATGCCGACAAAAATGCCTTCGAAACATTGTGCGGGTTTGACGAACCATGAACCTTAGAAACCAAGTCAGTTATTCCAATACATTCACACATAGCACGTATAACGGGTCCTCCGATTACCGAAGTTGCCCCTTTGGCTGAAAAAATATCAACATTTGTACTGCACCAAGATCCATTTACAAAATGACAAACGGTGACCCTTTCGCCAGATGATGTCATTTGTCTTTTAAGAGGTATGGAAAACAAATTATTTTGAGCTATTTTTAAAGCCTTGGACTCAGCTAACTTCATCTCAACATCATTACCCAATCCAATACCGATAACGCCATTTTGATTGCCTATAACAACAAGAACAGAAATCGACATTCTTCTGCCACCAGATCTCGTGTTTGAAACACGAGAAACATTTATTACCCTGTAAACAAATTCAGAATCTCTGACATTTTTCCTAGCAATTCTTTTAGAAAAAGACATATATAAAAAATTCAAACCTAAACACCAAAAAAACCATCATTAAAAGCCTTAACTTTACCATGAAATATAAAACCAGATCTGTTAAAATAAGTATTACTAGAGTTAATTTTAAACTTCTTATCAAATAATTCTCTGCAATATTTACCAAAACTGTATACCGCGTCAACATTTACAGAAGATTTCTTGTCAATCAAGTCTCTAAATACCTTTGCCGATGTCGACGATGAAGTAAGAATTTTTTGTGCCGCCATATCGTACAAATATGCAGAAAAATTCTTGTTACCCTTAAAAATAAACACCTCATAATCCTTGGCAAGCCCAGATTTGCATCTAATTTTCAAAATCGCAGCAGTTCTTTTTTTATTTTTCATATACAACAAAAAAATTTATTTACCTTTTTTTCCATCTTTCACTATGCGGAATGCACCATCTCTTACAATACCCTTGCCCTTGTATGGATCATATCTTTTTACATTGCAAAGCAAAGCGGCAAAATTTGAAACAGCATGAATATCAACGCCAGATATATTAATCAAATCTCCAGAAACACTAATAGTTACACCTTGTGGAATTTCAACACAAATCATGTGACTAAATCCCAAGCTTAAAACTAAAAACTTCTTATCCGAAGTTACATCTACCTTGAAGCCAACCCCAGAAAATTTAAGAGAGACTTTATGACCATCTAGGACACCTTTTATTGCAGCCGATACAATTCTAACATAAGTCCCAAGAATTGCTCCAAGCTTTAAATTTTCATCAATTAACTTCACGGCCAATAAGCCATCATCAATTAAAATAGAAATCTCGGTTGGTATAGCAACTTTGACAGAAGTAGATCCAGATGAAATATTCAAATTTCCATCAGAAAAAACAACATTAATAGAAGATGGTATTTGAATCTTCTTTTTAGATATTCTTGACAACATAATTACACAACAAACAGAATCTCGCCACCAATATTCATTTTTATAGCATCATAACCAGAAAGTAAACCTTTGGAAGTAGAAACTACAACTAATCTAAACGGTATTTTTTTCATCATCAAACGAATCTGGTCAACTGATTTATATATTTTTTTTGAAGGCTTGGTAACAGCATAAGCTGACATCATTGGATTTTTTCCATCCGAGTCTATGTTTATACAAACATCTATTATGCGGGAATTATCAGATTGTTTGTACCACAATATAAATCCAGACTTAATCAAAATATCCAAGGAAGCTTTTACGATATTTGAATTCTTAACGCTACAAACGGAAAATGCGTCCGATTTGTGATTTTTCAATCTAACAACAAAATCAGATATACTCATTGAACAAGACATAAAAATAAAATATAATCAATTTTTTATAACACCAGGCAAAAAGCAACTAGAACAAGCATCGCGAAGAACATTTCTACTAACACCAAAAGATCCAATAAAGCCCCTTGGTCTACCAGTAATAAGACATCTATTCTTCAGACGTACAACGGAGTATGATTTTGTTTTAGCAAGATAAATAGAAGATTTAATATCGCCAGATTTGACCATGTCAGATTTTAAACGTCTTTGCTTTTGAGCTGAGATAATCTTGGCATTCCAATACACTGTTTTTGCAATTTTAGATTTTTTCGCCATATTATTAATTATAAAAACTAGGAAACAAAAGGTACACTGATACTTGATAACAATTTTTTTGAAATAGTCGGGTTACTATTACTTATAACAATATTTATATTAAGGTCTTGTGAGAAATTAGATTCATACATAACGGATGACTGACCAGATATAGTAAAAGTAAAATTACCACCAAAATCAAAAGAGTCTCTTAAGCCCCTAAAGTCTCTTATCCTAGGCAATGCGCCATATATAAGCATATCAAGAAAGTAAAATAATTTTTTCCCTCTAAGCGTCGCTAAAATTGAAACAGGCTGACCATCTCTAATTTTAAAATTGGCATCAGAGAATTTCGCATTCTTTATAACAGGAATCGAACCTGATACACAAACCATGTCAGTAAAGACAGATTCAACGAATTTTTTATCATTCCCAGAGCTACCCAGATTAAAAGACAAGACAATTTTCTCAATTTTTGGTAATGAATGAACATTTTTTACACCAGAAGACTCCGATATTTCACGAAGAAAATCTTTATATTTTTGCAAAGTAGAAAATTCCATAATAAAATCAAACCGGCAATACATTCGAAACAGATATAGGTAAGCACTTTTCAGTCATGGTCTTTGAGCCATCAGCAGATATCTCAATATTAGAAGAATAAAAAATTCCATCAAGCAAAACAATTGATGATCTCCTATCAACTGTTTTAATGAGAGCCTTACGACCCTTGAATTTCCCAGATATAACAACAACATTTACACCTTTTTTTATTCTTTTTGTAAGCTTGTTACTCTTTATTACAGACATAAATCAAAATTAAACAACTTCATACGACAAAGATACAATCTTTAAACAATTCGGATTTCTACGCAACTCACTTGGAACTGGACCAAAAACTCTAGTTGCAGTCATTTCAAGTTTTTCATTTAACAAAACAACAGCATTACTAGAAAACGAGACAGATCCACTATCTCTACTAACCAAACTTCTTGTTCTAACAACTATCGCATTAAACTTGGCACCTTTCTTCAACTTGCCATTGGGCAAAACCTTTTTAACAGAAACTTTAACCAGTACACCAACTCCAACACTACTTTTACCAGAATAAACATGTATGCACTGTGCAACGATTGCACCAGAATTATCACAAACATTTACGACAGTCTCTTTTTGAATACCCATAAAAAATACTAACAATGAACCTTAACAGCGCAAAATTTTTTCATCTTCGATATTGGTCTAGTTGAATAAACTTTTACCTCATCACCAATTTCAAAAGAAGAGCCATTTGCGTGACACAATAACTCAAAACGGATGTTTCTTATCTTTCCAGTCATATGCACAACACGTCTAACACAAGCAACCTTTACAGTCGCAATGTCTATTACCTTAGAAACACTTCCAAGAAAAAGAGGAGTTTTGTTGTCAAAATTCAATACCATAAAAAACTAAAACCTATTTATAATAAATAAAAAACTAAATTTATATTTTGCAAGAACTTTTTTTCAAAATCGCAATATTTTTTTTCAAAAACCTTTTTTTTGCAATAAAATCCTTGCCATTGCTACTAAAAACAATTTTAAACAACTCTGCACAAGATAACGATATATCTGAAATAAATCTGTCATCTTTACTTTTGTCTTTTGGAGAGCTTTTTTTAACTACGGACTTCATACAAGAAAAACTAATTATTATTTATAAACTTCTTTTTTACAATAGTGCATTTAGCAGGGATTTTTGAAAATGCCATCAAAAAAGCTTTTTGAGCAATATTATCTGGAATTCCATCAATCTCAAACATAACCATAAATTTCTTCACATTGTAAACATATTCACTAACAGCACCCTTACCAGATCCCATACGAACAGATAAAGGCTTTTCAGTACGAGGCATCTTATGCATCATCTTCACATAAAGAACTCCACCATGAGGCTTAATATATCTAGTTATAACTTTTCTTGTTGCCTCAAGTGCCTTTTCTGAAAATCTAAACCCGTCAAGCGCAACCAAACCATACGAACCAAAAGATATAGATGTTGATGTCGAAACACCAGAGCTAATAATTTTTTGACATTTTCTAAATTTCTTTGCTGGCATACAATCTATATAATAACATTATTTGACCTATTTATCCAAACTTTAATACCTATCATACCGTACTTCGTCTTTACTGCTTTATAGGAATAATCTATATCAGCACGAATTGTATGAAGAGGAATTGATCCCTGTTTAAAAGTTTCCGTCCTTGCTATCTCGGCACCATTCAATCTACCAGAAATAGTTACCTTTATCCCAGATGCTCCGCCTTTCATAGCAGAATCCATTCCATGCTTTACAGCCTTTTTATAAGATTTTAGCATTGAAACAGAAGATGCTATTAATATTGCAGCTATATTTGCATCAAGCTCTGGTTTTTTTACAGCTTTTACAGAAAGAGAAATCTTTCTATTTGGACTACAAAGCTTCAATAATGCAGAATTAATCCCTCCAAGAATATCACTTTTTCCAGAGATAATAGAAGATGCTTTTGCAGAAAAAATAACAATATCAAGCCTTTCTCCAGCTCTAGATATCTTGACAGATGAAATGTAGCACTGAAAATCATAAGAAGAAAGAAACTTTCTAATTTTTAAATCCTCCACCGCAAAATCAACATACTCTTTGCCAGTCGCAAACCAATTTGCAAGCCAATTCTTCTTTGAACCTACAGTAAAAAGCAATCTACTAGATTTCTGACCCATATTAATTATTAAAATTAGAAACAACAATACTAACCTTTGAGTAAAACTTCCTATACCCAGAAGATCTACCCCTACCCCTTGCCATAAATCTCTTAAGAATTTGAGCCTTCCCAACAAAAACTTTAGAAACAAATAGAGAAGATATTTCCATACCTAAATTATTTTCAGCATTAGCAACAGCAGACTTAAGACATTCCAAAATAGAATTTGATGATCTTTTCTTTGAAAATCTAAGCAACAAAAAAGCCTCATCAATAGATTTTCCCCTTATAAGGTCACAAATACTATTTATTTTCAAGACACTGCCCCTTATACTAGACAAGGTTGCCGATGCTGAATTTACATTATTCTTATTATTTTTCATATAAAAATCAAACTTTGCTATTCTTCTTATGACCCTTAAAAGTTCTTGTAATTGAAAACTCACCCAACTTATGACCTATCATACTCTCTGTAATTAAAACAGATATACCAATTTTACCATTGTGAACAATAAAAGTTAATCCTACGAAGTCAGGCAAGATTGTAGCCCTTCTTGCATTAGTCTTTATTGCGTGAGTTAAAGATAAAGAGCCACTTTTAATCTTTTTTACAACCTTTAATATCTTCTCATCAACAACAGGTCCTTTTTTAACTGATCTAGCCATATAAAAATATTAACAAAAACTACTTTCTCTTTTTCCTAGACAAAATAAAGGCACTAGTTCTTTTATTAACCCTAGTTTTCTTACCTTTACAATTCTTACCCCAAGGGCTTCTAGGGTGTCCGCCGCCAGATGTCTTACCCTCTCCACCTCCATGTGGGTGATCCACTGGATTCATGGCAACACCACGAACAGATGGTCTGATCCCCTTCCATCTATTTCTACCAGCCTTACCTATTGAAACATTAACCATATCTTTATTAGCAACCTCTCCAATTGCAGCCAAGCAATCTTTGTGAATCTTTCTAATTTCACCAGAAGGAAGTTTTACTATAACATAATCACCATCTTTACCAGATATCTTGACAAATGTTCCAGCAGATCTAGCCATTTGAAAACCCTTATAAGGCTTTAACTCAACGCAATAAACACTAAGACCAGAAGGCATGTTACCTATAGGAATTATACTACCAGGTAAATTTTCAATAAAAGAGTCATTAAAATACATCTTTCCACCAGGTTGCATACCTTCACAGCTAATAACATATTTTAATTCACCAAGAGATTTCCCAGATGTAGACTTAATTAAGGCTATTGGCACATTTCTATTTGGATCATATTGAATGTTGAGAATTTCAAACCAAGTACCTATCTCAGACCTAGACCACTTAAATGATATCTTTCTATAAGCCCTCTTCGCTCCACCACCCCTTCTCCTGGATGTTATTCTACCATGATTGTCTCTACCAGATGATCTCTTTTTATTTGAAATTAAACATGCAGCCCTCTCAACACCATTATCCTCATAATGTTTTATAACAGGAATAAAGAACCTATTTGACGGAGTAGTAGGATTTATTTTTTTTCTATTAAGCTTCATAAACATCACCAATTGAACCAGATTTTAACTTTACATAAGCAATTTTTATCTCCTTCTTAGATCTACGACCTTTAAAAGACCTAGATATAGAAAACTTTCTCATTGTATTCACGGTATCAACTTTTACAGCAAATATACTCTCAACTGCATTTTTAATTATACCTTTATCCGACTTTAAATCAACAACGAAAGTGTAAACCAAAGGATCCTGCTTATTAATCCTATAGGTTTTATCTGTAAGAACTCTTTTTTTTATAACAGAGTACAAACTTATCTTTTTTATAACTTGGACATTCATTATTTAGACAAAACAACACTAAATTCATTAAAACATTCACCAAATAGAACAACTGCTTTTGCCTTGAAAAGATCGTGAACAGAAGCGGATGATGGAGACTTAATCACAACATTCTTTATATTTCTTGCAGATTTGTAGAAATTTGATGTCTTTGGTTCAGAAGTGATAAACAAAATCATTCCAAGATCTGGAGACAAATTAAGACTTTTAATTAAATCAACAATATATTTTGTTTTAGGTTTTTCAATTTCGCCAGAGCATTGAATAGAAAAAATTGATGAATTAGAACAATGATAACCAATTGCCATTCTCTTCGCTTTTTTTACCGCCTTGGAGTTCATAGAAGATGTATATCTTTTAGCTCTAGGCCCATGAGCAATGCCACCACCTCTATGCTGTGCAGAGACTTTTGAGCCTTGTCTGGCACTACCAGTACCCTTTTGTTTAAATGGTTTTTTACCAGTTGCACTTACCTCTGATATATCCTTGGTGTGAGCAAGTGGCTTTGAGGAATTGTAAAAAAGATTCATGTCGTATAGATATTCATTAAGAAAAGGAGCTTTCAAAGGCTCTGATACCGAGGCAAAGTCGACTGTAATATGACTAAATTTATTACTAGATAACATATATTAAGCTTTAAAAGAAGACAATTTAAACCAATTAAAAATAAATTCTCCATTTGCAAGATTCCCAAACATTGACATCTTAATAGAACTTGTCAAAATAACATCTGAACCAGAGTGACCAGATATAGAACCAGAAATTAACAACATTCTTTCATCTGGTAAAACCTTTAAAACACTTAGATTTTGTATACAAACATTTTCATCACCCATATGACCAGCCATTTTTTTATTCTTAAAAACCTTTCCTGGGTCTTGTCTTTGTCCAGTAGAACCATGCGATCTCTCAGAAAGAGATTCACCATGTGATGCATGTTGCCCACCAAATCCATAACGCTTGACAACACCAGCAAAACCTTTACCCTTGGATCTAGATCTCACATCAACAAAAGATCCATTTAAATGTTTAAAATCTATTTCAATTTCAGATCCCAAAACAAAAGTTGACATATCAAGATTATTTGGCAATCTAAATTCTTTCAAATTCGACAATGCAGGAAGATTTAAGGTTTCTAGATTTTTTCGTTGTGGCTTATTAACTAATTTTGCCCTTTTGGCATTTGTACCAAGTATAACAGCATTATATCCATCTTTCGCAACTGTTTTTACATTAACAATATAGTGTCTATCAATATACACAGCAGTACAAGGAATGACAGATCCATCATCAAGAAACAAAGATGTCATGCCACATTTTTTGCCAATTAAACCAAAAGAAGATTCCATATTTATACTATAATAAATAGACATTTTCAAACAGCATTAAGCATAATAAATAATTTGCAAGTTTTTTTTTTAAAAAAAATAAAAAAATTGCAAATTATAAAAAACAGCCCCATAATTACTATAGATTTTAATCCAAATTATGAAAATAATTTTTCAAAATAATAACATTTTAAAATTTTTTACAATATCAATCACACGAATTTCGCTTGATCAGTATATTATATTAAACTATATAATGTTAATTTCAAATTTTTCAATACAAAAGCTTGGAAATATAAATTTTTTTTCGCTTTTATTCGCTCTTATATCAATGCTTTTATCAGGCATCATATATGATAAATTTTCACACAAACTTTTCTTCAAACTTGGTATATTTATATCATTTTTATCAAGTATTACACTATTTTTATCAACAAAGCATGAAGTCTTTATATATTTTTTTGCAATACTTTACCCAATATCACAAAATTTTTTCTACGGCAAAAATGAAGCATTTTTATTCCAAAGTGTAAAAAATAATATTAAAAATACATCGATTTTTCCTAGAATTTTGTCATTCTTTTATGGTATTTCAGACTTTATAAAATTTTTATCATCAATAATATCGACAATTTTAATATCATTTCACAGTATAAAATATATACAATATTACTTAGTATTTTTTACATTTTTTCAAGCTTTGTGTATATTAATTTTTACAAATTTTACACAAAATAAAAAATCGCAATCAAAAAACAGCTTATTTGCAATTAAATGTTTAATTTTTGGAAGACTAAAATATACAATCTTGCTATTTAGTATATACACATCAATTATGTATTTATACAAAGAAATTCTGGTTTTAGTTGGCAAAATTTACGATGTAAGTGCAATAAATATCGGACTTTATAAAGCAAAATATCACCTATTTTTAAGCCTTGGATGCCTCATTCCACTTATTTTAAAACCCCATTTCTTCAACAAAAAAGCACCTTTATTTTCACATATTATACCAATAATATCACTAATTTGCATAACAATATTTGCCGTTCAGGGAAACTATATATATATAATATACTGTTTATTTGCTATATCGCTTTCGTTTTGCGCCTTTGAAATATCTCTTGATTTAAAGGGAAATAGACTTGTAAAAGAAGAGGTGATAGGAACATTTAATTCCATTTTATGGACGGTTTCTCTACTTTTTTCCGTTTTAATGTCAGGGCTTATCGCCATTTTGCTAAAATACATGGATGGAAAAATTGCGCTAAATATTATATTTTCTATATACGCTATTGCGGTAATTTTTGCTTCAATTTTACAAAGAAGAAGTGTTAAAATCTAACCGCCCTGGCAAAAGCTTCAAAAATTTCATAATCTGCTTTTGTCACATTAAATTCAGGATGCCACTGAGTTCCAAGACAAAATTTCTTACCCAAAACCTCGGCGCCTTCAACAATTCCGTCTTCCGAGATTGCATTTACAACCATCCCATGCCCCACTTTTTCAATTGCTTGAGTATGAGAGGTGTTGGTTAAAATCTTTGAATTTGAAACAATTTGTGCAAGCTTTGTGCCAGCTACAACATCAACTTCGTGAACCCATGATCTCTTTCTTTCACATTGTGCATGGTTAATTTTCGACTTTTTTTGCGTTGGGATATGTTGTACTAGCGTTCCACCGCAAACCGTATTAATCACCTGCAAACCGCCGCAAATTCCAAATAAAGGCTTATCAATTTCGATAAATTTTTTCGCCATTTTCATTTCAAAATCTGTTCTACATGTGCAAATATCTGATTCTTTTATATTCTCATTTCTACTTTGGCCATAAAATTTAGGATTCACATGCTTGTTATTTCCGCTAATTATTAAACCATCTAAAAAATCTATATATTTTTCATAAAATTGATCAATTTGTGGCAAAAAAACTACAGAAATATCATATTTTTTAAAAATATCTAAGAAATTTTCAACCCAAGCGCTGTTTAGTTTAAAAAATTTATCATCGCTCTCAATGCCAATATTTGTCGTAATTCCGATAATTTTTCCAGACATAAAAAAATTAAACTTTCAATATATAATTAGTCGTCATTTTAAAGTAATTATTAACAGGCTTTACAAAAGGTATAAAAATTAAAATAATAGAAATTAAAGTATATGTAAATCTTTCACCAGATGATGTTGGAATTTTATAAAACTGTATTTCGCTTTTTACACCCGGCTTATTACCTATAATAACGCCTTCTATTATTCTAAATGTATATATAACACTAAGAATTGATGACACTATGATTGCCATGAAACTACCAATTCTACCCTCCGACACAAAGCCAACTATCATGTAAATCTTTGCCATAAAGCCAATTGCCATCGGAAGTCCTGCTAAATTTATCAATATGATTACAAGCGGCATTCTTATTCCAGAAAAATCAAACCTTCCAATAAAATTAACATCAATTAAATTAGATGAATTAACAGCACTTATCATTTTTTGATATATCCTAAATATTAAAACTTTTGAAATTGCGTTTGCAAAAATTTGCATTAAACAACCAGATACAACAACCTCATTATCAGATATTAATCCTATTATTAAATACCCAACCTGAGAAATGGATGACCATACTAAAACTTCAACCATGCTCTTTACAACTATTGCTTTATAACTACCATACAATATAGATATAATAGCAAGTGCAGACATTATACTTATTAAATATTGCAGAGAAGATGTAATAAGCTGTACGCTAAAAATAGAATATATAAGCTTTACTATAACCAAAATTACCACCTGCGAGCTTGCATAACTAAATAAACACATTACACTTGGGGTTATATTTTTAAATAAACGAATATACCATGTGTGAAATGGATATAAACCGGTTTTGATTAGCAAACCAATAATAATAAATATAACAGAGTACACTACAAGATCTCCATAGCTTGAAGCATCCATTATAAGATCGGCAGTTTTAGACATATTTAATGTCCCAAAATTTGCATAAACAAAACCAATTCCAAATAAAATTAAACAACTTGCAACTGAGCCAATAATTAAATATTCAAGTGCAACATGATAGCTTCTTTTATTCCATTTGCTAATAGATAAAATATAAGAAACAATTGAGACAATTTCAATAAAAACATATAAATTAAAGAAGTCATCTGATAAAATCATCCCCGATAAACCGCCAATCATTATATTTATCAGACCTATTTTAATAGAGTCTACATCCCTGGCAATTCGAAAATTTTGCAAAATTGTATTTATAGTATGTAGTAAATTAACAAAAAACAACCCTAAAGCTGAAAAAACATCGAGTTTTAACCTTATACCTATAATATTATTATAATTACCAATATTATAGAAAATATCAGTAATATCGTATTTTCTAAAATGATTCATTGCAATAAATGAAAACACTATTCCAAAAATCGGCGTTAAAGCATTTAAGGTCATGCATATTTTTTGATTTTTTTCAAACATAAAAATCAGCACACCAAACAAAATTGGTATACATATAAAATATGGAATTACATTTTCTAATATTTTTAGAAAAAACATCTTAGAATAAAATCTAACACATCTTTAAACACAAAAAACAAAAATCAAGAATTTTTTTATAAATATAAAATATATACAAGAACTATAAAGCACACCCTATAAGCCAAATTCTGTCCTGCAAAGCAGGTCTTGCCATTTATCTGGACACATAATTACTTACGTGTCATAGCACCCAACCCAACTGCTGCCAAAAGACGGGCGTTTGCAGTCCTACTTGGGCTTGCCTCAAACGGGGTTTTCAATGCCAAATTCATTGCTGAATTTGCGGTAGTCTCTTACACCACCTTTTCACCCTTACTTACTTTCGCAAGCGGTACACTTTCTGTTGCACTTTCCGTAAAATGCTCTCACATCTCCCTGGGCTTTCCCCAGCGTTTTGTCTTTTTGAGGTTCGGACTTTCCTCTAGTGTTTCCACCAGCGGCAAGACGAGTGTGCTGATAATACTATAATAGTAAAAATAATTTTCAACTTTTTTTTCTTGACATAAACAAAATATTATGATATAATATCAAAATTATTTTTTTTATGAAACGCAATTTCAAGCTATCAAATCAATTTTTTAATCAGCAACAAAATCAAAAAATAGGAAAATCGCAAGAATGGAAAGAGAGGAAATGGTCAAAAGAGCATGCAAAAGAAATTGCAGAAGGTTTTATAAATGGAAATCTTGAAAATAATTATACATCATTTGGTCTTACACAAGAAATATATACAGTTATAAAAAATGCCTTTGATCAAGAATTAAAAATTAACCCAAGTATAAATATAACATCTCTTTGGCAGGTTGTATTTGCTGCTTTTATAATTTGTAATTTACAAACTCTTGGGGCTAATGCACAAATTACAGATGGTGAAAAACAAGCAATACTTAGAATATCCAATAACTATAAAAGAAATTTACAAGAGATTTCAGGAAATATAACAAATGGTAATTTTACAATGAATGACACACATGTAATGCTAAATTGCGATGATGGATTAAATTTTACAATGAAGCGAAATGAAACGGTTTATCAAAGATTAATGGAGGCAACAGATATAAGTAATACAAGCTACAATAGAACTATTGGGGAAGTTAGAGATCCAACAAAAATATGCGACCCAAGTCAAATATCAAAACCAGATGACACTTTTTCAGATATGCGTCATGATTACTTTCAAAATGGTGGCATTTCATATGAAGAATTTGTAACAGGCAAAAAAAGTGATTCACTTGATATTCCACAAATGCAAAAAGCTAGCAATATTACTTCAGGTTGCGGAGTCAATAAATTTCAATTCCAAGAAGTGGACAAAAATCAGACCAATTGCTCAACAATAAATGTAGAAAATAAGGAAGATCAATACATCATAGATACACTAGAACGTAATCAAAATGAGATTAGGGAAATTACAGGTAATACAAAAGAGGTTAGTCACATAACCAATGTTGTTGTTTTAAAAGACAAAAAAGAAGCAGATGAATGTATTGGCCTAAATCTTGCAGGTGGAATATATGACCCAAATACAAACAGGATATTCTACAACAAGGTTATATTTACAGACAGATCACAAGAGAATATTACGTATACAGAAGACTCAACAACAAATATAAACAATGTAAAAAATTATTTTACTATAGACCTTTTATTACATGAGTATAATCATTTGTGTGGACTTCCTCATTCGTTTCAAAATGGGAACAACACGGATTCAACAAAATCTATTGTTTCCCTTGGTAAAAAAGATAACACCACAGACGAAGCATCAATTGGATATATTAGCACAATGAGTTATGCATACAAAAATATTACAGCTATACAAGATGTTACAATGTACCATCTTGATAATGTTGTTCTTCCACAAATTAATAACATAACAGACGATAATAAAAAAAGTGAATGCTTAAAGGCGTATAACTTTCTAAGAGATTCAACAATAAACTACACAATGCCACTAGTTGATCAGGAAAAAATACAACGCCTTCATCTTCCTATAGAAAATCATTTCTCAGAACTTACGCCAGGTGCTGAAATAAAAAAAGTTATTACAGCATTAAGGGTATTACATGAAAATGGCGCCATTGTAGGTCTACCAAGTAATACACAGTTTAGCAACACTTTATCCGATGCAACAGAGTATAGAAAAACATGGGATCCATCTGCGAGTGCAAGCAATGATAAAACGGATAATACAACAGCAATAATTGCTGGTTCAGCGGCAGGCGGTGCTGCAGTTGCATTAATGTTATCAACTTATTGTGGTTACAAATGTTATAAAAATCACAAAAAGAAGAAATTTGAATATGTAGAAACACAAGTGATGTCTGGGGAAAGGCCAAAGATTCGCGACTTGGGTGGCGGTGTAATTATAGCTGGATAACAAAATCGGATTACCATATAAATTGTGTATTTATACGCAAGTATTAATGTAGAGTAATACTGTTACACGGTTTGTATTGATTTGTTAAAAAATATTGATAATTAATTATCTTACATGCAATTAATGCGTTTGTTTATAATGCAATATCAATAACACACGGCGCATGGTCTGATGGCTTTTCAAGGGCGCGGGTTGATTTATCAATTTCGCAGCTTTTAACAAGCTTTAGTCCATCGCTGTGTGTGTAGATATAGTCAATTCTTAGACCATGGTTTTTTTCAAAGCCGCCAAAACGATAATTCCACCAGCTAAATTCCTTTGCGTCTTTGTGCAAATGACGAAATATATCGACAAGCTTTGATGCCTCAAGTGCATCCATTTTTGCTCTTTCAACATCGGTAAATGCAATTTCGCCATACCAAAGTTTTGGATTATGAACATCAATTTCGTTGTGCATAATGTTGTAATCACCACCTAAAATGAATATTTCATCGGGGTTTTTTTCTTTTTCCTCTGTTATATAGCGATTAAATCTGTCAAAAAAATCAAGTTTATGGGAAAAACGAGGCGACTTTAGTGGCTCTCCTTCATAATTTGCAAGAGGGCTTCCATTTGGAAAATATATACTTGCTATGCGGAAAATCTTCGAATTTACCTCAATTTTCGCCTCTATATAGCGAGATTCCATATAAATATCGGTAAAATCGTATAACGGAAGGTCTTTTTTAACATCAAAAGGCCTATATTTTGTAAGTATTGCAACGCCATTTAAAGCTTTTTGCCCAAAAATTTCAACATTATAACCCATTTCTTCGAAAAATTCTATTGGAAATTGCTCATCAAGGCATTTTATTTCCTGCATCAAAAGAACATCGATATTATTTTCTTTAAGCCAATTTCCAACCAATTCAAGGCGGGCACGAATAGAATTTACATTCCAAGTTGCTATTTTCATAATCAAGTTTTTTTTGAGCCTAATTCTTAGATTTTAAAATGCAAATTATTTTCAAAAACAGCCTTGCATTTTATTCTTTATCTTTTTTAATGAGGTTTAGGAAGCTTGTATTTTATGCTAAAATTTGCCTGTATTTTTGTAATTTTGTTTATAAATACATCATTTGCAAAGCCAAAAATTGCAGCGGATCATCCGTTTATTATATCGGCAATATCCCAGATGTCGCCAAATAAATTTGAATATATCAAGGTCTACAGCAAAAATGCACACGATGGAATTTACCTAAAGCCAAATGAAATTCGCAAAATTAGCAGCGCAGATTTGACTTTTTCAATATCTCACTTTGAATCATTAAAACAACTAAAACTTAAAAACAAGGTCATTAATCTTGCCGATTGCAGCATTTTAAAAGACGAATTTTGCAGTAAAGATAAGCATTTTTGGCTCTCCAGTGATGTTGCGTGTCAAATTTATGAACAAATACTTAGCGAAATATCGATTTTTTTGGAAAAAAATGAGATTAATCAAGCAAGAAAGATTATAAATGGTGTAAAAAATATTAAAAATAAAGAAAATTTAAGCTGCCACGTGCTAACATCTCATAATTTTGGCACTCGTCTTTCAAAAATTGTCAGTATTGATGGGTATATTTTTCATAATGGCTCAATTTTACCAAAAGTATTGGAAAGTATTCAAAATAAACCGTATATTATAGTTTCAGACGGCAAATTTCCTGATGAGTTAAGGCAAAAAATCCACAAAGACTCAAAAGTTGTAATAATTGATGCTGACGGAATGAATATTGATAAATATGAAACATATATCAACAATATATCACAATTACTTACGTCTAAATGCACGATATAATCGGAGATTACAAGAAATTTAACGGATCAACATCAACCTTAATCATTACGTCGCACTTGGCTTGAAATTTTGAAATTGTATCGTAAATTTCCTGCATAAATCCTTGCTTTTTTGCAAATGAGATTAAAATTCTAAAGCGAAATTGCCGATTAATGCGCTTTATCAAGCTTGGCGCTGGGCCAAAAATCCTTGCGATATGGGATATATTGTCATATAAGTGCTTCATCATGTTTTTTGCAATATTACTTGCTAGATCCTCATTATTTGACGATATTATGATGGCAATTTGCCTATAAAGTGGCGGAAGTGGATTGTATTTACTATCACGGCGACGCAGTTCGTCATCGTAGAATTTGGCTTTATTCATCGAGGCTATTGCCATTATTGCGGGGTTATTTTGCTGATAGCTTTGAATTAAAACAAGCCCACGCTCGTCAAATCGCCCAGCGCGCCCAGCAACTTGAGTTATCATCTGATAAGTTTTTTCATAAAGCCTGAAGTCTCCGTCTAAAAAACCCGTGTCTGTATCGACGATTACAACGCATTTTAGGTGTGGAAAATTATATCCTTTTGAGATCATTTGCGTTCCGATTATTATTTGTGTTTTTCCACTATTTATATCGTCTAAAATGCCGTCTATACTTGCTTTATCGACCTCATCGCTTGAGAAAATTTGCTGTTTTGCGCTTGGAAAATGCTTTTTCAGCTCAAGGGCAACACGCTCAACGCCAAAGCCGATTTTAACCCATTTATCAACATCTTTACACGCTTTACAGTCGTTTGGAATTTGACTTGTATAGCCGCAATAATGGCATATTGCAAGGTTTTTTGATTCATGAAAAGCCATGTTGACAGAACAGTTTTCGCATCCCAGAAATTCATTACATGCACCACACATGACGGAGGTTGAAAAACCTCTGCGATTTAGGAAAAAAAGCACCTGTTTCCCGCTTTCAATCACGTCTTTTGCAATTTGCAAGACACGGGCGGAAATGCACTCGCCGGATCTTGGTTTTTCCTCTTTTTTCGTCATGTCAACAACGATGATTTCGGGCATTTTAACCTTTGTATATCGCTCATTTATACTGTGCAGTCTATATTTTCCGCTTTTTGCATTAAAGTGAGTTTCAAGACACAAGGTTGCAGAAAGCAAAATCGCAGGAATATCAAGGATTTTTGCGCGCATTATGGCCATATCACGCGCGGAATATATCATTTTTTCGCTTTGTTTATAGGAACTATCGTGTTCTTCGTCGATTATAATCATTTTTAAATTGACAAATGGCAGTAAAATCGCAGATCTTGTGCCAACTATTACCCGTGCATCGCCGCTCATTATTTCACGAAGAATATCTCGCTTTTTCGCTTTTGTTATATTTGAATGCCATAAAAGCGGCTTTATACCGAGCTTTTCTTCAAAAAAACTGCTTGTTTGTGGGGTGAGTGAAATTTCCGGCAGCATTATGAGGATTTGCGAATTTTGCTTATTATTGGCTTTATTTGAACATGGATGGTGCCCATCTTGACTTATTTTTTCGCACGCCGCGCTATCGCATTTGCGTGTGCTGTATTGCGATAAATCAGCATCGGAGTTTGCGTTATCAGAGTTGTTTTTTTCTCCATTTGCAAGATTATCGACACTATTATTTTTCAAGATTTTCTCAATTACAGAAAGGTAAATCATGGTTTTTCCGCTTCCAGTTACGCCATCTATTACATGGGTTGAAAATTTATCACAATCGGCGATGATATTATCTGAAATTTCCCTTTGTTTATCTGACAATTCTATAGTTTTTATAGCAGGGATTTTGTCTTTTTTAATCTTACTTGAAATTGCAAAACCTTTATGCAAAATCTCATAATTTGTCATAAAAGCATCGATAACTTCGCCAATTTTTTGCATATTATAGCTTGCAAGTTGGTGTATAAAGGAAAGCATTTTTTCATCAATTACAAGTGGTGTTTTTTCGTGTATTTCCTTGATTTTTGCAAGGTCAAAGTCGATATTTTGGGGCAAAATTTCAGACATTATAACGCCGTATTCGGTTCGCGACATTATTTTACACAAAACTATAGAGCCAATCGGCATTTTTTCCGATATTTTGTATGTGAGCAACTTGTCAAAAGGCGCCGCAATTGCAATTTGATAGTAATAAATCTGCATTTTTCCAAGAAATCATAACATTAGAAAGTAAATATTTATAAAATTCAACACTTTTATATCAGAATTTCAACAATCATGAATTCATAATTTTACTATAATTCATTGCGATTTTTTCTTTACTTACTTTTGTATAAATCTGAGTAGTAGAGGGGCTTTTATGCCCAAGTAGCTCTTGAATTTTTCTAATTTGCCCTCCATTTTCAAGTATCGCCGTTGCACACGAATGACGAAGACAGTGCGGCGTTAAAGAGTCTGATAAATTGAGATTTTTGCGTATATTTTCAAGGTTTTTTTGGAAAATTCTGGCAGAAAATTCAAGCCCAGTATTGCTTATGAATAAAAAATCTCTATCAAATGGGCAAATTTGCAAATAATTATTAATTTTACTTGATGCAATGTCGATAATTGGCACAATTCTTTCCTTTCCTCCCTTTCCGGTTATTGCGATATATCCTTTATTTTCAAGATATTTAGCTTTGGTAATTGAAAGAGCCTCTGAAATTCGCATACCAGTTGTATAAAGAAGTGTAACTAAAGCTATATCTCGCCTTTTTTGCCACTCTTGTTTATAAATTGAGAAATCTTGATTTATATAGCTAATTATTTTTTCTATTATTTCGTTATTTTCGGCTTTTGGAAGGCGAGATCCAAGTTTTGGCAGGCGAATATTTATAATATTTTTGAGCTCAAAAGCCTCATAATGGTTGTGATTTATCAAGTATCTTGCAAAAGATTTTAGGCATGAAATTTTCCTAGCTATTGTTTTTGCAACAACTCCATCGTCATACATTTTAGCAAAAAAATCACGAATTTCATCTTTAGTTACGGTATTCATGTTTTTGGAAATTGATAAAAGATAGGTTTCGAATTGCACAAGATCTATAGTGTAAGCCGATATTGTATGATGTGAAAAATTACGAAAATTCTTGAGAAATTCAATAAAATTACCAATGTTATCCATAAAATAGACACAAGACATCTTTAATATAAAGAAAAAAAAATTATATGCAATAAATTCTTGTATTTAATTTTTTATGAAATATAAAAAGTTAAAATATATTTTTCGCTTTGCTTAGAATACCGATTATTGCTTACATATTTTTATATTTTACAGCTTGGTTTATTGATTTATTCATAACATCCAAAAGTATTGCAAAAATTTCTCGTTTTTGTTTAATTGGCATCAGCTGCGTATACTCTATTGCACATTTATTGATAATTTCAAATGAAAAATATTTTATAGACATACAAACCCCATTTGCTTTACAAACTGGATTTTTACTAACAAGTAATTCAACCATGCCGCTATCAATTTTAGCAATTATAATGGGGTGTTATGTAATGTTTCGTGAGATGCAAAGCGCAAGAACATTCAAATTTGCAATTTTACAACTCTGTGCACTGTATTCTGTAAATTTTACATCTTCAAATTTTGGCATAGAGATGTGTGTAACACTATATTTTATTTCACATGTATCAATTTTTATCAATAAAATCAAGAATCAGAAAAATGTAAATAGGTCTTTAATATGCGCAATGTTATCATATTTCTGCATATCGTATGGGATGTCATATTCGTCATCTTTAATTTTACTTGGATTATTAATTTACAGTGGAATGATGCCATTTTCACTTCGATATTTGTCTCTTGATGAAGAGGAAACGATGAATGTATCGACTCTAAACTCAATAGACGCATTTTTTATGCTATCTGTTATTGTTGCTTTTATTAATTGCTCGAACCTAAATCAGAAAATTTTAAACTATGGAGTAACCGTTCCGTTATTAGGGTTTTTTATCATGTGTTATGGATTTTATAACGCAATAAGTGACAGTGTTAGGGTAAAAAGTTCATTTCATATATCGACTTTATTAATTGGACTACTTGTTGCAATTTTAGGGGTTGTACCAAATGAATATAATTTACAGGATATAGTCTGGTATATAATGCCTATGTTTTTTGCATCATTTGCTTTATCTGTAAACAGAGTAATGATTGGATTTGGTACACCAAGATATACATCTGACAGGAACAATGAAATAATTTTACTTAGCATTTTATCTGGAGCGCCAATTATATCCCATCAATGTGCAAAATATCACATAACCGTGATAATGAAATATTTTGGAATTTTAACAATATTTGGTCAAGTCTTTTTTAGCATACTTTTACTAAAAAGTATTAACAGCTTTAAAAACATGATTAAAAATACAGATCAAAGGCATGTTTTAAATGAAAAAATAACTATATATACATCGTTAATATTGTTAATTGCATCTGGTATAAAGGATTTAAGTTTATCATACTATGCTTTTGTAATTAATACAATATCATTTTTCATTATATTAATATTGTGTTATTTATTATTTCCAAAGATAACACTAAAGGAGAGAAAAGATAAAATAGCAAAATTTATATCAAGATTTATTAATTCCATAATTGCAATTTATGACATGACGATAATGTATATATCATCGTTGGTTAAAAATATTAAACACCTCATGGAAGATGATGTATCTTTATTTAAGTTGGTTATTAGAGATTTAAATAGTGAAAACATATCGGTAAAAAGGCAAAGCAGCGTTATAATGATATTTATAATTCTTGGATTTGCGTTAATGATTAAGATTTTTAGTTAAATTATGGCTATATTATTTATTATTTTGGCATATTTGTTTGGATCTATTCCATTTGGGCTACTAATTGGACGGTTAAAGGGTGTGAATTTAAGGCAAGTTGGCTCTGGAAATATAGGGGCTACGAATGTTGCAAGGGCGCTTGGAAAGAAATATGCATTTTTAGTCTTTCTTTTAGACGGAATAAAGGGTTTAATTCCGGTGCTACTTGCAAAAGAATTTTTAATTTCGCATGAACAAATTGAGCTTGGCGGTGCTTCAAATTTGTATTTAATAGGCATTGCGGCTGTAATTGGGCATATTTTTCCAATTTGGTTAAAATTTCGTGGAGGAAAAGGCGTTGCAACAACATTTATGACATATTTTGGATTTAATTGTATTGTGGCAATAGGCGTTATGCTTTCATGGCTTAGTGTTTTTGTGCTTTTTAGAATCTCATCACTATCTGCAATAATCGCAATTACAGTCGGCATTTTTCTGTCCTATCTATCAGCAGATTATAACCTTATCATGTTTTCGGCTTTGTCTTCAATTATTGTCATTGCTCGGCATAAAGACAACATTATTAAACTTTGTAGTGGAAAAGAAAGTAAGTTTTAGTTTATGAAATCTATTCGTGGTGTAAATGATTTTTTTGGCAGCAATTCAGAAAAATTTACGCAAATTACAGAAATTGCATCAAAAGTATCAAAGCAATTTGGTTTTCAAAGGTTAATTACGCCAACTATTGAATATTCTTCGTTATTTGAAAGAAATTTAGGCGACAGCGACATTGCATCGAAAGAAATTTACAAATTTGAGGACAAAAGCGGAGAAATGATAGCACTTCGCCCTGAGTTTACCGCCGGCGTTGTTCGGGCAGTTTGTGAAAATGGGGATTTAAAAAATGGAAAACTGCCATTAAAGTTATTTTCTTTTGGGCAGGTTTTTCGCTATGAAAGACCGCAAAAAGGCAGATATAGAGAGCTTAATCAAATAAATTTTGAGATTTTCGGTAAGCCGTTATTGCAATATGATATAGACATAATCTTGATAGCAAGAGACATTATATCATCTCTTGGGATAAAAAATGCCGTTTTAAATATGAATTTCATTGGCGGGCTTGACTCAAAAAACGCATATACAAATTATTTAAATGAGTATTTTGGCAGGTATAAAAACGATTTATCGCAAGATAGTCAAAAGCGTTTAGAAGTCAATAAATCACTCAGAATTCTCGATTCCAAGGACGAAAATGACAAAAAAATATCCCTTGATGTAAAGCCAATATCTGATTTTTATGACACGCAAACAAAGGTGAAAATAGAGAAATTTATTGAGATTTTAACAAGTCTGAATGTTCCATTTGAGCTAAACCCATCTCTTGTTCGTGGCCTTGATTACTACACGGATTTGGTATTTGAGTTTATATCCGAGGATCTTGAGTCAAAATCGCAAAATGCTGTTTGTGGTGGAGGAAGATATGACAAAATGGTAAGCCAAATTTCTGACAATAAAATGGATCTTTGCGCAGTTGGATTTGCAGCCGGAGTTGAAAGACTTATACATCTTTGCAATCTTGAAGCTCAAAAAACGCAAAAAATGGCTATAATTCCAGTTTCCAGTAATGAATTTACGCAAAGTTTTCAAATTCGTGAAAAAGTAAAACTGGATAGCAGATTTCAAGATTTTCATATAGAAATAATTTGCGACGACTTTGCTGTGTCAAAAAACATGAAAAAAGCAAGCGAAAGTGGGTTTGATTTTATTTGCGTAATTGGCGAAGATGAAGTAGAATCTGGCACTTTTGACATTAAGAATTTATCGGACAAGTCTATTATTAAATTTACATTATGAGAGTTTTGCAGATTGTTCCAAGTTTAAATTCAGGCGGCGTTGAAAGGTGTGTTGCGGAAATTTCAAATTACCTAATTTCTCAAGGTGACGAGGTTTTTGTTATGTCAAGCGGCGGATGGATGCAGATGCTATTTAACAAAAAATGCAAGCACATAAAGGCAAATGTTGCAACAAAAAATCCATTTAAGATAATCTCAAATGCCAAATATATTCGAAAATTTTGCGAAGAAAATAAAATTGACATAGTTCATGTTCACTCGCGTGCGCCAGCTTGGAGCTGTTATCTTGCAAGAAAGCGCTCTAAATTTAAGCTTGTGACAACTGTTCACGCTATGTATTCAAAGTCAAATATTATAAAAAAATATTACAATTCGATAATGCTAAAAAGTGATACAATTATAACTGTTTCTGATTTCTTGAAAAATCACATTATACAAGAATATAACACAATGGGAAAGAAAATAAATATAGTGAAACGAGGCATAGAGGTTGATGTGTTTTCAAGATCGAAAGTCTCCCATCAGAGGTTATCAATTTTAGTGTCGGAAATTCGAATTCCAGATAACAAATTTATCATTACAGTGCCAGCTAGAATCACAGAATGTAAGGGTCATTTGTACGTAATTCAGGCACTTAGCATGATAAAACACGCCGATTATTTATGTGTATTTGTTGGAGATTGGAATAAAAAAAGAAAATATAAAAACAAACTTGAAAATATTATTACAAAACTTAATATGGAAGATAAAATTAGTTTTGTTGGATCAGTAAAAGACATGGCAGCAATGTATTTCCTTTCAGATTTGGTAATACTTCCATCAATTAAACCAGAATCTTTTGGTAAAGTGATTATTGAGGCAGGTGCAATGGGATGCACGATACTTAGTACAAATATTGGAAATCCTCGTGATATAATAGTAAATGGCGTAAATGGATTTTTAGTAGAGCCGCGCGACGCACTTTCAATGTCTCGCAAAATTATTAATATAATAAATTCAGGGATAAATAAAGACACGGAATATAAAGACTCTGTTAGTAAATATTTTACATCAAATTTTAATGTTATCAATACATGCAAGGAGGAATATGAAATTTTTAAAAAAGTTCTTGGTGTTAAAAATACTCAAGCTTTATAGGACAAATTAGAGATTGATATCATGAGCAATATTGTCAGTATTTAAGCACGAAATGTGATCAATTCTACCCAAATTTTTTACATCGCAAAACTGCATTATTGAAGCAATTTCGTCATCGCTTGCGCAATTGAAAATTACACCACGAATTGGAAGTTTTTCCGCTTTTAATGCAGCAATTGTAAGCAATGTGGAATTTATGACACCAAGACCACCTTTGGCCACGATTATTGTTTCAAGATTAAATTTTTTTGGAATGTATGTCATTAAAAACTCATTATTTATCGGAACAAATATGCCACCTGCGCCTTCAACAATTAAATTTTCACAGTCAGGAATTTTGATTTTTTGAGCGTCGATATCAATTTTTTCATATTTTGCTGCTATATTTGGCGAAAGCGGCGCAAGTAAATTGTAACTTGGCTGGAAAATCTCAATACCCATCGAGGATATATAATCAAAATCTGTGCCAAAAGCCGACCCTGATTGAATTGGTTTGCAATATTTAAAGCCAAATTTTTTACAAAGCAGCATGGAAACTAGCGTTTTTCCAACATTTGTGCCAGTTCCTGTAATAAAAAACCTATTTTCTTTCACAAAATAACATTAAAACTTCGTAATCAATATCTATGATTTTATTATCTTCAAGTATTTTTTTAATATTTGCAATAGAATTTCTATTATTACTTAAAGTGCCGAATTTTGCTAGATTTTTTATTGCCTTATTCATTTGCATTTGTGTTTTTACCCGAAATATTTCAGATTTAATATTAAATTTTTGCCCTAAAACCTCTATAATATCGGCATTTTTTGGAAATTTTGTGATGGTATCAAGCGCGCCAAGCTCTAAAATGCGATTTTTCACTTGCATCAGTGAATTTTCTACAGGAATTGCAAAATAAGCGTAATTTACCTCTAGAGTTTTTAAAAATTCTAACAAATTTTCACCAAGCCAGTGCAGGCTCATGGATGATATTATCCCGTCGTAATCGGTATATTTGCAGTTTATAGCACTTTCTATTTTAAATTTAACATTGCTGTTTTCCACTTTTTTTTTCGCTATTTCTATTGAGTTTTTTGATATATCAAGGGCGGTAATTGACGAATTTGTGAATATTTTTGAGATTTTCTGTGTTAAATTACCGGTTCCACAGCCAATTTCGCAGATTTTATCAATATTTATGCAGTTTTTTTGTATAAAAAGCGAGAAATAATCGGCAATTTGAGATTGCAGATATGCATTTTCATCGTAGGAAATTGCGTATTTATCAAATTTATTTGCAATGTTTTTCGTCACATCATGCCGCATATAATCTTAAAATTTTCACTAATTTATCGATATCCTCTTTACTGTGACTTACATTAAGCGATACTCTAATTCTTGAAGTTTGCACAGTTGGCGGCCTTATACTTGGCGCAAAAATCCCAGCTTCCATAAGGCTTTTTTGACAATTTATTGCATCAATTTCAGATGGCATTAATATGGGGAAAATTTGACTTTTGGACTGGGTTATTACATCTTTTTCAAAAAAACCGCTAAGATAATTTCTGTTTTCAAACAATTTTAAACGCTCATTTTCCAAGGATGGAAGCAGTTTTATAGCGCAAATCGCAGAGCCAATAGCAGGTGGATTTATCGCGGTTGAATATACAAAACCTTGGCAGAAATTTAATAAATAATCTGAGATTTTCGAATTAACAGCGATATAGCCGCCTTGAGATCCAATTGCCTTACTTAAAGTTCCCATGGAAAATTCGATTTCACCTGCATATTTTGTAGATAAACCATAGCCATTTTCGCCAAAAACACCGATAGAATGTGCCTCATCTATATAAATCATAAAGCCGTATTTACGCTTTAATGCAATTAGATTATCAATATCCAAAATTGTTCCATCCATACTAAAAACCCCCTCTGTGATTACGATTTTATGCTTTTTTGTGCTTTGTTTTAGGCGTAATTCAAGGTGATTTAAGTCAATATTATTGTATCGAATTTGATGACGATTTCCAATTCCACTGTGAATTGAGGCGTGATTTAGTTTATCTGAAAAAATATCGATTTCATTTTCGCTATAAAGTGACAAAATTGCCGATAAACACGCGTGATTTGCCATAAAGCCACTTGAAAAAAGCAGGGCTTTTTCTTTATTTTTGCATTTTGCAATCAACTCTTCCAGCTCAAAATATGCATCAATACTTGATAAAACGCGCGAAGATCCGCCTCCTGTGCCATATTTTTTTGCAAAATCACAAGCACTATTAATGACTTTTTCATTTTTTGCAAGGCAAAGATAGTCATTACTTGAAAAATCTATGTCAAAATCGGATTTTTTTTCAAGGATTCTAAGTTGATTTCTTGCGATTTTATCTGCAATTTTTACACCAACTCGATCTTCAAAATTCATTTTTTCAATAAAAAATATATTACAATATCCAAATTAATTCACAATATTTTAATCAAGTATAAATTCAATTCATCATTTACTACCGCAGTTTCATTGTATTTAAGTATTTTGCCATTACTTGCAAGTCCATTTCCATCTAGTAAATATCCAAGCTTTAAATAAAGTCTAAACGCATTTGCATAATCTGAAGTTAGCCCGACACCAAGTCCAACTTTATTACTAGTGATTTTTGCAATTTTTTCACACTCCTTAATCAACAAAGTGCCAATTCCTTGATTTTGAAATTTTCGCAAAACATTAAGATCTGATATTTCCGGTATATTATTATTTGCAAAATTTTCATACTTTGATTTATTCAAAAGCGTCGCATATCCAGCAAAAATATCGCCACTTAATGCAATAAAGCAAACTCTTTGACCCTTTTCCTGCTCATTAAAATATTGCTCAAAAAGCGATATTGGTTTACTCCAGCCAATATCATTAAAGCTTTGGTGGATTTGTATAAAATCTTCTTTGATCAATTTACGTATTATTATCATAACATCTCAATATTAAAGTTATTTAAAATCGCAATTGCCAACTCTCTTGATGAAGTGCTCGTACTATCAACCTTAAAATCATATTCATTTTTTGTCTCAAATCTATCAAGTAAATCAAGGCTTGTGCCTTGTAGTCTGTCACCTCTTGCGGTTTCTCGTCTTTGAATTTCGTCTCGTTTGCAGTCAACATAAATTAAGACATACTTCAATTCTTGTAAAGCTTTTTTATAGTTACTCAGGCATTTATAATTGCTTATCACAACTGGCACTATAAGATTTAACCCCGTTTTTGCAGTAACTGCAATCGCTTCTGGTAATGCCAAATCAACTTTAAAACCAAGTTCGCCACTTTCAATACGATATCCAGTTTGTGTATCTGAGGTATAAAAGCCAAGTTTTCCATCACCTTTTCGCTTTTCAATATGGTCTTTTCCAAGTCCATCATATCTTGGATGCAACATTGCAAAGAAAGCATCCATACAAAATATTAAGAAAGGTTCTTTTGTAATCGCATGAATTTCATTTGCTATACTTGATTTACCAACTGAAGATGTTCCGTTTAGCAGGATGATCATAGTCTAAAAATTATCCACAATCCACTCAATAGTTTTGCAAACTTGCTTTTGAACTTCTATGTTGTCATCTTTTGCGTCAACATGATTATCACAATAACTTTCATGAACGGCTGTTTTTGGTTTTATTACTATCCATTCAAGATTTTGACGTAGTGGATTTTCTTGCGTTCCTTCTTTTGGAATTACTCCATCGTCAGTTGAGGTATCGCTTGCTTCAAACATTAAAATTTTTAGATTGGCATTCGATTTAATCGGACATCTTCTGCCATCAAGTGAAATTACAAAATCAATCATTTCTTCGTGATTATTTGCAAAAAATTTAGCAATATCTCCACCATTTGAATGTCCACCTATGATAAATTTATCAAAGTTCAAAGCTGGAAATTTTTTCTTTAATTCATCTATTACAAATAATAAATTCTGCTCTGCGCGAATCCACAAAGGCTTTCTAACGATAGCTTGAACTGCATTTGGGTCAAGGGTTTCAAGCCCACCTGTATCGCCTGGTAAATCGTGTTGAATTGATATAAAATTATAGCCTTTTGCAACGAAGAATTTTGCTAAATATTCTGCCTGTTCCATTGGCCACTTTCGCTCTCCAGCTTCAGCCTTTTTCATGTTTTCCGGTCCGCCGCCGTATCCAGGATTGTAAATTACCACTTTATTACTTTGATTATTTGAGAAATAAACAATAACAGGAATTTTACGATTTCTTGAGGTATCAAAGAAATGAAAATACTTTGGTATCATAAAAATTACAAAATAAATTTCTTATATTCAATTTTATCTTTTGTAATTTCCGTCAAGGCTTTTTTAACATATTCTGCGTCGATTTTAACTTTTTTCACAGTTTTTGATTTATCTTTTGGATATTCAAACGAAAGCTCCTCAAGCATTTTTTCAACAACCGTGTAAAGACGGCGCGCGCCAAGATTTTCGTTTTCCACATTTAAAGTATCGGCTATATTTGCAATTTCGCGAATTCCGCTTTCTTCAAACTGAACATCAACGCCATCTATTAACAGCAACTCGCGATATTGAGAAAGAAGGTTATTTTTAGTAGACGAAAGGATTTTAAAGAAATCTTCGGCGTTTAAATTTTTCAGCTTTGCACGCACTGGAAACCTTCCTTGCAGCTCCGGAAGTAGGTCGGACGGTTTATTTGAGTAAAAAGCACCACATCCGATAAACAAAATATGACGAGTGTCAACATAGCCGTGTTTTGTGCTAACTGTTGTGCCTTCAACAATTGGAAGCAAGTCACGTTGCACGCCTTCACGAGAAACCTCGCCACGCGAAGAAGCTGCATCAGAACTGATTAATTTGTCGATTTCGTCTATAAAAACAACACCATTATTTTGCACATCTTTGACAGCCATTTTTGCAAAATCTTTGCTATCAATCATTTCATCGAGCTTTTCTTCTGTAAGTATTTTTATAGCTTCCTCAACGGTTTTTTCAACTTTTTTGTATTTATCTTTACTAACTCCCAAAATTTCACCAATTGATATAATACCCATTTGAATTCCACCAGGCATTCCAGGCATTTCAAAGCTTGAGGATTGATCAAGTGTCTCTTCTTTAACATCGATTTTAATTTTAATTTTATTAAATTCGCCATTATCAAATTTTTTACGCATTTCTTTTGAGTCAGTTTCTGAATGAGATATTTCTGTTGCAAGGAGTTTATCAAAAACAATATTTTGTGCTTCTTTTTTTGCTTGTTTTGTGTATTTTTTCTTTTCTTCTGTTCTGTATTTTATTATATTTTGCTCAAGCAGATCGCGAATAATGCTTTCAACATCTTTACCAACATAGCCAACTTCTGTAAAGCGTGTTGCCTCAACTTTTATGAAGGGAAAATTGCAAATTTGTGAAGCACGACGCACGATTTCTGTTTTTCCAACACCAGTTGGACCTATCATTAAAACATTTTTTGGTATTATATCGTCTTGCAAGGCTTCATCTTTAATACTAAGCCTTCTGTGTCTATTTCTCAGTGCTATTGCAATTGTTTTTTTTGCAACATCTTGACCAACAATATATTGATTTAATTCATCAAAAATCTGCTTTGGGCTCAGTTCCATATAAAAATATATTTTTTAATTTGTAGACTCTTGATTTTTAAAATGCAATAGTTATTATAAAAATACATAAATTAAATCAGTGCACATAACAGTTTTAAAAAAAGAGACAATAGATTTTCTTGAAATTAAGAAAAATGGGGTATATTTTGACTGTACATTTGGTGGCGGTGGGCATAGCCGAGAAATGCTTGAAAGATGCGATGAAATAACGCTTTTTTGCATTGACAGAGACATGAGTGTATATCCAAATTTTGAAAAATTAAAAGCTGATTTTCCAAAGGCAAACTTGAAATTTATTAACGAAAAATTTGGGAATTTAAAGACAATTATACAAAATTTACAGCCTATAAAAATTGACGGAATTGCCTTTGACTTTGGGGTATCATCCATGCAAATTGATAGTCCTGATCGTGGTTTTTCGTTTCAAAAAGATGGCAATCTTTCAATGGAGATGGGGCTTTGCAAGATCTCTGCGCATGAATTTATCAATTCAATTGACGAGGAAAGTTTAGCCAATATTATATATAAATACGGCGACGAAAGGAAGTCAAGAATTATCGCAAAAGCCATTGTAAAAGCAAGACAAAATGAGGAAATAAAGACAACCGTGCAGCTTGCAAATATCGTAAAAGCGGCGGCTCGAAGGTATAATGACACGATTCACCCCGCAACAAGGACGTTTCAGGCGATAAGAATTTACATAAATGACGAGCTTTTAGAGATAGAAAATGCGATAAATGCTGTGTATTTCGCGGCTCATGAGGGCCTGCATGTTTCGTGTATTTCCTTTCATTCGCTTGAAGACTTAATTATCAAAGACTTTATTAAAAGTCACGATAAACAAAATCTTGAAAAAGACGATTTTGATAAAAATTACTCAAATTTTGTGCAAAAAGAACAAAAAATATGCACAAATTTACCATTTTTCGTAAAAAAATTACATAATGGCGTGATTGCGCCGTCAAAAGATGAAATTTCGCAAAATATTCGCAGCCGAAGCGCTAAATTGCGCGCATTTTCATTTACTAAAAACGAAAATTTTATTGATTAATAAAGGAGTTTTGTATATTATAATATTTATACATTGCAAAGATCTAAAAATATCATAAATTGCATAAATATTTCAAATTTTTACCTTATTGTGTGGGTGGAGATAGTATTTATCGATGCAAAAGTTATTTCGCAGCGCGGTTTTGAAAGATGGAATATTTTCCGTGGCGCATGTCCATATTGGAATAAGATTCCGCTTTAAACATTCATTAATTAGGCATTTTGTTAAAATTGATGCAATACCTTTATTTCTAAATTTTTCAGATGTAATAATTGCAATTTCGGCCTTTTCATTTGAAGTTGCACATGTATAGCACTCACCTGCAATTTCACCTCCAATTAATGCTATAAAACCAAAATTTCTTTTAAGAAAGCTTGATTTATCTTTATAAATTGTGAGCATAAAATCATACCAAGTGCAGTTTTGAAAATTATTTTCATCTAGCAAAGCAATATTAATTTCATCGCTTGCAATGTGATTAATTTCGCCCCCCTTATAACTTAGCTCGACCCTTGGGCTTAATTTCCAACCGAGTTTGAAAAAAGTTTCAAAATTAATTTCATGGCAAAAAAGTTTAATTTCCTTTTTATCGTCAAAATGGTGATTAATTTCGTTATCATTTATATTTCCTGCCAAAAACATATATGGCGATATATGACATTTTGCAAGCAAGCCGTTTGAAAGCTTTATATACTCGACATCATCCGATCCAAGCAAGGTTGCATTTGGTAATTTTAGTAAATCATTTTCAAATTTCTTTATCATATATTTCTAAACATTCTTCCTCAAATAATTTTTTTGCCCGTCGGAAAAGCCAAGTCGCTCATAAAATCGCAGTGCGCCGTTTTTTTCACGTCTTTTACCAGATGTTAATTCAACAATAGAGCATCCTTGATTTTTTGCGTAATTTTCGGAATATTTTAGTAATTTTTCACCAATTTTTTGCCCCCTAAATTTTTCATCCACCACTAAACCTTCAATAAAAGCTTTTCTTGTCTGTATTATAAATAGCTCCCTTATGGATAAAGCCACAAGTCCAGCGATTTCGTCGTTAATAACTGCCAAAAAACATCTATGAAAATCGTCATTATATATATTTAATCTCTCAAGAATTTGATCATCTGACATACTGTATTCAAGTTGCTTTAGTAGCTCTTTAATTTGCTTGCAATGCTTATTATTTGCTGTAATTATTTGCATATTACATATCAAAACCTCTTTAAAAACCATTTTTTTATGCACCGTTATCAAGTTAATTTTGCAAAGATTAAAAATTGCAAATACCAGATAATAGTTACATTATTTACCTATCAACCTCGCCAAAAACTATATCAAGAGAGGCTATTATCGATGGAATATCAGCAAGAAAATGACCACGAGAGATTTTATCTAAAATCTGCAAATGAGCAAATCCCGGCGCGCGCAAAAAGCAACGATATGGGCGATTTGACCCATCTGATATAATATTTACGCCAAATTCACCTTTTGGAGCCTCAGTTGGAACATAAGCCTGCCCAGCCGGAACGTGATAACCTTCGGAAAACAGTTTAAAGTGATGTATCATTGCCTCCATAGATGTCTTCATTTCATCACGCTTTGGTGGGGTAATTTTTGCATTGCGATTTGCGAAATCTCCATTTGGCATTTTATCAATTACCTGTTTAATTATGCGAATTGACTGACGCATTTCTTCAATTCTAATCATGTATCTATCATAGCAATCGCCGCCATTTCTAAATGGAACATCAAACTCAAAATCTTCATAATCGTCGTATGGGCTTGCCTTTCTTACATCCCAAGGAACTCCGGATGCGCGCAAAACTGCACCAGAGCAACCAAAAGCAAGAGCATCTTCTTTTGAAATAACGCCAATTCCAACAAGTCTATCTTTAAAAATGCGATTATCAAACATAATTTCGGTGTCACGAATTTTTTGCTCAAAGCCATCTGCGAATTTTTTTATGTCATCAAGTAGACCTTTTGGTAAATCCATGGCAACCCCACCTGGGCGGATATATGCGGCGTGCATTCTTGAGCCTGAGGCTCTTTCGTAAAATTCCATCATTTTTTCACGCTCATCAAAAAGCCATAAAAGTGGCGTCATAGCACCAACATCAAGCCCATGACATGCAACGCAAAGGGTGTGATTTAAAAGCCTACTAATTTCAGCAAAAAGTACACGAATGTATTTAGCGCGCTTTGGAATTTCTATTCCAAGTAGCTTTTCAACCGTCAGGGAATATGCCTGCTCTTGACACATTGGCGATACATAGTCAAGTCTATCGACATAAGGCAGGGCTTGCAGGTATGTTTTTTGTTCCATTAATTTCTCAGTTCCACGATGCAAAAAGCCAATATGCGGGTCGGCTCTTTTAATAGTTTCGCCATCCATGTTCAAAACCAAACGCAAAACACCGTGTGCTGCTGGGTGCTGAGGTCCAAAATTAAGCACCACTTCTGGTTCTTTATGTATTTCGTCTTGATTATTTTGCAAATTTTGCATACAATTATGTGACCAAAGTAAGGCAATATAAAACAAAAAATACAAATATCAAGAAGTTTTTGCTCATTGTAATAAAAACTTTTACTATAAGATTATACAACTTTTTAAACACAGCAAAAATAAAATCTTGATTATTATTTTAACAAGAGGCAAAAAACAATAACTACATATGCAATATATAATGCTTGACTGGATAAAAGATATTGAGGGAAATTTTGTGCATAAAAAAGCTGGTGATTTTTCACTTTGCAAGATGGAAGAGGCACTTAAAATCGTCGGAAATCCAGATAAAAGCTTAAAAAATGTCATACATGTTGCGGGAACAAATGGCAAGGGTTCCGTGTGCACTTTTATCGAGTCAATTTTGCAAAAATCTGGATACAAAATTTGCAAATATACCTCACCCCATATAGTAAATTTCAACGAAAGGATAGTCTTTAACGGCCGCCAAATTACAGATGATGAACTTTTTGAGATTTCCGAGTTTTGCAGGGAAAAAATCTCTCATCTTGAGCTTAGTTTTTTTGAAATAACTACAATTATTGCCTTCATTTTCTTTGCAAAAAGCAATCACGATGCGGTAATTCTTGAAACCGGACTTGGCGGAAGGCTGGACGCAACGAATGTAATTTCGAAAAAATTATGCGCTATAATAACATCAATTTCCCTAGACCACATGGGCATTTTAGGCGATACAAAAGAAAAAATTGCTGCCGAAAAAGCTGGAATTATAAAAAATTGCGATTTTGCAATATGCGCAAAGCAAGAAACTGGTGTGAAAAACGCAATAATTGATGTCGCAAATGAGCTAAATAATGGCAAAATTGAAATACTTTTTGATAGAAATGATTTTTTTGCAAACGGAAGAGGTGAGTTGAATTTTAACTTCACTTTCGCGGCACTAAATACCAAAATTTACGGCATTTCATCAGGAATATCAGGGCTTCATCAAATAAACAACGCATCACTTGCTATTGCATGCTGCCTCAAGCTTTCCGAAATCCTTGATAAAATTTCAAAAACATCAATTAAAATCGGCATAAAAAGCGCTTTTATAATGGGCAGAATATGCAAAATTAAACACGGCGAGATTAAGAAATTAATCCCAAATTTCTCAAAAACATGTGATTTTATCGTAGACGGAAGCCACAATATTGACTCAATTTTAAAGCTTGCAGGCTACATAAAGCGTGATAAAAACCTAGATAAAATCGGTATTTTTTCACTTTTGTCCGACAAATCATGCGATGAAATATACGAAGTTGTAAAAAACATAGGATTTAAAACGCTTTATATATGCGAAATTGCATCGACAAATCGCCGCGAAAATCTTTATAAAATCGCAGAAAATCTTTCATCGTGCAATGTCGTCAAGTGCAAAAATTTAGCCGAAATATTTGAAATTCTAGGCAAAACAAGATTTGAAAATACATCATTTTACCTTTTTGGATCTATGTTTTTCTTATCGGATTTTTATAAGTTAATTTTCAAAAAATATAATCACAAATATTAATATTTCTACAAAAAATCAGAATAAAGAGGCTAAAAATAAAAACACTGATAACAGATATTAAATTTCTTTTTCCTTTAACAACATCAATATCATCTCTATAACGCTCAAATTGAATATACGAAAGATTGTTTTTCTGATACAAAAAATGAGCAAAAAATCCTGCAAATAACATGTGAAATGCAAGCATAAAAATTGCATTAAAAATACTACCAGATATTATATACATTGCGACAAAAACAATTGCAAGCATAGAAACATTAAGATAAAAGTGATTATCACAAAGTATCTTAATTATTTTTCCTTTAGAAATCATCATTATTAACCAATTTCAAACATAAATTCAACCTCAACAGCACAGCCAAAAGGCAAAGACGAGACACCAAAAGCCGATCTTGCATGCTTACCGTTTTCACCAAGCAAAGAAACAAGTAAATCAGATGCACCATTTGCAACAATGGAGTGTTGATCAAAATCCGAAGCTGAATTTACAAGAACTGTAATTTTTATACATTTTTTTATCTTAGCAAGATCCGAAATATTTTTTTTCACTTGCGATAAAGCGTGAAGTACACAAATTTCTGCAGCTTTTTTTCCATCTTCAATAGAAACATTTTTACCTAGTTGTCCCGTGATAAAACCGTTTTCAGTTTTTGGCAACTGACCAGAAACATAAAGAACTCCATTTGATAAATTACAAGGCACATAATTTGCCACAGGCAAGACAGCATCTGGTAATTTTAACCCTAATTTCTCTAAATTTTCAACTATTAAAGACATATTTTAAAATGACATAACATGCTTATATAGACTTTTTTTTAAAAATCAACATTTTTTTGTTGACTTATAAAATTTGTACTTGTAGAAGTTAAATAAGTTGATATAAATTTATGGCTGTACCTAAAAAGAAAACATCACCTTCAAGACGTGGAATGAGAAGAGCACATATGGCTTTAAAGGCTAATTTATGCGATGTAAAAATAGACCCAGTAACTGGAGATCATGTAAGAAATCACCACCTTGGAAAAAATGGAATGTATAATGGTATTAGAATAATTCCTGAAAAAGTTAAAACTGAGAAAGTAAAGGAAAATTAATATTTTTAGTTTTTCAAAAGAAAATACTATCAAAATTGTCACCTACTTTTTCGTGTAATAAGAATAATGCCAGTAAAAATATTTGACACAACCCTACGAGACGGCGAACAAACCAATCATGTCTCTTTTTCGCCAGATGAAAAGCTAATTATTGCACAAAACCTTCTTTCTGTAATGAAATTTGACATGGTTGAAATAGGAAGTTGCAGGGTTAGTGAAAAAGAAAAACAAAGTATATCAAAAATATCATCATGGGCAAAAAATGCAGGTTTTATCGACAATATCTCAGTATTATCTTTTTGCGATAATGATAAATCTATAAATTGGCTAATGCAAACCGAGTGTCGTAATATAAACCTACTTACAAAAGGCTCTCGTCGTCATTGCGAAATTCAACTTAAAAAAACCATAAAAGAACACATTGCGGATATAGAAAAAACGCTAAATTGTGCAAGTAAAAACGGAATTTCTGCAAGCGTTTATCTTGAAGATTGGTCAAATGGAATGATTCAAGATGAAGGGTATGTCATGGAAATATCAGAATTCTTGGTTAAAAATAGCGTAAAAACATTAATTTTATGCGACACGCTCGGCATTTTAAGCCCATGGCAAACTTACGACATGGTCTCAAAAATGAAAGACAAATTTCCAAATTCCAATCTGGATTTTCATTGTCATAACGATTACGGTTTTGGAACGGCTAATGCAATTTACGCCACAAAAGCTGGAATTTCACGCATCCATGGAACAATAAATGGGCTTGGCGAAAGAGCTGGTAATGTAAATTTATCAGAATTTATCGTATGTTTAAAAGATCATCTTGGAATTGACATAGGTGTATCTGAGCACGATATATACCCAATAAGCTCAATTGTTGAGAGGTTTTCTGGGAAAAAACTAGCACACAACGCACCAATTGTTGGAAAAGATGTATTTACCCAAACCGCTGGAATACACGCAGATGGCGATAACAAGGGCGATTTATACATTTCAAAGCTAAATTCGAAAAGATTTGCACGAAATACTCAGTATTCACTTGGAAAAATGTCTGGCAAGGGAAGTCTTGAAATAAACCTAAGTCAGCTTGGCATAACTCTAACAGATGAACAAAAATCACAGGTTTTATCGCATATTATTTCAATGGGTGATGAAAAAAAGTCAATAACACAAGACGACTTACCATTTTTAATAGCAGATATTCTTGGCACAGATATTGTCAAAAATTTTGAAGTTTTGGAGTGTATTATAACATCGTCAACAACACTTTTACCGGTTGCAAACATTAAAATTCGCTATATTAATCAAGAATTTTGCGCAAATTCAAGCGGAAACGGAGGATATGACGCTTTCATGAACGCACTGCATTTAATATCGCAAAAAGCTGGTTTCAAAATCCCGCAATTACAAGATTTCGAGGTCAGCATCCCAAAAGGCGGGCAAACAAACGCCTTAGTTGAAACCGTAATCCACTGGGAAAATTCAATTCGAACATCTGGCGTTTCAAGTGATCAAATAATGGCTTCAATTCGCGCAACTGAAAAAGCAATTAATTTGGTCAACTAGACCATCTTAACTTCAGTAAGACAAGTTATTTCTTTGGCTACCAATTAGATTCCCAAGCATTTCAATAGAAATATATTATTATAAAAATGACATAATTTTCGTTACTCTATATCAATAATCTATAACGACTTAGATAAATCATCAAATGATTTCAACTGTCTCAAAATTAACTCAAGTTTATCAATTTCAAGCATACAAGGTCCATCACTTGGTGCACAAGATGGATTTTCATGAACTTCTGCAAAAATGCCAGCTATTTTCGTTGCAGAAAGAGCTGCACGAGAAAGCAAAGTAACAAATTTTCTCTCACCGCCACTAACACTTCCCTGCCCTCCTGGCTGCTGAACAGAGTGAGTAGCATCAAAAATTACAGGATATCCAAAATCTCTCATAATATCAAGCCCACGCATATCTGATATTAAAGTATTGTACCCAAAACTAGTACCACGCTCTGTAAGCATTATTTTATCATTTTCAAAACTTTCCATCTTTCCAATTATATTTTTTACATCCCACGGAGCAAGAAATTGACCTTTTTTTACATTGACAACCTTTCCAGTTTGAGCCGCAGCTTTAAGTAAATCAGTCTGTCTACATAAAAATGCCGGAATTTGCAAAACATCCACAAAATCAGCGATCTCGTTACAATGATTTTCATTGTGCACATCAGTTAAAATTGGACAATTAACAGATTTTTTTATTTGTGAAAAAATCTCTTTCGCAGCTTCAATTCCAACGCCTCTTTTACTACTACTTGAGCTTCGATTTGCCTTGTCAAAAGATGATTTAAAAATAAAAGGCATTCCTATTTTTTTGCATATTTCCGATATTTTAGTTGCAATCATTAGGCTATGCTCAAGAGACTCAATTTGACATGGCCCGGCAATTAAAACCATTGGATTTTCATTTGATATACATATATCTTTTACTTTAATAACTTTTTGCATATCTAATCAACAAAGTAAATCTACAATAATATCATTTTTCATAAAGTCAAGAATTTTCACTTGACAAATAAAAAAATTAAAATAGATACTTAATATAAGTGGCGGATGTAGCTCAGCTGGTAGAGCGTTGGTTTGTGGTACCAAATGTCGCGGGTTCAAGCCCCGTCGTTCGCCCCATTTATTCATATAACTTTAAACTTTATACCATTAAAATAACATTAATATATTGTTATTATTATAAACTGTATTAATAGTTTTATAAGAAATAGGGGCAGTAATAAAATAAATTGGTACCTGCGGGCGGACTTGAACCGCCACGGCCTTACAGCCAACGGATTTTAAGTCCGTTATGTCTACCGATTCCATCACGCAGGCACATTTGCAAAAATGGTATATACATGATATAAATAAAAATCAAGAAGTTTTTGCTTTCATATTAAAAATATTTCTTGACAAATAATCACAATAGAACCAAGTACACATTCGCATACGTCTTATATATGAATATATACGAATATCTATCACTTATAGCATCAATTATCTGCTTATTTGCAAATCTATATGTCCATAAAACTGGTAACACAAGAATATACGCATGTCTCACGTTAATTACATCAATAATGTTCTTAATTAGCGCAATTGGATTTTTTAACCGAGGCGCTATAGCAAGCGAAATTATGTGGCTTTGCGTAAGTTTATACGGCATTGTAAAAAAAAGAAATAAATAATTATAATTTTATTCTTGACTTAAAAATTTATCGTGTTAGAAATTTCTAAAATATAACTTTTTTAAAGTATTTATGAAAAATTTTTTCTTGTGGATTGCAATCTTTTTTCTAGGATTCTCAATTTTAGATACAGTAATTTCTGATAAAAATGTCGCAACTGAAATTCAAATGTCTGAATTTTTAAAACTAACAGAAGAAAAAAAAGTTGAATCTGTTTTAATGGCGGATGAAAAAGTCTACATCTTCATAAAGGAGGCATACAAACTTCCAAAACAGCCAAATCAAAAGGAAAATGTAATTAAATCTGTTGTTGAAAAAACAACTAAAGAAGTTGTTGATGTGAAAAAATCTCCAAAGCCTGACTATATATCATATATAAATCCATATTATAGCACAAGAATTATTGACGATTTAAAAAAAGCAGACTCAAAAATTGAAATTCAAAAACGTGACGATGGCGGGCTTGCCGGAAGGATTTTTAACATACTTGGAATGCTTCTTTCTTGGCTTCCACTCTTGTTAATTCTTGGCTTTTGGATAAGCATGAATAGACAAATGAATGGCGGTTCCAAAGGTGGATCTGGCGGTGGCGGAATGATGGGCGGAAATCCATTTTCATTCGGTAAAAGCAAGGCAAAAGCTATAATGCCAAAAGACATAAAAACAAGATTTAAAGATGTCGCTGGAATAGACGAAGCCAAGGCCGATCTTGAAGAAATGGTAGATTTCCTAAAGGCACCGTTTAAATACAGAAAAATCGGTGCAAAAATTCCAAAAGGTTGCCTTCTTGTCGGCCAACCCGGAACTGGTAAAACCCTGCTTGCAAAAGCAATTGCTGGCGAAGCTGGTGTGCCATTTTTCTTTATATCCGGCTCAGATTTTGTTGAAATGTTCGTTGGCGTGGGCGCAAGCCGCGTTCGTGACTTATTTGGTCAAGCAAAAAAACACAATCCATGTATAATATTTATCGATGAAATCGATGCAGTTGGTCGTCACCGTGGAATTGGAAATGGCGGCGGAAATGACGAACGTGAGCAAACTTTAAATCAAATGCTTGTTGAAATGGATGGTTTTGAAGAAAATTCAGGCATAATAGTTCTTGCAGCAACTAACCGCCCGGATGTTTTAGATCCTGCACTTTTACGCCCTGGAAGATTTGATCGTCAAATAGTAGTGAGTATGCCGGATGTCAATGGTAGAGAGGAAATTTTAAAAGTGCATACCAAAAATGTTAAACTTGCGCCCGATATAAATATTAGAAATATCGCGCGTGGAACTCCAGGTTTTTCCGGTGCTGAGCTTGCAAATGTTGTAAATGAGGCTGCACTTTTGGCGGCAAAAAGAGGTCAAAGCATAGTGCAAAATCAAGATTTTGAAGATGCAAAAGACAAAATAATGATGGGAAGTGAAAGAAAATCGCTAAAAATGAAGGATGAAGAAAAGAAATTAACCGCTTATCACGAAGGTGCACACGCACTAGTTGGTCTTGACATGCCAGCATCTGATCCAATTCATAAAGCAACAATAATCCCACGCGGCCGCGCTCTTGGAATGGTAATGCGCCTTCCTGAAGACGATAGATTCTCACTCACGCGCGAGAAAATGCACGCCGATCTTGCGGTTGCCATGGCAGGACGTGTTGCCGAAGAGATGATTTTCGGATACAATAAAGTCACAAGTGGTGCGTCATCTGATATAAAAATGGCGACAAATCTTGCGCGCGCAATGGTGACAGAATGGGGCTTAACAGAAAGTATTGGAAATGTAAATCACGCTGGTGAATCTCGAGACATCTATATTGGCGGCTCAAAATCTCGTTATCACTGCTCAGAACATAGCGCTCAAATAATTGACGACGAAGTGAAAAAACTTGTTCAAGGCGGATTTGAAACTGCAAAGGAAATCTTATCTCGCAGAATAGATGACTTACACGCCCTTGCAAAGGCACTTCTTGAATACGAAACTCTAACTGGAGACGAAATAAAAGACATACTATCTGGCAAAAAGATCCGCGAGAATTTACCAAAAGAAGATGAAATCTCGGCTGATGCAAATCTTGGATTAAAAAGGGGATTTGCAAGTAATTTGTAGTACAAAAAATATGTCAATTAAAATTACATCTGGGTTTTTAAAAAACAGAAACCTGCCATTTACACCAAAATTCCTTAACCATAATCGCGTTAGACCAACATCAAATTACACAAAGCAATTGATTATGAATTTAATAAAAAATGGCAATATCATAAGCTCTCAATTTACTCTTGAAAACTCTACCGTTGCTGATTTGTGCTGCGGAACTGGCGCAATGGGATTTGAATTTATATCAAATGGAGCAAAAAAATGTTATTTTATAGACTCAAATGAAAAAATAATAAAAATTATAAAAAATATAGCTACAGAATATAACATCAAAGACAAAACTGAAACCATGCCAAGTATTACAAACATACGAAAATTAAATGATAGTCTTGATTTAATATTCATAGATCCACCATATCAAGAGCAAGAACGAATAGTTTCAAACTTCCTAAATATTGCAAAAAAATCTGATGCAGTCAGCGAAAAAACTTTAATATTAATAGAGGCTTTTCAAGATCCAACGCAGTTTTTAATAGAAAATGAATGCAATGTGTTGTTATCAAAAAAATCTGTTTCCGACACTTATATTTTGTGTTGCAAAATCAAATAAATCAATTGACATAATATACAAATTTCGTTTGACTTTAAAAATTATTCAGTATTACAATTTAAAAATTTTGCACTTTAATGAAAAAAGTCAACGCCAAAGAAACATTTAAAACGCTAGGTTTTGCTTTGCTTTTTGCTACAGTTTTTAGAACATTTTTTTTTCAGCCATTTGCTATACCATCTGGTTCAATGATGCCAAATTTAATACTTGGTGACAAGCTTTTAGTAGAAAAATTTATATACGGTTATTCAAAATACTCTTTTCCATTAAATATGATACCATTTTCTGGCAAAATACTAGACTTCAAAGCACCAGAAAGAGGCGATATTGTCGTATTTAAACTACCGGAGCAAGGAAATGAATATTTTATTAAAAGAGTAATTGGATTGCCTGGCGATGAAATTGAGGTTAAAAATGGAATAGTTTATGTAAATGGAAAAGCAAATAAAACAGAATATATAAAAAAAGATGTTTTAAATATTCAAGCAGATGGCATTCCATTTACTTTAGCAAAATATGCTTACGAAAATGGTTACAATAGCGTACCAGTTTATATGTATAAAGAAAAAAATATCGATAATTACTCTTATTATATATATAAATTTTCAAAAGACGGTAATTTTATGGATGATAATTTTGCAAAAGTTAAGGTTCCAGAAAATCACTATTTTATGATGGGCGATAACAGAAATAACTCTGCAGATAGCAGATTTCAAAGCATGGGATTTGTAAGTGAAGATAAAATAATAGGAAAGGCACGAATGATTTTCTTTTCTTCATCAGCTCATTTTTATGAAATTAATAAATTTTCCAGTGAAATTTATTGGAATAGAATGCTACAAAGGCTTGATAAAAATATTGAAAGCTAAGATAATTTTCTTTAAATATTGACAATTAAATATAATGATTTAACATTTGTAAAATCTTTTTAAGATATGATTGAAAATGATGAAATTACAAAACTTGCAAAATCCGCAAAACTTGAATTTACAAAAGAAGCGGTTGAAAAAATTCAAAGCAATCTAAATTCAATAATAAACTGGATATCGGAAATACAAAAAATAGATACAGACAATATATTACCACTTGTAAATTTAATATCCGATGAAAAATATCAAATAAAACAAGAGAAAATAGATTATACAATTGACCCAAGGAAAACGATAGAGGTAAACGATGATTTATACTTTAAAGTTGTTAAAGTAATTGATTAAGAAATAAAATTATCATACATTCTAAGCAGGACTTTTGTAATATCGTGCCTTGCAAATTCCTTGTCATCAATTTTTGAAATTCCTGCAATTCTAATAGTTGAAGAGCTTGAAAAAACCTCGTCTGCATCGAGTATTTCGTCTATTGAAAAATCTGTTTCCAAAGCTTTAAAACCAGAAATAATTTTTGCATCCTCGCTATTTAAAAATTTTACATATTCACCGCAGTTAAGTAACTGTAAAATGCGAAATCTCGTTATCCCAGGCAGAAGTTTGTGTGAAAGTGGCGGAGTTTTTATCACATTATTTTTGATTATAAAAATATTTCCACGAGATGTTTCGCAGATTTTTCCATCCTCATGATATAAAACCTCGCCATATCCGTCTTTTTCAAATTTTGCCCTCAAGATCACCGATGGCAAAAGGGATGTTATCTTTATATCGCGATATTTCCAGCGAATATCCTCATGTAATTTTGCCGAAATTAATTTTAAATTCTCAGTTCCAACGCCGCAATCCGCATCTTGCACTTCAATCATGAAATTTTGAGGCATTTTTGAAAAATCACTTACCCATCTATCGCCCTCGCCTCTTGAAATTACTATTATTAATCTACCTTTTTCCACTTTATTGTCGGCCATTAATTTATGCGCAATCGCAAAAATTTCGTCTTTTTGCAAGTCAAGGTTCATGAAAATCCGCGATGCAGTATTTGAAATACGCTCATAGTGCTTATCAAAATCGATGATTTTTCCATTATGAATAAGCATTATGTCATACATTCCGTCTCCAAAGTGAAAACCCCTGTCATCAACGCTGATTTTCGCATTTTCTCTAGTAATATAAGAGCCGTTTAGAAAAATTGTGCTCATAACTTTATCAAATACCTAAAATCGTTAATAAATCCAGCAAGCATAAGCAAAATTACAACCCCAAAACCAAGATTATAGATTAAAAACTGCACTTTTTTTGGAATTTCGCGACGAATAATGACTTGAATTAAGTTCATTAAAATGTGCCCGCCGTCTAAAACTGGAATCGGAACTATATTCATAACCCCCACCCCAATTGAGATTATTGCAATTAGCATCATAAATTTTTGAATGCCAACTTTGGATGCTTCGTGTGAAATTTTGCCGATTTTAAGCGGTCCGCTTAGCTCTTTTATTGTTCTTTGTCCCGTTAAAAGCTGATAAACGCCGCGCGCTGTATCACCTGTCATTGAAATTGTGTCGATAAAACCTTGCTTTATTGCAGGTATAGGAGCAAAATTTTCATGCACAGTTTCACCGCCAGCAACGCCAATCATACATCTTTTTTGTACGCGCCCTAGAAAATCAGTCGTTTCCATGCGAACTGGTGTTATTTTTTGCGATAAAATCTTGCCTTTTCTTAAAATTTCAAACTCAAGAGGATTACAGCCACTAAAGGTAATAATTTTAGTTACCTGCATGAAATCGTCAATTTTTACGCCATTTACAGACAAAACTTCATCCCCAATTTTAAATGCACTTGCTGCAGGACTGTCACTTGCAATGTGCGAAACAACAGGTTTTATCTTGTCTTTTCCCCAAAATCCAAGAATGAAAACCGTGATCACAAAAGCAAGAATTACGTTTGCAAGTGGGCCGGCAATTGATATAGCGATTTTTTGCCAAGGCGATTTAAACTCAAAAGAATGCGATTTTTCATCGTCATTTTCGTATTTAAAATCGTCTTTTTTCGGGCTATCGCTTTGCCCAAGCATTTGCACATATCCGCCAATTGGAAACATGCAAAACTTCCATCTTGTTCCATGCTTATCGTTAAAACCAAAAATCTCCCTACCCATGCCTATTGCAAAGGCTTCAACCTTTACGCCACACCATTTTGCAACAACAAAATGACCAAATTCGTGCACAAAAGCTATAATTGTAATCATCACTCCAAGCCAAAATGCGCCAAGTAGTATAGAATACCAAGATGTAAAAATTGTCGTTAAAACCTGCATATTTTATATAAATCTTTTCTTATTGACAATAAAGAATAAATAAATTATTGTAAAGTAAATTTTTTGTAAAATGCAAATTAATGATCTAATCGCAACATTTTTTTATTCTGGAAAATCACCTAAAATGCCTGGAACTATGGGCACTTTTGCAGCTCTAATTACATCAATTCCACTGTTATTTTTTGACAAAAATTTTGCTTTTATATGCTTTGTAATTTCTATTATAACCCTTGTCATTGGCGTTAAAAGTGCCGATATTTACTCAAAAAAAGTGAAAAATTCAGATCCAAAAGAAGTTGTAATTGACGAGGTTTGCGGATATTATATATCTATTACTATATTCTTCTTTATTTGCGGAAATTTCTGCGAAAAACAACAATTTTCATCACTATTGCTGAACTTCTTTATGTTTAGATTTTTCGATATTATAAAACCATTTCCAATATCCTATATAGACAAGAATACCAAAGGTGGAATAGGGATTATGTTAGACGATGTTATTGCTGGAATTTTTTCATCAATAACATCAATCATGGCAATTAAAATACTTTATTAAAAATCATGAAGATTATTTTTTTAACGCATTTCCACTACATATATCAAACATGATATCATAGCATGCTTTTATAACTTCATAAAAATCACGAAGGGCGGTCATCATAATACAAAATCAACATTATTATTATTTTCACAAGAAAGTCTAGCAACTTTATCAAAACTTCTATCTTGATAAATCTTTACTATACTTGGTGCATTCTTCTCGTAAGAAGAAATTCTTTTTTCAAAAATCTCAATTTTATCATCAGATCTACCTTCTTTTTTAGACCTATCATTCATTCTCTTTGTCAGAATCTTTCTATCGCAATCTATCACAATAACTTTTTTTAACTCTATATTGTTTTCAATCATTACTTTATCCAAAATTTCAACTTGATCAACCATTCTCGGTATACCATCAAAAATATAAAAATCATAAGAACTATTTTCCCTTATATAGTCAGAGATCATCTTCTTTATTTCAGCTGATGATACAAGTTTTCCTGAAGTGATAAGAGATTTATTATTACCATTAGCTGATTTTCTAAGCAAATCACCAGTTGAAACATGCAAGGTATTTTTCTTTTTTTCTGTAATTTTTTTTGCAATATAACCCTTACCAGAAGCTGGTGCACCAATTAAAATATATGCTTCTTTTTTATTAGCGACATCTTTTTTATTAATGTAATTACAGGATACAAGAGAAACAAACAATAAAAATAAAGTAAAATATTTAGTCATATAAACTACGATAAAAACTTTGAAGCAACTAAACCTGTTCCAAGTGGTATCAATCTACCAACTGCTATATTTTCTTTACAACCCTTTAAGGTATCAATCTTGCTAAACGCAGCCGCATTTGAAAGAACCTTTACAACTTCTTGGAATGCCGCAGCAGCAATAAAAGATTCTGTATTAACAGATACTTTTGTAATACCAGTTAACACCTGTTCATATTCAATTAAAGCTCTATTCTCACCTTTTAAAGCTCTATTCATAGCATTAAGTGTAAAAATTGAAACACTTTCACCAGAAGACAACGTTGAGTCACCAGGATTTTTTATAATACATCTACTAAGCATAGATCTTACAATAATCTCAATATGTTTGTTATCAATTTTAACACCCTGCAATTTGTAAACAGATTGAACTTTACCCAAAATCGCATGAGTTACACTTTCAATTCCATTTGTTTTCAATACATCATGTATATTTGTGTCACCATCAACCAGAGTATCACCCTTCAAAACAATCTGACCATTATCAATTTTAACATATTTACCTTTTTTGATAAAAAATGAAACTGGCTCTGAATCTGAATTAATTGGATTTAACTCAATTCTAATTTTTAACCTAGGCGAAGTGTCTATTGTCGCAATTGCATCAAAAGGTGATATAACTGAAGGTTTACTTGGCACCCTAGCCTCAAAAATACCCTCAACTATCGGAAGTCCACCGGTAATATCTTGTATTGCATTAACATCTGTTTGAACTCTGGCAATACATTCACCAGCTTCAATTTTTTGCCCATTTAAAACAGGAACAACTGCTCCAAATGGAAGTATAAAGAATACATCATTTCCATTTTCATCTTTAACGCAATTCCCTTTAGCATCAACTATCTCTATTCTAGGTAGCAGATACTTTCCAGTTCTGGAAGAGTCAAGGATTATTTTATTTGATACACCTGTGTTTTCATCCATTCTCTCTCTAAATGAAACAGACTCAACCATATCTTCATATTTTATATAACCAGAAAATTCAGAGAAAACTTGGGTTACATAAGAATCCCAGGTTGCTATCTTTGTGCCAACATCAATACTATCATCATCATTTACAAATATCGTTGCACCCCTTGGAATTACATATTCGGCAAAAACTCTACTACCATTACGCGACAATATAGCAATTTTACCGTTATCTTTTACCGTAAATACTCCATCTTTCCCTTGAACGGTCTTAAAATTAATCATTTTTATAATTCCTTTTGCTTCTGAAGATATTGTCTTTGTAGCAGATCTTGAAGATATACCACCCATTTGGAATGTTCTAAGTGTCAACTGTGTACCTGGTTCACCAATCGCTTGTGCAGCTATAATACCAACAGGCTCTCCTTCTGAAACCATTCTTCTCCTTGACACATCTATACCGTAGCACATCGCACACATTCCATTTTCGGATTTACAAGTAACTGGAGATCTAACAACAATGGAGGACAGGGAATCAACTACATCAGAATTGGCAAGAGTAATAACTTCATTTTTCTTTAAAATAATCTTATCTTCAAAATCCAATATATCATGAGCAATAACTCTACCAAATACCATTTCTGATAATTTTTCAACAACCTTTCCATCAAGCATCAATGGTTTAAAAGTTATTCCATCACTAGAACCACAATCATGTTCGCGAATAACGCAATCTTGGGAAACATCAACTAGTCTTCTTGTTAAATAACCTGCGTCTGCAGTTCTAAGTGCCGTATCTGCGACACCCTTTCTTGAACCATGTGTAGAATTGAAATACTCCATCATATTTAAGCCTTCCTTGAAATTTGATATAATCGGAGTTTCAATAACCTCACCAGAAGGTTTAACCATAAGACCCCTCATTCCAGCCATTTGCTTTAACTGAGCCTCCGAACCTCTTGCTCCAGAATTAACCATTAAATATACGGAATTAACTTTACTAGTATCCGCATCCTGTACAACATATTTCATCATTTCTTTTGTTACAAGATCAACACATCTTGACCATTCATCTGTAACTTTATTATATTTTTCTTTATTTGTAATATAGCCAGATGAAAATTGCGTCTCTGCATTTTTAACAACTTCCAAACTTTGTTTTATAAACTCTTGTTTTGAGCTTGGTATTTTAACATCATTTTTACCAAATGATATACCAGATTTTGTACAAACTGAAAACCCAAATCTCATTATATCATCACAAAACTCAATCATTGCTTTTTGACCACATTGATCGAGAATCCAAGATACAGTCTTTGATAAATGCTTTGCATTAAAAACATTATTAAATATTTCAAATCCATCTCCATTTTTCAGCGGAGTTCTTTTATAAACAAGAAGTCGTCCAGGACATGTGTCAACTATATTAACCTTGCCACCTTCAGAGATAAACCTGAATTTAATTGCCGATTGATAATTTATCTTTCCAAGATCAATAAATAATTCTATAGTGTCCAAATCATCTAAAACTACACCGCTTCCAACTTCATCTTTGAATATAGAAGTTGCATAAAACAGACCAAGTACAACATCTTTAGTTGGCGATATAATTGGTGAACCATCTGATGGACTCAAGGCGTTATTAGACGACAACATCAGCAATCTCGCCTCCATTTGAGCCTCTATTGAAAGTGGAACATGGACAGCCATCTGGTCACCATCAAAGTCGGCATTGAATGCCTTACAGCATAAAGGATGTAATTGTATAGCCTTTGCTTCAATTAATTTCGGCTCAAATGCCTGTATACCAAGTCTATGCAATGTTGGAGCTCTGTTTAATAATACAACCTTATCTTTAATAATTGACTCAAGAATTTCCACAACCTCAGGCGAGCCAGAATCAACAAATTTTCCAGCAGATTTTATAGATGACACCCTTCCATATGATATTAATTTTGAAAATATAAATGGCTTAAATAATTCAATTGCCATAGCTCTTGGAAGACCGCATTGATGAAGTTTTAATTCAGGACCAACTGATATAACAGATCTACCGGAATAGTCAACCCTTTTACCAAGTAAATTTTGTCTAAATCTACCATTCTTACCCTTTAAACTCGCAGTTATAGACTTTAAAGGTCTTTGATTTGGACTTCTTTTTGTATCGGCATCAAACAATGAGTCTACTGCAATCTGAAGCATTCTTTTTTCATTTATAATTATAATCTCAGGTGCACCTATAGTGATAAGTCTTTTTAATCTATTATTCCTATTTATAACCCGTCTGTAAAGTTCGTTAAGATCGGAAGATGCAAATTTCCCACCAGAAAGCATAACAAGGGGTCTTAATTCTGGAGGAAGAACACCTATTCTCGTTAAAACCATCCATTCAAGTTGGTTGCCAGATGATTTAAAATTGGAAAAAAACAACAATCTCTTCTCAGCATTTTTAATCTTTAGTGCAGATTTAGTTGTTGCTATTTGTTTTTTTAAATCCTCTATTTCATCATCAATATTGACACTTTGCAGAGCCATTCTAATTCCATCGCCACCTATTCCAATCTGTACGGCAGTTGTTCCAAATTCAGATATAGCATCATCATATTCTTGATCAGATAAAATCTGAAATCTTGATAATGTTGAATTTCCTGGGTTAATAACAATATATGAATGATAATAAGCAACCCTCTCAACATCTTTCATTTGTATCCCAAGGGCCATGGCAATTTTTGAAGGCTGAGATTTGAAAAACCATTTATGAATAACTGGTGTAACAAGATCTATGTGCCCCATCCTTTCGCGTCTCACTTTTGACAAGGTCACCATTACATCACATTTATCACAAACTATTCCCTTGTATTTAATTCTTTTGTATTTTCCGCACAAACATTCATAATCCCTTATTGGGCCAAAAATTTTCGCACAAAATAAACCATCTCTCTCAGGCTTTAATGTTCTATAATTAATTGTCTCATGCGTCTTAACCTCACCATATGAATTACGCAAAATTTCATCTGGACTAGCAATACCAAGCTGAATAGCTGAAAATGCAAAACTTGAAACCCCAGAAGAACTTCCATTTATATTACTCATACCCGCCATAATTAAACAATATTAATCTTTTAAAGAAACACTTAAACCAAGAGACGATAGTTCTTTTATCAAAACATTAAACGACTCAGGCATGCCATGCTGGAAATCATTTGAACCTTTAACTATGCTACTATATATCTTCCTTCTTCCATCTATATCATCAGACTTAACGGTCAACATTTCATTCAATGTATAAGCAGCACCATAAGCTTCCAGAGCCCAACACTCCATTTCGCCAAGTCTTTGTCCACCAAAATTAGCCTTACCACCCAAAGGTTGCTGAGTAATTAAACTATATGGACCAACAGATCTTGCGTGTATTTTCCTGTCAACAAGGTGATGCAGTTTTAATATATACATTGAACCAACCGATACTTTACGATCAAATTTCTGACCACTTATACCATCGTACAAATCAACTTGCCCAGACTCATCACAGCCAGCCAGAGACAACATCTTGCCAACATCTTCATAATTTAATCCAGAAAACACAGGAACGGCAAATGGTATACCAGAGGTGTACTTTTTGGCTATATCTAAAATCTTATTATTGTCTTTTACAGTTTTAATTTCATCTAAAATGTTATTGTCGGTAATAGATTTTAATAAAATTTCCTTCACTTCTGAGACATTTTTATAAGACTTTAAAACATCCTTAATCTTCTTACCAAATGTTATCGAGGCAAGACCCAGACCAAGCTCAAGAATTTGTCCAAAGTTCATACGAGCAACGATACCAAGAGGATTGATTATCATATCAACCGGCTCACCATCCTCGGTAAAAGGCATATCAGCAACTGGCACAACTTTAGATATAATACCCTTGTTACCATGTCTACCAGCTATTTTATCCCCAGGCTGTAACAGATTTTTCATTGCAATTCTAACTTTAACAACATAAAGAGTTCCACCAGTAAAATCTTTCTCCTCTCTTATTTTTGTTGCCAAAACCTTATGTTCATTTTCTATACTCTTAACTATATCAGAATAATGTTTAATTAAATTATAAAAAACATCAGAAACATCGTTGTCATCCACTTTAATTTTTGCAATATCGGAAAACGAAAGAGATTTAATAAATGAATCACTTAATTCACGAGAAATTGGTATATTTGACAATTTGGAAGATTTAGCAATTTTTAACTTAGCAATAATATCCTTCAAAGATAAGCAAATTTCATTTTTCAAGACAGAAATCTTCTCATCAAAGTCTCTTTGCAAATTATACATTTTTTCTGACTCAATTTCGATCTGCCTGCTTAACTTATTTATACCCCTTCTAGACAAAATATCGACATCCACAACAACGCCAAAATATCCAGGAGGAACAACTAATGAAACATCTTTAACATCTGCAATCTTTTCATCAAAAATAGCCCTTAAAAGTTTTTCTTCTGGAGTAATAGGAGTTTCTGCTTTTGGAGTTAACTTCCCAACTAATATATCACCTGGTTTTACAAATGTACCAAGTTTTACAATACCAGATTCATCAAGATTAACAACAGCATTCTCACTTAGACCTGGAATATCTTTTGTAACCTCTTCAGAGCCAAGCCTTGTATCTATAACAGATGTTTCAAATTCCTCTATATGAATTGATGTAAAATTATCATCAGCAACAAATCTATCGGAAACAATTACAGAATCTTCATAACCATAACCATTCCAAGACATAAATGCAACCCTTGCATTTCTTCCTATTGCGATTTCTTCAAAGTCTGACGAATACCCATCTGCTATAACTTGACCAGCAGATACAATGTCACCAACTTTAATGCAAGGTTTAAAATTTATACAAGTAGACTGATTTGTTCTTTCAAATCTCTTTAAATTAAATGTGTACAAACTCTTTGATTTATCACCAGATGAAACAATTATCATATCAGAATCTACATATCTAACGATACCATTGCATGTAGATTTTATTGTTCCAGATGATTTTCTTCCAATAAAACCCTCAAGACCTGTTCCAATTAAGGGCGCTTCTGTTTTCACAAGTGGTACAGCCTGTCTTTGCATGTTAGAACCCATTAAAACTCTGTATGCATCGTTATTTTCAAGGAATGGTATTAAACTTGCAATTGATGAAAGCGCCTGATTTGGAGCTATGTCTATTAAATCAACAGATTCAGCAGATGCAGTTATAAAATCACCACCCCTTCTAACACTTACAATATCATCAGAAATAAAATTATCATTCATGTATTTCACATTATAACTCGATATAGAATATTTCATTTCTTTTGTTGCATCAAGATAAACTATTTCATCTGTTATAATTCTATTTTTTACAACTCTATAAGGCGTCTCAAGAAAGCCATAATCATTAATCTTTGCAAAAGAAGAAAGATTGTTAATTAAACCAATATTTTGGCTATCAGGAGTTTCAACTATACATATTCTTCCATAGTGAGTAAAGTGAACGTCTCTTACTTCAAGACCAACCCTATCCCTCTCAACACCACCTGCACCAAGAGCAGATATTCTTCTTTTGTGACCAAGTTCAGACAGTGGATTTGTCTGTTCCATTAACTGCGACAACTGAGATGTTAAAAAGAAATCTTTAATAACCTTAGACATTTGATTTGGAGTAAACAAATCCAAGGGTGACACAGAAACACCAGAATTCAAGGTTGACATCTTGTCAATCGCAGATTTTACCAATTTCGGCATGTTGTTTCTTATTATATTTGAAACAAGCTCAGACGGAACCCTTATTCTTCTGTTACCAAGATGATCTATATCCTCCATATCAAGAGATTTTTCCTTTATTAAAATAAGTCTTTTAATAATATCAATAATGTCTTCTTCTAGTAAAGACTCAGAATCCGCATCTTTGCCAAGTATAGTATTTATTTTATATCTACCAACTCTCGAAATATTGCATTTACTTTTATCAAAAAAGAAGGATCTTGCAACATTTACCACATCCTTACTATCAAAATTCTCAGTTTTCCTTAGCATCTTTAAGAGTGATGACGCATGAACTGCGTTATCTGAATCTGTTACATCGTTAATTTCGCGCAAAATTATATCAAAAAAATCCTTCGATATAAAGTCAATTAAAGAAATAGACTTCTTATCATCTTTCATTATCTTTTTCAGATCTTCTATTTTTAGTCTTTGACCAGACTTAAAATTACCAAAATCACCGTATGCATAAGAAAAATTTGCAATGTCATCAAGCTTGCAATTAATGCCATGTTGTTTTATAATTTCCAGCCTCTTGCCTGTAACAATTGATCCAGATTCAACAATAACATCATCGCCATCTTTTGAATATAAATTAAATTTCAATCTATCTAACGATATATTTTTCAAATCAATATCCAAGGAAACAATATCAAGTTTATCATTCAACAACTTACAATCGATCTTATTATAAAACGATGAAATAATCTTATGCCTATCTATACCAAGAGAAAACAAAAAATTAAACAAAGGCATTTTCTTCCTTTTGTCAATTAGAACCTCTATAAAATCAGAATTATGCATTGCAAAATCAATCCAAGTTCCTGTATAAGGTACTATACTAGCTGAATAAACCGATGTCGAACCAAATTTATCAGAAGTAAAGAAAAGACCAGGAGATCTGTGTATTTGAGAAACAACAACTCTTTCAACCCCATTTAATATAAATCTACCATCACTTGTAATACATGGAACGGAAAACAATAAAACCTCTTGCTCTATTATTCCAGATAAAAACTTAGTTTTGTCTCCATTTCCAGCATCGGAAAACATTTCCATTTTCAATTTTACAAAAATATCAGAAGAGTAGGTAAGACCCATTCTGATGCATTCTGATTCTGAATAGACAGGATCTTTTACCTCTGAAGAAATATAGCTTATAACAAAGTTACCAAACAGACATTTAATAGGGAAAAAGGTTGACAGTATTGAATCTATAGAGTCATGAGATTTCTTTAACAAAAATTCCCTATAAGCAACCTCTTGAACAGAAAAAACCCTGTTCATAAAGTCAAACGTCTCGGAAGGATATAGTGCTAAGTAATTCCTAAAACCGCTATCTAAAATTGTTGACATCTTACTAAAATAATACCCGAAAAATTAAAATACAAAAGAAATAAGCAAACAAAGCAATACTAAGAGCTATTACATATATTCAACTCTCAAAAAAGAGCATATGTTTTACTTTATTTCAGCCTTAACTCCTGCAGCCTCTAACTTGTTCTTAACTTCCTCAGCTTCTTCTTTCTTCAAACCTTCTTTTACAGCCTTTGGAGCACCTTCAACAAGAGCTTTGGCTTCAGCAAGTCCAAGATTTGTTATTTCTCTGACAACTTTTATGGCAGCAATTTTATTTGCACTTCCATCAACCAAGATAACATCAAAAGATGACTTTTCCTGTGCAGGGGCAGCTGCGGATGAGGCAGCAGGTGCTGATGCAACAGTAGCGGAAACACCCCACTGAGACTCAAGCTCTTTAACTAAAGCTATCATATCTGACACTTTTAGATCGGACAATGTTTGAACAATTTTATTAACTTCTGACATAACACAACAATAAAAAAATTAAATACTACTTTTCTGATTTAAAACACCAGCAATACCATTGTAAGAACTTTTTAGAATTCCAACAAGATAAGATTTTAAACCATTTTCATTTATAAACTTAGCCATTTTATGCAAATCTTCTTTTTCGGAAATTGTAGATTTGTCAGAAAAAAACTCAAAAGATATCTTCTCAAAGGTGACAAATTTATTCAATATAGAAGATACAGCTATAGGATCCTTGGTTGCAACAATGGCGATCTGACCCTTTAGTCTATTTATAAAATCATCTTTTGAGTTGATATCATCTGATTTTCTAATGGCTATGGAATTTATCTTATTTTTCACAACAACAACTTTATCACCTGTCTCATCAAATAATGATTTTCTTAAAGAGAAAAAATCATTTGATTTTAATCCTTTAAAATTAAAAACAAAAAGATAGTCATTTTCTTGACAAGATTTTATAACAGAGTTTATAATATTGTTTTTCGCATCTTTATCCATATTACAAAATAACCTTACAAACAAAACCCATTGTACTAGACAAACAAACGCGTCTAACAAACACACCTGTAACAGACTGAGGCTTTAATTGATTCAATCTATCAAAAACCTCTTTTGTGTTTTCAAGCAATTTACTAGATTCAAAGTCAATCTTGCCAATATCACATTTTACATATCCAAATTTATTACTGTTAATCATAACATTTTTTAAAACAGTATCCTGCACTTCAGATTTCAAAATCTCAGATGTCTTAAAAATTGTACCGTTTTTAATATTAGGCATTATCCCAGCAATACCAAGAACTCTTGATGAACCAGTTGATGCTATATCTTTCATCATTGACTCGGTAGTAAAACATATTGAGTACTTTCTTAAATCAATTTTATTTGAAGATATTTGCTCAAGCAAATCTCTACCGCCGCAAAGAAAAATATTTGGATCAAGTGATGTCAAATCAGAATCGGATATAACTATAACATTTGGAGACTTACCATGACCATTTGGCAGTCTTACAAACGACTTTATCATTTGATCAGATCTTTTCCCATCGATTCCTAATTCAAACTCAAGGGAAATAGTTTCATTAAACTTAGCTTTAAAAGCTGAAGTTTTTCCATTTTTAAAAGTAACTGTGTCTTTAGAGTAATTGAGTAGTAAAGATAGAGCTTCTTCTATTGGTTTAGTCTCAGCAATCTGAAATTTACTTTTAATTTCATGTAATCTTTTTGAAGCCATAAAAAAATCAATTAATAACCTTTATACCCATTGACCTAGCAGTACCAGCAATAACATTCATTGCGGCATCAACTGTCATAACAGACATGTCCTGCATTTTAACTTGAGCAACCTTTCTAACTTGGTCTAAGCTCATTTCGTAAACTATATTTTTTCCGGGTTCTTTTGAACCACTTGTAATTCCACACTCTTCCTTAATAAGATCCGATGCAGAAGGAAGATTAACCTTTAAAGTGAAGGATTTGTCTTTCGGATTAATAGATATTATAACGGTAACACGCAAATTACCCATATCTTTTGTAATGTCATTAAATTTCTTACAAAAGTCCATTATATTAACGCCTCTTTGACCAAGAACTGAACCAACTGGCGGGGCAGGAGTAGCTTTACCAGGTAGAAGCTGGAGTTTTACAATCGAAATCTTATCTTTGGACATATATATAAATATTTAATGAGTCAAACTCTTTACTACAGAAACATGTTTTTTTTTATTTGCAAGTTTTTTTTTTATTTTTTTTATCATATTTTAATTTTAAATAATAGCAGACTGAATTTTTACTATTGCATTTTCATAAATTTGCCTCACCCTTTCCTTTGATATTGAAAACTTTTTACTTATTTCATCAAGGGTAAGTAGATTATCTGAAATAATCCTATAATAAACTATTTCTTTTTCTCTGGAATTCAATTTTTCATTAATAATTTTTTTAATCTTGTCAATCTTAATTTCCTTGTCACAATCAAGCACAATGTCATCTTTTGATGCAATATAGTCACTGGAAATATCATCAAGGGGCACGTCATTTAAAATCTGACCGTTTAATTGTAAAATTTGATCACTTTTTTTTACCTCACCTTGATTAAAAAACATGCGTTTATAAGCCGCAATTCCACCATTTTTAACCATCGAAAATGAGTTCATTATATATTCCTGAATTTTTGCCCTAATCCACCAAATTGCATAGGTCGCAAAACGAAAACCGCGTCTTGGATCAAACTTTTCCATAGCCTTAATAAGCCCATAATTCCCTTCGGAAATAAGCTCCATTATTGACATTTTGTAGCCAGAAAATTGATAAGCAATCTTAACAACAAGACGCAAATGTGCTTTTATTATTATATTTGCAGCGATTTTATTTTTATTTTCAAAATAATCCATAGCAAGCCTTGATTCTTCCTGTATATCTAAAATTGGAATAGAGTTGACATATGCTATATAGCTCGATAAAGCAAGCTGCGCATCATCAACACTTCTCAAATCGGTACTGACAACATTAGTTATATCCTGATTTTCATCACTTAAATCTTTAATCAAAGTAGTCATAAATTAATTAAAAATATAAACAAACATAATATCATTTTTTTTAAAATCAAGCAATATTTTTTCCATTTTCGCCTATATATAGTTGTCTTGGACGCCAAATTTTTCCCTCATCTTTTGATGCTTCAAGCCACTGCGCACACCAGCCAACGACTCTACCAAGTGCAAACATACCAGTAAACATCTCGGTTTTTACGCCAATTGCATTATATATAATACCTGAGTAAAAATCTACATTTGGGAATAATTTTCTTGATATAAAATATTCATCAGAAAGTGCTGTTTGTTCTAGTTTTTTTGCAATATTTAGCATTTTATTATCGGCAATATTTAAGCTTTCAAATAATTTATCGCAATATTTTTTCACAGCCGCGGCTCTTGGGTCGTAATTTTTGTAGACTCTATGCCCAAAACCCATTAACTTTGCGCCATCGACTTTATTTTTAACATCAGCTACAAAGCCGTCTATTCTACTCTCATCGCCGATTTCATTTAGCATTTTAAGCACAGCTTCATTTGCGCCGCCGTGCAAAGGCCCCCACAGTGCCGCAATTCCACCAGTCACACTGCCGTATAAATCGCATTTTGTAGAGCCAATCATGCGAACGGTTGAGGTTGAAGCGTTTTGTTCGTGGTCAATATGCAGTGATAAAACCTTGTCAAGACATGTCAAAACATCAGTATTTGTGCTGAGTTTGTCATCTAAATTCATCATGGCGAAAGCTGAAGTAAAATCTGCCTCAAGGTTATTTTCTTCATATTTTTTACCCGCAAATTTACAATTAGCAATTGACACAATAAAAAGCATATGCCTGATTACATCGAGACATTTTTTATAATTGTCTTCAGTTTTGCGAATTGGCGCACGAACCCCGGATAAAACCGACATAAGCGTCATAATTGTTGCCATTGGATGGTTTCCATTTGGTAGAGAATCTGCGATGTTGACTAACAATTTCGTCTCAAGTTTAACAGATAAAAGATCGGATTTAAACTTTGCAAATTCATCATTTGATGGAAAATCTCCGTTTAAAATCAAGTAGGTAACTTCTAAAAATGATTTTTTTTCTATAATATCTTCAATTTTATATCCACGGTGTATTAAAGTGCCTTTTTCGCCGTCCAGATATGTTATTTTTGACTTGCAAGACGCTGTAAACATAAAGCCTTCGTCTAAAAAAAACGCATTGTTTTTTTTCAAAACAGGCGACAAATCAAGCACGCTTTCCCCAATTGTAGCATCATTTTTTTGGCAATCAATACCGTCTATATTAATAATATTTTTCATTTTTTAAAAATAACTCCTTTGAATATATAAAAGACATTTTATTTTTGTCAAGTAATTTTAAGTAAAAATATTTTTTTCTTACCTATTTTTAATACAAAATCACCGACCAATACTTTATATTCTATTGCAATTTTTTCATCATTTATAACAACTCCATTTGCTTGAATCATCTTCCTGCACTCACCTTTCGATGGAAATAAATTTAATTCAAAAAGCACATCTACAATTGATTTCTCACCATTTAACTTATATATAAGTTCTTGAGTTGCAGTTTTGTTTTCAAATTCCAAAATAGCCCTTTCAAGAGCAGCTTTCGCCTCACTTTCACCATGGCAATCACTAGTTGCTTCAAATGCCAAGATCTTTTTCTGCTCATTTATATCTTTTTTCACTATTTCATCTACTTCGTTTTTTGAAAATTTCGTAAATAATAAAAGGAATTTCACAACATCTTGATCAGAAATATTGCGAAAATATTGAAAATAATCAAATGACGACATTTTATCGCTATTTAACCAAACAGAACCCTGCTCGCTTTTGCCCATTTTTTTTCCATCACTTCTAGTAATTAAATTAATCGTCATCCCAAAAATATCACCTTTTTTTGCCGATTTTTTACCGATTAAATCAATACCATTTACAATATTTCCCCACTGCTCAGAGCCGCCAATTTGCATACAACAGTCAAAATTATCCCACAGATAATAAAAATCATAAGCCTGAAGAAGCATGTAATTAAATTCGATAAAGCTCATATGAGATTCTCTCTCCAATCTTAATTTTACAGACTCCATGGAAAGCATCTTATTTACGCTAAAATGCGAGCCAACATCACGTAAAAAGTCAATATAAGACATACGAGACATCCATGTGTCATTGTCGAGAAAAATTACATTTTGGTCAATTTTTAGAAATTTTGAAACCGATTTTATAATGCCTTCCTTGTTTTTTTGTATTTCGTCAACCGTTTTCATAAGCCTTGTCTCATCTTTTCCGGATGGATCACCAATTTTCGTTGTCGCACCGCCAAAAATCACGATAATTTTATGACCATGTTTTTGAAAAATTTGCAATGTTTTTAAAACCACTAAATTACCAGCATGAAGCGAGTCAGAAGTCAAGTCAAAACCAGCGTATAAACATATTTTATCTCCACCTGCAAGCCTTTCATCAAGTTTTGCGAGATTTATAAATTCTTTTACAATACCACGATCGCAAAGTTCATTTAAAAGATCTGATTTATATTTCATAATATGTATTTTTGGAAATTTCTTATTATAAAAAATTAATTGTCAAATAATTTAAAACTTATTTTAAAACGAGAAAAAATGCCAAATATTATACAATTTCATGGAAAGTATAATATTTACTTGCTACACAATCAAAGAAGATACTTTATATACAGAAATTTCCTCGTTAATATCGGGGATTTCTGTGCCTGTAAGCCAAATTTGACATTTCAGTTGTCGAAGTTTTGCAATCAAAAAAAGACGGAAATCTGCATCAATAAATGAGGTAAATTCATCGATTAACACAATAGGACAGTGCGATGTTTTGTCTATGATGCTTTGCGCAACGCATATTAAAAATGATGTGATGAGATATTTTTTCTCGCCACTTGAACACATATCGATATTTAGCCCATTTTTTAAGTACCGAATCGCAAAATCATACCTATGACAGCCAAAATTTGTTCGCTCGGAATGCTTGTCTTTCTCGCGAAATTCAAGAAGTTTTGAGGCGATTTTTGTGCTTGCAATATCAAAATCCTCCATCACTATTGAAGATGCGTCACATAAAATGTCAAAAGATAGCTTTAAATCGTTAATTTTTGCATTTTTATTGATGTTTTCAAGGAAATCAAGGCGATTTTTGCATATTTTAATTGAAATATCGGCAATTTGCTTTTCAATTGAGTCAAGCCATGAATTTTGTGTAATTTTCTGATTAATATTGAGAATTTTGTGCCTTTCTTTAGTCAGATTTTCATAGTCTAAAATCAATTTTGCATGATCTTGATGAAAATTAAAGACCATTCTATCAAAAAACTTGCGTCTGGCAGAGCGATTTAGCGCAATTTCAACCTGAATTTCAGGGCTCAGCCAAATCATGCCAAGCAGGTTTTTAAGCTCCATTTGCGCCGAAAGTGGCTTTTGCCCAAGAGTTATTTTCTTTTTTCCATTATGATAAAGTATCTCGATTTTATGTAAAATGTCGTCACCAACTGCAACTTCAAAAGATGCCAAAAAACTGCGATCAACACTTGTATTTTTGACCATATCATGTAAATTTGCACCACGAATTCCGCTTCCCGGTGAAAGCAGCGATATTGCCTCAAGAATATTTGTTTTTCCAGACCCATTTTTATCTATAAATGCTATTATATCGGAGTTTTTTTCAAGTTTGAGCGAAATAATGTCGTGATTACGGAAATTTTTTAGAATTATGCTTTTTATTTTCGTTTCAAGCATTTTGACAAAACCACATCTTTTTCAAGTATTTCACTAAAATAATTAAATGCAAGAATATTATTTCGGCAAAAAATCAACAATATCTCATCCTAAAGCTTTAAATTTGCAATAAAAAATATAGACGATCTACCTGCTTTTACGGCTTTATCGTGATATTTTGTCCTTTTGTAATAAGGGAATTTTGCCAAAATTTCATCTTCTTTTAGCGCGCAAAATTCGATACTATCTGAAAGACTGGAAAGCGTTGCAAAAATATGCTCTTGATACTCAAAATCATCAGTTGCAATAACGATTTTGCCATGTTCTTTAATGCGCGAAAGTAGATGCAAAACATAGTCACGATTAATAATGCGTCTTTCGTTATGTTTTCGCTTTGGCCACGGGTCTGGAAATAGGATGAAAATACTGTCTGCTTTTATTTTTTCATCCAAATTGTCAATAAAAATCCTTCCATCTTCATTATGAAATTTCACAATATTACTCTTTATATCGATGTTTTTTACTTTTTTTATTGAATTAATTATACCGCCACGATAAACATCCATGGCAAGATATAAGCAATTATCGTTGTTTTCAAGGAAAATTTTTGCAAAATCCCCACAGCCACAGCCAATTTCGATAATAAATTTTTTATCACAAGGCGCCAAAGTATCTGCAATATTTTTCTCATTTGCCTTATAATTTAATGTAAAATCTTGCCAAATTTCCTCGTCATTACTTGACTTTTTATACCTGCTTGACGCAAAAGATTTAATATATCTATATATCTTTGTTTTATCCATGATGTTAGTTTGAATACGAAATTTCCAAGATTTCAAGCTCAGTTTCATTTTCCCCAAGCCTCAAACGAGCTACATCCCCAATCTTTTTTCCAAGTATGGCTTTGGCAACCGGTGTTTTGATCGAAATTAATCCATTTGTCGGATCTGACTCATATTCACTAACTATCTGAACCTCTTTTTCCTCATCTGTATCGCATTTTAAAAATTTCACCCTAGCACCAAAACGAATAGTTTCTTTATTTACAATATTTGAAAGATCTATAATCTCGGACATGGAATGTAATTTCTGAAGCTCTGACAATTTTGACTCAATAATACGCTGCTTTTCACGAGAAGCTTTATATTCAGCATTTTCACTTAAATCTCCAAGAGCTCTTGCATCCGATACAGCTTTAATTACAGCCGGACGCTCAACATCTGCAAGATGTGAAATTTGCTCAATCAATTTATCAAAGCCTTTTTTTGTTATTTGAATTTTATTATTTTCCATTTTTCCTATCTAAATATTTATAAATATACATAAAACAACTTAAAACCGAAAGTATTGCCGAAAATAGAAAAATTAGATTTCCTATATAGTTTAAATTAAATCCATGAATATCATTTATTGGCATTATTAATACATAAAGTGCTATAAACTGAAAAGTAGTCTTCACCTTTCCAAACATATCAACATTTAGGCGTTGTTTAGAATTTAAAGCAACATATTCCCTAAACGATGGAACCAGAACCTCTCTGCTAATCACTAAAAGCGATGGTATTAACCATATTTTTCTATGCCATATTAAAATAGCAATGATGCAAATATTTAACACCTTATCTGCAATGTTATCAAAACATTTTCCAAATTCAGACTCGGCTTTAAATTTTCTTGCAAGATACCCATCCAAAAAATCACTAATACAGGCAATTGAAAAAAATAACCATGCAAAAGAAAAAAGGCTAGGATTAATAATACAAAAACATATTACCGGAATTAAAATAAATCTCGATATAGTTATATAATTTGGAATATCGTTTTTTTTCATCAAAAAAATATCTTTCAAGATATGTAAAGTCATTTTTTCATTTTGCAAGTTTTTTTTACAAATATATTTACATTTCTTAAACTATCTTCTTCTAAATTCATCTGTACTTTCAATAAAAACTCCATTTGGAGCTTCGCCAGTTTGATAAAATACATCAATTGGAATACCACCACGAGGCGCCCAATATGCACATATTCTAAGCCACTTTGGCTTTGCTATATCAATTAAACGCTGCGCTATATATATAGTACATGCCTCATGAAAATCTCCATGATTGCGAAAAGATTGAAGAAATAATTTTAAAGATTTACTTTCAACGATATACTCATCTGGTACATAATCTATAACAATTACAGCGTAGTCAGGCTGGCCAGTTATTGGGCATAGTGATGTAAATTCACGAGTTGAAAACCTTGCAACATAATTAATATTTTTATGCGGATTTTGCACAACCTCCAGTTGAGACAGCTTTGGATCACTCTCTGCCAAAACCTTTGACCCGAGTTGCGTTAAATTATCATAATTACCGATAGACATATTTTTACTAAAATCAAAAAACACTGTTATCTTTTTTTTATAATTCAAGTTTTTTTTCTTGCATTGTTAATAATTATTGTTACAGTTGATAGTATTTTTAATATTTATATGAATAATAGTAACAAAAATCTAAAAATTACAACATCTCATGGATGGCACACCAATAAAAATCAAGACCAAACACAAAACAAAGAAATGCCAGCATTAACAATAACGCAAAGTCAGATCCTACAACATAAATACAGGCAATTAGTACAAAAAATTCCAGAAAAACAAACAATACAAAGTCAAATAATGTATAATAACAATAGAACTCATCAAGTATTAAATAAAAAGCCAGATCTTAAAACCTCATCAGCAATTCAATCATCAAAAATTCAACTTCCAGAACAAAGTCCAATACCATATAACACTGAAGCAATTATTGAAAATCTTCCAACATTGGACAGGTCAGCATTAATAAAATACATAATACAAAACAATGAATTAGAAAACACAAAAAAACAACTATTTCACTATAAATCACAATTCATTAACGATATAAAGGCAAATTTAATAAAAGTTATTGTAGATCATTACATATCAAATAAAGAAGATTCTTTATTGCAAAAAGTCGATAATATTATAACTACACATTTTAATACAATGAGTCCAGAAAATAGAAATAAATATTCAGGAATAATAAAGAAAATTAAACAAGATATTATAAACCTTATTGATACAGAATATTTCATTATAAAACAAAAAATACAACAAGAGCAATACAATAAATTAGAGCAAATACAAAATATAAAAGAAGAATTACTCGAAGAATTCAATAAATCAGACTCTCTAATGCTAGATAGCAGCAATATTACGGAAATTCAAGATGAAATATATAATTTACATTTTTCACAAAATAATGAAGCGCAAAATCTATCATTAAATATAAAAATACTGTGTAACACGGAAAAAAATGAAATTGTCAAAAATATATTAAATTCAATAAATACAAAACTATTAAATATAAACAAATCTTATAAAGATGGATCCGTAGTTGTTAAAAATCATAAATTTATAGAAGAATGGGGTAATATAATCAATAATGGTATAAATGAAATTGACCAGTGCATCTCAAATAGCGCCATGGATTATGATTTATGTAAAAGACTAAAAAGCATCAAACGATACATATTACAAACTTTAAAATACATTCAAGATAAGTCTTTTAAGATAAAAACACTCACAATAAAAAATGGAATATTGAGCAAAATAATTGAAAATAAAAATACCAACACAGCAAATCATAATATAGATTTAATCATCCAAAGCTTTATTATTCAAAACAGTGATATCGACAAACAATCAATAGAAAGAATAATTGATGAAACTATTGCACCAAAAATAAATCAACATCTTAACGAGTTAAGACAATTGATTTTTAAGGATATAGATGCAATGACAAAAAATAATATAAATTCATTAATACAAAATGCTCCATACCCATTACTAAAAACTATATATCAACATTTAGTTAAATCACTGCTTTACAAAAATAATACAGACAACGATACTATGGTATACAAAAGTAAACATGATTTATATATCATTAATGACCTAAAAAGTTTTCAAATTGACAAAGAGTGTAAAAAGTTTTTAAATATAATAAATGAGGTTATTACAATAATACAGAATACCTCCCTAGTAAACAACAATATTAACACAGCAAGCGAAGAGAGAAGGAATAAAATAAATCAAATATTGGCAAATATATCAAAAAAAGACAAGGAAAATCAATATTTTACAATACAACTTTTTATTATTATTTTTTTCAAAATATGCAACTTTAAAAATACAGAAAACGAGTGCCAAGATACAGAAAAAACAATATATAAATACATTTATGACATACTAAATGACAACAAACCACTCTCAAATAACAGAACCCTAACAGATATAATGTATTCTTTTACATACAATGTGCCATCATATATTTCTGCAAAATTAAAAAATAATGTTTATAATGCAATAACTGCAATAATGGAATCACTAGATAAATTTAGCGATGCAGTTCTAACACCAGAGAAAACATCTAAAATCGAGGAAAACATTCTTCAAACATTAGAAAAGCTTGTCATAAATTATTATAATTTTGTAACTCATGCTCAACGCTATATAATAAAAGAGTATTCAGAAATAGCATCATTAGATACTCAAAATAAATTAGAAAATATATCAATTGATGAAGTTTTTGACAAAAATAGCACAAAACAAATGCCAATAATACAACTTCAAGAAAATGAGGAAACCAGCACTAAAGACGAAACCTCAGAGCATTCTTGGCTTGAAAGTATAAGTAAAAATAAAATAATGCAAAGAAGATTGTCGCAGAACAATCATCGCTAAAAAATTTAATATTACATTCGGTAGAAATGGTTGCGGGGGCTGGATTTGAACCAACGACCTTCAGATTATGAGCCTGACGAGCTACCGGGCTGCTCTACCCCGCGTTAATAACTAAGCATTGCACAAATAAAATAATAGTCAAGCAATTTAATTAAATTATTATCTTTATAAGATGTCAGAGACGTATAGGATGAAAATTATCTAAATAAATCAAGTGCAAAATACGAAATTATGGCGTTTGCACCGGCTCTTTTTATGCAAATTAAAGATTCAAGTGCAAGATCTTTTACAATTTTTTCATCATCTGAAAAATTTTTAATCATTGAATATTCACCGCTAACCTGATAGGCAAAAATTGGCAGATTTATAATCTGGGACGCTTCTTTTATAATATCAAGGTATAAACTTGCAGGCTTTACAATAACCGCATCAGCACCCTGTTTTTCATCGTCAATAATAGATTTTATCGGGCTTTTTTTACATCTTGGGTCAATTTGATAGCTAAGCTTGTCACTTGGTCCTGATTTTATTTGCGAATTTACAGCACTTCGAAATGGGCAGTAAAGTTTTGAGGCAAATTTTGCCGAATATGATATAATTCCTGTGTATTTTAAATCATTTTCATCAAGAGTATTCCTTATTTTTGCAACCCTGCAATCCATCATGTCGGATGGAGATATAAAATCCGCACCGCATTTTGCCTGATTTAAAGCCTGAATCCCCAAAATTTCAAGAGTGGCATCGTTGTCGATATTTTTTCCATCGCTTGTTAAAATGCCGTCATGACCGTGATTTGTATATGGATCGAGCGCTACATCTGCGATTAAAATCGCGTCTGGATGGGCGTTTTTTATTTTTTCTATCGCTATACACATTATATTATTTTTATCAAGTGCAGCAGTTCCTTTTTCATCTTTTTTCTCAGTTTGAATGTATGGAAAAAGCATAAAAGATCGCACCCCAATTGATTTTGCAAGCGATATATCATCTATTGCTTGTTTAACGTTTCTACGAAAAACCCCCTTCATTAAAGGGATTTCTATAGCATTTTCATCATTTTCACATATAAAAATCGGGTAAATTAAATCACTTGGCAAAAGATTTACATCCGAAACGAGGTCTCTAATTGCTGCATTTTTACGCATTATTCTGTTTCTTGGAAGATTAAACATTGGAAATTAAATCAAAAATTATCAATTTTAACGGTTTTTTATTAATATATATATCTTTTGTTTCTGGATTTGATGTAATTTTAAGCTTAACATTCTTATTCCTGCTTGAATTTGTTAAATCTGGAATTGTCGTATTTAAAATTTTAGGTATAATCTTTTTTACAATTAAAATATTTTCAACTTCTACATTATTTAATGCCATTGTTCCAATATAATCAATAAAATTATCAAAATTATATATATCAAAATTACCATTTACCTCAAGACTATTCCATCCACCTTTTGTTTTTAAATTAGCATTAGTCTCTATTTTAAATTCGGATGTTTTTATATTGAATTTATTAAAATTAATATTAAATAAATCTGGAGTATGAACCTTTTTGTCAACAAAATAGCCATTTACATCAAGAGAAATCGCAAGCAACCCTGTATCAAAAAATAATGTCTTTGAATTTCCAAAATAATAATCAATATTAAAAATATCGTTAGATTCAAAATTAAACAATATTTTAAATTTTTTCACATCATCTGAGTGATTTACCTTGTCAAAAGTAAAAATACTAGATTTTACGAAAGATATTTTTTCCATTTTTGTCATGTTTATAATATTATACTTTTGCATATTACTATAAATATATGTCTTACTTCTGTTATTTTTAAAAATAAAAACTGCAGGAGATTGAAATGATAAAAGCATAACATCTTTGCTAATTTTATCCATCTTAAACTCAATTGATACATCTGGAACTATTTTTAAAAGACCTGTCATGCATGAAAAAATGTTACAAGATGCGTTTATTAACCTAGTTTTTGCGTAAAAATCATCACTTTTTTTTATAACAAGATCTTTTATTGCCATCTTTACCCCAAATGGCTTAAACTTACTTTCAATATTTGAAAAAGATAGATTATAACCACTTTTTTGCAATTCATCATTATATTTTACAACTTGCCCCTTAATATATGATTCAAATTTTTGCTGGTAAATCATTGCAACAAGCTGTAAAGAAATCAAAATTAATCCTATTATAATTAGTATTTGTCTACAAATTTTTGCAAGTGATTTTCTATTGTGAAATTTTATTTCATGTAAAAAGAATTTCGAATATTGAGTAAATAGATTTTTAATAAAACCTATATAATATTTACATTTCTCATTAATTATTGCTATTTTTTTCATCTATATTTTTAGATATTAAAGTTTCCCACATGTCTCCGTTTTGCAGAAGTTTTTCTTTATTGTACATCAATTCCTCACGACTCTCACGGGCAAAATCGAAATTTGGCGTTTCAACTATGGCATCAACTGGGCAAGCTTCTTGACAAAGCCCGCAGTATATACATTTTGTCATATCTATATCGTATTTTGTTGTTTTACGAATGCCATCTTCACGTTCAAGAGCCTCGATTGTAATTGCCTTTGCTGGACATATTGCCTCACATAATTTGCAAGCTATACATCTTTCCTCGCCATTTGGATATCTACGAAGTGCGTGCTCACCCCTAAATCTTGCCGAAATATTACTTTTTTGAAATGGATACGCTATAGTAACCTTTTTTCTAAACATAAATTTTAGCGCGTAAAGAAGTCCAATAAGGACATCAACTAACAATATTTTACGCAAAAAAATAAACATAAAGCTAAAACATTGAGACATAATAATAACCACTTCGCAAAAGTCAAGTTTTTTGTCTATCAAAAAATACTAATATCAAATAATATTTTGAATTAAAGATAAAATTTTCATAATATAAGATTGTAAATTCGAAAGATCAATGCAATAAGGCGGCATAAAATATATTGTTTTTCCAAGTGGGCGAATGTTTAAACCAGATTTTATAGCGCTTTCTTTAATTTGTCGCGATATTTGTGAGCCATAGCCGCCTTCGCATTTTATGTCAAATGCAAAAATTGTTCCGCAAATTCGTGGTTTTTCGCAAATATCACTTGGAAAATCTGCCAATATTTTATCGTATATGCGTGATATCTTTAAGATTTTTTCAGCAATCTCGCCCCTTTGTAAAATTTCACAAGATTTTGCAGCTGCTGCGCAAATAATTGGATTTGCCGTGTAAGAATGCCCATGTAGAAAGGATTTGTCAACTTCGCTTGAGTAAAAAGCATCGTAAATCCATGATTTGACGCATGTCATTCCAAGTGGAAAAAATCCACCAGTTATACCCTTGGAAAGGCAGATAATATCTGGGGTTTTCAAGAGATTTGTGTGTGCGAAATACTCGCCAGTTCTGTAAAATCCAGTCATTACCTCGTCAAATATTACAATTATTTTGTTTTCATTGCATATTTTGACAATTTTTTCCAAAAAATCAGCCCTGCACATATTCATTCCGCCAGCCCCTTGAACAAGTGGCTCTATGATTAAAGATGAGATTTTATCGGGGTTTTTTTCAATTATTTCCATTAAATTGTTTAAAACATTTTCCTCTTTTTGTGCAAAATTTTCATCGCCAATATATGTTGACGGGTAGTCTAAAAACTCAAAACTTGGCATTAAATCTACGAAATTATCGAAATATCCAGACATTTTTCCGGCAGACATAGCAAGCAGAGTGTCGCCATGATAGCCATTTTTAAAGGAAATAACGATATTTTTACTATTAATACCGCAATTTTTCCAGTATTGATGGGCTATTTTTACTGCAACTTCCACAGAAGTTGAGCCATTATCGGAAAAAAACATCTTTGCAAATATTGATTTTGTCATTTTATCAATCTGCATCACAAGTTTTTCCGCCATTTCATGCGTAAAATCGCTAAAAATTACATGATCTAAATTCCTTGACTGGCTTGCAATAATATCGCAAATTTCATCGTTACAATGCCCATGAATACTCGTCCACCACGAAGAAATTAGGTCAATATAAGAATTCCCCTTATCATCAAAAAACATCTCGTTTTTCGCCTTCACGATTTTAATTTTATCACTTTTAATGGCTTCTTGTGAAAATGGATACCAAATTTTACTCATAAAACCTGAAAATGCCTCTAATTTAATAAATTTAAACCATTATAGTCAAGCATTTTTTAACCATAATTAGACATAAAATAAACCAATCTTTTACAATCTATGAAATTAATACATCTTTTAACATTTGTGATATAGAAAAATTGCAAGAAATTGTTTTAAATACAAATCTAATTCGTGAATTTCAAACGATGGAAGATTAAATTATCATAATAAAAAAAAATCCTTGCTTTTTATAAAAATTGTCTTAAAATAAATTCGGTTTTAAGATTATTTATGGGAAAATGTACAGCATGTGGTTTGGATAGTAAAGAAATTAACGAACAAATAAATAGTCTAAAAGAACAAAATAATGAACGCAGCAAATCATATAACATTCTTGAAAAAGCATATGTAGATCTTGAAAAGAAATACAATAATCTTACAAAATTTAATGACAAGCAGCATAATATACAAATAGAAGATCTAACAAAAGAACTCGATAAAACCAAAAAAAAATGTGATCAGCTAATCATAGATTATAACCAACTTGTCGACGATTATCATAATCTAGAAAATCAGCAAGATGCAAACAATACCCGTGAAAACAGTATTATTGAACAATTTTTTGCCCAGCAATCACAAGGTATAACTGAGCAAGATACAGAATATATGGAGCTAAAACATCAATATCAAGATTTAAAAAAGTATGTTGACGAACTACAAAGCCAGAATCAAGAACTACAAAGGAGAAATCAAGAATATGAAACTATGCTCAAGCAAGAGGCATTATATATAAAATGTATAGACGAAAATATACAAGAAATTAGTCGCCTTGAAGAAGAAAATAAGCAGCTTAAAGACAATCTTAATCAAAAACAAACCTTACCACAATTTCGCAGTATAAGTCCAATTGTAAGGCAAACTCAAAACCAAGGATCGCCGCGAAATCCATATCAACAAATGAAAATAGAAGGGCAAAATGGTGAGTATAATCAACGAAACAGAAGCAACTCATCTCATGGATCTTCGCAATTTTTTAAACAATGAAAAAATACTTGACAATAATTAAAATTGCCATAAGTCGCTCTAGGCTCATATAATTATGTTTAATCAGAGAACAGTACAAAAAGAAATACGATTTTCAGGCGTCGGTCTTCACAGTGGAAAAATTGCAAATGTAAGCTTATTGCCTGCAGAAATTGACTCTGGAATTACAATACGCAGAAAAGATATAACTAATAAAAATAACGAAATAAAAGCAAATTTTGCAAATGTTTCCGAGGTTTTTTATAGCACAAAACTTCAAAACGAATACGGGGTTTGCGTAAACACAGTCGAGCATTTAATGGCTGCAATTTGGGCTATGAAAATTTCGAACTTAATAATTGAAATTGACGCAGAGGAAATGCCAATTTTAGATGGATGCGCACAAGGTTTTACTTTTTTAATCGAGGCAATTGGAATAAAAAAACAGGAAAAAATACGAAAAACTGCAAAAATCATAAAAGAAGTCGAAATTGCATACGATGATGGCAGATTAGTTAAAGTTGCACCATGCAGCGATTTTATCGCAAGTTTTAACTTAAAAAGCGAATTTGGTGGAATTTGTGCAGGCTCACATACATTTGAATTTTCCCGTCACAGCTTCATAAACGACATATCCCTTGCACGAACATACTGCCAAATAAGCGAGGTTGAAACCTTAAAATCCAAAGGTCTTGCCGCTGGTGGAAGCCTTGACAACGCTTTAGTTTTAGACGGAAATAAAGTCTTAAACAAAAATGGCGCAAATTACCAAGACGAATGCGTTCGTCATAAAATTATGGATTTAATCGGCGATATTGCCCTTTGCGACTACTTTATTCTTGGTCATTTTACAGGTAATAATTCAGGGCATGAATTAAATAACAAACTTATGCGTAAAATCTTTTCAGATGAGGCAAATTTTGTGATTCTTTAACAAATATTATTAAAATTACCACGTATTAAAAAATACTTGATTTTTATTTTTTACAACATATACTCGCGATATATTTATTTTTATATGGATAATCAATATTACGATACATTGCCATACAACCCATATTATCAAAGACTTACAGAAGATCTTAAAAAATTTAAAGGTATTTCAAGTGCAAAACGAGATATTGTATCAGAGGGTATGACGATAAATGATATTACAAAATCTTTAATAAAATCAACAATAAAAGAAAGAGATTTTAAAGACTATGATTACCTAGTAGACAAGAATCTTGATCATAATATAAGCAGAGATTTTGAAGATGCAAAGGATAAAATGTCTTATCAAAATATCTTAAAACACACTATAAATAAAATAAAACTTGTATTAAATGAACATGGATCTGAAATATCAATTACATCAATTGGAATTTTTAAAAAAACATTAAAATCTCTTGAAAAAGAGCTAGCAAGTGTGAAAAAAAATGAAAAAAGCGATATAGATTATGAAGCTTTTAATGCCATTTTAAAAGACGCAAGAGATGCTATAGAAGGTATCAAAAATAGCGAAGTTAGATATGCAGGATCCATTCTTGAAAGATTACTCGACTCAATTTTAAATTTCATTAATAAAAGCATATTAGCATTGTCTTTAAGTGCATTTGGTGTAAAATTAATTGAAACTGGAAAAATTGATGACTATGTATCACCTGAAATGCCGGATTTATCTTCATTTGTAAATAAAGATATACTATACAATGCTTTTGTTTATTACATTAGTAATAAAAGTAATTTTTCACAAAATACAATACCAGGGTCTGCATCTAGTGATATAAAAGAGTTTATAGAGCTTTTAGGAATTAAAGAATTTATAAAAATTTGCGATCATATTGATTCACAATTTGTACCAAAAAATATTGCTCTAAATATAAACCTATTAGCATTATTTAAAAAAGTAGATTTACTACATTCAGCATCAGCTTCAGCATTAAAAGACATTAATAACTGCATATCACAAAACAAAGATCAATTTCCAACTACATTAAATGAGGCTAATAATGACATGCTCAACATACACAAACTTTATGAAGAATTACATGATACATTGGATACGTATGAAAGTAAAATACCAAAAAGCAATATGAGTGATCAAGATACGAAAAATAAAAATCTTGCAAAGGAAATTAAAGAATTATTAAAGAAATGCTACAACAATATATTACAATACGAAGTAGATACAGAGAATAACGGAATACAATATTATAAATATTATAAATATGGAAAACATGTAAATAAATTACTTTTAGGCAGAGATAGCGACAAAATTTCAACTAAGCGAAGTAAATAATCTAAAGATATGATTTTCCTAAATATACTAAAATCTGAATTTTTTTCTCAGTATTATAATAAGTTTAAATGGCTTTATGCTTTTTTAGCTGAAAATTACAATACAATATGTCAAGTTATATTAATTGTAATATCATTTCTTATTGTTGCAATTATTGTTTTTGGAAAGAGTATAGTGGCAAAAGCTATTAAATACAAAGATAGTGATGCCAGATACAAAAATCCACTATACAAAAATATAGCCAGTATGTATAAAGAAATTTTACTTATAATCAGTCTTTCTTTATCTTCATTTTTACTAAAATATTTTCAAATTCAATGCAATTTAATAATATTTACAGCACAATTTGTATTTGCGTCTTTAATTGCAAGAATTACTGCAATTTTATCAAAAAATTCCATTAAATATATACTAATTTTTAATCTTTTAATCGTTTTTATCATTATTGACTCCGACACATCTCCATTTAATACAGATTTTTTTGCAAATCTTAAAATTTTCCTAAATATTTCAGCAAAAACCCTAATACATTTTATTATGTCAATAATATGTGCATTTTTTATATACAAGGAGTTGGAAAAAATCTCCTCAGATAAAATTGATGTATTAATATCGGACAAAAATCTTCAATTTTTAGCTCACAAAATATCAAAAATAGTTACAGTATTCATTCTTTTTCTTTTTGTAATGAAGTCTCTTAATATTGATATGAAAATATTTTCAATATTTACTGGAGCACTTGGCGTAGGGCTTGGACTTGGCTTGCAAAAATTTTTCACCAGAATGACAAGTGGTGTAATGATTATAATAGATCAAAACATGCAAATAGGAGATTTGGTAGATATAGAATCAACATCGGGAATTGTTGAAAGCATTTCAACAAAATACCTTACCATTAAAGGCTCATCTGGTCAACATATAACGATACCTGCAGAAAAAGTAATGTCTGCAAATATTACAAATCATTCAAAAAATAAATATGGAAAGATAGAATGCTATTTTTACATAGACATAGAAAGTGATGTAGTAATTGCAATCGAGCAAATACAGTTAGCAATATTTGAAAGTAATACAGTCCTTGAAAATATGATAAACAAACCCCTCATATCCGATGTTTCCACAAATGGAATTGTAATAAAAGCATCTTTTTGGATAGATGATTTTGTCCCAAATTCGGCGCTCGCAAGGCATAATTTTCTAAAACTTGCCCTTGAAAAACTTGCCGCAAACAACATCAAACTCCACCAAAACCGCATCTGCAAACACAACTAAAAATCATGCAGAATTTGGCTGTATTATGCAGATAAATCACACCGATTGGCTGACTTGAGGGCATGACACATTGTCAAAACTGAGGCCTTTTTGCATCTGAAATACAACTATTAGTATATCTATTGTAGCGAAATGTACCCAAAACCCCCATCTAAAACAAATTAACCATCAGCATAACCTTGGACGTTTTCATGTTGATGCTGTTGTCAAAACTCAGGCCTTTGTACACGTCAACTGCCACAGATGAGCCATTTAATGCGGCAAAATCGTATATGTAGGACGGGCTGTCTTTGTAGTTGTAGCTGTAATTTGCGTATTCTACGCCGATTGAGAAGTAGTTTCCAAGGTTTAGCATTGCTCCCATGCCATATTTTACGCCAACGAGATTGCGGGATGAGAGTTCCATGTAGTTATTTTGGGCTGTTAGGGAGTACTGGGTTTGTTGTTTTGCGAGGTAGGAGAGGATGTCGTAGGAGACAACAACATTTGCATTGCTTGATGTAAAAACTTGAAATGATTCTACATCGGCAGTTTTTACATCTATTTTATTTTTCAATTCTGTTTCTGCGTTGTAACCCAGTGCAAAAGATAATGTTTTTTCACTGTTGAAAATACTTGATGTAATAAAATTATATGATATTCTATCAGAATCAGCAATTTCCGATGATTTATCAGACAAACCCTGAAGAAGTATACTTCCACCAAGAACTCCTTTATAGCTATCATTTGAACCAGGACCTGTAAAATTTGTTGTCATAAAAGACACTGGAGCAATTAAATATTTCCCACTATCATTTGTAATTGGTTTGTAACTCGACATATCAAGGTAATAAAGAGCATGTGCTGTTAATTGAGTTCCTGGAGTATATCCGCCACCAATCAGATAAAAAATAGGGTGCGATAAATCATCATTGGTACTATTTTTATCACCATTTAATGTAATTGATGTGAAATAACCATCTATGTTATCATATAACTCAAGATTGTAGCCATTAAATATATTTCTAACAAGTGTCATAATATCTGTCAATTTACTGCCATATATATAATCATCAGATAAATTTAATTTTGTCATTAAATTGTGCTTTTCGCCACTATCATCTGTGTATTCAAGTTTAAATCTCAAATTTGAAAAATTACCTGAAATAATACTCATGTCAGCGCTACCACCATAATGCGTAAAGAATGTTTCTATATTCTTAATTAAAGTCTCACTAATAAGCGAGGATGGATTTTTTTCATACTCCATTCTTAAATCTATATAATTGTTTAAAACTTCATTTAACGTCTTTGCAACATTCTCACCAACATTTGTATTGATTAGGTTAATATCTGTTTTATTTGCATCAGTTGCATTAGTCGCATAATTTTGCCCAGACATGCTTAAAAATGATCCATTAGTATTGAAATTTATTACTGACCCATTGTTTATAAAATATGGAGAGAAGTCTTGTGCAGCTTTTACATTGACATTGTAAATGCTTGATGCCGGTATTTCTAGACCTAATCTTTTAAAATTACTTATACCATATATGTTATAGTATTCATTTAATAAAATTCCACTTGATGAAATTTCATTTGTATTGTAATAGTTATTCATTATTTTATTGTCTGTAAATTTTCCACTAATGTATCCTTGAAAAACATTGTTTAAAAAATCTTTTTCCTGGCTTGATACAACGCCATCTTGATTAAAATCTGCATCTATTTGTGGATTTTTAAATACTACTTTTGTTTTTGAGAGCGTGCTATCTTTAACATAAGATGGATAGACAACTGATAAAGAAAGTTGTTTTTTATCATACCCACTTGCCCCAAAAGTCTGCATCCTAGATATTGCAGGCCCAGCAAAGCCGTAAATTGAAATCCTGTCAAATAAAGTAATACCAAGATGAGCACCAGCAGAAAGATGTGGCCCACTATATGTAAACTTTGTTATAGTTGATGCTCCACCTACATCTTTGGAATATCTATCAACATTAGAAGTTGCTGAATCGTAGTCTATATATGCACCATAATCAAGGGAAGTTGGTCCAAAAAAATACAGGTGATCAATATACTTAAGCCCAATACTCGTTCCACTTGCAGATCCTGCATTATTACTTACTCCAGTTGGTGCATAACTTGTATCATTTGTTCTAATTTTAAGTTCATCTGAAGGTGTTAAGTTAAATTCAGATGATTTAACATTATATTTAGCAAAGGATAGTAATACATTGGCAGTTGTTGGATCTTTAACATACAATTTTCCATGGCCAAATACACCATATCTTGGATTTGGACGATATTTTTTAGGTAAATAAGCGGAAGATTTGCTTTTCAACTGTTGAAAATCAGAATACGGATCGGAATCAATATAACTTAATTCATCTTGAGAATTTACAAAACGATTTTCAGTTGCAGACTTTGCTGGTTTTGATTGATTTTTGTCACTTCCATCATCATAAACAAACCCCCCATCCGCCTGATCGGCCGCTAACTGTGTACCATTTTCAGCATTCTGGGCTAGATCGTCAGATCTTGCTTTATTGCAAAATATCGCAAATAGCAATAGGCAAAATGTTAAATATTTGCAAATAAATAGCACAAAAATTTGTTTAAAAATAACAAGCTGTTAGAAAGCTAAATGTTCAAAAAATAAAAAGCAATATATTTAATGTTAATAAAAAAAATAAATCTTATGACAAAAAAAATATCGATGAAGAAATAAACTATATTCTTGAATGCAAAAAATGAACAATAAATTCACTTTTAATAATGGTATTGAAAAAATAACTATTTTTCCGTGCATGGAAATGATGAAATTGTGATGCAACAAGCTCTATAATTATATAATATTCTTATAAATAAAATACGTATATAGATAGAGATAGGAGGTATTGCACAACCATGCATTGTAATCTAAAATAGATGACAAATATTATTGATGTGTAGCGTTTTTTATTTTTAGCACTATTTTTCTTTCGAAGTTTGATGCACGCAATTTGTCAAATGTGTTTTTTCTTGATTTGCTATGAAGCTTACCAAGTGAAGACTTGATTGCAAAAACAACATCATTAACATTAACACCAGGTTTTGCAATATTTGCAACTTTTGCCACAATGTCTTTCTTAAGATTTTTAATAGCCGTGTTGTTTGACTTATTAACAACGGCATTTCTCTTGTTTTTTCTAAGATTTTTCTCAGCAGTCTTTGTATTTGGCATAGTTAAAATTACAAAATGTTTACTACTTGAAATACATATTTTTTTAAAAGTCAATTTATAATTATAACATTTTCAGTATTTTTTTTATAATTATAATTTTTTTTAATAAATTCATCTATAGCATCTGATTTTTTCTCCATACTTGGTGAAATAATAACTTCCAATAATTTTCCACTTTCTTGAATAATTTCATTATTTTTTTCATACACTTCAAGCATTCCATAATACTCTTGCAACGCCTTATTATATGTGTCTATATTTTGATTAACATATGTATGATATAAAAGATATAAATTAAAAAATACTATTATAAATATAATATTCAAATATGACTTTTTGTTAAAATATTTTTTACTATTGAAAAAATTACTCAACATATATCAAGAAAACAAAATCAAAGCGATGGACAAACTCTAGATAAAACCTCTTCAACTGTATAAACTCTGTCTGCATAAAATGTCACATCCCCAATGGTACCCGAAACACCAGTAACTGTTGAGTAAAATAACAAAATAATAACAGCAGTTTTTGGATTTGCAATTACCCCAAGGCAGGCTATTATTGTTACAGCTTTTTGCCAAGAAATAGAGCCATTAAAACATGTCCATCCAATTCCCATAATAATTATTACACAACATGCACGAAATATACGACCAAGCAAAATTGTTAAAATACTACACATTATTTCAGGAATTGTAACAGCAAACGCATCACTTGGTATAAGAAAGTAAAATACTGAGGCTGTAATTAATATTTTTACAAAATTTCTCATAACCAATTATTACCAACACAAAACATTATATTTATATATATTTAAAAGTCAATATATGCTTCCATAAATTTTTTTCCTATCTCTGTATATCAAAAATTTTCTTTATATATGATTTTTTATGGATATGCGAGTGTTTTTGAAATTAAAGATTCTCAAAATGATGTCGTTCTTCAAGGTGCGTTTAATGGCGTTATCAAGAATATCAAAAATATTCCATTACTATGGCAACACAGACAAAATAAACAAATTGGCAATATAATGTCTTTATATCAAGATAATTATGGACTTTATGTAAAATGTTTTATTGACGAAAATAACACCAATAATAAATTTATTTGCAATAAAATTAAAAAAGGGGTCTTGTCACTTAGTATAGGATATCAAATTAACTCTGCCTATATTGACAATGAAACCAACACAAGATATTTAACTAAAATAGATCTTATAGAAGTTAGCATAGTTAGCTTTGGAGCAAATCCTTTAGCAAAAATTTCACTACTTAGCGGCTGACTTGGAAACAACTTCCACTTTATCTTGTTTTTTTATAGATATTGGACTAATATATTTATCATTAAATATACAAACCAGCTGATTTCCAAGACGAAGTGAAAACTGATATTCCGTTGTATCAATTGCAACATATCCATCTTGTATTCTGTATTGCAGTAAATCTTCTTTTCCAGCTTTTGACACACTGTAAATCATTGGAATTCTTGCGTTATTATCTGCAAATAACATATAGGTTGTATGCCCGTCATCAAAAACTTTCAGCGGCCTTATGTCCTTTCCAACGCCAGCAAATGAATATCTAAAGTTAATTCCCATTGTTTCAATTCCTTGTCTTTTGGTTGAATTCATCATAGCAAGATTTCCATTTATAGTTCCCTTATTTTTACTAATTACAGGAACATCAACCAATAAATCTGGATAATAAAAATTAATACGATATGCAAAATCATCATCAGCACTATCCTCATTAAATGTTGAAAGTATTTCAAAATAATAAACCCTGTCTTTATTTGTCTCAATTATCATATTAGTTTGTAAACCTGGATCCATAGGCTTTATAAACATAGAATTGCCAACCATTTTTATAGACCAGCCCCTTGAGTCTCCAAAAGACTGTAAAACCGGCGATTCATCCTTGGGAAAAACAATATGCGATTGATATCCAACCTTAAATTTTAAACGAAAAACTTCATTTGGACTATATATTAAAGTTCTCATTCTATTATCTATTGGAATTGGTAAATTCGTTTCCGTTGAAGCGGCTTTTGCATTGATAATATATAAAGAAAATAATATAAAAAATAAGTATCTTAACATTTTACTTGACTATAAAATTATTTTTTATTACACAATGTCTAACTGACTATTAAAAGTATGACAAAATTATTTTCAAGTATTTTCTTTATTTTAATATTATCATCTTGTAGTAAATCACTTAAATATCCATCTTGGTACTTAAATCCACCAAAAAATGACGAGAAATATCTATACGGAACAGGAGAAGGTAGTGACCCAGAAGAGGCAAAATATGCAGCATTGTCAGATGCGGCATCGAGATTGCGTGTATCCGTGGGCTCAAAACTTGAATCAGCCATGGATCAAGATTCTTCAGGTTTTTCATCGTCTGTATCACAAAAGATTACATCAGTAGTGGAAAAAATATCATTTACCGATTACACAGTTTTAAAAAGCGAAAAAACATCCCATAGTAGCATAATAACATTAATTGGCGTTGATGTAGATAAAATGCAAAATTCATACGAAAAAGAAATTAATAAACTAAATGAAGAAATGAAAACTGTATCAAATCTTGGAAATAGCAATCTTGAAAAAAGAAATAATTTGTCCAAGGCTTTAAATATTTCAACCGACATTGAAGCAAAAGTTAGAATACTGGAAGCAGTAAATCCAAATTACAACTCAAAACCTCAAATGGATGAAATCAAAAAATTGAAAGATTCTTTCGCATCCATTAATTCAAGTCTTAAAATTTCCGTCTCATCGCAAAATGATGACATTAAATCTTTAATACAATACGGCTTAAATAAAGCGGGAATTGGCGCTTCGGATGAAAAATCAAGCCAAGGTTCAATAAAAGTAAATGAAAAATGGATCACAGACTTTTCAATGAATACACACTTTGTAAAATTAGTATTAAATATATCACTAATTGACTCAAATGGTGTAACAATTTTGACAAATTCAATAGAATCTTCTGGCTCTTCAGTTGCAAATCTTGACATGGCAAAAAAGATGGCTATATCAAAAATGCAATCTCAGATAGACTCAAAAGGTATAATGAAATTTTTAGGAATATAGTGTGAATTACCTTGATAAAATAGGTTTTCAAGATATATCACAATTTCAAGTAGATTTTGATATTAAATACTCTACAACTGATAATTTTGTTCAGCAAAAGATATATGATCAAGATTTCAAAATGCTTCATAAAGATGCAGCATTGCGACTGGAAAATGCTACACTTTATGCCAAAACACTTGGATATAAAATAAAAATCTTTGACGCATTTAGGCCAATATCTGCCCAAAGAAAAATGTGGAATATTGTTCAAAACCCAGACTATGTAAGCAATCCAGACACCGGCCCTTGCTGCCATTGCCGTGGAATTGCCATTGATTTAACATTAACGAAGGATGACATTGAAATTGACATGGGCAGTGAATTTGATTTTTTCGGAGGCTTGTCACATCACGATTCCAAGGATATTACAAATAAACAGCGAGAAAGTCGTATTATTTTGGCTGGAATTATGTCAATTTCAGGTTTTTGCTCAATTAGAACAGAGTGGTGGCATTATCAATTGCCGAATTATCAAAATTACGAAAAAATAGAATATAACCCATAACACACGCATCAATTAACCACTCACAAAAGCCCCCTGCCATAATATTTACTTTTCAAGCCTCAAAAACCTACCCAATCATCGAATATATCAATGCACAGCTTGTGTTTTGCTTGACTTTTATTTTTTATTAATACAAATTTACTTCGTCAGCATAACAATATATTTATCAAGTAATTCTTTGGCTGTTTGAAAGTCTTGGATATTAAATTGAAAATGGCAAAAGTCATTACGAAGTTTTTGAATGATTGAAGTTTCTGCATAATAGTCATAATAAATCTCACCATTTTCTTTATTTAAATAGTTCTTATAAAGAAAAAATTTGTCGTCGATTTTTTGATAATTTGGAAATATATATTTACCCAATATATCATAATCCCAAACTCTAGTACTTAGCTTAAATTTTTCATCATACGCTTTACAAATTGTTATAACATTATCTCTTTTCATTAATTGAACATAAAAACCTAAATGTAACTTTTTCACTCTCTCAAAATGCGCTAATGTTTCTTTTTGCCTTATTTCATTTTTTAACCCAAGTTCAATAATTAAAGGATTCTTAACTGCATTACTTGGAACATATCCGAACGACTCTAGCTGATTATCATATGAAAACCAATCCCAGTATTCTTCTTGAATTGAAATTTTCCCGCTATCTAAAAAATTATCATTTATTTTATATAACAATTCATTCCAATTGTTTTTTAAAGCACACTCAAACTTTGCAAATCTTGGATACAATTCTTTGCCAATATTTTCATAATCGCAATACTCCATAATTCTACTCCCCACCGCCAGCCTTCACAATAATGCGTTTGCCGGTTTTGTCAGGTGAGCTTAAAATTCCGTCTTGCTCCATGCGTTCGATAAGCATTGCGGCTTTGTTATATCCAACGCGCAGTTTTCGCTGAACATAGCTAATTGACGTGCGTTTGTCCTCCATCACGATGCGAATTGCCATTTTGTATAAATCGTCATCACTTTCCCTGCCTGTTGCGAAATTTCCAAGATCCTCATCGCCGCCGCTGCTCATTATTGGATCCGCCCCTTCGTCGTATTCAACAATGTCGATGTAATTTGAAACATTGTTGGTTTTTAGGTATTTTACAATGTCTTCAACCTCGCTGTCTGAGACAAAAGGCCCATGAACACGCTGTGTTTTGCTTGCCCCTTGCATGAAAAGCATGTCACCCTGCCCTAAAAGTTGCTCTGCGCCTTGCTCGCCTAAGATGGTTCGGCTATCGATTTTCGATGTCACTTGAAAGCTTATTCTGCTTGGGAAATTTGCCTTAATCACGCCAGTTATGACGTCAACCGAAGGGCGCTGAGTTGCCATGATTATGTGAATTCCAGACGCACGAGCCATTTGCGCAAGACGCTGAATTTGCGCTTCAACATCCTTGCCGGCAACTATCATTAAATCCGCCATTTCATCAACGATTAAGACTATATATGGCATCTTTTTTGGCTCAAAAACTATAGTCTCCGTCTCCATTTTACCAAGATCCCGATTATAGCCAACATCAATTTGACGCGTCAGTTTTGTTCCATTTTTAAGCGCCATTTCAACTTTTGTGTTGTAATTTACAATATTACGAACGCCAAGGGATGACATGATTTTATAGCGATTCTCCATTTCTGCCACAACCCATTTTAATGCCATTATAGCTTTTTTTGAATCTGTAATAACTGGCGTCATTAAGTGCGGAATGCCGTCATAGACTGAAAGTTCAAGCATTTTTGGATCAATCATTATCATTCGGCAATCTTCTGGCGAAAGCTTATACAAAAGCGAAAGTATCATGGCGTTAATTCCGACGGACTTACCAGAACCCGTGGTTCCGGCTATTAAAAGATGGGGCATTTTTGCCATGTCAACAACAATTGGATTACCCGCAATATCCTTACCAAGTGCCATGGGAAGGGCGGCATCAGACATTGCAAAAGCGTTTGACTCAAGTAATTCACGAAGATAAATTGTTGCCTTGACTTTATTTGGAAGCTCAACGCCAATCGCATCTTTTCCCTGTATAACCGATATTCTTGCCGAGACCTTCTGCATAGTTCGCGCAACATCTTCGGCAAGTCCAATAACGCGTGAAGACTTCGTTCCAGCCTTGGGTTTGAACTCAAAAAGCGACACAACCGGACCAACACTAACATTTGTCACCTGACCAATTACGCCAAAGTCAAGAAGAGTTTGAACAAGAAGCTTGGAAAGCTGCACTTTATCAATTGTATCCTGCTTATTTTGCTTTGGAGGCTGAAGTAAATCAAGCTGAGGCGGGGAATAGTTCATTCCAGATATATCATCACTTGGTGAGATAACGGAATCTATAGCCTGCTTTGCCGTCTTTTCAGGCAGGAAATTTGGTATTTTCGCTTCATCCGATATAAGATTATTTGGAGCATTTGCTATCATATTTAAAGATGCTTCATTTATAGTTTTACGTGTCTTTAAAACACTTCTTGCTCTTTTTGAAAACATCAATCTTGCAATCTGCTTAATAAATCTAAATATAGCGGAAGAATTTTTACTTTTATCTTTTTTAATATCCGAATATTTCATTACAGTTCTAAAAAATCTCATTACCTTATGAATAGGGAATAATAATACATTAAGTGGAAATAAAGCAATATTTTTTAAAGTCTCAACTGTTTGATTCTTGCCATTATCTTTAATAAAAAAGCATATATAAGAAGATATTAACGCAATTATAAATAATGCAAATCCAGCTGTAACTTTTCCTATAATGTTTTTAACGGTATATTTGTTATAAAACCAATATCCAACATAACCTCCGGGTAAAAATTCATAATAAAAATCTCTATATGACATAAAGATTTCAACAAGGCTACACATAGAAATAATCATCAATACTGCAAAAAGCATACGAAGCCAAATTAGAAAAATAGTTTGACCAATTGCAATTAAAAAGCTCCAAACGCAAAACAATGCTATTATAACAAAAGAAATAAATCCGAAAGTTTGCATTAAAAAGTCAGATATATAAGCACCGCAAATACCGCATAAATTCCTTATTTTTTCGTCATTTACAACATTAAAAGATTTATCTAAAGAATTATAACTAACACAAGCAACGGCCGCAAAGATACATATACAAAAAACAGCAATGCTAACAATGTTATATTTTCTCTTATCCCTCACATTAATTATTTAACATTTCAAGTTTAATATTTGCTATTGCCTGTGCTGGATTCAAGCCTTTTGGACAAGCCTTTGCACAATTCATAATTGAGTGACATCTGTAAAGCTTAAATGCGTCATCAAGCTCACTTAAACGCTGTTTTTTTGACTTTTTATCGCGCGAATCAACAATCCATCGATATGCCTGTAAAAGTATTGCAGGCCCAAGATATTTTTCACCATTCCACCAATAACTTGGACATGAAGTTGAGCAACAAGCACACATAATGCACTCATAAAGCCCATCGATTTTTTCTCTATCCTCCTCGCTTTGCAGGTTTTCTTTACTGCTATTATTTTCAGTCTGCATCCATGGTTTTATAGATTTATGTTGTGCATAAAAATTGGTTAAATCTGGAACTAAATCCTTCACAACCTGCATGTGTGGAAGCGGGCTAATCTTCACAGTTTTGTTGCATTCATCAATAGATTTAGTGCATGCAAGAGTATTTTTTCCATCGATATTCATAGAGCAAGAGCCACAAACGCCTTCACGGCAAGAGCGCCTAAATGTTAGGCTTGAGTCAACTTCGTTTTTTATCTTTATCAAAGCATCCAAAACCATAGGCCCACACTTGTCTAAATCAACATCAAATTTATCTATTCTTGGATTTTTTCCGCTTTCCGGATCGTATCTATATATCTCAAATGTTTTTACATTTTTACCATCGCACTTAAAGTGTTTCCCGCTTGTTTTATCGATAACCGAATTTCGTGGTAAAAATATTTCTGCCATAAATAAAAAATTATTCACATCCTTTTATAATAAATAAATTTATTTATCAAGGAAAATTTTATTAAATATAAATCATGTTGGCATAGGTTTATATATTCCATAACCACCGCAATATGATGTTCCATTTGAAAATTTTGAAAACTCCTGAACTTGATTTAAACTCGTTGTATAATTAAATATATTAGTATTTAAAAATTTCTTAACATCTAAAGTCATCATAGGGCACATATAAGAAGTTACTAATGTTCCATCTGCTGCCTTCCTCCAATTTCCATGATCGTCACAAGTTAAAGAATAATCATTGGAAGAATCAATATTTGCATCAAGTCTGTAATCTTGATTTAACTTCGCATCAATTGATCCACAGTATTTCTTTACCTCTGTGTCAGATACTAAATCGGTATAAAAAGCCGCACCATTTACATATAATGCGCCATTATAAAAATCATTATCTGTGCAAAAACCATAATGTCGATAATTTGTTTTATAACTTGAGCACTTTGTAAACAAACACACTCTTGCATTTGCGGACTCTGGTATGTAAATTTTTCCAGTTGAATCAAAGCATTTAAGTGGCTTGATAATATCGTCATTTTTTGATTCATAGCCTTTATAAGGATCTCCATTACTATATTCGCATATATAATTACCAATTTGCACAAAAGCCCTAGGACATCGAGGCATACAATGCACATCTCTTATACCATTTGCTTTGTCAATCTTCTTTTTACCATTGTATAAAATTGGTGTAATTCCATCAGCCTTAAACTGAGTATACGGAATCGTAAGAGTTATTCTACCATCTCCGCCGTACGCTTCCATTTGAGTTCCTGTGTTATCCATTGTGTCATAACTTGTTAAATTATCTGCATCATTATGGTCAATTGCGCAGCCACCTGAGCCAATAAATGGATGGGATTTAATTGTGTAATCTCTGTCACCTGGACGAAAAATAGCCTTTAATGTTGACAACAGAGCGCTTGAAGCTTTTGTTAAATCCACGCCGCTATTAAATTGACTTACCGTGCAATTTCCGCCATTGCCATTGTCACAAGATGCTGAAGAAGTATTAACATCACAATACTGGTGAATCATTCTATACTGTGTACATAAATCTGTATATTTATTGGTTGCTTTGTCTGGAATACAACTATTTGAAATTACATTTTTCATCTTTATAGCTCTATTTCCTCCGCCATTTAATTTAACAGAATTATTACGCGATGGCCAGTCATACTCTCCATCGTCACCTGTAATTGCAGAAAAGCATCCGTTATATTTTCTTAGTAAATATTGCGACTCAAGTACATCAAGTGACGCTTTCATAGCTTCGTCATACTTAGCAGCATCCTTGACATATTGATTGCGACTTTGTGTATATGTGCCAAGCTTAGCAGTATCAGCTTTTGCTTGAGATGTTGCATCATTTAGCTTATTTTGCTCATTTATGCATGCTTGATTTGGGCTACAATATTGATAAGTCTTAACCGTTGTAGTTGTTGTGCAACTTGGATCTTTTATATCTTCTTTTCTCATTGCATCTGTATAAGTTGTCCAGCCAATTTTATCAGGCTTCCATACTGCAAAACAATATGCTTTTTCTTTTGTATTATCGCTACAACCAGCACCAACGCAACTCCATGTAATTATATCACCTTTAGTGTCAAGCGTAACATTGCCTATTTTATCAGGTTGGTATGTAACACATTGTCCGCTATCTTTTTCAGCCAAAACACAATCTGCACCCATAACGCAACAAAATACATCCATATTGTCAAAAATAAAGAAGCTATTGCCTGGTATATCTTGCTTACCGGCACACTGATTGCCATTATTTGCAACATAGTCTTCCGCAAACATCCATGAATACGTACCCCAAGGCATATAAGAAACATTTCCCATGCTATATGCAGGATCGTAATCACTTATAGTAATTATCGGTATTCCACTCTCAGCAGGACCTGTATAATTAATAACGCTACTTTTTTTAAATGGATCATATGGATACCATATATTGTTAAACATTCCTGTTGTAGAAATCCATCCATAATTACTCATAAAAGAAGAGCCTAATATTCTAGTACCTGCATTTGTTAATCTTGAACAACCACTACTACCACAATATCCCTCAATATAAGATACTTTCTCATCATACTTGCGACTATTATTGCTATACACCTCATGTATAGTATATGCTTCATTATATACAACATGATCTTGGCAAAATGCTCCAACACTAGCACCACATTCACAAAATCTTGTCCTTCCATCGGCAGGTGTTGTAGTTGTTATAGTTTTTGTACCTTCCCATAAAACGACAGCTCCAACTGGCAAACTTTCACCTTCACCGTAATCATAACATATATAATCTTTTCCACTACTTCCCTTTTCTGTAACACATTTATTTGTTGATGCCTTTGCTTTATACTCACTGTAATTTGGAAATTTTGCCTCATCAAATTTACCACTATCGGCAGATGGAGCGTCAGGCGGGATAGCTGAACTGGGAACAGGTGGCAAAGCTGAACATTGATTTCCAAAATATCCACTATTTAAAAGATATGCAGAATTATACCTTGCCGCGCCACCATAAGCTCTCGATTCGTCATTATATTTCTTTCCCCCATGATGACCCGCCATAACTCTATTAATTTGAACTCCAGATTTTGAATTTGATGTATTTCTCCATATCACAGAATCTCCCCCAATATCAAATTGCTCAACTTGCGACTCAAGTCTGTTATTTAATGTTGTTTTGTTTTCAGAAGCAAAGGAAGAATTAAATAATGTATTAAAATTTATATTTGAGGAATTATCTATACCCGGGCTTACAATTAAAGCATCTCTATCAATTGCATTTACATCAAGTATTCCATAAACATAACCTCCTCCCGCTCCAGATCCAGATTGTAACATTTTTTCACAAGCCTTTTGTACAAAATCAAAACATGCAGATGATGCACTGCAGCAGTTTTTCGTTGTTCCATCTATATATGGACAATTTGCAAAGCCTAATGAAAATGCACAACCCGGTCCCCAAAATAATGATGACAGAAATGTACACATTGCAGTATAGCCAACACATTCAGCAACTGACTGAGTTTTAAACCTAACACGGGCATCATTATTCCATTGTTCAGACTTGCCACCAGCACCCAAAACTTCAGCCTCCATATATTCACAACGATACGGAATATAGTGATTATATGATAAGCCGCCAGCATATCTTCCAACGCCATAATCAACTTGATTAACCCTATCAAATGTTACACAAAGACCCATTTCATCGTTTGTTTTATTTCTCACAGAAACCTTATTTTTCAAACAAGAAGATGTAGAGCAACCAAAATATTTAGTCATTAAATCAGACCCCATAACCCCTGCAAGATCATTTATTTGTGAATCAGGATCCATAAATTGATAGTATTTTTCCGATGGACTCAATATATTATCTGGACCTGGTCCCTTGCCGCCATTTAAATACAATGCAATCTGCGGTGTATCAATATATTTTTGTTTAAATGAAATTGCTTGAGAATTTGCACGAGTAACCTTTGGATTAAATGAATTTGGATATTGCCCATACAAAGTTCGATTTAATCCAGAGCCATTTGGAAGACTATCATCATCTTTAATAAAATCTGGGTATCTCATACCCCTTACAACACACACACCATCAAGCCATTCAATATTATTTATATACTCATCTACTGGCTTATCAAGTTTAATTTGCAACTTTCCACTTTTTGCACAAGAATCTGGGTCATCAGAAGACTTGCATCTTTTTAATTTTTGACAACCTGCATTTTCTGATAAGAATAATATCAGTTCCTGAATACATCTCTTATCTCCGTTACATTTACCAACTGAGTCAACAACCTTCATTCTAATGCTTTCCCTAACCATTCCACTTGTCATACTTATACCATAGCAATCTTGATAATATGGACCAATTGAAATTAAATGATTAAACAATATTACCTCGCTATTACTATCAACTTGACCATATTGCTGATTGCCTTGAGATGCAGATGAATTGCCGGCAACATCCTGCAGAGCACTTAAAACATAAGGAGTGAAAACGGCATCAACATTTCTACTTGCAATAGATTTTCCAGCTGGCGTTAGCTTTCCATTAGCATCAGTAAATGAAATAATTTTCTTCGTAATTTCGTCATAATATCCACCAATAACAGATGGATCTATTTTAATATTTGTAATTGCTGTTGTATCAGAAGCATCAGATGCGCTTAAAACAATTGGTGTAACAGTTTTTTTATTAATGTATGAAAATTTTAATGGCGGCCTAACAGTGCCACCGAGAATTTTCAACATTCCCTTTTTTAAAGCATCATTACATTTAATATTGTTTTCAAGTGGAAAGCCATTTTCACCATATACAAATTTATTATCTATATAATAAGCAACAAACATAGTTTCCTCTCTACTATCTATATACTCTATTCTACTGCAAATTCTTGCAACGATGGACGAATTTTTGACAGGATTACCCTTTGTGTCAAAAGATGCAGCATACTGTATCTCTTTTGGTAAATCTGTTGACCATTTTGATATCTTACTCATTTCTTTTATAAATCTTGGATCTCCGTTTTTGATATCGGGATCAAGATTTAGCGTTTCCACAATATCGTCATCCATTATAAATTTATCAGCAAAATTAGACGTATTTGGTGGGTCAAACCATATTGTATAATTCGCCTTTCCATATGTCAAGTTAATAGATGGGTTAAAAAAATCACCCCTGTAAACTTCTCCAACTTCTGTCAAATCATTAAAGGGTTTATAAGCAGGAGAGCTTCCAAAAATATTATCTGCAGCCTTTGTCATATAGGCATATTTTATATCTGGATCTGTCACAGTAACACTACTTGATGAAGTCTTTTTTGCCGCAGCCTGTGTTATCTTTTGTAAAACAGCTGCATCCAGAGGCTGAGCTATACGAGGAAAAGGTCTTGGTCCTGTTTTGGCAGCAATTTTTCTGCAGCCAACTCTGTTTGATTCTTTATTACTAAGACTATCATCTTGCCCACTAAACGTAAATTCTCGATACTCATAACCACACACGTATCTACCTGGACCGTATAAATTTCTAAAAACCTGATAAACTTTTGCTGATGCATTTTGCTGTGGGAAAAATTTAGGAGGATTAACCCTCATAACATCCATTAATTCATGAAATGCCTTAGAGTAATTATTGTTTGGACCATAGCCAATTCCAACATCGTAAGAAGCTCTTTTGCATTTTGCAAGTCTTTGTCTAACAGTGGAATAACAAAGAAAACACATTTTTTGTGTCTGCTTTAAATTCATCCAATATCCAGAATATTCACCTTTTTGATGAGGAATGTAATTTGTAGACTGACTACATTTTCCAGTTACGTCACTATCTACACATGGGCAACCTGTTACTTGAGGACATTTTTGGGCAATATCCTTTACAGATTCATAACAATTGTTATCTCTATTCATTTTTACACCCTTGTAGTATTCCATTGTAACTTCACCGCTTATAGATTGCTGCAAAAGACATTCATCATCATTGGTTGTTGAATTATAAGGACATCTTCCACTAAAAAGATTGTAAACATAGCCAACTCTATGCCCATACCTGTCATCATCATCACCTGGCGATAAATTATCCCCTATGTCATCAAGTGTAAAAGTTGAATCTTCTGTATAAAGAGTTGATATGGAAGCACTTGGAAATTTATATGTATCTTCAGCCCTTGTTGTTTCAAGTGTAATGCATTTTTCTTTTACTGCAGCCTGACATTGCGAAACACAAAGCCTACCTTGCGCAACCGTAATATCATACTCAGAATAAGATGCCTCATCAATCCAAACAGTTTTATCGCCAGCTGCATCATTTGTTTCATGGCCAGTTATATCACCAGGCTGACCAAGCATAAGACACTTGTGCAAATTATCATCATCCATATCGTTTGGCGTAACAATCAATTGTATACCAAGATCTAATTTAACCCCAGCTTTATAATTTACCAAAGGCTCAACATGCCAAGGTAATGGATTATCTTTATAACCATGATTTGCCTCCGCAGATACATTATTGCTATAAAAACATAGTATTATTAATGTAAAAAAATATTTTAACATCAAAATTCAAAAAGGTCGGCACCTTATATTTAATTATTTTTTTTATAAGTCAATTAAATATTTACTTTTAAAATTATTATTCTATAGTAAGTTGAAAAACAATATTTTTATGAAAAATTTTGTCTCTAAAGCAAAAAAAAAATTACACATCCTTCGCAAGTCAAGTAAAATTGCATTAATTGCATGCGAAGTAGTTTTAAAACCACAAAAAACTACCAGATTTGTTTACGACAAAGTAACAAATTTCATGATAATAATACTTTCACTATCACTTTTAACATTCGCTTGTTTTGATATAGTAAAAATAGCCTTTAATAAAATTAGCTTTTCAAAGAGGGAAATAATTAATATAGCCATACTTGGCGATACCGATGGAATAATATCAAAAACATTATCAACATTTAGTCACAATGTATATCAAATTCAAGTAAATATATATCAAAAAGCAAATGACTTTATAGAAAACGCCTCAAATAATGACATAGGAATATTATCAAATTACCATATAGACATTATTGATCAAAAAAATATATTCTTTCCATATCAAAGAAGCGAATTTAACATGCAATCTTTATTAATAAAAAAAAGCATCAACAAGGCAACAATTACATGGATTTCAATGTGTAGTATAAAAAATGGAATATTGTCACATTTTAACGATGATTTCGAAGAAGACAAACTAAAAGAAACAATAATGATCGGTGAGTTGCGTCAATTTACAAATAGCAGCAAGCTAAATGTCATTGCAAACCACTTAAGCAATTTATGTCTAAAAATTTGATACAAATATGTTACTAAAATCAAGCATCACACTAGCATTTTGGACGATATTATCAAGAATCTCTGGCTTTATTCGTGATAGCGTTATGGCAAGTTTTTTTGGAACATCGATGGTAAGCGATGCATTTGTTGCTGCGTCAAAACTTCCAAATTCGTTTAGAAGACTGCTTGGCGAAGGGGCGCTTTCTTCAGTATTTACTGTAATGTTTTCAAATATTCTGGCAGAAAAAAAGCAAGAAGAAGCAAATGAATTTATGAGTAAAATTTTCTCATATTTACTACTTACGCTAATTATTGGTGTTGTTATATTTGAAATTTTTATGCCGCAGGTTATATCTTTTATATCCCCGGGTTTTGCAAAAATTCCAGAAAAATTTACACTCACGGTAGCACTCGCGCGGGTCAATTTTATCTTTATTATCGCAATTTGCCTTGCGTCGATTTGCGGAAGCGCGCTAAACAGCATCGCAAAATTTGGATATTTCGCCGCCATGCCAATACTGCATAATCTTGGGCTTGTATGTGTATTTTTTATATTTTCAGGCAGCTCAAATCTTGCCTATATTTTGTCTTACGCAATAGTGTTTATCGGCTTTTTTCAGCTTTTTTTCCTGCTTATTATTTGCAATAAAAATAAAATCCGCCCAAAAGTAAAAATTTGCGTAAAAAGTGACGAAAAAACAAGGCAATTCCTAGGAAAAATGACCAATGGACTAATTGGCTCTGGAATATATCAGATCAACATTTTTGTCGACTCAATTTTTGCAAGCGTTTCAGCAGGCGGGGTCTCATATTTATACTATACAGACAGGATAAATCAGCTTCCACTAACGCTAATTGGCGGAACTTTGGGCGTGAGCTTGCTTCCAATTTTGAGCAAAAAACTAAAACTTGGTGAATTTAAAGAAGTCGCTAAAATCCACGATCAATGCGTGCTTTTTGCCCTTTTTGCCGCCATTTTCTGCTGCAGCGTTGTTTGCTGCCTTCATAATGAAATAATAGCTTTTGTCTATGAAAGAGGTGTTTTTACAAGCTTGGATACGCAAATTGTTGGAAAAATGCTGTTTATTTTCAGCTTCGGCTTTTGTTTTTCAATCTTATCAAAAATATACAATGCATTTTTATTTGCAAACCTTGACACGAAAAGCCCAATGCTCATCGGTGGATTTTGCGCTTTAGTTAATGTTATTGTCAACTTTTTGACATACAAAAAATATGGATTTTTCTGCGTTGTGTACGCAACCCTAATATCCTCGATTTTAAGCGGTATTTTGCCACTAATTATCGCACATCGCAAGAAATTAATTTCGATAAATTTAAAACTTGTAAGATCTGTAATTACCTTGATTTGCATTGGATATTTCACTTATTTTGCTGGTAAAATTTTGATGTCACATTTAGTAAATCTTGGAATAAAAAGCTCAATTTCAATGCTAATTACCATGATTCTTACAGGATTTTTATATTGCATTTTATCCCTTTTAATGCGGGTTTATAAAGTAAGAGATTTAGTTTTAGTTTTTGGTAAAAAAGTATGAAAGTTTCCCACATTATTGACCTTGATTTTGATGAAAAAATCGTCTCAAAAGACGGAAAATACCGCATTGGCGTTGGCGCGGTAATTGAAAAAAATGGACTTGTATTCTGCGCAAAAAGAATGGACAATAAAAGCACAATTCACTACGACACCCTTCAAATGCCACAAGGCGGATTAGATAGCGGCGAAGACCTAAAAACCGCTATATACAGAGAGGTTTTTGAAGAAACTGGCATCAAAAAAGACAAGCTCGAATTCATATCACGACTTGACGATTGGATTTACTATGATTTACCGCTAGATTTTCAAAAAAGAATAGGTGGAAAAGGCGGACAAGCTCATATTTGGTATCACTTTAAATTCACTGGCGAAAACACCGATGTAGACCTAAATAATGGTACGCACATGGCAGAATTTTCTAATTTTTACTGGAAAAAGGGTAATGAAATAGTTGAAAGAAGTATACACTTTAAAAAAGATTTGCATGAAAAAGTCCTGCGTGCATTTGGGTTTTTGTGATTTTTGTGTAGCACTTTTGCGCTCTAAAAGTTGCCAAATTTTTATACTTCTGTGATGAAAAAATTATACTAAATTTAAAAAAGACTTACACGAAAAAGTCCTGCGTGCATTTGGGTTTTTGTGATTTTTGTGTAGGGGTTTTGCAACTGTAATTTGTCAATTTTTTTTAAATGATTCTTGACTTTTATTTTTTATCCACCCACAATGATGCAGATTTTGTTCATTACCAATGAAAATCGCCATTTGGTGCTTTGTTTTTCTTGCTTTTTTCTTTAACTGCAACGCAAAAACAACCTGTTACACAAACGGAGTTTACGACATGTTTCATGTTGGACACCTAAATATTTTGCGCGCCGCAAAGGGAATGTGCGATGTTTTGATCGTTGGCGTTCACACAGACGAAGTCGTTCAAAAATACAAAAACAAAACGCCAGTCATACCTTTTGAAGAAAGAATCGAGGTCGTGCGCGGCATAAAATACGCAGATGTCGTAGTTCCAGACGTCGATCACTACGTTTTTGACGAAAAACTCTATGAAAAATTCAAAATGGATATTTTAATTTCCGGCGATGACCATTTTGGCGAGTATGACGATGTTGCAAAAAAGCTCAAGAAATATGGCGTAAAAATTGTTTATTTGCCCTACACAAAATCGCAATCATCAACAAAAATTCGACAAAAATTAAAAGAGCAAAAGTAATTTCTTGCATTTTATATTTGCGATTTTAAATTCACTGGCAAGATTTAAAAAATATGCGAATTTTTTATGTAAGAAATTTAGATACCTTTGAGTTTAGCGAAAAAACCTCGTGCGTAATTGGGAATTTTCGATAATCACAAAAAATCCGACATAAACATCCCTTAACCAATTTGATACAAATTAAAATAGTAAAATATTCAATATTTCCAATTATAAAGAATTGTCTTGTATTTTTTCCAGCATTTTATTTTCAATTTCCAGTAGTATTTCATCAACACTTGCAATCTCACTAGCTGAAAAATTAGATAATACATAGCTTGATACCATATCTTTATTTTCCGGCCTACCAACTCCCACGCGAATTCTATGATAATTTGAGCCAACAGTTGCATCGATCGACTTTAAGCCATTATGTCCGCCATTCCCGCCAGAAAATTTCATCTTAGTAACTCCAAATTTTAAGTCTATATCATCATGAATCACTATAATTTTGTCAGACTGAATTTTATAAAATTGCATAACTCTCTGAACACAATTTCCAGATAAATTCATATATGTTTGAGGTTTTAAAAAGATTATATCACTACCCAACACCCTACCCTTTACAAGTAAGCCATCAAATTTTGAAAACAAAAGTCCATCGGAAAATTTTGATACAAGCTTATCAATTGCAATAAACCCTATATTGTGTCGAGTATTTTTATATTCATTACCAGGATTACCAAGTCCAACAACTAAAAACATACTTATAAAATCTCATTTTCAAGAACACCCCATATTGATTTTCTTTGCACATAACCGGAAATATTCCATTTTCTCATTCTAATTTTGCACAGTTTTTTATTACAAAATTGTAAATTTGCAGTCATATTTTTTTCAACTTTTGCAACTTTTACCATCTTATCCTTTATAACTTTATATATGTAAGCATCTTGTGTAAAAATAATATTTCTATTTTTGGAATTTCCATTTACCAAATTAACCTTTACCCAGCCTGTTTTATCCTGATAGTCAGTTACCATATACCAATCATCAATTCTATGTAAAATTGCAAGAGGCATGTATGTTCCACTGTAGGTCATAATTACTGGATACTCTTCACCTGGTCCATTTCTAATATTTGTAATCTTTCCTTTTAATGATACAAATTTTTTAATATCGTCATCAGCTTTTGCTGCATTTAAGTAAGATGAAATTAACAATATAAACAACCAAAACCTAAGCATATTTATTTTAAAAGATCTTTTAAAATATTTTTTATGACATAAAGTTCTTTTTTGATGCCAATTCTTACCATCGCAAGCCTAGTGCCATCAATCTTAACATCAGACACCTCATCAGAAAATAAAACACCTTGAACAGCAATATTTTGCATTTTCTTAATTTTTCTTGGCCTAATTTTACCATCATGCATCATTTTCTCAATTCCAGCCAAGGTAACTTTATGCTCCTTTAGTAAATCTCTAATTTTAATTATCTCCGATATACAAAATGAATCATAATATCTAGTTCTAGTCTTTTCATTTGCAGATTTAATATGTGGAAATTTTTTCTCCCAAAAGCGAATAGTATGAGTCTTAATACCTGTTAATTTTGCAACATCGCCAATTTTATACATATCAAATCTCAGTTTATCTACATATACACAAAACTTTTTTTATATTCAATTTATTTTTTTGGAAACGGAATATTTGACCTCATAACATAATCAACATGCTGTTTTATATAATCATTATAAGCGTAATCTGCAATATTTGACAATACTGTGTAATATTTATTACCATGTAAAAACGGTAAAAACTGCATAAAAACTATCTTCGTAGAATAAATTTCATCGTCATTTCGCTCAAGTGTCATATAAAAATCTCTTTTATCTTGGTATTTTTTTTCTCCAACTTTTTCAAGTGCGTAATTTAAAACCTCCGCTAGATAAAAATCTCTATCCCTAGAAGTATTAAAATTTAGCAAAGTTGCAACTATATTATAGTCTTTACATTTAACATTGGTTACTATATTATACCCCGCTTTCGCAGTAAATCCAGTTTTAAAGCCTTTCATGCACTTATAATTTTGCCCAACCAAATTAACAGGACTATAATACTTGCCCTTAAAAAATATGCCATTTGACTTAAGCGCGCCACTATATCCACGATGATTTTTCATAAAATTTTGCATCATTATTCCGATGTCATGTGCATTTGAATATTGATCGTCATGATGAAGCCCTGTTGGATTTGCAAAATTTGTGCCATACATTTTAAGCTCATTTGCTTTTTCATTCATGCTTTTTATGAAAAGCGATGTATTTTGATTTGAAATTCCATCTGCAATTGCGTAAGCCGCGTCATTTGCGGAGATTGTTCCGGCAAGGAGCATTAGATTTTTAAAGGTAATTTCTTCGTCATATTCAAGATTTGCCGTTGTTCTTTGCTGTCTTGCACTTTCGCGTGAGACGGAAATTTTGTCATAAATGCCTATTTTCCCACTTTTAATAGCATCTGATGCAATATAAAGCGTCATAACCTTTGTGGTTGATGCTGGGTATAATTTGGCCAGTTCGTTTTTCGCAGCAAGCACCTCTTCACCATTTACATCATATACAAAAACGGCTTGAGACCTAGCTTTTTGACTTGGTAATAGATAAAGGGTAAGAGTAAAAATCAAGATTTTAAATAGGTTGCATATCTTCATAAATCAAGTTTTTTTCTTATTCTTTTTTACAACATTTGCAAATCTTTTTGTAACCTGCGGAGTGCGCAATTTTGGTCTTGCAACCGGTTTAAATGGGTTGTCGGATTTTTTAATCTTAAAACGAATTGGAACGCCGAAAATACCAAATTTATTACGAATTTCATTTTCCAAAAAGTTTTGATATGAATCTGTTATCCCTTCTATCATATTGGTAAAAATGCACAGTGTCATTGGGCGAGTTGAAATTTGAGTTGCATATTTTACCTTAACTTCATGCCCCTTACATCTTGGCGCTGGGCTGTTTTGCGAAACCTCACGCAAAAACGCATTTAGCTTTGCAGTATTTATACGCTTTGACCAAATGTCATTTAAAACCACGCATTCATCGAGTATTTCGTTTATATTTTCATCAAATTTTCCCGAAATCGTAAAAAACGGCAGCCCTCTTGTCTTTGGGAATACATTTTGCAGAAATTTTTCCATTCCGTCTATGATTTTTTCTCGCTCTTTTTCGGTAAGCAAATCCCATTTATTCATTACTATCACAAGCCCACGGCCTTCGTCAATTGCAAATTTCGCTATGCGTAAATCTTGCGATTCAAACGCATTTTTAGCGTCCATACAAAGTATTGCAACAGTTGAGAATTTTATTGAATAAAACGCACTTTCAACCGAGAATTCCTCTATTCTATCGTCAACTTTCAGTCTTTTACGAATTCCAGCAGTGTCAACTAGGTCAATTTTTTTACCACCATACTCAATTTCTTGATGAATTGAGTCTCTTGTTGTTCCAGCAACTTCGCTGACAATTGATCTTTCGTCATTTAGGATTTTGTTAAAAATGGTTGATTTTCCGGCATTTGGTCGCCCGACAATTGCAATTGAAAGTCTGTCGGTTTTTTCGATATAGGCATCTGATTCCGTGTCAAGTTTTGCCATCTCGCCAAGGTCAATATTGTATTTATTAAGATAGGATTTTTTAAGCTGATCTGCAAGTTTTTCAAGCCCGATTTTATGCTCCGCCGAGACAAATACCATGTTTTTAAACCCAAGTTGATAAATTTCCCCCATTATATCGTCTTGTGGCTTTTTTTCAGTCTTATTGCAAACTAAAATAACCTCTTTATTGAATTTGCGCAAAACCTCTGCAAAGCTTGTGTCCAATTGGTTAATTCCATCTTTTGCATCGACCAAAAACAGTATAATTTCCGCATCTTCAATAGCTTTTATGTTTTGCTTAATCATTTCCTGCGAAATTTCATCACTTTTTGTATTATCAAAGCCTGCTGTATCGATTAATTTGAGTTTCATGTCAAAAAAGTCAGTAACTGCCTCAATTCTATCACGTGTTACTCCAGGGGTATCAAATACTATCGAGGAATTTTTCTTAACCATCTTATTAAAGAGGGTAGATTTTCCAACATTTGGCCGCCCGACAATTGCTATTTTTACGTACATAAATTCATGTTTTTTAGAGCATAAATGCTTAAATATTATTTGCAAATAAAAAAAATATCTTTTATATTGCATAAAATATGTCGTAGTGTATGCCAAAAGTAATAATTCTAAATGTTGCGTCGTGCAGTGGAAGAAAGCATTGCGATAAAACAGCAAAAGATATATTTTAAGATTCAAAAAGAAGCGAAAGCGCCAATTTTTACATTGACGCGTTTGGTGGTTAATTACATAGTATAGTCAGCTTCTATGCAAGTTTTAGTAAATAGAACAAATGGATACACTTTTTGCTCTATTGAAACAACTTTTGCATCTTTTGGTAAATGCTTATTCAAATCTGCATAATCTGCAGGGAACATAGGATTTAGCCACAAAGGAGCATAAGAGCATTTGCTAAAATGCATAGGCTTTTCCTTAAAAGACTTGTTTAGCTCTGGACAGTTGTGTTTTTGTATCTTGTAAGAACAAGATGCCAAAGTCACTGTTAGTAAAAGTAAAGGTAGTTTCATAATAAAAATCAAAAATATACCTATATAAAGCAGTTATTTTTTTATTGTCAAGTGTTTAACAAAAAAATTATATATAATATTATTTATATCTTGAAAATAAAAAAAATGCTTCCAAAAAATTAATTGACTTTAATAGTTTTTATGTTATAAATTTAGTAGACTTATTTATTTTTGCCTATGAAAACAGTTGATTTAGCAAAAGATATAATTTTTTTGTGCAAGAAGTATGGTCATCATGAAAGTAAAACAAAAATTCACAAATTAATATATCTAATTTTAGGATTTGCTTTAATAAACAATATACAGCCAACAGAAAAAGTTAAAGATATTGATGACGAAGAAATAGATTCCGTCATTGATGAACTTCCTAAAGCTTGGCCTTATGGTCCAGTTTTTCCAAAAGTAGATAAAAATTATAATAAAATAATGTCTACAGATTTTAATAACTACGATTTATCAGTTAAAAATGATCCAAAGTTGACAAAAATTGTCGAAGAAACTGTAAGACAATGGGGTAAAAATACAGCAGGTCAACTTTCTGATTGGTCGCATGAGGAAAATTCACCTTGGGATGTTGTTGTAAAACAACAAGGCTCTGGATGGAACACGCCAATACCTCTTCCCTTGGTTGAAGAATATTTTGAGAAATCTGTTGAAAATATTTTAGGAGAAAATGAGTAAAATTAAACAAAATTCAAATTTAGCAGAAAAAAGTTTAAAAGAGAATTTTTGGCATCAAAATTTAAAAATTATTCTTGCCACATCTTTTGCATTTATTGTATTGTTGTATTTTATTTTACAAAAAGATACAGAAAATATAAAATGGATTGTTTCTTTAATAATGTCATTTTTTGCAGGTAAAAAATTTAAATAATTTTTAATAATTCAATGTATATTAGTTAAACAAGTCAATCCATGCAAACCCTCAAATTCATCACAAAAGACTTCCTGCCGATACTGATTTTCTATATAGTCAATCATTTTTATGGCACGAAATTTGCTTTAATTTCGGCAATAATTACCGTAATCTTGCAAGTGATATTTTTTCGCATTAAAAAGATAAAAATCAGCAATTTCTTTAAATTTTCCGCAATAATTACAATAATATTCAGTATTTGCGACCTATATTTACAAAAAACCCTTTTATTTAAATATGAATCAGCACTAACAAATGCTTTTACCGGAATTTATTTTGCTTGCAGTCTTCGCAACAAAGAAACAATAATTGCAAAATTTGCAAAACCTTGGATGACAGAAAACCTCGATGGATACTTTAGAAAACTCACTATTGTGTGGTCAATTTACTTCCTTGTAAAGGCAATTATCTACGCCATTATCGCACATCACTACGCACTTGAAAAGCTGTTAATCTTGCGTCTTATATTTGGAAAAATCAGCTTCTGGATTTTACTCTTTATTTCAATATACGGCAGGAGAATTTTGAAATTTATATCTTGCAAATAAAAATCCTTAAACTAAAATAAAACGCATTACTTTGTAAGTTATGAAAGCAATATCAAAAATGTCTTGCACAGTGGCCGTCTGCGCAAATCAATATTTTGACAGCATTAATAAACTAATCTGGCTGAGGCTTTTGCTTAAAATAAATCCAAAAAACCATATCTATGTAAAGCTATTTTTTGCTGGATTTATCTCGATATTTGCGTCCACGCCAATGTATTTTTTTCCCGCTTTGTTTATATCCCTGCCATATTTTTACGCAAAGCTGGAAAAGACGGAAAATGTCAAAACTGCAGCAAAATACTCAATTGCATTCGGGCTTGGCTACTTTTTTGCAAATACACACTGGATAGCTTTTTCGCTTTTTGAAGACATGAGATTTATCATTCTTCTTCCCCTTGCTCTTACTGTAATTCCCCTTTATTTCTCGATATATTTAACACTTTGCATGGCAATTTGGCGGTATATTTTGCCAAATATTTCAAATCGCGCTATGCAAATTTTCGCCTTTTCACTATTGTGGATTTTGTCCGAAAGACTGCGTGCATCGATGATTTTTCCATTTCCATGGTGGCAAATCGGCATGACGCTTGGCGCACTTGACGCATGGCTACAGCCGCTTGCTGTAATTGGCATAAATCTTTTTAGCTTTTTTGCAGTGCTTTTATATCTAATTCCAACGATTTTATTGGCCGAAATCGCAAAATGGGAAAAAATCTGTGCAATTTGCTTTATTGCCCTCATTCACACGCTATTTTTAACTTTTGGAATTTTCCGCCTAAACCACCAAGAAAAACTTGAAATCCCTTTTAATATCGGGCTTTTACAGACAAATTTTACTCAATACCAAAAATTTCATGATGTTCAAAAATCACTTGAAGTTCACCATTTGCAAACTCGCGAAATAATGAAAAACCTTGATAAAAACGCACAAAATCTTATAATCTGGCCGGAGACATCAATTCCATATTCAATTAATAAAGACAGCCCGCAGGATGAAAATACCGCATCTTATCTTGAAATTATTCAGTCAGAAATTGGGAAAAATACAAAAATAGTCTTCGGCGGCGTTGGTCTTGATGAAAGCGATAATTACACAAATTCCGCATTTTTAATGGGAAATGAAAAAATTGAAAAAATATATGATAAAATAAATCTTGTGCCATTTGGTGAGTATGTACCTTTAATACCAATTAAAATCGGCTTTTTGCCTTCATTTTCAAGGGGTAAAGAACGCGCGGTATGGAATATTTTTGACAAAAAATTTGTACCCCTTATTTGCTATGAAATTCTTTTCGATAAAAACGTTAAAAAGCTCCATCCAGACTACATAATTACCATAAGTAACGATGGCTGGTTTGGAAATTCAATAGGCCCACATCAGCATTTTGCACACGCACGAATCGCCGCAATTCGTAACCAAGTTCCAGTAATCAGGGTCGCAAACACAGGAATTTCCGCAATTATTGATAAATATGGGAAGGTTATCGCAAAAATTGATAGGAAAGATGAAAAAACACTAATTTTCAAATAAAAAATACAGCATTTTGTTTAAAAAATTATATTTTTTGCAACAACCTTTAACCAATATAATCAATTATCAAAGATGCATTGTTAACATACAAAGCCAGAAATTCCGCCGCTCTCGTAAATGCAACATAAAATACTCTATTTTGCTCAGATAGCTCAAAAATCTTGTTTTTTTCCTCAATTTCAAGTGAAAATAAATCCTCACCCAAGGCCTTGCACATGCTTTCTGCAAATTTTAAACTTCTTGACTTTGCTGTAAAAAATCTGCAATCCGGACGCAAGAAAATCGAGTAAAATCCTTGACTATTTCCGCTTTTTGCAAGTTTATCAATCGCAAAATTGTCATCTATATAAAACACAGCCCTAGCCTGCAAGCCCTTGGATCCATGCACAGTCATTATTTTTACCCCATCAAAACTTGGATTTTTTATTTCAATATCGTCAATATTTTCAAGAATGTACCGATAAACCAAGACACCATCATCACCTTGCGTTGTTAAAATGTCCAAAATTTGATAAATCAAAGATTTTCCGTAAAATTTGACAAATTTGTCAAAAATCTCCTCATACTCGGCAATTTGTGCAAAAAATTGAGAAATATTATTGGTTTTTGCACTAATTTTCATCAAAATATCGTAAATTTTGAAAAATCTCTCATCAGATTTCAAGCTATGAATATTTAATCTTCCAGACTTTTTAAGCTCGAAAATTTCATCATCACAAAACCCAAAAAGCGGCGATTTTAAAAGGCCGGCTAGCAAATATTCATCCAAAATGTCGTTTACAAGCCCAAGTAAAGCGGTGAAATCAAGAAGGCAAATTTTTGTTATATTTCCCTGTTCTTTATCCGAATTTACAGGTATTTTTTTCTCTTTTGCAATGCGTAAAAAATTGCCATAAATTCCATCTTTTTTCCGCTTTTTGACCAAAACCATTATATCGGAAAATGCCATGCCACCACGATTTATCTCTAAAATTTTGTCACATATTGCCCAAATATAGTTAAATTTCTCCTCGCTTTCCTCAATTTCATTTATCAAAACAACCCCTTCCTCTTGCGTGCTTGCCAAATGTTTTGCATTTGAAAGATTTGAAAAATCGCCTGTTAATTTACAAAATTTATCTACAAATGAAAGAATTTCGGGCCTTGATCGATAAGAAGTTAAAAGCTCTATTTTTTCAAATTTTGCACCAAAATCAGCAGATTTTTGCGCGTAACTAACCATTCTTTGCTGAAAATTTGCAACACTTGCGCCACGAAAGCCGTATATCGACTGTTTTTCATCGCCAACTGCGAAAATTGTCTTGATTTTATCGACTTTATTTGCCAAGAATTCACCAAAAATCTCATCTATAATTTCCCACTGCTGCTTTGACATATCCTGCGATTCGTCAAGTAAAATATGATCATACTTAGCAAAAATTACCTCCATAACGGCAGGATTTTTAATATTTTCATATAAAATATAGATTATATCGTCAAAATCAAGGCAATTATGTTCATTTTTTAGGTTTTGATATTTAAAATAGACAATTTCAAAAAAATCAAGAAGCAGGAAGGTTGTAAAAAAAGAATGAGAAATAAAGGCATTTTTGCAAAATTTCTGCAAAGACTCGGCAGCCAAAATATCGGCATCACTCATACCACGACTACGAATTTTTCCATTTGTAAAATATGCAGAAATTAAATCCTCATTTATGTATTTTTTCTCTAAATTGCACCATTTTTTAACAATTTCTGACTGTTTTGACCCTGAATTTGCAGAATTTTCAATATTTTTCTGCAAAATTGAATCTGAAAAAAAGTCATTTAAAATATCCTCCATGTCTTTTGCTGGAAGCCCAACAAAACTGCCATAAATACCGCGATATTCCTCTTTTTTACGAATAATTTTGGCAAAAAGATGCAAATTATCAATTCCATTATTTACAAATTCCTCAAACCAATGTTTTCCATATTTCGCTATAATTTTATCTATTTTTTTGTCATTTTCCTCGGAAATTTCATCAAAAATCACATCTTTTACATATTTTTTATACATTTTTACATCATTTTCGGTTAAAATCGTAAAATCTGGTAAAATATTTGTTACTGCGCTTGTTTGTCGTAAAATTTTCGCACAAAATGCGTGAAAAGTGCATACATTTAGCCTTTCAATATCAAGCAAAGCGTTCCTAAAAAGACGCAAGGCGGTATCTTGGTCTTGATAGTTTTTATAGGTTTTTATCTCCTTTAAATCGCCTTGTTTAATTTGCAAAAACAGCGATGAAATCTTGGAAAATATACGCTCTTGCATTTCATGTGTTGAGTTTTCGGTATATGTAATGCAAAGTATTTTATCAACACAAACTCCCGATAAAATAAGGGAAATGACACGATCTACCAAAACTTTTGTCTTACCGGAGCCCGCGTTGGCGGATATAAAAATATTCGTGCATTCGTCTTGAATTTTACTTAGAATATCAGTCATTTTTTACACCATAAATAAATTATAATCTCCACCCACGCAAAAAATCATCGATTTTTACTTGATTTTTACCCTGCCTCTGAACAATTTGCGGCAAAATCACGCCATCATTGCAATAAAGCTCGAAATTTTGACCAATCGTGGCAATTTTATCGCTTTTTACATCGCATTTTTCCATTTTTGCAGATATTATCTTGATTCTTTCGCCGCTGTGCACAATATAACAATATCCATGGGTTGTAAAAGCTCGGATTTTATTAAAATTTCTAATGCAGCTGTCTGATAAATTAAGCAAAAGCTCTGATTTGTCTATCTTTTTTGCGTATGTATGGCCAGATTCCTGAGGTTTTGTCGCAAAGTTTGCATCTTTAACCTTATCCAGAGATTTTAGAATAATACCAGCTCCATGTGTTTTAACTTGATCAAAAATATCGTCAGAAGTCCAGTTTTCATCGATGTTTATGGGCATTTTTTCAATAATATCCCCAGCGTCAAGGGCTTTTGTCATTAAAATTGTGCAAATCTCCGTGTATTTATCGCCATTTTCAATACATCTTTCAACCGGCGCCGCGCCGCGATACAAAGGAAGTGCTGAAGGATGCAGATTAATTGCCTGAAACTTCCCAAAAATAAACCAATCTGGCAGTAAAAAACCATATGAAAACACAACGGCTATGTCGTGTTCGATTTTTAAAAACTCATCCTTCACATCTTCAGTTTTGAAATTTTGTGGCGTATATACTGGGATTTTAAACTCGTTTGCAACATGCCATACAGGGTTGTAAACAAACTTCTGCCCACGCCCAGCCTCTTTCGGTGGGCTTGTATAAACCGCAACAACCTCATGGCAAGACGCAACCAGTCCTCTTAAAATCTGGGATCCAATTTCGCCAGTTGATGCAAAAACTATTTTCATAAAAAATCATTTTTACACCAAAGCTAGCAGTGTTTTTTAAAATAGCAAGTTTTTTTTGGTAAATTGTCGTTTTTAAAAATATCAGATTATCATACCATCATTTATATCCGTCTGATTTTGCTGAACACCTTTTGCATGAGTAGAATTGGAATTCTGATTACTAGGATCAATATTACTACGATTAATATTAGTCATTTCACTTGTATTAGCCTCTTGATAAATGTTACGATTATTCTTCCATTTTTTATAAATACAAGCACCAGCGCACGCCAAAACACTAGAAACAGGAATGCCAACAAACGTCATCCACCACTATTTATTAATTTCACTCTTTATTTCTTTAAATAAAACATCATCTACAAAGATACTATGACCGTGTTTCATAAAAATCTCAGCAATTTTTCTAACTGTTGTAACATATACTTCGTTACCATTGACATCTTTAGTTTTAAAGTAACCATTCTTAATATCCCCTATAGGCATATGATAAGTCTGTGCTTCAAAAGTGTCTAACAAAGGAATGTAAGAATTTGTATCTTTTTGAATATCTTGGTAAAATTTTAAAGATTTCAAAGCACTATCAAGATTAGCTCTATCTTGTAGATTTTCAACGCTATTTATAAACTTTTTTAAATTCTCATTATGTTTATCCTGAATTGATCTCATAAGATCTAATGGATTAAATTGATAACTCATAATACTCATATTTAGAAAGCTTTTACCATCTTTGTCGCACAATACACTTTTAGTATGATCTCGATCTATATCGTAATTTGGATCTCTATTAAGAAAAGAGTGAGAAAATCCCAAACTATGAAAAAATTCATGCACAAAGATCTCGAATTTTTCATCGGAATTTGATGACACAAGAGTATCATGTGATGCGTAAAAGCCACGAGGTTTTGAAGCCTCTTTGTTGTATTTTATAAAAAGTTCCCGTTCTTTTGAATTATTATTTTTCAACCCAGCGTAGCCAAGTTGGCATCTTAATGTACTTATTAATTGTGAACAAAACTCTGCAACATCAATGTAATCCTTTTCAACATCTTGCGCAAAATTAAATATTCTACCATCGGAATCAAGGTAAACCATCGGTACACCATCCATGTTTTGAATAATATAACCAGAACGATTTATTGGATTTATCACCTTGTTTCTCATATAATAGTCTAGCATGGGTATATAGCCAAGTCCTTTTACAGAATCTTCTATATTTATACTACACTCTTGACTCTCCCAAGCTTTTTGAGCATTTACTCTTAAACGCATCAATCTACCATTTATTTCATTAATTCTGTCAGCATCTTTATTTTTGTCAAGCTTCTCTAATTCATCCTGAAGTTTTTGATATTCATTAAGATTTTCTAAATTCTGGATATCTTTTGACATTGTTTCTTTTTTATATTTATCAAACAAGGTGCATATATTATTAAGATCGGCACCAGTTTTATGATATGCATGGCTAAATAAATATTGATTCTCTTCGGTAAGATTTTCGGTAAGATGCCACGCCTTCGGCTGTAATTGTGATAATCCGAAACTCGTCACATCGTCAAATTTGTTTATTCCTAAAGCATTCACATAATCACGATTCAAATGAAAATATTCATTATAACGCTGCTCCAAAGCGCTGAACCACTTACAATTTCCATATCCACAATCCTCAGTAAAATTTTTTCCTTCTACACAAAAAACATGAAGATCCGCTTTTTCATCGACTACCGGTTGCGCCAAAATGACACCATGAGGAATTGTATTACACAATGAAAAACCACGTTCACGATGTATATCGCCTTCTTGCAATCCTTCGGATATAGATTCCTTGCCGAGATCTCCATCATGAAAAGATATATCATTCTTACATAATACAAAATCACGCCACTCATCGTCACTCATTTTATCCCTTTCTACAGATTGACATTTGTCTTGATTGGGGTCTTGCTCTGTTTGTTTAACTGTATTATCGGGATTTTCATTTAACTCTCTATGATGTTTTATATCACCTAAAAAGCTATTACCACCAAACTCGCTACCGAATCCGTCACTCAGCTCTAATTCACCAGCTTTTTGAGCATTTACCCCAAGACCTTCAACAGCATTGATTGCGGCAAGTGTTACGGTAATTAATTGAAGTAAGGTAAAAGCACTCATAGCTTTGTCGCGATTTCCTTTAAAGGCTTGTTGTATTTTTGCATTAAAAGCTTGAGACATTTGCTCATCAAGTCCAACCAAGCTGCAAGCTAAGTTCCAATCCTTTGTAATCTTATAACAATTAATAATTTCTTGAGCTTTTTGTTTTAAAATTTCATCATTAACTTTGGCATAATGCTTACCAATTTACTTATTTTGCTGTTGATTAAAAGAGTTGTTTGAAAATTTAGTTTGGTTTTTCATATACGTTTAAGTAAAAGAAATAATTTTACCATTATACCACAAATTTTGCCATCTGTCAAATTAATTTTTTATTGTTGATTTTTATTTTTACATCAATCTAATTGATAATAAACTTTTCAAAAAATGCAAAGTATTTTAGCTGTTTTAATATACTTAATATTTACATCACTTGGCAATTGCGATGTTCAATCATTGCAAGACATGGAAAGTGGTAAATATTATAATAAAATAGAAAATGTCCAGCAAAATCAAGTAAAATCAATTACCAACAATAGGCAATCCATCTCCAATAATAGATTTAATGGACCAATCGGAAATAGATTAGCGTCAAAGTTTGAGCTTGGCATAGGCATGGCAAATGAAAGGTCTAAATTTGAATTTCTTACAGCAAATACAGCATCTGTATTATCATACGACAACATGGTTGCAAATCAAGGATTTATTGACATGAAATATAAAAGCTTTACAAGAGGAATTGACAATTTCTTCATTTATATACAAGGCAATCTTGGCTCTACAAAAAAAGGAGAGGTAAGGGATAATGATGTAACAAATTTCCAAAGAATGATGTCTTATCATAATTTACTTTCTCATAATAATCAAATACAGGTTGGATTTGGCTACACAACTGACATGATACAAATTGATAAATTATTGGATAGGCATATATTTACATTAGATGTCTCATATTTTAGAAAGGCAATAACGGCGAAATCTCATGCAAATGGATATTACGCCTACCGAAACACATCGATGTCATATTACTACGACAGCGAGAATGATCAAAAAACATCATCAATATTTGAAGGTATATCCATTGGTGGAAAAATTGAAAAAATATTTGATAAATACTCATCAATGTCACTATCGCTTCATGGCTTGATAACATCCTATACCGCATCAAATTATTGGCGCGCAAGAGATATAAGATGGGGTATGAGATCAGCGAAATCTGAATTAAACGGCTTTAATTTTCGAGCTGAATACCTGACGAATATATCAAATCACATAGATTTATCACTATTTACATACTATCAGCAAATTAAAGCAAAAAATCTAATTGAAACACAAGAAATGTACACGCTTGATACCAACTATGAAAATAATTATGCAAGCTATAGATCGTATGGAATAGGAGCTGGGCTAAAGTTTTGGTAATAGCTAAATCTTTTTGAAAATCTTACAATAATGCCCAAGTCCGTTTGATTTTACAAACCCCTGCATTTCAAGCGATACTATATAGGTATTTACCTCATGCGCCATCATCTTGGTTCTAATACATATAGTGTCAATATCAAGATATTCAGACGAAAGTACAGAAAGTATCTTTTCTTCATTATCTGATAGCAAACTTTGCCTCTCATCATTTTCATCAACCATTTTAACATCATCTTCTTGTGCATTATTAACTTTTGTAAAATTAAACAAATTAGTGTCAATATTTTTAACTTTCCTCACAGATCTATCTACAACTATATCCTTAACTTCATCAATAATTTCGTCTGGAGATTCAACTAGTTTTGCAATATTTTTCTTTATTAAAAAATTATTACCCTTATATTTCGGATCCATTGCAAAACCAGGTATAGCAAACACCTCTCGATTATATTCCATTGTAAGCCTTGCAGTTGAAAGACTTCCAGATTGCATTCCAGCCTCGACAATTAATGATGCAAGACAAAGACCGGCGATAATACGATTTCTTTGCGGAAAATTTGCAGGAATAGGCTTTACATCAAATGCAAATTCTGTTATAATGCAAGAATTATTTTCTAAGATTTTATCATATAATTTATGATTTTCAGATGGATATCTAATATTTATACCACTTCCAATTACTGCAATTGTGTTCTTAATTGCACCGATGTGAGCCCTTGCATCAATCCCCTTTGCAAGACCAGAAGCGATAATATATCCAGCATTTGAAAGAAATTTGGCAAAATTTTCAGCAAGCTCAAGGCCATTATATGACGCAGACCTAGAGCCAACCATTGCAATAATTTTATCATTTAATAAATCTACATTGCCAAAATATGTAAGTAAAATTGGTGGATTTGGTATCTGTTTTAATCTATCAGGATATTCATTTGCAAAAATTGGTAAAAATTTACCACCATAATCTATAGTTTTTATATATTCATCCTCAGCCTTTGAAATTAAATCAGCTGAAATTTTATAATTTCTAAAAAAATCAAAATCTAAACTATCAATATCTTTTAAATATTTTTTATTATCAATAAAGCGTGAAAAAGCTATCACCTTTAGCAGCATTTCTTTTGATATATCTGATAAAATCAATGTAAAATAAAGATCTATGCAAAATTTAATCCAATAAAAATAATAATCCAGTAAAAAAAACTTGATTAATTAAAATTAATATTTATAATAAGATTATGTAAGTTATTTTTGTATGAAAGATCAGGTGAGTGCACAAGATATAAGCCTTATATCAATTCACAAGACGAATGATGTAATAAGTCAAATCGCCGAGTTATATCAGTCAATAGAAGATATATTGTCAGAAATTGAAAAACTGCCCCCACATCAGAAAATTAAGCAATTTAAAAATATTGATAGTTTTTTATACAGAGTTGACAAAGATTTACCGAATATACTACAAATATACTCAGGGCATATATACAAAACAAATGAAAGGATAAATAAAGCATTTACTGATATAATTTTGTTATCGATTTTTCTTGCATTTAAAGAAGTTGTAGATAAAATGGACATCATATAATATATTATCATGATAGACTACTTTACAATATTAATTTTTTCAATAATTGGGGTTTTGTTTTCTATTGTTTTAATATCAATACCGTTTTTTATAGCAAAATACAAGCCACAAAAAGAAAAACTATCACCTTACGAATGCGGCATAGTTCCGTTTGCAAATGCAAGACATCCTTTTGATATACAATTTTACCTAGTTGCAATGCTTTTTATTATCTTTGATCTGGAAATAGTAATTCTTTTTCCATGGGCAATAGGGTTAAAAACCTACAGTATAATTGGATTTTCAAGTGCTATGATTTTCATGACATTACTAACAGTTGGGCTTATTTATGAATGGAAAAGTGGTGCTTTAGACTGGTAGTAAATGATAATTCGCCTAAAAGATATAGCAATACAAACTAATCCACACACAAGCATTATTTCCCACACCGTTAAACACGGTATCTCAATAAAATCAGCTGGATTTAAAATAAAATACATCAATATAAATGAAGATTTGCTAAAACAATTCCCAAAATTGAAAATCCTAGATTGCACTTTCTGTGCATTTTCAACAATAGTTCCAAAAAAGAAAGCAAAAAAAGCCGTTGATAGAAATTACTACAAAAGATATATTCGCCATTTATTCATAAATCAATGCACACATGAGTATAAAAATAAAATAATCTGCGTTATTGCCGAAGATGTTAGAAATATTACCGCAGCAGTACACGATTTTTCAAAAATTCTATCAAATTAACCAAGAATTAATAATTTTATAGCAGAAATAAATAAAATAATTGCAAATGCAATGTTTAATATCGCCATTTTTGAAAGCAAAAACCCACGCATTATCTTGTTCAATGAACACAATTTTAATAAATTATAACACAAAATATTGACTATTAAAATCCACGCAAAATAAAAGATTTTCCAACCAAAATCAACACTTTCTAGCGGATCGGAAAGCAGTGACAGATATAAAATAAAAATTCTAACATTTAAAATTGCCGTTATAAACGCTGATATATAAACATTATTGAAAATAAATTTCTTGTCTTTATCAAGCGATTTTTCAAAAGATTTCAGCTTTCCGCCCTCAAATGAAGATTGCGTAATGCGAAAGCATAAAAAAAATAGATAAAATGCGCAGAAAATCTCAATGCAGCGATATAAAGCTGGATTTGTTTTTACAATCCCGCTTACCCCAAAAATTACAAGTGATGCGTAAAATGTATCAGTTAATGCAATGGTACATGCAGATTTTGTTCCAACTTTTTTGCCATGAATTATTGTTTTTGTAATGACATAAAAAGAACCAATTCCAGGGCCAATTGCAGCTATAAAATGCGCGAGTGCAAACACATAAAAATCGTTTAGTAGATTTGTAGAAATTGCCATCATAGTGATATTTTATAAATCAACCTCTAAAATTTCAATTGAATATCCACGAAAGCCGCATTTGTATTTCGCGCATAATCGAGTCAGTTTTTTATAGTCAATTAATGCGACATTTCCGGCTTTTTCGTCATCTTTTGCAACCTCTAACGCGTCGCTTGAAAATTTTGAAGTAGTGATAAAAATTCCCTTTGCTTTTTGCTTTGATAAAATATGCAAAAATGCCTGTAAATCCTTGGATGCAACAGGGTTTTGCTCACCATATCGCTTAGCCTGAATGTAGACTTTATCTCTTATTCCAAGCTCATCTGTATAAATTATTCCATCTATTCCGCCGTCTCTTACTCTAATTTCACGCTTACTTGCAACGCCATAGCCCATTTTTTCAATCAATCTTGCACAAAAATCCTCGAAATTTTGCCAGCTCATCTCGCGAAGTTTGGTTATAAATTTTACTTCAGCATCTTTTCGCATTTCGTCAACAGCGTTTTCAAGATTGAAAATTTCATCGTCTTCATCGTCATTTTCCGGCAATTGCGTCTCTTTTTCAATAATTTTTGTATTCCAGTTTTTAATGTAATTTGGCGAATTTTCTTTTAAGTACTTTTCATCCAAAACCTTATTATTAGACAATACATCATCAAGAGCGGCTTTTCCAAGCTCGGTAATTAAGTAAGTATATTTTTCATCCTGACTTTTTTCAATATACTCCGCCTTAATCAAAAAAGTAAATGCCCATCCAATTCTATCTTCAAAGCGACTGCCTCCAGTTTTTAATTTTTCATTCATGTCTTCGTCGGTGAGGACGAATCTTTTCCTCATCGCATCCCTTATTGGCTGGCGCAGTTCGTCGCTATTTCGTCTATAAGATTTACCATCTTTCATTTGATTTAAAACGAAAAACAGAAAATTTGTATAACTTGGAACCGCCATAGGTCAAATAAACAATGTTTTTATTGTAACAAATGTATCAATTTTTCTATAAGACTTTCCGTCAAGGAATTTACTTAAAACCGTATGCATTAAATTTTCATAAGTAGGAAGTGCCATAAAAATCATCAAACCCCTTTTACAGCCTTGATAATATCGCTATAGACTTTTTCAATATCGCCCTTTGCGTCAATTTTTTCAAGCTTGCCTTGATTTTCGTAATAGCCAATTACGGGCATGGTTTTTGCATGGAATTCCTCAAATCTTGTTTGAATAACGCCAATTTCTCCGTCGTCTTTGCGAATTGAAAAGTCCAAGCCACCGCATACATCGCAAACCCCTTCAACACTCGTTGCATTTGTCTTTGAATTATATATAGCGCCGCAGCCTTTACATGTATATCTATTTTGCAAGCGGGAAATTAAGTCGTCAAGTTTTACATCAAGCATTATAGCTTTATCGATTTTTTCACCCTTTTCAAGCAGCATTTTGTCTAAAAATTCCGCTTGACCTATGCTTCTTGGATAGCCGTCAAACATAAGACCACGCAGGTGCGGAGTGTGTTTTTCAACAAAATCCTGTGCAACTTTATTAATCACCTCATCTGGCAGTAATTTTCCTGTATCAAGTAGTGAATTTATCTGCTGCGATAAGGGATTTTGCTCATCTTTTCTATACTCGCGAAGTATATCGCCAAGTGAAATTTTAAGCAAATTAAAGTCAACTTTTAGCAAATCACCTTGAGTTCCTTTTCCAGTTCCCGGTGCGCCGATTAAAACAACATTCATAAAGAAAAATTACCGTTGATTATACTTTTTCATAGCTTTTTCGTATTTACTGCTCATCATGTGAGTTTGAAATTGAACAACAACATCGTTAATCACACTAAAAACTATCAAAAGCCCAGTACCGCCAAGTAAAAATGAATAGCCGTATTTACTACTCATAAGCTCTGGAATGCCACATATAACTACCAAATATCCACCACCGATAAAGCTTAAATATTTCAGTGTTTTTTTCAAGTATTCCGATGTTTGATCCCCCGGTCTTACCCCTGGAATAAAAGCTCCATTTCTGCGAAGCCCATTTACTAAATCATCAGTTTCAAAAAGTGAAGTATTGTAAAAATAACTGAAAAATAGTATTAAAATCACATCAGCTATAACAAAAGCAGGCTTTCCATGGTTAAAATTCCTAACTATCATTTGCGCAATTTCATTTGTTGAATCGGCAAACATTGATATAATAGTTGTTGGAAGCAAAAGTAGAGCACTTGCAAAAATCGGCGGAATAACCCCTGCAGTATTGATTTTTAGCGGAATAAATTGATTTTGCTGAGCCTGTTGCTGCTTTGCCATAAATTGATGGTAATTTTGCCTTGGATATTGAATATAAATCATACGGAAAGAGCGTTCGCAAAAGGAAACAAGCAAGCATGTAAGCCCAAACATAATGAACAGTCCAAGACCATCCATTGGGGTCAAAGAGCCAGTCTTTATCGAGGTAAATACATTTGCAAGATCGCGCGGGGCCTCAGATACAATACCTGCAAAAATTATCACAGATGAACCATTTCCAATGCCATGTGATGTTATCTGATCGCCCATCCACATTACAATTAATGTGCTCACCGTTATAACAAAAGCTGTAAGCAATTTTGCTGAGAAAACGTCACCACTAGATGGAATTACATCAATTGCAACAAGCCCCGTTGCTATTGAAAATCCTTGAAAGAATGCGATAAATACTGTTAAATAACGAGTATATTGCGTAATTTTCGCAGCACCCTGCTCCCCTCCTTCTTTTTTAATACGCTTTAAAGTTGGGTAAGACGCGACCAAAAGCTGCATTATAATTGAAGATGTAATGTATGGAGCAATACCTAAAGCAAAAATCGAAGCACGACTAATTGCACCACCGGAAAATGTGTTAAACATGCTAAATATCCCACTTTTTGCAATTTTTGCCATCTCGCCAAGTTTTGCCATGTCAACAGTTGGAAGTGGAATATGTGAGCCAAGTCTATAGACTACAATTACAAGCAGTGTAAAGATAATTTTCTTTTTTAAGGTATCCAAATTTTTCATATAAACAGATAATTCAAAATACCCTAAAGGCAAAAAGATAAAAATCAAGCTAGAAAATTATATTCTCAACATATATTTTCTATATCATCTATGCCGCTAACACATCTTGATATTCATCGTCTTGATCATTATTTTCAGTATCATATTTATCAATATATTCTTCTATATTTAACCTCAAAAGTGTGTACATCTTCCTTCTATCTGTAATTCCTATATTTATTATATCGCTTTGTAATATATCCATGGCCATGCCAGATCCATCACTAATAATACGTAAATCATGCCCAAGCTCTGAAAGATTAAATTTCACACACTCTCTAATATATGGCGTAAACATAACAAAGCCACGACCATAACTTCTTTCAACAGTCTCTATCAAATCCATGTCCTTGCCAGATAAATTAAAACACTCTTGATAGCCATTAATGCCACTTACTCTGTCATTTGCAAAATGAATTTTATGCTCGCAATATTTAAATATTACATCTTTAATCTTGCTATTTGAAATTTTATTAATGTCGCACTCAAAAGTAAATACAAACGATACAAGATTTCTCTCTTTTGCAATTGTAAAAATTTGCTCAAGCATTTTTGCATCAATGCTAGTTTTGAAAATATCAAAAACATTATTAATGATAATTGTAAATTTTCGACCTTTTTGCAAAATTTTCAGTATTTTAAAAAATAGAGCAAAATTTACAGCTGATAAAATCTTTGCAGATGACAAAACATCCTCCTCAATAACAACTCGCGCACTTTTACCAATAGACAACACATCATCTTTGCCTTGATAATCAAAAACTTTTCCGTATTTACCGATTTCAACAAAATCTCTTAAATATTCAGAAGCCTTGCAAGACTTAATTACATCGTGAAAATCAACGCCATCTCTCTTAATTATTTCAGCTGCAATAAGTGAAATAAGATTTGAAGGTATTGCCTCTTTTTGCGATCCAATCATAAGCTTTATAATATTTTCAACATACTTTATATCTGCTTTTGTAATAGACGCAAATGGATTAATTTTTTCCGAATCTATCCAATAATTTTCAACGCCAACTCCAACAATATCAAGTCCAGCAAGAATAGAAACGGCATCAGACCTATGCTGTGTGTCAATATATAAAACATCAATTTCATTTTTTATACACCCAAGCATTACTATATTTGCAAGCAACCCTCTACCAGAACCTTGAACGCCTGTAATGAATAAATTTCTCTGCTCAATTGGCATACCAAATTCAAATCTTCTATTATTAATCTTTTGCAGAGTAAATAAAATCTTGCCCCACATATAAGATGTATTTTTATTTTTGTCAGACCCCTGTGCGTAGGCAAAACCTGCCATTAAATCAATTGGCAAATTGGCAAGTCTTGCAAGAAATCTAAAATTTCCAGGTATAATAGAAAAAAATGCATTCTGTAGATTTACATCTTCGGCAAAGGCAACAATACCTATTTTTGCGAATATATCACCAACCATCTTTGCAACTTGGTCTAATTTTTCTTGTGTATTTGCAAAAATCGTAATATTTGTCTGAGACTTTGCATAAACATCATTAGACCCATTTGAAGACAACAAGTCTGTCATATATTTTAATGCCGCACTAGACTTAAATTCCTCATCATTGGAAGCCTGATATATTTCCGCAATTCCTGAATATTCCTTCACAAGTACAGAATTTTCAATCGGCATTACAACCTGCGCAACTATAATATTTGGCACACCTTCAAGCATTCTATATATTATATCACACGAAATCTCGGTATATTCCTTTATACTAAACGTTTTTCCATATTTTCTAGCAGTATCACTTCTAATCATGAATTTATTTTTTCCAAATTTATGCGTACTATAATTTGTAGAATAACACAAACTGCCAAGGGGTAAAGTAAAATCAACATCCTCAAAATTGATTATTTTCCCCAAAAAATTCATATAGTGGGAAAAATATTGATCATCTTTTTTGTATATCCCAAGTAAAATTGGGTTAAAATCTTTAAAATCCTTAACAAGATCGTCTGTAATTTTTGTTAGTCTTTTAACTGCCTTTTGAATAAAAACATCATTCCTCTTGTAATAAGCATTTTTCGCAAATGTAAAAAGCATATCAGAGCCATCTTTATCAAGTATCCTTGTTACAAAAGTGACATTAAAAGATATTTCATTTCTTGCTGTAAACTTGCATATTTCTGATATTCTTGATAAAATGCCATCCTCAACCCTATCATCAACATCAAGAGACACAATATCTCTTTCATCTGAGATTTTAATCGTATGAAAATAAATTGCTACATTTTTGTTATAATGAGACGATATAAAATCTCTAATTTGCTTGCGAAATGAAATCTGATCATCTATAGCGCTATTAAAAGTTACAGTCTGTAAAACCATGCCATTTTTAGTAACTACCGTATTATCATTTGCATGGCACGCATATGGTATTAAATCATCATCAATTTTATATCTTAAATAACTTTTCATTTTTTATATATACAATTAATTATATTGTCTGGAATTTTATATGGCTTAAAACCTTCATTTTTTTTAATAACGCAAACTATCGTACAATTTAAAATAGCAGATGGAGATTTTTCACTATTTCTAAAAATATTTTGCTCAATTGCAAAGGATGCAGATCTGGCAGATTTGACGCGTGTTGCTATTTCAATTAAATCATCCAAAACAAGAGGCTGGATATAGTGAATATCTAATTTTTGAACAACAAATAACAATCCATTATCAACTATTAATTTATTTTGACTAACCCCACACTCTCTAAGCATTTCAGTTCTAGCTCTTTCAGCAAAATTCAAATAATTTGAGTGATATACAACGCCGCCAGCGTCGGTATCTTCATAGTATATCCGATATTTTACTTTAAATTGCATAAAAAACAGCTTTTTTATCACTCTTTTAAATATAATTTTATTGTCAATATTTTTTTAATATTTTCAATAATGATAATAAAGATGTCAATATCGGTAAAAATGCTTGACAATTACAAAAATGCAAAATTCAAACAAAAAAAGACTAATAGCAAATATGAAAACTTTATACGATAAAATCTGGGATGCACATGTTGTTGAGCATGACGAAAAAGCCGATACTTACTTGCTTTATATCGATAGACATCTTATTCACGAAGTAACTTCGCCTCAGGCATTTGACTCACTTCGCCTTTCAGGACGGAAAGTCTTACACCCTGAAAAAACTATGGCAATTGCAGATCACAATACACCAACAAAGGACATAACAGTCGTTAAAGACGAGGAATCTCGCATACAGCTTGAAACACTTGCGAAAAATACAGCAGAATTTGGCATAGAATACTTCCCACTTGGGCACAAAAATAACGGCGTTGTGCATGTTGTTGGGCCAGATCTTGGCTTCACCCTGCCCGGCGTGACCCTTGTTTGCGGAGACTCTCACACCGCAACCCATGGGGCTTTTGGCGCTATTGCATGCGGAATTGGAACCTCTCAAGTTGAGCATGTTTTAGCAACTCAAACCCTGCTTACAACAAAGTCAAAAAACATGAAAATCCAAGTCAGCGGCAAGCTTGCACTTGGAGTGTCGCCAAAAGATGTAATTTTGCACATAATTGGCGTAATTGGAACTGCAGGTGGAACTGGATACGCAATTGAATTTTGCGGTAATATTTTTGAAGAAATGTCCATGGAAGGCCGCATGACTGTTTGTAATATGACAATTGAAGGCGGTGCAAGATTTGGTCTTATCGCACCCGATGAAAAAACCTTCGCATATCTAAAAGGAAAGCCAAAAGCTCCAAAAGCAGACGCTTGGAACAAGGCTATTGAATACTGGAAAACCCTTAAAACCGATAGCGATGCAAAATTTGACAAGGAAATCTTAATAAAAGCTGAAGATATAAAGCCAACTATTACTTGGGGAACTTCGCCAGAAGATGTAATGCCTATCGATGGCGTTATACCTGAGCCAAAAAATGAAACAAAAAAACGCGCTCTTGAATACATGGGTCTTGCAGCTGGCATGAAACCAAGTGAAATCACAGTAGACAAGGTATTTATTGGCTCTTGCACAAACTCACGAATTGAAGACCTGCGCGAAGTTGCAAAAGTTGTCGAAGGCAAAAAAGTTGCAAGAAGTGTCGTTGCAATGATAGTTCCTGGCTCTTATGTTGTAAAGCAAATGGCAGAAGATGAAGGGCTTGCAAAAATCTTTATAGATGCGGGTTTTGAGTGGAGAAATCCAGGTTGCTCTATGTGTCTTGCAATGAATGAAGACAAACTTGCCCCATATGAACGCTGTGCATCAACATCAAACCGAAATTTCGAAGGCAGACAAGGTTATCTTAGCCGAACCCACCTTATGTCCCCTGCCCTTGCCGCCGCAGTTGCAATAACGGGAAATCTTGGGTGTAAGGGATAGGATTGAGTTGGTGTAGTTTTTGTGCAACAAATATATGGTAAAATTTGATTTTAGAGAAGAGTGGAAGCCTTCCTTTGTCGTTGCAGATGAAACCTACATCTGCTATAATTGCAATACAACTGTTTGTGCAAAATTTAAAATTAAATACGAATACAACGATGGAAGACAAAGAATATTATTTTGCCCATCTTGTAACGCACCGTCCGTCTTTGATTATCAAAATGAACAAATTATAAAAAATGTAGATTATGGCAATTTCAACAAAGTTCCAGAAAATATTTTAAATTTATATCGCGAAATTTGCGACTGTATCTCGGTTAGTGCAAATCGTGGGGCATTTTTACTACTCAGAACGCTTTTAGCTTATATTGCAATTGAACTTGATAAAGACAAACAAACTGGATTAAAAGAAGGTGGAAATTTTACAGAATACATTAAATATCTTGAAGATAATAGCTTTTTTCTACCAAATTTGAAGACTCATATAGAAAAAATTCGCAAGCATGGTGGGGACATAGCACACAAACCATCGTTTCAACCAGACAGAGAAGATATTGACAGTTTAATGAAAATTATTGAATTTTTACTACATAATAATTACGAATTTATTTAACAAAAACAATAAAAACATTCATCAAAATAAAAAAAGCCGTTCCGTAAAAAACGCCAGCTATAACCTCGTCCGCAGAGTGAAAACCGCATACATTTATCCTAATTAACATCATAAATAACAAAAACAAGGCTATAAATGCAATTATTGATACCAAAATTTTCTTCAAATACGAGATATTGTAAAATTCTTTAGCCTTAAAATATTTACCATATATCAAAAATAATGCTCCAAAATATATGATTGTATAAGATACCGCGTGTCCAGACGGCATGGCAAAATTGCTTGAAACAATACCATCCCACTCGTTTTGCGTGCCTTTAAAGCATATCGGAAGTTTATCGCTGAGCCGAACATTTATCATCTTTTTTAAAAACGGCAATGTTGCAAAATTAACAATTAATATAAATATTGATTTTATTATGGATTTTACAGGTATAATTGTCGCTAAAATGCAGTAAAATATCGCAATCACAAGCATTTCAAATTGGGTATTAAATGCACTATTTATCAATAAATTACTCATAAAATTCATTATTTGGCAAATTTTACCTATCAATAAATTATTTCCTAAAGTAAAAATATTAAATTACAATATCATTCTTGACAATTAAAATAATCACTCGCACCATTTGATTAAATTTGTGTCACATAGTTGTAAAGTGTGATTTATGCTAAAAATTAGAGTTGGAACAAGAGATAGCATGCTTGCAATAAAACAAGCCAAAATTGTCATAAAAAAAATATCAAAAATATCAAAAGGTGCTTTTAAATTTGAAATAGTTAAGATTAAAACAATAGGAGATAAGAACAATGAAGAAATAATCAGTGATAAAGGTGGCTTTAAAGGCGTTTTTACCAAGGAAATTCAAGATGCAATGCAAAGAAATGAAATAGATATAGCAATTCACTCAATGAAAGATTTGCAGGTCAATATGCCAGATGGCTCTGAAGTTGTTTCAATTTTACCAAGAGATCCATCAAATGACGGTTTTTTTTCCGATAAATGGCCAAGTATTTCAAAATTACCACATAATGCAAAAATTGGAACATCTTCGCTAAGGCGTAAAATGTTTCTTCAAAAAATCAGACCGGATATAGAAATTATTCCAATTCGTGGCAATATAAATACCAGATTTGAAAAAATGAAAAATATGGATTTAGACGGCATTATTTTATCATATTGCGGGCCAAAGCGTTTAAAAATGCTAAAAAAATCACGCTTTTCTGAGAAAATTGACATTTCAATAATGACTCCGTCCCCCGGGCAAGGCGCAATTGGAATTGAAATGCTTTCTTCAAATACAAATGATTTATTAAGGTCAATTTTGCAAAAAATATCTTGCAAAAAAACATTTTTTGAGGTTAAAAAAGAACGAATGCTTGCAAGGCTTGCTTGCGTTTTTTGTCAAATGCCATTTGCATGTAATGTAAAAAAATATGGCGAATTTGTTGAATTAAGGGTAAATTTTGAAAATGACAAATTAGGGAAAAACATAGCATTTAACGAAAAAATGGGAATTAATACACTTGATGCCAAAATTGAAGACATTGCCAAACTTATTTCCGAGATCTAGCATCAGCAGCCGCCTACTGCTCATCAATGTCTAGCGAATATAACTCATATCCATTGATATCAGAGTATCTTGTGTCAAATGCAAATGTCAAAAAAATACGAAGTTCTGTGAAAATTGAGGAGATTGTGGGAAGGGAGATTTTTGTGGAATGAGGGTAGATATCGATTTGATTTAAGGGGCAAAAGTCGCAAAAGTTGGGAGTTCTGTGAAAATTGAGGAGATTGTGGGAAGGGAGATTTTCTTATAACATCGATAAAAACTGGTTATTTTTACATCATGCTGTAAATTTTGTTAAGTTGAATGGCAAAAATTCTTTTAGTAATCGAAATTTCCCAAAGCTCACCCCCAAAAAACCCTTTCGCAGTCGAGGTAAATTGTGATTTCGGGGATGTGTTTAGGGTTTGGAAAAGATTT
>NZ_CP029077.1:112412-304130 GCF_007993655.1 Candidatus Deianiraea vastatrix | reverse complement strand
GCTCACCCCCAAAAAACCCTTTCGCAGTCGAGGTAAATTGTGATTTCGGGGATGTGTTTAGGGTTTGGAAAAGATTTCAAGAAAAATACGCCAGGTTTAGTTTGGAAAATTGGAGGCTCACCCCCAAAAAACCCTTTCGCAGTCGAGGTAAATTGTGATTTCGGGGATGTGTTTGAGATGCAGGTCTGAAGATATTTTTTTCTTTATATGCAGAATTATAGTTTTGTCAACCTCAAGTTTTTTGTCTAGAACCGGTGCGATAATTTCGCTAGTAAAAAATTCCGACCACAAAAATATGTCAACTTTTTTCAAGTCTGAAGATGCAACAACCCTTGAGCAAAAAACAAAAAAACCCAATAGGCATATAGGATTTTCAGTAATAAATGAGGATACACAACGCAAAACAAGAGATGAAAATCTTTTTTGCCGCACAGATGGATTGTTAATTTTTATCATTTAGCACTGAATTTACTGATTTTGTAACTCTATTTTTTGATGTGAAACCGTATATGATATGCTTGAATTATTATCAACTTGACCAATTTTCCCAGATCTTGCTTTTTGTCTTCTATTGTAAGCCTGCAGTTGTTTATATTTTTTTCTCTCAGCACATTTTAAATGATATTTTTTTATCTTCAAACGCACAAAAGTACCCTCTTTTTGCATTATGTGTCTCAGCTTGCCAAGCGCCGATAAAACCTCATTATCATTACCATTTACACTAACGGAAGGCCCAGTATTACTATTCATAAAAAATCAGAATGCAGGGATTAGTAACATATAAAATATATTTTGCAAGGGTTTTTTTGTTTACTTTTATTTTTTAGCTATTCTAATTTATAAAAGCTAAATTAAAATGATTTTTATATATAAAAATGCTAAAATTTTAGACGCATATAATTTAATAACCAGCACACACAACCATGATGCAATAATATTCAATAACAAATATCTTGATATAAATGATCAAAATACAATCTCTTTTTGTGAATTTATAGCGCAAAATAAGGAATTTTCCCTTGTATCCAACGAAGGTAGGTTAAACTTTATACTGCAAATAACAAAAGATTTAACTCTTGCGAAAAAAATTATATCCTACATAGAAAATTACCATAAAAATATAGTGAAAAACACAGAATATGAGCATATTATAATTACATATAGTGATCTTTTAAAGCAAAGCAATTTTATAGATTTTGATTTAAATATTGATGCACTACTTCAGAAAGCATTGGATTTTGTACAAAAATCTGCACAAAAATTCTTATTTTTAGGTATTGATTTTGCCAAATATTTTACTTTTTTTAAAGATATTGCAATGTTAAAGAATGTCGACATTGTGTTTTTAAATAATCAACATTATAACGACATTAACACAGAAAAAGCCCTTGAATACTGCGGTCAAAATGATATTACTATTACAAATATTCAAAATGCGCCGCATGCCTGCCAATGTGAAATAATACAATTTGCGACAGAAAATTCTAAAATCAGCTATATTACGGAGGAAATTACAAAATTACAAAATAAGAAAATTGCAGTTATAAGCGATGATATATACAATCTGGAGCTTTTTGAAAGCATCATAAAAAGTAAAAATATTGCATGCCACAGTGGTGAATTTTTGGCTAAAGTAAATATTATTAATGAAATCGCAAAAATTGCATTTAATAAGATTAAATTTAAACTTTATATTACTGATTTTTTGCATAAATTATTTCCACGGTATAAAAATGATATAAATCGTCTACAAAATGAAATTATAGAGAAAAATATTTCATCACAAAAGAAAATTATTGCTGTAATGAAAAATATTTTTCATGGAAATGCCGATATAGAAAATGTTATTCAAGTGCTAGGCTGTATACAAAAAAATGGCTTAATATCTGAGTTTTTAAATAATTGTAATAAAATATACAATATATCCGAATATCTGGAATTAAAATCTTACAATGGTATAATGTACAAAAATTATAACGAATTAGTTGAAATTTTAAATATTTTGCACAATGAAATCAACAAAAAAGAAGATATTTCTGGAAATGTTGATGGTATTAATGTTTTTATTTTATCTCATGAAAAGGCAAGATTTGAACAATTTGACACAATATTTTTCCTAGAATCGAAAACAACGTTTACATCAGAAAATCAGAAGAATAAATACTTTGTAGATATTGCAAATTTTATCGATCAATGCAGTAATTTTATCATTCCAACAACAAATAATCTAATTTCCATTAAAGCATTTATGCAAGCTGTCAATATTGAGCCAAAAATATCTTCATATAATGAAAATAACGACAATACAAATCACTCAAATAGGACTGCAATTTCAGATTTTTCAAGCAAAATGCCAAATAAAATATCATATAGTGCAATTAAGTTATATATTGATAATCCGTATGATTTTTATATCAAATATATTTTAAAACTGCGCAAACAAGAATCTTTTGCAAATGCAACAATAGGAATTGCAAGGCATGAAATTTTGCAAAATATAGCAAATTTTCTGAATTTAAATAAAATGTTGGATATAGATGACATTAAAGCAAAAATCAAAGACGAAATACTGCCACGATATGACGATAATAATCTAAATTCTAAAATTCTAAATGCTGAAATGACAGATTTTGTAGATCTTATCTATAAATTGCTATCAAAGATTTTAAAGAATGGTGGAAAGATAGTGACAGAAGAAATTTATGAAACAAGTATTGTTATTGATAATAGAGAGATAAAAATAATTGCAAAACCGGATATTTTAGCAATTTACGATGATTATTTTGAATTATATGATTTAAAAACTGGATCAAATGCTCATAAAGATATAACAATTAGCGGTGAAATATCAATGAAAAATCCACAACTTTTAATGTATGCAAATGTAATTTCAGATAGTCTAAAGAGGCCAGTTAAGGATTTTTCCTATATATATTTTAATCAAGATGTAAAATATATTAAATCTTTTTCACAAGAAATTGATAAAGAAAATATTTTAACAATTTGTGAAAAATGCAATACTTTTATAACAAATATCTTGCAAAAAATTTATACAGATGGCGAATTTATAAACGATATTAATGAGACAAATTACTGGTATTTTGCAAAAGAATAAACTTTTATTTATTATCGCAAATTACAATTCCACTTGTTGTATCGTTTAACGAAGATAACTCGGCAAGAAGAGAGTGCTTGTCCTCTGAGCTGATTATATGAACAGCCTCAACACCATTTTTAAGAGCATTAACCGAAGCTTTTAATCGTAATATCATTTTGTAGTCAGTTGTGTTTTCAATAAGTCGATTGACATCTGATGGCTTTATGTGACCGTTTATAATACCATCTTTAGATTTTATATTGTAATTTTCTGACATTATGATAACCTTTGTTGCTTTTATATTTTCAGCTATGTAACATGCTAAAACATCAGCATTAATGCTAAATGTATTAAAACTTTTATCGAAAGCAATAGGCGATATAACTGGCACCAAATCAGCATTATCCAAAAGATCTTCAAAAAACTCTAGATTAATATCAGCAGGATCTCCAATAAAACCTAAATCAATGATTCTTTCTATATTGGACCCTTCGTCTTTTTGCGTTCTGCGTATTTTTTTTGCAGTAATTAAATTATTATCTTTTCCAGAAAGTCCAATACAATTGACTTCATGCTTTAAGAGGTATTTGACAAAATTTTTATTAATCAATCCAGTCAAGGCCATTTCAACAACCTCTATCGTCGCCGAATCTGTTATTCTATAGCCATCAAAAAAGTCGTTTTTAATTTTTAATTTCGCAAGAACTCTATCCACTTGAGACCCAGCGCCATGCACCACGACGACAGATATTCCAAGTGTTCTTAAAATTGCAATATCATTTCCAAGGCTTTCAAGAAAATTTTCATCATCCATTAACTCTCCACCGCATTTTATTACAATTCTCTCTCCAGATAGCTCTTTTAAATTTCCTATCATTTCTGATAATTCCGACACTTTATCAATTATTTTATCAGACAAAGCATATTTTGCACTTTTACTCATAATGATATAAAATTATTTCTTTTCAACAAATCTTTGGATGTAGTCGTCAACTAATTTAACGCCAAATCCAGTTGCGCCAGCTTTTGCAAGCTTTTTGTCAGATGTTATAATGCCGCCAACACCAGCTATATCAATATGAGCCCATTTTTCATGTCCATCGATAAATCTGCCTAGAAAGTGAGCAGCGGTAATGCTTCCAGCACCACGGCCAGTTCCTGTATTTCTTACATCTGCAAATTGAGAATCTATCATAGCGTCAAATGCTTTATCAAGAGGCAATCTCCAGCATTTTTCACCAGTTTTAGCACCCGAGCATGCAAGATTTTTTGCAAGTTCGTCATTATTTGAGAAAAGTCCTGCGTATTCTTGACCAAGTGCTACAACAATAGCGCCAGTAAGAGTTGCAAAATCAATAATTGTTTCAGGGTTAAATTTCGTTTTTGTGTAATACAAAACATCAGCCAAAACAAGCCTTCCTTCTGCGTCCGTGTTTAAAACCTCGATTGTTTTTCCAGACATAGTTTTTACTATATCTCCCGGTTTTTGAGCCTTTCCGCCAAGCATATTTTCAACAAGACCTACTGCGCAAATTGCATTTACCTTTGCTTTTCTTCTTGCAAGTAGGCAAATTGATGCAAAAGCAAGGGCCGAACCTGCCATATCGTCTTTCATTTCCTCCATTCCATTTGCAGGTTTGATTGAAAGCCCGCCTGAGTCAAATGTCACGCCTTTTCCAACAAGAGCTATATCGATTTTGTCTTTCGCACTTGGGTTTCCTATGTATTTAATAATTACAGTTTTAGACTCAACATCGCTTCCAAGACCAACGCCAAGAAGTGCGTGCATTCCGAGTTTTTCCATTTCTTTTTCGCCAAGAATTTCTATATCAAGATTGCCGATTTTTTTAACCTCATCTTTCATTAAAGCGCTGTAAGTTTCTGGATTTATTATATTTGCAGGCTCATTTCCAAGGTCACGAGCTGCGTAAATTGACTGTAGGGTTAGATTTACATGCTCCGTTTTTGCAGCAATATCAGTTTTAGCAATTACAGAAATTGCAGATAGTTTTGATAACTTTTCAATTGCTTTTTCACCTGTTAAATATCTTGAGAAAGTATAATTTTTTTGAACTATTCCAAAAGCAATGGAAAGTGCAATTTCGTCTTGAATGCTTTCCTCAGCATTTGCAATATTTACGCATGAAATCGCAAGTTTTTCAATTTTTGCAGATGAAATAAAGCCACAGATTGATCCGCCTTTTTCTTCAAAACGGCTGAGCTTTTTGCATTTTTCTTTTTCGCATTCTTCTTTTGCATCGCATTTTTTCTTTTCGCCAAGTCCATGTAAAATTATACCTTTAAGATTTGATTTTGGAAGTCCAGATATCATTAAATTTTCACCACACTCGCATTTAAAGTCACGAATTGATGCCACTTTTTTGACAAAATCAATGTCTTCACTTGATAAATATTTTCCGCCGTTTATTTCACCTTTATCAAAATTTTCTTTGCTAATTGGAAGTAATAAATATCCAAAATCATCGACATTTAAAGAGATTTTAACTAATTTTGTAAATTCGTAGCTCATATCTAATAAAAAATAACTGTAAACCTATTATGATGAGAAAAATATTACTTGCAAGTTTTTTTTAATATTTAACTAAAAAAATACAAAAGAAAAGAAGCAAAATATTTAAATATGCAATATCTCTTTCGATTTTCTATCTAGTGAGTCTTCTATTTTTTTAATAAACATATCTGTTATTTTCTGAACATCAGCTTCATTTCTTTCCATCTCGTCTTTAGAAATTTCCTTGTCTTTTTCAGCTTTTTTAGTCTTGTCGTTTTCATCACGACGAATATTTCTTATAGCAATTTTTGAATCTTCTGCGTATTTTTCGCAAATTTTTACCATTTCTTTTCGGCGATCTTCTGTCATTTTTGGAAGTGGAACACGTATTATTCCAGATTCTAAAATCGGATTTACACCAAGCCCCGCGTCTTGAATTTCCTTATTTATCACACTTGCAGAACTTGAATCAAATGGTTTAACACTAAGTGTAAAATTGTCAACCACAGATATACTTGCAACCTCTTTTAGCCTCATTTTTTGACCGTAAATTTCAACCAAAACGCTTTCCAAAAAAGCTGGACTTGCCCTGCCAGAACGGACAGAGCCAAGGTGATTTTCAAAGGCATCTAGTGCTTTTTGCATTCTATTTTCTACTTCTTTTTTATTAAAATTATACATACTTGACAAATAAAAATTTATCTATTTAGCTCTTTATTAAAATATGTAAATTAAAATGTCAATTGAAAAATTATTTGACGAAATTATAGCAAAGCATGAAGCTTTAACTAATAAAATTAATAATGGTGGACTTGATCATCGTGAATTTGCGACCCTTTCTAAAGAAAATGCCAATTTAAGAAACATTGTTGAAAAAATTAATGAATATAAAAATGCTCAAGGGCAAATTAAAGACCTTGAAGAACTTTCAAAATCTGACGATTTGGAAATGAGAAAAATGGCTGAAGAAGAGCTTTATGCAACGAAGGAAAAGCTTCCAATTCTTGAAAAAAATGTGAAAATTGCGCTCCTTCCAAAGGACGAGGCGGATGAAAAAAATATTATTCTTGAAATTCGCGCGGGAACTGGCGGTGACGAGGCGGCGCTTTTTGCGGCCGTGCTTATGAAAATGTATCAAAAATATGCGGAAAAAAATCGCTGGAAAATTGAAATAATGGATATCTCTGAAAACGGTATAGGCGGGGTTAAAGAATGCGTAATTGCCGTGCAAGGTGCTGGGGTTTTTGGGAAAATGAAGTTTGAATCGGGAACGCATAGAGTTCAAAGAGTTCCAGAGACCGAAAATGCCGGAAGAGTGCACACAAGTGCAGCAACCGTCGCGGTTTTACCCGAAGTTGACGATATCGACATTAAAATCGACGAAAAAGACATACGGGTTGATATTTTTCGCTCAAGTGGACCGGGTGGACAGTCTGTAAATACAACCGATAGTGCCGTTCGTATGACGCATTTACCAACAGGAATCGTAGTTAGCCAGCAAGATGAAAAGTCGCAAATTAAAAATCGTGAAAAAGCCATGAGAATTTTGCGCGCAAGGGTTTACGAACATGAAAAAGAAAAGCGTGATTTAGAGCGTGCAAGCAGTCGAAAATCGCAGATTGGAAGCGGGGATCGGAGTGAAAAAATTCGTACCTATAACTATCCACAAGGAAGGGTTACAGATCACAGAATTAATCTTACTTTATACCAACTAGAAAAAGTAGTTAGCGAAGGCTGCATTGATGAATTTGTTGAAAATCTTCGCATGGCAGATGAGGCAGAAAGGCTTTCTGAATTAAATGTTGCTTAAGTTGACTTCAAAAATGTAATAAAACAAAATGGAAACAGGAAATCCAAAATAGAAGATTTAATGCAACAAGCAATGCACTTTTTACAATATAACTATTTTCTTTTACAATATGATTTACATTTTGCTATCCAAAATTTTGCAAAATTAGCAAAGATGAAAAAAAATAATATAAAAATTTTCTACATAAAATAATTTTCTTACTATTGTTGAAAAATAGCTTTTGACAAAATAGGAACAATTCATCCCACCACATCTGCACTGTGATTTGTCAGTACCAAGTTGTTAAAAAACTCATTTGCACTCATTTTTTGCATATAAAGAATTTTGATTGTTTTATAAAAAAATTAATCTGGAAGCAAAAAGTATAAAATAGATCAAAAATCGTATAATTTAGCTATATTTTGGTTAAATTTGGACAAAAAAGAAGTTTTGATTGTAAAATTTTTGTGAAAATCTTGACACATGGTGTGTCTGACTTGTTTTAAGGTAAGTTTGAATTTTTCACTATATTGTTATTTTGGGAGTGACTTTGAAGTACATTTATACAATATTTATAATGCAGTAATCAAAAACCATATTAATTTTTCGACACCAAAACCGCTGCCTGCGAGCATGCAAGGCGTGCAATTGGTATCCTAAATGGTGAGCAAGAAACGTAATTTACCCCAAGACTTGCGAAAAACGCTATAGATTTTGGGTCTCCGCCGTGCTCTCCGCAAATGCTAAGCGTTATGTCTTTTTTCACGCTTCGTGCCTTTGAAATCGCCATATCTATCATGGTTCCAACGCCTTTTACATCAATTGTTGCAAATGGATCATGTTCAAAAATGCCTTGTTTTTGATATTCCGGTAAAAATTGCCCAGAGTCATCGCGCGAAATTCCAAGTGTTGTCTGGGTTAAATCGTTAGTTCCAAAGCTACAATAATCGGCAATTTCTGCTATTTCATCGGCAATTATACATGCCCGCGGAATTTCAATCATGGTTCCAACCTTGTATTTCATTTCAAGCCCAGCATCACGAAGGGTCTCGTCAGCGCTTGATTTCACAATATCTACCAGTAATTTTAGCTCTTTTTTGTCAATTATTACAGGAAGCATTATTTCAATTTGCGGCATAACAGCTGTCTTCTTAAAAACACTGATGGCTGCTGTGAAAATCGCAGAAACCTGCATTTGGAAAATTTCAGGATAAGTCACCCCAAGCCTTGAGCCGCGATGCCCAAGCATTGGGTTTGCCTCATGAAGAGTTTTTGCCTTTGCTTCTATGAATTTTGCGTCCATTTTAAAGTAATTTGCAATCTCGTCAATTTCATCTTTTGTGTGCGGAACGAATTCATGAAGTGGTGGGTCAAGTAGTCTAATATTTACAGGAAGCCCAGACATTGCGTCAATTATTTCAGCAAAATCGGCTATTTGAAGGGCTTTAATCTCTTTTAATGCCAAAATTCTAGACTCCTTGTCTTCCGATAAAATCATTTTTCTAAAATGAAGTAGTTTTTGCTTTTCAAAAAACATATGCTCAGTGCGGCAAAGCCCTATGCCTTCGGCGCCAAATCCAAGAGCAGTTTTTACATCTAAAGCGGTTTCAGCATTTACGCGAACTTTGATTTTCCGTACTTCGTCACTCCATTTCATAAGGGTGTCAAATTCTGCAAAACTTGCAGCACTCGTAGTGCGGGCTTTTCCTAAAATAATCTCACCAGTTCCGCCGTCAATTGTCATTAAATCGCCTTCTTTTATAATGGTTTTAGTGCCTTTAATTTGTATAGTTTTTTCATGCTGGCTGATTAAAAGCGCATCGCAACCCGAAACGCATGGCTTTCCCATACCGCGCGCAACAACTGCTGCGTGTGATGTCATTCCGCCTTTTGCGGTTAAAATTCCAACAGAAGAGTGCATTCCGCCTATGTCATCTGGGCTTGTTTCATTACGCACAAGCAAGACTTCATGCCCATTTCCACGCATTTCTTCAGCAGTTTTTGAGTCAAAAACAACCTTTCCGCTAACCGCGCCAGGTGATGCAGGAAGACCTCTTGCAATAACATGTAAATCTGACGCTCTGTCAAGTACTGGGTGTAAAAGCTGGTTTAATCCGTTTGGCTCAACCCTTAAAATCGCTTCTTCTTTAGTTATTACACCTTCAGATACCATATTTACAGCGATAACAACTGACGCGCGAACAGATCTTTTCCCGCTGCGAGTTTGCAAGACCCAAAGCTTGCCTTCTTGAACGGTAAATTCAACATCTTGCATGTCTTTATAGTGATTTTCAAGTTTTGTAAAAATCTGCGCAAGCTCTGCGTAAGTCTCGGGCATTAGCTCCTGCATTGAGTTTTTTCCATCTTCAGCGAGTAATGGCTGTGGCGTTCTAATTCCGGCAACAACATCTTCACCTTGTGCATTAATTAGAAACTCACCGTAAAATTTCTTTTCTCCAGTCGAGGGATTTCTTGTAAAAGCAACCCCAGTTGCAGAGGTATTTCCCATGTTTCCAAAAACCATAGATTGAATATTTACAGCCGTTCCGCATGCATCTGGAATACTGTGTAATTTGCGATAAATAATAGCTCTTTCGTTCATCCAAGATTTAAAAACAGCTTCAATAGCGCCCATTAATTGCGATTTAATGTCTTGCACAAACTCACTTTTCGTCTCACGCAAAACAATTTGCTTAAATTTTGCAACTATTTTTTCAAGGTCATCAGCAGTCAAATCTGTATCATTAATAATGCCTTTTGCAAGTTTTGTATCTTCCAAAATTGACTCAAAATTATGATGGTCAATCCCAAGCACAACATCACTATACATTTGAATAAATCTGCGATATGAATCAAGGGCAAATCTGCGATTATTAGTGCGTTTTTCAAGCGCAATTACTGTTTTATCGTTAAGTCCTAAATTCAAAATAGTGTCCATCATCCCCGGCATTGAAAACTTCGCACCAGAGCGAACAGAGACCAAAAGCGGCTTTTCTTCAGAGCCAAAAGACGCACCAATCTCATCTTCTAATTTTTTCACATATTTATCAATCTCAGTCTCAAGTTCTTTGCTGATTTTATTGCCATTTTCATAATATTTATTACATTCTTGCGTTGAAATTGTAAATCCACATGGAACAGCAATTCCAATATTTGCCATCTCCGCTAGATTTGCACCTTTTCCGCCCAAAATATCACGCATTTTGCCGTTTCCTTCAGCACTTTTGTTTCCAAAAAAATAAATAGATTTTTTTTCGGTCATAATAAAATATCATTGCAACACATTCTCGCATCTTATTTTTAATAATCAAGTTATTTTTCTCTTATTGCATAGCAAGTTTTAATTTATTTATATTCTAAAAAAACTTGACTTAAATAAAAACTGTATTTCACTAGGTCAACATTTTATATACACATGTTTAAAACTCCACTTAATACAGCAGATAAAGAAATTTTTGACGCAATTTCAAAAGAATTTAATAGACAGCAAAATAATATTGAGCTTATTGCATCGGAAAATATCGTCTCAAAAGCGGTATTAGATGCTCAAGGGTCAATTTTAACAAATAAATACGCAGAAGGCTACCCTGCAAAACGCTATTATGGGGGCTGCGAATATGTCGATATCGCAGAAAGCATCGCTATAGAGCGTGCAAAAAAGCTTTTTAATTGCGAATTTGTAAATGTTCAGCCACACTCTGGTGCAAATGCAAATCATGCAGTATTTTTCGCATTTTTAAACCCTGGTGATACCGTGCTTGGAATGAATATCGCTTGCGGCGGGCATTTAACCCATGGCGCACAAAAAACCGAGTCTGGAACTTGGTTTAATGCAATTACATACGGCATTTCCAAAGAAACAGGATTAATTGACTACAGCGAGGTGGAAAATCTTGCCAAAACACACAAGCCAAAGCTAATAATTGCCGGAGCATCTGCCTATTCACGCGTAATTGACTGGAAAAAATTTCGTGAAATTGCAGACTCAGTTGGCGCGATTTTAATGGCAGATATTGCACACTACGCAGGGCTAATAGCTGCAGGAATTTACCCATCACCAATTGATCACGCGCATGTTGTAACAACAACTACACACAAAACTCTTCGTGGCCCGCGCGGTGGAATGATTATGTCAAAAACGCTTGAATTTGAAAAGAAAATTAACTCCGCAGTCTTTCCGGGAACTCAAGGTGGGCCGCTAATGCATGTAATTGCCGCAAAAGCAGTTTCATTTGGCGAGGCATTATCTGACGATTTCAAGGTTTATGCAAATCAAGTTGCCAAAAATGCTAAATCTTTCTGTCTTGACATGAAAAAACACGGCTTTGGAATAGTAAGTGGCGATACAGACTGTCATCTATTTTTAGTTGACTTAACGCCAAAAGGAATTACCGGAAAAATTGCCGAAAAAGCCCTTGACCTAGCTGGAATTACCTGCAATAAAAACATGATTCCATTCGATCCGCAAAGCCCATTTGTAACATCCGGACTTCGCCTTGGAACCCCAGCTTGCACAACTCGTGGTTTTAAAGAAGCGGAATTTTCAAAAGTCGCAGATTTAATCGCCGAAGTTGTGTCAAATCTAAAGCCTGAAATGGAGCTTTCGCACGACTTACCATTTATAAAATCAGCAAAAGAAGAGGTGATAAAGCTTTGTAGTGGCTTTGGGATTTATTGAGGTTGGGTATGAGTGTTTTTGATAAAATAAATCGTGTTAATAATATCATAGCCGAGCTTGATAAACTTGGTTATAATTATGAAACTCAGGAATATATTTTAAAATATTACAATATTGAATTTTTAAATCACTATAATAGCTATGGTGATGATTACGGACTTGATTTATACAAAAGCATTCTAAATGCAGATGAAAAAACAATTCTGGCAATAGAAAATGATTTAAACAATAATTTTGGTTTAATTAAAGACTACCCAAAACACTGGATTGATAATAATAATTTGAAATGTTTTATAAGCCATCATAATAAATTTGCACCAAAGGCACATGTTTTAAGGGAAGCATTATTGCCATATAAAATCTCATGTTTTGTTGCACACGATGATATTGAGACAAGTCTTCCATGGGCCAAAGAAATTAAAAAAGCACTTTCAACAATGGATATGTTTATTTCGCTTCATACAGACATTACTGTTGCACAAGATAATAAAGGAAATGATATAATTATTCATGGTTGTAAAGCGATAAAGGGTGATCGATGTAAAAAATATGAAGGTTTTAATCTTTCCAATTGGTGTCAACAAGAAATCGGCTTTGCAATTGCACGAAATGTTCATATTTTTCCAATTAATTTAGATAGAAAATCCAATCCCACAGGCTTTTTAAGTGAAATTCAAGCAACTAAACCGAAAAAAATTGAGGACATGACGAAAGAAATTATTGCTAATATAAGAAGCAGCAAAATTGCCAAGCTTTATAATAATATTAACCCAGAAATTATAACAAATACTGATGATGATATTCCGTTTTAATGTAAAGGGAAAATTAAGAACTCTTACGCCCTTTCTTATGTAAATTAACATAGCTTATTGCGTTTGTTTTATATTGAAATACTTGATCATAATTGAATTTATATTGCGGAAGTAGTAATTTTCCATTTGCGGCAAATGATATTTTAAGTGGCATAAAACCACCTTCCTCCTTGTTTAAATCTTGTGCAATAACATTAAAAATAGCGCTACAATCTGAAATTTCATCGCTAAAGAGGTTTAAACTACACGACCCAGACATGGAAATTCCTGTATTCTTAGCATTAGAAATTTGACCTTGCATAATGCCATTTGAAAAACCAATTTGAATATCAGCTGCTTTAAAACCAGATGATCCTGCAAACATAATTTTTTCAACATCTAAAGACGATATATTTTGTATATTTATTAATCTATTACTGAGTCCCGCTAAATTACATGTATTTAAAGTATAGTTATAAACATTACCAGTAAAAATGCCTGCAAAGTTTTTTTTCATTTCACTGTATGAAAATCCAGATGCTTCAGCGTCACCTCTAATTGTTAATATGCCATCCATTTTATCAAACTCCTTATTGCCGATAAAGTTTTTTATTGTAATATTATCAATGCCTATGCCAAATTTTAATAATGGTTTTGAAACCAAGGAGCCAGATAAATTAAATCTAATGTCCGAGCCGTTGTATTTAATTACTCCGTTGTTTCCCTTAATATTGCCAAGATCTATATCAGATGATATATTGAGATTTGAAAATGGCAAATCCATATCATCAACTTTCAAATCAATATGCCCTGTAAATCCTGCAAAAGATGGTATTACAAATGATGTATTTTCTATTTTTGCCTCTGGATATAAAACATTTATTATTTTTTGTGGCATAAATTTTGCAAAATTTGCCGATATTGTAAGCTTTGAATTTTGAGTTGATGAAAGCTCTACCTTAATTAGTCCATCTCCTTTAATAAACTTAGAATCTGCATTTTCAATTGCAAAACCAAGATTTTTTCTCGAATTCCATAGCTTAATACGGGCATTATTGACAATTTCATCATTTATAGTAACATTTTGTAAATTAATTTGAATATTTTTTACATTATCTCTACCAATTACGCTTGGATCTTGCGCGTAAAGTAGCGCAGTCTGCTTTCTTTCCCCCGAGTCTGTAACAATAAAATTATCTATATTGGTGTATTTTCTAAGTTGATTTCTATCTATAAAATCAAAAATATTGATATTTTCAAAATTAATAACCTTATTACAGTCAGAAACACATTCATCTGAGTTAAGCTCTAATTTCTGATTTCCCTGTTTATATGATAACTTTGATAAATAAAATGCAAAATTTCCACTTGTAAAACTTAAACTCAAATCACCCCTAATATCTCGCTCTTTCTCTAAAATCATTGGCTCAAGATCTTGATTTAATGTAGAAATTACATCTAATAATTTCACATTTGTAATATGTATTTCTAAATTTTTTAAATCTGGGTTTATTGTTTCAATTTTTCCATTATCCAAATATATGCCTGTAATATTCATCTTTTTATCTTTATTTGTATATTTTAAACTAATATTTTTTCCTGTTTTATTGTCTATTTTTAAGTCATTTATTGAAAGATTTATATTTTGATTAATGTTGATATATTTTTTTAGAAATTTGTATATTGGTATGCTTGACTGTATTTCTGACTTCATATTTTCTGCCTTTAAGTCTAATTTTGTTAACTTTATATCAATTAAATCCTTTGATATATCTATATTTCCACTGTTATCGCTATTTATATCGCCATGCCATATTTGATCATTTTTTTTCATTTTAATATCAACATTCATTGGAAAAAACCTAGTATAACTTCTACATTCATCTGATGCGCATATTAAATTTCTAAACAAGTCGCCTACATTATCTGTATTTAGTGTTATTTCCTCATCAATTTTTCCTTTATTATAGCGAAATTTAGATTTATTAAATGTAACTTGAATCTCCTTTTCTAAATCATCATTACTAAATTGCATTGCAAAATTTCCATCATTAATCTTCATTGAAAGTGAATAATTAGAGACAAAATTATTTTGCATGATGTTAAAATTTGCATCTTGCGCATACAAAAACACCTCAGGTTCTGTATTTAAAATTTCATTTTCATCAATCTTTTTGTCCATTTCAATATTTAGTACATCTTGTGCTGAAATTTTCTTAATATCTATCGTGCAATTTGTACCAATTATATCGACCCCGAATTGCTTTCTATCTGAAATATATTTTGCTAGTATATCAGTTATATCTTCAATAGTTTTGGTTGTTAAAAGATGTATTTGGCAGTTTGTCATTGACATTGCATTTGATCCTTTAACCATGCTTGCCCCCATTAAATCTGCCTTTATAGACAAATATGTAGAGTCATCTATCCTTGCCGTATATCCAAAATCTTTAACAATATACTGCCTGCGAAATAAATTAATATACCCATATTGAGATATTGCAATTGGAGTAATTCCTGATGTTTTTATAATTTTAAGCGGCACAAAAGACATTGGAATTATTGATAGAATAAAAATTCCCACAATAATAAATATTATCAATGTCAGTATTTTATACAGTAGCCTCATTTGCCTATTTTTATAATTTTATTATACATTATGTACAAAATAAATACTAGACAGATAGCAACACAAGTTGCATAAATATTAAATATTGACAAAGCAAGAAACGGTGCAGCAAAAATAAGTTTTATAAAATTACTCTTAAAAAACCCACTTTTCTTAATAACTGGAAATGCAATATTGCTAATTGCAAAATATGATATACCCATATAGTAAATTATTATTAAATACTTAAATATATTCGAATAATAAAGCTCTATTAGGCCATATTCACAAAATATATCAGAAGTTTGACACATTTGATCAAGAATTGCAACTATTGCAATTGGAAGCATTGTAAAAATTCCAAAAATCGGTGCAGGCATGCCTACAAACGACATTTCAGTATTAATGCCTTTATATGAACTAATTTTATCAATTTGAATTGTATTAAATCTTGCAAGCCTAAATATCATAGCAGACGATATAATAAAACACAATATCCATCCTAGTGTTTTTAACTCTGAGAAATACCAAAAATAAAGACATATACTTGGTGCAAAGCCAAATGCAAATGCGTCGCACAGTGAGTCAATTTGTCCGCCAAATGTACTCACGGCTTTCATTTTTTTTGCAACCAAGCCATCTAAACCATCTATAATTGCTGATAAAATAATAAAGAATATCGCATTGTTATAATAGCCGTAAAGTGCATATTTTATAGCAAAGAATCCAGAAAATACACTAAGCATACTAAATATTGTTGGAATGTGTGTCCTTGGCATAAATCAATTAAATGTTTCTATTTTCATTGTTTGTTGTTTTTTTAGGAAGTTGCTTTTCACCATCATGATTTTGAAGGCTCTCAAGTCTCTTTCTTTCTCGTATTTTTGCAATTTTTCTTTTTTGCTCTTGAGTTAATTGGCTAATTTTCTTTTTTTGATTGCCTGTATTTTGTTTTTCTGATTTGCTTTCAAGCTGAAGATCTGCCGTTTCTGTGTTTTCACCACTTTTTTCAATTAATGTTTCTTGACCTTGACTTTCAAGTGCAATAGTTTGATCAGGGTTGCTGTTTTGCATGGCATATTTCACCAACTCTACTGGATCTACTGCATTTTTTGATGCAAGATCATATAACTTTTGCAAGGATTCCATTATTGATCCTGGTAATTGACTATGCTTATCCTGCCAAAATAACGGATGATGCGTTGGCTCTGGATATCCAACACAACAGTTTCTCATTTGACCATTTACTGTTATAGTGAAATCAAAAACATGTATTGATTCTTGTTCTGCCATGTGATAAATACAAGTCTTTTTTATTATAAAACATATTTTATTGATTTCAAGTTTTTTTTCAACTAATAATAAAAATTATTATTTTCGTAAAAAGTCTATTATACACTCTGTTTAATAAAAAAAATAAAAAAAAGTAAAAAAAGCTTGAATATTATTTTTTATATGTTTTAGTGAGTTTGATCTGGGGGCATAGCTCAGTTGGCTAGAGCATCTGCTTTGCACGCAGAGGGTCGGGGGTTCGAGTCCCTTTGCCTCCACCATTTCAATATTACATGCCAAACTGTATTTATTCAGATTTTTCGTTAGTGTATTTATATTTGCTTGATTTATAGATTTTGTAGGATTTTTATATTTTTGCCCAAGTCTTTGAATATATAGCTTCCGCTAACTAGCATATTTACACCAATATCGGCGCATATTTTACCTGTAATATCATTTATTCCACCATCTACTGAAAGCTGTATATTGTAACCCGATTTATCAATCATTTGTCTTGCATTAACTATCTTTTCTATTTGATTCTCAAGAAATTTTTGCCCACCAAGACCTGGCTCAACCGTCATAATTAAAATAAGATCGACTATATGCAATAAATCTTCAATTTCTGCAATATTTGTCGATGGTTTAATAGATATTCCGCATTTTTTACCAAGTGATTTAATTTTAAGCAAAACATCCTTGGTCTTTATCCCAAGTGCCTCTTGGTGTATTGTTATTATATCACTTCCTGCATTTGCAAATTTTTCTATATAAGGCTGGGGATTTGCAATCATTAAATGCGTATCAAATGTTAAATTCGAATACTTCCTCATGGCTGAAATAACATCACATCCAATTGTTAAATTTTGCACAAAAACACCATCCATAACATCGATATGAACTGCGTCAGCATGATATTTCTCAAGCAAATTTAATTCACTTGCTAAATTTGCAAAATCTGCTGATAAAATAGAAGCTGAGACTTTCATTTTTGTAGCTTAATTAGATTAATATAATAATTAATTGAATTAAAAGTCAAGCGTATTTTTGGTCTACTTAAAATTACACTTGACTTTTGTATTTTACTAGATTCTAATGCTTGAGCATATTTGAAATTTCTCGATGAGCATTGAAAATAATACACTTGACCAAGAAAAGGGCGTTGTAAATGTCTCTATTGAAAAAGAGATGCAGACTTCGTATCTGGAATATGCGATGAGCGTTATTGTTTCGCGCGCGATACCAGATGTAAGAGATGGTTTAAAACCAGTTCATAGAAGAATACTATATGCAATGGACAAAATGGATTGTGCATATAACAAGCCGCATAAAAAATCTGCCAGAGTTGTAGGTGAGGTAATGGGTAAATATCACCCACATGGTGACTCCGCAATCTACGAAGCAATGGTTCGTATGGCGCAAGATTTTTCAATGCGTGAGACACTTGTCCATGGTCAAGGTAATTTTGGGTCAATTGACGACGATCCTCCAGCTTCAATGCGTTATACTGAGGCTCGCCTTACGAAACTTGCAACATCCATGCTTGCAGATCTTGACAATAATACTGTAGATTTTAAAGATAATTACGATGGTTTTGAAAAGGAGCCAGTTGTACTTCCTGCTTCATTTCCAAATATTTTAGTAAATGGCACCGAAGGAATTGCGGTTGGTATGGCAACAAATATCCCCCCGCACAATCTTGGTGAGGTAATTGACGGTTGCCTTGCTTACCTGCAAAATAATGCAATAACAGATGATGAAATATTGCAAATTATCCCTGGTCCTGACTTTCCAACTGGGGCAACAATTATCGGAAGAAAAGGCTCTATGCAGGCAATTTGCACTGGTCGTGGATCGGTTTTAATGCGTGGAACAACCAATATCGAAGAAATGAAAGGTGGCAGAGAGTCTATAGTAATTACCTCAATTCCTTATCAAGTTGTTAAAACAAGATTGATAGAAAAAATCGTAGAACTAATAAAAGACAAGCGTATTGAAGGAATATCCGATATTCGCGATGAGACAAATAAAAAAGGAATTCGTGTTGTAATTGAGCTTAAAAAAGACGCACACGCAGACGTAATTTTAAACCATTTATATAAATATACACCGCTTCAAACAAGCTTTTCGTATAATACCTTGCTACTAAATCACATGAAGCCTGAGCTTATGAATGTTCGCTCTATTATAAAGGCTTTTATAAACTTTAGAGAGGAAATTGTAATACGCAGAATAACTCATTTACTTGCGGTTGCAAGAAATAAAGCCCATGTTTTAATAGGGCTTTGCGTTGCAGTTGACAACATTGATGAGGTAATAAAGATTATCAGATCATCGGCAGATACGGCGGAAGCTCGTAGTAGACTTGGCGAAAAACCTTGGCCAGCAAAGGGAAATATTGAAAAATTAATAGCCCTTGTGCATGATAAAAGTAATACCGTAAAAGACGGATTATTCTTCTTTACAGAAGGTCAAATTAAGGCGATTTTGGAAATGAGACTTTCAAAACTCGTTGGACTTGAAAAAGAAAAACTAGTGAGTGAGCTTGAAGATTTGGGTCGTGAAATCGAAAAATTCTTGCATATTTTAGGCTCTAAAGAGGAAATAATAAAGATTATAGCTGATGAACTTGCGAAAATTAAAGAGGAATTTGCAACCCCTCGCAAGACTGAAATTTTAATCGATGAAGCAGAGGATGTTGACATGGAAGCCTTCATCCCGCGTGAAGATATGCTAATTACCATGACTATAAATGGATTTATTAAGCGTAATCCACTTTCTGAATATACCTCGCAAAGACGCGGCGGAAAGGGTAAAAAAGGTATGGAAACTAATGAAGACGATGTAATTTCCGATGTTTTAATATCAAATACACACCAACATATATTGTTTTTCTCAAATTTTGGTAAGGTTTATCGCATGAAAGCCTACCAACTGCCACTTGGCGGAAATAACAAAAAGGGGCGCGCGATAGTTAATATTTTACCACTTCAAAACGGTGAAAAAATTAACACTTTAATCCCAGTTCCTGAAAATAAAGAGGAGCGAGAAGGAGCTAGCTTGATTTTTGCAACGAAAAAAGGAAATATCAGACGCTCTGGAATGGCTGATTTTGAAAACATCAATTCTGGTGGTAAAATTGCAATAAAACTTGATGAAGACGATGCTTTAGTTGGCGTTTCACTTGCAAATGACAAACAACACGCTATGCTTTGCTCAAAAGAAGGTAGCGCAATTCGCTTTGCAATTGATGATTTACGCGTAATTAAGAGTAGAACATCTGACGGCGTTCGCGGCATGAATGTTGAAAAAGGTGACGAAGTGGTTTCAATGTGCATTTTAAGCGGTCACGAAAGGGATATTACGGTTCGTGATGAATATCTTTCAATTCCGTATCAAAGCAGAATTAAAATGAAAACCGGCACACAAATTGACATAGAAACCGAGCTTGCAATCCTCAAAAAAGACGGCAAGGAAATCAATTTAGACTCAAAAACAATATGTGAAATGTCAAATGAGGAAGAATTTCTACTTGCAATCACGGAAAATGGCTATGGAAAAAGAACTTCTGCATTTGAATATCGCATTACAAATCGTGGCGGTAAGGGTGTAATTAACATAAATACCTCAGCGCGAAACGGTGGAGTTGTATCGACTTTTGTGGTAAACGAAGATGATGATGTAATGCTAATTGCAAAGTCTGGAAAGATAATTCGCTGCAAGGCAAATGGAATTTCAGTATTTAGCAGAAGCGCGCAAGGCGTTAAAATTATCGATGTTGCAAAAGATGACAAAATCGTATCAGTTGCAAAGGTCACTGGTGGCGATGATAGCGAAGAGGAAATGATTGAAATATCCCCTGCGCAGTAGATTTTTACACTATTTGGTTTATCAATAGAGGTCAATAAATAAATCTCAATGATATATAATGGCTAAAAAATATAATGTTTTTTGACGCAAATGTTCGGTATAGTATTGTAATTTACCATCCAATACTTTATAAGATGATTTTACGCTAAAATTACTGTCTTATATTTTGTATTAATTACTAAGATCAACTATTACATCTTCCAATAATTCAAGATTAAAGCCTGAAAAAGACGATATAATAATGAATTTTTTGCGCGCAAAGATTGTCTTCAAAAGTCCTTCAATTTCCAAAAGCTCGTCATCGTTAAAGCCTTCAGCCTTGGAAAATACAATAATTTCTTTCTTTTTTGCAAGATCTTTATTGTACGCTTTGAGTTCATTTCTAATAATTTTGTAGTCTTCAAGTGGGTTTTGCGAATGTATGTCAATTAAGTGTATCAAAGCTTTGCAACGCTCAACATGTCTTAAAAATTGATGTCCAAGACCGTGATTATCTGACGCACCCTTGATTAAACCTGGAATATCTGCCAAAACATATTGTTTGTAATTCATCTCAATTGTTCCAAGAACAGGCTTTATGGTTGTAAAAGCGTAGTCCCCAACAGCAGATTTCGCATTAGTTAAGGCATTAATTAGACTTGATTTTCCTGCATTTGGAAGCCCAATTATACCAACATCGCAAAATAATTTAAGGCGAAAAGTAAAAACTCCAGCCTCACCTTCCCCGCCAGGCGTGGTATCACGCGGCGCCTGCTCAACTGATGTTTTAAAAGTTGCATTTCCCCTGCCGCCTCTGCCGCCTTGCGCAAGCACAATTTTCTGCCCATCTTCGGTAATATCGTATATTAAATGCTTAGTTTGATAGTCAAGCACCTGAGTTCCAAGTGGCACACGCAAGATTATATCCTCACCACTAAAGCCAGTTTTATTACGTCCAGAGCCACTTTTTCCAGATTGAGCTATATAGTGCCTTTGATATTTGAATTTCGATAATGTGCTAAAATTTTTGTCACCAATTACGATAATGCTGCCGCCGTCACCGCCGTTTCCGCCGTCTGGACCACCTTCGGGAATGAATTTTTCACGCCTAAAACTACAGCATCCAGACCCGCCATTTCCAGCCCTGATATTTACAACCGCTTCATCAACAAACATAACATCATTAATCATAGATACAATCTATAAGAATATTTTATTTAAATGCAATTTTTATTTTTAAAATAAAATGTTTCTTGACATTAACAAAAAATTATGCTATAATGATAAAATTATAATTTTTTTATGCAAAAAACAAAAAGCAATTTACAAAACTCAAAGTACTCAAATCCAAAATTTAATGCTAAACAAGGCGAGCAAAATGGATTAAATCAAGAAGAAATTCTTAAAAAAATGGTTAAAGATGCGCAAAATATGGAAGCTTCATATATTACACCTCAAGCCGTTACACAAGAAAGTGGTAGTCAAGAAAGGTACAATATTCAGGAAAGAACGCCATATCAAAACCAAGCACAAGAAGGTTATTTAAATAGGGTTGTTCCAGACATTACAATATCAAATTTTAAGCAGGTATTATTTTTTTTAACTGTTTTCTTTAGTCAAATTCATGGTGTCGGAGCACAGTATTATGAAATACAAAACTTAGTTAAAAAAATTGCACAAACAGATCCAAGCCTTGCTCAATCATTTGCTTCTTGTACAAATGTTTTATTTAGTAATATTGCACATGTTGAAACAGAGCTCAATATAGCAAAACTATGTTCATTTGATCAAGTTAGGACAACAATAGAGAAAATTAAAGCATTAGATAAAGATTTAATGGTAACTATCCTTAACGATAAACCGAGAGATGGAGATCAAATCTTTGCAGCTGGAATGTCAGCCGTTGATGAAGAAACCGGTAATCCAATAATATTTATTAACAGGGAAGTTGCCATGGAACGAAATTTATTTGATCAAGATAACTACAACGATGCTAACGATGTATATCTACATGAATTGATACATATACTGCAACGTATACTAGGATGTGAAAATCCTTTTCAAAATAAAGAATGCAATGTTCCGGCAACTGTAAATGAAGATCAAATTGAAACTTGCTTAAGTAGCCTAAGTAATCATTATCAAGTTATAATTAATGGTCAAGTTCAAAGATACAATCAAAGAGATGGTACTAAGGGAGTTATCGAAAAAGAAACACATACATGTCAAGCACTTTACCACATCTATTACAACGAAGGAAAAAACATTCCAAAAGAGTGTACAAGTTTCTGTAGAGTGTCACCGAAAATAGGAAAAGGATTGCGTGAGATAGAAAAGCAAAATACAAAACTCAAAATTAACACAGGAACCGCGTATGAAGAGGCTGTAAGAAGAGAGAAAAGGTTACAATCGGCGAATTCTGAAAAATCATTGAAACAGGAAGCACAAAGACCTCAAACAGCGCCTTCTGGTGTAAGAGCTGATTTATAAAATAACCTTACTAACCCAGACATCACTTTGTGTCTGGGTTTATATATTTTTTTGCAAACTTACTAAAAAATTACTGTATTTTTATATAAGTTGTATCAATATATAAAAACTCAGAAATATTAAATTCTAAATAGAATATTCAATTGGACAAAAACATACTTCAACCCAGACATCATTTGGTGTCTGGTTTGGGGTTGATGCTTGACAGATTTTGTAATTCATTGAAACAGAAATAGATGAGTTTTTAGATAACGATTTTTACACGGCAATCTTGCGAAGTTCATCTAAAAAAATTTCCTGCATTTTTTCGCAAACCTCGACAATTGATGCTTCTTTTTTAAGGCTTTGCATTGAGCAAACGCCAAAATTTTGTATTCCGCATGGAATAATTTTATCAAATTTACTAAGGTTGCAATTGATATTTAGCGATATTCCATGATACGATATGCCATTTTTTATTCGAATGCCTATTGCTGCGATTTTTTCTTCTAAATTCCCATTTCGCACCCAAACTCCAACCATTTTATCCTTTAAATAAGCCTTAATTTCAAAGCTTTCAAGGGTCTTGATTATAACATTTTCAAGAAATCTAACAAAATATCCCGCGTCCATATTAAATCGCTGCCGAACGTCGATCATGGTATACATTATAAGTTGCCCAGAGCCGTGATAAGTGACTTTTCCACCGCGATTTGTGTAAATATGTGGTATTGATTTGTCCAAAATGTCATTTTCACTTCCGCTACCGCCTATTGTGTATATATCTTCATGTTGCAAAAACCACACGACTTCCTTTGACTCATTTTTAGCGATTTTATCAATTAATTCCAGCATTCTATCAAAAGAGTCTTGATATTTTATGATTTTTTCCGAGTCGTTAATGATTAGCATAAAATGCAGAAATGTTTATATAAGATTAAATAATATATTCATTAATAGCAAGATTTAATTAAAAATAAAAGATTGACTTTTAAAAAGATATGAATTTGATTTTCTGATTTGTAAAATATTTATTTATATGACGGGCATTATTAAATTTGTAAAACAAAAAACCAAACCTGGAGATTCAAACAAGAGGGGTGGAGGTCGTAGAGATTCTCGTGGATATCAAGGCGGCGATTCAAGGCGTAGTAGCGAGAATAATGCTAAGTCTAATTTAAAATCAAGAATAAAGAAATTAATAGATGACGGTAAAACATTAGATGAGGCACTTGATATGATTTCAAGACCTAGAGCTGATAATTTTTCCAACGATAGAGATTCGCAGCATCCTAGAAGAAATTTTGGCAAAAGACCTAGATTTGAAGACAAAAATGGATACAATGATAGAAGAAGGAATTATTCAAAGTCTCCTTCAGAGCAAGAAGGTAATGGAGATGAAAGACGCTCGTTTTCAAAATACCCATCATCTAGCTCAGAAGATGGTAATGCTGGCGAAAGACGATCATTTAATCCAATGCAACGAAGAGATGGCTTTAAGAAAAGGCCATTTAATCGTGAATTTGATCAAAGAAGGAAGCCATTTGATAAAAGTGCAAATTTAATAGCTGAATTAAAGCAGAAAATAAAAATACTTCAAGATGCACAGAAAAGTGATAAAAATTAAACAATAATGTCACAAATAACAATCTTAGGTAAATTTGTTATTGTTTAATTATATACTCTTGTAAGAAGTTTTTAATCTACTTTGTTGCAAATTTTTCTCAAATCCTCTTTTCTGCGATTGATTTCTATCTGTAAGCCCTTGCCCATTAAGAGATAATTTACCATCAAGATTTAATCCATCTGATTGTTGCTTTGTCTGTTTTGTTACTACAACATTATGAAAATTATTTACCCAATTGTTATTTAATGGCTCTGTTTTTGAGCGAACTTGTTGGCTTGGAGCGTTATTTACAATTGAATTACTGCGAGATGTTTCTAACGATGGTAGCGTAGTAGATTTTTCACTATTTAAGCTACTATCACGCTTATACATATTTTGATAAGATGAAGCAATAGAAATTTGGCTTAAATTTGGACTTTTTTGATTTCCTTGAATTACTTTAGTAGTTTGTTGTTGCTTTTTTTCCTCTTCTACAATTTGCTGCTCCTGAGTATATCTTTTATAATGTTCAGGATTTGCATTATTGATATTCCCAATATTCTTATTTGTTTTTTCCATTTCTAAATTCAAACTATTTAATATTTGCTTTAATTGCCCCAAAACTATATTTAGACCATTGCCTCGACTATCTTTTGAGTATGCAGATATTATAGAAGATCTTGTTGCTTCATTTATTAATCCAAACTCTTTAGCTTTTGTGCATAAATTAATTATATCATCCAGTTTATAACCTGCATTTTTATCATTTAAATCTTGCATTAAATTAGCAATTTTGCTTTTAAGCCATTTTGCATATTTCCCTTGATGTTTAGCGTCATCAATCTGTTTTTTATATTCACTATAGTCTTTAATTGAGAATTGATTCTTTAAATTGCTATTTTTAGCGCTCTCATTAAATTTTTCAAATTTCTCTCTTTTTTTTTCTTCATCGTATTTTTCTGGTGAAAATGTTTCATATCCTTCAGGAAATAATTGTTTTCCTTGATTTTTAACTTTATTTGGATTAACATTTTCTTTTGTATTATTTATATTTGCTTTTTTCGCATTTAATATATTTTCATTTAGTCTACTAAGCCGAGATGTGAGTTGCAATTGTTCATCTGTATTAAAAATATTTTCAACTTGATTAAAGTCTTTAATGTTCATAAAGAAAAAAAATAACAAAGTATTTTGTCATCTTATAATTAAAAAGCAAGTTTTTTTATATATTTTTTTGTCTTTATAAATTATATCTTCAATTATAACAAGATGTACTGAGGAATAAATTGTTCAAGAGATAAATTATTAATAATTGTTTTTTAGATTATTGCTTTTTATTTTTTTTATTACAATGCTCTAATAAAAATTGCAGATGACAGATTTTATCGCTACATTAAATGGTCAAAAATGTGAGAAAATTCCATTTTGGTTCATGCGTCAAGCGGGAAGATATTTGCCCGAATACATGAAGCTTCGCACGAAAATGCGCGATAGCGGCAAGACTTTTCTTGACATGTGCTATGACGCAGATCTTGCAACCGAAATCACTTTACAACCAATTAATCGTTTTAAAATGCCCGCTGCTATTGTGTTTTCCGACATATTAACAGTTCCAAACGCACTTGGATTAAAGGTTGAATTTTGCGATGGCAAAGGCCCGATTCTTGAAAAATTTAGCTCAAGCGATGATTTAAAAAAACTCAGTCTTGATTGTGGTTTTGAGAAATATAACATGGTTGGAAATGTCGTGAAAAATGTGCGTGATAATCTTGCAAAAGACAAGGCTCTAATTGGGTTTTCTGGCTGCCCTTTTACCCTTGCCTGCTATATGACTCAAGGAATGGGCTCTAAAGATTTTCATGAAACACTAAAAATGGTGCACAAAAATCCAGATTTATTTGACGAATTAATACATATTTTAACCCACGCAGTAGTTGATTATTTATCCATTCAAATTGAAAAAGGCGCGGACTGCATTCAGCTTTTTGACTCTCACGCTGGAATTTTACATGGCAAATTATATGAAAAATACATAACCATGCCAAATCGTGAAATTGTCTCAAAAATCAAGGCAAAATACCCAAAAATTCCAATAATTTGCTTTCCAAAAGGAAGTGGGATTTTATACAAAAACTTTGCAGAAAACGTAGACTGCGAAGCAATTTCTATCGATAACAGCGCAAGTAATAGCTTCTTTGCAAACGCAATTTCAAACAAAGTTTTACAAGGCAATCTTGATAATTTCCTACTTTGCTATGGCAAAACTCAGGATATACGCACGGAAACTGAAAATATTATCAGAAATTTTGGCGCAAAACCATTTATTTTCAACCTTTCCCACGGCATGTTAAAAGACACACCGATTGAAAATGTTGAGGCTGTGTGTGAAATTTTACATAGTTGTAAATACAACATTTGCAGTTAATAGACACTTCCTAATAAAATTAAAAATATAAATCTATAAAATAAATGAACTATGAAAACGATTATATTGGAAAAGTTATTGTCTCAATTGTTGACAGTCCATATTATCAAGGTGCATTTGGCTTAAAAGATTTATTTTCCAGTTTATGCGCCGCTGCGCCTTCGGCGGGTCAAATAGAAGAAGTTGGAACTGAAGCGAGGTATAAACGCTATACCGTTTACAAATTCAATCCCTTGCTTTTTAAAGATTATATTCATACAATGACTAATGAAGATGAAAGTGCAATTTCAAAAAATGATGATTTAATAACGATAGTATTTGAATAACGTATGACTTTATTTGCCTCTGAAATACCAAATATAGAAGGTTTATCTTACGCTACAAACTACATCACTTTAGAACAAGAACAATTCCTAATTGACCGCATTGATAAACAGCCTTGGCTTTCCGATCTAAAAAGAAGAGTTCAACACTATGGCTATAAATATGATTACAAGGCTCGCAGAATAACACCTGATTTAAAAATTGCAGATGTACCAGCTTGGCTTCAAATCCTGCCAAGCTTTGACCAAGTAATTATAAACGAATACCGAGCAGGACAAGGTATAACGCCACATATTGACTGTATTCCCTGCTTTGGCGATACGATTTGCATTGTAAGTTTACTTGAAGATTGCGAAATGATTTTGGAAAATGCGGGCGTCAAACATTCAATAATTTTGCATCAAAAAAGCCTCTTAAAACTTGAGGGCGAGGCAAGGTATAAGTGGAAACATTCAATCCCACAGAGGAAATCTAATATTAATAATAGAAGGGTTAGTATTACATACAGGAAAGTGATTCTATAATAATACAATTATCACAATTAGAGCAGTTGTGTTTGTGATTATCGTCTGCGTCTTCTGCAACCTTCTCCCCAAAATACTCAAGTATAACCTTTCTTCTACAATGGATAGTTTCACAAAGCCCTAGTAAGGCAGTAACTTTTCTTTGCTCAATTCGTTTATACCTTTCTTCAGCTTCAGATGATTTTACTAAATTCCAAAGCATGGCTACGTCTTGCATTCCGTGTAGCATTAATACTTCAGAAGGCAAACCGTCTCTTCCCGCCCTTCCAGTTTCTTGATAGTAACTTTCAATTGATTTTGGCATATCAAGATGAACTACAAACCTTACATCTGATTTATCAATTCCCATTCCAAAAGCAATGGTTGCAACCATTATAACTCCGTCTTCCTTTAGGAAAGTATCTTGATTTTTTGTTCTTATGTTTTTATCCAACCCTGCATGATATGGAAGTGCATTAAAGCCTTTACCCCTCAAGTATTCAGCAGTCTTTTCAACTCCGTTACGAGACATACAATATACAACACCAGCTTCTCCTTTATGTTTATTTAGGAAGTGGATGAGTTGAGCGTTAGCGTTATCTTTGGGTATGATGTTATATTTTATATTCGGTCTGTCAAAACTTGAAAGGAATATCTTGCCACTTCCTAAGCCTAGCTTAGTTATAATTTCCTTCCTTGTTAAAACATCTGCCGTTGCAGTTAGGGCAAGTCTTGGAATACTTGGAAACAACTCTGAAAGCTTACTCAAAGCTAAATATTCAGGTCTAAAATCGTGTCCCCAAGATGATATGCAATGAGCCTCGTCAATGGCAAACATTGATATTTTTACACCTGCAATGAAACTCAAAAACTCTTCTGTCATCAATCTCTCTGGAGCAATATAAAGCAACTTCAGTTTACCTGATTTTATCGCTTCTTCTGTGCGTGTAATAGTTCTGTAATCTAAGCTTGAATTCAAAGCCTCAGCTTTTACGCCATACTCCTTAAGTGCATTTACTTGGTCTTGCATCAAGGCAATAAGGGGAGAAACTACAATACAAAGTCCATCCAAACACAAAGCCGGAATTTGATAGCACAATGACTTTCCTCCGCCCGTTGTCATTAACACCAAACTGCTATTTCCTGCAATTGTATGGTTTATTATTTCTTCTTGGCTACCCCTAAAATTATCATAACCGAATATGGATTTTAGGATATGGTGTGGAGATTTTGCATTTTCATTCATATATTCTACCAAACCCCCCTCACCGTCAAATAAATAACCCTGCCATCATTTGCTTTCACGCTTTGTGTTAAATAGTCGGGGTATTTAATAGAATGAGCAATAGTTAGACTTGTTTGAAAGTATTTTGAAGTATAACCAATTTTATAACCAGCACCAGCAAGCACGCCATGGTTTCCACTTGATAAATTACCAGCTCCAGTGCCTCCAGCGGTTGTATTGCTTGCAACATGCGAAGTTGCTTGCCCGATATCAAAAAACCCTCCAAGAGTTAAGCCACCTTTGCCGTTATTGGTGAGGATTTGTGTAAATTTATTAGTTGGTTTAATATAATCCATTAGTGCAAAATCAATATCGTTACGTGTCAAGATTCCACTAGAGCTATAAATATTAACATCCCTAAAACCTCTTACAGAATAAAATCCACCTAAAACAAACTGGTTTTGCGAATAAACATCTTGCCAAGCGTATTGTGCATCTATAGTGTTTTGAAATGTAAAAGGCAATTTACCATTGAAGATTTTATCCGTCTTGATACTGTAAAGGTGATAAAATCTAATCGCATCAAATTGTGCGTGGTAAGTTGATGTTGGAGTATCGCTAATAGAACCAAAGGAATTTAAACCTCTTATGTATGTCAGCTTATGAAAAAACCCGCCATAAGGAGTATATAGGTTGTTCATTATGCCAACTTCCATATTGGCAAGACTTCGGCTTTGAGTATTACTTAAGGCATCATTAATATAATTCTTAGTGCTTAATAAGTTCAATGTTGAAACAAGTGTTGTCTTCACCGATTTATTCCTAAACACAACTCCATTTGCAAAGAATGAGTTTGACGTTACAGTTCCGCTAGACTGAAAAGATTGAAGTTGTCCTTGAATTGTAGACAAATATTTTGAATAAGCAGAATTCACCCCAATTCTAGCCCATTTTACAGGCATAGACCACGAACCTATAAAGCTACGAGAATACTTTCCGTCTGAAGCATCGTTAAAAGTTGAAACATACTTCAAATTCAAACTATCACCAAGTTTTAACGGATTATCAATCCTTGAACCAAGTGTATACCTATTATGCCCTGTATATTGTTGACCTATTGTATCGGTTTCGGCATAAACGGACGCAGGAAAAGATTTTGTACCACTGATGTTAATCTTAGACAATCCAGCCTTAGACCCAGCTTCAACATTGGTTTTATATTGGTAAGATGGAATGTAGCTTAAGTTTTCAGTTGTTTGGTCAATTGCTTTTACATTGAGAACGTCATCTTTTGATAGAGGTGTTATAAAGTAACCAGTAACCTTATCGGCAGTAGCATTATTACCAAATTTTACATCTTCAACTTTACCTTCAATAACATTTAACGTTAAAACTCCAGACTTCAAATTCTGCTCCTTAACATAAACTTGAGTTGTGATATAGCCCTTATCTTTATATAGATTTGAAAACGCAGTAATAACTTCTGCTATTTTTTCTGGAGTAATGCAAGTATTCAAATATCGTGAGGAGGTTTTGGAAATATCTCTTTTGGAAAACACGGTATTGTCTTCAAGCTTTATTTCATGAATGGTAAAACAATTCTCAGGCGATTTGTCCTTATTGGCATCTTCAACATTATGCTCTTTCTCCCTTTCCTTCTCCCAGTTCTTAAAATCTTGAATTTCCCTATTAAGCTGTTCCTGTTCAATGAGCTTTTGTTGTTGGGGAATTATTAAAGAAGCAGGGTCATCTTGTGCATAAGCTGTATTTATGCTAACTAAGATACTAACCAATAAAACTACAAAAATGCTAAAGGAGTTTACAAAACTTCTTGACATTTGATAAACTACCCCTTTATATCTCAAATATAAGCCCAAGATTAATGGCATAAGAACAGACATTTCCACTACGTACAAATTTTACTTGCTATTTAAAATAATACTGTGATAAAGTATTATTAAAAATCAACCATAAAATATGGTTTTACTAATTAATTTTTTTAGAATTATGGCTTTTACACAATCTTTATACAGATTAATTTCTGTTACTTTATTTACAACATTTCTATTTGCAGGGCCTTCTTTTGCATCTGAGCGTATAGCCTCTATCGGGAAATATGAAATAACAAAACAGGAAGCGGACCTTGCAACAAAAATGGCAGGACTTGGTGAATTTGATAAACTTTCAGTTGATAGCAAAAAGGTTGTAGTTCAAAGACTTATTAATGATAAAGTTCTTGAGGAACAATCCAAAAAAGAAAAAATAAACGAACAAGATGATGTTGCTATGGCTACAAGGGCAATTCTTGTTTCAAAATATATTGAAAAACATTCTGGCAATTTAGAAACCTTGGCTAAGAAAAAATACGACGAGACAACCTCGGCTTTAAAAGGTAAAAAGACTTATACCCTATCTCATATTTTAGTTAAAGATGAAGCTGAGGTAAATAAGATTTATAAGACCCTTTCAACTTCTGCAAACTGGAAATCTGAGTTTAAAAAACTAGCAAAAGAAAAATCAATTGATACGGCAACGGCTAAAAACGGCGGCTTAGTTGGAAGTGTGCCTGAGATGAAACTACCAGCTGATTTCCTTTCAAATATTCAAAATGATAAAACAAACACATTAATAAAACCTTTCAAAACAAACCTAGGCTATCACATCGCAACAGTTGAAAAGGTAGAACCTGTACACATTGAACCTTATGAAAAGGTTAAAAACGTCTTCATAGGTCAAGTCTTCCAAGAAGAAACTGAGCGTTTAGCAAAAGAAAATTTAAAGGGTAAGGAGGTTAAATTTGAGTTTGATGCCAAAAAATAACGATTATTTGAATTGTCATGATAATCGCTATCAAAAGCATACTGCTCAAAACTGGTAATTTCTTAAGGCAATCACTCGTTTTTACTGCTGCCTTTTCCTTAGTATTACAACCCATTTTCTATAACCAAGCTCTTGCAAATCCTTCAAACATAATTCCTGATGGAACAACCCAAACCACAACAGAACTTTCACCAAATAACATTACAGTTGTAAACATTGCCTCACCTACAGGCAGTGGAACATCAATGAACAACTTTGACCAATTCAACGTTGACCAAACTGGTGCAATAATGAATAACTCAAGTGTTGTTACTAATACTCAAATAGGTGGTTGGATTTATGCCAATCCTCATCTTGCTGATGGAAGACAGGCAAATGTAATTGTTGGTGAAGTAACGGGCAACATGCCTTCAAACCTTTTAGGATATACCGAAATTGCAGGAGGTAAAGCTGAATTCGTATTATTAAATCCAAATGGAATAGCATGTGCAGGATGTGGATTTATAAACACAAACAGCCTAACTCTCGGAACAGGCTGGGGAATTTACAACGCAGACGGAAGCCTTGCATCAATCAATATGGGCAATGGTAATTTCTCAGTAACAGGTGCTGGGCTTGATGCAACACTTGTTGACTACTTCCGTGTTATTAGTAAAAACATTCAACTTTCAGCTCCTATATGGGCAAAGGACGAACTTGCAATATATCAAGGAAGTAGCAATTTTAACACAAGCACCAACACTTTCTCAGTGAATGCAAACCCACAGGCAGGACAAACAATCGGCATAGATGTATCCGCTCTTGGAGCAATGTATGCAGGCAAAGCAACTTTAATAGCAAGTGATTTAGGGCTTGGCGTAAATATATCTTCCGATGTTATAACATCCAGAGACGGCATTGCAATTACGGCTAATGGGGATATTGTTTATAACAATCTTACTTCAGCAACAAGCACGAATATTACTGCTAATAATAATGGTAGCATTACCCAAAATGGAAGTCTTAAAAGCTCAGGAGGAGACACAAATCTAACCGCACAAAACAATATTTCAATTGCAGGAACAAGCCTTTCTTCTACTGGAAACACTACAATTACAGCAGGAGGTAATATAAGTAATTCAAATAATTTAAGCCTGCAAACAAGCAACCTAACAACAACTTCCACAGGCAGTACAACACTTCAAAATCTTAATGCAACGGTTGCAGGGCAGACTAACGTTACGGCAAATAATTTTTCAGTTTCAAACTCTAATATTAAATCTACAGGTGGGTTTGCAAGTAATGTTACCAATGCAACAAACCTAACAAATACGACAGTTTCAACCAATGGCAATGCAAACCTAACAACAAAAGACCTTACACTAACGACTTCAACATTATCAGCAAATCAGGTAAATATTACAGCAAGCAATAACGTATCCACAACGAATTCGGGAATTAACAGTAACACTTCAGTTTTACTAAATGCTACCAACGCAATCACAAATTCAAATAGTAAGCTTAAAGGCATAACAGACGTTACAATAAACTCCGCAAGCCTAATAAACACAAGCGGAACGTTAATAAACTCAAACGGAACACTAAGCGTTGCATCAACAACAATTTCAAATGATGGCTCACAGATTTATTCTATTGGTAACCAAAGCCTTATAACAAATTCCTTAACAAATCAAAACCTTTCACTTATTTACAGCGGTGGAACACTTGGTATTAATAACACTGGCAACACAAACCTCACTTCACTTCTAAACTTAGGAAGTGATATTTATTCCACTGGAAACTTAAGCCTTAAAGCAAATACATTAACAAACTCATCTTCTTCGTTAATCCAAACTGGAGGAACTCTAAGTATTTTATCACAAACACTAACAAACCAAACTGCTTCTAAAATTCTTGCTATAGGAAATACAAACATTACAGCAACAACACTGAATAATACAGGTAATTCACTAATCCAAACAAATGGAGTTTTAATTGAAGCAATAACAGGAAATATTACTCAAGACAGCTCTCAAACCTTAGCAACAGGTTCAATAACAATTAACGCAAGCTCTTTAACAAACCAAAACTCTTCACTAATCCAAACAGGAAGTACACTAAACATCACATTAATATCAAACCTTAACAATACGGCAACAAGCTCAATAATTGCAACATCAAACGCTACACTAACAGCGGTAAATGCAACTAATACAAGCACTTCAAATATCATAACGGGTGGTAATTTTACAGGTAGCTTCTCTGGAACTCTAACAAACTCGGCAAATATACTAGCATTTGGCAGTATAACAGCAAATAATCTAAACAACCAAAACGGATATTTAGAAGCAGGAACTTCAGTGCTTATAACAAACAACAACTTTGCATTAAACAATTCAGGTGGAACAATTCAATCTGATAACGGCAATACAACAATTAACTCAAATTATCAGTTCAACAACACCAACGGACAAACAAACTCTGCAAATGATATCAATCTAAATATCAAAGCAAATCAAAACTACACAGACACAAAATCTAAAATCAATGCAGGAGGAAACATTTATCTTAACTCGGCGGGGTATGATATAACCGAAGGCTCAGGAGTAAAATTTAAAACATCAAATCTATTCCAAGTAACAGCCTCAAACTTTACTAACAATTCAGATATCAACGTTGGCTATATTGATTTTGCACTTTCAAACGCTTTAATTAATAATTCAAATCTAGTTTCAACAAATGATTCACAATATATCATTCGTAAAAATATCATCAACACAGGAACAATTGCTTCAGGTGCCACTCTTCTTCTACAAGGTGCAAACATCACAAACACTAACGTTGAAGGCTCTACAGGTTTAATTTACTCTGCTGGAAACATGGAAGTTGCAGGGTCAAGTTCAATTACAAACAACGCAAATTCTGCAATAGTTTCAGGTGGAACGTTAGGAATTTATGCAGATACATTAATAACAAACGGCTCTAACGCACAAATGTGGTCAGTTGGTAATTTAACTTTAGCAGGTTATGGAAATACAAGCGTAGCAACATTTAACAATGGAAGTACATCGGGAGCTGCATACCTCAAGTCTCAAGGCAACATGCAGATTTACGCCAATCAAATTAACAATATTGGCAAGGATAACGCAAGTTTAACTGAAGGTAGTGCCTACACGGTTGCAACAGTTGGATACGGCGGATACCCAGGGATGGACTCAAGTAAAATAATGAGCCAAGAAGTTGCAACAAATATCCTAACTTCAACCAATTCACAAATCGTAGCAGGTGGTTCAATGTTGATAAATAGTAATGTTTACAATCAAACCGCTGATGTTTTAGCGGGAACAAACCTAACTATAAACGGAAATGTAACAAACAACGTAACACACTTTACAACACGTTCTTTAAGTGAAAGCTGGGCAAATACTTATGAAGATTGCTGGTCTTCTGCATTCGGTGGATTATTCTGTTCAACAGAACATGACTGGTGGAGTGGCTCTCACACAAATACTTTCTCAAGTCTAACTCCTTCAAGAATAGCAGCAGGTGGAAACCTTACGATAAGTGGAAGTAAAATCTCTAACGATGGAGGAAGTGCGGTTTATCAAAATAATACTCCACTTGGTGGAAGTAGTGGTGGAACAAACTCAGGTTATTCAGGCTCTTATGCAAGTAGTTTTACAAATTCAAGCAGTTTAGGTTCAAGTCCAACCTCTGGCAGTGGTACTACAGGTACAACTCCAACAATAACCCTAGTTACAACAAACCCTACAAACGGTTCAAATCCTACAATTGTTTCCGTACAACAACAAAATCCTAATGCAAGCCTTGCCTCTCCATCACTTGATTTAAGTGCAATTTCAAACCCTGCAATAGCAAGCATTAACACAAATCCACCAGTTCTTACAATTACAAATGCAAGTGGGCAAAACATCAATTTCACTTACTACGTAGAATCAAACCCTGTTTTTGCACAAGAACACAACTTTACAACAAGTGAGTACCTCTTCACTCACTTAGACTATAACCCATCAAGACAAATCATTCTAGCCTTTGACCCATATTCAGAACGCAGAACAGTTGAAGACACAATTGCAAGAACTGGAATGGTTCAGTATTTAGGTAACGGTGCAATTGACGGACTTTACGCAAATGGATTGAAATATTTAGAAGGAAATACAACACAAATAGGACATGAATTAACTGGGGATCAAATATCTAACCTTACAAAAGATATAATAATCCCTGTTGAAGAAGAGGTTAACGGTCAAATAATGCTCGTCCCTAAAATATACTTCTCGGCAGATACCCTTGCAAAAGCACAGGATGTCAATAAAGCAGGAGGGCAAATTTACGCTGGCGGAAATGTAACGCTTCTTTCAAATGGAGATTTAACAAATAAAGGGTATATCGGTTCAGGTGGAAGCACAAGCTTAATAGTTCAAGGCGATTTTAGTAATATTGGTGGTGAAATAAACACGGGAAGTAACCTAAGCATTACAGCTAAAAACACAATACTCAGTGCCTTAACCGACCAAAACAACCAAGTTCAAAACGTTTCTAAATTCAACGTTGGTGCTAACCTTCTAATCAACACAACCGAAAACATCTCAGCCTACGGAGCTTCAATAAAAACAGGACTTGATACTTACCTAACAGCAGGCAATAACATCACAATAGCGGCAGCTACTTCTTCAAGCTCAATGTCTGCACAGGGCGGGGATATGTCGATGAGTAAAAGCAAAGTAGTTGCATCAGTCTTAGAGAGCGGAGGAAATATAAACATTAAATCAGGTGGAGATTTTAGTCTATTAGCTGGGCAGGATACCTACAGCTCACACTTTGCTCACACAGATGATGGAGCTTTAGGCACAAGTTCGTCCGTTACAAAAGATAGCTCAGGTTTAACAAACGTTGCTTCAAGCATAAAAGGTAACAATGTTTCAATTGATAGTGGAAATGATGCAACAATTATAGCCTCAAACATCACAGCAACAAACAACCTAAGTCTTGAAGCAAAAGGCAACACAAACATCTTGGCAAGCAAAGATATGTCTTCAAGCTTTAGTCAGGAGACTTCTTCAGCTGGGTTTATATCAAATTCAATTGATGTAAAGAATCACTATAATGAAACCGTTGCAAGTTCAAACCTAACAGCAGGCAACTCAATGCTTATCTCAAGTGGTTCAGATGTTAATATTCTGGGTTCAAACATAACAGGCAAAGATGGAAACATTGTTGCAGGATACTACCAAGATGACAACGGTAAAATAACAAGAAATGAAGGAAATGTAAACGTGATGAGCGTTACTGAGCTTGCTAAGAATTATGAGTATAGTTTAAATGTTCGCTTTGATGTTGGGGGATTTTTAGTGGCAACAGCAAGTGGGGCAATAGCGGGTGGAATTACAGGATGTTTAGTTGGCGGGCCTGCAGGCTGTATTGCAGGAGTTGGTGCTGGTGCTTTGTCTGGAGCTGGAGTTGGAATCAATTCCAAATCAGGCCATGAAAATACTGACGAAAGTCTTCTCATAACACAAAAATCATCAAATTTGTATTTTGAAAACCTTGAAATAACAGCATCTAAAGATGTAAATGTACAATCTTCAAATATAAATGTTATACAAGATTTGGTTATAAATGCAGCTAGCTTTAATGTTAATGATACTTATAATACCGATAAGAAGACCTCAATTCATACTGATATTTCGCCTGATTATGTAGCTTTGGCAATTGGTGGAGCAGTAACTGGAGTCGCTACATTTTATGCATCAGGCTACGCAAGTAATCAAGGCTTTGCATTTTTGCAAGCAAATGGATTTGTTGCAGGAGCTGGAACTGGCGCAGTTTTTGTTGCTCATTATGGTTTCGGATCCATTGGCAGCAGTATCACTAATGCCACAACTAATGCTATATTGGGAAACGAATATACAAACGATTCCAGCGATCATAATCATAACTCCGTTGTAACTAGAAACATTATTAAATCTGAAATTAATGTAGAATCTTTTTTATTTAATAAAACATAATGATGAAAATTTCTTTAATGTTATTACATATCATGCTGTTAATTATTTGCTGTTCTTGTACAGATATTTTCTTTGGCGTAATGGGATCAGCCTTATCAGATAAAGCTGCAAATCAAAAGAACGTCTGCTTCGGGTATTTTAAGCACCCAAAGCCAACTCAGAGAAAGGAAAATTGGGATTTAGTTTGCAACAAATACAAAAAGGATTATGAGAATAGTATTTATTCCAAAATATGAAATACTCAATTCATACTAATATTTCGCCTGATTATGTTACTTTAGCAATTGGTGGAGCAGTTGCTGGAAGCTTAAGTGCAGGAACATCCGCCCCAGCGTTTGGCTTTTACGGCTACGGTTCTTTAACGGTTGAAAGCTCTTCTGCAAAATCAACAAACACAACAACAAACGAAGTTCAAAATCAAATCCTAGCCGGCAACTTAATTGACCTTACAGCTGTAGCAGATGCCAATATTTACGGCTCACAGTTAGTCTCGGGCAACAACATCAACATTACAGCACAAAACCTAACTCTTGAAGCTTCAAAGAACAATCAAACCTCAGGAAGTTCTTCGGTTTATGATTCAGTAACAGGTACGGCCAAAACTACAGGTACATTCGGTGGAAGCTTTACACATGCAGAAAGTGGTTCAAGTTTGACTTCAACAACAAATGTTGCTTCAAATATCGCAAGTGATAATGTTAATATTAATACAAGTGGCGATACAAATGTTTTAGGCTCAAATATAGCGGGGGTAAATTCAGTCCTCCTTAATGCTCAAAACCTGAATGTTACAACCTTGCAAGATGTTTTATCTTCAAGCTCAGAATCTCACTCATACACCTTTGGAACGGATATCGGCTTCTCAATTTCTTCTTCAAGCCATGATAAACTTTGGGCAGGAACTCAGGCAGGCATAACCTCGGGCGATGCTCTAAATATCACCGTTGCAGATAATACCAACCTTACAGGAAGCCTGCTGAACTCACAAACAGGCAATTTGAATTTAGCCACTAATACACTGACACATAGCGATTTACAACAATCTGAGAAGGACTGGAATTATGCTTATTCACTTGGGATGAGTTTTAGCGTTGGCAGTGGAACTGCAAACGGAGGTAGTGGAAATGGTCAGTCTAGTGCTGGGCAAGGTGTTTCAGGTCAGACTGGCGTTTATAACACTGGTGCTGGTTCAACGACGATAGGGTTTTCTAATTCTGGTTTTGAAAAAGAAGGTGTTGCCAAGGCTACTGTTGGAGAAGGTAACATAACCACTACATCAAATGTTGATGGGTTGAATAGAGATGAAACACAATCTATGCTTGTAACTAAAAACGAGAGAACTGGTGGGTTAGATGGGAATATTACAATTGATAACTCAATGTTGACTGATTTAGTTACTGCCATGTCAACAGGAAATTGGGAATATAAAGATACTGGCAGGAAAGATGAAAACGGAAATCCAATCATGGAAAAAATGTATTGGAAGAGTGTAGCAGATGGGCTTGATGTCATTGGAAATGCCGATGAGAAGCTACAGGATTATACTAAGACAAACCACCTTAATTATGGTATAGGCGGTAATGCCGTAACAAAAAGCAAAGACCCAGATACCCAAGAAATTGCGGATAATGCAAATGCTGGTCGTAATCAAATTGGAATAGGAAATAGCAATGATGGTGGAGTTATTGGTAAAGAAGTTGGTATTTCCGATATTGGATGGAGCGGGAAACAATTTACAAACGAAGGTGGATTGATGTCCACGATAGTGAGCATGATACCTGGTATGAAATCTATGGCAGTGTTTCATGACGGATGGACTGGTAATAATTTTAAAGACAACAATACTTCAGAAGGAGCTTATAAAACAGGAATGACAATGGCTTCAATTATTCCCGCAATAATGATAAACTACTACGCATTGGCATTACATACAATTAAAAGCCCTGTTGCAACGTATCAATCAACATTCTCAAGTTCAACAACAGTTTCTTCTTCTCAAAATGCACAAAATCCATAATAAATTAATATCGCTATTGTTTATATTACTCCTTACTAATTGTGGGGATTTTGGAAAGATACCGACTAAAGCAGTTGGAATAAGAATATACCAATCATCAAAATTTCCTGAAATAAATTATGATGGAACAAATGGTATGCCCAATAGAAATTCCAACGAAGCAACAAACGAAATCTACACCAAAGAATCTTATATGTATATCTATATAGGTAACAGATTATATCCTGATAAGAAAGGAGATTATTACCTTATGGTTAATAGACCAAACAACGTAGTAACGGATAAAGACATAAATTTCATGATTAATTTTATGGTAAACAACTCCTGTACGGAAAATCGCCTATATTACATTAAGAAAGAAGATGTCTACCTATTAAAAAATGATGGAACGAAAATTCCTGTACAAATGCAAGCATCTGGAATTAAAGACTTAGATAGCATAGGCTCTGAATGTAGCATTGATAGGGTATCATATTTAAGCGGTAAAACATTACTGAAATATAAATGGATTACCTTTCCGCTACATTTATGGCAATATCTAGAAAATGATACCAAGCTTGTAATAGCCAAAGTATACAAAAACGATAAAGTAATTATGCAAAATATTGAATACAGTTTTGATATACATAAATTTGATCATGTTAATCCATACTGGAACAGAAAGGTTAATATCAAATTACCACAATAGTTTTTTCTATTTATGACCCTTACCAAAGCAAAACTTCTCCTCACACTTACAACCCTAACCATCTTAACATCATGTGCCACAACACACCTACCAGACCACATGATTGACAAAACTCCAAAATACATAGGCAAAGATATTCAGATAAATGAAGATGAAACAAACTTAGGAATGCCAATCAGCTCACAGTTAATGTCTCTTCCTATGTATGGTGCATTAATGCTACTAAAAACACCAATGTACTTAAACCCCCAAACTTATAAAAAAGAGACTATAGACCCAAGTCTAAACAAAGGTTCTTATTTCTTCGTAAACGCTGATAACTCAAATAATATAGTTTACTGCACAAATAAAGTCATGAGATTGGTTGTTGGTTTTGGCGGGGAAGAGGGAAAGCTTACCTACACTCAAGATGACAAAATTCTACCACATTATGAAATTAAAAAAGAGGACATTTATTTATTACAAGGTGATGGCAAGACTAAAATAACCCCAAGTAACATTTTCATAGCTGGAAGTTCATTCAACACCGTAACCTCAAGAAACCTCAAAATCACTTACCCAATTGCAAGAACAAAACTACACCACGAACGATTTATTGATTTTCCTATTGATTGTTCTTCAATTTCAAATACACAAACAAAGCTTGTTATAGCCAAAATCTATAAAGATGGCAAGGTATTTGCCGAAAATATTGAATTTGCAGAATTCAAATCAGAAAACCAAAGAGGCAATATTCAAATGTTTGAGTATAGGTCTGGAATGGGTGCTTTGGTTAGAAATAACGGAGTGAGGGCGGATATTGGATTTACATCTAAAAATTCCGTTCTTCTTATCAACCTTGAGCAATAGAAATATCCATCTAGCAACAACGTCTTACTGAATTGGTATTTGTTCGCAATCTTTTGTTAAAGATTCTGTCTTTTTTTACACTCCAAACGCCCAACTCTCCCATCTTTTTTACCCCAAATCACATTAAACTTGATTTTTATAAAACCTTAGTATAAGTTATCTGTAATGGTTGATGGTGCTGAATACACCGAAAATTAGTTATAAATATTTGTCCGAACTTCAATCGTACAAAGGACTCCTGTATGTCAGGAGTTTATCTGAATAAGATGCTCTTGGGCATTCAATAGGATAAGCACTAAATTTTCGGTGTATTCAAACTCCTGACGCCACTTAATTGTTATTAATTATTTGGTCATCTATATGGTACACAAACAGGAAAAACAGGAACTACTCTTGACAATTAGTAGTAAAATTCAAAAAATAGCAACAGAATCCCAAGGTTTTGAAAGAAGCTTAGAACAAAATTCCCCAAAGGGAAGAAACTCTAAAGAAGATGAGGAATACTTAGAAGCTAACACTGAAAACGTATTACTCAAACCCTTTGTTGAAATCTTTGGATATAACACACAGTCCTTAACAGACCCTAACAGAGCAGTTGCTCAGCACAAAGTCAATAGCAGAAGAGTTGACTTAGCGTTGTTTAAAAACAATCAAATCTCAATAGTTATTGAATGCAAGGGCTTTAATTTTAATCTAAACAATAAGCAATACATCAACCAATTAAGCGAATACTTTAACAACATAAGTCCAGCTCCTAAATTCGGCATATTAACAAACGGACTTCAATACAAATTCTATGCCTCTTTTGATAACAACAACCGCCTTGACGACAACATTTGCTTTGAGTTTGATATAAGGACTGACTCTAACAACATGGAAAAGTTAGACAGACTTTACAACATCCTACACGAAGTAGACGAGGAAACCGCCAAACAAGCTAAAACTTATTCACGCACAAGGGAATTTATAGAGGAGGATATCTTAAACAATCCAACAGACCTCTTTATAAGAAAGGGCATATTAGAAACAGCCAAAGAAAGTGGGCTAATTTTACACGAAGGCAAAATAATAACAGCCAAAGACACGGAAAACCTAAAACCAATCGTAAGGAAAATCTTTGAAGACATCATTAAGGAACGAGTTCAACAAGGATTAATTCAGGCAATCAATAGCAATAACCCGCAACCAACAGAACAAGAAACAAAGGCTAACAAAACTGAATTTACAGAGTTAGAACATCAAGCCTTACTCATAATCAAAGCAATAGCTTCTGAACTTGAGAGCTTTGACATCAACCGCATTACAGCAGATGACTGCCAAGGTCATTGCAATATAATCCTAGACGGTCAAGCTCGTAATAAGAAAATCTGCGTCCTGTATTTCAACAATACAAAGAAGTTGTCAATATCAATAAATAGCTCCCAATCACAAAATAACACGCCATACAACCTCACCTCTCCTTCAGACATCTACAAATACAAAGAAGAACTGAAAGAGTCTATAAGAGTCTTTATTCAGGTTTAAACAGTTTTTTTGTAGAAAAAGTATAATATCAATCCAGCAATCAATTTTTGTGTTATAATTCCAAAAAACCATGTTAATGCTATAAAGTTAGTAATCGGCATTGTTGCATATGTGATATATCCCGAGCTAATACCCATTACAAAACCTATTGTAAAAACATATAATAGTGTATTTTTTAGTGTTTTGTCTGTAACAAAGTAGACGTAGGAAAGGCAAATTGTAATAGATATTAGAAAATTAACAAGTTGAATTAATCCAAGTTTCATATCATTTTGCGAACGCCACAAACTTGCAGTTTCGTTATATGAAGACATAAGAATATTTCCATGAATTAGACAATCTGTCAACATAAATGACAAAAAAACCAAGACAATACTTAATAATAATTTTGTGTAAGACATATCGTGTAAGAATAATAACTCAAGAAAATATAATTTTGATTTTTGTAAATGTCAATAAAAAAATCACCAATAAACACGGAAGTATTTACGAAGGTGATATTGTGGAGTGTTTTGATATTGTTGCAGTGCAAATCAGAATTACAAAGGAAACGAAGCTGACCAAGAAGATGATTGAGAATGCGAGGGTGCTAAAGATGGATAACAGCTCAAACACAAAATAAATTTTCTAATAACGAGTATATATCAATATCAACATCTTGATACCAAGGATATTTCCTTAAACAAGAAACATCTAAGGCGTAAAGGCGTTGATATTAATTATATATAGTAAAAGAAGTAGAATGAAAAGAAATAATATTAGTAGAAATAGAAGATGAATAAGAAACAGAAACTATAAGGGTAATAGAATATATCCTTGTAAAAGAAACAGACAATGTCTTATGTATTGGATAACAGTCTTATACGTAAAACAAATCTTTGAATTAAGCTAATTGTTAATTTAATTCTAAAAAAAGAGATAACTGGGTGTATATTGAAAGATAAATACCCCTTATCTCGATAGGGTGTTAGGGGAAAGAAGGGATAGCTTCATAACTAACAACAACCAAACAATACAACAACGCAACTTTATTGAAATTTAAAAAACCTCGTGGTAGAACTATATTAATGAGATTAATTGTTGCTATTATTAGGTATGGTTGTTAAAAACAATAAAGATAAAAGGGATGCTCCCAATGTAAAAGACTATGTAAGAAATCTATTCAAAGAACACGATATTGCATGCCCTGAAGATGACCTTGAACTTGCATCAAATAATCTTGTAAGGTTCTTTAGACTCTTACATGAAAGCAAGCTTGAGATGGAAGGTAAACCAAAGCAAGAAAAACCTCAAGTAATAAGGAAAACCAAAAGACCTTCATATTTCCCAGTATATATGGACGCTTACAGGCTAAGACCTAAGATATCGGAATTTATGAACATGCTTACAAAGGAACAAATTATGCAAATATGTTTTGAGATTGAAGACTTTCAAAAACTCAAAGAGCAAACAAACCGTGCTTACGAAGAAATACACACAACAATGACACCTGAATACAAGGAATTCCTACTATTCAAACAATCAAAGAAAGCAAAACCGAAATCAAACAAAATAAACTTTGCAACCGTAGGAGGTAAGGCACTTGAAGAAATAGAAAATATGACAGCAGAGCAAAGAGTTCTAAACGAATTCATAGACCACCCCGAATTTGACGAATACGGACTTCCTTATTATACCTAGTTTGGATATGGTATGATAGATACAATCAAATTAACATTGACAGACGGAACGTTTGAAGTGCTGGACAGAGATAAATTCCAGCCTAATGCCGATGTTGTATTGCGTCCCTTTTTTGCAGAAACGGTAGTAAAGGCAGTTCAAAGTCCTACAAAAGCGGAAACTATGAACAAGATTTATAAACCTAGACTTACATTGTTAAGGCAGTTCAAAAAAGTGATGCTTATAATGGAGTTCTCAATCCCAAAGCTAATGTTCGGTAATAACTTTGAGGAAATCGGAGGAGTTGATTTGAAATTTGTTATTAAAACACTTCAAGAAGTTCTAAAAGAAATGGGTGTAAGTGTTGAGGAAGAATACCTAATGAGTGCAAAAGTTCAGCAGGTAGATTATGGTAAGAACTTTATATTAACAGGTATTTCAACGGCAGTAACACTTATTAATCTGATAGCTAAAGCCGATACAACCTTCAGAACCGATATATCAACAAAGCTTTACAGAAACGGAGGCAAGCTTGTAAGTTTTTACACCAAGATTCAAGAGATAGTATTTTACGATAAAATAAAAGACCTTCAAAAAGAACTTAACATCAGTAAGAAAAGAACCGAAGAAGTTGATGCCGAACTTCAAAGAGACTTCCTTGCAAACTACGGAAAGCACGATGTTTTAAGAATGGAGGTAAGAATTAGGAATCCAAAGAAACTCAAAAGAGTAATTCAAAGAGAAATGGGATCGTCAATCCCTGCAAATCTTGCAGAGATAGTATCCTCGGAAGAAGAAGTCTTGAAGTTTCGCCATGTATTTGATGATGAGATTGCTAAAAGAATACTTACAAACTACCTAATGCAATTAAAGAAAATGCTATATACCGTTATGGCAAGCTATAAGGATGGAATGCTTCAATACTTTATATCTGAAGGAATTAAACCGCAGAAGGCTCTTGCTTATGCAAAGGCACTTGAGCTTATCAAAGAACAAGGGGAAAGACGTTTGAGGGTCATGTTTCCAAGCGTACACAAGCAAATTGATAAGCTCAAGCAACATCCAGTCATCGGGGTTATTTTAAACCTTGATAATCATAACAGCGTATTTCTTTCAAATGCTTTTCACAGACTTGAAAATGTTTTATATCACTTCAGACCAATAAGACTTGAAAACGGTAAGGATATTCAAGGAAGAGCCGAAATAACAAACAGAGACTTCTATGAGTTTTTACCAACAAAAGGAGATAAAAAATATCAAGATATGGTACTCGACATCAAACCTAAAAATAAAGATGTTGAAGATGAAGAACCGCAGGACTATGCCACAAAAAGATGGATAGCTGAACATGGCACACCCGAAGTTGGTAACGCTCATTGGATTTATAATTCTCGTAAAGCTCGTCGTGATAGCTACGAGGGAGGAAGTAAAGATGACGATGAAGAAGAGTTTCTCGATTATCTTGCAGATGATGATAACGTAATATAATTGTTTTAAAATGTATGGAAGATAAAATATACCACCCTGATTTACCTGAAGGCTACTATATCAACAAAAACGGCATTGTTTGTGAGGTAAGAAAGGTTAAAGAACTCAAATACAAGGAGACGGAATGGGAACTCGGCATCCCCTCAGTTATATTCGTAAGGGGATTTAACATTGATAACACTTCAACCTTTTATGATATTAACGCCGCTCAAGACGCAGAAAACAAAGATATTCTTAAACATTATGATTTTCGTTATGAAAAAAGAAACGAAATGTATAAAGACGGATACAGAGACTGCGAGAGACTTGATGATATTGTATGCAAAATACAGATGTATAATTACGGTTGTGAATTTACACACGACCCCTTTATAATAAGAACATTCGGAGTTGATTCAAGCGATAATAAATTCCATGTAGAAAAGGTCAGATTTATGCTGGATTATATCAAAAGCTTCAATTGCAAAATGATGATTTGCACACTTGATGTAGGAATGCTTCTTGACGGTCTTAATACTACCAAGTATGCCATTAAGAGGTTGATTCAGGAAGAGAGAATTAACATATACTTTACAGGTTTGGGTTTTTGCCTTAATAGCTCCACCATTGATATGGGAGGTTTATTTGTTGATGAAGATTCGGTGATTTAGTAAATTCAATCTTAAAAACTTACAACTCCTTGTAGAAGTTAAGCTTAATAGAATTGAAAATTAAAGAATGCTATTTTATAATTCGAAAAGGTAAGAGTATTATAAAAATAAAAAGCATTTAAAAATTTGTTATCAATTCTATGGCTATAAAATCTAAAGTTAAAAAATCAAAGTTCTCGGTTAATAAAGAAAGGACTTCAAATAAAGCGGTAATATGTGCAAGAGTTTCAACAACAGACCAAGAAGATAACCACTCTCTTGTTGCTCAGAGAAACAGACTTATTGAATATTGTAAAAGAAACAGATTTGAGATTATCAAAGAGTTTGAAATAGTAGAAAGCTCAACAAAAGGAGATAGACCTAAGTTTCAAGAAATGCTTCAATTTATTGAGGAGCAAAAAGAACCTATAAACCTTGTTTCAGATAAGGTAGACAGACTTCAAAGAAGTATTATGGATATAGGAAAGATTGATGACCTTGTTAAATATCACAACATGGCTTTACATTTCCTTGATATCGGAAGGCTTGATAATGATTCCAACGCATCACAAAAAGCTTTCTATAGGATAGCGGTAGTCTTTGCTAATGCTTATACGGACGCAATATCGGATAATGTTAAACGAAGCATAGGAAAGAAATTAAAAGAAGGAACGATTTTAGGACCAGCTACCCTTGGATATATCAACAAAGAAAGACCTAACAAAAAACTTGAACCTAATGCCATTGTTTTACTTGATCCCGTAAGAGCACCTCTCGTTAAAAGAATGTTTGAAGACTATGCAACTGGAGCTTACTCAATAAAGCAAGTTATGCAGAATGCTACCAAAGCAGGGCTTAGAACTTTAAAAGGACATAAACTTTCTCACAGCACAGTTGAAGGAATCTTAAAACAACCTTTTTATTACGGTTTTATTCAATCAGGAGGGGAGCTTTATAAACACAGATATGAACCCTTAATTACCAAAGAACTCTTTGATATCTGTCAAGACATAAGAGCTGGTAAAACAACAGATAAAACAAGAATACCAAAAACTGAAGAGGACTTTACTTATAGAGGATTAATCAGGTGTCATCACTGCAAATGTGTTTATACCCCTGACCCGAAGAAAGGAGGAAGGTATATTTACATGAAGCCTACTAAATCCCAAGGAGATTGTGAATTTTGTAAAAATACCAACGAAAACGTTATAAACGAACAGATAGAACACATAATCAAAGAACTTACAATTACAAAGGAAGCACTTGAAGCAATAAAACCGGAATTAAAAAAAGTATTGGAAGAGAATAAAAGCCTAAATGAGATAAAATTTGACGAACTTAACAAAAAACTCAAAAATATTGAAAAAAGGCAAGAGGAACTCATTGAAAGCTTAACTGAAGAGCAAAATGACCAGAGTATTACCCTGGATGAAATTCAAAAAATGAATACAGTCCTAAGTATGAAAAAAACCCAAATTCAAGATGAACTACTATCTTTAGACATTAATAACACATCTACAAGAAACCAGATACTGACTATATTTGAGCTAGCTGAAGGTATGTATGATATTTTTGAAAGTTCGAATAATATCAAAAAGAGAGAACTTATTAAAATTTTATTTTCGAACTTAGAACTAAGTGGCTTAAACCTACACTATTCCTTGCAAAAACCATTCGATTTATTGCAAAAAAAGGAGGGTCAACCAGTTTGGCTCCCCAATATGCCTTTATTCCTAACAGAAAGTCATCAAGAAATCCAAAATTTTCATAAAATATATTCTTCAAAACTTTCAGCATAAAATTTTATCATCCGTCAAAAAAACTTTTATAACAATTCGAGGCAAGAAATTTTTATAAAATTTCCATCTTCAATCCATTCTTACTTTTTCATAATACGATAACAGGTAATTTCTCACCATCCTTGTATTTTCTTTTTATTTCATCTATATCGTGCGAGAAGTGGGTGAACTTGTACTAAAATATAAGTTGCATGCCAGCGAGAAGCACAGAAGAGAAAAACCAAATTTTGTTAATTACTACTAATACTAATACTATTGCTATAACTATTGATAAAAATATAAATTTTGCTATAATAACTAAAACTGAAAATATAACTAAAACGATTAAAACATTAAAAATTGAAACTGTAAAAATTATAAAAGAAAAAAGAGTAAATACATAAAACAATAAGGCTAAAAAGGAAATTACGTAAGTAACCAATAACAATAAAACTTAAACCAAACAACCAAAACCAAAGAAAGAAATTTCCAAGGAAACAATAAAGGAAGGGGATCTGAAAGGGTCTCTTTCTAATTCGATAAAGTCTTAAATCAATCAAGATTTAGATAATAAAATACAAAATCAATTTATTAACACACCATTTGTTCGCAACATGTTCGTCAATGTTCGAAACTTGTTAATATCTTTTAAGATCAAAACTAACCTTCAAACATCCTTGATTTTTATCAACATACTCGATAAAGTTGTGTGAAAATTATGCGGCAAACCAAATTAGGCATGTCAAAATTTTCACACAACAACTTTCTAACTTTTTCTTCAATTCTTCTTTTATCATTTCTAATCTAACTACATAATTGTTAAAGAGTAAAAAAATTCACGCCACAAAGTGGGCTTCACGCTTCGCTATTGCGATGTTTGCTTATCGAGCAAATCAATCAGTGGTTACAAAGCATTTTGGATAGCTTCTTCGTTCTTTTATGTTTGTATATATAAAGTTCTGTTCAGTAGTGCCAGAGGTTGTTTTTTTGTAGGTCTTTGGTATACGAAGTGCGATTTATTTCGCCAAAGACTTGACAATTGGGAATTTGAGATTATATATGGAATATATTGTCAAAAAATGTTATCTTCTTAAGAAATATGTCGGAAATAATCAAAGCTTTTAAAAAATTACAGGTTGACATGGATTATACAAAATCATCTTTATTTAATACGGGAGATTGTCATCATTCTGGATTAATTTGGACTCGTCGTGTAACTAGATTCTTTGCTTTTGCATCATTAATTGTTTTGGCAATGAACAAAGATTTTTTATCAATTTTCGATATCAATCAAAAATATGTATTACTAACCGTCTTTATAGCAAACGTATTAAATTATGCTGTTTCAGAATTATCTGACAAAATAGAAGATTTAAATTCTCAAATCAAAGATTGTAAAAAGCACGGTCATGAAATAAATTCACTTCTAAAGGAATCAAGAAATGTTTTAGCGATATATGAAGATTATAAGGTAAAACAAAAGAAGTACCAAAACTTTGATGACTTGGATGATTACTTAGTATATCAGTTGCAAGATTTTACCACAAAATACAATGTCATTATTGAAAAAATGCCACATATTGCTGAAAAGCATTATAATAAAACACAAAAAGATTTTGCCAATGGCACCAATCAATACACGGAACAGGAACTTAACAATATTTAATCTTTTATTATGGCAACGGTTTCAACGCATTTAACGGATATAGCTGATAAGCTAAAATTTTCAGACGATGAAAAATCAAAAATTAACACATCAATTGACACGATTAAAAAGAGAATTAATGGGTATTTTAAAAATGACATTAGTTACCAAGTTGAAGATGTAATCATATTCGGATCGTACGCAAGGGGAACGATTGTAAAAAATAGCGATAAAAGCGATATTGATATTATGGTAATTTTTAAGAATTCGGCCGAGTATAAACCTCAGACTTTTTTAACCAAATTAAAGGAATTTGCAAATAATTCGTATAGCGCATCAGAAATTAAACAATCCAGTCCAACTATTAAAATTGAATTAAATCATATTATTTTTGAGCTTGTGCCAGCGTATCAGAAATACTTGCAATATGGACTAACGGATTATTACATTCCAGAAACAAAAGATAATCATTTTTCTACAGATGGATGGCAAAAAACTGATTTTATTGAATTCAATAAACAAATAAAAGAAAAATGTCAAAATAGTAGCACACTTTATAGACTGATACTTTTAATGAAATCTTGGTGTGCTAAAAATAAATATATACAATCTTATTCATTAGAAAAATTTATTGTAGATACATATTATTACAATTGTAATACGTTATTTGATTATTTGTATACATTTACAACTAATTCCAGTTGGAATGTGAAGCAAGAGTTAGAATCATTAAGAGCTCAAATTATAAAAGCTAAAAATTATAAAGACCAAGGGTATGAAAATAGTGCGATAGATGAGTTAAAGAAGATTAAGTTTTAACCATTTCTATTTCTCCACCACAACCCTACAAATCTCGCTTACAACTTTATCAATTGCAGTAATAGTGTCATCATTTTGAGCAGAGATTTTATTGATAATTTCTTTAATTTTCTTGGCAGATTTGCTGCCTTGTTTTACTTTTACATCAACAAATAAATCAGAAAGTTCAATTTGTAAGGCTTCCGATAGATCAAATAATGTTTCAATTTTTACGCCAAAAATGCCACGTTCAACATTTGAAATCGTTTCAACAGTTTTATTGATTTTGTCAGCAAGCTCCTCTTGTGTTAAACCTTTCATTTTCCTGTAATATTGCACTTTATTGCCAATACTTTTTATCACTTTGTCATGTTTTGGAATTTTATTGCTCATATAGTTATACTAAATTACACTTGGAACAGAGTGCTACTTAATATAATCGCTTATAATGATTCAAAAAACCATAGAGTAGACTTAAGTAAATTGATGTTATAATTTATCTTAAAGCCGAAGTGATACTTCTATTTTTCTCTTTACTTTTAAATTTTCTTCTTCTAAGCTATCAGGAATTAAGGTAAATCTTTTTGTCGAAAATATGTCTGTAAATCAATTTAGAACTGATATTTGTGAGTCTTTGGGTTATTATGTTTATCGTTTAGTCGACCCAAGAAACGGAGAAACTTTCTATGTAGGCAAAGGAATTGCCAATCGAGTCTTCGAACACGAGTCAGAAACAGACGATATAACAAGTATTGCAGAAAAAGAAAAACATAAGCGTATTTTAGAAATTAAGGCAGACGGACACGAAGTAATAAGAATAATTCACAGACACTTTCCATTTGAAACCTTTGATAAAGAAACATCAGAATTATTGTCATTTGAAGTTGAATCAGCATTAATGGATGCCTACACTGGACTTACAAATATTCAAGAAGGAAGAGATGCTGATAATAGAGGATCAACACATATCAGTGAAATTATAAAGCGATATTCAAAAGAAGAAATAGTTCCACATCACAGCTTAATGGCAATATCAATACCTATCTCAATTGAACAAAAGAGCCTTTATAATGCCGTTCGCTACGCTTGGAGAGTAGATATTAATAAAGTGCAAAATCGCTATGTTCTCGCGCATACAAAAGGATTGGTGCGTGGAGTGTTTGAAGTTTCTGCATGGTTAAAAGAGGGAACGGAAGAATTTGAAATTGAGTTTAAGGATTTTCTGAGAGTTGAAAAAACAGCAGGAAGATATGGTTTTATTGGAAAAGAATTATCAAAAGATAGTGAAATATCAAAGCTTTACCTTGGTAAAAGGCTTCCTCCAGTTAAGAAAGGTGCAATGTCTCCGGTGAGGTATTTTGATAAGCTGCAAAGTCCCGTAAAATAAAAAATCCATATAAAATTGACTTTTAAAAAAAACTTGTTTTAGATATTGGTAGAGTTTAACCGTTCCTTGGTTTGCTATATTTTTTGTAAGTTTTGTATCGTAAAATGGCTCTTGTAAACAATATGGACATATTATCATGGCTCTCAAAGCTTGGATTTAAAATTCAGTCTGGCAAAAAGGATTGCTATAGCAAAATCATCAATGGGTACGAGCTTTCTGTTGACTTGGAAACTTCAAAAATTAACTACGGAAAAGATATCACAATTCACAGAACGACAACATCGAATTTATCACAAGACGAAAATCTTGTAGTATTAGATTGTGTTTGTAGATTGCTTAAAAAAGGGTATAGTCCAAAAGATATAGAATTAGAAAAAAGTTGGAATTTAGGGCATAAAGGCAAGGGTTTTCTTGACATACTTGTAAAAGATAAGCAAGGCAATTCGCTGTTTATGATTGAATGTAAAACTTGGGGACCTGAGTTTAACAAAGAAAAAAACAAGATGTTCAAAGACGGAGGGCAGCTTTTGAGTTATTTTAGGCAAGATAAAAAACCTAAGGCACTTTGTTTGTATGCCTCAAGAGTAGGTGAAAGTGCAATTGAATTTGTTAGCGACATTATCAATACAAAGGGTCTAAATGGTGAAAACGAAGAAGAAATATTTATATCTTGGGACCGTACATTTCAAACAATCGGTATCTTTGAAAATGATGTAAAATGCTATGATTTTCAAGATTTATTTTTGACATATAGAGATTTGAAAGATCTTGACAAAGAACATGGAAAAAGAATCTTCAATAAATTTGCTGAGATTTTGCGCAGACATAATATATCAAATAAGCCAAAGGCATTTGATATTATTTTTAATTTTTTCATTTGTAAAATATACGATGAGAATATTAATTGTAATGAAGGGGATGAATTGCAATTTCAATACAAAAGAAATGAAAAAAATGAAGAGTTAATTGATAAGCTAAAAAAACTTTACTCTGGAGGTTTGGAGGTTTACATTGATATCTTAATTCCATATATACAGAAACAAGCATTAGAAGAAGGAAAATTGTCGCCGGATTTAGTAAATCAAATTTTATACTATAGCGAATCTGGTGCATTTTCTTTCAAAAAAGTATACAACAAAGAAACTTTTGAAGACAATATTGAAATTGTAAAAGAAGTTGTTACCTTACTTGAAAAATATAAATTTAGGTACGATAAAAAGCAGCAATTTTTGGGCGATTTCTTTGAACTACTTCTTAATACCGGCTTTAAACAAGAGTCAGGGCAGTTTTTTACACCAATACCAATTGCTAGATTTATTTGCAAGTCTCTACCGATTAAGCAAATAACCGATCGCATTATTGCAGACAGGGAAAACACTTTCTTGCCGTACATAATAGATTACTCCTCAGGTGCTGGGCATTTTATTACAGAAATAATGGATGAAATTGATATACACGTTAAAAGCAATATCTTAGAAGGTGATATCAAAAATGCAATGGCAAAAAAAGCATTTATAAAAAACAGAGATGACTTATCTTGGGCAAAAGATTATGTTTATGCGATAGAAAAAGACGAGAGGCTTGTTACTATTTCAAAAGTTTCATCATTTTTACACGGCGATGGCGATGCCAATGTGATATATGGCGATGGCTTGGCTCCATTTTGTAGTAAACGTTATAAAGAAAAGCTTTTGTCTGATAAAGTAGATAACAACAATTTCGATATTCTCATTGCAAATCCTCCATATTCTGTAAGTGGCTTCACTAGAGACCTTCTTAAAGAGTATGAAAAATTGAGTCTTAATCCAGAGAATTATTTTGAATTATATCAATATTTAACTCCTCAATCATCCGAAATCGAATGCCTATTCATTGAACGCACGAAGCAACTTTTAAAAGAAGGCGGTGTTGCTGGTGTTATATTGCCAATTTCGATATTGACAAACGGTGGGATTTATGAAAAAACCCGTGAAATTATATTTAAAAATTTTACATTCAAGGCTATAGTTTCGCTAGGGAGTAATGCCTTTATGGCGACTGGTACAAAAACCATTATAGCGTTTTTACAAAAAAGGAATCCAAGCGATTACCAAGGCATTGAAAAAGAAGTTGACAAATTCCTTGAAGGTGGATTTGTTGATGTTGCGGTTGGTGGCATAAAAGACGCATTTTCAACTTATGCAAGTAGAGTTTACGAGATGGATTTTGAAACCTACAAACAAATTTTAAACGCACAAAATACAAGCCACGAGCTATCAAAAGAATATAAAGACCTTGACCAAAAGCATATTCGTGAGCTGGAAAAACAAAAATTAATCTACTTTATTTTAACATACAGCCAAAAAATAGTTTTAGGCGATTCAGGCGAGAAAGACATTGAAAAGGAATTTTATGGCTTTGAATTTTCAAACCGTCGCGGACACGAAGGAATTCATATTTATAAAGATGAAGAAGGTTATTTACAATCAAAATTATACAACGAAAATGACTTGTGCGATGCAGAAAAACTCAATACATATATACTAAAAAGCTTCACAAACGACGCAAAGCTTGAAAGCAAAATTACAGAAATTCAAGCCTCAGAAGACCATCCACTAAAAGACCATATCCATTATTTACGCCTATCAAATCTAATGACATTTGATCTAAAACGGTTTGATAAATCGGTGAATTTGAATAAAAGAAATAATTTGAAGATTGAAACAAAATTTCGTTTAATAAAACTTGGAGATGTTTCTCAAGGCATTATAAGTGGATCTACTCCATCTAAGCAGGTAAGAGAATATTGGGATAGCAAAGATGTGAATTGGTGTACTGTTGATGATTTTACAAGTTTCTACATTCATGATACTAAACAACATGTATCAACTAAAGGCTTAGCAAAACTTACAATCATACCTATAAATAGTGTTTTATTAAGTTGTACGGCTACAATAGGCAAAGTTGCCATTAACAAGATTGAACTAACAACAAATCAACAAATAAATGGTATTGTTTGTAACGCAAATATTAAACCAGAATATCTTGCCTATTTTCTTGAAAGCAACGCGAGACTTTTAAGTGCAATTACTGACAATGTTGGCGTTAAGCATATCAATTTGCAAATGTTAAGGGATTTCAAAATTCCATTCCCACCACTCGATATCCAACAAAAAATTGTTGCTGAAATTGCCGAGATTGAAAAGAAAGAGGAAAAAGTGAGGGAGAAGATTGAGAAAAATCAGGAGAAAATTAATGGATTATTTGGCAGTGCAAAAAATATAAAAGACATCACAATTTCAGAAATTGCAAAAAATTTGACTGCAGGTGGTGACGTGCCAAAGGGTAACTTCTCTAAGAACAAAACAGAAAAATATCAAATCCCTATTTATGCAAACGGATATCAAAATAAAGGTTTGTATGGCTATACCGATATTATTAAAATTAACGAAGCTTGTGTTACAATCGCTGCACGTGGAACAATAGGATATACAGAAGTAAGAACTGAACCATTTTATCCAATTGTTAGATTGATTTGCTTAGTGCCAAAAGAAGAAATTGCCAATGTTTTTTATATAAAATATTTACTAAGTAGAACGCAGTTTATTAATAGCGGAACAACAACTCCACAATTAACAGTTCCTCAAATTTCTGGAATAAAACTATCTCTCCCACCCCTTGCCGAACAACAAAAAATCATCGCACAAATTGAGCCATTGGAGGTAGAAATTGAAGAAGCAAAGACATTTTTGGCAAATGTAAAAGAACAAAAACAAGCGGTTTTAGATAAATATTTAAAATAATTTCCAAAAACCCAAGTCTATTCGTTATATGAGTTATAGATAAGCAAGTTTGTTTGTGATTTAACTTTTACAATTTCTGTATGACTGGAACAAAAATAACTGTAGAAGATTTGGCAAAGTTTGGATTTACAAGGGTAATAAATATGTCGGATATTATTTTATTGGACGATGTTCAAACTGGTAAAATAATAGAAAATAGAAATTATGACATGTGGGATGAGCAAAGTATACAAGAGGAAGAGGAGCCTGTAATTGAAGAAAAAATCGACCCAGAAGAGCAGAAGCGGCAAGATGAAATTAAACGAAAACAAGAAGAGCAACGCAAATTAAAAGAAGCTGTTGGATTTTTACAAACTACAAATGAGCAAAAAATTGCCAATGATTTTTTGGCAGCTTGTTTGGATAGTCATAGTAAATTCAATGTTGCAATTATTTCTTCCAAGTCAAAACATCATATTTTTTTAAAAGATCAAAGTCTTTACATAAACCGAATATTTACAGAATTTGAGGATTTTGATATTAAAATGATGATTGTATCGGATTTAAATATTCCTTGCCCATTTGAAGACGAAAGAGAGGCATTTAGAGACTCTGCTGTGGTTTTACTTTACGAAAAGAACGCTTGCACAAAATGCAACCCCGATAAAGGTAGCGAGTCTGTGGATCTAAAGCGAAAGTTGCTTGATCTTGTAACATCTATCGGCCTGCAATTTGTCTTTAAAAATGCTTATGAAAATGGCTTTTATTTTTATAAACGCCTTACTTCAAATTTATCGGTAAATAGTTATACTGTTGATGATGTTTCGGATTTTCAAATTCCTGAATCGCAGATATTGAATGTTTCTATAGATGGCAGAATATATAAGGCAAATACATCTTCTGAGTTTTTAAATGAAATGTTATGATTTATAAAATGTAAAAATATTTAACTTTTTTGTATCAAAAATCGCCTGTCAATAAATAATAGTATTAGGGAAGAATTTTTTATCTAATACTATGTCCATTAAAAAGTTTACAACATTGTCAATTATCGGGGCAGCTTTATTGCTTACTGCTTGCGACAAATCTCCAACATGTTCCGATGAAATAGTTCTTAATAAAGTTAAGAATAAATTTCAGCAGCTTTTAAATCTAACTGACGAGCAAAGAAATTCACTTGAAATAACAGGCGCAAGGCCTATAAGATACAATAAGGATATAAATACATATAGATGTGCCGCATATATGTCGGGAACGCTCAATGGCAAAACAATACCTGCAACAGAAATACAGTTTAGTTTGTATATAGCCGATAACGGCAAAGATTTTATACTTTCCTATGAATAAAATGCACAAAAGACAAGTCTTTAAATAAGATACATTTTTGTACAACATAACATATAAAGTTAAGAAAGGTCAGGTATCTTTTGCCAAGGTATTCTGGTGGGGATTACTAATTAAGTTCGTCATAGGCATGATTAAGCAAACCTTTCCAAACCCTGTGACCATCGCAATAGATTTAGGTTATTTAATAGGCTGGATGCAAAGTATGTGGTATTCGAGAAAAAACGTGAAAAATAAAATATGGTTTTTTATAGGATTTGGTTTACCAATTGTGATAACAGGCCTTTATTTACTTTATGTATAGACTCGGAGATAAAACAAGAATTGCACAGGATATCATAAAACACTTTCCAAAACATTCCGTCTATGTAGAACCTTTTTTTGGCATCGGTGGCGTTTATTTCAACAAGCCTTTAGCATTAAAGAATATCGTCAACGACCTCGATTCAGATGTTCACAATCTTTTTACTTTAACGCTATCGGAAAAAGACTCGCTACTTGAAACGTTAGACATAACGCCAATTACAACTGCAACATTTGATTTCCTAAGGGAAACGCAATTTGACTGTAAAATAATGCGAGCAGTGAGGTTTATTTACCTTTCAAGCTTTAGTTTGTTTGGAGCTGGAACAGTAATGATGGTAGGCAACATTGTGCGTAAATCTACAGTAATTGAAAAGGCAAAAGAGCTTTTAAGACACGCACATACTCAAAAAGCACAGTTTACAAATAAAGATTTCAGAGAATTTTTTCAAAGTCTTTCAATACATGCAAACAACAAGAATGCGACTTTTATTTACAACGACCCTCCATATTTAAGCCTCAGAGCTGAAAGGTACAATACACCAAGATGGACTAAACATGATTTTGACGATTTATTGAAACTAAATCTAGAAACAGGATACAAATTCGCAATATCAGAATTTAACAATCCTTATGTACTACAAAAAGCGGATAGTTTAGGATTAAAAATAATTGAAGTCTGTAATAGAAAAAATGTCCGCAAAGAAAGTCAGGAAATTCTCGTTGTCAACTACTAAAATCAACCACATTTTAAGACCGACTTACAACAAAATAAAAAATATTTTCAAAATCTTCGTCAGAATCGCAGTCAATTCGTTATATGAGGATAGAACAAATTTATTGATCTATCTTATGGATACGGAAATGAAACTAAGAAACCTCTACAGGTTGCTATACTGCGAAGAAGACGAAACAGAATGTAATGATTCTAACGTTAGAATTGCAAAGAGGCTTGTCGAGTATTTCAAGGTTTTGTCCGACATAAGCAACGATCAAAAGAAATGTTCAGATGTTTTAAATGTTTAATTATTTTGTCTTTTATGTTGGATACTGTAAAATTAATGATAGATCACGGCTGTTATAAAATAACAAAGCCAGACCTTTTTAATCCTTCAACAAAGTTGTTAGATCTTCGCCCCTACCAAAGAGTAAGTAAAAACGGAGACTTGCATTGTGCATATTATCCTAGTGAAAAAAGCTATAGAAACGGCACACATGGCGAATATTTACCAAAAGTTTCGGTGCATAGAATGCTTGTTGGTAAAGATAATTTTACAACATTTCTAAAATTGGAGTTTTCGGCACCAAAGCTTTTATTTGGCAATAATTTTCAAGAGCTTGTTGATAGCGATTTTCCTGATTTAATTAATGCTTTACATAGAAAACTCCAGTTTATGGGTATTGAAATCGACAAATTGTGGTTGGAAACTGCTAAGGTTATGACGGTACATTTTGCGAAAAACCTTGTTATAACTGAATACGGATCGTGTCTTTATCTGCTAAACGCAATTTATAAGGCAGATGTTACAAAAACCTTAGATGTAGCCAAAACTGATTATCGCAACAATGGAAGCATTGTAAGATTTCATTCAAATACATCTGAATTATGTTTCTATGACAAGATGAAAGATTTAGAAACATCGCAAAAGGTAGGTGAAGCCAGATGTCTTGAAAACAACAATTTTCTTCAAAGAGACATGCTTGAAAAATACAAAGATCAAGAAGTTTTAAGGATGGAATTCAGATTAAACGCACCACAAAAACTAACGGCAATTTGCAATAAAGTTGATAATGGTACAATGCAGTATTATTTTTTTCATGAAATATTTTCTCAAAGTTTATCAAGAAAAGTCTGCATCTATTACTGGGAAATTATCAGAAAAGGCATGAAATATCTTGTTCTTCAGGATAGCTCTATTGATAAAATAATGGAGTTTTTAATGGAGAATAAAAAATGGGAAACAGGAAAGTTTTTATCAACACTTGGTGCTTTGTATCTTGCAAATGATAAAGGTATAAGGTTTTTACGAGAAAAATCTTTAAAAAAATACAACGAGATCAAGAACATTTTCAAGAATACGAGTCAGTTTAATAACGGCTATTTAATGAAAACGGGTGCAAAAATAGCAAAGGCGCTAGATGAATTTGCTCCATTGCGAGATGGTGAATTCGAACCATATAAATACAGATCAAAGTTTGATCTACCGATCGATGTAAATACAATGAAAATTCCAGGTTTATTTTTATAAAATATATGTCTAACAATAATAAAGCAAAGCCTACAAGAGCAATAATTTGGGCGAGGGTTTCGACGCAAGAACAAGCAAGAGAGGGCTATTCAATTGACCATCAAATTGAAAGGTTAACTGAGTGTTGCCAAAGGCATAACTTGACTATATTTGAAATTTTTAAAGTTCAGGAAAGTTCAACAAAAGGCGAGAAAAAGGAATTTAACAGAATGATGAACCTTGTTAAAAGTCAAAAAGATAAAATTGTTGTTCTTGCAACTAAAATTGATAGGTTAAATCGAAGCATGGCCGATTTATCAAAGCTTGAGGAGCTTGTGAGGATGGACAATGTTGAGCTATATTTTTTAGAAAATGGAAGCTTTGACTCAAATGCAAACTCAGTGCAAAAACTAACATTAAGAATGTTAACAGTTGTTGCAAACGCTTACAATGATACTCTTTCAGATTATGGCAAAAGTACCTATGAATACAAAGTTAGAAATGGTGAATGTCCAGGTCCTGCGCCAATTGGATATTTAAATGCAAAAGATGTTTATTCAGGAAAATCTACTGTTATTATTGATGAAATGCGTGCACCACTCATAAAAGAGATGTTTGAAATGTATGCACAAGGAAATACATCAATCGGAGACCTTGAGATATTTGCTAAAAAATACAATATTACAAATACTTTCTTTAAGGGTAGCAAAAAAACCTTGTGCAAAAATGTTATTGGAAAAATGCTTCAGAATTCATTTTATTACGGCGAGATTTATTCTGCAAAACTTAATAAATACTTTCCTCATAAATATGAAAAACTAATTTCAAGAGATCTTTTTGACGCATGTCAGGATATAAGGCTTGGCCGTAAAAATACAAAATACAAACGTACGATGATCGAATTTGCATTAAGAGGTATGGTAAGATGTTGCCATTGCGATTGTGCATATAGTCCAGAACTTCATAAAGGTAAATATATCTACATGAGGCCAAAACCAAGAAACGGTTGCGATAAATGTTTTTATGTACGAGAAGAGCTTATTACGGGTCAAATTGGTGAAATCATTCAGCAAATACATATTCCTACAGATGTTTTGCATCAAGTCAAAATATGTCTTAAAGATTTAGTAGGACAGAAGTTTGAATTACAGATGCGAGAAATCAATTCTTTAAAAAATAGATTAACGCAAATTAAAATAAAATTTGACAGACTTACGGACCTTGTTATCGACAATAGTATTACTAAGGAAAATTACGACCGTAGGGTGATAGATCTTAAAAAAGAAGAAGGCGAAATTAACAATCAACTTGAGCAATCTGTAATTCTTGATAATAACTTCGAAGACCAAGTAATTAGCGTATTTGAGCTAGCAAATAGATCTCACGAATTATTCAAAAGTTCGGACTCTTGTCAAAAACGTCAAATAGTCAATTTGCTATTTCCTAACTTACAAATGGACGGCGAAAAGCTAGTGTTTACCTTGCAAAAACCATTCGATAGGCTCTTAAAAATGCAAGACTGTGCAACTTGGCTCCAAGAACTAAGGAAGTTCCGAACTTCTGAGTATGAGAATGTCATAGAATGCAGTAAATATTTTGAAGCAAATAGAGCCACTTTACAAGAATTACAAATATCAGCTTAATGTGATGAAAAAGTTTTCAAAATTTTACTTGACGAAAAAATTTGAAGTAATTTTATAAACCTTGCTTGACTTTTAATATATAAAACTTTATCACTTTATCAAGAATGTAAGATTTATAAATTGTATGTCCAAAATTGTAATTGATGTTGAAGAAAATTTCCATAAAGCTGTTAGAATAAAAGCTATTGAAGAAGGGTTAACAATGAAGGATTTTATTGTTAAAACCGTTCTTGATGCAATAGGTCATAATTCTTCAAATGCAAAAGCAGACTTTAACAAAGAACTAAAAGTTTCAATGAAGGAAAATAAATCTATTTTAAAAGAGTTGGCAGATAAGTAGTTTTTTATGTCAAACTATCTTGAAACATGTCTTGAAATAATAAAAAATCTTAAAGATTATTTCAAATATAGATGTACACATTGCAAATCTCATGGTATTAAAAAAATATTAATTAGAGAAAATGAGGTTCTATATTTATATAAATGTCATGACTGTAAATTATTTTCATTAGAACTTGATAAGTCTATATCTTTACGAAAAATTATAACCAGCTCATCATTAGAAATGAGAATTATATTACACGAAGATTATGATATAAATATAACAGATGAAGAATATTCAAGATTTGATTCTTGGGTAGAAAATAGTTAATATTATATTCTTATGCGATTCTTAGAAACAGATGAAATTATTGAAATAAATAAGCTAACAACGGCAGAACAAGGAGGCTTGCACGGATTAAGAGATAAGCACTTATTAGAAAGTGCAATTGCAAACCCTAAAAACCTATATCATTATCAAAATTCAGATATTTACACTCTAGCTTCAAGTTATGCAGTTTCAATAATCAAAAATCATCCATTTTTAGATGGCAACAAAAGAACAGGATTTCTTTCAATGGATTTATTCCTTAGAATGAACGGCAAAAAGATTAAATTTCCTCATAAAGAAGCAGTTGAAACAATGGTCAAAGTTGCAACAAGTGAGGTTGATTTGCAAGGGTTAAGTGAGTGGTTGAAAGGTTTGTAATAAAAGGAGAATATGAAAGATGTAAAGTTAATAAATCAAAATTTTTTAGAAAAAAAGCTAAAAGAATCAAAAGAGCAAGCTCAAGACAACTCTACAATCTTTTTAAAATGGCATAATGATAATCGCAAGGAAGAAGCAATTCAGTCGGACTTTTTAAACGATATTTTCGGCAAAATTCTTGGTTATGAAATTGAAACTGACAAAGAATATAATCTCGATAAGGAATATAAAACTCAAAAAGATGGTACAAAAGTTGATGGAGTACTTGGATTTTTTACAAAAGAGAGTAAAAATGTAAAAGCAGTTGTTGAATTAAAAGGGAAAAATACAAACAATCTTGATGAAATCGAAAAACAAGCATTTGAATATCGTGATAAAATAGATGGAATTGAATTTGTTATAACTTCAAACACCGAAGAAATAAGACTATATTCGGCAAAAAGCGGCGGAAGATTAAAATATCAAAGCTGGACGATGCTTGAGCTTTCACAAAGTATCGAAAAACAAAAGGAATTTCATTTCCTTTTGTCTAAACAAAACCTCATTGGCATTGACAAAAACGCAATTTCAAACACTAAAAAGCTAATTGAGGAAGATATAAAACGAGAAGATGAGATAAAAGCAAAGTTTTATAAAGAATATAAAGACCTTCGTGAGGAATTTGTAAAAGATATTTTAAAACAAAATCAAGTTTCAAATGATGATGCCATAAGTAAAACGCAAAAACTCCTTGATAGGCTTTTGTTTGTAAGGTTTTGCGAGGATAATAATTTCATAACAAAACCATTTGAAAAGGTTGATTTTGCAAAGCAACTCGGCTTTCCGCTTTGGGATTCAATGAAACAGTTATTTATCGCAATTGACAAAGGAAATCCGCCACATATTCATAAATTTAATGGCGGACTTTTTGCCACAGATGAGTTATTTGACAGTCTTAAAATTTCAACAAATTTGCTTGAAAAACTAATAGGATTTTTAAGACTTTATCACTTCAAAAATGATATTTCGGTTCACATTCTAGGACACATTTTTGAGCAATCGATAACAGACCTTGAAGCCTTAAAAGCTGGACTTACTGAAGAAAACTTTGATAAAAAACAAGGCAAAAGAAAGAAAGATGGAATTTTCTACACTCCTGAATATATAACAAAATACATCGTTGAAGAAGCCGTTGGTGGCTGGTTGAATGACCGCAAAAATGAGCTTGAAATTGATAAAATAGAACCTCAAGAAGTTCCGCAAATCAAATCAAAAAAATGGATTAATCCAAATGCAGAATTAATCAACAAATATAAGCAATATGCTGAAAAACTCAAGCAAATCAAAGTTCTTGACCCTGCCTGTGGCTCTGGTGCATTTTTAGTTGAGGTTTTTCATTATCTTGAAAACGAGTGGCTAACACTTTCGGAAACTCTAAAAAAGCTCGGAGACATTGATGAATCAGGGCTTTTTAACTACAAAACAATTTATAAATCCATCCTGCAAAATAACATTTACGGGGTTGACCTCAACCACGAAAGCGTGCAAATCACAAAGCTTTCTCTGTGGCTGAAAACCGCGAATTTGAATGATGAACTCACTACTCTTGACAACAACATAAAATGCGGAAATTCCCTCATTGATGACCCTGAAATTGCAGGAGAAAAGGCTTTCAAGTGGGAGGAGGAGTTTCCTTTCAAGTTTGATGTGGTTGTGGGGAATCCGCCTTATGTTTTTGCTAGAGAAAAAATATCACAAGAAGTTAAAGATTTTTATGTAGGGCGATATAAATCAGCTCAATATCAAGTTAATACTTATCTATTATTTATAGAACAAGCTCTAAATTTAATTAAAATAAGCGGTAGTTTTGGTTTAATCGTGCCAAATGCTTGGTTAATGGTTCAATCTGCAAAAAATTTAAGAGAGTTGTTATTAAAAGAGTGTTCAATTAAAAATATTGTCAATCTTACAGGGGAATCTTTTGAAAATGTAAGTGTAGAAACGATAATTATTCATGCTGTTAAAATATGCAGTAAAAATAATGCAGTAAATATCTTGGAAAAGCAAAATGATAAATTTATTCAATCTTATATAGTAAATCAATCTTCTTTCGAGGAAAACGAAGATAAAAGTTTTAAAATATTTATAAACGATAACAACAATATACTTCTTGAGAAAATCCAACAATCTACCTTAGCTCTATCAGAGGTAGTAAATGTTAAGGCTGGCTTAAAAGCTTACGAAAGCGGAAAGGGAATGCCAAAACAGACCGCTGAAGATGTTACTAATAGGATTTACGATTATACATATAAATTTGATGAAGGTACCTATAAATATTTGGAAGGCAAGGATGTTTTAAGATATGGTTTAGATTGGAGCGGAACTTGGTTAAAATACGGAAATAACCTTGCCGCACCAAGAACTTTTGAGGTATTCAATGGAAAGAAAATAATCATAAGAGAAATAACAGGGCAATATCCAAAATCTATTATTGCCACATATTCTGAAGATGTATATTTGTTCAATATGAGTAATATTGCAGTTTTACCAAAGGAAGGCTCAGATTATGATTTAAGGTATATCCTTGCCATACTTAACAGTTCAGTAATATCCTATTATTTTAGACTAAACACGCCAAAATCAATAAGACAAATGTTTCCAAAGATAATTTTACAAGACTTGGCGAAGTTTCCAATTAAAAAAGCATCCGCACAAGAACAACAACCTTTCATTGAAAAAGCCCAAACAATGCTTACTCTAACAAAACAACTGAATGAAAAAACAAAAGCCTTTGTTGATTATTTTGTTGGGAAGTTCAAGGCAAAATTGCCCACTGACAAGAAGTTGAAACTCACTCGCAACTTAGAAAATTGGCATACACTTGACTTTGCAGACTTCATGAAGGAGCTAAACAAGCAGAAAATTGTTCTTTTTTCAACAGAGGAATTTGATTTCAAGCCTCTATTTGAAAGAGAAAAGCAAGCTTGTAATGAGTTGCAGTCTCAAATCTCCAAAACCGATGCCGAAATTGATAAAATGGTGTATGCTCTTTATGGTTTGAGTGAGGAGGAGATTAGTGTTGTAGAAGGTTTAGTTTGATAGTTTTATGATAGAAGTTTATAAAAATTTGTTTGTTGGCTCTGAAAATGATTATTTTAATATTCAAAATCAGGACAACTGGAGTGTTATCCACGCATGTAAAAATTTTCACAATCAAATACTTGGAGTTAAAGGAATGCAAAGAATACCACCGAGCAATCCTGAAAGGAATTTTGCTATCAGAAACAATAAATTATCTCTTAATTTAATTGATGGAGACGATTATAAAGGTCTGCAACAAATTTATAGAGATGAGATTAATTTGATTATGAACAAAGCAATAGATTTTATAAATGAAAATATAAAAACTAATAAAATCTTAGTTCACTGCAATCAGGGGGTATCTCGTTCGCCTACAATTGCTTTGCTGTATTTAAAAAAATATACTAATGCTTTGGATAATCTACCTTTAAAGGATGCAATTTTAGAATTTAAAAAATTATATCCATTTTATAACCCTAAAAATGGGATGATTGAGTATGTAGAAAGTCAATTATTGAATTAATATGATTACTCATATAAAAGTTAAAAAACATACAGACGATAATATAGCTTTGCTTAACGTAGATAATAATTTCAAAAAATTTAACTTAATATATGGTTACAATGGCTCAGGCAAGACCACATTTTCAAGATTTTTTGAATGTCTTAATGAAGGAAAAAATCTATCATCCGAAAAATACACAGACTGTAGTATAAACAATTCCAATGTATTTGATAACTATAAAAATAAAATTTTTGTTTATAATAGTGATTATATAGAGAAAGTTCTTTTAGAAAAACATGAGAAATTTAAAGATGTTTTTTCTTTTGATTCGGAAGAAATTAAAAACAAGATAAGAAAGCGAGATAATATAGCTAAAGCAATAAGAGATTCAAAAACAAAATGTGATAACAATATTAAAGATTTAGAGACAAAGATTAAAGATGTTGTTAAAACAAAATTTGATGACAAATTAACAAAAAAAGCCTCAGAAATTAAAGGTCAATACAATATTGGTGGGAAATTTTTTAACTTTACAATACGTGATATAGAAAATAAAATCAAAGATTTAAAGAACTATCAACTTTTGTCGCACTAGGAGGAGGAAAAATATCAATCAGCTTTAAAACCAAAACCACCAGAACAAGAGCTTGTGGACAATCTAATTAAACAAGAGGAATTTAGACAATCCATAGAAGCAACAAATACACTTTTAAAAAATCCAATTTCAAAATCTAAAGATATTGAACAAGTTTTATCAAAATGGATAACAGAAGGTTTTACAAATTTTTACGACGGAAACGAGAAAGATAAAACAATATGTAAGTTTTGTGAGCAAGAAATTAATGACAATATTTTAAAAAAAATTGAATCGATTGCAAAAAGTGAATATCAAACGCTAATAAAAATAATAAATGAAAAAATATCTAAAATTTATAATCTGAAGCAACAATATTTAATTAAATTAAATCGTTTGTTATCCCTTAATGAAAGCGGAGAAATAGAGCTTGCGGCAATTCCAAATAATTTAAACGATAACAAAAAGGAAGGATTTAAAAAAGAACAAGAAAAATTAAAAACACAATTATTAGAATTTTTTTCAGAATTGGTAAATTATACAAATAATTTTTTAGCAGAAAAAGGCAAAAACCCTGAAAAAGACTGCTCTTATTGCGGTGATTTATTGGCAAAACATGAGAATATTAGGGTAATTCATCAAAATATTAGCAATCTTGTCAAAGAAGATAATGAAGAGAAAAAAAATGCAAGACCAGATGAAGCAAGAGAGAAGTTAATTAAAAATGATGTTTATAAATTTATTAATGATGATAAATATTTGAGCAATATTAAATCAATTAAAGATAACATACAAAGTATTGTTAATACATATAACTCAACAATTGGAAATAAAATTCTAAAATATAATGATAATGAGATTACAGATTATTTAGATAATATCACAATATATAGCAATGAAATCAAATCTATTGCAAAGAAAGAGGACAATAGATTCGCAGAAATTGAAAAAACCATTTTAGCAAAGAAAAATGAAATTATTAAAAAATTCAATCAAGAAAAGCCCGATATTGCTCAAATTAATAAAAACTTAGAGTTAATCATAGGAAATAGAGGATTTCATATTGACGAATATCTAAATCCTGACAATCAATTGCAATGTTATAAAGTAAAAAGACATTCAACTGACAATGAAGAGAGAAACAGGAGACTAAAAAAGTTTAGCGAAGGAGAGAAAACTGCTATTTGTTTTGCTTTTTACCTCACTAGAATTCAGGAAAGCAAAGAAAAAGATATTATTGCCGTGATAGATGATCCGATTTGCAGTTTGGATCAGAATATATTTCATAATATTAACGAAAGTATTATTGAAAATATTTTTAAAAATACACAAATAGCACAGTGTTATATTTTGACACACAGTTATCATTTGTCATATTTACTAGCAAACTATTTACTGAGTAAAGATAATGATATAAATAAAAAGCAAGATATAAATTTTTTTACAATACAAAATAAATTAACCGAAAAACCGTATAAAAGTGATTACAGACGTCATATTTTTACCGATGAATATAGTTTTCTATGTAGATATGCCAAAGAATTAGCTGAAATGACAGACAATGATTTGAAAGATAAAGATGATTATTACTTTTTTTCAATAATAAATGTTTTACGGAGATTGTGTGAAAATTTTACAAAGTTTAAAATAAAAAAAGATTATCTTGATGATTTTGAAATAATAGATAATCAAATAAAAACTTATGCCTTATCTATCAAAACATATACAAATTACTATTCACACGCAGTAAAAGAAAAAAATAACAATTTTTTTGCCTTATCAAACGAAGAAAAAAGAAATATAGCAAAAAAAATACTTGCTGTAATTAAACATATTGACGAAGAGCATTACAATGCTTATTTTTCTTGAATCCCTTCCACTTCCTCCAATATCCTCAAATAACTCTTAACTTTCTTTTCATCACCAGAAAGTAGAATTAAATTGATTTGTTTTATAAGTTTAGATTTCTCCTTTGAAATAGAATTTTTGCTTGGAAAGTCTAGTAAATCAGCTAAATTGATTTCAAGAGCTTCAGCAATATCAATAAGAGTTTCCATAGTAGTGCCAGCAAAACCTCTCTCGATGTTTGAAATAGTATCCTCAACTTTATCAATCTTAAAAGAAAGCTCTGCTTGAGTCAAACTTTTTTGATTCCTAAAGAAAGCAATTCTTCTTCCAATTTCTTTAAAAATTTCTTTGTGTTTATCTGTTTTTCTAGCCATAAATTTAATGAAAACTAAATAGTAATACGATTAAATGATGAAAAACACATTAAACCACCCACGACAAATTAGGAAATTCACTTGATTTTTATTTTTACTCTAATTATAAATTAGGAAAATGAGTTGATAGTATTATATTAACCTATTTTGATTTGGTATAAAAAATGTGATGATTTTATAAATATGGAAATTTTAATGAGCATTTTAAGATATGGTTTATCATTAGTTATTTTAACAATCCTTTTGATTTCATTGCGAAGAGGAAAGCTTGAAAGTGAATTAACCGAAGAAGAAAAGAAACAAATTAAAAAGAATGGCGGATATAGAGATATAGTAAAAACAAAAATAGCCATTGCTATTGTTTTAATTGGTTATATTTTTATATCAGATACATTTAAAGTTGATGAAAAAATGAAAAAAATATCAGAACCGAGTTTTGTAAAAAATATTAATAGCAAATCAAATATTGTAGACTTAAAGTATGAAATTAGTAAATATTATATTAAAGACAAAATGCCTGCTTTTAACTTACAAATTAACGGTGAAATTTGCGATGCTTTAAAATATGCTATATCTGAAACAGGAGTATTTAAAGTGAATATAAAAGGAGTTTTTCAAGACGGTGCATTTGTTGTAAGCGATTCTTACGGAAATAACGAGCCTGTAAAGAATGTTGTAGCCTTTGAAGCAACTTGGTGGACTACTGATATTGAAAAGTATAATTGCAATAATTATCCGGATATATGGAAACATGCAACAATTGATAATTTATCGATGGAATTTAAAAAAATAATAAAAAAAGATTGTGAAAAAGAAAAAAACTATATGCTATATTCATTATGTTCAAAAATTATGTAATAACACTATTTCTGCTCCTCAACCCAATCAACTCCCATGCCCAAATAACCTTTACCAACAAATGCGAAAAAGAAGTAATAAAACTTATTAATAACTCTCAAAACTCAATAGACATAGCAGTTTACTCAATCAACAACCTTAACATCATTAACCAATTAATAAAAGCAAAAGACAGGAATGTTAAAATAAGAATTCTAACCGATAGCATTCAAGCATTCGGGAAGTCATCTAAGGTTAAACTTCTTCACGATGCAGGATTTGATATTAAAATTCATTCAAAAGACAGAATAATGCATCACAAGTTTGCTATATTTGATAATCAAAAGGCAATTGAAGGAAGTTTTAATTGGACTTATTCCGCAGCAAATAAGAATGCTGAAGATTGTAATATATTTGATAGTGAAAAAGATGTAAACACATTAAAGAAAAGATTTAAAAAGCTTTGGAAGATTAACGAGAAAGACATTTCAGAGTGTTATTTTGACAATATGAAGCTTGATAAAGAAGAGAGAAACAGTTGCACCTTAAAAAACAACAAAAAATAAATCATTTCTATAAAAACATATCAAATAAAAGCCTAAAATGGAAAAAATTATGATAAACCTTTAAATTTATTGTAGTCATGAAATTAGCACAGAAAAAGAAATATCATAATTGATATAAAAGACTCCAAAACCCTTATGAATACTAGATTTATTGGTTAAAAGAAGAAGTAGAATTAAAGAAGTCTGAAGGCATAATATAAAAAATCTAACTTTACAAAAAATATTAAATTAATATCATAATAACTGCTATTTGTGGCGATTATTTTAAATATTGTATTATTTTAAAATAAGTTTATATAGCCAAAAACTTAAGAAATATAAAAACAAATCTCTATTATATTTAATAAAATGGCAAAATGATTATAACCATTTATTTTTTATCGTCAATATTCCTGCTTAACAATCATTTTCAAATGGTTATAATATCCAACTTCAATTTTATTGCATAAAATGACAGTTTTTATTAAATTTACTTAACAAAAAAATTTAAAAATTTAAAGGGTTATCATATAGATTATTGTAGACATAAAAACCCAATCTAAAACAAGAAATAACAAATCAAACATTGATGTTTTTATATCTTCATATATCAATAAGTTAAAGTGAAAAGTTTTTCAAAAGTTATGAATATTTTTCAAAATTTTACTTGACGAAAAAATTTGAATGAATTTTATAATATATCCTTTATAAGGAGGATAAAGATGTAGTAAAAATATCTTAAGTTTTGAGAAATTCCTTGTTATAATTAACTATCTAACAAACAGACTGCAAAATCATTCTATTTATGTAAGTTCCAAACATCAAGGCGGATGGATAAAAGAAGCTCCGCAGTTTTTAGCTTTTATTGATGATATTGAATGTAAAGAGGATGAAGTTGAATATGTTTTAAATATTCTTTCATGCAGAGATAATACAAATTTAAAAGAAGCTGGAATGTACTTTATTAAAATTGGCAAGGAGCTTACAATTCAAGCAAAAACACAAAGAAATTGTTATCTTTTGCAGACGATAAATGATAATCTAAGGCTTTTTAATGAAAGTAAAGATAAAAAGATTGAATTGAGTAAGATTTTAAATAATCAAAATGAAATGTATAAATTGCTTATTGAAGATATAGAAAAACCTGTAATTTTAAATGAATTGTTAAGAGAGAATAGAGAGTTTGGTATGATTACGAATGTTAGTAATGCAATTTATAATGCAAAAAGTCCTGTAAATAAGGAATTAATATCAATTACTACTGAACCAAAAAATCATTCAAAGATACCATCAAAAGTAGCTATAAGAAATGAATATGAATCACATTACACAGAGCATCCAGTTGATTACAACAATAAAGAAGAGCTTGAAATTGAGATTTATAACAAGTTAAAACCAAATTATCCAACACTTTCTAAAACTATAATACAAAAAATAGGCAAAGAAGTTAGAAAAGAAAAAAACATGAATAAACAAGGAAGACCAAAATATAGAGGTCCAAGAGGACAAATTAACAAATATTAATAAATAAAACGAAAATAAATCGTTTTATCACTCGTTATAAATCCGTTATCTCATATGGTTCAATAGAATTATATCACTCATTATAACTACAGATTAAATTCTTGTGGTTATATGTCGTCCTTTGACTCTAACATTGCGAATCAAAATGAGCAAATGAGCAAAGGGGAAGCTGCGTCTAAAATCGCAGAGCTTCTTTTTGAACTTTTTCAAACCGACATGAATGGCAAGATTTTTCTCAAAAACAATGAAGTGATAAAAGATTATGATTATGAAAATGGAGAAAATTAGTATTAGCGAGGTTAAAATTAACCTTATAAAACCTCAAGAGGGTTTAATTGGATTTGCGAGTTTGGTGATAAACGAAAGCATATATCTTTCAGGAATTGGAGTTTATAGAAAGTTTGGAACGAATGATTTTCGCTTAACATATCCAACAAAGAAAGATGGATTTAATCTCTTTCATCCAATAACAAAAGAAGTCTCAAAGCAAATCGAAGAGGCAATTTTTCAAGTGGTTAAAACTGTAATGAGTAAAGTTTATGATAGATACAATAATATTAATGTTTGAAAATTCCAATTTCAGAATTTTGGATTATAACGCTTTTACCCCTTCTGCACATAGAATTTTCAACGGCAGAAATGAAAATGAAAGATGTTATAAAAATGCAACAGAAGAAGACAAGAAAAATGGAATTTATAAACCGAAATTAACATTGCTTAAAATAAAGTTTGATTATGGCTATGGAATTTGTTTATTCGTTGAATTTTCAGCTCCAAAGCTTTTGCTTTCAAACAACATTGATGAGCTTGATGATGAAGATTTTGAGTCTTTAGTTGATATTCTTTCGCAAAGGCTTTTTGAAATGTCTGTTAATATTGAAAGAAAGAACTTAATAAATGCAAAAACTTCAAAAATTCATTATAGCAAGAATATTGATATTACAAATTACGGGAATTGCCTAGATGTCATTAATATAATTCATAAAGCAGATATTTATAAAAAACTTGAATCGTCAAGGGAAAGATTTAAAAACGATGGTCAATTGATAAGATTTTATTCAAAAAGATACGAATGTTGTTTTTATGACAAAATAAAGGAACATTTCTCATTAAGAGGCGAGGAGAAGAAAGAAAACCAATCACAAACAGAACTTTTTAATCACTTGAAAGACAAACAACTTTTCAGAATGGAGTTCAGATTCAATGAAATGGATAAACTTAAAGAGATTTTTCCAAAGCTAAACATTAACATATCCGAATTTACATTCAGAAATCTATTTAGAAAAGAAATTGCAAGGCGAGTTTGCGGTCATTATTGGCAGATTATAAACAACACCTGTCTAGTTCCAATTTTTGGCAAAAATGACGAGGAAAATATTAAAAATAATCTCATTAATCAAGGTTTTTCAACAAGGGATGCTTTTGAATTGGTTTATTCGATAAAATACGCAAATACTCACGGAATGCGAAAGCTTAAAACGGAATGTCCATCTCTATATAAAAAGGTTAGAGATATAAACCTGCTTTACGAAATTTTAACCGAAAGTCCAATGTACTCGGTTTTCCAGAATATCACTCGGTCAGTTGATCGCTTTGAAAGACTAAGGCTTAGTGATATGTTTTGTTAATTTTATTTTTTTTATATGACTAGTTCAAAAAAATGCCCGCAAAAAGCTATAATTTTTGCAAGAGTGTCTTCTTCAACTCAAAGAAATGAAGGATATTCATTAAACACCCAAGTTTCTCGTTTACAAGAATATTGTAGGCAGAAAAACCTTGAAATTGTAAAGGAGTTTTCTGTTGTAGAAAGCTCAAAAACAATGGGTCAGAAAGAGTTCTTTAGAATGATTGATTTTATCAAGAAGCAAAAAACTAAGATGATTTTAGTGTGTGATTCGATTGATAGAATGCATAGAAATTTTAAAGAAATTTCTTATATAAATGAATTGATAAAAAGTAATAAACTTGAGCTGATTTGTATCAAAAATGATAACTTTTTATATCAACTTAACGCCTTGATGTCTTTGAGATATTCAGAAAATTTATCAAAAAAAGTCAAAATAGTCTTCCAATCCAAACTTCAAAATGGCGAATGGATTGGAAAAGCTCCGTTTGGTTATAAAAACATTACTCTTGAAAATGGCAAGAAAGATATTGTGCTTGATGAAATTCAAGCTAGTATTGTTTTAGAAATTCTTGTTTCATTTTTAACTGGTGAAAAATTAAATGACATATCCAAAAAATTTACTTTATCAAGAAGAGTAATTTTAAATATTCTTAAAAATCCTTTTTATTGCGGAAAAATGTATATCAAAAAACATGATAAATTTTATCCACATAAATATGAGAAATTAATTCCAGAAGAAATTTTTAATAAATGTCAGAAAATTCTTCAATCAAAAGAAAGGTTGATTAAGAAAATTTAATTTTATATTAGTATAATTATTATTTAGTAAATTATTTGTTTTATATATGAAAGCCGTAATATTTTGTCGAGTATCGACTAAGGAGCAAGGAGAAGAAGGTCATTCTTTAAAAGCTCAATTAAATGCAACAAAAGAGTATTGTGAGAAAAAAGGTTTTGAATTACTTTGCGAACCAATTCAAATAATGGAAAGTGCCAGTAAAGCTAAGCGACCTGAGTTTGAAAAAATGCTGAATTTTATTGAAAAATCTAAGCAAAAACAAGTAGCTTTAGTATGTTATGCTGTCGATAGATTGCCAAGGGATTTAAAGTCTCTTGCAGAACTCGAAAGTCTCGTTATGAGTGGAAAACTAGAAATACACTCTATAAGAGAAAACACGATTCTAAACGAAGATTCAGATGATTTCTTGTATATGATTAATGCTTTAATGGCAAGAAGGGAAACGAAAGTTTTAGGTAAGAGGGTTAAATTTGTATTTAATGATAAAAGAAAAGAAGGGGTTCTCTGCGGAGATTCTCCTCTTGGGTATATCAACAAACAGCGTAAACATGAAAAGAAAAAGGAGAAACGAGAGCCTGTAGAGGTTTACATCGACCCAATAAGAGGACCTTTAATGAAGCAACTTTTTATTGATTATAGCAATGGTATGTCAATAGAAATTGCAAGGATAAATGCAATTAAAAATGGATTAACAAGCAAAAAGGGATGTAAACCTTCCATGAGTAGCATTGAACAATATTTATCAAATCCTTTTTACTGTGGTTATTTGTATAGCAAAAAATACGACACAAAAACACCGCACAATTATCCAAAGCTTATAACAGAAGAGCTTTTTGAAAGATGTCAGGAGATTCGCTTTGGAAAAAAGAGAAAGAAGCCAAAATCAAATGTAAAAGAACTTTATACTTTTTGTCATGGAAGATTAAAATGTCATCACTGTGGTGCTTCGTATAGCGGAGAAACAAAAATCAAGAAAAGTGGCAGAGTATATAGATATTTGAGAACCAAAAACAAAGAATGCACTTATTGTCATGAAGTAAGGCAAGAAATAGTAGAGTCTCAAGTCATGGAAGTTTTATCTAAAATGACTATTGACAAAGATATGCTTGCTGAGATAAAAAGAAATCTTCAAAAGCTTGTTGATAGTCATTATAAGGATAATGTAGATTCTTTAAAAAAGTTAACATCAAGGCAGCTTCAAATAGATGAAAGTTTAAAAGCTTTAAGACATAAACAAATTCCTATGACTATTAGGTCAGATGAATATGAAGAAATTGAACAAACAAAGAAAGAATTACATGAAGAAAAACATCAAATTGAATTGAAGCTAAGTCAACTAAATCAATCGGACAAAATCTTTGAAATCACCTTTAATACTATACTAGATATAAGTTCTAGAGCAAGTGATTTATTCAAGAGTTCGGAAATTGGAAGAAAAAGAAAGATTTTAGATTTATTATTTCCGAACTTATCTTTATCAGGCGAAAACCTACATTATTCCTTACGAAAACCATTCAATGAGGTGCTGGAAAATAAGGAAAACTTAGTCTGGCTCCACTTTGGAAGCAAGCTGCGAACTAAATCCTATGCTGGAGTGGTGAATTTTGCCCGTAGAGTTAAGACAATGAATTTTGATATTGATAGGCTATGTGCAGCTACGTAATTTTTGAACACGTGTTCAAAATTATTTTTTCAAATGTGCTTCCTCAAATGAAAATAATATATTATAGAATAGTAAAGAATTATTACCTATATATGAAAAAACGAATTTTAATAGTGGCAAAGACATATCCTTGCCCATCAATAAAATATGGAGAGTTGGTTTGCACCGCAGGAATTGATGAGACAGGCAAATGGCATAGACTTTATCCAGTTCCATTTAGGAATTTAACAAAAGAACATCGCTATAAAAAGTATCAGTGGATTGAAGTTGAAATTGAGAAGGATAATGCTGACCCAAGGTTAGAGAGTTGCAAAATCATTGGAGAAATCAATCCACTTGAAATTATTGATACACGAAAAGACTGGTATTTGAGAAAAAAGCTACTACTTCACGATATCTATACAAGTAAAACTCAGTTGATATATGATTGTAGAAAATCCGAGAAGCAAACATCACTTGCCATATTCAAGCCTGCAAAGATAATTAGCTTTCATATTGAAACCGCGCAAAACAAAGAATTTGAATGCGAAACATATAGACTTCCTTTCAAATTTTATTATAAGTTTGAGGATGATGCAGGAAATATAAGCAGACTTCAAATTATTGACTGGGAAATTGGCGAATTAACAAGAAAGCTTTTGACACACTATGGCAATAATTATAAGCTTATCAAAGATATTTTGAGACACAAATATTTTACAGCAATGCAAAAGCGAGATGTTTATTTATTCCTTGGCACAAGCAGAGAATGGCATATTCGTAAAAGCCCAAATCCATTTATGATTATCGGCATTTTTTATCCACCTTATGGCGATGACTTGAAAATAAAAAATAATCATTGTAAAAATATTGCAGAAATTAATTTGTGCCAAAGCCATGCAGTCCAAATATAAAATAGTGTTGTCACTTTCACAAGAGTTAAATATTCCGCTTGAAGAAATTCAAAAATATGTGCAGTGGTATAAAGTACAAACTGGAATAAATTATGACTTTGTTAATTGTTTTTCTTGCGAGCTTGAAAATGACATAAAAACCTTTATTGCCAAAGACTATTTAAGCAAAAAACGCTATGCTTTTGATTTAGAGATGAAAGATAAATTGGCGGTCCAGGGGTTAAAAAATAAAATTGCAAAAGGCGAGGAATTTGTATTGCCAAAACTGGAATTTCAACCACAGCGAGAGAAAAATACCCTATTTACAATAGGGTACGAAGGAATTTCGATTGACACATATATTAACAAACTGCTTGCAAACCACATAAAAACTCTTGTTGATGTTCGTAAAAACGCATATTCAAACAAGTTTGGTTTTAGCAAAAAGGAATTTCAATATTGTTTGGAAAAATCAGATATAAAATACATTCACATTCCCGAACTTGGCATTGAAAGTGAAAAAAGGCAAGAATTGAAAACGGCAAAAAATTCTTCGTCAAACGGCTATGATTTGTTTGGAAATGGCGTGAAGAATATTGAGAATAAACTATTCGAAGATTACAAAAACAACCTTCCATCAAAACAGAGGAACATTGAAAGACTTTTGCAAATTTTAGAACAAGATAAACTTATTGCTATAACCTGTTTTGAAGCGGATTATAAATGCTGCCATAGGCATGTTTTGGCGGAGAGCTTGAGCGAGGTTGAGGTTGTTAATTTATAGCAAATCATCAAAAACCTTGTAAATTCTTTTAATCCTCTTCTATAGTGTGTAAAATGATGTAAAAAATAGAGTAAAAATGTAAACTTAGTGTATGAGTAATGTAACGAGTGAAGTAAATAGTGATAATAATACTATAGCAGAATATCCAAAGTTATATAATGTAAATAATCTTACAGTAACTAATGCAGATGCTTCATTTGATAGAGTGCATGTCAGATTTCAATTAAGATACATTTCAAGTTTATTCTCGCAAATAGAGTATATTCTTAAAATAGTTTCCTGTGGAAACAATATGAAGATGTTTTATAGAGTTAAGTCACGAGGAAAAAGAATTGACGCAGAGGTTAATCCAGCAGATGGGAATATACATAACATGTTAAGCGGAACTAGGTTAGAGTTTATGAAGGACAAACAGGGAAACGGCTTAACTTGTACCGTTGACATGGTTATTAACCAAACAAGATTTCTTGCAGTCCATTTCAAAAATAGACCCCATGAATTGACAGCCAATACTCTTGCTTCAATGGAGGTAGGTAACGATTTATTTACTTACCAACATGAGCGACAAGAAACTTTAGATGACAAAGACAATTTTCTAAATGAAGAGCTATATAATGCTACAAGAGGTCATTTTCCGCAGTATACATCAATTATAATAGCAAAAGCGATAGAATGGCTTGATAACAAAATTCAACACCATTACTGCCAGCAGTATGATGACTGTAGAGAGCATATAATTGCAGGTCATCCGTTTTATCTTAGGCTGAACGGTCAAACAGAAATATCAATCAGTTCGATTGAAACATATTTTGAATACAAAACGACACAAAACCACGCCGTATATAATGTTTATTATCTAACACCTGTTATAAACGCATTGGTTGACGACATGACATTTGTTGACCATGCCCTTGAAGGAGAACGTGAGAGAGAAAATAGAAATATTTTTAGAGATATGTCGCTTACGGATGTGCTTTTTAACTCCAGTCAAGCAGAGCTACCGATTTCGTACCACTGCGGCGCATCTGGAGGTAAATCAAGATGTATTCAAGTGAATATAAGTGGTTCCGGGCAAACAAAAGTTTTAAAAATATATGCAAAAACAATGAATAGAATAAGATTTGAAGAAGCATTTAGTAGAAACGTGAAGCAGTTTTGCGGCGCAGAGGGGTTGAATACCTTTAACCAGCTTCCGCAGTTTATGGAAAGGGTTATAAACGAAGCAGTAAGTAGAATTAATGTTATTTTGAGGAAAATGTCCGATTATGTAAACATTAACACGATTAACAACAATCTAACGGCTTTTGAGTTACTAACAGAGCTTATTATGGAACTTTCAAAGCTGTTTCCAAACGATAAACCAAAGGTAAATGAAATAGTACAAATGCTACTCACGCAAAACCGCCTTACTGAAGCAAAAGACGGCTTATCAATTAAAAATATGATAATAAACAAAATGATAGATGCTAATATAATTATAGGAAAAAGAAGCTTAAGAAAAAAGAACACTACAGGTTTTATATCTTATCCGTTGCATCCAAGATATGCTGCATTTTCACAAAAAATGCTGAGTGTTATTAATGCTTGAAAGAAAATTTGAACACGTGTGCAAAATAAAAAGAGTAGTTGGTTGTGCAAGATAAAAAATTGGGTGCGGGATAGCCTGCAATTTAATAAATACCTCGTTTCTCCATACTTTCCACTTGCTTTTTATAAGATTGTACTTTATATTTTTATATAAAAAATATGGTCACTAATTACTTATGAGCTTTACGCCAAACAAACAACAGCTTGCTGATTTTCTTAAAAAAGTAGATGAAAAGCTTATTCAGTTACCTGATTTTCAGCGTGGATGGGTTTGGGATGATGATAGAATAAAAAGCTTGATTGTTAGTGTAGCAAAGGGTTTTCCTATTGGTTCAATCATGTGTCTTGCATACGATGCGAATTCTACAAATGACGTTAAGTTTAAAACAAGAACTATAGAGAATGTCATCAATAATCATAATAACTCTGCGCAAATGCTCCTTTTGGATGGTCAGCAAAGAATTACTTCCCTCTACGGTTCGTTAATGGCAAAACAAGCGATACAAGTTGAGGATAGAAAAGAAAAATTATTCTACTACATCAACTTGAAGGAATTTGCCGATGGCAATCTTGAAGATGCTATTTTTAGCATCCCGGCAAATAGAATACAAAAAGAAAACAATAGTCTTGAGATTAGCGGTATTGATTTATCAACTGCACAAAAAGAGTATGAAAGGGAATGCTTTCCGTTGAACAAAATTTTTGACTACAGTGATTGGCAAAGTGGCTTCGTGCAAAGTCGTGGCAATGATTGCTTCGCAGAGAGGTTTAAATTTTTTGAATATTTTAGGACAAACTTCATAGACAAAATCACAAAGTATGAAGTACCAACTATAGAACTCAGCAAAGATACACCGCTTAATGCAATTTGTTTGATTTTTGAAAAAGTAAATACTGGAGGTGTTGCTTTGGATGTTTTTGAGTTATTAACCGCAAAATATGCTGCCAGCGATTATCAATTAAGGGATGACTGGTTTCATCCGTCCGATAAGCATAAGTTCGGACACATTACAACAAAACTTCGTAAACTTCCTCTGTTAAATTTGCTTGAGAAAACGCAGTTTTTGCAAATTGTAACCCTACTATCAACGTTTAGCAATAATGAACATCCATTATGTACAAAAGAAGCGGTATTAAAATTATCACTATCTGAGTACAGCAAATATAAAGAACAGGCTTATGATGGGTTAAAGTTAGTAGCGGAATTTTTGCATAGTGAAAAAATTCTACACTGCAAAGATATTCCGTATCATAATCAATTAGTACCTCTTGCTGCAATTCTTGCTATTTTGCATAAGGAATATAAATCAGACAACATTAGGCAAAAAATTAGACAGTGGTATTGGTGTGGTGTATTTGGCGAGATGTACGGTTCTGCAACGGAGACTAAGGCAGCCAAAGATGTTAAAGAGGTTGTAAGCTGGATTAATAAAAATGGCAACCAACCTACCACAATAGAGCGTAGCAGTTTTAGAGAAGACAGAATTGATGAAGTTAGCACAAAAAGAAGTGCGGTTTATAAAGGTGTGTTGGCTTTAATTCTGCAAAATAAAGATTGTCTTGATTTTAAGAGTTGTAAAAGACTTGATACGAGTATTCACTTTGATAACCCTCTTGACCATCACCATATTTTTCCGCAAGACTGGTGTGAAAAGAATAAGATTGACCCATTTCAAACTCACTCTATTGTAAATAAGGCAATAATATCTGCTGACATCAACAGAGCGATAGGAGGGGATGCTCCTAGCTTATATTTGCCAAAGTTACAAGAAGATAATGCCAGAATTGATGATGCCTTGGTATCTCATTTGATTGATAGCGTTGCTTTACGTAACGATGACTTTCAAACATTTTATAAAAATAGAAAAAAAGAGTTGATAACACTGATTGCAAAAGTGACTGGCAAGGTTATTGTATCGGGTGAAGTTTGAAGTAATTTAATTTCAAACAACCAAACCACAACCATTTAAAACCAAAATAAAATTTGCGAAATATCAAAATTCAATGTCAAGGCTACTAATTTTGACAACAACCAAACAATTTTTTAAAAAAATTAAATCTCAATAAACCCAGTATTTTCCTTGCTTTTTAGTATATTTTCTTACATATTTATTACATAATATGTAATACTTTTGCAATATGGCGACAAGAAGCACTCACGGACAAAAAAGACCAATCGGCAGACCAAGAAAAGGACTTTCTGAAAGTAATTTAAAACAGTCAAAACTAGTATTAAGCGAAGCTACCGAGGATGACTTAGAGGGTGAGCTTTCTGACATAGAAAGAATGGATTTAACAAATCTTGAAGCCATTCAAGGTATTGCAGGTAAGTATAAATTCATAAAAATGAAATACGGCAACAGAGTGGCAGAAGAGTTCAGAATGCGCATATTAAATTCATTTGTATTAAAAAGATTTCCAAACAATGTAATAGCCTCAGCGTTTAACATTTCACTTGTGCATGTTTGGAGACTTAGAAAGCAATTAGCATCGCACATCTGTAAACAAGTTTCGCGAGTTAGCTTTAATCAGCAACTGGGTGAAAGCCTAATATTTAAAGACCAGATGCGTGCATTAGCTCTAAAAGAACATGACCAAGTTGCAAAAGCAGACGCACTGGAACTTCAACGAATGAAAATGAGGCAGTCGCTAAGACAAGAAGCACAATACCATGACGCGGCTAAATGGAATTTGATGAAATTGGCAATCGGTGATGCTAAAAAATACGAACCTGACTATGAAGGTTATAAACCACTAGATGATGCAAATGAAATAAAAGCAGTACTGGAAGCTATAATTTCTGGCGATGATGCAAGAATAGAAGAAGTAACTACAGGAAAAAGCCATGTTGGTGAAATTGCGGATGATTTTGTGATTGAGTAAACGCCGTATGTATACCCTCAACCCATTAACTTAATCATCTCTAAATATTTTTCAATTTTCTCTTCGGTTTCACTCGCAAAGATTTGAGAAACTTCCTTAATCATCCGTGCTTTTTTGGTAGTAATATCGTTTGAAATCGGGCAATCAAATAAATCCCTTAGCTCAACCGAAAGTTCATTACAAATATCAATAAGCGTTTCAATGCGTGCAAAAGCCAAACCACGCTCAATATTTGAAACGGTATCTTTCGACTTGTTAATTCTAAACGCAAGCTCTTCTTGAGTAATGTGCTTTTGTTTTCTAAAAAGTTGCACTCGCAAACCAAGCAAGCGTAATGTTTCCTTATAATCTATTTTATTTTCCATATAATGTATAATCTAACTAATTCAGAATACGAATTAATGGAATAATATACGATAAAACTGGATTTACCACGAAGACAAACCTGCTATTATTCTAATATCTTTTATAAAAGTATGGTTTAAGCATACTTTATTCTTGCATTTTAAAAAAATCATGTTTATAATCCGTTAAAGTTATGTCATTATAAATTGTTTTGGTTTTCATGAAGAATGTTAAAAAAATTTCAGCATTAAGTTTTTGCTCAGCTCTATTACTCGCAGGATGTATGACGAATAAGGAATATTTTCAAAAAATAGGTCTTAAAGAAGATGGTATGTTTGTGGCAGAATGTATTTTTGCAAAAAGCGTTAAAAATCCAAAGACAATGGTAGATGAAGTAGATTATGCAAAGGGTAAATGCAATTTAAGCATGGAAAAGATAAAGACCCTAGTGTCTTACTGTACAACAAAAAGCGCTGCCATTGACTATGAATTTGCTGTTTTGATGCAGAAAAATAGCAATTCACTCAATAAGGAAAAATTAGCCGCTAATTTCAAAATAAATTATGATGGGGAATATAAAAGACTAAGAGATATTGCGCTTGGAGATAGTATTGAAATAATATCGGCAATAGATTTGAGTAAGATTGATGAGGATGTTGCAATGAGTTATTTAATGACCGACATAGATACTCGAGCAGTATCATATTTTAGCCTTAAGGACGTTCCACGACTTTTAAGAAATTGCGATATAAAATTAATAAAGAAAACAAGTCCATACCATGAAGATAGTGGCTTCGTAGATTTTTATAGTGAGTAACTCTTTCTATATCTGATTAATGGCAATATATAGTAAATATAAATTTCATTCGTCAAGACCATTCAAAGAGTAACTCTTTCTATATCTGATTAATGGCAATATATAGTAAATATAAATTTCATTCGTCAAGACCATTCAAAGGGTAAGTGTAAAATTATGGCGTAGATGTCTATAATCGCTATAAACAAACAAATTTTATATATTTCATAAACCAAAATCATAGAAAGGGTATAAGAATTGTAAAAATGCTATGTCAAGAACTGGGAGCAAATAATTGACAAACGAAAATTTACATTTTTCAAAATTGAATACTACGCATTATTCAATCTCACCTATTTTCTCCAAAATAGTAAGAATATTTTCAATGTCTTTTTCTTTGTAGGATGAAATAATATCAATGATTTGCCTGACAAGCTCAGATTTCTTTTTAGAAGTATAGTCAACGTTTTTTAGTGAGAATAAATCGATAATATTTGTACCAAGCACATCGCAAATATCGATTAAGGTTTCAAGTTTGGTGCAACCGATACCACGCTCAATATTTGAAATTGTGTCCTCTGTTTTTTCAATTTTTTCCGCTAGTTTTGCTTGACTAAGACCAGCTGTTTTGCGTAAAAATTGTACTTTTGTTCCAAGTTCTTTCCAGACCTCGGCATATTTTTGATTTGCTCCAGGCATATTTCTAACTAATAAATACCGAATATAAATCAGTATATTAATTATGTTCCAAATAAGCTACAGAGTGGCGGTAAGTATTATTATCTTGCTTTTTTAAATTTAACTGACTATAAGTAAGTGATATGTAAAAGTATTGTGTATGAATACTAAAAAGTATTTAGTCTAAATATTGGTATGAATTTTATTAAAATATGTCCATCCTCCCGCAAATTAGAAAGCTATATGAAGTAATAACTGGCAGAAAAACATCAAGTAATATTGTTGCACTTAGTGTGTGCGTGGGTGTTTATTTTATAGTACCACTACTTACGCCAATTTTCTTGGCTTTATGGATTTTACTACCCATTTTACTGCCGTTTATAATTGCATACATAAACAAACAGGACGCTAAAAAAGAGCTTGAAGCACAAAAAGCCGAAAAGGAATTGGATGCCATTGCGATGGAACACAATACAAAATACCACGACGCAAGGTATAAGCTCGTTTTTCAAGTTCACGGATACACCTGCGGTATGACCTGCATTGCGATACTAACTGGAAAGACTTACAATGAAATATTTGAAGAAACCAAGAAGTCTTATGAGAGAACTGGTAGAGGTGAACATTCGGAAGGTTATATTCCTTCTGAGGAAATAAGAAGGTATCTAAAGAAATACGGTATAAAAACGGCAAACATTGTTCAATTTAAGATGGGAGAAATGAAAATTACAGACTTTTGCTTATCAAAACCAACTTCATCCGCAATACTGTTAGTGAAAAATCGTGGTATACGTTCTGGGCATTTTATAGTTTCCGATGGTAAGTATATTTACGACCCTGAGGAGGGAATTTTCCCAGTTAGCGAATATAAGATATTTGAGTTTATAACAAAAGCGATTGAAGTTGTGGAGTAAAAAAGTGTAGCTTGATATATATTTTGAACACGTGTTCAAAATCGTAAAACCCTTTTACTTGCTTTTTGTGATTTGCTAGTTTATAGATTAAAGAAAAAAGATGTAATGATTTTGTATTAAAAAAATGTCTACTAATTCCTTGTTCAATCCATCGTTCCTAAAAAGGAAACTTCCTGAGTACAGGAATATAGACAGCGATAAAATCAAAAATGCAAGAGAAATTTTTGAGAGGTGGAACAACTTGCTTCAAACCACTACAAAAAACGAAGAACAGCTACAAACCGATTTTCTAAATGATATATTTGGAGATATTTTAGGCTATGCTTACAAAAGAGGCGAGACAGAGACCAACCTGGAAAAAGAAGAAAAAACAGAACTGGACGGGCAAAAACCTGATGGAATTTTGGGGTTTTTCACGCACGAAAACAAAAATTGCAGGGTTGTTATTGAGTTAAAAGATCAAAAAACAAGTCTTGACGCTAAGCAAAATCGTCAAAAAGATAACAGAACTCCAGTTGAACAAGCATTTGGCTATGTTTCAAAGTACCAAGGGACTGAGTTTGTAATTGTTTCAAATTTCAAAGAAATCCGCCTTTATAAAAGCAATTATCAAGGCAAGTATCACGAATTTAAAATTGAAGAATTGGCAAGAAGTGAGGCTAAACAAAGGGAGTTTTTCTTATTACTTTCAAAAAATAACCTTTTCACAACCGAAAAATCCACTTCGCCAACGCATAAACTCCTTGAAGATAACACAAAAGAGGAAGAATCAATTGAAAAGCGATTTTATAATGATTATAAAGACCTTCGCAAGAAATTATTTAACCATCTGCGTGAGCAAAATCCAACAAAAGAACCAACAAATTTGCTTTCAAAAACGCAAAAACTCTTGGATAGAGTAATTTTTGTTTGCTTTTGCGAGGATTTGAACTTACTGCCCGATAAAATATTCACAAAACTTCTAAAAACCACGCAAGAAGCGTTTGTTGAAATCACAATTTGGCAGCAAATTAAAGGGCTTTTTAATGCAATAGACAAAGGCGGACGTGAGAAAAACATCAACAAATTCAACGGCGGATTGTTTGCAAGGGATATTGAGCTTGACGAACTTGTTTTGCAGGATGACATTTTAAAAGAAATCATAAAAATCTCCGATTGGGACTTTGGAAGTGAGCTAACTGTCAACATTTTAGGACATATTTTTGAGCAATCAATCACGGATTTAGAGGAAATTAAAGCCGATATTTCTGGCGAAACTCACGACAAAAAACAAGGAAAACGCAAGAAAGACGGAGTTTTTTACACGCCTGAATACATCACAAGATACATTGTTGAAGAGGCTGTCGGAGGTTGGCTAAACGACCGTAAAACCGAACTTGAAATTGATAAACTTCCAGAGCTAACAGAAGATGACCTAGTTAAAAAATCCAAAAAACCAAGTAAAAAAGCTCAAATTCATATCGATTTTTGGAACTCCTACGCTAAAACCCTACAAAGCATCAAAGTTCTTGACCCCGCTTGTGGCTCAGGGGCGTTTTTGGTTGCAGTATTCAACTTTCTTGAGAAAGAATGGCTAACGCTCTCTGAAACCCTGAGAAAACTAGGCGATGACGAACAAGCTGGGCTGTTTTCGTACTCACAAATTTACAAACACATCCTTAAAAACAATATATACGGAGTTGACCTAAACCCCGAAAGCGTGCAAATCACAAAGCTTTCGTTGTGGCTTAAAACCGCAAACAGAAGCGAAGAACTCACCACGCTTGATGCAAATATAAAATGTGGAAACTCATTAATTGATGATGCTAGCGTTGAAACAGGCTTTTACATAAACAACGAAGGTGAGCGTGTAAGTTTGGCTTTTAATTGGCAAAATGAGTTTTCAGCTGTGTCTGAAAATGGTGGTTTTGATGTTGTTGTGGGCAATCCGCCTTATGGGGTTGATTTTGATGAAAAGCAAAAGGAATATTTATCAAACTTTGATAGCTCAGTTCCAGATTATGAAATTTATATATACTTTATTTCAAAAGGAATGTATTTGTTAAAGAATGGTGGAAAGTTGTTTTATATATTCCCTAATACATTTTTATCCACTTTATACGGAGCAAACTATAGAAAGCAGATAATTGATAACCATTCTTTAATTTGTATTGCAAACTTAAGTGATGATAAAACATTTGATGAAGCTAATGTTAGAACGTGTATTTGCGGGTTTCAAAAAGGAATTAAAGATTATAAATGCACTGTAACTGAATATACAAATAAATTTGATATAGTTAAAACAATCACAAAACAAGATTTGCTTGATAATCATGAAAACTTGCTCAGCTTTATATCTGTTAATGAAGATGCGAAACGAATAATAGATAAAATTAAAATTCATTCAAAGCTGTCTGATTTTTTTGATGTATCTCAAGGTTATATACCTTACGATAAATACAGAGGGCAATCTGAAGAGACTATTAAAAATAGGATTTATCACTCAACTACAAAACTTGATGAAGCATACAAGATTGAAATAAAAGGAGAGGATGTGAAGCCTTATTATTTGAATTTAGAGACTGGTCAATATGTGAAGTATGGCAAACATCTTGCAAATCCTAGAGAACAAAAATACTTTATCAATCCAAGAGTGTTGATAAGAGAAATTGTGAGTCAAAAGCTTATTGCAACATATACTGAAGAAGAATGTTATAATAATCCATCTGTAATAAATGTTATTGCAAAAGACAAAAATGAGTTGTCGCTAGCTTTCATTTTAGGGATAATAAATTCAAAGCTAATTGGATTTTATCACAATGTAACATCACCAAAAGCTAAAAAAGGTTTATTCCCAAAGATTTTAATAAATGATATTAGGAATTTACCTATTCCAAATATCCCACTTACCGACCAACACCCCTTCGTTGAAAAGGCCCAAACCATGCTCACTCTCACCGCACAACTAAACGACAAAACAAAAGCCTTTGTTGATTATTTTGTTGGAAAATTCAAAGCAAAACTGCCTGTTGATAAGGAGTTTAAAATCACCCGCAACTTGGAAAACTGGCACACTCTTGAATTTGCAGACTTCATAAAAGAGTTAGCTAAGCAAAAAGTTTCGCTTTCGTCCACCGATGAATTTGATTTCAAACCCCTGTTCGATCGCGAGAAAAAGGCGTGCGTGGAGTTGCAATCTAAAATCACCAGAACCGACGCCGAAATTGATAAAATGGTTTATACTTTGTATGGATTGAGCGAGGAGGAAGTAAAAATTGTGGAGAATTTAGTTGTGTAGGATATGAACAAAATTACAACTATTAGTATACCGAATAATATAGATGATGATATAGGGAAATTCTTTAGGAATAAAAATTTTATTTGGAAAAATATACCTACATTAGCCGTTATAACGGGCTTAAATGGTAGTGGTAAAAGTAAGTTATTAAGATTTATTTATGAAAAGTATAGCTTAGCATATCACAATAATAATAAATATAATCAGGTAGATTATTTTGAAGAACAGAATCCAGATTTCTTTGACAATACTAATCTAAAAGAAGATATAGATGTGGAAAATCGGTGTAATATTAGATACCTTACTATCGCATCCAGTATGCACAATTTTACAAAAGAAAGCGGTATCAAAAACTACCTTGATAATTACAATGACGCATCGTGCGTTATTGGTGATAGAATTGAAGCACAAACATTATATGAAATATGTCAATCACGAAGACTTTATGAAGAAAACAAACCTGAGTATCATAAATATATTGGGCTCAAAAAATTACCAAAAGAACCATGGAATGTAATTAATGATATTTTTCAATCTTTTAATCTAAGTATAAGATTTCAGTTAGATATTGAAAGATACAAGAGAATAAACAACAAAGGAATAAAAGATGTGTTAATTAGATTTGTAAAGAATGATTCAAAATATACATTTTCCAACCTATCTCCAGGAGAAAAAATTGCTTACAGAATAGCATTGTGGAAATTTGGCTTAGTTAAATCTAATGAACAAAATGTAATACTTTTGGACGAGCCAGACGCTTTTTTAAATCCATCTTTGATAAAACATTTCTTTTACACACTAAATGAATATTATATTAAAGTTGGTACGCAAATTATTATTGTAACTCACAACCCAATACTGGCAAATCTTGCACCAGAAAATTCACTTTTTTGGATGCAAGATGGTAGAATAATCAAAAAAAACAAGAAGAATATTATAAATATTCTTGCGGATGGCTTATTCACAGCTAATGATATACAAGGGATATTTAAAATATTTCAAAAAGATTATAATGTTCCCAATCTCGTTATTTTATGCGAAGGTGTTGATGATGAAATTACATTGCGTGAATGGTTCCCTGATGGTGAAAAGATTGCAATTATAGACTGTAAATCCGCAGATAACATAGCGATGTTTACTAAATTACCATATTCCGCCAATCATGATAAAAAGCCAAATATTTTATGTCTCCTTGATAATGATAAAAAAGGGAGAAAAGTGGAGAAAATTATACAAAGTATGATAAAAAATAGTGGAAATTGTGGAAACTTGATATATATTTTACGAGTTTCTAATGTCGAAGGTGATCGCATGGAGGAGGTTTTGATAGATAACTCAAAAGTTCAGAATTTAAAAAGTAATATTTTAAAATATTTATGATAGAAGTTTGTAAAAATTTGTTTGTTGGCACTGAGGCCGATTATTTCAACATTAAAAACCAATCTGAATGGTTTGTGATTCATGCCTGTAAGAATTTTCATAATCAAAATTTAGGCATTTATCCGTTAAATAAAGCAATACCAAATAATCATTCAGAAAGAAGTTTTGCTATTAGAGGAAATAAGATATCTCTCAACTTAATCGATGGAGATAATTATGAAAATATTCCGCAAATTTATAAAGATGAGATTAATTTGATTATGAATAAGGCAATAGATTTTATAAATGAAAATATCAAAACTAGTAAAATATTAGTTCATTGCAATCAAGGAATATCTCGTTCACCTACAATTGCTTTTCTGTATTTAAGCAAATATACTGATATTTTTAATAATCTAAGTTTAAATGATGCAATTTTAGAATTTAAAAAATTATATCCATTTTACATCCCTAAAAATGGAATGATTGAGTATGTAAAATCGAATTACAATTTGTAAATAATATGAAAATTAAGAAAATTAAAATACAAAACTTTAAAAGTATTAAGGATATTGAGATAGAATGTAATGAAGGAATTAATGCTTTTATTGGGAAAAACGGCACCGGTAAGAGTGCTGTGTTTGATGCGATTAATATTGTTCTTGGTGAGACATACCCAACGGCGAACACGTTCCAAAAGGATTATTTTAACAACAATGAAGAGGAGATTGTTATAGAAATTGAGTTTTGTGAACCATATTACAATTATAATAGAAAAGGCTACAGCAACACCATTAAGAAGTTAATATTTAAAGCCTCATATCAAAATGGCAAACTTGAAACATCCTTGAAGAAGGGAGATAGTGAAAGTTATAATATCAATGGTGAAGATGTTAGAGACCCCCATAGAATAAATTATATAGGCTCTGATAGGACTGTAAAAAGTATTATGCCAACAAATAGCTGGAGTTTGCTTGGAAGACAGTTTTATAGCTCTGATTTTTTTACAGATGATATCAAAAAAGAGTTTGAGCAATGCATGAACAGTGCTAAATCTCAATTAGAAAAGAGCGATAAATTTCAGGGATTTATGAAGTCTATACAAGAAAAGCTTTCAAATCAAATTAATCGTCCAGATATTAAATCCGAATTTACAATGTACGATACAACTCACTTTTTAAAGACACTTGAGTTTTATGTTGAAAAAAATGGCAAGAAAATCAATTTAATAAACGAAGGTAGCGGAATTCAAAACTCTTTTATTTTAGCCACCCTACAAACTTTATCAGAAACTGATTTTAGAAAGAATGGCAAACAATCTAATAATCCGATTTTCATAGATGAACCAGAATTATACCTTCACCCACATGCGAAAAAGAGTTTATATAATACATTTAGAAAGCTTTCAGATAGTGGAACTCAAATCTTTTATATTACACATTCAGCGGAGTTTTTATCATATGAAAATTCAGAGCAAATTCATAGGTTTTATATTGATGGAGATAACGGAACACAAAATACAAAAGGTAGCAGGAGTGATGGATTAACATCAAGACAGCAAATGATAGAAACTGATAAAATATCATTCAATAATGCTTTTTTTGCTGACACGGTTTTTTTGGTTGAAGGCTATACGGATGAAATCTTTTTAAGATATATATTTCAAAGCAAAAATCCCAACAGAACAATTGAGGACTTTAATATCTCTATAGTTAATTGTGCCAGCAAGGACAACATTATAAGATTTCATAATTTATATCATGCTTTAAATATTGCATGCTATGTATTGTATGATAAAGATAGTACTTTGTCTACAACAGATAAAAAAGGAGCGGGATATACAAACGATGATATTATATCGAAACAAAAGCAGAGAGATAATAATAACACAGAGCTCAAAAAATGCAATGGTTATGGATTTGAAGAAAATTTGGAACATTTTTTAACTGGAGAGCTTACACATCATCTCGAAAATGATAAGAAGAGAGAGATTGTCCAAACATGGATTGATGGTCCATTAACCGAGAAAAAACAAACCAAAATTAACGAGATTTATAATGAGGTTACTAAATACATACCGAACCTTAAGTCCGATAATATTTTGTACGAAGACAAGTGTTGTGAAACAAGCATCGCTGAAGAGGTTGTAAGTCTTGAACAAGAAAGCGGTCAGGTGTGTACTGAGCTATTGGAAAACAATTAATCACTCCACTCCGCACACTTCCTCAAGAACCTTAACTGCAACGGATTTAACTTTCTCACTCTTGCCATCAAGTGCATTGATAACTCTTTTGATGTATTTATAATCACTTGATTTTCTGTTGCCAGCGTTTGGAAAGCTCATCAAATCATCAAGGCTCACTTCAAGAACACTTGCAATCATAACGACAATTTCAAAAGAAACAGCATTTTTTGCTCTTTCAATATTAGAAATAGTATCAACAGATTTTTCAATTTTTGCGGCTAAACTTTCTTGAGTAAAACCTTTTTGCTTACGGAAAAATGCTAATCTATCACCAAGGATTTTACGAATTTCAATGTCTTTCATATAAAATTACTAATTACTTTCAGTAATTTTGATTAAAGATTTATCTATTAACCACAGCACGAATACGGTAAATTATCCTTGACTTTTACGATTATCGTAATATATTCAGTGTAAGGGTGTAAATATTACGAATTATTTTGTTTTTGTTATGAAAGTTGTAATGATGTTGTTAAGTTTTTTATTTTTTACAAATCTAGCTTTAGCAGATAATTTTTATACAAAAGAACAATGTGAAAGCATGCCAGAACTTGGAATGAAAGTGCCATCCGATTGCGATGCTTATAAAACTCCAAATATCAAACAGAAAGATAAAAATATATCAAATTCTAGTACCTCAAATGAGCAAAAATGCACAACTTTAATATCCGATGTATGCAAAGAGTTTAAATATTTTGAAAAATTTAGAACAGATAAATTGTTTCAAGAGTATGGATTTAGTGGCGTGCAAATTGCAAAGAAGTATTCCGATTGGTCTAGTAAAATCAAGAATAAATCAAACAAAAATGATACATTTATTATGAATAATTGCACTAAAGCCTTTGACTCAAAAAATTATTTATACTCGACATACGGCTCTTTAGATTACCTCTCCACTGATGCGGCAATAAAGAATGGTATTATACCACAAACACGTCAAATGGAATATAATTTATTTGTTCAAATATGCAAATAATTAAAAGTAGTTTTAAATACATAGAAACATTAATAATTGCAATGTTTATTGCTTTAATTTTTAACATATCATCATACGCCGCAAAGCCTCGATTGCTTAAAAAAGATGCCATTGTGTGCACGAGTAAAGAAAATCTTGCAAGATTTGCTCAATACGCAAGAAATCACGATATAAACGACATGCAAACAATGATTGAAAATCAATCTTGTTATGTTGTTCCTTGTGATTGTTTGCAGTATGAAATAACCAACACATACTCTTCCGATGTTGTAAAAATTAAAGTTTGGATGCCAGCTCGTAAATCAGAAGCTACAACAGTGTGGACAGTCAAAAAAGCACTTAATGAATTTGATAATTAATATGAAAACCATCCTCACAATCCTAACAATACTACTTTCAACAAACGCACACGCCCTAACAAATGTCTGTTTTTCACCTTCAACTTGCTGTGAAGACAATATTGTTGAGCTTGTAAATAACTCAAAAGAAACAATAGACATAGCAATTTACGCTTTTACAAATCAAAAGATTTACGATAGTTTATTGCAAGCAAAAGAGCGAGGAGTTGAAATAAGAATTGTTGCAGACAAAGCCCAAAGCAAAGGCAGGTTCTCATTCATTCCAAGACTTCAAGAATCTGGTTTTGATGTTCGAATTAAGAAAAAAGTCAAGATAGAGCACAATAAATTCGGTGTTTTTGACCAAAAAATGATTATAACGGGAAGTTATAACTGGACGGAAGCTGCAACAAAAATGAACTCTGAGAACTGTATGTTAGACAAGCGAAAAAAAGTTGTAGCAAAGTATGGCAAAAGATTTGAAGAGCTTTGGAAGATGTATGATGGTAGCGAAACTGAAGAAATCACACAAGAAAATACAACACCTAGGCAAGATTAATGATGATAATATGGAGCTCTTCCCAAAACCAAAAATCATAAAACTACCAGCTTGGAGATGGAAAGAATTAAGCGATTACAACGGCTTTACAGGGCGAGAACGCATAAATGGATGGAGATTGGTAAAATTCTTAATTGCTCAAAAGCTCGTTGAAAATCCAGTGGGAAAACCTTGTGAAATCTGCGGAACAACTCACGAAACAAATTACCACAATGAAAATTACTACGAGCCTTGGAAGCCGTACATTTTATGCAAAACCTGCCATTTTGCTTTGCATAATAGACTCAAGGGTAAATGGAGTGAGTGGCAAGAACTGATAAACAAACACAGTAAAATTCAAAATGAGTGGTTTATGAAATTATCATCCGAGAAAATTGACATGGCAAAGGAATTAAGAGAAAAACACGGCGAAGATATTGCTGATATTATTAAGAATTGCAAGCTAATTCCAGAAAATATCATTGTAAAATATTAGCAAAACTTTTGACAATGAAAAAACTCCATTTTTATATAATCAATTTTCTTGAATTTCACCAAAATTTCAAAGTTAAAAAACGCATTCAAAAGACATAAAATCAAGGTTTTACAATTGACAATCAAAACTTCCATTTTTGTATAATACAAAATTTCAAAAATACAGGCACTTACAGGAGTTAAAATTAATTGACTATGAAATTGTATGTTTTTGTATAAAAGAGCAATCTACAGGCTTTGATTTTTGGTTTTAAGGTGATTTGCCTTTGTTGGCAGATAAATTTTGCACAGCTGTGCGGGTTTTAATGCGGTATAACTCAAATTTTAATCAAAACTTAGAAAATCCGCCGCCCGTGAGCAGAGATAAGTAGGGTATCGAGGTTTAGTATAGTGAGGTAGTTAATATGTTTGGTTTTTTGTTTTGCTATTTTTCTATAATCTAAAATTATTACGATTTTACCTCGTTGACAATTTTATTTTCACTTTTTGTATAATACAAAAAACAGGCAGAAAAGCCTTATAAATACTAGCTTTTCAGCGTTTGAGTTTTAGAAAGTTCCATCACAAAATGATGGATAATTTGAGGAGTGTTATGTCTATTTTGTAGGTTTTTTTACAATGAATTTATTAAGCTAAATTAAGTCTTATTTTACAGGATTGACAATTTTATTTTCACTTTTTGTATAATGTAAAAAACAGTCAATAAGTCCAGTATTTATAAGGGTTTTTAGTGTTTTATTTTTAGAAAGTTGGACACCAAAAGTGACCATAATTTGAGGTAGCATTGTGTCTATCTTTCTACTCACAAAACTTGTATTTTAAGAAGTTTTTGTTTAAGAATTTACTTAAATAAAGATGTAATTTTGATTAATGTAATGATTAAATTTAGTGAGTTTTTGAGTGTAATTGAATATATTAATAGCAGGCTTCGTAATAATGCAATCGTTGTCATTAACTACAGGGAAGACGAACTTCAATATTACTCGCATTGCGATGATATAAAAACATATAAATTTATTGTTTGCAAAGACAATGATTTTTGCACGGATGTTAATTTACTGAAAGTTATAAAATTTTTTAACTCTGAAAACTACGGATTTGATATTCATAATCTTGAGGGAAAAAGTCCATTTAAAATATTTGAATATGAAGATTTTAAAGATGAGTATATTTTGCAAATAAAAGATAAAAGAGCATTAAGAACTTTTCAAATGCTTTTGCATTACGCAAAGTCAATTTACCATAACACGAAAAAACAAGATGAGTTAATGCATGCGATTAACTTGTTAAAGCCCGAGTACGAAGATGATAAAAAAGACTTCATAGAGGAATTTAGCTTTATTTTTGATGATAAAGATTTTGTCGTTGAGGAGGTTGGAAACAATCATCAAGAATATTATGCAAAAAACACTATAGATATCGTAAAGACAATAAAAAACGATAAATTTGCCGTTGGTTCTTTAAAAGTGCGGTTACGGACAGAATGTTACAAAATAATAGAATCATTGACACCAAAATATCGCAACATTGAAAAATATTCAAAAGGAGGGTGTAGGAAGGAGATGTTTGAAGAGGCTAAAATTCAAATTGAGGAGTTGTATCCTATTTGCAAAGAACGTGAAACATTATTTACAAGAAACCTATTTGAAACAGAATTGCAAAAATTCATAGACAAAAATCCCGAATATGAGTATTTAAGAGAGCCTGGACGAAAGTATATTAAAGAAAGAGAAAATTAATCTCAGATTTTTTAAAGTCAGATTTATTTTTTTCAGCAATTAACCCAGAATTTACAAGTATAATCAAGTAATATCTAATAACAATAACTGAAAAATTGTTATTGTTATAATTGTGTCTGAATTGATTAAAACACATCTTGGTAAAAAAGAGCTAGATAGGCAAGCTATATCAAAAATAGCAAACCTACTTACTCTTTTAATCAAAGAAGACAGAGAACAACAAAAACAATCAAACAGCCATCGCAAACTTAAGCAAAACCAAAGTAATGATTTATGTAGTTCCTATGAAAAACAATCCACAAAGTCTAAATCAAAATAGTATTTCTATTTCTGAAGTAAATATTGAACTAATTAAGCCAAATGAAGGCATTGTAGCATTTGCCTCAATTGTGATTAATGATTCAATTTATCTTGGTGGAATAGCAATTCATAAAAAATTACACACGAGCGGTTATCGTATAACTTATCCATCAAAAGGTAAGTTTAATGTGTTTTATCCAATCAATAAATCAACTGGTTTGGCAATAGAAGAAGCGATTTTAACAAAGTTTAACCAATTAATTATTTTGGTTGAATTTTAGGATGTTTTTTTTATAGTGAATATAAAATATATAGAAATATATGAAAGCTATCACAATAGATATTATCCAAAAAATACAAAGAATAGAAGAAAAAAGAAAAGAAGCAGAACAATTGATTAATAATCAATTTATACGTAGTAAATTTGAGTTATTATGTAAAGAATTATCAAGTGATATTTATACTATATTATTTGAATATATTGAATCTATACCAAATATTATTAAAAAACAAGGACAGAAGATAAAATTGGAATTTCTCAGTAATAAATGTTGTTACGATGTAAAAAGCAAGGAAATAAGTGTATTGCATAAAAAAATCACAGGCAATTTTTTCTTAAAAGTTCATGAGAATCATATCAAATATGCAGATTATCTTGATGAAATGATTGCAATTCATAAAAAAATGAATTTATTTATTCCTCAATATATAAGCATACTGCCATATGAAAAAAGACAGAAACAATACACTTTATTGCCTACAGTTGGAGTAGTTAATAAATTCGATGTCGTGTCTTTGCGAATTGCGCAGCCTTTAATTATTACAAGTGATAAAGGTAGTCCAATTATTTATAATGCAAAATATTCAGATTCAAGGCGACAATTTTTAGAAAAAGATAAATTTCTTAATTTACAATCTTTTTATTCGAAAGATATTCTTAAGCCAATTTATAAAAAAAGTAAATATCAAGAATGGTTAAATAATGAGACTATCTTTAATTATTCAGGATTTTACACAATTCAATATGTAAACGATACAAATAATATAATAGGTCTTATTGAACATTTATCGAGAAAAGACATCATACTCGTATTAAGAAATAAATTTGGCGGAGTTCATAGAAGTGACATATCTAAAAGCTTTGATCAACAAAAAATTGATTTACTTTTTACAATTTTTGGCGAAGAGAGAATTATGCAATCACTTTATATCTCAATATTGTCAATAGCATATGAAATAGAATATAGTTGGAAAAATTATATATCACCCATTTTAAGTAAAATAGAATTATAAGTTTTGTACCGCAAAAATGCCTAGATTACTCGTGCTTTTTAAAAAAATCCTGTTTATATTATGTTAAGTAGTATTAATTATTTGATTATTGTATGAAAGCTGTAGTTTACGCAAGAGTTTCAAGCAAAGACCAAGAAGATGGACACTCGCTTGATGCACAAATTCAAAGTGGTTTTAAATATGCCATTGAAAAGGACTTTAATGTCCTTGAGCAATTCAAGATAGTTGAAAGCTCAACAGCAAATGGAAGACCGGAGTTTGCACGAATGGTGCAATTTGTTAAAAAACAAAGCAGCAAAACTGCCATTATTTGCTATTGCGTAGATAGGCTTCAGCGTGATTTTGACGAGCAATATGTTGAGCTTCAAAAATTAATCAAACTTGATAAAGCAGAAATTCATTACACGCAAAATGGCTTTATTGAGCATAAAAATATGGACAGTTCGCAGAAGTTTAGAAAGAACCTTGATGTCTTGCTTGCAAATGATTATAGAAATAAAATATCCGATAATGTAAAGCGAAGCAGAAACAAAAAACTTGAGGAAGGAACGATTTGCGGAGATTCTCCAGTTGGTTATCTAAACAAAAAGCGAATACAAGCCAAAAAAGAAAAAAGAAAGCCAGCAGAAGTTGAAATTGACCCAATAAGAGGACCATTAATACAGCAACTTTTTGAAATGTATTCAACTGGTGATTATTCTATGGCGGAAGTAAGAAGCTTAATAACAGAAGCTGGACTTAGAAGTAAAAAGAATTGTAAGATGTCTAAAAGCCAGATTGAAAGAACCTTAACAAATCCATTCTATTATGGATATATGGAGGCGGAAGGAATGCTTTACAAGCATGTCTACGAGCCATTAATAACCAAAGAGTTGTTTGACCAGTGTCAAGATGTAAGATTTGGCAGAAAAAAGGCAAAATACAAAAGAACCGACAAAGATTTTATATTCAAAGCATTGGTAAAATGCCAGCATTGTGGCTGTAGTTATAGTTCTTATGCAAGACCAAAGATGACAAAGAAATATGGCCAAAGAGAATATGTCTACTTAAAACCAACTAAAAGCCAAGGAGAATGCGAACATTGCGTTGAAGTAGGCGAACATATATTGCTTGACCAGTTAGCAAGCAGTTTAAAAGCAATGCAAATTCCAGAGGAATATTTACAAGCAATTAAAGACTCTGTAAAAGATAATCTTGAAAAAGAGTCAAAAGAACATAAAGTAAAGTTAGCTAAGTTTCACGCACAATATCAAGAAATAGATAACACTCTAAAAGACTTAAGACATCAAAGATATGTTACAAAAGACATTCCCGAAGATGATTATATCGAACTAAAAACAGAACTAGAGGTAAAGAAAGAAAATATCAAAAAAGAAATTGAATTACTTGAAAGCGACGATGCAGAATTTGAAGTTACAGCGTCAACTATACTAGATATTGCCTCTCGTGCCTATGAAGTATTTAAAAGTTCGAAACAAGACAAGAAAAGGGCTATTTTGAAATTGTTATTTTCGAACTTTTTTCTAAGTGGCAAAACCCTAGTATTTACCGTGGTTAAACCCTTTGATGAAGTGCTAAAATGTGGTGAAAGACCTATTTGGCTCCCCTCTTTCAACATATTTCGAAACAAACAAGACGATATTTTGTCTACAATGAACCGCCCGATGATGGAAGGAGTGAAGCTATGTTTAGCGGCGTAGAAAAAGCAAAGTTGCACAGCTGTGCAAAATTATCTTGAAACAGAGCAAAGCGTCGTTCCAAGATTAAGCTGACTTCAAAATAGAAAATATATCTTGACTTTTAGTATATACTTGTATTAACTTACATTAAAGATGTGATTAATTAAAAGTGTATGAAAACAACAATCTCAACAACAGAAGTAAAAACTTGGGGCAATAGCCTTGGTGTTCGTATTCCAAAGAAAGTCGCCGACGCACTCAAATTACACGATGGCTCGCAAATCAAAATTTCATTAGATGGTAATAAGATTATGCTAGAGTCTGAAAGTAATCCATTCTTTGATTTATCGCAAGACTTGAATCTAATGACTCTGCTTTCAAAAATCACAAGTAAAAATAAGCATTCAAGTGATGAGGATGAGTCAATAGATGACGAAGCGGTTGGGCATGAGGTTTGGTGATTTGAGAGGGTATGAAAAAGTATATTCCATCCAAAGGCGATTTAATCTGGCTTGATTTCAATCCACAAGCAGGAAGAGAGATAATGAAGAGACGGCCTGCACTCGTTCTTTCACCACAAGAATACAATAAACATGGGCTTATTCTTGCCGTTCCTATTACAAGCAAGGCAAAAGGTTATCCGTTTGAGGTTAAGATAAATAATGACAAAATCCAAGGTGTTGCCCTTGCGGATGCAATAAAAAGTCTAGACTGGAAAGAAAGAAATGCTGAATTTGCAGGCACTTCCTCAAAAGAAGAGCTGCTTGAAGTATTGAAATTATTAAGTGTGTTGCTGAAGGTATGAATATTAAAAAATATAATTTTATTGATTTATTTGCTGGTGCAGGAGGATTGAGTCTTGGTTTGACACAGGCTGGCTTTAATATGATTTTTGCCAATGAAATTGATAAAATAGCTAGTCAAACAATTTTATTAAATCACAATAACTTAAGTAAAGATAATTTATTTATTGGCGATATTAGAGTGTTAAATCAAAATATATCTTATTTAAAACAATTTCAACAAGTTGATTTAGTTACTGGTGGTCCGCCATGTCAAGGTTTTTCTATTGCCAACCAACAAAGAATAATAGATGATCCAAGAAATATATTGTACAAAGAGTATATTACCTTTATTAAACACACAAAACCTAAATTTTTTCTAATGGAAAATGTAAAGGGTATGAAAAACAAAATATCTGAAATTCTTGATGATTTTAATGTTAACCTTGACAAAAGATACAATATAAGTTATGCGATTTTAAATGCTAAAGACTTTGGTGTGCCACAAAACAGAGAAAGGCTTTTTATTATTGGCAATTGTATTAATATCGATTCTAATAAAATTTTTATTGAATTAAAACAGCAAAAACATAAACAATTTTTATTATTTGATGCAATAAGTGATTTACCACTACTGCATCCAAAGAAAATTAAAAATAATAATTCAATAGAGAATGAAAAGTTTGGATTCACGGAAATTGAATTTGAGTATAAACAAACAGAATTTGTGAGATATATTAATAATAATAGAACAATACAAAAACTACATAATCATAAAAATAGATTTAATAATGATAGAGATATTGAAATTTATAAACTTCTGCCACAAGGTTGTAATTCTACACATGATTCAATACAGCATATTATGCCATATAAAGAAAGAGCTCATATATTTAAAGATAAATACTATAAATTAAAATATAATGAAGTATCAAGAACGATTACATCGCATATGCAATATGATTGTAATATGTATATACATCCAGAGCAGCCTCGAGGATTATCTCCACGCGAAGCTGCAAGAATTCAAACATTTCCAGATGATTATTCTTTTTGTGGGCCTCAAAATAATTGGTATAGACAAATTGGAAATGCGGTTCCAGTAAAGTTATCTGAAGCAATAGGTCGTATAATTTTAAAATATTTAGTATGATTAAACATTTAGAATTGTTTTCTGGTATAGGTGGATTCCGTTTGGCATTAGATTTAGTGGCTAATGACTTTAAAATGCATTCTAAATGTATTGGATTTTCCGAAATTGATAAATATGCAACAACAACATACAATGCAAATTTTGATACCAGTGCAGATGTTGCAATGGGTGATATTGTTGATTTTTGTAGCAACCCTAACAACATAAGTTCTTTGGAAGATTTTGATATATTAACAGGCGGATTTCCATGTCAGCCATTCAGTATGATGGGTGCTCAAAATGGTTTTACTGATGCAAGAGGTAATGTTTTTTTTAAAATTATAGATATTATAAAAATTAAAAAGCCAAAAATGATTTTACTTGAAAATGTTAAAAATTTAGTAAATCATGACAAAAAGCAAACTCTGAAAAAAGTTATTGAATTAATATCATTAGAAGATTATACAGTATTTTACGATATATTCAATACTGCAAATTTTAATTTAGCTCAAACAAGAAATAGAGTTTTCATATTTGCAATTAAAGGCAAGCCAAATAAGGATTTTATATTCACAGAAAATATTGTTATTGAATATAGTAATAAAAACATTCCAAATTCAAATTTACTAAAACAAAAAGATATCTTTGATGTTTTAGAAAAGAATACAGATAATAAGTACTATTTATCAGACGTTATAAAACCAACAATATTGTCCAATGGCACTAAAAATTTTAAATCTAAATCAGAAATTAATCTTAAAATTGCGAGACCACTGACTGCAACTATGGTAAAAATGCACAGAGCATGTCAAGATAATTACTATAGTGATGATTTTATTCAGAACAATGTTCAAGAAATTAATATACAAATAGATGATTTATTGAAGAAAAAAATTAGAAAGCTAACTCCAAAAGAAGCCTTTAACTTACAAGGTTTTGATGATAAATTTTTCCTAAACGCAAAGAAAGCTGGCATTAGCGATCATCAAATGTATAGGCAAGCTGGTAATGCAGTAAGTGTAAATACAGTTTATGCAATATTACATTATTTGGTTAGTAAATTTATGAATTAATATATGGATATACAGTTTTTTGAAATTCACAGCGAAAGTAAAGTTGCATACAAGGAATTATCAAATGCAGACTTGGGGTTGGGTACGAGTCATCAAACGCATATTGGATTGTACGATGATACTTTGACTTTTTTAGATAACACAGAAGAAAAGCAAGCAATTTTTATATTTCAAAATAATGCTGATATTTTGGATATGTATTTTGATAGAATCTCCAATCCAGATGGAACATTTAGAAGCCCGAAAATTAAAACTGGAGGTAGGAATTCTGTATCCGTGACATCTGTTATTCGCGATAAGTGTCAAGCTAATCCTGTTACAAAATGGTATTTGTTATGGTTTGGTCTTTCTAATAATATGCCAGTATTTTGCTTATTTGATTCTGAATCGGAGATATATAAATTTTTACCAAAAGATAAAAAAAGCGGCAGATTGAGAGAATGGGGTAATGTTATGAATCTTTTACAAAATATTGTTAATATTAGCTCAATACATATACAAAAGGAAATTGAAACTGCTTCTCAAATAGGCTCAATTAATCAAAAATTTAAAATATATGATATTGAAAGAGCTCAGAAAATCTTTAAAGAAATTGGTAGAAAGGGAGAGGAGTTGATAAACAACTATCTTGATACATTACTACACAGTAAGCAGATTTCTCATTATAAATGGTGTAATGCAAGCATTGAAAGTGGTATGCCATACGATTTTCATCTACAGGATAAATTTGATAAAGTGCATTATATAGATGTTAAGTCAACCAGTTATGATTTTGAACAGAAAATTATTTTCAGTAGCCAGGAAATTGAATTTGTAAATAAAAATCAAGAGTATTGTTACGATATATATAGAGTATATAACTTAAATGACTCTGATAATATTTTATTTAGAGAATGCAATAACTCTAAAGATTATATGTCGCAAATGTCAACAAAGATAGATTTGTTTAGAAACAATATTGTGCAATCGATGCAGACGGATTTACAGCAATTGAAGCTTGCCATTAGTCCTAATAATAATTTATTTCAGTTTAATGAAAAACCTATTAAGTTAATTAACCAAGTTCTTGATAAATAACATTTTGTGTTTTACAACAAATCCAAAGATGTAATATTGTTAAAAAATGTCTCAAAATTTAGATTATAAAAACATAGTTTTTGATAAAACTAGATACATAATTTCAGCCGTCGGAGCTGATAAAGGTATTTATGTAGGCGAGATAAGTAGTAATACAAAGCTATTTGATATTGATGTAAATTCGTCTATTGATGAGCTTTTAAAAAGTGCAAATCAAGAAATTATAAGAAAAGCAAATAAGTCAAGAAAGCCTGGCGATAAAGAGGTTTTACCAACAGTTTGGGAGTATATTTTAGTATTACATAGCTTAGAACAAGAAGAGAAAATCACACCAGTTTATAAACAAATCCTAAAAGCACATTACGAGTCAAACAAATTTATTGCAACACCAACAGAACTCGCCAAAGATACTGAGCTTGAAAAATACGAAATAATCAACTTGCATTATGGTAAATTTGCAAAAATGGTGGGTGAGCAGATAGGATTTGAACCTACTCAAAAAATCAATGATAAACCAGTTTGGACTTTTGTTTTGTGTGACGATACTCACAAACAATTCAAGAACAAAACGCAAGAATGGACTTGGACCTTAAAGAAAAATGTCGTGAATGCAATTCGTTTTTTAGGTTGGTTTGAGGGTCAAGACATGAATACTACTCAATCAAGCCATCCGCAACTTTAAGCATTATTTTGAGATACTTCTCATCCATTTTATAAAGTCTGCCAGTGATTTCATCAATTAGTTTTTGAGTTTTAGCAGATGCTTTTGCTTCGTCTCCGTATTTGTAAAACTCATGAATTGGAATACCTAAAACCACACTCATCTTTGCAACTGTGTCTGGGCTTGGAAAGTTAATTCCTCGCTCAATCATAGACACAGCTTCAGTTGACCTTTCAATTTTACCTGCAAAATCTTCTTGAGTAATGTTTCTTTGTTTACGCCATTCTTTTATCTTGTTGCCAAGTTGTTTTTTCTTAATTGTATTCGCATTCATAGTTCTATAACGAATTAATATTACGAATATTGAATACGAGTTGCTCCTAAAAGACCACGAAGGCACGATTAATAAAACTTGACAAATACGAACTAATGCTTCATATAATATATGAAAAGATGTAGTTTGTTTGAAAGATGAAAAATAAAATAAATTCCGAACAAAAATTAAATGAAATCTTAAATGACAAAAAATTATCTTGGAACTTTTTTGCACCTCAAATTTCTAAAAATATATGTTTTTGGTATACTATATTTTATATATATTTAGTATTTTTTAAAAATTTCACACTATATAGATTAATAGCAAATTCTTTTTTAACATTTATTTCGCAATTTATAGCATATTGGGTATTTTTATTCATTTTTTCAATTTGTTATGGAATTTGCTATACATTTATTTATATTAAAATTGCAAAACTAGAATTAACAATGCAGAAAATTTTCTGCCACGGAAGAAGTTTGTCAAATCTTTCGACAATTATTAGGTTAATATTTTTTATTTTAATAAACGCATATCGCATCTTATCTGTATATCTAATTTATTTTCTAACTAAATTTATATATATGCAGTTATTTATTTTGCAAGAATAAGATTTTCTAAAACTATGCAAGTAAAAACAGTTATATTGCCAAGCTGGAGGTGGAAAATGCTTGGAGACTACAACGGTTTTACAGGCATCGAGCGAATAAACGGTTGGAGGTTAGTAAAATTCTTAATTGCTCAAAAATTAGTTGAAAATCCAGTAGGCAAACCTTGTGAGATTTGTGGCACTACAATGGAGACGAATTACCACAATGAAAATTACTACCAGCCTTGGAAGCCTTATATTTTATGCAAACAATGCCATTTTGCCTTGCATAATAGACTCAAAGGCAAGTGGAACGAGTGGCAAGAATTGATAAACAAACATAGCAAAACTCAAAATGAGTGGTTTATGAAGTTGTCATCCGAGAAAATAGACTTAGCGGGTGAATTGAGAACGAAACACGGCGAAGATATTGCGGATATTATTAAGAATTGCAGGTTAATTCCAGAGGGGATTAAAGTTGTCTATTGATTGAAAATTAATTTTATCTATTTTATGATTATTGAAAATGTTTGAAACTAAAATATGACCAATTCTCAAAAAACAATTAATGATATATTTACTTCATTTAAGTGTTTTGTTATACCGCTATATCAAAGGCACTACAATTGGGAACACGAACAATGTAAAACTTTATTTACAGATATTCAAAATGATTCTAAACATTTTACTGGTAGTATAGCTATTAAATTACAATCAAATCAATGTTATAATGTAATAGACGGTCAACAAAGATTAACAACAGCAACGCTTTTAATTTTAGCAATAAGAGATGTTTGTAATGATGTGATATTAAGGGAAGCGATAGAGAGTAAATATTTATTCACAGACGATAAAAGTAATAAAGTTACAAGGTTGCAAGGCGGTGATGTTAATAGAGTCGTGATAGATAGATTGATTAGAAGTAGTAAATTGGATGATAATGATAAACAGACGAACGCCTATAAGAACTATATCTTTTTTAAAGAAAAATTAAAAGAGAAAGATACTAACATAAATGATATTTTTAATAAATTAGAGAGTTTGAGATTTGTTGTAATAGAGCTATTTGACGATCAAGACGAGCATAAAGTTTTTGAAAGTCTTAACGCAACTGGTGTTGAGCTTAGAGAAAGTGATTTAATAAGAAACTACATTTTTATTAAAATCAAAGGTAATATGGTTACTGAGGTTTTGACACACTGGAATGAAATTGAAAAATGTGTGAATGACAATAACGGCAAGGAATTGGATAAGTTTTTCAAACACTATTTATCTTATAAATTTTGTTCTTCCTTTGATGAGCTTGGAAATTTGGCGTCAATGAAAGTTTATAGATTAAATAGATACAAAGATGAAGAAATATCAAAGCCAGTAAGCGACCTTGCGATATATGATAATTTCAAATACTTTTATAAAGATATAACGAACAATAATGTCAAAGACATAATTTTTGATATTGTGAATTTTGCAAGAATGTATGCTGTGATAACAAATGGAACAAATGATGTAAATGTAGCTGGATATAATGCCAAAGTAATTGAAAAAATTGAATATTTATCATTTCTTGGTCAAACAACAACATATCCGTTATTATTTGAAATTTTATTACAAAGTAAATCTGAGAGCGAGCAAAATATTCTTAAATCTTTGTCATTTTTAGAGTCGTATATATTCCGTAGTTTAATAGCTCGTGATGGTGCCTTAAAAAGCATGGGTGTGAATGTTATTAAAATACTAAAAGATTGCAAAAAGAATAAAAAATCTATATTTCAAAGTATTAAAGATAACTTGTTTCAAACATTTCCATTAAACAAAAGCGTTGAAGATAATTTTAAATCAGAAAACTTTTACAAAGGAATTGTACAATCAAAGGAAATATTTTATTTCTTTTTAAGAATAGATAACGCAAATACAAGCATTAAAAGAAACCCAAATACTTGGAATAAAACTATAAACAAAGAGACTGGATATACAATTGAGCATATTTTCCCGCAGAAAGAAAAATGGAGCAATGAGAACGAAAAACTGAACTGGTGCGAACAAGATAATTACAAATTTGAGGAAATATATCCAATTAGAAATTCAATTGGAAATCTAATTCCAAGCGAACAGAATTATAAAGTTGGAGATAAGCCGTTAAAAGTAAAAATAGAAAAATATAAAGAGGTGAATTCGCACTTCAAAGAGACATCTGAATTTATATCCAAGATTGAAAAAAATGGATATTCATTAACATTGATTACAGAAAGAGTGAATGAGCTACTTGAGATAAAATTCAAAAAGGAATGGCCAGATAAAGATTTCTTTTTTGACAATCAAAAAGTGTAGTTTTATATAATCAATTTTTCTAATTTTCACAAAGATTTTGCAGTCAAAAAACCAATTCAAAACACATAAAACAAAGGTTTTTGAATTGACAATCAAAAAGTAATTTTTTGTATAACAGCAATTTTCAAAAATACAGGCACTTACAGGAGTCAAAATTAATTGACTATGAAATTGTATGTTTTTGTATAAAAGAATAATCCACAGGCTTTGATTTTGAGTTTTAAGGTATCTTGCCTTTGTAGCCAGAGCTTATTTTGCACAGCTGTGCAAGTTTTAATGCAGTATAACTAAAAAATCTAATAAAAACCTAGAAAATCCGCCGCCTGTGAGCAGAGATAAGGAGGATATAGAGGAGGAGTGTAGTGATGTAGTTTGTCTATTTTAGTCTTTTGTTTTTCTATCTCTCTACAGTATAAAATTAACTCCATTTTGAACGCTTGACAATTTTATTTTCACTTTTTGTATAATATAAAAAACACCTCAAAACACTAGTGTTTATAAGTGTTTTCAGTGTTTGAATTTTAGAAAGTTGGACACCAAAAGTGACCATAATTTGAGAGTAGAGATTTGCCTATTTTGTCTTGTTGACAATTTATCTTTCGCTTTTTATATACACTTTAAAATCACTGAAAACCCTTATAAATACTGGCTTTATGAGGCATTGATAAGCCTCAACTCCTACCATTCAATATGGTGTTGCTATAGAAATTAAGGTCTTATTTCTACTCACAAAACTTGCATTTTAAGAAGTTTTTGTTTAAGAATTTACTTAAAAAAGATGTAATTTTGATTAATCTAATGAATGTTAAAACTTTAAAAATTGTTTTTAATGAGCTTTATTTAAGGCTTACAGAATACTCAAGATTAGTCTATTCAAAACACCAAAGTGCACCAATTGATGACCTTAAAACCGCTCCGCAGTTTAGTTTTAGTATAAAAAATTTAGACATTAGTAATAATAACATTGAGCTTATTTTGAATTTCTTTGCCTGTTTTGAGAATAGTCCAAACTCAAGATATGGAGTTCATTATGAAAATACAAAAGACGAATACACAATCAACACAAAAAGTCATATCAATGCCAAGGTTTTTGAAACTATCCTTTGGAATTGCATTAATAATATGAGCGATGATGATTTGCTGAAACTGTATTCTATTTTTAATGATAAATCAAAACAACAAAAGATTAAAGATACATTTAATAACGAAGTAGGCGTTTCGTTTTTTTTAAAAGAGTTTAAATTTCAAAAAATAAGAACACAAATTGAGTGTTTTAAAAAGTACTATGAGCTATATGAGGTTTATCGTAAGGAAGATTTAAAAGAACAAAGAGTAAAAAATGAGCAAAAGCGTATTGAGCAAGAAAATCAACTCAAAGAAAAGGTAAGGCGTGAAATTATCAGCAATACTCAAGGCAAAGGTGGCAAAAATAGAAATCAAAAAACAAATATAGTCAAGCTAGAAGTTATAAAACCACTTTATTTTAATAAAGAAAAAGTAAAAGGCATAACGGTTAACGCAAGAGCGAATAAAATTTCAGAACTACTAAATAACGCATACGCAAAAAACGACGATAAAATAAGGCAATTTGCTATTGAATACTCACTTGATGGAACGATTTTAGTTTCACAAGAAGCAAAGAAGTATTTTTCCGACGATAAAACATCACAAATCTACAAATGGTGCCTTGCAATAGATAAAGAAGCAAAAAAATAACGCACTCACAAAACTCAAAACCCCGCATAAATACTGATTATTTTCATGTTCCTCTGCTAGCTGAGTAAATGAATTTACTAGCTTGGCTGCTCCAATTAGAGAAAATGTGTATGATATTTTATACGAATTAATTGTTCGTGTAAAATGTGTAAATTAACTGAGTACATTGTGAGCTTGGATAGAGACTGCATCTCGCAAGAGAAGGCTAGTCTTGCGTCTGGACACATAATGGGCTTATTTCAATTACTCGATAAAATCGAAAGACGCATTCAAAACGAACAAGAAACTCAAAAACAAAAAAGTAATGAAATTTTTTATGAAGAGTCAAATGAATGATTATGTAACGGAAATAAATATTGAGATTGTAAAACCTCAAAATGGACTTATAGGCTTTGCAAATATCGTAATTGAAGGCAATATTTACCTCTTTGGAATAGCAATCTACAAGAAATTGAATGCAGAAGGCTATCGATTACTATACCCAAAAAAGAACGGTTTTAGCTTATTTCACCCGATAAACAAGGAAACAAGCATTGCTATTGAAGAGGCAATTTTCTCAAAACTAAAAAGTGTGATTAATAAAAGTTGTGAAGGTTATGATAGATACAATAGTGATAATAATTCCAGTCTATAAGGTTGTAATTACAGATTTTGTAAGATTTGGCGGTGAAAAATTGGTTGCACAGCTGTGCAATTTTCAAATTTATGGAAACTCTGAGAAGAGCACTAAAAACAACCCAACGAGCAGTGATAAAAAGAAAGGATATTTCCCACGAATAACGCTTAAAAGAACTCCATACCCAATGATTAAAGGCGATGATGAGAGTTTTTGCTGTATGATTATTGAATGTTCGCTGTCTAAAATCTTTTTTGAAAACAACATTGAGGAATTAAAATATAGCAACTTTGACGCCGTGATGTTAAAACTTCAAGAAAAGCTTGCGTATATGGGCGTTGCGGTGGATATTGAGGTATTAAAACAAGCTTATTTATCAAGGATAGATTTTAGCAAAAACATAATCATTAACACAGAGCCACGGGATATTATCACGCTTATAAGCAAGATTGGATATGATTCTAGGATTGGCAAAACAAACAGAGACTACAAAACTGAAGGCAATTCAATAAGATTTTTCACAAAAAAGTACCATGTTGTTATTTACGATAAGATTGCAGAAATTCAAACGGCACTCAATTACAGTGAAAGTAGAACAGTTGTAAAAGACAATCAATGCCAAGCTAATTTGATTAAAAAAGTTGCGGAAAGCGGGCTTAAAATACTTCGTTATGAAGTTTCATTAAAACGCAAAAAACTCAAGACTTTAGATATTCAAATTGATACGATTCAAGACGCATTTATACCTGGCGTTGCAAAGGCTATTTTACAAGGATTTACTGATAAAATACACGATAATTTAAGGACTTTACGCCTTGACAATACTGATACTTCTTTTATTATAAATCGTATTAGAACTGCGTTTCCAAAAGCCAGTTTTAATAAAGTTATGTCATTAGAATCAGTTATGAGAATTACAAAAGAAAAAGGTTATGATTACCTAAAAAATCGGTTTCAGTTAAGCTCAAGTCAGCTTTCAAGAATCAAGGGTGAAATCAAGCGTATAAACGATGTGCAAGGATGTGAATACACAAATGCAGATGACATTCAGCATGAAATTACAAGAATTCTTAACGCCATAGAGGCTTTCAAACCGATAAGACTTAAGGATGATTTTAAAATGTGTTAATTATTTGTTATTTATATGAAAAAAGCAATTATATGGGCGAGAGTTTCAAGCCAAGAGCAAGCTAATGAAGGACACTCAATTGAAGCTCAATTAAAAAACAATAGAGAATATTGTAAAAAGCACGATTTTGAGATAATTAGAGAATTTGAGGTTGTTGAAAGTTCAAAGACATCAAATAGACCAAAATTTTACGAAATGATGACCTTTATTGAAAAACAAAAAGAGAAAATACATATTATAACCCAAGCCTCGGATAGGCTACATAGAGATTATTCGGCTTTTGCAATTATTAATGATTTGAAAGACGAAGGTAAAATCGTAGTTCATTTTACTAGAAATAACGAAATATACGACCAAGACTCTGATGACATAAAATATCATCTTGACCAAGTTTTATCCAAGCATGAAATTAAAAAACTAGGCAAGAGGGTAAAAACAGTTTTACAAAGTAAACTAGAAAAAGGAGAAAATATAAGAAGATTGCCAGTTGGTTATTTAAAAATAAAAGATAACATTACAGGAGTAGAAAATACAATTCTTGACCCTGTGCGTGCACCACTAATCAAAAAGATGTTTGAAATGTACTCACTCGGTAGCTATTCACTAGGAGACCTTGAGAAATTCGCAAAGGAATATAATTTAACAAATACATTTTATGCAGGAAGCACGCAAACATTATCCAAGAATGTTATATCGAATATGCTTAAAGACCCTTTTTATTACGGTGAAATGCTTGTAAAGTCGCACGGAGATAAATTATATCCACATAAATACGATAAACTTATAACCAAAGAACTTTTTGACGAATGTCAAAGGGTAAATTCTGGAAGATGTAAAGAAAATAACAGAGATAAAGCCATACAAACTGCAAAAGAAGGTAAAGACTTTGTCTTTAGAAGTCTAATCACTTGTGCTTCAAGTGGCAGAACTGCAACGACAGACGAAAAACTTGACGATAGAGGCTATATTAACAACTATTTAATAGTTAGAAACCCCGAGGACATTAAAAAGAAAGTTTATGTTCGTGAAAAAGATATTTTAGCAGAAGTTTCAAATGTATTTGCGAAAATAAAATTCCCAAATGAAATGCTTGAAATTGTCACCGAAAACCTAAAAAAGACGCACGACTTTGAACAAGAGCATTATCAAATCAAGCTAAATGATATTGAAAGCAGAATTAAATCCGAAGAGCAAAAACAAAACAGACTTCTTGACGCACTTTTAAACGGGAGTATAACGCAGCCCATCTTTGCAAATAAAAAAGCAGAAATAGAGCAAAACATATCAAACCTAGAGAAGGAGAGAGCGATGTATAAATCAGCAGACAAAAACTTTAAAAATGCAGTAATTACGGCGTTTCAGCTGGCTTCAAGACTGCATGATATTTTCCTAGTTTCGAAAAATTGTGAAAAGAGAGAAATTATAAATTTTGTATTTTCGAAACTCGAATTAAAGGGCAAAACCCTAGGCTATTCCTTGCGTTGTCCGTTTGATATGATGCTTGAAAATGCTGGCTGTAATGACTGGCTCCCCGGGTTGGGATCGAACCAACGACCAATTGGTTAACAGCCAACTGCTCTACCGCTGAGCTACCGAGGAACTTAAAACAAGTGTCTACAAAATTATTTTTAATTGTCAAGTTTTTTTTACAGCTTAACTTTTTTGATCTGAACAATTAATTCACAAAGCTGATTTTATTTGAATTAAAAAAATAAACCCTCACCATAAAACTAATATTTTAAAAAATACCTTGCTTTTTATTTATTAGTTTCGTAAATACAACTTCAAGTTTTTTTGCAAAATGATTATATCTTTTGACATAATTCTTTTATTTATTTCGGCTTTAACTCTTGCTGTTTATCCATTTATATCAAAAAATAGAGTTGAAAATTTGTCTTTTGTGACATCTTCTCTAATACTTTTAATAGGTATTTTTGTTAATTTTTATAATCCAACTACATTTTATACAAAAATAGCAAGTTTTCATATAGCAACAAGCAATATATCGGCCATGATATATGCAGTTGGAATTATCTCGATGATTTTTGTATACATTGAAGGCAAAAAAATACAACGTAACATACCATATGAAATATATACATTAATTAGCTTTTTAACCCTTGGAACAATTAAAATTGCTTCTGGAACCGTGAATTTAATGATGCTATATCTTATCTTTGAATTTATTTCAATAACATCTGTGATACTTATAGCTGGCATGTTTGGCGAAAAAATTACGAGCTGCACTGCTTTAAAATACATTATATCAAGCTCTCTTGGGTCAATAATAATGCTAATATCAATAGCAATGTTTTATTTGCAAACTGGCGATATTATGTTACCAAAAATGGCCGATACAAAAATCTCGGAAATTGGATTTTTAATGCTTTTGATGTCAATATTTATAAAAATTGGCATTACTCCGTTTCATATTGTATTTTGCGATATTTACTCAAGTTTGCGATTTTCAGCCTTAAATGTTATAAATACTTTGCCCAAAATTGCTGGAATTTTCGGCTTATATTGGATATTCTCTTATACAAAAATCTCTCTTAAATTATCAACAATCTTGCTCTTTTTTAGTATTTTTGGCATTATTTTTACTTCATTTAGAGCAATTAGACAGGTTTGTGTGAAAAGAATTATTGCACATAGTGGTGCTGTAAATTTAGGAATAATTTTAACATACTTACTGTGTTCAAAAATTTCCATTTATATAGTAACTTACTTTACAATTTCATATATAGTAGCAAATTTACTACTATCGATAAGTCTTATATTACTTTCTGATAAAAATCAAAATTCATTTACAATAACATCCATAATTAGTGGCAATAAATTTTTATATTTATGCTTCTTAGTATCAATTTTATCTTTAATCGGCATTCCACCAATGCTTGGTTTTTTTGCAAAATTGCAAATCATAAAAGAAGTCATAATCTACCAAAATTATTGGTATATAACTGTTTTTGCAATTGTGCTGTCAAGTATTTTAGGCTCTTATTATTATTTAAAACTACCAGTTGCTTTTTCAACTAAAAATCAAAATTTAGATAAAACAGAAAAATTGGAGGAATTTCACATTATTTTAATTACAATACTTGCTTTATTTATATCGACTGGCTTTGTATTATTTATATAATGATCGATTACGAAGTTATATTTGCCATTTTTGCTGCATCATTTTTTATTGCAATTATTGGAAGCTTTTTAGTCTGGTCTAACAATGTCAACATGATACATGCAATTTCGCACTCATCAACTTTAAATCTATCTTTATCATCAATTTTCTCAATTAATTACAATCTTTTATCAATAATTACAGGCTTTATATTTTCTACAATTAGGCAATATTTATCGAAAATTGATAAACTAGATAACATTTACATCTTTGGAAATCTTGTAATGATTATTGGATTTTGCATCGAATTTTATTTTGGAAATTCTTACGCAATACAACATTTATTAATTGGTGATATTTTATTATTCCCAATTAGCAACTCAATAATATTAACTATAATCACAACACTATCACTTATATTTATTGCTAAAAATTTTAATCTAATTATAATTAATCTCGCTTTATATAGGCGAAACATTCCAATTTTTCATTCCTTAACAATATTTAACCTATCATCATCTGGAATAATTTTATTTACAAAGATTTTTGGCATTCTTGGCTCAAGTTTTATACTTGGGTTTATTCCAATTATTGCACGAAAAATATCAAATAATCCAATTGATATGCTTATAAAAAGCTTTATATTATCATTATTTATATTATTTTTATCTTATTTTCTTGCAATTTATTTTAATATATATTTCAGTTTTATAACTGTTGCTTTGGTTTGTTGTTGTCTTTTTTTCAGCTTATTTCTTTCTAAATAGTTATTTATGAGATATTTTATTATTTTACTAACTTTATTTATTGCATCTTGCAGCTCAAGTAAAAATATTCCTTTTGTTGGATTAAAGAAAATCCCGGAAGGCAATAGAATGTTGCTTGCATCTATCGGAAATATCGATGCCATAGCAGTAACTTCAAACGATACATCTTTTACAAACAATACTTCATACCCAGAACTTGACCAGCCAAGGCAAAACATTTTGGCAAGGCAAATGTATAACAATGTCAAGCCTACTGAAATTGCGCAAGATCAACTTTTGGTCGGTAAAAATGCAGATGAAACTATTGTTTTTACAAAATCTGAAAATGATCAAAATGTCAACCTAGGTAATCAAAATATTACAAATACAAAAAGTCAAAATCTTGGCAAGAAATTTGTCCATCTTGGCACATTTAAAGATAAGACAGCTGCGGAAAAAGTCGCCAATGAATTAATGCAAAAAAGCTCAATTGTCTTCAACATTGAAGAGAAAAATAATAGCTTTATTGTTAAATCAAATCAAAGTGATAAAAAAACGGCATACCAAGTTGCAAATATGGCTCTAAACCTAGGATATTACGATGTTAGAGTTTTTGAATAATTATATTTATTGAGCCTTTTTGTTGATATTCATATCAATACTGTCAGATGCAGCTATTATATCCGATATTTCGTTTGCCATTTGTCTAAGCTCTGGAACAGCTATTATTTCACCCATTTCTCCAATTAAAAGTGGCGACATAATGTGAAAATTGTCAATTTCAGACTGCATTATTCCTATATTGGTCTTGCTTTTTTTAACAATCTTCTTGCTGACAAGGTTGTGTAACAATTTATCGTCGATTTTATCAACATTCATTTCAAGCCCAAGGCAATTAATTTTTGGAATTTCAGCATTAATAAATTCACGATAATCGCCCTTTACAATTTGCAATACGCCATTTTTGATTAAATTATTTACAATATTTGCCTGAGGATTTGGCATGCGATGTCTATAAACTGAAAAAATCGAATACAATTTAGCAAAAAAACGCCCCCTATCTTTTATATTTAAGCTAAGCCACAAATCCTGCATTATAGGACGAATTGAGTCAAATCCAATTCTCCAATCTTCTAAATCTTGACATTTTTGTCGAAATTTTCTCATAATTTTACTTAATCTTGCATTTTTAACATCTTTTTCAGTTATAACTGGTGGTATTTTTGTCTTAAAATATTGCGGTTTGTGGATTTCCGGCAGCCTTCCATGTCTTGATATTGCGAAAATCTTCTTTACTTTTGGATTATTTGCAAGAGTTATACATGTATCTATCATGCTAAGTCCAGATCCAAAAATTATAACATTGTCATTTGCAATATTTGCAATGGATTCCTCATTAAAACAGCTTATCATGCCATTAATTTTCTTGGCAAAATTTCCTGGGCAATATATTACATGATCGTATTTTTTTCCTAAAATAGTAAATTTTTCATCATTTTTTGATATATCAAAAACCTCACACGGAATAAAATGCACTCCAATATTTTTAATTTTACATAATTTCACAGATTCCATAACTATACTTTCAATATAGTTACCATATATGCCACGAGGAACAAAATCGCATTCTTCATAGCTATATCCATTATTTTGCAACCAATTTAAAAAATGATATTGATTATCGGGAAAAGCGGACATTCTAAAGGCCGGCACATTTAAAAGTCTGGTAAAATCTTGTTTTTTATACGCAAGACCTCTGCCCATGCTATACGATTTATCAAAAATATCAATTTGAACATTACTTGTAAATTGAAATTTTCGTGCTATATTTGCAAAACATAAGGCACCACTATATCCCAAGCCTACAATTGCTATTTTTTTGACCTTTAACATTAATCAACAAGATTACACGTAATATTACAATCTTATTTTTAATATTCAATAAAAAAAAAATATTAAAATTAATATATTTCTATTCTTTTTTTAACGAAGAAAACAATTTATCAATTTCAATTTTCATTTTTTCTAGATTAAGTGGCTTGCGCGTAATGGAAATTTTACCAAACATATAGTCAAACGCCCTATCCTCTTGCAATCTTGACTCAACAAAATTTCTCATATTTGGATTTTCGCTATACATTTTTATAATTTTTTCATAATCCTTACCATACATCATTGCGTCATTCATTATTGCAGCCTCTACATCCTCTTTGGAAATTTCAATTTTTTCCGAAGTTATAATAGATCTGTAAATAAAGCTCATGCAGATATTTTCAATTGCTTTTTTTTCACATTCTTTTTCTATATCTTTAGCACTTTTTCTAGTTTTTTCTGGCAATTCTTGATTATTTTTTTCAAGAATTGGCTTTAAACGAGATATTTCAGATTCAAGAAAAACTTTTGGTATTGGAAAGTCAGAATATTTATCGCGTAAATGCTCCTCAACCTTCACTTTTGCATACCTTTTTATCTGATTTTCATACATTTTATCTATATCTTGTGATATTCTAGATCTAAACTCTTCAACACTCTTAAGGCCAAATTGTCCAAGAAATTCCTCATTTAAATCTGGCAATATTTTTTCATTAATTGACAAAACATTTATATCAAATTCCGCATCTTTACCAGCCATATCTTTTGCATGATAATCTTTTGGAAAGGTTACTTTAATAGTTTTTGATTCGCCACTTTTCATTCCAACCATTTGATCTTCAAATCCTGGTATTAAATTTCTAGATCCAATTTCAATAGAAAAATTATTTGCACAAGCTGATTCAACTATTTTATCGTCTATCCTACCAACAAAATTTATTACCGCAATATGTCTATTTTGTATCGCTATATTTGGATCATCTATACGCTTAGGAGTTGCAAAATTACTCAATACCTTTTCTACCTCCTTATCAAGATCTGCATCAGAAAGTTCAAGCTTTGGCAAATCAAGCTTAATTTTCTCATATTTAATCGCAGGAACTTCTGGATTTATTTCAATCTCAATAGACATTTTTATTGAATCTTTTGTGTACTTTGCCAGTGGTTTTGATTTTCCAATATGAGCAATTTTTGAAATGCCGCCTTCATCTTCAATAATTTTTTGTACTATTTTTCGCTCTAGATTATCTGAAACAATTTCAATTATTTTTTCCCCCATTCTAGTTTCAATAACGTCAAGTGGAACGGCACCCTTTCTAAAGCCTTCAATATTAACTCTTTTTGAAGCATCTTCCAAAACCGATGCATATTCTGTACCAACGATACTATTATCACAATTTATCTCATATATACGCAGACAATCTGTATTTTTAACAAGTTTAATTTTCATTTTTTTATCAAATAATAATGGTACGGATGGAGGGACTTGAACCCCCACAGCTCGCGCCGCCAGTACCTAAAACTGGTGTGTCTACCATTTCACCACATCCGCAATCAACCACCAGTGTAAAAACATTATTTTTAATAATCAAGAAAAAAATTTATTATTAAATATTTTAGATTGAAATCAAAGATAAGAATTCTACAATTACAACAAAATATACAATCACCATGCAAAATAATATGTCTTTGTTCAAATATAATAATTATAATTATATATAGTAAATTTATTTAATAACTTTTATCTTATCACGATTTTCGAATGCAATTTTGCGAGATTCTGAGATGTGTTTTTCAAATTCCTCATTTGACCAAATTTCAAAAGTATGACCTTTGCCAACGAAAACTGCTGTTTCGGTGAGTCCGAGTTCGGCGATTATGTCGTCTGGAATATTCACCCTGCCCTCTGTGTCGAATGAAAGCTGTATACTTCCGCCCAAAATTGCTGTTGAAAATGCGTCTCTTTCGCTTGAAAATGGATCGAGGCTATCTATCATTTCGGTAATTTTTTCAAGTCTTTCAAGGCTGCAGCCTTCAAGGCATTTATTGGTAATTGACCTATAAACAATGATTCCTGCAAATGAACTTTTTGAGATAACAGAGCGAAATTGCGATGGAACCGAGACCCTCAGCTTTTTGTCGATTTTATTCTTGTATGTTGATATAAAAAGAGACATAACAAGTCAATAAACAAAAAGCCAAAAGCCTAAAAAAACACCTCACTTTAAAGCTATCAGCAAACCGAAGTCTGCTCATAGTTGTACCCCTCTTTAAAAAGGCCTCCTTTAAAATGGTACTAAAAAATAACTAGCCAAAACAAACATATCAAGATTCTCTCTCTTACCTTGATATATTGTTTCAACAATTTGTTCACATTTGGGATAATATGGGTAAATTTGGAAAAGTCAAGCTTTTTTTTATTTTTTTTCTAATATTTTTTTTACAGCATTAAAAATAATAGTATTTATCGCTATTTTTTGGATAAATTTTTTTTCATTTTTTCACATTAGAATTGTCATTTATATAAAAAATTGTATTTCTTGAAGGCAAAAAATTGCTATTTTTGCATTTTTCCCATACAATCCCATGATAAAAAATTCACCTTATAAAACTATTCATCAAAAAGTAAATAAAAAAACTTGCATTTTATTTTTTTACATCAACGATTGGTTCTAGAATTAAAAAATTTTCTTAAACTTATATATGAAAACATACCCTATTGATAAATATAGAAATATCGGAATTATGGCGCACATTGATGCCGGAAAAACAACTACAACCGAAAGAATTTTGTTTTATACTGGTAAATCTCATAAAATAGGGGAGGTTCACGAAGGTGCCGCAACTATGGACTGGATGGAGCAAGAAAAAGAACGTGGAATTACAATTACATCAGCGGCAACTACTTGTTTTTGGCAAGACTGCAGAATTAATATAATCGATACCCCAGGGCACGTTGACTTTACAATCGAAGTTGAGCGTTCACTTCGTGTTTTAGACGGTGCTGTCGCAGTTTTAGACGGCGTTGCAGGTGTTGAGCCACAAACGGAAACAGTTTGGAGACAAGCTGATAAATATAATGTTCCAAGAATTTGCTTTGCAAATAAAATGGATAGAACTGGTGCCGATTTTTACCGTTGCGTTCAAATGATGAAAGATAGACTTGGGGCGCGTCCTGTTCCAATTCAACTTCCAATCGGGCTTGGCGAAGAATTCAAAGGCTTGATAGACCTCATCAAAATGAAAGCAATTTACTGGAAAGGTGAAAATCTTGGCGCGGAATATTACTACGATGAAATTCCAGCTGAATACAAAGAAAAAGCACAAGAATACAGAACTGCAATGATAGAAGCGGCGGTTGAACAAGACGAAGCTTTAATGGAAAAATACCTTGGCGGCGAAGAAATCACTGAAGCGCAAATTATAGCATGCCTTAGAAAAGGCGTTGTTTCAACATCATTTATTCCAATGCTTTGCGGATCTGCATTTAAAAACAAAGGGGTGCAACCACTTCTTGATGCGGTTGTAAACCTTCTTCCATCTCCTATTGATTTCCCTGAAATAGTTGGAACAGATGTTGATGACAGTGAAGTGAAAATTACTCGTAAAAAAATTGACTCTGAGCCATTTGCAGGTATTGCATTTAAAATTGCAACCGACCCATTTGTAGGATCAATTACCTTCGTTCGTATTTATTCTGGTAAGCTGGAAGCAGGTTCTTCTGTTAAAAACTCAAGCAATGGTAAATCTGAAAGAATTGGTCGTATGCTTTTAATGCACGCAAACCAAAGAGAAGACATTAAATTTGCATCAGCAGGTGACATTGTAGCACTTGTTGGTCTTAAAGACACTAAAACTGGTAATACACTTTGCGATCCACAAAAGCAAGTAATTCTTGAAAAAATGGAATTCCCAAAACCGGTTATTCAAATTGCAGTTGAACCAAAAACTCAAGCAGACCAAGAAAAAATGGGTATTGCGCTAAATAAACTTGGCTCAGAAGATCCATCTCTTGAAATACAAAGTGATGCAGAAACTGGTCAAACTCTGCTTAAAGGAATGGGTGAATTACACCTTGAAATCATAGTTGACAGAATGAAGAGAGAGTTCAAAGTTGAGGTAAATGTTGGTAAGCCACAAGTTGCCTACCGCGAAACTCTTGCAAAACCTGTAACTATCGAATACTTGCACAAAAAGCAGTCAGGTGGTTCTGGGCAGTTCGCTGGGATTACACTTGAATTTACTCCACTTGAACGAGGTGCAGGTTATGTTTTTGAAAGCAAGATTGTAGGTGGTGCCGTTCCAAAAGAATACATTCCAGGTGTTGAAAAAGGCTTAATTTCTGCAAAAGAAGCAGGTATACACGCAGGTTACCCAGCAATTGATTTCTCAGTTGCGCTAACAGATGGTAAATACCATGATGTTGACTCAAGTGCTCTTGCCTTTGAAATTGCAGCTCGTAATGCGTTTCGTAAGCTTGCAAGCAAATTATCACCAAAAATCTTAGAGCCAATAATGAAGGTTGAAATAATAACTCCTGAAGATTACATGGGTGACGTTATAGGTGATGTCAACTCTCGTCGTGGGCAGATTGCAAATGTAGATAATCGTGGTAATGCAAAAGTGATAGAAGCTTATGTTCCACTTTCAAACATGTTTGGATATATTAACAATCTTCGCTCAATGTCTCAAGGTCGCGCGCAATACTCGATGGTATTTGATAAATATGAACCAGTTCCAGAAAATGTTGCACAAGAGATAATTAAGGCAAATGGTGGTAAAAACTCTTCTGATGATGAAGAATAAAGGGTGAATAAGAAATTTAGAGAGAAAGATATTTAGTTTATACTGTATGATGTATTTATATCATACAGTAAACCTCTCTTTTTTTATCACGATTTTTTTAATTTCGGTTCCACGGCACGATTCAAGGACTTTTCTTTCTTTATTCTTTTTGGCTTCTTTTTTTAGTAAGTTATATTTTTTATTTTCACTGGTAATTTCATTACTAATCTTTAAATAATTGTCAATTATAAATTCATCTTTACATAATTTCGATGGATATATTTTAACAATATTATTCTTAAAAACCTTGAATTCAAAATCCTCTATATTTACATGAAAACAGATTGCTAGAATTTCTTTAAAGGTTATAGATGAACTAAGCTGATACGTAAGATATTTTTGATATAATTCATCATGTGTAATTTTTGTATTTTTCACGCTAAAGTCTTCAAAGTTGCCGATACACAAGTTGTGATTAAATATTGATGTTTCGTTTTTAGCCAAAAATTCGCTATTTCTATTTTTTAATAATTCATTAATTTCATCTGGAAAAACCATTACATTATTCTCGATGCAGGCAAGGGATAGATTGAAAATAGCCTTTATTAGCTCAATGCCATTTTGTAACCTATTTTCTTGATTCATAATTGTTGGCGAGCTACATTAAAACGCATTCAATACCTCTGGACTCAAATTTATCGCATAAATCCTGAGATGTTTTTTTATCCCCATTTTTCACCTTTCCAAAAATGCCAAAATATTTTTTATCTCCAGATTTATAGGGTTTTACGGATGTTTCCATTTTTGAGACAAGATCTTTATGCTGCAATCTTAACCTATTTAGCTCAAGTACAGCATCATCTTTATCAACAAAGCTATTAAATTTTATAGAGTAGATTTTTTTATCATCATTGGCATTTGGTGGCGAATTTGACAAATCTTGATCTAAATTGACAGATTTTGGCGTCTTTTTTGCATAAACAGACTCCAAATCTTTAATTAAATCATTTATTTCTTCAGATTTTTTGGGCTCCAGGTCAGAGTTGCTGGAAATATCATTTTTTTCTATATCTTTATTTTTTTCAGTTTTTTCTTCAATATTTTTGTCTATATATTCATATTTGTTTTTTTCATCATCAAATTTTTCATCAATAGTCTTGCTTTTTGTATTTTCTGTTTTAGAAATATGTAAGATTTTGTTATTTTGTGTGGAACTGTCTGTAAAATGTTGCGATTCTATGATAACCAAACTCATTGCGGTAACCGACAATGCGAAGGATACGGGTACTAGAAAATTAGATATTTTTGATATCTTGGCAGACACTCGTAAAAAAACAATTCAAGGAATTATAATACTAAAAAGATTATTTGCAATATGATTTTTTATAAAAGTATCATTTTTTTTTCAAAATTACTACTACCATTAATCACACTTTCATATTTAATAATATCCTCGTTATTTTTATATTTTTCAAGCCTAGATTTAAATTCAAAAATAAAGATTATAAACAATATTAAAGATAAATTTTTTAGCAACAAAGTTAATTTTAACATTAAAGACATTAATACTTTTAATGACAGAATATATGTTAAACTTGCAAATCTTTCAGTTTTGTTGAATGAAGATTTAAAGATTTCAGCACCAAATATAGAGTTTTACATATCCCCATATTCTATTTTTAAATTACAAAATCCTGTGCATTTTAGCAAACTTGAATATGCAAAAATTGAAATTCCGTTAAGTAAATTAAATTTCAACATAGATAAAGTGCCATCAAATCAAAATAAATCAAATGTTGATGTTAAAAAATATACATATAATATTATTCAAAATAGTACAATTTTTCTCCGTAAATTAATTCAAAAAGGCATTCAGGTGAGTAAAATTGAGATATTTATAACCGGTTGCAGTAAAATAAAGAAAACTACACTAGAAAATTTTACTATACAGCCATTTTGGCAAAATTTTCATAGAGGATTTGAAATTAATTATACAATCAAATTTAATGAAGTCGGCCAAATATCAAATAAATCTCGATGCATAATTGGGTATGACTATAGATTGCAAAAATGCGATACACGCCTTGAAGTGAAAAATTTACACAGTATGTATCAAGAGATAAGGCATTTATTTAGTTTAAAAAACAATGCACCAATGGTAGAAAATCTTTCAATATTTGCTCAATTTAACTTAGAAAAAGACATCAATATTGATAAATTTTCAATAAATATTAATAAATCTAAAATACATAATGACGCAATTTCAAAAAATATTGATAAATTCAGCCTAAATGGATCTTTTATTGATAATTTACTAAATTTGCATTATTTTTATCTAAAAATTGATGATTTTGTTGCAGAAACTGTAAAAAATACAAATATCACTATTGATGAAAATTTCACCATTTTTGGGAACATAGGAATGAATTTCGTAAATTTCTCTTCAGAGATATTTAAGTATTTATGGCCAGATGATATAGGCAAAAATATTAAAGATTTTTTAATTTTTAACAAGTCTGGCATAAAAAATGGAAATATGAAAATAGATTTTCCAAAAAATGACAAATGGATTGCAAATATTGATGTACAAAATGTTGATTTTTTGCTACAAAATATATTGGATACAGCGAAATCTGATTATATAAAGATTGAAATTGATAAAAATTCAACCAAGATTCAGGCAGATAATCTAGAAGCTCTTGGTATGATTGCAAAAAATACAGCAGTTGAGGTAGGCTATACCGATGAAATGAAAATCAACATAAAATCTGATAAAATTAATGGAAAAATACTCGATACAGCGACAAAATTACACCAAGTTGACGAATCTTTCTATAACTTTATACCAGATGTAATAAAAAGCATATTTGGTAAAAATGTTAATAATGATAAAACTCAATTTTTGTTCTCAAATATAGCGTTTTCAATGCCACTTATCGTTAAATCGCCAATTGATTTTTACAAACAATCACAATTTAGCGGAAATATCAAAATAAACAGCGAAAATATCCAATATTTTAGAGGTGATGCGGAAAAAATTGATCTTAGAATTTTAAAAAAGAAAGGAGGCGATAAATTTTCAATATCAGCACGAAATCTGCCAGATTTAAAGATAAATTTATTTAAAAATAAAGAGCGTATCAAAAATTTTGACTTAAATTTCTCTGTAAATAACGGCAATATTGCAATGCTAGGAACACTTAATTTTCCAAGCGATATTGTAAATTTTGATATCCAAGGCGATACATTGTTTAGTAAATTATTTGTAAAAATTGACAGTGGGGAGTTATTAAATCTTGTTATAAATGCAAAAAACAACATGAGGGATATTAAAGTATTTTTTAATGGATTTAATCTAAATTTAACAGATTTTATAAAACATTATCCAGATTTAACATTTGTTGAATCTAGCGAAAAAATATCAGATATTGATTTTAACTTGATAATAAAAGATTCTATTGCGCTCAATAATGTACTTTTAAAAAATGCAAATATAGCAATACAAACATCGTCAAGTTATAATATTTCTGAAATTAAGACACGTATTTTAGCATGTGGTGAAAAATCATGCGACGATATATTCACAAGTCAAAATGGAAATAATGTAACTTTAATAGCCGACAGTATGTCAAACATTATTAACGCCTTTACTGAAAAGAAGGATTTAATTTATATTAATGATATAACTGGTAAAATTTTACTAAACCCAAATATCTCAACATTTGAAATAAAAACTGGAAAAATTAATCTTCAAATGCCAATGGATCAATCTTTTTCATCTTCAATATTTAAAATTATAACCCCAAATTATTCAATAAATAAAAAGACTTTGGGATATATAAACTCAATTACACAAGGCAAATTCTTTTGGTCAGAAAATGATGCCATTTTAAATATAGACAATTTCTATGCAAAATCAAGCGTTTCACGAATTTCGTCTCGCGGTTACTATGATTTATCAAAGGAATTTATTGACTTGCAAGGGGCTATAGACACGGCCTATAGAATAAATAAAATTATCACTGCAGAAAATATACCAATGCTAAATAAGATACTAACGCTTGGCAGTAAAGATGGCGGATACGGCGTTATTAATTATTCATTAAAATCCAAAATTTCTGATATAAATTCAAATTCATTAAAAATTTCAGGCAATAGAGGTAATCTAATACTTGCGGGCAGCCTTGCTACAGTAAATCCATTTGCTGCTATATTTTTAGTTCTTGGAAGCGGAGAGGTAAAAGATATTGCAACAAAGAAAAGGGGTTAAATCTTTTTTTTAAATTTTGATATATTGGCTACTAATAGTGCAAATAATATTATCAATATTGACAATATTTGTCTATTTGTAATTACCTCGCCTAGAACTAAATATCCAAGCAGTGATGCAAAAATGATGTTTGCAAATCTAAGGGGCTGTAATTTTCCAATCTCAATTAACGAATATGCTTTTGCAATGGCAATTCTTTCGTACATATATCCACAAACCAATATCAAAACAAGCCATATATTGCCTTCATTGATATTTGGAATTTTACCCTTTATGACAAAAATTGATGTTACAGATATAGCAAACATTCTAAGGTAGACTATGAACGAACTTGGGTAAGAGGATGTTAATTTTTTCAGATATATAAAGCCTATACTTGCAACAAATAAATTGCTAAAGAGTATTAAATACCAAAATAAATGATCTAAATCGCGCGTAAAATCTATTGATATACACACTCCAAAAAAACATATCATCATTGCTACGATATTGCTTATTGCTATTTTCTCTTTTAACATCAAATATGCTAAAAATGTCATAATAAAAGGATGCAAATACATCAAAAGTGTTGCATTGTTAATTGGTAAATGCGACCAAGATAAATTTGCAGCATACGCATCATAAATACCACATAATGATGTAATAATTATAAATTTTATATCAGTTTTCTTAATGTGCTTGAAATTTTTTAATTGAAATGGAGTTAAAAGTATCATTGCAATCGTTGTCTTAATCCATATTGATTCAAATATTGACATTGCATTTGTTATCGCAGCATATTTCAATGTTACCATTGTTCCTATAATGGAAAATAACCCCGAAAGGTAAAGAATATGTGGAAAATACTTTTTCATTACGATAATAACAAATTTAGTTGATTACAGTGTATAATAGAGCAGCAGTAAATGCTGGTAATCAAGCAATACTAAACTTTATCCGCTTTTGATTTAAGGTAGTATAGCTTAGCTCTATTGTGCTTTTTTGCTTTTCTATTTAATTTTATAGAAATAACACTAGGATGAGAAGTAATAAAAGATCGAACTATTTGAACTCCGTGCGAAGACATTTTCAATACTGTAACCTTTGACATTATACCTTTCTTGGTCACTCCAATACAAGTTCCTACAAAGAAATTATCCTTTTGCTTTGCATTTTGTTTATATTCTACACTGATAACATCACCAGGTCTAAAATCTTCAATTACTTTACCGGACATCAATCTATCTCTTTCTATCTGATTAAATGCAGCAATTTTCATTTTTAAAGATTTCATATCAAAACTACAAGTCTACCAATTGAAATAGGTAATTTTTAATTGTCAAGCACTTTTTTGCAATAAATATATATGATGAAAATCTTAGATTTTTTCTATTAAAAAAGAAAGGGTATATTGTGGATTAAAATTTTAATCCATTTTCCATAATTAAATGATCCAAAATTGTAATTGCCGACATTGCGTCAACAATTGGAACGGCGCGAGGAAGAACACATGGGTCGTGCCTTCCTTTAATTGTATCAATTTTAATATTTTCAAAGTCAGTATTTATTGAATTTTGTGGCTTTTTTATCGTGGAAACTGGTTTAAAAGCGACTTTAAAAATAATATCCTCGCCATTTGAAATTCCCGCAACAATGCCACCTGCATGATTTGTTTTTGTCGATATTTCCCCATCAGTATTGCAAATTTCGTCATTATGCTCACTTCCTTTCATAAGACTTGATGCAAATCCAGAGCCAATTTCAAAGCCCTTAACCGCGTTAATTGACATCATGGCAGATGCAAGGCTGGATGAGAGTTTTTGAGCAACTGGCTGCCCAAGTCCAACTGGACAGTTTTTTACAACCCCGCATATAACGCCGCCAACCGAGTCCCCTTCGCTTTTCATTTGCTCGATTAAATCTATCATTTTTAATGAAATTTCTTTATCAGGGCAGCGAACAATATTTGAAAAAATGTCTTCTTTTTTAACTTCCGATGGATTTATTTCGGTTTTAATATTATAGACCTGCTGTGTGAAACTAAATATCTCAATGCCCTTTTGAGAAAGGATTTTTTTTGCAACCGCGCCAGCTGCAACCCTTGCAAGGGTTTCACGGGCAGAAGACCGCCCTCCCCCACGATAATCACGAATTCCATACTTCATTTGATATACAAAATCAGCATGCGATGGGCGAAAAATGTCTTTAATTTCACTGTAATCGTGCGACCTTTGGTCTGCATTACGCACAATCATACAAATCGGCGTTCCAGTAGTTTTACCTTCAAAAATACCCGATAAAATCTCAACTTTATCGCCCTCATTCCTATCTGTTGTTATATGGCTTTGACCCGGCCTTCGTAAATCTAAATCTTTTTGAATATCAAATTCGCTAATTTCAATTCCAGAAGGGCAACCGTCAATTACGCATCCAACTGCCACTCCGTGCGACTCACCAAATGTTGAAACGCGAAAAATATTTCCAAAAATACTCGACATAGTCTTATTTTATTCTTAGTATCTGTAATTGCTGTAAAATGTTTGTCAAGTGAAATTTTCTTAATATTTTTGACACAAAAAAAGGCAGCAAATACTGCTGCCCCTTTTGTTCTAACAAAAATAATAAATTTATCACTTTTGTTGCCCTCCTTTACCTTCTTGCTCGCGTCTTTGTTCATAAAAAGCTTCGTGTGTTTGAAAATCTTGCTTCTCAGACTGAACTTGATATTGTTGCTGCATTGTTCCTTGATATTGCTGCTGCATCTGATCTATTTTTTCAAGCTTAGCAGAATTTTTGTTACTTTGGTCTATAATGCCACGCTCTTTACGATGCAATTGATGATATTGATCATCTTTATTGTCAAGATATTGATTTGCATATACCAAACTCATTGCAGTCAAGGTTTTGTCTTTTATTCCTTGATTATTTGGTTGAGCAGCTGCAGTATAAGCAACCTTTGACATTTTACGCGCCTCAAGATAATTTTCCATATCTTGGGGATTTTTCTTGCACATCTCATCAATCTCTTTAATCGTAAAATTACCATCAAAGAATTTCACTATTCTTTCTGCTGGATTTTTCACACCAAGTGCTTCAAGCGAACTAATCGCTTTATCAGAATCACCATCAAGCCCAATAAGATAGTGTATTAAATTTTTATCATTATTTTCATTATTAAAGAGTTTCACTATTCTTTCTCCTGGATTTTCCACACCAAGTGCTTTAAGCGAACTAATCGCTTTATCAGAATCACAATCAAACCCAATAAGATAGTGTATTAAATTTTTATCATTATTTAACATTCCTAACAGTGTTTCGTTTGCCTTAATTATTCCACGTCGTTGTAATGCAAGAAATTCCTTTGATGCAGATGCTTTCTGTGCGAGACCTATACTAGGATTCTTAACATATGATGCACCTTCTAAGTCAGATAATGAACGTGTAAAATTACCTTCTTTAACATTCGCTATTTTTTTTGCTATACAACCAATTATGCTAGATGTATCAAAATATTTTTCGTATTCAATAGATCCATATTTTACTTGGTTAAAAACTACTGGAATCGATAATTCAACTAATTTTTGATTATTAAATCTTTCTAATTGTTCCTCGCTAAAACCTTGATCTTCCAGTCTTTCATGTAAAATTTGCACTCTTTCATCTTTAATTTTGTTTGCATCTAAGATTTTATTAAATTCTACAGAATACTTCTCTGCATCAACAAAGTGTCCATCATAATGATTTATAGCGTCGCCTTCATCAAGACACAATTCACGTGTTAAAAATTTAGCAATTCTCGCATCGTCCCAGCCTTCTAGAGCTCTACGCTTCAATGTTAATATTGCCATAACAATGTAATCACGAAAAAGACCCTTGTGTTCTTTTGTCATATAGAATATTCCATCTTGCTCTCTTTCTATCCTCTCTATAGTTTTTTGCTCTGCATTCATTAGGTAATCAAGTTTCTTGCCGATAAGATCAGTATCAAGCATAACAGTGTTCTCTTTCCAACTTTTAATGCAGTCATACTCTGTCTCTCTTTGTTTTTCAGGAATTGCTTTTACTGCCGGAATCAATGTCATTGCAGTTATATGGCGTAAATCTTCAGTACTAATTGCAACACCTAGAGAATTGGTAATTGCTATAATATTAGATAAAAGACTATCGATATACAGAAATGACTTTGATGCCAAATTGGCAATAAATTTAGGGTCTTTAATGAGCTCTACAATCTTATTACAAAGACGAACGCATTGCTGTGTTTGAACACCATTCTTCATAGATCTTAATGTAATAATTGCTGTAAAAAACAAGCCATGATGATTTGGATTTTCCTCTAGCAATGCTGTCATATTGTCAATATTATTCTCCACAACATTGAGCAACGAACCTTTCCCAAAATATGATATAGTATTATAATCACCTTTATTAACAGCATTATCAAGGTATTCTAAAAAGAGATTCATATTTTTACGTAAAACAATAGTCAATATAGATGGTATATTAGATATTCCTGCCGCAGATATTGATGAATGATTAAATAAAAATTTTTTCATCATTTCACTGGTCAAATATTGATCGCGTTTAATAATATCAAGCATTACATCTTCTAAATCTTTTGCAATTGATTTTGTATCAAATGCAGCAAAATAATTCGTTAGACCAAAACCATTAGTATAACTAGTCCTCATTGTCGCAAAATCTGTACCATAAAGCATATAATCTACGGCTTGTTTTGCTATTTGACTTTTTCTTTCCGTCGTTTGCGCTTCTTGAAAATCGTTGCTAAACTTGTTCATTCGTGCCTTAATCTTACCTGGGTTAAAATCTGCTTGATTCATATATAAAAAATAAAAAAAAAATAACACCCCATCCTATTTAATAAAAAACAATTGTCAAGTGTTTTTTTAAAAAATATTGTTATTGAAAATTATTTTTTCGCTTCTATATATAAATAAAGTTGTTAATTTTCCTTGTGAGTAATGATTATGATATAATGTTGCCAAATTCGGTGACGAAATTTGTGCTAAAACTTGTAAAAACATTTAGAAAATCCTTTATATTCTCGTGCATTGGATGCTGTGCTATTGCTGTTGAACACACAGCATTTCCATATATAACAAAGCTTTTTATAGACGGGCTTCAAAATTTCCACACTGGAGACAATATAATCGTAACGCTTAAAATGCCAATTATTTTACTTTTTGTAACTTGGGTTGGAAACGATGCACTATGGCGTCTTGCAGGTTTTTCAATATCTTATTTTAGATGCTCGTGCGAGGCTTATATAAAAGAAGTATTTTCTTTAAGCTTTTTATCACAAAAAAACAGCTTTTTTGCAAAATATCAATCTGGAGACCTATTTGGAAGATCTCTTCACACCGCAACGGAAGTTCCATTTTTAATAGATCAATTTTTATACTTCATCCTGCCGTGCACTTTAAACATATTAATTGCAATAACTGTAGTATTTTACATAGATTTTCGTATATCGATTTGCATTTTAGCGTGGGTTATTTTGCATATTTGGGTTTGCATATACTTCCTTAGAAAAAACATTGTTCTATCGGGCGTTTACGCAAAAGCTATGAGCAGATTTCATGGTGTTATTCAAGACTCAATGTCAAATAATTTTGTAGTTAGAACTTTTAACGGGCTATCAATTGAAAGAAAGATTTTCAAAACATATGCAAAAAGGCAAAAAAGCACCCAAAAAAACATGTTGTACACATATCAAAAAATGCTTTTAGTCTTGTCAATTGTTGCATTTGTCATAAACGGTCCAAGTTTAATATCGCTTGAACTAACCCTTTTTAATAAAGGTAAAATTACAGTTGGCGATATAGCAATGATATTTCACATGGTTTTTAATCTTTCCGCAATGCTTTTTGAAACAACTATTATCCTTGGCGAGGTAATTCAAAGCTTTGGCGTTGTAAAGAAAAATTACAACTTTATAAAAGATATGGAATACGAAGCAAGGCAGAGTTTTGATAAAATTCACCATGTTACAAAAGGTGAAATTAAATTCGAAAACATTACCTTTGGCTATGAAGAAGGGTCAAATGTATTTGAAAATCTAAATTTAACAATACCTGCTGGGCAAAAAGTGGGAATTATCGGCAAATCTGGCTCTGGAAAAAGTACAATTACAAGCCTTATTACAAGAAATAATGTCGTCGATATTGGGCAAATTTTGGTTGATGGACAGGATATTAAAGAGTTTTCGCAAAGTGAGATAATGAAATATATTTCATACATCCCGCAAAGCCCAACTCTTTTTAACAGAAGCATTTTTGACAACATGAAATATGCAAATCCAAGTGCAAATTTTGAGCAAATTGTTGAGGTCTCAAAAATGACAGGCTTGCATGATGAAATTATGGAAATGTCCGATGGATATTACACTCTTGCAGGGGAAATGGGCTCGGAATTATCAGGCGGTCAAATTCAGAGAATTGCTATAGCGCGTGCGATTTTAAAAAATTCCCCTATATTAATCCTTGACGAAGCAACTTCCGCCTTGGATGTTCACACTGAGCAAAAAATCCGTGATTTAATCGATGAAATTACAAAAAATAAAACCACTATAGTAATAGCGCACAGGCTTTCAACAGTCTCAACATTAGATAGAATTATCGTTCTTGAATACGGTAAAATCGTCGAAGACGGCTGCCCAGATGAGCTTCTTGAAAAGGAAAACGGCATTTATCGCGAGATGGTTGAAATACATGTGGAGGATTTTGTATAATCGATTATATTGGATAACATTTTCAATAAAAAACTTGACTTAATAAAATGCAACTTTAAGTTTGTATGCAATGTGATTAAAATAATGTTTTTTGATAGTCATAAGATTTTAGACCAAGTGAGTCAAAAACTACGCTTGCATATTGAGAAAAATGAAAAAATTTGCATAGCTGTCTCGGGCGGTGTGGATAGTCTTTTTTTGGCCCTTGCGATATTTTCGTATTTTGAAGTAAATCGGCTTGCAATAAATGAGTGCCACATTGTGATTATCGACCATAAATTGCGCGCAAATTCAACAAGGCAGGCGTTAGAAACTGAAGGGGTGCTGCGTAAATATGGCTTTGAAAATGTGACTGTTTTAACGTGGAAACATGCCCATATTGAAACCGGAATTGAAGAGCAAGCAAGAAAAGCGCGGTATGATTTACTGCATGATTTTTGCGAAAATAACAGTATTTATAAGCTGTTTTTAGCCCATCATTTAGACGACCAAATCGAGACATTTTTCATGAATGTTTTTCGTGGAAGCGGAACTATTGGGCTTGGTTGTATGCTTGAAAAACACGATAAAGACGGCATTTTTCATATAAGACCCCTGCTTGAAATTAGAAAGCATCAAATAATCAAATTTATGCAGGAAAATAATGTCTATTGGATGGAAGATGAAAGCAATAAAGACGATAAATTCACGCGAAATAAGATTAGAATGATTTTAGACTCAATTGGCATGGACGATATAAACGCAAGCCGCATTGGCAATACGATTTTCAGCATTCAAGGCGTAAATTCCATGATTTTTTCTGACATAAACGACATTTTATCATCAGAAAATATTATCAAAACCAGCGATAAAATCACCATAGAAACTCGCTTTTTCAACAGCCTTCACATACAGCGAAAAATATACCTTATTTTCCAGATATACAAGGAATTTCGCCTTGCAAACAAGCCACGCTTTGAGCAAATTTCAGATTTAATTAACATTATCGCAAATATTACGCAAGATCACAAAATAGTACGAAAAATTTTCCTATCAGACCTTAATATTGCTATATCAGATAACGAAATTTCATTTTCATCATAAAACAACTTACAATATTAATCAAGGGTAATAATGTATTTAATTAACCCATTTATACTTTAAACTCATATTCAATCAAAACAGCATAAAGTAAATTTGCTGGATTATTTGGATCTTGAATTTTTACCTCTTTTATACTGCATTTTTTTGATAATTCGTTTCTGGAATTTTCATCAAATAATTCAAATTTTTCTTTTAACATTATCGCCTTTATATGGGGTTTTGAACTTTTTGTTGCAATATATTCAAATACTTTGCTTGGGTGTTTTATTCCCCAAATACCACGAACCCTCAAGTATGTTATTCCAAGCGGATCTACATTGTTAATTCTGGCAATTTCATTCGTTGCGCTCAATTCAATACCTAGCTCTTCAATGCTATTTGTAATTTTGTGTTTAAGAATTGTGTAAATTTCAGGATTTGCCGAGTAGCAATCGCCATAAACAAACCAAATGCTTTGTATTTTTTTATCTTTAATTGAACCAATTATATAGCAGATATCTTTTTCATTCCAATTTGCTTCGCAACTTTTACAAGCCACGGTTATCATATTGCTATTTCTATAAAGTTTATCCTTTGGAAATGAGCTATTTAGCGCAATATCGCCATCTTTGCTTTCAATTTTTTTAATTTCAAAAGCATCTCCACCTCTAACAATCAAATCTGGCGGGTTGTTTTGATTGCCTAAATAAGAAAAATACTCATTATACATTGACATTTTAGCAATTTCATTAGATTGAAAACTATTGCAAAATGCGTCTTTCATGAAATTTTCAAATTTTGAACCCATATTGTTAATTCCTATTTTATAACTTGAATTTTCGTATTTCTCAATGCCGTTTAATTCATTATCAATAAGGTTTTTAATTCCTTGTAATATATCTGTTTTCATAAATATTTCAAAATTTGTGTTGCTATTTCATACGCTAAATTTACAGGAACAGCATTTCCTACCATTTTATAGCCATCTAAAATATTTTTGTAAATAAACTTAAAGTCGTCAGGAAATGTCTGCACCCTTGCACACTCACGAACCGAAAGTCTGCGATACAAATACTCGCTTCCTTGTTTGAAAATTCTTTTATTTTGCTCCACAAATTCCATTTTAGGTGCTTGCGGATGAAGTGGTGCGTGCCGCCCACCTGCTTGAATTGTAAAAGATTGCTCATCCCAGCTTCTCACTCTATTTCTTGACATAAAAATAGTTGAAAACCCAGCCGTATAATACTCGTGATTAAAGCGATCTAGTTCTTTTGGATTACATGGCTTTGCGGCATCTTTCAAGTCAAATATCGCATCTTTTAAAGTTATATGTTTTTCATTTGGCTTTGGAAATTCAAAATCTACATTATTTAAAAAACCAACTATAAACACCCTTTCTCTATCCTGGGGAACATTGAAATTTTTTGCATTTAAAAGTTTATATTTTACATTATAACCAAGGTCTTTAAATCCATTCAATATTTCATTAAATGCTTCTTTGTTTCTTTCGTGCAATATTCCTGAAACATTTTCGGCAACAAAAAATTTCGGTCTTTTAGCCTTTATAATCCTTATGTAATCAAAGAATAGCTTACCTCTTGAGTCATTTATTCCGCGCAGTGATCCAGCCTCGCTCCAGCTTTGGCAAGGCGGCCCACCAATTATACCAATGCAATCAGGAATTTCACTGGCTTGAATATGCCTTATATCTCTTTTATCAAGCGTTACATCTTGAAAATTATGCTCAAAAGTTGACCATATAGTTTTATCGTATTCATTGGCATAAATTGTTTGAAATCCTGCTTTTTTAAAGCCTAAATCAAGCCCACCAGCACCTGAGAATAATGAAATGATATTACTGTTTTTCATAATCCTAACCTTTTAAAACGAATTTGTGTAAAAAATTCAATACACTTTTTCTAATCAGAGAATTTTGTCAACAATTCAAGCAAACTTACAAAAGACATAACTATAATTAGTAATCCTGCTTATTTATAAATTAATGTATTTTCTTAATGTCAAGAAAAAAATGGGTTAATTAAATATATTATTACGAAAATAAATTAGCACCTTAGCCCAAACTAAGACTTATTATCAATACATTGCACAAGTCTACATCGTAAATTTTTATATCGCTCAAGCGTAATTTTCCTTTGAATATCATGGCTTACAATTTTTTCAGACTTCCAATTTTTAGGCAGCCATTTTTTGCAATATGAACCATCTGGATCAAATTTTTTCTTTTGTGATTCTGGATTGAAAATTCTAAAATACGGTGCAGCGTCAAAGCCACTTCCAAAAATCCATTGCCAAGAAAATGGATTTATCGCTGGGTCTGCATCAACCAAGGTATTCCAAAACCACTGCTCGCCAATTTTCCAATTTATAAGCAAGTCTTTAATTAAAAAAGATGCAACTATCATGCGAACTCTGTTATGCATAACTCCAGTGTGCCAAAGTTCATTCATGCCTGCGTCAATTATGTCAAATCCAGTCTGGCTTTTTTGCCATTTTTGTAAGAAAAATTTAGAATCATCCCACTGAAAGTTTTTATATTCATTTTTCAGTTCCTGTGTTGCAATATTTTGATTATAAAACATAACATGATATGCAAATTCCCGCCAAAGAAGCTCAAGAATAAATTGATGATTTATATCTATATTTTTAGATCTTACAGCATTAAAACACATTTTTGGGCTCAATATTCCAAATCTTAAATAAGGTGAAATACCAGAATTACCATTTTTACTAGGAATATTCCTGTTTTCCTCATAATTTTCAAGTTTATTGTCAATAAATTTTATAAAATTACACTCAATTTCATCATAGTCAAATGTCCAATGTTGAAGTAGATTTTGCGCCCATTTTCCTTCTTTTGCCGGAAGTAAATTAAGATTTTCAACCGTCATGCTTGAAATATTATGGATTGATTTAATTTGCTCCGGCTTTGGAAATGACTGCTCAATTAACTCTATATTCTTTAGGCATTCCTTGGAAAAAGGAGTAAAAACTCTATAAAAAGCCCCACCGGATAATGGTTTTATTTCAGATGGTTCAAAAAGTAATTTTGCCTTAAAAAACTGAATATCAAGATCTTTAAAGCATTCTTTAATGTCATTTTCAATTTGAATCTGCGATAATGTATAAGATTTATTAAAATAAATAGCATCAATCTTTTCTATACTTAGTATTTTTTTTATTTCATCTACATAATTGCCGTTTTTGATAATTAAACTAATGCAATATTCTGCGTGCAATAAAGAGTTAAAACTAAGTAAAACATTATGTAAAAACGCTTTTGCCCCAGCGCCAATAACTCTTCCAAGATATGTCTCATTGTAAATATATAACGGTATTATATTTTCATAATTTTTAACCGCATAATGCAAGGCTGGATTGTCTTTTACTCGAAAATCATCAGAAAATAAAACAATTGCAGTTCTAAATGCCATAAATATTTCATTTTTCATATTTTGCTGCACAAGGGAAATAAAAAACAACCTAAATATTGTAATTTTTACCAAAATATTGCAATAACTACCAATAGTTGCATAAATTACAATAAATAAAACAATTATCATTTTACACAAACCAATAATATCTCATTATTTTTCAATATTTTTTAAAATATCACAGATATTTACTAATGAAAAATACTGTAGAATGCAATCTTTTTCTTGACAGTTATTTTTTTTATAATATATTGGCTTGTTATTTTTCATTTAAGTTTATGCAACAAGGTTCTATTCATATCAATGAGCAGCAAGAAGTTCCTAATAATGACGGTGTGCAACAAAATGATGATAATATTAGCCATGCAAGTGTAAAAGAATTTGTCAACTTACCAGAACCAAACATACAATCCCCATTAGAAATGGCAAAAGCGCTGATCAACGATGCATACAATGGAAATAATGATGTTTGTAATTTATCAGGCCTTGGCTTAACAGATGACAATCTTCAAAATTTACTTAATGATGATAATGATATGTTGCTAAAGCTTAAAACTTTTGAAAAGTTAGATTTATCATTAAATAATTTTACCAATCTAAAAAACATAGAAAGATTAGAAAATCTCAAAAATTTAGACTTATCTGGTTGCAATATTAGCAATATAAATGGTATTTCTAAATTAACGAACCTTTGCATGCTAAGCCTCGTAGGAAACCCAAACCCTGAAAATTGCCAGGAAATAGCGCAATGCAAAAAACTTACAGGACTTGCATGCCCACAGAATATAGGTCATGGCGTTATTAATCAATTACCACAATTAACTCAACTTAGTCTTCAATGTGTTAATAATGGCGCTTCTATTTTGGAGGATTTAGATCCATCTACAACAAATGATCAAGAGGAAAAGGATCAAAGAGATCGTATTCGACAACAAATTGTTATAATAAATCTTCATGGCACCAAAATGCAAGATGAAAACATGGAGTATTTAACACTTTTTGAGAATCTTACAGGCTTAAATATCTCTAACAATCCCGATATTACTATAGATGGAATAGGCAAACTTAATAATCTTCATAACCTCAAGATATTACATATGGTAAAATATTATCCTAATAGCGATGCACCAGAAGAGGTTGAAAAAATCCTTAAGATGCCCTTTATTAGAAAATTGGATATTTTGAAAATAATAGAACAAGAGAATTGCACAAATGATATAAAAAACACTCTATTGCAATATCCAATCAGCTATAAATTCTTTCCACAAGATTTTTTAGAAGGTGAAGGTCCATCGCTACGAGAATTATTCGAGATAATTTTCAATTCAAATACAATAACAACAACATTAAAAGAGAAAATAGCATTGAGTAAACATATTGATTATTGTATGCAATGTATATTAGAAGACAAAGATGCATTATCAAAAATTATATCTTACAATGTAAATCTTGGTTCTTTATTACAAAAAACTAATAATTGGAATAAGTTAACACAAAGGACAAAGAATATGGTAATGATATTTGATATATCACAATATTATAAATTACACAACATGCAGCACTGTTCCAAGAAATTACAAGACATTATTCCACAAACAACAGCATACCCAAATCCCTTGCTCGAGAAAGTATTACATCCTCTTGTAATGGAATATCAATCAAAGAACGAGCTAGATAACAATAAACAAGATGTGATAGAGAAATCTTTGCGACATCATCATATACCAATCAATGGAAATCTTAATTTTGATGAATTTATTATAGATACGTGCATGTCGTTGACAACTAATAAAAAACTTTTCCAAACATTAGACCCTAAAACAAAAAATATGTTAGCATATCTTGAGATACTTAAAACTTTACTCCCTCAGAAAAATGACATAATAATTATGTTGTTGAATAATGCAAAAGGAAAGAATGATGTACAAGAATCGGATCTTGATACATTGGTTACAGAGATGTTAGAAGATGAAGGTGCTATTGAGGCGATGATTAAAAACAACGTAGAACCTTATACTAATTTGACAAGAAACTATAGTAATGTTTTTCAAGCACTAGAACCTAAAACAAAAAATATGTTAGCATATCTTGAGATACTTAAAGCTTTATTCCCTTGGCAAGAAAACATAATAATTGATTTTTTTAATAATGCAAAAAACAGTGAAGATGCTTCTCTTGATAAATTGGTTACAGAGATGTTAAAAGATACAAATGCTATTAATGCGATGATTACAAATGTCGTAAACCCTTATACTACTTTGGCAATAAACTATAGTAATGTTTTTAACACATTAGACCCTAAAACACAAAATATGTTAGCATATCTTGAGATACTTAAAGCTTTATTACCTCTACAAAGCGACACAATAATTGGGTTGTTGAAGGATGCACAAGGAAAGAATGATGTACAAGAATTGAATCTTGATAAATTGGTTACAGAAAGATTCGGCGAAAATAAGAATGAAGAAATCAACTTCTATATTACTATTATTACAGATGTCTCACCTGTATCCATAGCATTAGTAAACTTCGCGGAAAAAAAGCTCAAAACAATGCGCGATAATCAAACAGGGTATAATACTGAGACTTTGAATACTGAATATATAAAATTCTTTGATGCAGCAAAAGATCAATGTAGGAAAAATCTCAATACTATTTTCAAGACTATCACAAACAATAATCTTGGTCTTAAGCTTACTAAAAAAGAGGCACAGATTATTGCCATTGAATTGTTAAATCCTAAGTATGGTTATTATTCGAATGATGAGGAGAGTTTTTATCATAACTTCTTGATACCAATTGTTTTATGCAGCAAATATAACAAAAAGGCAATGAAAAATGCATTACTTTGTTTTGCAAATTTGCCAAATAAATTTACCACAAGTAAATTTGCTTCTATTGATAAAGATATGATATTTGCTGGATGTAAGGCTGCATTAGGTAACTGCCAGGTTCCACGAATATATCAATTAAACCAACTATATTGCCTATATCTTGTTAAAGACGCTAAAACGAGAGAAGCGATGATACAATACTTGGCATTAATTGAATATTTCTCAAAATCCAATGATCCTTTTTTCAAAAACATTATTGCTAAGGTTGACTATATACCGCAATATGTTAATGCAATCTTTAATAAAGAACATAATAAGAAATATGGTATATTTGAGTTGAAAAACAATATGTCAAGCAGAACAGACAATGTATTGTTATTAGCCATGGCATCTGAAATAGATGGCACACAATACAACAAACTTAAAAATTATCGTTTTAATAGAAAAAAAATTAATGATATTATTAATAATTATAAGGAAGAATCTGGCTTACTCACGGAAAATGAGCTTGTTGCTTGTGAACAAATAAAGAAGCAACGAGAAAAATGTAAAGAACCATTAATGGATGCACAACTTATATTATATGAAATTTGTGATGATACATTGGTGAACAAGGAGCTTAGCAGTATCCTCAGTGAGTACGATGCATTACTCAGTCTAAGTAATTTTAACGAATTTTGTGATAACAAGTTTTTTGATTTTAATAGTGATAAATTCAAACACAAATTATCCGAGTATCTCGATATATTTAAAAATCCTGAAAAATATCGTAGTTCTAAGAAGATAAGAGGGATATTAGATAGTTATGATAAGATAAATACCAAATTTTATGATTTCATTAAAAAGAGCTTTACGAAGTACATAAATACCACAATCGATAAGGCAATAAAGAATGCAGAAAACGAAAATAAAAAATTATTGGAGCAATTCCAAACTAATTTTAATAATTTCCAATTTGAGATTAAAGACTTTATTATCGGTTGCAAGGATTATCCTGATGTTTTAAATAAGATTAACGAGCAAAAAAATTTAGGGGAAGGTTATAGTTTGTTTAAAAACTTTCTTAATCTACAAGCCAATAATCAACAAGTGTTACCCAAGAATAGTATACAACAAAATGAACAAGATGATAGAAAAAATGAACAAGATGAACAACAAAGCGTGAAATCATATACAATGAGTATATTCAAAGGCCAACAGCAAGAACCTAATTTACAGGATTCACAGGAGTTCAATAATTCACAATACGTTTCATCTCAAATCTCCCACAATAGTTATAATAATTCAGCAGTCAAGGCGGTTGAAGCGTATGACGCGGGTTTAGATGGTACAAGACGAAAATCGAAAACCTTGATACAACATTACTACGACCGCGACAGCAATAAACACGAGGTAGACACGAATGGTGATAATCTATACATCGAACACAGTAATGGTAATGGTCAGGTACAGATGGAAATAATTCAACAAACCGTTATTACTAACAAAGGTGCAGGGGCAGTGAAAATCAACGATGAGTACAAAATTTATAACAATACTCAGAATAATCAGAGTCAATTTCGTTCAGCATGGTTAGATGAACAAGAAAGCATTGGTGAAGGTGCAGGGGCAATGGAAATCAAGGATAAGAAAATCGACGGTACATCTAATAAAGATGGTATTACATTGCTTGACTTTGATAAGGATGAAAAAATAAAACTACAAGAGGTAGCACAAATGGATAGAGAGAAACTTCTTCGTGAGAGAAAAGATGAAATAATAAAAAAAGTACGACAGATAGCACAAATGGATAGAGAGAAACGTCTTCGTGAGAGAAAAGATGAAATAATACGAAAAAAGATACCAAAAGAGGCGCGAATCAGTGATGGGCTAAACAAAGCTTTGAATCAATATACAATATTGTTGAAAAAACCAAGCAATGATATAAATCCATGTCAAAACCGGAACTCAGAAGGAGCAGCCATGAATGCAACAGATCGTTATAATACATCACAACAAAACTTGGTTGAATTACAGGTCAGTAGAAGCTTTGTTGAAATTTTGCAGAACAGTAGAAGATCAAGTATAAATGTCGAAATAGCATCTTATAATGATCGTGGCTGTTGTTGTTAATAATGTCTATAATAAGTTTTGATACTTAGTATATCAAATTAGAGATAACAAAAAGTGCCGTGAAATCAAAAATAAAATGTGATAAATTGCTTGCAAATACCGGAAATGATATTTATATGCAAAAAAAATAGTTGACTTTTATTTTATTTGACTACAAAAGATTGCAAGTTTCCCCAACATTTTGTTTTGTGATTATGAAAAAGAAGACCATAGGAAGTCATGTCATAGATGCCATTTCCACCATTGCTACTGAAAATAACATTAGTAAAAGTTTGTTGTTTTCTGCTATAGAAAATGCCTTTGTTATGGGTGCTCAAAAAAAATATGGCACAAATGTTAATATGATTGCAAGATGCGATAGAATAACAGGAGATGTAAAGCTTTTTAGAATTTTAAATGTTGTAAGCGAAATAAGCGATAGAGCAAAGGAAATAGACTTAACAAGAGCAAAAAAAATAAACAAAAATGTTGCAGTTGGCGATGATATTGAAGAGGAAATACCATCTGGTGATTTTGATAGAGTGATTGTCAAAAAAATGAGTGATGTAATTAATTCATGCGTAATAAATGCGAAAAAAGAACAAGAATATGAAATATATCACAAAAGAATTGGGCAAATTGTTCATGGTAGTGTAAAAAGTATTTCACCAAGAGAGATTATTGTCTGGATTGGGCAAACTGAGGCTAAAATGGATATTCGCGACACCTTGCCAAATGAGAGATTTAATCTTGGTGATAAGGTTATAGCTTGTATACAAAATGTTAATCAGGATATGAATAATCCACAGGTATGCCTTTCACGCAAATCTAATCAATTTCTTGAATGCTTATTTAAAAATGAGGTTCCAGAGTGTGAAGATGGCTTAATTAACATAGTCTCAATTGCTCGTGAACCTGGCTTTAGAGCTAAAGTTGCAGTTGCAAGTGGAGATTCAAGAACAGACCCGGTTGGCGCATGCATTGGTCCAAAAGGAGTTAGAGTTAAGTCAATTATGGAAGAATTGCGTGGTGAAAAGATTGATATTATTGAATATTCTCAAGACATGGAGTTATTTGTTCAAAGAGCTATAATTCCAGCAAGACCATCCGGTGTTTTTGTCAATCATAATTTAAAATCTGTTGATGTTGTTGTAGATGAGGAAAATCTTAGCCTTGCAATTGGTAGAAAAGGGCAAAATGTTAGATTACTTTCAAGACTTACTGGTTATAAAATAGATGTAATGCTTGAGTCTGAAAGACAAGATAGATCTGCTAAGAAATTTGCTGAAATTGCAGAAAGAATATCCACGCAACTTAATCTTGATGAAATTGTTGGCCAAGTTCTTGTTGCAAGTGGATTTGGTAAAACTGAAGATATAGCAAATGCTGAGATAGATACGCTTGCTGCAATTGAGGGCTTTGACTCAGATGTTGCAAATGTCATAAAAAATCGTGCAATTGAATATATTAACCATATAAACGAAAGTCAAGATAGTCAGATTAATGAACTTGGCATGTCTCCTGAGGTGTTTGAATTGCCAATTTTAACAAAAACGATGCTTGTTACTCTTGGTCAAAATGATATTAAAACTGTCACAGATATAGCAGATCTTGCAAGTGATGAGCTTGTTGAAATCTTGGGCGGTGAAGAGGTAATTTCTGAAAAAGACGCAGGTGATGTCGTTATGATTGCAAGAAAATTCGTTTATGGAATTTGATTATCAAAAAATCACAGCCCCAAATTTTGTCAAGAAAATTGATAAAACAGGTAAAGATCTTCTTGATTTTGTCGGTTGGAATTTTGCTCATGAAACCGGCATTTTGATAGATGACGAAAAAGACATAATGCCTTGGTACAATTATACAGTAGTAAAGTTTTTAAAATCACGGCTTGCAAAAAATATGTCGGTTTTTGAATACGGCTCTGGATTTTCAACCATATTTTATGCAAAACGGGTAAATAGCCTAATATCTGTCGAGGTTTTGCCTGATTGCATCTCTTGGGTGCAAAACGCTTGTAGCCAGCTTGGAATTTCGGGAAATGAAATACACCTTAAGACAGATGACCAGTTTGCATCAAGTATCTTAGAATTTGACAAACTCTTTGATTTAATTATAGTCGATAGCGTTAAAAGAAATGAATGTGTTATGCAGGCTGTATCAAAACTTTCGCCATCTGGCATTGTAATTCTTGACAACTCAGAGCGTGAAAACTATAGAAAATCCTTCGATTTTATGAAAAATTCTGGGTTTTCAGAGTTAACACTAACTGGCATAAAGCCCCTTTCAACCAAGTTGTCAAGCACAACATTCTTTTACAAAAGTGGTAATTGCTTTGGAATTTAATAAGATTTTTACAAGACGGTGGGTGAAAATTTATCTAACCAAGATTTACAACTAATGCCATAAACCTTAGTTAGATTTTCATATAAAGATGTTAATTTATGCAAAAGATTTAAAATTCAATTTAATCCTAGTTAATTGCTTTAAGTATTTCATCAATTTTCGCATTTGCAGCTTCCATACCTTTGTTAGCAGCGTCTTCGCCATAATTCATACCCTCAACATGAACAGATTTTATATCTTTTAAGCCCAAAAATTGCAAAACAGATTCAAGATAAGTGCTTTGGTGGTCAAAAGATTTGAAGTCACCTTGTGAATATATCCCGCCACTTGATGAGATTATAATTGCTTTTTTCTTTGCATCTAAAAGCCCTACAGGTCCTGTTTCTGTGTATTTAAAGGTAACACCGGCACGAACAATATGGTCAATGTATGCCTTCATTACCGATGGAACGCCAAAATTCCACATTGGCGATGCAAAAACTACCATATCGCAATTTTTGATTTCTTCTATCAATTCATCTGCCAATTTAAGAACAAGTTTTGCTTTTTCATCACGCTGTTCAGATGGGGTTCTAAATGCGTTTATATTGTCAATATTTATATGTGGCACTGGGTTTTTTGCAAGATCTCTTTCGGTAATTGTTGCACCTTTTGCTTTGAGTGCGTCAAGTAATTTACTTGCCACGGCCCTTGAATTTGACTTTTCACCCATTGGGCTTGAAGTTATGTATAGAATTTTCATAGTAATAATAAAATAGTATAAAATATATATTAAATACTTTTTTAATGTCAAGAAAAAACTTGATATTTAAAAAATTAATTTAAAGATGTATCTGGAAGGTTGGCCGAGTGGCTGAAGGCGCACGCTTGGAAAGCGTGTATACGTTAATCGCGTATCATGGGTTCGAATCCCATATCTTCCGCCAAAATAATATTTAAGTATAGCATGGGTTGTGTTGTTATATTGCTAGCGTTAAGTTTGAGGTGCTTGTGGTGAAGCGCTAATTGCGGCATGAGCTATGGCACTGACATGTTTTTCTGGTATCCTAGATAACCTCTGCCCGACAAGACCAGTTTTTCTTAAATGCTTGCATCTACCTGTCAAAAAGCCATATTGTTGTTGAGCAATTTTCTGATATTGGTATGATAACTCTTTGGCGACTTTAAATTCATTCTCTAAATTTGCATTCAACGCATTATTATTAGGAAATTCTTCTTTGTAATAGTCCTTCCATTCATTTACAGAGCTATTTCCAACTTTTTTTTTCGCTATTGCAAAATTAATTACAAATGTTATAAAGTAAATATTGTCCAAAAGAGTACCGCATTGTTGTGGATATTTGGCTTTTGTATTATTAATAGCTAATGTCAATATTTCAGACATTTGATTTATTATCAAATCGTGTGTAAAAGTTGTTTGCATACGATTTTTATTTTGTTTTATTCTAATTCTTGAATAAATATCTGTATTAATCTTATATATATCACCTTTTACATTTTTATAAATATGCAATTGATTCTGCTGCTCTAATTCCTCTTGTTGTTTCAATTTCTCTAATTCCTCTTGTTGCTTCTTCTGTAATTCCAACTCTTCTTGCCTCTTCTTTTCCTCTAATTCCTCTTGTTGCTTCTTCTGTAATTTCAACTCTTCTTGCCTCTTTTGTTCCTCTAATTCCTGTTGCTGTTTCAATTGATCTGGATTTTGCGTTTGTGGCTTATCTTGCTTTTGATATTGCACTTGATATAATTGTTGCTTGGCATTAAATTCCTTTTCAATATTATTATAGTTAGATTTAAAATAATCGTCAGGTGGGTTCTTTTGTTGTTCTGCATGGGTAACTGGAACAAAAACGTTTTTTAATGCTTCAAATTCATTAAAAGCATTCATGTTTTTCACTTGTCCATCGCCCAATGGTCCAAATTTTTTGTAATATTCAGTACAATTGTTCCTAAAACCATTTTTACCAAAAAGCCTTCCTATATCTAAACAGTCTGCTTCGTGAATTATTATTCTTGCAGCTTTGTAAAAATTATTAAATTCTATCCCATTATTCTTGTTGTATTCACTGCGTGCAGATTGAAGCCACTTAAAATCATATCCAATACATTTTTGTATTTTTGTGTGTTTCTCATTGGGAATGTATTTCTTAATGTTTTCTATATTATTTCCACTATTATCTGATAAAAAATTATGTAATTCTCGAAATTGACTATTATTACAAGTCTTTTCATCATCCTTCATCGCAATTGCAAAAGCTAACTGTATAGCCTCTTTAGCAGTCATAAGATTTTTTGTTATTGCAAAATATAAAAATAAAATTGCCGAGGAAACTTCGTCATTGTCAAACCCTTCATTAACTCTTGATGAATCGTGAAAAGCCAAGGCAATTAAGATTTTTTCAAGCTGAATGTTATCTACATTGCCAAAGATTGCCTTATCATGTTTTTTATATAACTCAAAAACTTTTCTTGCTATAAAATTTGTATGAGCTATATGCCTTGCTCCGTGCAATTCGGAATTATTGACTTCCCCTTCACCAGCTTTATAGAAACGATTTATTATGTTTTGCATTAGATCATTTCTATCCTTTTCTTCTGTTAAATCTAATGTTGGCTTTGGTTGCTCCATTTAAGACTAATAATAATGACAAAGTAATTATATATTATAAATATTTAATTGCAATATATTTTCTTTATTAAATCAAAGTATAATAATTTACACAAAAGATTGAAGGCAATGAATGTTTTGCACTGGTGCACCCGTAGGGATTCGAACCCCAAACCTTCTGATCCGTAGCCCAGAAAATATTTCTTGGATATACTTTGATTATGATTGATTAAAGTTGATTTAAACTTTTCTCAAAAAGAAATCTGAATTCATTAAGGCTGAATGAAGTTGACCTAGGCTGACTTGTGCCTAGTCCGAAAATAGTCCTCTGTGAAAAATTTCGAATACTTGACAAGGCAAAATGAGCCTATTTTAATGGGTTTTTTCACTCCTGTGAAAAGAAATCATTTTTGCATCTTTATTATTAATAGAGGGTTATGTTTTTTTAATATGAATAAAAATGAAAATTTTGAAGTTGAAAATGCGGATGAAAAGTCTTGCGTAAGAGGTCAGACATTTCTTAATTTTACAAAGAAAGCAATTTCTGAAATTTCTCCATCAAAGACGAATACAAATTATCATGATTTGATTCAAAAAGGCTTATTTATTGTTGTTTATCCAAGTGGAACGAAAGTATTCTGGACAAGAAAAATGATAAACGGACGGCAAAAGAAATTCAAAATTGGCAATTTTCCTGATATTTCAATTGAAAATGCCAGAAAGAAAGTTGCAGAATTTAGAGGAAAAATAGCAATAGGAGAAGACCCAACTTTAGCAAAATATAATTTTAGTAAAGAAAAAACATTCAAACAAGTATTTGATGAATATATAGAAAAGCACGCAAAGATTAGAAAAAGAACTTGGCAAGAAGATGTAATTGATATTGAGCAATATTTTAAAGATTGGTTTAATAGAAAAGCTTGCACAATAACAAAGGAGGAAATTAGAGATTTTCACTCTAAACTAGGAATTAAGCATCCATTTAGAGCGAATAGATTAATTCAAAAGTTAAGCAGTATTTTTAATAAAGCAATTGAGTTTGGATGGAATCACACAAATCCTGTTATCGGTATTAAAAAGTTTCCAGAGCCACCAAGAGATAGAAGCATTGACCCAAAAAGAGAATTAGAATCATTTATGAGAAGCTTGGAACTTGAGCAAAGCAGAACTGCAAAAGATTTTATTCTAATTTCAGCATTAACGGCAGTCAGAAAAAGCAATATTTTAGAAATGAAATGGTCGGATATAAATGACTTAAACACAGATGATGCAATCTGGAAGATAGAAAGAACTAAAAATGGAAAGCCTCACATAGTTCCGCTTCCAAGCCTTGCAAGAGAAATTTTGCAATCAAGATTTAATCTTGAAAATAAAGATAACGTATGGGTTTTTAATAGCGAAAGAGGCGGACATTTTACCGACCCTAAAAGTTGCTGGAGAAGAGTATTAAAAAGAGCTGGAATTAAAGATTTAAGAATTCACGACTTGAGGAGAAATGTTGCAACAAATCTTAATGAAATTGGTATTAATTACTTTACTATTAAGGATGTAATGGGTCATTCAAGCAAGGATGTAACTTCAATTTACGCAAGAACAAGAATTAATACCTTAAGAGATACTCTTGAAAAACAGCAAGAATTTTTGCTTGAAAATGCAAAAGGGATTAATAAGTGGTGGTGAAGGTTAGCGACTTTTTGAACAAAAATTATAAATAATAATATACATCCATGCAAATATCCAAAAATAAAAAAACATTCCCCACAACTCCTCGCCAAGCAATGTCAATAAACAGCAAATTGCAAAACCATACCATCCAAGTAAATAATTTAATATTTTATTTAATTTATTACCTTGTTTGTTTTTAAAATAAGAAATTTTAACCTTTTTACAATAAGGTATAATTATCACTACAATTAACATTCCAATAACTGGGGCGATAAATCTGCCAATAATTTTTCCAATTTCAGATTCTGTCATTTTAACATATCAATAATTTTATTGTGCAACGTTTTCAAGTCTACCTTTTTTTCTTCAAATCTCTTTTCGCTAATTGAAATTTGAGTTGAAATACTATCATTGCCAAAATTAAACTCATTAATGGGAATAAAAGCCCATTTGTCATTAAAATAGAATAAAAATGCCGTATTTTTCGCAGCCTGTTTATCAATATTTCCAAATCTAATAGTTTCAGCTTCTTGATTTTGTTTTGCCTTAATTTGGATTCTTAAATGCTTTTCGTTTTGATTATTGCAAATCAGCAAATCACAACCGTTATCATCACTTATCGGAAAGAATAAATCATATTTTCTGTCAAGATTACGAAGCAAATTCGAAGCAACTTCAAACTCAAACCCTTTTCCTATTCTTGATGTGTGACTGAATTGCATAACGGCAATATTACGATATTTTGAACTATGCAGTATGGTATGCGTACTGAAATTAAAAGTCAAGAAAAATCCAGCATGGCAAGCTGTGGTAATAAGTGAAAAATGATTAATCACGAGTAAAATTACGACTCTATATATGAAAAAGCATAATGAATTTATTCAGAATCTTGGTCTTGCCGTTCAATTTTTCAGACTTCAAAAGAATATGACACAGGAAGAATTAGCTTATAAAATAAACAAATCCGAAGACACGATTTCTTACATTGAAAGAGGTAAAATTACCACAAGACTTGATACTTTAATTGATATTTGTGAAGTTTGCGAGATTTCTATTCTTGAATTATTCCAATTTAACAAAATAACTCACACAACAAAGCAAAAAGCTGGCTCTGTGGCAAATATTATGAAAATTCTTGCAACTCTTGACGAACAAGAGGTCAAAATCTGCGAAGATGTAATTACTTCGGCGTTAAAGTTGAGAGGGAAATGAACGATTTTAACATACTAATCTTCAAACATTGAATCATGAGCAATTTACATTTGCGTAGGTTTGTATAATTCTACCACTTTTTTTAGAAACTGTTCTGTTTGCTTTACATAGTCTTGTTTTATGATTGTATCCAGTGAGTAAATTGCTGAATTTTGTGATGGAATTCTAAAATGTGCAAAACTATCTCGCAATTTTTTAAGGTTTTTTATATCATTAAATATTGATTCTTTGCTTATTTCGGTTAAATATGTTGCCTTGCCTAGCAAAAATAGCAATACATCTATATAACTTTTATGTTCATTGTAATACTTCCTTGAGTCGGCAAAATATTTTGCCAGTTCATCAATATCTTTTAAATATGTTTCGTATATTGACTGTGCCTTTTTATTAATTTCCTCTATATAGCAAATAACAATTAATCGACGAAATGCATCATCAATATCGTCCTTCAATGTCAATTCCCCAGTTAGCTTTCCTACTTCTGTTGCCTTCTTAATCCATTCTTTTGTATCGGTAAATTCGAGGTCTATCTCAGTCATAACTCTAACTCTTGTCCTGTAATTACATCGTAAACTTTTTTTATTCTCCTTTTAACAACGCCTCCCTGTGCCGTTCCGCCCTGTTTTGTGAATGCGTCATCTTCAAAAATACTTACATCTTCTGCTGACATTGTGTAAGTTATATTTTTATTTTTGGCAATTAATACAGCCGTGTACACGGTTTCCACTATGATATTTTTTTTACCAAGGTATTGTTTTAAAAATTCCTGAATTGCCTCATCTTTCATTATACTTTGTAATGCTTCGATTTGGGCTGTAAAATCAATTTGCTCTTTATCTACTTTTCGCAAAAATGAAGTTAAAAAATCTTTCATAGGGGCTTTATATTCAGTTAAACTGTGTGATAAAGATATTATTTTTAAAAGACTTTCAGCTCTTTCGTGGTCTGGGTATGACTTATTCTCTTTTTCTTTTTTTGGAGATATTTTGATACTTTTCTTCCAAATGTCAGTATTTGACAAATCCTTTATACTCTTTAATAACTCTGATTTATTCCAAATTGCCAATCTTATTTCACTTGGCGTCAGAGTTACACCCCCAGTATTAAGCCTTTCAAAAATATAATATATACTGATTGCATCTTTATCTTTATTTGTGTTTGGAGTTCTTATTGTAATTGCATTAAGATATGCATCATTAAATCTTTTCTTATCTTCTTCGTCAAGAGTCTCGTATGTTTTGCCTTGTCTTGGATTTAAATCTTCTTTATGATCAGGAAAATCTAATGCAAAAATTTCACTTTTAGACTCATCCCACACTCCTTTAACAAACCTTCTTATTGTTTCAAGTCTTTGTTTACCGTCAATCACGCATCTTTTATTATCTTCATTAATATACATAAAGATACTCGGTACAGGAATGTTACGCAAAAATGACTCTATTAAAAGACTTGCTTTTTGTTTATGCCACACGTATTCTCTTTGAAAGTCAGGGGAAAGCTCAATGCTTCCTTCATCAATCCATCTCACAAATTCAAGTAGCCCCCTTGAGTTTGGAATTTGCTCTATTTCAAAGAAACTGCCAAATTTATTATTAGAATTTTCATCAGTCATACTAGTATTTTTTTTTACCTTTTTACTCAAATAAAAAAGCATTAAATTAATTTGTCAAGGTTATTTATACACAATTGTCCAAACAGTATCTTTCGCAAGCAAGACTAAATTACTGAATAATTAAGTCATTTTTCCACAATCCTCATTTTTTGACCCAAAAAACCCTAGTATTTATCGGGCTTTTCTGCGGCCGTGAAAAGAAATCATTTTCGCGTCTTTATTATTAATAGAGGGGCATAGTTTTTTTGCCTCCAGTTTATTTTTTGTTTTTATGACTTTATGTTTAGACAAAATCCAGCCAAATAAGCTGGTTGGTTGCGATGAAGCAGCTAAAATCCTTAATGTTAAGGTGCAAACTTTAGCAAAATGGAGATGCAACAAGAGTGTTTACCTTCCGTATGTAAAAATTGGAAGCAGAAGAGTTTGTTATTATTTATCGGATTTGATGAATTTTTGCCAAAGAATTGAATCAAATTCAGAAAATCATAGCTCAATTTAATTTACTTTTTTATATGAATATGGATAAATACTTAATAAATAACGCACTTCCTGTTGTAAATGGTGAGAGGTTATTACAAATGGATATACCGCCACTGCAAAATATAATTGATCCAATACTTCCTGTTGGAGGAATGGGTTTGATTTTTGCAAAAAGAGGAATTGGAAAAACACATTTTTGCATAGAAATTGCATATGCAGTAGCAAATGGAATAGGATTTCTTAACTGGTCTGCAAGCAAATCAAGAAAAGTTTTATACCTTGATCTTGAAACCCAGATTGCGGCAATTAAGCAGAGATTTGAAGTAGTTCACAATAGACTCAACATTCCAAACGGAATGAAAAATATAGAGCTTTTTAATCACGCTCTTTTTGACAAAAACTGTACCGAGATGTTAAATATTGATAATGATAGGCACAGAGAGATTTTAACCAATACAATTAATAATCTTAATGTTGATTTAATTATTATGGATAATCTTTCAAGTATTAGAAGAAGCGGAAATGAAAATGATGCAAAAGATTGCCATAAAATCATCGAATGGGCACTTCTTATGAGAAAGAATGATAAATCAATCATTTTCGTTGGCCACGAGGGCAAAAAAAGTGAAGGAGATGCTAAAACTCTTCGTGGAAGCTCAAGAATGGAGGATGTTGTTGACACTATTATAAACCTTTCTGAAATTCCAAATCAAAAAGGCAATATTAAGTTAATGTTCACAAAACACAGACACATGAGTCCAGATCTTGCAAATCCAATTAATATGAATTTTAATCCTGAAAATGGGTGGTCTATAATTGGAGATTATATTCCTGAAGACGAGAAGCTAATGAAAAAGAGGAATTTAGAAATTTTGCAACTAAAACTTCAAGGAATTGAAAATAAAGAGATTTGTAGCAAATTTCAAATAAGCAAATCCGAATTTAGTAAAATTATAAACAAATGTAAATTTATTAAAGATGAAATGCGAAAAGTAATTGATTCTTTACTTTCAAGTGGAAAGACGGAATCCGAAGTTGCTAAAATACTTGGAGTTAAAAATTTAAGTGAAGTTAAACATTATTGCTATAATGTTGAAGTTGATTTTGGTTAGTTTTTTTAGTTTCCTTGTTTCTTTTCCTTTAGTGTTGGAAACGAGGAAACGGGCGTCCAGTTTGGAGATTTGAATGTATTTAAATTGACATTCCTTCCTTTTCAACTAGTCTGAAAATGGGCTGCTGGGCTTGAAAATGTATTATTTTGTACTTAAAAAAAGCTATTCAAACCACTCAAAAAACCTCGTTCGGAAAAGGTTTTTCAAACTGGTGCACCCGTAGGGATTCGAACCCCAAACCTTCTGATCCGTAGTCAGATGCTCTATCCAGTTGAGCTACGGGTGCATATATTTTTGTTTATAGTAGTTTTTTTAAATATCAATATTTTTTTCATAAAAAAGTTGATTATTATTTTATCATAATCTTAATTTCAAACAGCAATACATATTTTAGTCATGAAACGAATATTTACAATTTTGTTACTTTCTATACTTATTGTAAATTTTGAAACAAAAAAAGCTTTCTCTGGTGCAGGTGCTGCATTAATTGGGATGACTTTTGCAAATATGGCATTACAAGATGCAGATGATGACTATAAAAAAAATTGCCCTATTGATTTTGGAGCCCTTGTAAAACCAGTAATGGGATTTGCAGGCCCCCCGGAAGAGGCTTATGCATGCTTTGCAAATACTATGGGTCTTGCAATAACAACTGCTGCTGCATATGAAGCTGCAAGATTTGGTGCACGCGTAGGACTTATATTTGCATATTCATTAAAGTTTGGTGGAGCGCCACCAACTCAATTTGAAATGTCATTAATTAATGCAACTGCAGAGCTTGCAGGTACCGGCGCAGCAATAGGTGCAGCTATGGCGTATGTTGGGATATTAAATGCAGCCTCAAATGGTGCCAAGAATCGTGCAGAAATATGCAAAGATGACGTTGATAGCAATAAAAATAACTACTTTCCCATGGCTTATAGAGATTCTTCCATAGCCTCAATATTAAAAAAGAGTGGTCTTCCAGTTGTAACACAAGATAATATCAATGATACATATGGAAAGCTTTGCGTTCATGATAAAAAAAATGATAATTACATTTGGATTCGAAAAAATGAATGTATGTGGATTGGGGATGTTCAGTTTTGTGCTTATGCTTACAAAGGCGACTCTCAATTACTTTGCCTTCGCACTTCCTCAACATGCCCATGTAGACACCCAATTGACGACGGCTCAGATACAGAGCCAACAGTAAAAGCATCCAATGAAAGCCTTTATTATGACTCAAGTGGAAATATCGTCATTGAAAACGATAGTCCAAATTTTCTGAAACATTGCAGAATGATAAAATCTGGTGACTCATTTGCATTTAACATAAATAGTAATCCCATTGTTTCAAGAGCTTGCTATCAAGATGGAGATACAAAAAATCTTGGACAGATACATTTTACAGCAAAAATTGCACAATGTATAACTGAGACATTTTTTAATTTTCTACAAAAAAGAATAACACCAATTACAACACTTGCATCACTAAGCGATGATAATATTAAAAAAATGGACTCACTCGGTGATGATATTATTGTGCTAAATGGAATATATAGCAGTGTATGGAATTTTATTTCAGCACAGCCTTCAGATTTAGTTACATTTCCATCAATGGATATTATTGGAATTATTAAAGCATTAAAAAGCAATCCATCTTCCCACCAGTTAACTGCAACATTGAAAAATTACGATCTATATAAATCAAGTTTACAAAAAATACCAGATGACCCATTTATCAATGCCACTGTGCCATCTGCATCAAATATGACCCCTTTTATAAATGGCGTTGGTGCAACAGGCAATGCAATTAGTGAGGCTATAAATACAGCTAAAAATGAAAGAGACAATATAGCAACAAGTGGAATGTCATCCAGCGATGCCCAAACATTATTTACACGACTACACGATGCAATGAAGGCAACGGTATTAATGATATTTCTAATATATATAAGCTTTTCTGCCGCAAAAATATTATTTGCCGCAGGAGAAGTTAAAGCAAAAGATTTTATTCAAAATCACTGGATATTCATTATTGTTGTAGCATTTAGCTTAAATGATGGATGGAAATATATCGGCATAAGAACAATTACAATGGCAACTAATGCTGCAATGGATATGGTCGAAGAAGTCACAAGAAAAGATAGTCGTGATGGATGCTCGTATCAAGCCAAATATTTTCCAATTTCAGAACCAGTCTTTGCTTTTGCACCTCAAGGTTACAATTATTCAGACTTTAACACAATAATTAAATTACCAGATTCGGTAAAATATATTAAGGGAATCGGTGGTACAAATTTACCAAATGATACTAAGTTATATTTGGATAATTTATGCACTAATTTACAAGGCAGCGGAAGAATAGTTATAATGCCAAGTATTGGCCCAGACGGCAAATCTTATGATAGATTTTTTTGCAGAAGAGGCCCGTATCTACCTACCCCATCTTACAATTATCCATTTTTACCAATCGAATTACCATCTCAATTAATTCAAAGACTCCAAAATAATGGCATTCAAAGTAGCTATATGCCAGTGCGCTGCACAAATCAAAATGGAGATTTATTATACTGGAATGATAATAAACAAGATGCATCAACTTCAGGAAATATAAATACCCCTTATTATGCAACTTTTACCAAACGAAATGGTAGAGAGTATATGCTCTGCAATCCAACAGCAACAAGCGGGCCAACATATACAGCGCCTGGTTATCATTTAAGTGATTTAGAAGCAATGGGATATATTCTCAATAAATCTGCATTTTCAAATATATCAACTGGTTCAAATCTTTCTTTTCAAGACCTTGTAACAAAAAAAACAACGATAGTACCAACAGATGCATCAGGTGTTGTCTTTACAGCTTATTATATAGCAGATTCAAGTGGATCACTATCGCTTCCATTTAGTCTGCAAAATATACCTGGAGCATTTTCAAAAAGGGTCGAAATGGAAAAAATCAAAGATTTAACAGATCAAAGTAGAAAGAATATCAATAATTTAACAAGAGGATATCCAATAGTTTCTCAAAAAGACACAGGTGCACAGCTGGATTTATCTTATCTTGGTAGATTTGATGAGCTTGATTGCAAAATAGAAAAGTATTTCATGGGGATGATTGATGGCTTGCCTGGGGTTTTTAGAATTGCGTGGATGGTATTCTTTCAAGGTCCATCGGGGTGTTTTACTGCAATAGCAGCTTTGTGTTCAGCATTTGGAGTTTTTGTTATATGCCTTAAAGTTGCACAAAATTTTATTGTTGGAATTTCAACAGCCTATATATGTGTTTATGTTTCACCAATTACAATGCCACTTGCGTTATTTTCTTTTACAGCAGATGTTTATAAAAAATGGCTTGATACATTAATATCAAGTATAACATCATCGTGTGCGTCATTTTTAACAATATACATAGGCACAACACTTATGGATACGGCAATGTATGGAATGCCAGGTGATTATGGATATGAAAAGCTATTTAATGTAGATGGTACATATAATTACGATTGCTATAAACCAGATCCAAATTATGATGTAACAATGGCAGACATTGAATCTTTGCCATACGCATGCCTTCTTTTGCTTGCATTTGCAAGCACAACAGTTAATCCAATGTGGTTCTTTGGAATGATGCTTTTCCCAGGCGTTGGTATGTATATGGCAATTACAGCAGTTGTAACAACAATGATTATCACAACAGCAACCGGCCCAGAATTACAGTATATTTTCTTCATTAAGAGTGTAAAAATGCTTTTAGTTGTTGTTATATCGCTTGATTTTGCAAGCAAAACTGAGTCAATTATGATTAAAATGTTTGGCGGAGCTGATTTGTCTTTGAAGGGTGGTGTTGGCAATATCAATGATGCAATGAGTATATCTGGCGTCATGAGTAAAACTACTGGTGCACTTGCATTTGCAGCAAAGAATGCTAGAAATTTATCAGAAACTATGTGGAACAAAGGAAAGGCTGGATGGGCAAATTACAATTCTAGTAAAAGTGGGAGTGGTGGTGGTAATAAATCTGGCGGCTGAAGCGTGGGTGGTTAATGATATTATATGAAATATATTTTACTTGATAATTAGTTTTGTTGCTATTGGAGTTGCATATATTCTATTGCATAATGATAAAAACATCTCTGTTTAATAAACAACATTTAAAAGGTTTGTTTGGAGAAATTTTTGTTATAATGTTTTACTTTATTACTTTTCATAGATTATTATATTTTCGCTATCAATCTAAAATTGGTGAGATGGATTTGATATTTCGTAAAGATAAAATGATAATTTTCTGCGAAGTAAAAACAAGACTTGGTTTAAAGCTTGATATAGATGTAATAGCAAATTCGATAAGTTTTCATCAAAGACAGAGGCTTGCTAAGTCGTGTCAAAATTTCATTTCAAAATCAAAAAGATATAAGGATTTTGATTATCGAATTGATCTTGCTATTGTAAATTCATTTTTTAGAAAACCATTTATTATAAAGCATTTTTTATAGAAGAAAACAACCAATAATTATAGCTTTAAGTCAAAAAAATAGGCATAATTATCATTATTTCCGCATTTTGTAGAAAAAGGTTGATTTTAAAAAATATATACCTTATTATTGGTGTTGTGTTTGTTTTGGTAAAATGGATCAAAATCCTTTGGGTCTAGATATATACGAAGATGCCTTAGAGCAATTTACCGATCGTGGCCTTGCAACCGTTGCAAACCAACAGATTAAGATGCGTGTCAAAACTGAAGAAAATAAAGGCTTGCAATCAGGAGATGAAAATTTGCTAGAAAATCAAGATCAATATACACAAAGAGATGGTGCACAACAAATACCACAGTCAATTGTAAAGCAAAATAACAAGCAAAATTCACAACAGCCAATTCCAGGACAGCAGGATCAAAATAGTGCTAGAACACAGTTTAATAATTTTATAAATGGCACTGAAGCACAAGAACCACAACAAATTAAAACTGCAAGAGAGCTTAATCAAAAGCTACAAGCTCAAGGTTATAATCTAAATACACAGAACAACAATCCTAAACAACCTCAAGCCTCAAGACCTCAAAGTTCCCAATCTCAAAACTCATCAAATTCAATAGATATAAATCAGGTTCAAAGATTAGATATTAATAATACAGGCGCACAGAAACAAAAACAACCAAAGCAAAATAATTTTGTAAATCAATCACCAAGCAATTCCACTCAGAGTAATAATCTTCAAAACGTACAAAAGGAGCTTGAAACAGCAACTTTGGCACGAATGATACAGATGGAAAAAGAATATCCTAAAAAAATGCTTACCGAAGATGAGCAAAATATAGTTAATGAAATTGAGAAAAAAATGCAAAAGAATAAAAGCACTATTGATGCAACTGACAAATTTATTAGCGATAGACCAAATGACGCAACGGTGAAACAAGTATCGCAATATTCAACAAACAAGAATATATTGCAGGTAATTCCAAAATCTTTTATCGGAGGTAAGGATAAATTCATGAAGCAATTAGAGCAAGGGATATCTTCGCCTGAAAAAATTTCATTTACAGATAGCGGTATTATAAAAATTGACAACAGTAATCTTTTATTTACACAAGATCAATTTTCTACACCGCCTGAAAAAGAGGCGGGATTAAAAATGACACAGGCAATTTTTCATCAGGCTAAAAAAAATCATGCAATACAACAAAATAACGCACTAGAACAAGAAATACAAAAAATCAGAGATCCATCGCCTGAGCTAGTTGCAATACAGAAGGCTATAGATGGCGCTAACAAAACAGTTAATCGTGCAAATCAAATACTTGATAGAATAAAACAAAGCGAAGAAAATGCAAAAAACAAAAATGATGGATTTACACAACAAAAACCTTTAAGCCCACCGCGCCAATCATTGCCACCAACTCGGAACTATGAAGTGCAAGATCCATCTGGCATTAAGCCAAGTACACAGATGAGTGAAGATGAATTAAAAAAGCAGTCACAAGCAATTCAAGCTTCATTAAATGAAATTGATCAAAATAAAGCAAGTATTGAGCAAGATTTAGCAAAGATTAACGATTTAGTTGCAGAGTCAAAGAAATTTACACAAGATACAAATCAGCGTATATCAGACAATGTAGCCTCGATAGATGAAATGCAAAAGGCAATAAAGGCAATTAAGGATGCTAATAACGAAAAACAAAACAATCTTGGTGTATTATCAAAGGCTGGTGATTTAACAAATGATGATAGATATCGTAACGCTGCTGGTACCAATAGTATATCATTAGAGGAAATGAAATTGCAGAACAATATTGGAAAACTTCAGATCGAAAATCAGACAAGTAAACTAAATACACAGAAACAACAAACTTTTATTAAGGATTGCGAGAGTAGAGCATCTGAGTTAAATCAAAAAAAAGTAGAGCTTGATAAGCAAAGGCAAGGTTTAGAACAAAGTGCACAGGAGATTTCAAATGTAACAAAAGAAAAGCAGGTAAATAAAGGCGACATTAGCAAACTAGAAGATGAATTGCAAAAATTAAATCAAGAAGAAGCTGCAAATAAATTAGAGCATAATAATAACACCAAGACATATACAGATAATAAAAATACATTTATACAAGAGAGAACAGGCTTAAAAAATAGAGAAGTTTCAACGCAAGAAGAATTTGATAAATTTAAGAAAGACATTGAAGAATTAAAACAAAAGGGTGCTGATAATAAAAATGTATATTTAACAAAAGAACAAGAATTTACTCAAAAACAAGAAGAGATACAAAAGAAAAAAGATTTATTAAATGCCAAAATATCAGATTTAAAGGTAAAAAATGGAGAGCAAGTTGCTCCACCCGATCAGCAAAATAATGAAATACCAAATGAGCCTAAATCAAATCAAATACCAAAGAAAAGCAATACTAACAATCAACAGCCGAAAACAAGCGAATTAGACAGTATTCTTAAAGAAAAAGAGGCATCTTTTAATAAATTATTGCAGGAAAAACAAGAAAAAGAGGAACAGGCAAGGCTGGAAAATGAACGCCAAGTAGCAGAGCAAAAACAAAAAGAAGAACAAAGACAAAACCAAATATCAAATTTGGAATCGTCTTTACAACAAAATGAATCTGTTATAGATAAAAAATTACAAGATGGACAAGCCATTGAGGCTCAGCTGCAAGTTATAGAAAACCAAATGGAGCAAGATGGTATATCAGCTGAGGATTTTAACAAACTACGACAAAGCGGAATTGATGAAATAGATAAATTAAATCAACTAAAAATCGAACTTGAAGAGGCAAAGAAAAAAGCTCAAGATGATAGAGAGAAATTAAATGAACTTGGACAAAATCCACAAGATAATAATCAAAACAAGTCAATTGATGTTCGAGAGAAACAAGATTTTGGAGTAGTTCAAGCAAATAAACTTAAAACAAGCCTTACAGGTAAAATGGAAGGTGTAATGCAGCAATATAATGCACAATTAACAGCAACTCAAGAAATTGCAAAGCAAGGTATTGATAATCAGAATATCCCCAACATACTGCAGCAATTATCCGACATTGATAAAAATCTCAATACAATTGCACAAGATAGAAAAACAGCAATTACAGAGCTAAATAAATTGCAGTCAACTATTCCAAATTTACAAGACTATGTAAAGCAAAATAATGCAGATGCAATGAAAATAGAGCAGGAAATAGCCAAGGCAAAAAATGGCATTGCTCAGTCTATGACGAATGTATTGCAAACTATGAATGCACAAGATCTGCAATCGTTACAAGATGCCATTAATCAATCTCCAGACTTGCAAAATAATAATATAACACAGCAATTTCAACAACAGATTGATAATCGTCAACAAGAGCTTCAGCAACAACAAGATCCGCCATTAATTCTTTTTGACGATGAAAACAAAGATCAAGAAATCAATCCAGAACAGCAAAATGAAAATCAACCCACTCCACCGCAAGATAAATTAGATGGAAAAGGTGAATCTCTTGAAGCGCAAAATATTGAAATCACTTTTGACGATGGTATCCAGCAAGGCAAAGATGAACAAAAAAATAAGGTAAACGAGGCAGCGGAAGCTTTCGGCAAATTTGGTGGCGGCATAGATAAGTATCAAAATCAAGAACCGCAGCCAGAACAGCTAGAACAGCCAAAACGAATGACGGTTTGGGATCAGATACAGCTTTTTCATGAACAAAGACGAAAGCATCTTCAAGAAATTGAAGCAAAAAGAAAGGCAGAAGAGAAAGCAAAAGAGTTGAGAAGGAAAAATGGAATTCCAGAGCCTAGTATATTTGATGGTATAAAAAATTGGGCCAAGGAGAAATATCAAGGTATAAAAGATTTTTTCAGTCCAAAAAAAAAGGAAAATAAATCAGCCCTTGAAGCAAGAAAGGCGTTTGCAAATGTGTCAGATAGAAATGAATATGAACCAGAGCCAACAAAAAAAGTAGATTTAGAAAAAGATTTTCTTCCCCCAGATCAAACTAAAAAGCTGCAAGAGGCAATGCTTGCAAAAATGAATCAAGCAACACTTGGCCTTAAAAACCAAGACGTTAAAGCAAAAGGCAAACCAAAAGCTGATAATCTTGAGCAAATGATTAATAATATGAAATTCTTACAAGAAGGATCTAAAGTTCCGGATGGTCATACAGCAATGAAAATAAAAGTTAATGGTCAAACATATACAGGTATAGTTCCAACTGAAAATACTAAGGCACTTGTCAGCAATACACCAATGACATCTGTTGCACCTAGAAAAAATGGCATTGAAAATCAAAATGTAAAGATGTCACCGGAGGAACTTCTTAAAAAAGGCGAGGTATTAAAACAAGAATATTTGAACAAATTAGACAAAACAATGAATACACTAAATGAAAAGAAGTTTCGTGGTCAAGATGTAAAAGACATAGAGCAACCAGTGAAGAGTGCTGAAAAGATTATATCCAAAGAAAAAGCCACAACTACAAAAGATAATTTTGCTCGAAAAAGTAATCCAGTAGCAAAACATAGTGACGATTTTAACATTGGTATAAAACAAAATCCAAACAATAAATCAAATCTTGAACCAGATTTAACGAAAACTACTGAGATAAGACCGAGAACTGAAACACAGTTAAATAAACGGCAAAACAACTTAGACGACATTAATGATGAATTGGGTACAAACAGTGATAAAAAAGTTGCAAAAAATCCAGAAACTCAAAGTATGCCGGAAAAACAAAATAATGAAAGTATCAAAAAGAAAATAGAGCCACTCAGTAATGATGGATTAGATAAGAAACTTAAACAGATATTGGAAAGCGGAAATATTAAAATTGATCCATCAAAAAAATACAAGACTGCGGACGATAACTTTCCTCCCAAACAACAAAGTACTGGAATTACGCACTAAACTTTTAATATCCAACTGAATATCTGGTGCAACTGACATAATAATTTGCCCTTTCCCATGTTTGCCATGCTTGAGGGTCAAGATTGAACATATAAGGATTTGCAATACAACCGCCAGTTGACATCATTCCACCAGCACTTCCATAATAACCACCAGCTGGTGCAACACATGAGCAAAGTAGCAGTAATGATACAATAAATCGCATAAATTTACTTACTTGTTAAAACAATTTTAATTTCTATAATTAATACAAATACAAAAAGCAAGCATTTTTTTAACCATATTAAATAAAACTAGATTAGAAATATAAAAAAAATCTTGATTTTTAAAAACTTTAAACTGGATATTGATTAGAGGAAAGTTTTGATGTTTAAAAATGCCAAAAAAGATTGTTTCGGTAATAAATCAAAAGGGTGGGGTTGGAAAAACCACAACCGTTGTTAATTTAGCGACATCGCTTGCCGCAATAGGGCAAAAAACTTTAATTATCGATCTAGATCCACAAGGAAATGCATCAACTGGCGTTGGAATACCGCAAAACAAAAGATCTTCAACTATATATAATGTATTTTCAAAAAATGTTGAAATCAAAGATGCTATACACCATAGCGGAATATCAAATCTTGATATAATTCCATCTGCTGTAGAGCTTGCAGCAGCCGAAGTTGAACTATCTGGACAAAGAAATTTACTCAAAGAAATATTGAAAAATATTCACAACGACTATGACATTATACTAATAGACTGCCCGCCATCTCTTGGAATGCTTACAATTAATGCTTTATATGCATCAAATTCAATTTTAATACCAGTGCAATGCGAGTTTTTTGCTCTCGAAGGCTTGAGTCATTTAATTAAAACGTACGAAACTGTAATACAAAATATAGATGGCAACCAAGATCTTGAAATTGAAGGCGTATTACTTACGATGTACGATAAACGAAATAATTTGACCGAAGAGGTGGAAATTGAAGTAAGAAAGGTATTTGGAGAAGCGGTATATAAAACCGTAATTCCAAGAAATATAAGGATTTCAGAGGCTCCATCATACGGTCTTCCAGTAATGATGTACGATATTGCTTGCCCTGGTTCAATTGCGTATATCAATTTAGCCAAAGAATTTGTTCAAAGAAATGGCATTGTGATATAAAAGCTATGAATACAACAAATCAAAAACTTGGCATGGGTCTTGACAGTTTATTTGGAATGCAAAAAATTGGACAAACGCCAACAGGAAATATTGAAATTGATGTATCATATATTCAAGTTAATGCAAAGCAGCCAAGAAAGACTTTTGACACTGAGGAAATAATGAATCTTGCGGAATCAATTCGAGAAAATGGCATATTACAGCCAATACTTGTTAGAAAAATTAATGATAATGAATATGAAGTTATCGCTGGCGAAAGGCGTTTGCGAGCTGCAAAGTTACTTAACATGCAAAAGATTCCAGCTATTGTAAAAAACTTAAGCGAAGATAAGGCATTTGTTGCAAGTATTATAGAAAATATACAAAGAAGCAATTTAAGTTTAATAGAAGAAGCTGAGTCGTTCTTGCGGCTTCAAAATGAATTTTCACTGACTCAAAATGAAATTGCAAAACAACTTGGAAAACATAGAAGCCATGTTGCAAATATGCTTAGAATATCAAATCTTGATGGCGAAATTAAAGATTTTATCGAGAAAAACAATATATCATACGGGATTATTAAAGTTATTGCCGGAAGAGACGATGTCTTTAAATTACTAAAGCTGTGCCATCAAAAAGCGCTAACAGTAAGACAACTTGAGTCTTTTATCAAAAAACTTGATAACGAAAGCAATAATAATGAAAAGGCTAAAATCAATCATAGTCAAGAAGATTTATTAAAGTTGAAATCTCTGCAACAAGAAATTATGCAAAAATTTGATATAAAAATTTCATTTTCTCAAAACCAACAAAATAAATCAAACGAAGATATTTGTCTATCGTATAAAAACATTGATACATTAATCAAGTTTTTGGAAAATATAACAAAATAAGCATTACAATCTGCGTAAAATATTAAAAAATAACCTTGACTATTATTGTAATTTTTTTAATAACTGAAAAGTTATTTCATTTTATGATTAAAATTAGTCAGAAAATTAAAGATTTAAAAAACGATGTCCTAGAGTTTGCAAAGCCACACTGCGAATTTCACTATCAAGCATCATATGAATACTATAATCTTGGGTGCGGATATTTAAAACTAAATATGCTGGAAAATGCATATAAATTTTTTACAAAATCAATTAATATTTACAAGGAAAATGCCGATAGTCATTACTGCAGAGGGTTTATGGAGTATTTATTTGGGAATAAAGATGCCTCATATGCCGATTTTCGTGAGTCTTTTAAACTGCGAAATGTAAATTACGATAATAAATATGTATCAAATTTTATAAAATATGACCCATATCCAAAAATTAATAATGTCGAAAATTTCACTTTTTACCATCACACTAACGAAAATACACAATATAAAGATTTAAAGAAAATAGAAATAAATATATTATATCAACATGCCGATATTGCATTTAATGCTAAAAATTATGCAGATTTTGTGTCAATTTATGAATCTTTGATAAAGTTAACCTCAGATGCACATTTTGTATATCATGTCGATCTTGCTAATAAATATTTTGACATAGCCAGAGAATATCACAATGAAGGTTTTACATATGAAGCGATATTTTTTTGCCAAAAAGCACTCGAAACAGATGATAAAAACCCACACAATAGCGCTTATCAAAATTTATTATCACTTTGTCAAACTTCAGTAATAGAAGATCAAAGTGCCTAATGTGTTAATTATTTTTAATAAAAGGATAGCCTCTAAAATTAATTATATTATTAAATTTTTTACATGCACTAACTGTTTTTTCGCATGGCTGAATTAAATTAATTGTATCGCCTATATTAAAATTATATGCCGATAATACAGAAATTGTATTTGTTTTATGGCTAATAATTCTTGTTTTAAATTGTTTCTGATTGTTTGCAATCTGTAAATATCCACCAAGAAAAAAATCATCTTGTTTTTCAATATTAGTTACAATTTTATTTACATTTATTACATCAATAACACTTGCAATAAATGTGTTTTCAGATAGATCTTTTTTACATCTTTCATCACCAAAATCAGATGTGCACACTGGAGAAAAAAAATCTCCAATTGCGTTATCAATATTTGAAGATATGTCTGTAAAAAATATATCAATTTGATTTGCAGATATTGTATTTACCTTTATAATAAATCCAGAAAATAAAACCTCATTATTGTTTTCAAAACATACGGAAATTTGAACCTTGTTTGGCCTTGCGGATATAATAGATATAATTTCTTCTGATGGGGCAAAAATCGTTATTGTATTGATATTTTTTTGACCAATATTTTTAAAATTTATTGTAAAATCATGCAAACCACTACCGCATTCTTTGTTGTTAATTATAATTTTTTCACTTTGATTTGTAAATATATAATTTCCATCATCACTTATAATTTCGGCAATAAAGTATATTGATTTCATATTTTTTATAGCATCAAGAATTTCATTATTTTGTATCATAATTTTATAAAACCTCTATTAAATTAACATCTTTTAATTGATATGATGTATTGGTGTAAAGCATGATATTTAGGAAATCTGTATCAAAACGCATTTCAATATCAAATACAAAATCTGCTGTAATTACTTGCCCAGACGCAGGTTTGACTTTAAATTTAATAATACCAGTTGTAAAATCAACATCATATAGAGATTTATCACATACTTTATTATCTATATATATAATAACGCTTAATGGTTTTGTAATTTTCCTTTCAATATATTCGTCATCTATAATATAGCTTTTAATAATTTGGAATGAGTCTAAAATTCCATCTCCAATTGCAATTTTCTGATTTTGCGCAGAGAAATCAACGAAATCGCGAAAACGAAATGAATATTTTTGCCCCATGCAAAGCCTAAAAAATGCAGATATTGCATCAATATCTTCTTTTGAGTTAATGCCGGTTGATATATTGTATTTTATTTTTGGATATTGTAAAATACTGGTTCTGTATTCAACTCCAGAGATAGTTTGGTTAATTTTTGTTGCAAATTGAGGTCCTCCAGATGAATTTTTTGCTATATTTAATGGGAAAGTGATATTTTTGAACATATAAATCAAAATTTGCTATGTTCAAGTAAAAGGTTTTATTTTATGGAAGCATTTTTTATTTTAATCTTTGTAAAATGTCATTAAATATTATGTTTGCAATTTCATCTTTACTTTTTGATGCATCTATTATTACAAATGAATCATTTTTCATTGTTAAAAATCCATTTCTCATTTTATTAAAAATTTCATTAGACATTTTATCAAAACGAGACTCATCTCCGCGGCTTGAAATCCTTTTTTTTGCTTCCTGTACATCTAGGTCTAAAAAATATACAACATCTGGCATAATATTATTATGCAATTTATTGTGCAAATCGAGTATAAGGTCTAAATCACCTCCAAAGCCATAGTGTTGATAAGCTATAGTTGAGTGAATAAATCTATCACATATAACTATATTTCCATCTTTTATTTTTGGAAGTATTATCTTTTGCAAGTGCTCATATCTAATAGCATTTAGCAGTATCAATTGCGTTTTAACATCTATATCTTGATTAATAATTATATCAAGAACATTTTCAGCCCATGGAATAAAACCGGAGCATCTTGGCTCTGATGTAAGAAAAGTTTTTTTGCCATTTTTTTTCAGTAAGTCATTTACGAGAATGCTTTGCGATGTCTTGCCACATCCGTCAATTCCCTCAATTGTAATAAACATTTTTGTATCTTTTTTTGGTATTTAGAAAAATATTATTTTTTTTTGCAAGTAAAATCTTGACAAATATTTTTTTATGTTTTTACTGAGGTTAAGTTTAAAGTGTCTTTTGTAAATTAAGAATGAAAAGTAACGGCTCTTATTCAAGAAAAGTTGGTAGAGAAGTATGGCATGGCGACATGGGTAAAAAAAATTATCGCAAAGGTCAGCATGGTCCATCTGGGATGACAAAGAGATCTGTTTTTGGTAAACAGCTCTTAGAAAAGCAGTATGTTCGCTATCACTACGGACTTATGGAAAAGACTATGTTTAATCTAATGAAAAGAGCGAAAAAAATGAAAGGTAATACAATAGATAATATTGCTTTGCTTCTTGAATCACGCCTTGCAACTCTATTGTATAGAGCCAATTTTGCAAAAAGTATCTTTGCCGCCGGTCAAATGGTTTTACACGGCAAAGTGAAGGTTAATGGTAAAAGAATTAATCTTCGTGGCTACAATGTAAAAGTCGGCGATGTTGTTGAAATTGTTGAACCTTATAGATCAAATGAAAACTTGAATTCATCAATCACTAACCCAATTACCCAATCACCTGACTATATAGTTGTAGATAAAGATAAATATTCAGTTTCTCTTGCAAGAGAGCCTGGTTTTAAAGAAATTCCGTTCCCATTCAAAGGAATTGATAGCAACTTGATTATTTCGTATTATTCAAGAAGGTTGTAGTATTTTATATTTTATATGTCATTAAAAATTAGATTATCAAGAGGTGGTAAAAAAAGCCAGCCTTGTTACAGAATTGTAGTTGCAAACTCAACCTCACCTAGAGATGGTAAATTCATAGAAAATATAGGATATTATCATCCAACACTACCAGACACCGGAAAAAGATTAAGCCTAGACTCAGAAAGATTTTTATATTGGTTTAAAATTGGAGCAAGACCAACAGATAGAGTTGCAAGACTTGCGCACAAAACTTCAGAGCTGAAAGCTGTGGTAAGTGAGTTTTTTAATCCACAAAAAAATAAAAAGAGCAAAGAAAGTAATTAATTTATAGAAGTATGATAGTAATGAAAGTAAAAGTTTCTGCATTTGATAGCGATCTTTTGGATAAATGTGTTGGAGAAATTTTATCAGTTGTGTTTCAATCTGGGGGTATTGTAAATGGTCCAATTCCACTTCCAACAAAGCACAAAAGATATGTATTAAATAGATCTCCTCATATTGATAAGAAGTCCAGAGAAGTTTTATATTTAAACACTCATACAAGAGCAATTTATATTACAACAGATGGCGAAAATACGATGCAACACATTAAAGATATCAATATACCAAATGGGATAGGTGTAACAGTAAAAATTGTAAAGAATATAGAATCAAAAAGTCGTAATTAGGTTGTATGTCTTATCTATCTCATTGGATAAATCAACGAATCAGTGGACTATTTCTCTTAATATCTTCTATTGCTTGTATATTTTATATTCTTAAATTCGACTTAAATAGTGCAATTAAATCAGCTATATTTTCCACTTTCTTTTTAATCTTTGTAAATTCTGGAATTTTTCATGGTTTTATTGGCATAACTACAATTGCGAATGATTACATTAGATCAAAAAAGATATTAATTCTTCTGATTTCAATAATATGCATTGTCGCAATAACATCATCTTTACTATTTACAATATCTTGGATTAAATATTTTACGCTTAATTTTATAAATGAAAAGATCTAAAAAGCGTGGATTTACAATGGTAGAATTAATTATTGTTATCTCTGTTGTTGTATCCATGACATACATAAGTCTTCTTGCTGGTCAGAGACTACTGAAAGCTGCAAATGTAGCGAGGATAATATCGGAAATGAAACATTTTTCCTCTGGAATTATCGGATTTTATCAATTACGAGGTTATTATCCTGGTGATTTAAACTCAACCGGTATGCAAGCAAGCTTGTCTAGCTCTACAATCTTATATAATCTGAATAATGTAAAAGATAATTGCCCAGGTTTAACAAAATGCAAGCCTGCCACCGGTCATATATCTGGCATGAAATCCATTATTGCATTTCAACAAATGGCAAAACTTGAATTTATAACGAGTCAAATTGATTTAACAAAAACAATACAAACAAGTGGCGGATGTCCGTCAAGTGCATCTGAGAATTTATTTACACTAAGAAATTCAATGATACCAGGGTCAAGCTATAGCCGTGAAATAGGATGGATGATTGGGCGAGATTTTTCTGGCATAACAGAGCTTCTTAGCCCAAAAAATAGCATTATTTACGATTCATCTATCTATAATAATTTTGATGGAAAAATAAGGCTGATTTTATCAAATCTTTCATCTTATTCAGGAACTATGGCATCATGTGATATAGATGTTGCAAATACGAATAGTTTATTTTTTGGAAGCGGAGCTTTATCTCCAAATTACGCAGAGGATATAGATATAAAAATAGATGATGGCAAGCCAAGCTCTGGCAGAGTTGTAAGTGAAAATGATACAAATGGCAATGGATGCACTGATACATCAGCTACTATTTTAAGTAGAAAATATAAAGATTCCAGGGAAGAAGATCCAAAGAAAATGTGTATCATGACCTTTATTGTGTAAAAATTAACTGATATTAAAAATAATACTTGATTTTTATTAATATTTAAATATATTTATATCGAAATAAGGTATTTTTATGACTCAAAAAATTAGTGTTTTATCTGTTTCACCTTTTCAAAAAATGAAGCAAGAAAAAGAAAATCGTCAAAAATCTAAAGATAATGCCGCAGATATTACTAAAGCACAAAGCAATCAAAGCGGACAAGATCGCAAAACTACAAAAATTAAAACAATGCCAAATATAAAATCAAATCAAAACACTTCGGTAAAACCAGTTATACAAAAAGCAGCTCAACGAGGTAAATAGAAATATGAATAATAATATTCATATACTGGATACTTTCAAAAAAACATACTCTACAATATCCGATATAAATGCCATCTGTCTTGATTATTTGATGTTAAATAGTGCAAATATTGAAAAAATAAATTACGGCATAAGTCATGTAAATCCAAAAGTTAAAGTCTTTAAGCAGCGCGATGTAAAGTATAATATCACGGAAGAAAAAACGCATCAGATTTTAGATTTGCAAATATCAACGATAGTTATACATACCACGAGCCTGGAAAGTGTAGAAAAAGCAGTACTTGTATATCATGAATATGGCGTAAGTGCACATTTTATAATAGATGTAGATGGTAAAATTTTTCTGCTTGTGCCAATTGAACTGTGCGCATTTCATGCAGGTAATAGTTTTTTTGGAAAGCTAAATAATATAGGAATACATGGCTATGGAATTGAAACAATAAATAGCCTAAATCCGATTTCAATTGGCATAGAATTTTTAACGCCAAATCACCATATAATATCTGATAAACAAATTGCGGCATATGAAAAAATAGTAGAAAATTTAAAAAAAGAATATCCGAAAATTGAAAATATCTTATGCCATAGTACAATAGCGACAGATAGGAAAAATGACCCATCAATATTGTCAATAATGTCTTTAAAAAATGCAAAAATTGGTAATTTGACTTTATTGCCGAATAAATTGGAATATAAAAAGCATGAATTTATAAAAAAATGCTTTCTAAATCAACATTCATTATCACGAAAAAACATAGAAGAAGCTGGGCATTTTTTGGGTATTTTGGGGTATAAAATTAATGGCTGGGCAAATGACAAAACTCTTTTTACCCAAGTGATTGATGCAATTTGCGATTATTTAAAGATATTGGAGCCTGAAATATTTTTATCAGCTGAGATTTTAGAATATTTATCGAATAAAATTGCAGAGAATACATCAATCAAATTTGTTAAAAATATTATCGAGACCAAAAATATAGATATTTTAAATAAAGTACCATCAGCTTTGAGAAAAGTCTATTTATCGCTTTTAATGGTTGAAAATATCGAGGCAAAGAATTTATTTCATCAAATGGAAATAGATAGTAATACACTAAAATGCATAGAAAATTTACAAAATCCACGCATCGTCAATGAAACTTTTCTAAAATTATTTTTTGAAGAGTGAGCCTAAAAGTGGAAAAGGCGTTACAATAAATTTTTATTTCTCAAATATCTTTTTCTTGACATTAATTTTTAAATAATTAACTTATAGTTGTATTTTATTTTTTATATGAACAAAAGAAACAAGCAAAATCAAAGCGATAATAAGGCGGTAGCTGGGCAAAGCAATGCTCCCGTGAATAACAAAAGGAGTAGATTTAATAGATATTTAGCATTTCTTGGAGTTGTTGGAGCTGCCGCGTCATATGCAGCTTATAAAGGATTAAGCGGTGGAGATAATGATGATATTGAAATTCCTAAAGATGAATTAGCCAAGATCCAGAAATGTTTTAATTCATTAGACTCTAAAACACAGTCACTAAGGAGCTTGAATCCTAAGCACTATGATATAAACGGTTTGAATGCCCTTCTTTGTTCAAAGTTTCCAGATACCGTACAACATGCTATCGAATTTACAAAAGAAATAAGATTATGTAATAAACAAGAATGTGATGATTACACTAAAGAGGATACAGGCGGATTCTTTCATCTTGAGAGTAAAGAAATTATCGTTAATAAAAATGAATTAACTGGTATTGCCAGTCTTCTAGAAACCGTCTTGCACGAACTGACGCATGCTTTGCAAAATTATGAAGAAGGATACTTCAATATGCCAAGTCTTGAGTCTATATAACAATGTGTAAATTCATTTAAAAAAAAGAAGGATATCTATTTCGAAAAAATAGCTATGTATAATGATGGTAGTAGGTCTGAAAATACTATGCATATTGAAAAGCATGCTAATATGATGGGTTATGCATTATTAGAAGGTTTTGATGAAAAATCAATGCGCAATAACCCAGACTGTGTCGAGTATATGTAGAGCGTAGATCTAATATTGGCAGATATGAAAAAGACCATAGAAATACTTAAACAAATTCAACAAGCACAAGAAAAGCAAGCAAAATTGGAAATTCAACAGCCAACAAAAGAAGAATTGGAGTATTACAAAGTTAATAAATATCAAAAAGATGGAAACAAAGCGCAAATTGAAGAAACTTGCAATATCAAAGATATGTGGCGGCAACAAACACCAAAGCATAACAATAATCACAATAAAGGCAGATGAGTATGAAAAATAGGGCTTATTAATATAGCCTCATTTCAGTCAATATTTTGCGTGATTAAAATAACACTTGCAAATAATTTTTCTAAAGACACGATGGTATACAATTTGATAAAAAAATATGTTATTACAAGGTAAAAAAGGTCTTATAATGGGTGTTGCAAATGACAAATCTATTGCATGGGGTATAGCACAGCTTGCACATAAACATGGTGCGCAGCTTGCATTTTCGTATCAAGGCGAGGTCTTGCAAAAACGTGTAGTTCCGCTTGCCGAGTCAGTTGGGGCAAAAGATGAGGTTTATGAATGTGATGTACAAAATGATGAATCAATCGATGCTTTGTTTGCAAAACTTGAGCAAAAATGGGAAAATTTAGATTTTATTGTTCACGGTATTGCATTTTCAGATAAAGATGAGCTTCGTGGCGGAATAACGAATACAAGCCGTAAAAATTTCGCAATGTCTATGGATATTTCGTGCTATTCCTTTATAGCGGTTGCAAAAGCTGGCTCAAAACTTATGAAAAACGGAGGAAGTATGCTGACTATGACATATTATGGTGCGGAAAAGGTAATACCAAATTACAATATTATGGGTGTTGCAAAGGCTGCTCTTGAATGCAGTGTTAAATATTTAGCAGCAGATTTGGGCGCACAAAATATAAGAGTAAATGCAATTTCTGCAGGACCAATAAAGACTTTAGCTGCATCTGGAATTGGTGATTTTAGATCAATGCTAAATTATAACGAGCAAAATACGCCACTTTGCAGAAATGTTTCGCAAGAAGATGTTGGTGGAACTGGGGTATTCTTGATTTCAGATCTTTCAACTGGAATAACTGGTGAAAATATTCATGTTGACAGCGGTGCACATGTTATGGGAACTCCAAAAAAACTTGGTGGTGAAAATTAAAACCTATATTATAACATCAAGATAAAAAGCAAAGTAATACTGAATAGTTGTCAAATTCGGAAAGAATCTAATCAATTAATATTATCCGCAAATTATCTTATCTTAGATATGGCGTTATTTGATATACCATATATGCAGTATTTTCTTTCTACAATATGATTTTTTCCAAATCTAAATTCCCCACTGACACCAATAAAGCCGGCTTTATCATGTAATGCGTCATAGGAAAAGTTATTATTTGCAAATAATGTTAGCAAAACTCCAGTTGCGTCATAACCAAGGGCTGAAAACGTTGTTGGCTTTGTGCTATATGTCTCTTTATAAAATTTCTCAAAAACATTAAATCTTTCTTTGTCGTATGTAATAAATTTAACATCATGATTTAAAACTCCAACTTCAACACTATCCGATATTGAAATTATCATAATATCTTTTTTTAACATACCAGCGGAGTCCATCTCACTTAGCAATGTGTCAAGAAACTGACCACCTGCATCGGTAATAATTACATCTAGATTGCGAATTTCCTGATTTTGTGGCTTTTGCCCACTTTTTTCCATTTTTTGCAAATCTTTTATATTCATTAAATAAGGAGTGCCATCTTTTGCGATATTGAAGGTTACAGATCTGCTTTTTAAAATTGTATTTATTGAAGACGAAATGCGTGTTTGGCTATCATCGTAAAAGCCAATTGATAAAAGTGCAGATTTTGTAGATTTTACTTCAGATGTTATTGCTTTTTGAATACCTATAGATCCTGCATCACTTTTGATTAATGCTGCAAAATTTTGTCTGCCATTTTGCCTTGCATAGTCTATCGCAACTTTAATTTTATCTATCGGGGAAACGCCAAATATCTCGATACTATTGTATTTTGTTAAAGCTGCATTATTTGAAAATGTTATAATTGGTGCAGAGATTTTAATAAAACTATTTACTAAATCTTCAACATCTTGTGAAAATATAGGGCCTAAAACAACATCAACATTCTCACTTTTAATTTTTTCTGCAATGACTTTCATATCAAGGGCTGCTGTGTCAAATGGAAAAAGATTAATATTATTTGACCCACTATCAAGCATAGCCATTTTTATACCGTCAAGCGTAGACTGACCGATTGTTTTATTTGGCCCAGATAGCGGTGCCAAAAATGCTATTTTATAAATGTTTTTACCTTTCATTTTTTGCCCATCTAGCATTTTGTCATACATATTTTCAAGTTCACTTTGGTTTGCAGATTGATTTAATTCATCCGTTGCAACTTGCTTTTCTTTTTCTACACTTACAAGATCTTTGCCATCTGTATCCTTCACTCTGCCAATTTGGTTATTTTGTGACTTGTCTTTCTTTAAATTAAATAAGAAATTCCTTCCACCGCATGAAACTAAAAGTAAAGAAAGAACTAGAAATTTTAGAAATACAAACATCGCAAAAAAAAACTCTATTTTACAGTACTTAGAAAAAATTACTTTTCAAGAGAAAATTTATTTTTCTTTAAAAATATTCCATAACTTTGTTGCGTAAATATTTAATATATGATGATATTTTTGTAATTAATTTTTCGGAAAATATTTTAAGATATATTTCATCAATTTTCTCGCTTGCAAGTAATAGAATGTTATAATCAGGGGCAAGATCAAGCACCATGCCTTCTATCATGGCCATTGTTTTTTGCAGTAAAATTAATTGTGGCTGCAATTCCATTCCAAATTTTTTCGATACAAACAGCAGGGATGTAAATACTTCACCTATAGAAATTGAGGCATTATTAAAATATATATCCCCTATTTTTCTACATTCATCGGCAAATTGATAAATATCAACACTTGGAGTAATCCAGGCAATATTGCTATGTATTTTTGCAAGTGTAATATAATCTTTTTTTAAAAACGATCTAATAATTTCAAATAAAGCGTCCGCATCACTACGAGAAATTTTATAATAGCATCCAAAATCAATAAAACAAAGCTTATTATCATTTAAAACCATAACATTGCTTGCGTGTAAATCGCCATGAAAATAATTATCAATATAAACTTGGTCTAGATGTGCATTAATAATGTCTTTAGCAATTTTAATTTTTAAAGCACTTGAAAAATTGACATCATTTATAATATCAAGTATAGTCATGCCATCAATCCAAGACATAACAAGAACATCTTTATTGCTGTATTTTGCATAAACATATGGCGAAGAAATATTGTATCTATCGGCATTTTTATACCTAAAATGATTGATATTGCATAATTCATTTTCCATATCAAGCTCGCAATGCAAAGCAGCTGATATATCCGATGCAATCTGGTAAAAATTAAATCTTTTAAATGCTTTGATTTTTGCAAGGAAATTGAGTAAAAAGGTCATTTTTTTACAATCTCTACTAATTTCAATTTTTGCACTCTTTTTTACCACTTTTATAGCAATATAATTGCCATTTTTTAATTTTGCCTTATAAACAAGAGCAATAGATGCGGAGTTGACTGGTTTTTCATCTATTTTTTCTAAATCTTGCAATAGTGCATTTGGTAAATTTTTCACAATGTCAATGTAATCTTGGTTACTTTGAACACTGTATTGCAAAAGTGATAAACTACACGCTCTTTTGCTACCAATTAAATCTCCACGCATTGAAAGAAATTGACCAAATTTAATATAAAAGCTTCCAAGTTTATAAATTATATATACCCCAAATTTTGGCGTAAATCTAGTAATATATATAGCAATTAAAAATATTGATGCTTTTATAATCATAATATTTATTCTATAATTGTTTTTTTAATTTTTTAAGCTCATTATCACATTTCTTAATTTGCATCTCTTGTTTTTGTGCTTGAAGCTCAATATTTTGCTGCATCATAGCATTAAATGTAAATTGAGTATCAAGAGCCACTTTAACACCAGTTGCATCTTGGGAAAGCAAATCAATAATCTTTTTACCGCATTTGTTATTAAAGTCATTAATTGCAGCTATTTGAGTATTAACATCTGTCATTTCAGAGATTGTTTTTAATGTTTCATTGAATTTCTCAACATTTCCACCAATTGATTTTTCCCATTGTTTATATTTTTGATCAATTTTTTGCAGCTTTTTAGTATGCATCTTTGATTTATTTTCAAGTTTTGTAATTTGCTCTACAACTTCCTGTTTTTTATCATCTTTGTCTCCACCGCCTCCCATGACTAAATTTTCAGTTCCACCAACACTTGCAACTTCAAGCTCTGTAGATAAAGCTTTTGAAGCATCGCCAACTTCTTGAACTTGCAGCTCTGTAGGAAGTGGCTGAACATCATCTTTGTCCTTCTCTTCGTCTACAGCGTAATCTTTCTCCTGAATTGTATTAATGACGACATCATCAGCAACTTCTTTGAAATCATTATTTTTTTCTTTCTCATTATCATCTTTTTCCCTACTCTCATCTTTGTCATCAAATTTTAATATCAATCCACTTGAATTTTCATCTTTTGGTATATCATCAAATTTGAAATCTATAATTGGATCATATCTATTTTGCAAATCTTCTCTTTCTTGAATCATTTGGATTTCATTTTGAATGACTTTTAATTCAGCATTAATAGCGAGAATTCTTTCTTCATTGTCAGCTATTTTTTGCTTATTTTCTTCTATCTTTTTCTCATTTTCAGCTATTTTCTTGTCTATCATCTCTTGTGCAGCCTTTTTCTCCTCTTCTGACATCTTCTCATCTTTTTCTATACTTTCCTTCGTTTTCTTTAATGCTTCATTTTCTATTGCCAACTTCTCATTTTCATCTTTTAGTTTTTCATTTTCTTTTTTCAGCTCTCTATTTTCTTCTTTTAATTCATGCTCTTTTAATTGCAATCTTTCTTTATCGGTTAATTCTTGAACCTGTTTTTCAAGCTGTGTGTTTAATTCAGTTAAATTCTTCCTATCAATCTCATTAACTTCATCATTTCCATCGCCTTTTTCCTTGTCAATTTTTCCCTCAAGATTTCTAATTCTTTTCTTTAAATCCAATGCTTTATCGAGATTGCTAACCTCTTTTTCATCTTTCTCGCCATTACCTTCTAAATTGCCACTATGATCAGCAGCATCACCCATTGCTTCACCATCAAAGTTAAGTTGCACAGGTGGTTGTTCATCTTCTTTATTTTGATCGCCATCAAAATTTATTGCCATTTCTGGTTTATCTTCTTGATTTTCACCATCGAAACTAAGCACTGGAGCATCTTTATCACCTTGTTGCTGCCCACCATCAAGATCAAAATTCATTGCCATTTCTGGTTTGTTGCGTTTTATTAACATGTCACCACCTCCGCCACCTCCAGCTCCACCGCCACCACCAGATTTATTTTTATCTCCAAATAACTCTTTCATTTTTCGCAAAGCTGCATTGCCAAGTTGTTCAAGCTTTTTGCCGGCATATTCATAACCCTTACGAGCAACATATTTTGGTGCTTTTCCCACTATAGAAGACGATCTAGCTATCATACTACCAAGCATACCACCTGGATTATCAAGTGCTTTTGAGCTAACATCAACACCTGTCATTTTGCTAATTGGTTTTGCAGCAAAATCCCACATATTGCCGAATATTTTTGACCCATCTTTTAATGCGCTACTTCCACCAAAAATACTTGCTGTAAATTTTTGAATAAAATCAAAAGTCTGAGTTCCAAGAAAAACTGTAGTAATCATTGCAATAACTTGTTTAAATATAACACCAGAATCTATATTGCCAACTATTTCCCATTTGTAAAAAGTGAAAACTACAATACTAAACCATGGTTTAAAGCATGCTTCATACGATAAAACATCGTGTATTGCAGACATTACTATGTTTAGAACAATGGTAAAAATCAAAATACCCATTACACTTGTAAGCGACATTGTTATCATATTTGATAGATGGTCTTCAAATCGTTTTTGAAATTTTTCACTGTACATTAAGAAGATTACTGCAAAGGGGAATAATGCAAAATATACAGAAATTCCAATTGTTGAAAATATAAATATCATGGATATTCTAACAAGATATATAGCAGTCGATAAAATAGACCAAAATATTAAAACTGATATTAAAATATACAAGCCTCCTTCTGAGAAAAAGCCAAGACTTTTTGCAAGCATTGATGGTCCAAATAAATCTCTAACAGCGCTATCAAGCGATACAAATGGTGTTTTTGCATCAATATTTCCGGCAGAGAAGCCCGTTACCTGCATTAATCCACTTATAATTTCAGCCGATAACTCTTGTGTTCCAGTTAAGAAAAGAGGTATTAAAAAATAGTCAAATATTTCACTGTTATTAGGATTGGAAAACCAGAATACAAAGCCAACTGACATAGCTTTACTGACTATCATTTGTACGGATAGTGCATATTTACCAGTTAGAAAATCAAATGCCAATGCCATGAAGCTCCATAATCCAAACATAAGAATTGTTGCCTGAAATACTGGAGATCTTAAAATCGCATTTCTCATATTCACTACAAGTCCATCATCAGAAAACACCGTTCTGACTTCAGATTTAATAATATTGCCATTTGAGTCTTTAATATCAATAGTTTTTGTTTTTAAACCAAGTGCATATACAGTTACCATATTCCAAACTGAATTTAACATGCCTTCGCTACTTGATCCTGCATATCTTGCACCTCTTGCAAACCTTAATGTCACCTTGCCTTCATTGTCTGTATAATCAAGGTCTGCAACGGTAAAATATATTCTAAGACCTGCCTGTGGAAATGCAAATTCACACATATTTGCATGCGCGTTACTAGAGTCAGTTGGTGCAAGACTTGCATTTTTGCAATCTCCATAATAAGACATTGGATGTTCTTGTAAATCTTCTTTTGATCCATCAGTTGCCGCAAGCCATCCCGATGCAGCAGAAACTTGATAATCAACACTCCTTGTTTTTGCCGCTTCTAAATTATACACTGTTGTTGGAATAGTAAATGGCATAGCCATTGTCATTCGTATTCCGTCGCTATTTGTAACAACAGAATAGCCTGTTTGTGATTTAGGATTTGGCTCAAGCACAGGAACAGTTTTATTCGCAACATGATATGCAATTGGGGCATTGAGTCCAAGTTTCATGTATACCCCATATCCATTTGCAAGTGCACATGTAGTATATCTGTCAATTGGTTGTGCAAGTTGCGTTCTAATGCCATCATAATTTAAGCATGTTGAATATATTTCGCTCATTTGCTGGGAAAAATGATAATCTCCAATATATGAATTTTGATAATTTAGCGGAACTGTATTTTCACATGATGTTAAGTAATATCTATGCAGAGTGTCAAGTGCAAAACTTGAGTATTCCAAATATCTACATTTTCCAGTTTCTTGATCATAGCCGTAATTGCAGTAATATGGATTTGTATTTAAGTCATCTGACATATTACAAACTGCATATTCCGTTACAACTGCGTATGTGCCATCGACTGCTTTTACTATATTTGGCCTTTTTGATGTTGCATTTTTCCCCCAAGGAAACCACAATCCATTTGAATATAAAACTATCATGTCTCCTGTTGTTTCAAGGCCTGAGTCAATCCAATCTGGATTCTGGCCAGATTGATCAAGTTGATAAACTGAAGCAGTGGCACCAGAGCCTTTAATTTCAGATACATCAAGTGTAAATTCCTTTACAGCACCAAATTCAGCAGCATTATAGCATTTACCCATATTTTTACCATCACTCATGGCAAAAATCATCAAGGCTGTAAATACAATAACCGTTAGTAGCAAAAATCCTCCTAGATGCTTAGCTATTGCAAGAAAAATTTTTTTTATCATTCCATCTTGCTTTTTCTTTTGATCATCTTGCTTTTTTTTCGCTTTACCATCTGCCATATTTTACATCATAAAGCCGTGTTTCCTGAAATAAACAAGCATAGATTTTATCATAATCCATGTCATTTTAAGACTTTTATGACTCTCTCTCTTCCAAATATGTATAACTTTTGCACTTGGCACAAAAACAATTTTCCCTATATTCCAAGCCCTTTTGCATAAATCTGCATCTTCCATATATAAAAAATAATCTTCATCAAATCCATTAAGTTTTTCAAAAGTCTCACTTCTCATAAAGTAAAAACACCCCGATGCAAATGGAACTTCGCATATATTATCATATCCAATATCTAATCTTATATATTTATTATATCTATTTTGAAAATATGACATATTTTGTAGAAATTTAGGCAAAAATCTCCTAATTAACATATCAAAAACATTGGGATTATTCTTGTTTAACATCTGAGTTGTTAAGTCTGGATTAAATATTTTTGGAACGCATATAGCACATTCATCATTTTTTGCGACATAATCTAAAAGATTTGCAAGGCATCCATCTAGCATTTTTATATCTGGATTAATTATTGCATGAAACTTACCAATTTTGTTATTTTGCTGCAAATATTCAAAACCACGATTATGTCCATAGCCAAAACCACGATTTTCACTAAGCTCTAAGACTGAAACTCTATTTTCATTGTAAAATTTATTTTTTAATTTCATCACTATATTACTCGATGACTTTGAATCAACTAGAACGATATATTCTCCGCCGTTTTCAAAAAAGCTATCAATACAGACGCATAACTCGTTAAAATCTGAGTTATAAACAACTATACATGCTGAAATTTTAACCTGATATGACCTGCGCACCTGATACAACATCAATTAACTCATTTGTTATTTTTGCTTGACGTATTTTATTGCACTGCAACGTCAATTTATCTATAATTTTTTTACTATTTTTAGTTGCTCCGTCCATTGCAATCATGCGAGATGCCATTTCGCTTGTTGTACTGTTGATTTTACAATACTGAAGACAGCCTTTAATTAGCAGTGATGAGATAGAATCTATCATTAAATTTAAATCTTGCTCGATCTTGAATTTATCAATACTGGAATTTTCATCTATTGTAACTGGAAATGCCTTAAGTACAGTAGGTTTATTTTCCATAATAGATGTAAAATGTGTATATAGAAAATCGATATTTGCAAATTCTCTACTTGATATAATTTCTACAAGATTTTCGTAATCATTAGATTTTGATGATATTATTTCATATTCTTGCAGGTGCTTTCTTGCAAATTCATCAATTTTTTTACCAATTGTAAATAAAGTAATTTTCTTCTTGCAATTGGAAATATATTTTTTGACCTCCTTTTCAAGTGCATTATTGACATTGCCGCAAAGACCCTTGTTTGGTGATATAACGATCAATAAAACATTATTTGAAGCATCGTGGCCTTTGAAAACATTTACATCTTTTATATTTGAAAGCTCACTATCTTGTGTATTGAAAGACTTTGCAATAGTTGATATTTCCTTAAAATATTCATTGGTTGCAATTAGTTTTTTTCTTTCAGATTTAAGGCTTACAGAGGCAATCATTTCCATTGCTTTTGTAATTTTATTTGTAGACTTTAGACTTTTAACTCTGTCTCTAATTTGCTTTAACTTTCCAGACATTTTTCAAATATGAAAATATGTGAGATAAAATATGAAATTAACTTATTGTCAAGAAGTTTTTTTACTACATTGGCATTCTATTTAAATAGACATAATGCAAAAAAGAATAAATACTTGACTTTAAAAAATTTATTGAGATAGTTATTCTAAGATTTAATATTTATTTATGAAAAAAATTGCTTTGGCTATTTCTTTAGTTACAATTGCTGGCTGTGCGCAAACATCTACTGGCATGAGTACTGGATTGATATATAACAATATAAAAGATAAATCATATCACACAAATTTCGATAATACAGTAAAAGTATCAAAAATTGGTCGCTCTTGTACAACTGGTGTTCTTGGCTTAACTTCTTGGGGCGATTCTTCGATAGAAACTGCTAAAAGTAATGGTAAAATTACAAAAATTGCCTTTATTGATAAAGAAAATTTTGATACAAGATTTGTATGGTTACCGATTTATTCACAAGGTTGCACCGTGGTTCACGGTGAATAATAGTTTCATTAAATTTAATATATAAAAATGTTTTTACAGATGCTTTTGCTGAAATTTGTTGTTTTTATTGTAATAGTTTTTACACACAATAATTTCGCATTTGCATCTGTTTCATCTGTTAAAACCAAAGTTTATGAGTGCATCTTTGAATACGGTGTTGTTAAGAAAATTCCAATTGCAAATTCAGAATTTTTAGTACCGCAAAAAGATATGCCTATGCCATTTACTGCCGTACGCAATCCGGATTGTTTTATTTTAAAAAATAATAGACAGCAAAATACAGCTTTGGCAAATTATCATTCATCTTCATTCTTAACAAATTTTATTTTAACGATTTCAAAATCATATAAAAAATCATGCAATGGCAAGGCGTGCGAAAGCACAATAAACTGTAAAATTTTAACACAGTCAGTAGCAAATGCAATTAATCAATATATATCCGAAGATTCCAGAAATTACGGCAGACTTGCAGAAAGTGAAGAAATCGTCAAAAAAGCTGTTAAAGATGATAAAGAATGTATTAAAAAGATCTACGGCCTTTATAGCTCAAAAAGATTTCTATTTTACAAAGATCCAAAATGTATTAATTACTTATTATCAAATGAACCAGAATATATAACACATATAACAGAATTGCTACAAGGAACAAAGTCATCTTACAATAAGGAATTTATAAATTGTCTATCTGATATTAAAAATGATACACAGTGAAATAGGCAGCAAGAACCCTGAGAAAATCGTTATTATAATGCATGGATATGGCTCAAATAAAGACGACATGTCTTATGTTGCAATGGATATGGTAAATAAAAGCCAAATTATCAAGGATAAGGTTTTATTTTTATCACTTGATGCACCATTTTCCTTTGAATATGACCCATCCGGCAATGCAAGACAATGGTTTTCGCTCATGTCAAGAGATGAAGATTTTGTATACCAAGGGCTTGATAAGGCTTATATAATTCTCATTGAATATATCAATGAAATGCTGCAAAAATACAATCTTTCATATGGGGATTTATTTCTATCTGGATTTTCACAAGGGGCAATGCTTTCCTTGCATACTGGGATTAAAATAGGAAAAAAACTTTCTGGAATAGTATATTTTTCTGGTACTTTGGCAAGGAAAGACGATGTATTAAAAAATAGTATAATAAATCAAGATATTTGCATGATACATGGTGATAAAGACGACGTTTTACCATTTACATACTCAAAAATAGCACACAAAGCACTCATTGAAGCTGGATGGGCTGCAGATCTTCACATTATCAAGGATATGCCACATACAATAAATGATGAGTGTATAAAAATTGCGACAAAATTTATAGAGAAAAAGATATAACCCGAGCTATATCAACTATCTGCAAACAAGTATAATTAACCTGTATATTAAATAATACTTGATAATTTTATATAAAATTATCTGTTAAATTAATAACTTTCTTTGCAATTTCATTAATCTTTTTAATATACTCTTTAATTTCTAATTTATCAAGCTCCATCTTGTCCATTTTGGCATCAATTTCAGATGCACGCTTTTGCAACTCAATACTAAATTCAAGATTCTTCTTAAACATTTCATCAACCTCGCTTTCTTTTTTTTCAATTTCATTTTCCCTTATGTTTAGCAGATTTTCTCTTTGTCTAATGCTATTTTTCGAGACTGCAGATAGCTCGCTATTAATTCTTTCAATACTCAAAACAGTCTCATTAAAAATAGAATTTGCAATATTGAGTGCATTATCATTGAAATTTTTTATATCAAAATTAAAAACTTTCTGGAATGCTTTTTCTGTATTGGAAGATATATGTAATGTAAAATTATCAAAAAGAATCTTACATTTTGCATTATTGACATCGTTATTTTCTTTAATAAAATTTTGAAATTTAGATGCAAGGCAATAACATATATCATCAAAAACAATCTCAAGGAAAATCCTCTTTTCTTTCTCAGAAATTCCATTATGCAAGCCAATAATATTTATGTTTTCTATGATTTTATTTTTTATTTTATCAATATTTGCAACAATATTTTTCTTCGCATCATTTAAAATGTGTTTATCACATATATTTAACAGTGCATCTGATCTAATTTTTCTAGCTATATCAACATTTTGCAAATCTTGACTTGATTTACAATTCCTCAGTACTATGCTTACAAAACTAGCTCTATCTCTTGAGGAAAAAAATTCTAGAATATTTCTATCATTTACTAGAACAATTTTCTCGATATTAGAAAATAATTCATCAAAACCCATTGAATAATCTGTTTTTTCTATAATAGAAAGACAAACTAAGTAAACTTTTGCTTTTGCAATAGATACTATACTAGCGTTCATAACTAAAAAATTAATCAAAAAAGACAAAAAAGCTGACAATAAAAAGAAGTGGTTGGGGTGAAAGGATTCGAACCTATGAATGCTGGTATCAAAAACCAGTGCCTTACCGCTTGGCGACACCCCAAAGCTTAAGAAAATTAATATAGCATTTTTTTAATTTGCAAGTTTTTTTTTAAATAAAAAATAATTACTCAATATTGACAATTTATAAAGTCAATTTATTATAGTTATTTGTAATAAACTTTATTAAATCTAACGCATTCATTATATCAAATTTACTCTTTGAAATCAGGATATTTTATCATCTCGGCAACACATTACTTAAGAAAAACTGACTTACATTCTTGGCAAATACTCTGTGCACACTCAAGCAACTATAGAGCTACAAAATTTACTATTTCATGGCTACGGAACTCAGATAAAACTTGATTAAATCCTCTGTGGAAATTTCGCCATCTTCCGCAAATTTCTTCGATATAATCTGATACACTTGGGATTTTTGAAAGCCAAGTGCGACCAGTGCATCGGTTGCTTCAAGCAGGCTGTTATTTTTGCTATTTTTTGCCTGCACACTTGATACAGATTTTACATTATTTACACTCTGGGTGCCGATTTTTTTCAGAACAGACTGCATTTCAGTCACTATTCTAGTTGCAAGTTTCGCGCCAACTCCATTTGCTTTTGCAAACAGTTTTTCGTCTTGAGATAAAATTCCGCTGTAAATTTCGTCAACCGTTAGAGTTGAAAGCACGCTAATTGCAAATTTTGGACCAAGTCCGCTGATTTTTGTAAGCTCAAGGAACCAGAATTTTTCGTCTTTTGTGCTAAAACCGTATAAAAACTGCCCATCTTCACGAAAAATATGGACTATTTCAAGGCATATTTGCACTCCACATGTTATATTTGTAAGGGTGGATCTTGGGCAAATTATTTCGTAAATTACGCCAGAGACATCAAGCAGAACCCTATCTTCGCAAACTTCATGAACTTTTCCGATTAATTTTGCTATCATATAATATTATAAAGCTACAGAATTTGCGTATTTTCTTGCCATTTCATCGAGGTTTTTTACATCATCAATTGAGCTTATTTTTACACTAAAATCTGCCTCAAGGCATTTGCTAACAATTTTTTCAATATCGCAAAAACCTATTTGATCATCGATAAATTTCCGCACTGCAACCTCGTTACTTGCATTAAAAATAATTTGAGCTTCGTGACCTACTTTCAAGGCAAATCTTCCAAGGTAGAACATTTTGTATTTTTCATGAGAAATCTCGGCAAAATCTAGGTTTTTAATGGCAATTAAGTCAAGTTTTTTCGCGCTATTTTTAATGTTTAAAACGCCATCTGAAATTGCATGACCAATATGAATTTGCATGTCTGGATTTGATAAAAACGCAGTCACAGAGCCATCTTTTAAGTAAAGCATTGCGTGAATAATCGACTGCCTCTGGATTATTGCGTCAACTTGCTTGTAATTTATGTCAAAAAGTACGCATGCTTCCATTAATTCAAGCGCTTTATTTGCCATAGTGTTTGAATCAATCGTAATTTTTTGCCCCATTTTCCAGTTTGGATTGGCAATATCTTTAGCTTTTAACGCTTTTATTTCCTCTAAACTTTTTCCCAAAACCATGCCGCCCGATGCAGTAATTGTGTATTTTTCTATATCCGAATTGTTTAAAACTCCAGATTTAATGCGGTAAAGTGAGTTATGCTCAGAGTCTATTGGAATTATTTTTACATTATGTTTTTGCGCCTCATTTTTTAAAAACTTTCCAGCACAAATAATGCTTTCTTTATTCGCAATTGCAAGGGTTTTTGCTTTTGGCAAAAGGGTAAAAGTCGGCTCCATGCCGGCAAATCCCGAAATTGCAGAGACAAGGCAGTCAAATTTGTCAATTTGCGCAGCCAAATCTTTAAAACAGCCCTTTCCACCGATAAATTTACAGCCCAAATGTATAGTTTTTGTTTTAACGGACGCAAGTAAAATTTCATCCTCCATGACGACAAATTTTGGACGAAATTCAAGTATTTGCCTCACAAATTCGATGACATTAGATTTACAGCAAAGCGCCAAAACCTCGAACATTTCTGGATTTTTACGCACAATATCTAGTGTATTTTGCCCAATTGAACCAGTTGAACCTAAGATAATAATTTTTTTCATAATTACTTGCTTTTTATTAAACAGCATTTTAAAGTATAAAAAATTAATAATCAAGATGTTTGCAAAAATTCAGACAATTATAGACGATTTTGATATATTTTTGCTAGATATATTCGGACTTATTCACGATGGCGCTTTGCTTTATGACGGCGCAAAAGAAATGCTTTTAGAGATTAAAAAACAGGGGAAAAGAGCAATATTTATATCAAATGCCCCACGAACAGCAATTCAAACAGCACAAAGGCTTGAAAATGTTGGAATTACAACGGATTTATATGAAAAAATCTTTACACCAGGTGAGCTTTTCTTAAACAAGTGTAAAAATGGCGAATTTGGCGGTAAATACTTCGGATTTGGCAATAAATTAGACATTGATTTAATTGCAAATATCAAAGGACTGCAAAGGGTTTCTGATTTAAATGAAGCCGATTTTTTGGTCTCTTTTGGAATGTTTGAAACGCGTGAAGAAAACGACGAAATATCTGCAAAACTTCAGCTTGCAAAAGGGAAAAATCTAAAAATGATATGTGTGAATCCTGACATAATAGTAAAGCAAAAGGCAAAAAATGCGCAATTTACCAAAGAAGGCGAGCTAAAAGGCGTGATTGTAAAAGATAAAAACGGCCATTTAGATTTCTTATGCGCTGGTCATATTGCAAAACTTTACGAAGAAATCGGCGGCTCTGTCTCATATTTTGGCAAGCCATTTGCTGACATATATAATGAAATTTTCAACTACTTGGGCAACATAAACAAGGAAAAAATCATCGCAATTGGGGACTCTTTTGAGACTGATATAAAAGGCGCAAACGGTGTAAATATCAAGTCAGCACTGGTTTTAACGGGAATTCATGGAAGTCTTTTAAATGGCGATATTTTGGATAAAAATGAGTTTGAAAGGCTGTCAAAAAAGCACGATGCAAAGCCGGATTTTGTACTCAAAGATCTAACGTAATCGAATATGGAATTAATGATTTATCACATTGCAAATGAAGAAATTAAGGATGTTGTTGCAAACCTTGTGCTTGCAATGGAGTCTCAAAATATTTACGGCATAATCGTTTGCGACAGCGTCGAATTAATGCAAGAATGCGACAGGCGAATTTGGACAATAAGCAGCGAAAAATTCATTCCCCATGGCACTATTTTGGATAAATTTGACATAAATTTACAACATTTTTACTTAACCGATAAATTTGAAACTAAAGACGGTTTTTCATCAATCTGCTTTGCAAAGCAAAATGACAAAATTGCAGAGCAAATCCATGAAATTTGCAGTTACGAATACACAAAAGAGGTGCTAAAAGTTGCATATATTTTCTGCGGAATTGACGAAAGCGCAAACTACATCAAGGAAATTGATATGGAAAAAATAAATATGAAATTTTCTTCTTGCAAATTCTTTAAAAGGGTTAATAATGTATGGGAAAAAGTGCTTTGATATGCGAAAACTACTGATTATATCTATTTTATTGCTTTATTCAAATATATCAAATGCAGTAAATAATGCTGCGCAAAATAAACAAAAAGATGAAATTCTAAACAATGATAAAAGTTTGGACGAAGATATTAAAGATTACTTTACCGATGAAGATGGAAATATATTGGAACCAGCTAAAATTCCATTACTAAAAGCTACAATGAAAAACTGGAAGGTATTAGTTGGCAATGTTGATGGAAGAAAAATTTGCTACGCATTTTCAAAACCTTTTGCAAAAGTTGGAAATCACAAAGATTCAAGAGATGCCTATTTAATGGTAATTTACTTTAATAAAAAGCGACAAGATGTAAATATTTCAATGGGATTTTCCTTTAAAACAGGCTCTATAGTGCAAATAAGCGTAGATGGAAAACAGTTTTCCGCAAATACAAAAGAGTCAATTGCAATACCAAATCATCAAGGTATTGACAGCGAAATTGTAAAATCCATGATATACGCCAAGCGTGTTTTAGTGAAAGGTGATTCACGAATTGGAACCTACGGCGTTGATGCATATTCTTGCGATAATTTCCAAGATGTATATGCAAAATTAATTGAACTTTGTGATTTTATGTAAAATTATGCACGAATTACTGCTTATAAAATTTATAGACAGCGTCTCAAATAACGAAAATTTTTCCATACAAACTTTACAAAAAATTGCATATCAAAATAATATCAAAATCTCCATGCTCACTGCAATATTTCCAAAAGATATTATTTCGTTAATTGATATTTACTGCGATACAATTTTTAGTGATATTGACATGGATAAAATAGACACAATTCAAAGTTTTACAAATAAAGTTAAGATTTTATCAAGTAGCGTTGTTGAAAAAATGATGCAAAATGAAATATTTGCAAAGAAATTTTGCATGTATTTAATTAAAAATCCACATTACTTGGGCAAAATAAGCTATAAATTTGCTGATTTTGTTATGAAAAATGCTAAAGATGCTAGTCTTGATTTTAATTACTACACAAAAAGAGTTATTCTATCTGGTATTTTTATAAAGGCATTTATTGATATTTCAAAAGGATTGCATTGCATTGATATTGTTGATAAACTTGAATTAAATATTGCAAAAATAGGCGGAATATCAAAAATAAAACAAAAAGTATTGGGTTTTTTAAAATAATTTTATGCAAGAGAAAATACTGCAAAAATTAATACAATTTCCAAGCGTCAGCCCTAAAGATTGCGGTATTTTTGAGTATATTGAAACTTTATTGCCAGATTTTTCTCATGATTTGAAATATTTTGGCGAAAATGAGCAAAAAACTGGTAATTTATATGCAAAATTTGGAAAATCGGGGAGAAATTTCTGTTTTTGTGGACATATTGATGTCGTTCATGAGGGAAAAGCCTATAAATGGCGTTTTGAGCCTTACGGTGGCTTTTTGGAAGATGGTATAATTTATGGCAGGGGCGCAGTTGACATGAAGGGGGCAATTGCATGTTTTATTGCGGCCGTTAGTCGTTTTAGACAGCAAAACCCTGATTTTAACGAAACAATTTCGATATTGCTTACCGCAGATGAAGAAGATAGCGGACAGTTTGGAATAAAGAAAATGATAAAACACATCGATGAAATGGGAGAGAAAATCGACGCATGCGTAATTGGCGAGCCAACTTCTGATGAGAAAATTGGCGACAGCATTAGAATTGGGCGTCGTGGAAGCATTAATTTCTCGGTTGATTTTCATGGAACAGCTGGGCATGTTGCATATCCGCAAAAAGCTGAAAACCCAATTACAACCTTGGCTTTTTTTATGTCTGCGATGAAAAATCATCGATTTGACGAGGGAAATGATGCTTTTGAGCCTACAAATTTAGAGTTCGTCGATGTTTCAAGCTCAAATGAGATGAAATCAACAAATGTCGTACCAAATAAGGCTTCTTGCATGTTTAATGTGCGATTTAACAACTTACAAAGTGGCGAAAAAATAGCGGAATTTATCTATAAAACCCTTGAAATGATCGCAGGAAAAGGCAAATTTGACATGCAGTATAAAATATCAAACGAAAGCTTTTTTTACGGCAGTAATGAAATTAGCAAAATAGCAAGCGATGCTGCGGACAAAATCACTGGAAACATGCCATCTCTTGACTGCAAAGGCGGAACAACGGACGGACGCCATATTATAAAATACTGTAAAAATACCTGTGAAATTGGGCTGAAAAACGCCATGGCGCATAAAATTGACGAACATGTTTCTTGCGATGATTTGCAAATTTTGACGGATATTTATCTTGAAATTTTGAATATTTATTTTAAAAAATAATGAATAACATGGAAAACTTTTATACAAATTATTTTAAATACAAAAATAATATTTTACACGCAAATGACTTAAATTTACAAGAATTTTGCAGTAAAACAGACACTCCATGTTATCTTTATAATAAAAATGCAATCGAAGATTTTGCTTCAATAATTCAAAATAATCTCAAGCCACTAGAACCGGAAATTTGCTATGCAGTCAAGGCTTTGTCAAATATTTCCATCTTAAATATTATGCATCAGATGAATTTTGGTGCAGACTGCGTCTCAGGTGGAGAGATATTTCGCGCACTAAAAGCAAAAATCCCTGCATCAAAAATAGTATTTTCCGGCGCCGCAAAAAGCGATTACGATATTGAATTTGCATTAAAAAACAGCATTGGACAAATAAATGTTGAGTCATTTTCTGAAATTGAAAAAATTAACAATATAGGAAAAAAATTGGGAGTGGTTCAGAAAATTGCAATTAGAATACGCCAAAATACAGCGGTAAATACTCATAAATTTATTGCAACAGCTGGTCAAGATAGTAAATTTGGTATAAGCGCAAGTGATATTACTGAACATAAAATATCACAAATACTATCTATGAAAAACATAGATTTAATTGGCTTTAGCATTCACATTGGTTCGCAAATTTTCTCAAACGAAAGTTATCACTCCGCATATAAAGTTATGCGTGATGTAATGGATAGGCTCAAAAATTCTGCTATAAATATAAGAAAAATTGATCTTGGAGGCGGGTTTGGCGTAAAATATAAAGAGGATGACGGCATATTTGATTTTATAAAATATAGAGATACCATATTGGAAATTTTTGGAGATTATATAAAATCTGGTGTAAAATTAATTATCGAACCTGGAAGATTTTTAGTTGCAAATTCTGGCATTTTACTTGGTAAAGTGCTTTGCATAAAGGAAAGTGATGGTGAAAAATTTGTTATTTTAGATTGCGGAATGAATGATTTACCTCGTATTGCATTATACAACGCTCATCACGATATTTTGCCGATAAAAAGAAACAATGAAACTGAATTTTATAATATTTGCGGTAGAATATGCGAAAGTTCAGATTTTTTTGCAAAACATAGACAAATTTCATCAATTGAAGTCGGTGATTTTGTGGCAACCCTCTCAGCGGCCGCCTACTGCTCATCAATGTCTAGCGAATATAACTCATATCCATTGATATCAGAGTATCTTGTGTCAAATGCAAATGTCAAAAAAATACGAAGTTCTGTGAAAATTGAGGAGATTGTGGGAAGGGAGATTTTTGTGGAATGAGGGTAGATATCGATTTGATTTAAGGGGCAAAAGTCGCAAAAGTTGGGAGTTCTGTGAAAATTGAGGAGATTGTGGGAAGGGAGATTTTCTTATAACATCGATAAAAACTGGTTATTTTTACATCATGCTGTAAATTTTGTTAAGTTGAATGGCAAAAATTCTTTTAGTAATCGAAATTTCCCAAAGCTCACCCCCAAAAAACCCTTTCGCAGTCGAGGTAAATTGTGATTTCGGGGATGTGTTTAGGGTTTGGAAAAGATTT
>NZ_CP029077.1:0-111984 GCF_007993655.1 Candidatus Deianiraea vastatrix | reverse complement strand
GCTCACCCCCAAAAAACCCTTTCGCAGTCGAGGTAAATTGTGATTTCGGGGATGTGTTTAGGGTTTGGAAAAGATTTCAAGAAAAATACGCCAGGTTTAGTTTGGAAAATTGGAGGCTCACCCCCAAAAAACCCTTTCGCAGTCGAGGTAAATTGTGATTTCGGGGATGTGTTTGAGATGCAGGTCTGAAGATATTTTTTTCTTTATATGCAGAATTATAGTTTTGTCAACCTCAAGTTTTTTGTCTAGAACCGGTGCGATAATTTCGCTAGTAAAAAATTCCGACCACAAAAATATGTCAACTTTTTTCAAGTCTGAAGATGCAACAACCCTTGAGCAAAAAACAAAAAAACCCAATAGGCATATAGGATTTTCAGTAATAAATGAGGATACACAACGCAAAACAAGAGATGAAAATCTTTTTTGCCGCACAGATGGATTGTTAATTTTTATCATTTAGCACTGAATTTACTGATTTTGTAACTCTATTTTTTGATGTGAAACCGTATATGATATGCTTGAATTATTATCAACTTGACCAATTTTCCCAGATCTTGCTTTTTGTCTTCTATTGTAAGCCTGCAGTTGTTTATATTTTTTTCTCTCAGCACATTTTAAATGATATTTTTTTATCTTCAAACGCACAAAAGTACCCTCTTTTTGCATTATGTGTCTCAGCTTGCCAAGCGCCGATAAAACCTCATTATCATTACCATTTACACTAACGGAAGGCCCAGTATTACTATTCATAAAAAATCAGAATGCAGGGATTAGTAACATATAAAATATATTTTGCAAGGGTTTTTTTGTTTACTTAAAAAGAAAAATTGATGTACAATGTATAAATTATCACTGCACACTGTAACGAAGACTACATTCACTTTTTCTTTTTCTCAAACTCTCAACACAAGACTGATTTTGTGTATTTTGACTATGCTGCATTTGACAATACTGCTTACTTTCATTATATTGATTGCCTTGCATTTTATTATAAATTTGCTCTTGTTTATTGATCTTTTTTATATTATTATCAATAAAATTTTCCAATTTCACACTATGTGATATTCTTGTATAATCATAAAAATTCAGCCCACCATCTTCCGTCTTCCATTTTTCTTTCTCCTGTTTGCAAAAATTATCATACTGCTGTTCAGATGTACCAAGCACAGTAAGAAATAATTCTCTGTCTGCATGAAAAAGGTAATCCATCATGCAATTATGTAAATTTGCAGAGGTATCAAGATATCTATACCCAACATCATGTAACTCCTTCGCACACTCTTCGTAGCCACCATTACCAAAAATATAGCCAACAATTTTCTCATGATTCGGTGATTTTTGCGGCCAAGATTGCACACCAGGAACACTTTCTTCAATACTTTTAAGAAACTCTGGTGGCATTTGATTGTAGCATGGATCGGTTTTTCTACATGGCGAAATTGTACCATGCGTTGCTACGAATTTAATATCTGGATATTGAGTTTTCAAATATTGCAATAATAAAATCAATGAATCGTATTGGCCCTGATTTATCTTATTATATTCAGGTGTAAATATTTCTATTCCAATTGAATATGGATTCAGATTTTTAAGATCTTTAAAATGACTAACTCCTGCGTGAAATGTAAGAAGATCTGCAGGAACAAGGCAATGTATTTTACCATTAATATCAATGCCATAATTTGCACTTACCCCATATTGATGATATACATCAATAGCTTCTTTAGCAGGAAGTGATGTTGTGTGAATAACTATTGATGAAATAGATCTGTCTTTATTTACACGAGCAATACCCTGTTTGAGATTTTGCGATGACTGTATTCTTGTGTCATCTTTTAGCAAATTTAACAGCTCAGGCATTTCTTTTTGATTAAGTTCAGTCAATCGATTAATTAAGCCGCTCATTTCTTCTTCATTAAATTTATCACCATTTTTATTATAATCTTCTACAAAAGCTTTTAAAGCTTTTATATCTGTTTCTTCTATACCTGTTTCATTAAAAAATTCTAATGCATCGTTTAAACCTGGCATACTTTTTTTAAGATCATCTGATACATAATCTTTTAACAAATTAATAACTAACCTTGTTTTATTAAACATGTAGTCCTCTTTAATATTAATACCTTGTTGCATAAAAAAATAAATACCCTAAATATTATATTAATTATTTTATTTGTCAATAGTAAATTTTAATATACATATAAATCTTATGAAAAAAAACTTGATTATTATTTTTTTTAATCCACAATCCACATTGGACAGATGGTCGAGCGGTTTAAGGCTCCGGTCTTGAAAACCGGCGTGGGGCAACCCACCGGGGGTTCGAATCCCTCTCTGTCCGCCATGATGGATGACTATCTAAATTTACTATTAGTTTCTTAATCTGATGATGTATAAACTTGATGGCTAAATACTTCTTGGTTATTGTTTAGCTTATCAGATTTATATTCCTTCAAGCTCAATAATGAATCTCTATTTACTTCCAATTTCAATTCATCATCTTTGTAAATTACTTTGCTAATTAAGTGCCTTATAAAACCTTTTTGCTGTTGATTTGTTAAAGTGCTCCAACAAAAAATCTTTCCTGATTTAGCCTGCCATTGTTTGGTGTTTATTCCCAGAGTTTAACTTCTCTTTGAGAAGATTAATTGATTTTACTTTAAGATATGATTCAAAAAGGTAATTTACTGTTTCCATTTCTTCTGCATTTGGTATCAATTTTCTTTATACCCAAGTGGCACAATTCCATCCATCCACATGCCTTTCTTTTTACTTGGGTATATTTATCTCTGATTCGCTATCCCGTAACTTCACGTTCAAATTGAGCAAAGGATAGTAATATATTCAATTTCAATTTACCCATTGAGTTTGTTGTATTGCAACTTTGGGCTACCGAGACGAATGAAATGTTTTGCTTCTCAAAAGTCTCCATTATCTTGAAGAAATCTGATAGGGATCTTGATAGTCTATCTAGTTTATAAACCACCACGCAATTGATATATCCGCTTTTACTATCTTGCTTAAAGCCAATTGTTAAAACTTGTAAAAATTCCCCATCCGAATCACGATTTGTCACCACCCGGTTGTTAAAAAATGCATTTGCGCTTAAGTTTTTCATGTTTGAAAAAAAATTTGGGTTTTTGCTCTAAATAAAAAATTAATCTGGAAACAAAAAACTTATAAAATACATATAAAATCAGCTTAATTGACCTAAATTTCGATGAAATTACGCAACAATTTTTTTGATCATGACATTTTTGCAAACTTGTTTGTACAAGAGTGAGATATAGGGGTTGGTAATGAAAAAATAAAGCTTGGTTTGACGTTTTTGCCTAATACGAAAATATTTTAAAGTCAAAAAGTGAGAAAATTAGCTCAAAATAATAAAAAATTAATAAAATATTTGACAAATAAAATAGTGATAATGGTTATGTCATAATATAATTTTTCGCTTAATATGAAAGACATTTTTAGATTTTACCTTGGCATTGTTTCATTAATTTCAGTAATAGCAATTACTATAACATTTTCCGCACTTACAATAAATGTTGCTAAATTCCTCATAATATCCGATAATGAATACATTGACTATAAGAAAAGTAGTGATTTGTGTAAAAATCAAAAAAAATACACCCAAAGTGAAATTGATATATGCAATGAAAATATCGGTAAAAAGCAAATTAAAGATAGAAGATTTAATGTCAAAAGTAATGCACTTGAATGGATAGTATGGCTATTTTCTTTTACCGTATTATTTATATTTCATTATCCAAAACTTTGTAAAATTAGCAAAGATTTCAAATAGCATATAAATAGCCAATTTTCTTATCATTGTGTTTGAAGCGATTTTTTTGAATATTTGATAGATTTACTTTATATCCTTTGAATTGACAGGCTTTTTCATTGCAAAATCGTTATTACTTTTTTTCATAGATTCATTAAATACGCACACTATATCAGAGCCATGTCGTAATGTTAATATTTGCGATATTGACTCAAGTATTACATAATCTCCAATAATTCTAAAATTTGCTATTTCCTCATATCCTTTGCTATCTACCTTAAATACAGCTGGCAGTGTAGCATTTTTATCCTTAAACTCAAGATATGTAAACTGTCCATCGTCAAAAATTTTAATTGGAGCTATTGTGTCAGATCCAGCTATGGTATAGTTAAAGTTATAATTTTGCGGTTTGCTTAAATCTGGAGCCGATTTTGTTGCATATTTAATCACAGTTGTTTCCTCGGTTTTTCCATCAGCATTAGATTGCTCTTTTGGATATTGAAACGCAACGCCAAAAGCAAGCCTTGGATCAAAAGGATTTTTCGCAATTTTGACATGGAATTCAAAAAAATATGTCCTTTTATTTGTTAAAATAATTGCTATAGTGTCTCCATCTTCGGATATCGGTTTTAAAAATAATTTTGAACCGTTTGTCTCAAATGACCATTTATCTTCAACGGCGGTCGAAACATTACTCACCGTTTCACCATCCTCAAATTCTATATAAGATGGAATATTTAAAAAGCCAGTATACTTAAATACAGCATTTGGATAATAACGCCAATATTTCAGTCTTTTCTCTGCGCCGTATGCCTGTGGCTCTATCGTTGTTGCATAAGAATTGCAATTTGCAAAAATAAATATTATTATAAATGTTATTTTTAGTATTACTTGCATGGATTACCTGAAAGACATTTAAACGCACAATCAAGAGAATATATCCAATCTTTCATTTCTATACCAAGTTTATTTTTTATCTTTGTTGCATCAAGCCTTGAATTTAAAGGCCTTTGAACATCTTTATGATCTGAAGCAATTGGTGTAATTTCAATATTATGCAATTTATCGGAAATACCATGTAAATCTGCATATTCTATAACTTTTTGCGCAAATTCATACCTTGATGTAAAGCTATTTGGACAAAGGTGGTATATGCCAAAAATATCATTTACAACCTGAGTTTTATCATCTTTAGAAATATGCATTTTACTTTTCCAAGTTGGAATTCTATGCAAAACTTCATATGTGCATTTTGCAATATCAAAAGCATTTGAAGGACCTCCAAATTGATCATTTACAACCGATAACTTACCATTTTCCTCTGCCCATTTAATTACTTTTGCAACAAAATTATTTTTATCAAAAACGGAATATACCCAAGAAACACGCAATATAATATACTTTTCCAATGTCTCAATGATAGCTTTTTCGCCAAGTAGCTTACTTTCGCCGTAATAATTTACTGGATTTGGCACATCATTTTCATCATACAAACCATCTTTATTCCCATCAAAAACGAAATCCGTTGAATAGTGTAATAGCGGTATATCTGCTTTTCTGCAAAACTCAGCAAGCATTCTCACGCATGTTGAATTAACTTTTAAAGCCATTGCCTTGTCTTTTTCCGCTCTTGCAACATCTGTGTATGCCGCAGCATTTATAATACACGATACTTTTTTTCCATCTAGTGCCTCGTAAAGCTGTATTTTGAATAACCTTTCATCCGAAAAATCAAGACTCCTTCTATTTAAAATCATAGTCTGATTCCTCGGCATTACACGCTCAAGAGACTTACCAACTTGCCCATTACCAATTACAACGGTGATAAAATTATTACTTGACTTCACAAGAGGAACATACAACCCAAGGCATTATATATTCAGCAATATAATAATCAAGTATTTTTTTAAATGGCGTTTATTTTAAATCTTAATACGATAAAAATTTGCTTTTATTAATGGGTATTTACAGAAGATACAGGATTATAGAAGTAAAAAACCCCGCCGAAACGGGGCTTTATGTTGTTTTGAGTTTAAAATCAACCAACATCTTTTGGACCTTCGCTGCCAGATGAAGAGCTTTCAGATGATTCACTTTCTGCCTCATTATTTCCCTTGCCATACATAATTTCACCAATTTTCATCAGTGCATTTTGTAGTGCATCGGTTTTAGATTTCACTGCATCAAGATCGTCTTTTTCACGAACATCTTTCAGGTCTTTAATAGCATTTTCAATATCACTTTTTTCTTTTTCCGGAAGCTTGTCTTTATATTCGTTTAAAGATTTTTCCGCTTGGTGAATAGCAACATCAGCTTGATTTTTTGCCTCGGCAAGCTCCTTTTTAGTCTTGTCTTTTTCAGCATTTTCCTCAGCTTCTTTTACCATCTTTTTAATTTCATCTTCAGAAAGACCGCCGGATGATTTAATGGTAATTTTTTGCTCTTTTCCAGACGATTTATCCTTTGCCGAAACATGTAAAATACCATTTGCGTCAATGTCAAAAGACACCTCAATTTGCGGCATTCCGCGTGGCGCAGGAGGAATTCCATCTAGCATAAATTCGCCAAGATTTTTGTTATCTGCCGCCATTTTTCTCTCACCTTGGAAGACTCTAATGCCAACTGAGTGTTGATTATCATCTGCCGTTGAGAAAACTTGCGACTTTTTAGTTGGAATTGTTGTGTTTTTCTCAATTAAAACAGTCATAACGCCACCCATAGTTTCAATACCAAGTGAAAGTGGAGTAACGTCAAGCAATACAACATCTTTTACATCACCTCTTAAAACCCCACCTTGAATTGCCGCACCAATTGCAACAACTTCATCAGGATTTACCCCTCTGTGCGGGTCTTTTCCAAAAAATTCCTTTACTTGCTCGATAACTTTTGGCATTCTTGTCATACCACCAACCAAGACAACTTCATGAATATCAGATGGAGAAAGCCCAGCATCCTTCAATGCTTTTTTGCATGGCTCTATAGTTTTTTGAATCAAATCATCAACTAATTGCTCAAGTTTCGCGCGGCTAAGCTTTATATTCATGTGCTTTGGACCTGTAGCGTCTGCTGTAATGTAAGGTAAGTTAATGTCAGTTTCAAGAGCGCTTGAAAGCTCAATTTTCGCCTTTTCCGCCGCCTCTTTTAATCTTTGCACAGCAAGTGGGTCTTTTGCAATATCAACACCTGTATCTTTTTTAAATTCATCGATTAGATATTGTTGAATGCGATAGTCAAAGTCTTCACCACCAAGGAATGTATCACCATTAGTTGATTTTACTTCAAATACACCACCGCCAATTTCAAGAACCGAGACATCAAATGTACCGCCACCTAAGTCGTAGACTACGATTTTTTTATCACCCTTTTTATCAAGGCCGTAAGCAAGAGCCGCAGCCGTTGGTTCATTGATAATACGCAAAACTTCAAGACCTGCGATTGTTCCTGCGTCTTTTGTTGCTTGTCTTTGTGCATCATTAAAGTAAGCCGGCACTGTAATTACAGCTTTTGTAACTTTTTCACCAAGGTAAGCCTCCGCAGTTTCCTTCATTTTAGTTAGTACATAAGCACCCATTTGGCTTGGTGAATATTCTTTGCTGTCAATTCTTATCCAAGCATCACCAGATTTTGATTTAATAATATCAAATGCTGAGTGCTCTTGTTGTTTTTTAACCTCTAAGTCTTCAAACGATCTACCAATTAGTCTTTTTGATCCATTTACAGTTTTTTTAGGATTAGTCACAGCTTGTCTTTTTGCAACCGTTCCAACTAAAATGTCTTTGTCTGTAAAGCCTACTATTGAAGGAGTTGTATTTGCACCTTCAGAGTTCATAATAACCTTTGGTGTTCCGCCTTCCATAACTGCAACGCACGAATTTGTTGTTCCAAGGTCGATACCTATAATTTGTCCTGACATATAAAATAAAACAATGTTCAAGATTTATATATTCAATTTTTTTCAAATTTCAAGAGATGTGAAAAAAATAATTTTATTTTTTACTAATTATAGAAAAAAATATTTACCAAATCAAAATCACTTAACTTGGAACTGTAATTTCTGTTTTTTGTCTTTTTCTTTTTGCTGCCATTTATTCAGATCGTTTGTTATTTTAACTTTCTCTACCGTGCCACCATTGTTCTTTGAATTTTTATTGTATGTGTCTTGATATGTTTTGCCATAGTGCTTAATGTTACATTGCGCCACTATTAGTAAATTATCATTATCATTGTTTCTTGGCGTAACCTGTATCACCAACCCTCTTTCGGTGAAAGGTCGCGATGCCCTAGTTACCGAAAGTATGCGCGGTATGCCTGATACAACAATGCTAATATCTTTAAGCTCTGGAGTGTTTTTAACCTTGAGAAATACATCTTCAGCAAAGCAATTTTCTGGATTATCAGTTACATATTTTCCATCAAGAAAAACATCAACTGGTCTTCCTCCTTGTTTTACACTTTCCTCAAAACCTTGGTTTAAAATTATCAAATTACTATTTTTCATTTTTGCAGTTCCACACCCGAAAACTTTAACTGTTACTGACTTAATTGATTAATTTTGACTATAAATCGCCTTGCATATTTCAGCTATATCAGATGAATTGAATTTTTCCAAAGAAAGCTTACCATTATTACGTTCCAAATATTATAATTCACCTAAAAATGTCAATTTTAATTCTTTTATTTCTTTATGACTTTCTTTAATACCGTTATTAATTGTTTTTATAACCCCTTCTGTGCCTTTATATTCCTTTGAAACAGGAAAATCCAAATCAAAAGAAATGCGATATGTATCATAATATTCGATATGAGATCTTTCACCCTCATTCTTGTTACTTGCAAGAGGCATAAAAACCTTAAAAACACTTGAATCTTTTTGTTTTTGTTGTAACATATAATAAATTAAATCTCGCTATTATACCGCAAAATTTAGCAAATGTCAACTAAAAATTGATAATTTTTTTCACACAACATATCAATAATACATAACAATAGTTTAAGATTTTAGTAAAAATTTTTACTCATTATCCATTTCCAACGCAAGTTTTATTACATGATCTGCAACATCACTTCCCGCTGGGATTTTATGATCTGGTTTGCCGTTTATATAAACAAGATGTTGCCCAGAGCCAGCGCCAGTTATTCCGATATTTGTATGTTTTGCTTCGCCTATTCCATTTACAACGCACCCAAGAACGGAGATTGAAATTGGTTTTACGATATGCGCCGTTGCGGCCTCGATTTTTGCAATTGTTTTGCATACATCAAATTGCTGACGAGCGCAAGATGGGCAAGAAATTATATTTACCCCACGATTACGCAGCTTTAAAGACTTTAAAATGTCGTATGCAACTGCTATTTCCTCTTCTGGACTAATGGAAAGTGAAACACGCATAGTATCTCCAATTCCCTGCATAAGCAAATGACCAAGGCCGATGGACGATCGAACTGTGCCAATATTCCTTGTTCCTGCCTCGGTTATTCCAAGATGAAGTGGGTAGTCACACGCAGCTGAAAGCAATTCATAGCTTTTAATTGCAAGCATAACATCTGATGCTTTAACGCTTATTTTCGTCTGGTAAAAGTCCAAATCTTCAAGGATTTTAACTGACTCCATTGCGCTTTCAAGCAGGGCATCAGGGCATGGTTCTTGATATTTTTCAAGCAGTTTTTCCTCCAAACTTCCGGCATTTACGCCAATTCTTATACTGCATCCATTATCTTTTGCAGCTTTTACAACCTCTTTTGCACGATCAATTGAGCCAATAGTTCCAGGGTTTATGCGAAGGCATTTAGCCCCATTTTGCGCCGCTTCTATTCCGCGTTTATAGTGAAAATGAACATCTGCTATTATTGGAACTGGTGAATTTTTCGAAATTTCCCGCATTGCATCGGTTGATTCTTTATCCGGCACAGAAACACGAATTACTTCAGCCCCTGCCTTTACGCATCTTTCAATTTGTTCTAAAGTTGCTTTTGCATCGCTTGTTAAGGTGTTTGTCATGGTTTGAACAACTATAGGATTTCCCGCGCCAATTTTGACATCTCCAACCGAGATTTCCCTTGTTTTTTTGCGATTTATTTTATATTCGAAGGACATATGGTTATAGTTTATTGCGTTTTTCTTCTGCCTCAAAAAGGCCACGAAGTATTATATAAGTCAGCCCGACAATTGATGCATAAAATGTGCCAAGTAATGCGATTAAGACGGTGGAATCTAATTTAAAATTACCATCTTTATATCCAGTTTTATACAAAAGATCAAATATGAAGAATGTACATACACAGCTATAAATTCCAACACAAAGCATCATCCAAAATCTCCATTTATGCTCATCTTTTGCTTTTTTAAGCGCAAAAGACTGTTCTTGCTTGGTGTGAGACTGTTTTTTGACTTTTTTATTTTCTGATTTTTTAAAAATTTTCCAGAATTTGAAATATTTCATCCGTTATACACAAAAAACCTCTTCCATTTCAGCCTCAAAAATTGATAAATCCTTTAAATCACTCAGTGCTTTATCTTTAACATCATTTCCATTGTCTGTCACGGTATACCAAGCTCCATCTTTCATGTGGCTTAAATTTCTTAGCTTAATTGCACTTTTATCACCAAGCGCATCCAAAACTGCAACAATCGATTCTTTTACGCCATCTTTTAATTCTGTTGCAATTGTAACATTCTGACCCTCTTCTTGTATGAATTCTTCAATTGCATCACTTCCATAATCTTTAAATGCATGATAAACAGCCTGATTTACAGGACCATGTTTCCAGAAAGAAATTAAATCTGGTTTAATTAAAAACTGTTTATTTTTTATAAAATGATATCCGTTTACATAGTATATCAATTTTTGAAGATGCATATTTGTAACATCATCTATATCATTTCCATTGCATATAGCAAGTATCAAATTTGCAAGACCACATGGGTTTAATCCACGATTACCATTTATAAGCGGAACCTGTTTTATATCGGTAATGTTATTAGTATTTTCCATACAAAAAACAAATTGTAACTAAAAAATAATCTTATTATTATTAAAATCAAGAATTAAATTATGTTAATTCATAATAAACATTTTATTTCAGGGAAGCAATTTAACAGTAAAACAATATCTTTGTATTCAGTAGTTTTTGCCAAAACTATCCAAGCGACATTATAAATTCACGAATTTTCTCAATCCCGCTTTTGATAGTTTCCATGTCTGTTGAAAACGATAGTCTAAAGTGATTTGGCGTTCCAAATGCCTCGCCGCTTACCGTTGCTACATATTTTTGTGCAAGTAACTCATTGCAAAAATCATTACCAGAGCTAATTTTTACACCATTTTTTGTCACCCTCCCAATTAAGGCAGAAATATCGGAAAAAGCATAAAAAGCGCCCTGCCCCATCAAGGTTTTGATGCCGTCGATTTTTGAAAGCTCTGCATATACAAAATCACGCCTTTCTTGCATTATTTTTCTCATTTCCAGTATTTTAACCATACTTTCGCTTGAATTGAGTGCAATTTGAGCCGCATATTGCGCCATTGCATTTGGGCTTGATGTTGATTGAGATTGAATTGTACGCATTGCGCCTATTAAATTCTTGTTTTTACACGCTCCATATCCAATTCTAAAACCAGTCATGCAATAGGATTTTGAAACGCCATTAATTATCATCACTTTTTCACTTAAATCTGGCGCAATATTTAAAATATTTGTAAATTTCAGGTCATCAAAAATTATGTGTTCGTAAATATCGTCAGTCATAATATTTACATGTGGATTTTTACGCAAAACATCAGCAATTTCCGCAAGACTTTCAGGGCTATAGACACTTCCAGTCGGATTTGAAGGCGAATTTAGCATTAACCACTTGGTTTTTGGTGTGATTTTTGCCTCTAAATCAGCAGCTTTTAAGCAGAAATTATCCTCCATTTTTGTTGGCACTAAAACTGGAACGCCGTCAAACATTGCAACTATATCAACATAAGAAACCCAAGATGGAGTTGGAATTATCACCTCGTCACCTGCATTTATACTTGCCATCATGGCGTTAAAAATTACCTGTTTTGCACCTGTTCCAACGCTTATTTCGGAAATATCGTAATTTAAGCCATTTTCACGCAGTAACTTACCGCAAATCGCCTTGCGAAGATCGATGGTTCCATCGACGATTGTATACCTTGTCATGCCTTTTTCCATTGCCTCGTTTACAGCATCGCATATATGCTTTGGAGTTGGTAAATCCGGCTCTCCAACACTAAAATCAATAACATAAATGCCCTGATTTTTCAGCTCTTTTGCACGATTTGACATAGCAATGGTAGGTGATGGCTTAATTTTTGAAAGCAAATTTGAGATCATATACCAATAATTTGAAAACAATATAAAGCAGATTTTTTACTTTGCAAGTTTTTTCTTATTTGTAATTTAATTTTTAATTTTTGTTCTTGAAAAATAAAAAATTGCTTCCATAATGCAAACAAGATAGGTTTCACCTTGTTAATTTTGTTTTGTTTATGAGTAAGTATCATGTGAATGCAAGTACATCGAAAGATGATATTCATCATATATTTTGGACTTTACATGCAGAATACGTTAGTCTTGGCAAAATACCTATTCCAATTACAGAAATATGTGATAAAATGAACATTACAATAAATAGAGAACAACTTCAAGAGGAATATGACGGAAATATAAAGGTTGATAATGACAATTTTATCATCACAATTAATACTGTAAAACGGAGTGTGCAAAGGCAATTTTTTACTCTTGCACATGAAATTGGACATTTATTAAATGATAAAAACAAATTAGTTGAAGAAAAAATGATTTGCGACAGAAAAGATGATTATTCAAATATTGAAAAAACAAAAAGGGCTGAAATTATCAAAATGGAAAGACTTGCAAATATTCGTGCCGCGGAAATATTAATGCCAGAAGATGTATTTACAAAATATTTTATACACAAATCTTATAAATACACCAAGGAATCTATAGCAAAAATCTTTGGCGTTTCCGTTATGGCTGTTTCTGTGCGTGCAAATGAATTGGGTTTATCAATTTTATGAGAAATAATAAAGAGAATTTCTTTGAATTAATTGAGCGCGAATCGGTGGAAGCGGAAGAAATTGCCGATTTAAGGCACTATAGAACATTGCGAAATATATCTACTTATACAACTTTTGTAATAATTTCATTGTGGTTGATTTTTATTACAATTGTTGTCATTTTATCAGGATTAAGTATCTTGGAAATTGATAAAAATGTAATGATAACACTTCTTGCAACAACAACGGCGAATGTAATAGGTCTGCCGTGGGCGATTATTAAAGGTGTTTTTAAATATGAAAAAAATGATAAAAAAGAATAATTTGTTTTATTTATGCCCCTAAACTGTGGAATTGTAGGTCTGCCAAATGTTGGAAAGTCAACCTTGTTTAATGCGATTACAAATACAAGTAATGCCCAAGCCGCAAACTATCCTTTTTGCACAATTGAGCCAAATTCCGGCATTGTTCCAGTTGGCGACGAGAGGCTTGAAAAGCTTGCAAAAATCGCTGGATCTGAGAAAATTATCCCAAATACTATAGAGATAATCGACATTGCAGGGCTTGTAAAGGGCGCAAGCAAAGGCGAAGGTCTTGGTAATCAATTCCTTGGCAATATTCGCCAAGTTGACGCAATTTTGCATGTTGTTCGATGCTTTGAAGACGACGATATTATACACGTTGACGGAAATGTCGATCCACTGCGCGATATTGAGGTGATTGAAACCGAGCTTTTACTTGCAGACATCGCAGTTCTTGAAAAGCGCGCGGATAATTTGCAAAAAAAGATGAAAACTCAAAAAGATGCAGGATTAGAGCTTGAAATTGCAAAAAAGCTGATTAATGCTATGAATAATGGCACTATGGCAAGTAATGTGTCTCTTTCAAATGACGAAATACAAATTGCAAAAACATTTCAGTTAATTACGCAAAAACCTGTAATTTATATCATAAATACTGACGAAAAAGGCCTTAAAAACACCAATAAATACGCACAAAGCGTTATGGAATTTGCTAAAAAACGCAATATAAATACCGTAACAATTTGCGCAAAAGTTGAGGCAGAGCTTTCAGAATTTGAGGGAGAAGATAAAAAAACAATGCTTGCAGAACTAGGGCTTACGTCCAGCGGTCTTGAGAAAATCGCACGCTCTGCATTTGATATTCTTGATTTAATCACATTTTTTACAATCGGACCAAAAGAAGCTCATGCTTGGAGCATAAAACGCGGCGGTAGCGCGCCAAACGCCGCTGGCGTAATTCACACAGATTTTGAAAAAGGCTTTATAAAAGCTGAGGTAATATCATATAATGACTATGTAACCCTTGGCGGCGAAGCGGGTGCAAAGCAAGCTGGAAAATTTCGCCTAGAAGGCAAAGAATATCTAATCTGTGACGGAGATATTGTGCATTTTAAATTTAATGTTTAATATTTTCTACTTTTTATTAATTTCTGTTGACTTTAATTTAACCTTTGTATAAAAATAAAAAAAATTTATCAAAATGAATACACAGCTTGAGCAAATGCAGCAAATAAAAAGACTAGTTTTGGTATCGGCAATTTGCATGTTTATCCTGATGTTTTTTAGCGATAATGGCAAAAAACAAAATGTAAAAGATGTTAAAAAAACTACTACCAACGCTCAAACTGAGGAAAAAAATAACAAGGTTGTAAAATTTAAAAGCCGTGATGAAGCAATTCAGCAAAGAAATAGTGAAAAGCAAATAAAATTTGAAAATGAATCAATATCTGGGTCCATTTCACTAAAAGGACTAAAAATCGACGATCTAACGCTAAAAAATTACCTACAAGACGAAGATAAAACCAAAAATGTAAATATTTTATCACCAGTTTCTGCACCAAATTATTACTATATAGACTTCGGATGGACTGGCGAAAATGTTCCAAATAAAGATACAATATGGAATGTGCAAAAAAATGAAAATCAAATGATCTTTACAGCTAATATATCATCAAATATCTTTAAAGTTGTAATGCAAATGCAGGAAAAATATCTGTGGAAAATAGAAATGTCAAATTCACAAAAAAATAACAAATTAAATCCATACATCAGAATTCGTAGATCTATAAACGACCTAAAACAATCAGCAACAAACATACACGAAGGCATAATCTTGGTTAAAGATTCAATTTTAAAAGAGGAAAAATATAGCGATATAAATAACAGAATTTCCCTTGATACAACTTCAAAATCTTGGATTGGATTTGGCGATAAATACTGGTTCTCTGGCATTATATCAACAAATTCCTCACAAAAAACAATAAGCTATGGCACAATATCTGATTGTAAAAAATGCTATCAAATCGACATTATATCAGATGAAAACGGTGAAAAAGCAGAATTCATGATATACAGTGGCGCAAAAGAATTTGACGAAATTAAATCAAATGAAGAAAAGTACTCAATCCCACTTTTTGATAGAGTGATAGATTTTGGTTGGTTTTATTTCTTAACAAAGCCTATACTAATATTAATTAAATTCTTGTATAACCTAGTTGGCAATTTTGGTATTGCAATTATAATGCTAACGGTATTTATAAGAATACTTCTATTTCCTCTTGCTCATAAATCCTATAAATCCATGGCAAAATTGAAGGTCGTAACGCCAAAAATAAAAGAATTGAAAGAAAGATTTGGTAGCGATAAAAAGGCATTTAATATGGCAATTGTCAATCTTTACAAAGAAGAAAAAGTCAATCCTGCAGCTGGCTGCCTTCCAATGTTTTTACAAATTCCAGTATTTTTCGCCCTATATAAAGTTTTAATCGTTGCAATTGAAATGAGAGATGCACCTTTTGCCCTTTGGATAGTGGATTTATCAGAAAGAGATCCAACTTCAATATTTAATTTATTCGGACTTCTCGGTTTTCATGTACCGGCTTTCTTGCAAATTGGAATATTGCCAATATTTATGGGATTTACCCTATATTTACAACAGAAATTCAGCCCGCAACCCGCAGATCCAACCCAGGCTAGGATGATGAAAATACTGCCTCCGTTATTTACGATTTTATTTGCAAGCTTTCCGTCAGGTCTTGTTCTTTACTGGAGTATAAATAATCTAATTAGCATACTTCAGCAATGGATTGTTGCCAGAAATTCAAAATCATAGAAAGTTCTAAAATAAAACTTGATAAATAAAAAAAGGTTTTTAAAATACATTATATCTTAATTTGTGCAATGCAGAGTTATAAAATACAAGAACATGAATACGATGTTGTGGTAATTGGAGCTGGCGGCGCTGGACTGCGCGCCAGTCTTGGAATGGCATCAAAAGGAATAAAAACTGCCTGCATTAGTAAGGTATTTCCAACAAGAAGCCATACAGTTGCGGCGCAAGGTGGGATTTCGGCTGCACTTGGAAATATGAGCGATGACTCATGGCAATGGCATATGTACGATACGGTAAAAGGTTCGGACTGGCTTGGAGATCAAGACGCAATTGAATATATGTGCAAAAACGCAATTGACGCTGTAGTTGAGCTTGAGCATTTCGGGCTTCCATTTTCAAGGACTAAAGATGGCAAGATTTATCAACGCCCATTTGGCGGAATGACGAAAAATTTCGGCGAAGGCGGCCCTGCACAACGCACATGCGCCGCGGCAGACAGAACGGGACATGCCATGCTTCATACCCTTTATCAGCAATGTTTAAAGCACGATGTTGAGTTTTTCGTAGAGTATTTCTCAACAGATTTAATTCAAGGGAAAAATGGCGGATTTTCAGGCTGTCTTGCTCTCGATCTTGCAACTGGTGAATTACATTTATTTAAAGCTAAGATTATAGTTCTTGCAACTGGTGGCTATGGAAGGGCTTATTTTTCAGCAACATCGGCTCATACTTGCACTGGCGATGGGGGTGGAATGGTTGCGCGAAGCGGGCTTTGCCTTGAAGACATGGAGTTTGTTCAGTTCCATCCAACTGGAATTTATGGCTCTGGATGCTTGATTACCGAAGGAGTTCGTGGCGAAGGCGGATATTTAGTCAATTCAAACGGCGAAAGATTTATGGAGCGCTATGCACCAAGTGCCAAAGATTTAGCATCGAGAGATGTTGTCTCAAGGTCTATGACAATTGAGATTAATGAAGGTCGTGGCTGTGGAAAAGATAAGGATCATGTGCTTTTACGCCTTGATCACTTGGACGCAGATGTTATACATTCTCGTCTTCCTGGTATTGCGGAAAGCGCAAAAATTTTCGCAGGAGTTGATGTCACAAAAGAGCCAATTCCGGTGCTTCCAACCGTGCATTATAACATGGGGGGCATTCCAACTAATTACCACGGACAGGTGACAAATGAAAAATGCGAGATTGTAGCAGGCTTAATGGCAATTGGAGAGGCGGCATGTGTATCTGTTCACGGGGCAAATAGGCTTGGGTCAAATTCCCTGCTTGACTTGGTTGTTTTTGGAAGGGCGGCTGCAATTTGCGCAAGTGAAATTCTTGCAAAAGGCGAGCTTTCATCGGAAATTAACAAGAGTAGTCTTGAGCTTGCAATTGCAAGATTTGACAAGATCCGCCATAGCAATGGAGACATTACAACGGCGGAGCTTCGCTTGCAAATGCAAAAAACCATGCAGCAACACGCGGCTGTATTTCGTGATGAAAAAACACTTAGCGATGGCTGCGTTAAAATGCGTGATATATTCAAAAGTTTTGCAAACATAAAGACAACAGATAAAAGTTTAATTTGGAATAGCGATTTAATCGAGACTTTTGAGCTTTCAAATTTACTTTATCAGGCGTTAGCAACTATTAATGGGGCTCTGCTTCGAAAGGAATCACGCGGTGCGCATGCAAGGGAAGATTTCCCAGACAGGGACGATAAAAACTTCATGAAACACTCCATGATTAAAGTTGAGAGTAACGGCGAAGTTGATGTGAAATACAAAGATGTTCATTTATTTACGCTAACCGATGAGTGCGAGGTTATTGAGCCGAAAAAGCGGGTTTATTAAGCATCAAGCATGCTTGATTTATAATTTTTACACAATTTTAGGAAGCAGATTTTTTAATGATTTCCATAATTTATAAATTCTTGATTTTTTAGAGTAAAAAGATTTGTTTTATCAATTCCTCGTTTAATTATATAACAAATTCTGACCATTTCTAGATTGGAAATTTGCTTTCTGAAGTTGTTTTATCATTTTTTGCATTGTATCTTTTTGCGGATAAATTATTTGCCTTGGATTATGAATTTTTGGCTTTGGATTGCCGATTTTATATGGATTTAGTGTTTGCTTTGGTCTTGGATTTTGTTGAAGTTCACGCACAAGCTTATTGAGTTCCGAATTTTCTTTTTCTAATAATTGAATTTTCTTTCTGCGGTCTTCCAGGAAAATTCGTAGTAATTCACATTCTCTCTGCTGTATCGTGCGTTCTAGCTCTTGTTTGTTTGCTAAATATGAAAAATTTTCCATCATTGAAGTATGTCGTGTATTCCCTCCCTCGCTTTGTAACCGATCAAGTTCGTCTTGCTGCATTTTATTTACATCTTTAAGGTGAGAAAATTTTATAACAAGACCCTTATATTGTTTTTTCAAAGAATCATATTTACCAAATAAATTGTTATATTTACTGTTAAGATCTTCATATTCCTTACGATGTTGTTCGTCTAAAGCATTTATTTTTTCTGATAATACAGCTCTATCCAGACCACATGCTTGACATTGACCCATAAAAAAACTAAAAACAATTCATTCTAAGGCTATTTTCATAAAAAGCAAGGGGTTTTGTATATAAATTATGAATAAAATGCAATATTAAAATCAATTTTTTCAGAATTAAATTTTTGCAATAATGGTTTCGCCACCAACGGTAATTTGACCCTCTACAACATTTACAATATACTTAGTTGGCATGTAAATATCCATTCTAGACCCAAATCTAATAATACCATATCTATCACCAATATTATATTCCATGCCATCTTTTGCCTCAGATACAATACGACGGGCAATTAAACCAGCAATCTGTACGCAACCTATCTTGTCATTATTTTCCGTCTGTATAACTATAGCATTTCTTTCATTTTCAGCAGAAGATTTTTCAAGCTCTGCACTAATAAATTTACCAGGAATATAATTTGTCTCTATTATTTTTCCACCAACTGGAACGCGGCTTACATGTATGTCAAAAACACTTAAAAATATACTAACTTTTAGCATTTCTTGCCCAGCTAATGACTTTATTTCAGCAGGAGCCTCAACAATTGCAACCTTAGTAACTTTACCATCACCAGGTGCTAAAATAATTCCAGACTGCTTAGGAATCATCTTTTCTGGATCTCTAAAAAATCCTATACAGCACAAAGTAAGGAAAAATGAAATCGTACATAAAACCGAATTCATGAAAAATAAAATAACGGTAGCTATCGCAAACATTATTACGAAACGCTCACCTTCTTTATGAATGCTTATTACATAACTATCTCCAATTGGGAATCTCATGGTAAAATATCAAATATGATGTATTAGAACTAAATCAAAAATAAAATAAAAGTCAAGAAAAAAATTACAAATCCAAAACCAGCCTTCTTGGATCTTCAATTAATTCCTTTATACGAACTAAAAATGTTACAGCTTCCTTGCCATCAACAATTCTGTGATCGTAAGATAATGCAATATACATCATTGGGCGAATTACAATTTCGTCATTTACCACAACTGCACGCTTTACTATGTTATGAAGACCTAAAATGCCTGATTGCGGCGGATTAATTATTGGGGTTGAAAGAAGAGAGCCATAAACCCCACCATTTGATATAGTAAATGTTCCGCCTTGCATTTCGTCAACCGATAATTTTCCATCGCGAGCTTTTTTGCCGTATTCAACTATTTTAGATTCAATTTGCGCGTAAGACATTTTATCGCAGTCACGCACCACTGGAACAACAAGTCCATTTTCCGTTCCAACTGCAACACCAATATCGTAGAAATTCTTGAAAATTATATCAGCTCCATCAATTTCTGCGTTAATAGCTGGTATTTCACGAAGTGCGGCAACTGCAGCTTTTACAAAAAAAGACATAAAACCAAGCTTTGCACCATATTTTTTCTCAAATTTCTCCTTATATTGATTGCGCAATTCCATAACGGCAGACATATCAACCTCATTAAAAGTCGTCAGTATTGCAGCGGTATTTTGTGAATCTTTCAAACGCTTTGCAATAACTTGACGAAGTTTTGTCATCTTCACACGCTCAAAAGATTTGCTTGATGTAAAATCACTTTTAGCAGCTACCTCACAAGGTTTTGACGATGCAGATTGATTTATTACATAGCTTAGCACATCTTCCTTTAAGACCTGCCCTGCTCTACCTGTTCCGTTTATATCTTTTGCACTAACATTGTTTTCATGTATTGCTTTTTGCGCAGATGGAGACGGATTTCTATCGCTTGAAGCTACATTTTCTTTAGCAGAGTCTGACGCAGCAACACTTGCAACACCACTTGGATTTATAGCCCCAATAACATCGCCAGCATGCACAGTATCTCCTTCTTTAAAGGCATATCTCTCAATAACTCCATCAGATGCAGCACAAACCTCAAGCATAACTTTTTCAGTCTCTATTTCAACGATTAATTCATCTTTTTTCACAGCCTGACCAATTTTTTTATGAAATTTTGCAATTGTCGCCTCAGTTACAGACTCGCCAAGCGTTGGAGTTAATATATTAATCATATTTAAAATCAGTTCTTTAATATATCATAAAACTATTTTTACTATTTTCAAGAAAAAAATTATTTTTTACAAATAATACTTTTTCAAATTCTTAAATCGGCAAAATTAAACGCAACAAAGTAAACAAATTTACCAAAGCATCAAAAAAACATTCGCATCGCTTATTTCTAAAAGCAAAAGTAAAACGCTAATCTTTATCTTAGAATGTAAAAAGCCATAAAGACAAGACTTTAGCTTATTTTAATCAAAAAATAGCATCTTAAGATAGCTCAAAACAGACTATTTAGCCTTACTTATCGCATCAACTAAAGCCTGACCTATACGAGCCGGAGACTCAGAAACAATAATTCCCGCAGATTTCATCGCTTCCATTTTTGAGCCGGCATCGCCCTTACCGCCGGAAACTATAGCTCCGGCATGGCCCATTGTTCTGCCTTCTGGTGCTGTGCGGCCTGCGATAAATCCAGCCATTGGCTTTTTAATCTTCGATTTTTTGATAAATTCACACGCATTTTCCTCAGCCTCGCCGCCAATTTCACCTATCATTATTATAGCCTCAGTTTGCTCATCCGCAAGGAACATTTCGATGCAATCTGTAAAATTCGTGCCATTTAAAGGATCTCCACCTATTCCAATGCAAGTTGACTGTCCAAGACCGATATTTGTCGTTTGGAAAACCGCTTCATAAGTGAGGGTTCCAGAGCGAGAAACTATTCCAACTTTTCCAGGTTTATGAATGTGACCTGGCATAATACCGATTTTACATTCACCAGGAGTGATAATTCCAGGGCAATTTGGACCAATTAATCTAGATCTTGAATTTTTTAGTGCATTTTTAACCTTTAACATGTCGTGAACTGGAATTCCCTCAGTTATGCAGACTATAAGAGGAATTTCCGCGTCAATTGCTTCAAAAATCGCATCGGCAGCAAAAGGCGGCGGAACATAAATCACGCTGGCATTGCAATCCGTCTTCTTTTTTGCATCCAAAACCGTGTCAAAAACTGGCAAATCCAAGTGCGTAGATCCACCTTTTCCAGGGGTCACCCCGCCCACCATTTTTGTTCCATAAGCTATGGCCTGCTCACTATGAAAAGTTCCCTGCTGACCAGTGAAACCTTGACAAATTACCTTTGTATTTTTATTAACAAGAACCGACATATCATTAATTAAAACTTAAACTCACACCTATTTTAGCCAAAATCTGCTTTGCAATATCATTTGCCGACATTTTTATAGTATCAAAAACTTCACTATAAAGCGATTTACATAATTCAAAAACACCCTCATGCTCAATAATCGCTTTTTCATTTCTTCTTGGGTTGTCATTTTGCACCTTAAATCTTTTTAGCCTTTCAGTTAACGCACATTCAATTCCAGCAAATAAAACCTTTTGATTTTGAAAAAAATCAAGATGCTTTTTAGCAATTAAAACAGCATCATCGCCATTAAATATTGTGTCAATTACGACATTTTTTCCATTTTTTAGGAAAATATCTGCAGTTTGGAGCAATATATCATCACAAATTTGTCTTCCAATATGCCTTAGTGTTGATTTCTGATCTAGTATTGTAGATAGATAATTCTTAGCCTCATCAACTTGCAAATGCACAAATTTATCATCCGATAACTTGCAAATCTCTTTAGCAATGGTGCTTTTCCCGCTGCATGATGGACCGTTTAGAATCACAACCATAATATTAATTACCAACAGCGGAAACAATTTTTTGCGCAGCGTCATCTAAATCGTCTGCCGATATTACATTTAAGCCAGATTCATTAATGATTTTCTTTCCAAGCTCAACATTTGTTCCCTCAAGGCGAACAACTAGTGGAATTTTAATCCCAACCTCTTTAACGGCAGCCAAAATGCCATCTGCAATTATATCGCAACGCATAATTCCGCCAAAAATATTGACCAAAACGCCCTTTACATTTTCATCTGATAATATAATTTTAAACGCCTGAGTGACTTTTTCCTTATTCGCACCACCGCCAACATCAAGGAAATTTGCAGGCTCCTTGCCGTATAATTTAATAATATCCATAGTCGCCATCGCAAGACCAGCTCCATTTACCATGCACCCGATATTTCCATTCATTTTCACATAATTTAGGCCGTATTTTCCAGCTTCAGTTTCAAGCGGATCTTCCTCGTTTGGATCGCGAAGCTGTGCAATATCCGGATGTCTAAAAAGCGCATTTGCGTCAAATCCAAATTTTGCGTCAAGGCATATCAAAGAATCTTTTTCATCTGCAACTAATGGATTAATTTCAATCTGCATCGCATCTTTTTCGATTAAGATCTTATACAAACCTTCAACAATTTTGCCAAATTCCTTTAATTGAGTCGCTTTTAAGCCAATTCCAAAGCCAAGTTGACGCACGTGCATAGGCAAAAGTCCAGATTCTATGCCAACTTTTGCTTTAATTATTTTCTCAGGAGTTTTGTGGGCAACCTCTTCAATTTCAACCCCGCCCTCGCTTGATGCAATAAAGACTACTGCAGCACTTGCTCTATCCAAAACAGCCGATAAATAATATTCTTTTGCGATACTTGAGCCAGATTCTATATACAGTCTTTTGACAATTCTGCCTTCTTTTCCGGTCTGATGTGTTACCAAATTCATTCCAAGCATTCTTTGGGCTTCTTTTTTTACATCATCAATAGTTTTTACAACCTTGACACCGCCAGCTTTTCCCCGTCCACCAGCGTGAATTTGAGCCTTCACAACAAACACTGATGCTCCATCTTTTTGCAATTTTTCAGCCGAAGAAACAGCTTCATCAACGCTAAAAGCAGCGTAGCCAAAAGATGTTGGAACGTTATAACCGCGAAGAATTTCTTTCGCCTGATGCTCGTGTATATTCATAATATTTGTCATCAAAATGCCATCATTACTAGTTTATAAAAAATAATTTGCAAGTTTTTTCTTGAAAATAATTTTAAAACTTTTATCAAAGGTTAATTTTGGGTGAAAAATGTTAATTTATCAAATAATAACGCTAATTATAGTAATATTTTACCCATTAATACTCATCTTTCGCGCCTTTACCAAAAAAGAAAATTTACACTCAATTATAAACAGATTTGGGCTATTTTGTCCGATTTTTACTCGTAAAAATGTGATATATATTCATGCAGCAAGCGTTGGAGAGGCAAAAAGCGCTTTTAAGATGATAGAAACTTTAATTAAAGACGGATATTTTGTGAAAATCACCGTGATGACAAAAACAAGTTTTTCAATGCTGATGGGGGTTTTTGGCAAAAATAAAGCAATCCATATATCTTACATTCCATTTGATTTTGCACCATTTGTACTGATTTTTTTAGCAATTTTACGCCCAAAAATCGTCATTTTTATTGAATCTGAAATATGGGCAAATATGATATTTTTCTCAAGATTTTTTGCAAAAAAACGAGTATTTATGGTCAATTTACGCATGTCCGTCAAAAGTATTTCAAGGTGGCATGGTATAAAAAAGTTAATAAATTTCAATCCAATTGGATATTTTAAGCATATTTTCACAGCCGAAGAAAAAATAGTTGAAAACATTAAAATATTTAACAAAAATGTAGACTTTATCGGCAATATTAAGGCAGATTATGTTCCAATTTACAACCCTAAAATCGATATTAAAAAATACATTCAAAATGAAGTTCTGTTGATTTCAAGCAGCCATGAAGGTGAAGAGGAAATTGCGCTAAAAGCTATACTGGATCTAGGTTTTCAGGTAATAATAGCACCACGTAGACCACATAGAGCAATTGATGTATTAAATATAGTCAAAAACTACGATAAAAAGCCTATTTTGCTCACAAATTTTCTAAAAAATCCCCATGAAATCACAAAAGACGACATATTAATAGTCAATGAAATAGGCTGCATGGCACATTTTTACGATATTGCAAAATTAGTTTTTGTTTGCGGAAGTTTTGTGCCAAATATTGGCGGACATAATCCACTTGAGTCAATTTTCCATAAAAAACCAGTAATTATCGGTAAATTTCATGAAAATTGCAAAGAAAATGTCAATAATTTAAGTGGAAAATGCCTTGAAGTCTCAGATAATGAAAATATCACAAAAATAACGCAAAATATCATTCAAAATTACAATAAATATATACAAAATATTGAAAAATTCGTATCTAGTCAGCAGTGCGTAAGCGAAAATATTATTAATAAAATAATGAAATATTAACTATCCAAGCAGCATCTCACTATGCCCTGCCCCAGGTGGAATCATCGGATATACATTTTCGTCTCTTTTAGTTCGAACAACAAGCAAAAATGCACCATTATGACTCATCATTTCGCAAATTCCCGCGTCTACTTCAGATGGTTTATCAACGAATTTTGCGCAAATTCCAAAAGATGCACAAAGTGCGATAAAATCTGGGCAAATTGGAGTAAAATCCACTTCCGTGTGTCGATTTGAGTAAAATTCATCCTGCCATTGACGCACCATTCCAAGAAAATTGTTGTTCAGCATTACGATTTTCACCGGCAAATTGTATCTCTTAATAGTTGCAAGCTCCTGCATATTCATCATGAAAGAACCCTCACCAGTAATGCAAATTACAGCGTTTTCAGGCTTTGCAAACTGCGCCCCAATTGCCGCAGGAAGACCAAAGCCCATAGTTCCAAGGCCTGCCGATGTAATAAAGTGCTTTGGCATTGAGGTTTTTAAATATTGCGCCGCCCACATTTGATGCTGTCCGACATCGGTTGTAAAATATGGATTTTTCTCTTTTGTAAGCTCATAAACCCTTGAAAGCGCATATTGCGGCAGGATTTCTGCGTCATTTTTCTGATCAAAACCAAAACAATTTCGCCCTCTCCAGTTTTCAATTTCAGCCCACCAAGGCTCAAGATTTTGCATAGTTTTGCCATCTAGCATTTTCAAGATTTTACTAATTGCAATACCGCAATCCCCGCGAATTGCAGCGTCAACTTTAACATTTTTGTTAAACTCAGATGGGTCGATATCTATATGAATTTTCTTTGAATTAGGTGAAAATTTCGCAAGATTTCCTGTCACTCTATCGTCAAAACGAACCCCTATTGCAATTAGCAAATCTGCATTATTCATCGCCATATTTGCCTCATAACTGCCATGCATTCCAAGCATTTGTAAATTTTGTTTATCACTTCCTGCAAAAACACCAAGCCCCATAAGGGTTGTTGTCACTGGAAAGCCTGTTTTATGAGCAAGTTTTGTCACATTTTCAGACACCTCATCACAGCTTGCCGAAATCCCGCCGCCAAGGTAAAAAATCGGCTTTTTTGCAGCTAAAATCATGTCAATTGCGGGCATTAATTCCTCTTGGCTAATATCAGTTTTTACAAAATAAGAATCGCGAATTTTATAGTCTACATCGGCATAATCGCTATAAATTGCGGCGTGCACATCCTTTGGAATGTCGACCACAACAGGGCCTTTTCGTCCAGTGGATGCTATATTTATCGCTTCGCTTACAATTTTTGCAACATCTTCAACCTTTTTAACCAAGTAATTATGTTTAGTTATCGGCTTTGTTATGCCAATTACGTCAGCTTCTTGAAAGGCATCAGAGCCAATAACATAAGTTGGAACCTGCGAAGTTATTATCAAAATTGGCGTTGAATCAAGCATAGCATCGGCAATTCCGGTAACGCCATTTGTTGCGCCGGGGCCAGATGTCAAAAAAACAACTCCAAGGCGACCTGTTGCACGAGAAAACCCTTGTGCAGCATGCATTGCAGCCTGTTCATGACATGTTAAAACATGCTTTATATCGCTTTGCTGATGAATTTCGTCATAAAGAGTCAAATTCGCCCCGCCAGGATAGCCAAAAACAGTCTCTACACCGTGCTTTTTTAGTATTTTTAACAAAATTTTGGCACCATTCATATTTATGAGGTATTTTTAGAAATAAAAACCAAGGAAATTAATTGTCAAGCATAAATGCACATAATAAAATATTCCAAAATAATAGATAAAATCTAGAAACAAAATATAACGAAGTTTTGCTTGCATTTTATTTATTTAGCTTAACATTTAAAAAAACTACATTTACTGAGTATGATAAATATCCGTGAACTTTCTATAGAATTCAATGGCAGATGTATTTTCGAAGATGTTAATTTCTCGATTAACCCTGGTGAAAAAATCGGTCTAATAGGGCGAAATGGAACAGGAAAAACAACATTTTTAAAGCTACTACTTAAAAAACTTGAGCCAAGTTCTGGTAAAATTGAAATTCCAGACTACTATAGAGTGGGTTACCTTGAGCAGCACTTTGATTTTACCCATCCAACCGCGGCTGAGGAGGTTTATAGCGTTCTTCCACCAGAGCGTGAATCTGAGGCTTGGAAAGGCGACATGATACTTATGGGGCTTGGGTTTTCTGGTGAGCAAATGTTTCAAGATCCAAAAGAATTGTCAGGCGGTTATCAAGTTAAGGTAAATCTTGCCAAAATGCTTCTTATGGAATCTGAACTTTTAATATTGGATGAACCAACAAACTACCTTGATATTTACTCAATTCGCTGGCTTGCGGACTTTCTTAAAAAATGGGAGGGCGAATTAATATTAATTACACACGATAGAAATTTTATGGACAAGGTAATTACGCATACTCTCATTATTCACCGTAATAATTTTAGAAAAATTCAAGGAAAACCGCAGAAAATTAAAGAGCAAATTAAACAAGAAGAGGAAATATATGAAAAAACACGCCTTGCCGAGGAAAAAGAAAGGAAAGAGCTTGAAGACTGGATACGAAGATTTGGCGCAACAGCAAGTAAGGCAAGTCAAGTGCAATCAAGAATAAAAATGCTTGAGAAAAAAGAAGTTCGTAAAAAACTTGACAATATTCAAGATCTTGACTTTAAATTCAGCTTTACGCCATATGACACAAAAGACGATGTTATACAAGTAAAAAACCTAACATTTGGCTTTGAAGAAAGTAAGGATTTAATAACCAATCTTAGCTTTGAAGTTAAAAAAGGTGATAAAATATGCATAATCGGGCGAAATGGACAGGGTAAATCAACTCTTTTACAGCTAATTGGTGGAATTTTAACACCAAAAGAAGGTGAAATTTCGATAAACGAGAAGGCTAAATATGGATACTTCGGGCAGACAAATGTTGAGCGCCTAAATCCAGATCTTGCAATATGGGAAGAACTTCAAGAGTCAAGCCCTGAGTCAGACTACGGAACAGTTCGCAGAATTTGTGCATATATGCTATTTCCAGGGCAACTTGCTGAGAAGAAAATCGGTGTGCTTTCAGGTGGTGAAAAAAGCCGTGTTATGCTTGGAAAAATCCTGCTAAATAAAGTAAATTTACTAATGCTGGATGAGCCAACAAACCACTTTGACATGGAATCTTCTGAAGCCCTGCTTGATGCAATTAAGGAATTTGAAGGCGCAGTTTTAATGGTCACCCACGATGAGGAATATCTCTTTGAAGTTGCAAACAAGCTTATTGTCTTTGACGGCGGCAAAACCTTCCTTTTCCACGGCGGATACAAGGAATTCTTGAAGGAGATTGGGTGGAAGGAGTAGTTAGGGGGTTTGGTTTGCTTTTAAATTTTTAATACTCCTTACATTCCAAAATATTGAAGTTGTCAATTTCCATATCTTCGTAGTTTTTACTACATTTAAAATCTGCCGTTACTTTTGTTTCACAATACCGATAAAACTCGTGTGGCAAAGGAACTTTGTAATAAAAATCATCCCATACTTCAACATCTTGTAGCCAAAAAAAACTCACATGAGCTTCAAAGAAAATCTTGCCTGTTATTAAATTATTTTCATGTTTAATATTGTCTATTGTAATAATATTAATTAATTCTGTTGATCCGTCAAGTTCGTAAGCGTCAGGTGAAAGATAAGCATTGCATTCTATTTCAGCTTTAATAATTTCCTCCACAGAAAACAAATGATTCAACAAAGCATGTTCTAAGTCCTTATCTTTCTTCAAATGCGCATCAAATCTTTGGTTAATAGCTTTAAAATCTGGCAATCCACGTATAAAAGAAATATTAAATTCATTTTCTCCAATACCTTCAAAATCTCCATCTTTTGATACAAACCAAACATCGTATTCATTTTTATTTAACTCAGCCCATTTTTTAACATATATTAGATTTAAAACATCTTTCCATGAGTTTGTCTTCTTATGAAATGGCGGTTGTTTTTTATACTCCCTTTCACAGCCAAATTTTATATCATCTGGACTCAATTGAATATCTATTGATTTGCAATGCTGAATATATTTTTCAATTGTTTCTTTGTAATAATCTCTATATTTATGAATATTTTTGGTAATTTCATCATCGTCCTCCTTATCAAAAGAAATATAATCTGAAAATATTTTTGCCGTTTCCTCAAATGAAATTAAATTATTTATTTTATCTTCAATTTCTGATTTAAAAATTTGAGTTTTTAGAAATATAACATTTTCATTTCGTAATATGTAATCATAAATTTGATGCATCATCTTTGGTATTGGTAAATATTTTTCACCTTGACGCTTGCAAAAATAATTCGTATCTATAAATATAGCTAATTTTTTCATATCTAATTCTCAAAATCACAAACAGCGTATAGATATATATAATCACAAAACCCAACTTTTCAACCCCGAAAATAAAAATTCATAATACACTAAATGGCAAAATACGCAAAATACTTGTAACTAAAAAAGTGTTGCAATTTATTTTCTGTGTATTAAAAAATCCTGACAATTATATTATTTTTATGTCGCTGCTAAAAGAAAGAAAGAATTTTAAACCATTTGACTATCCTTGGGCTTTTGATGCCTGGAAAATGCAGCAACAAACGCATTGGCTGCCAGAAGAGGTGCCTATGTCAGACGATATTCGTGACTGGAAAAACAGGCTTACTCTTGCAGAAAAAAATCTCTGCACCCAGATATTTAAGCTATTTACCCAGATGGATATTGAGGTAAATGACTGCTATATGCAAAGATATGCCAATATTTTCCAGCCAGTTGAAGTAAAAATGATGCTTGCGGCGTTTTCAAATATGGAAACTATACATGTTGTTGCCTATTCTCACCTTGTTGAAACCCTTGGAATGCCTGACGATATATATATCGAATTTCTAAAATACAAAGAAATGAAAGATAAATGCGACTATTTACACCAAATTAAACACGACAGCATAGAGGGAATAGCAATTACACTTGCAACTTTTGGCGCATTTACAGAAGGAATGCAGCTTTTTGCCTCTTTTGTAATACTGCTTAATTTCACAAGATTTGGAAAAATGAAGGGCATGGGTCAAATTATTACTTGGTCAGTTCGAGATGAAACCCTGCATTGCCTAAGTATAATCAGGCTTTTCCATGAATTTATAAACGAAAATCCACAGATTGATTTAAAAAAATTACACAAAAAAATACAGAAAATAGCACAAGAAATGGTTATAAATGAAGATAAATTCGTAGATCTTGCATTTGAAATTGACGGCGCCGTTGAGGGTTTGTCTGCTGCGGAAGTTAAAGAATATATCAGATATATCGCAGATAGAAGGCTTATACAGCTTGGAATTGAGCCTGTTTTTGGTGTTAAGAAAAATCCAATAGGGTATTGGCTTGACCCAATTTTAAACGGGGTTGAGCACGCTAATTTCTTTGAGGTTCGCTCTACTGAGTATTCAAAATCTGCAACAACGGGAACTTGGGAAGATGCCTTTAAAATTCATGAAAGAACCCTTTTTGATTCGTAAAATATGCTAAAATTTCTAAAAATCCGCAATAGATTCGATAAAATATCCCTGCTTTTTGCGCTCATAACCCTCTCGTTTGTTGCAATTTTCAAGCTTTTTCCAGAAAAATTTGGAATAGACTGGACAAAAAGTAAAAAACAGATACACAAAAATATCGATCTTTTACACGATGAAAACGGCAGATTGCTTACCAAGCACGAGGGCAAAATAAAGTACTTTAAAATGCTTGGAAAGACTGACGAGCAAATCAAAGCCGATGAGATAGCAACGTATTACCTGCGTGGCGCATGGGTTTTTCCACAATTTATGCCACAATTTTTCAATGTTTCCGCAGTTGGAGGCTTGTATAACGTCTCTCTTGCCTCAACCTATGTCATAACGCATGCACTAAAGGTCGCGGTACATAAAAAACGCCCGGATGGTGGAAATTACAAGTCCTTTCCGTCTGGCCATACCTCTGGAACTGTTGTTCTTGGGGGATTTTTGCACAGATTTCATGGAATAAAAATCGGCGCACCATTTTATCTTTTAGGAATTGCAACAGGAGCTAGCCGAATTTACGCTGACAGACACGATATTTATGATGTTACAGCCGGCGCTATAGTTGGATTTTTCTGCGGGTATTACATAAACTCAATTTTAATTGCAATTGTAAATCGCATATTACCAAAAAGCAAAAGATTGCAGAGGTTGCATCGATATCTATTTGAACCATTGAAATAAAATCTCAATAGATTTAAGTAACATTGACTTTCAAAATGCAAAAGCTTGAGCTATTTGTCAGATTTTTCTGCGGATATTATGTCAGTTCGATATACATAACACCGCAGTAAAGAAGGCTACAGAGAATACATACTATCTTTTTGATAATTTACGATAAATATTGCAAATTACCTCGTCTAGATTACTGTCTCCCCGTAACATCTTGGTTGTTTTATTAAATTTGTTAAACAGCTTTAATATTATTATTACCTAGATTCCTCTCTTCTTGCTGCTTCACAAAACTACCTACTGGTGCTACTTGGCTCACTTCCCGTTTTTGTATGCAAGGACTTTGATATGGTGTAGCGCCACTTACCGGTGCAACTGGATTCTTATTATGGGAATCTTTGTCGATAACTTTGCTTTTATGAGACAAATCATCATCTTGTGCTAAGCTAATCTCATTAGCAACGTCTACCTGAACAGCTTCATCTCCACTGCAGCAAGAAAAGAAGTTTTTAATTCCAGACCAAACCTTTTTGCACCAACCCCAAATTCCACCTTGCTCCTGTTCTGGAGTACCAGACTGTTGAACACTGCCAGATACTTCTTCGTTAACTTCTTGGATTGCATTAATTTCTTCTCTTTTTGTGTAAATAATTTCATTTTCAACATACAACTCTTTACTGGTAATCTTGCCATTGTTGCATTGAACTTCATAAGTAGTTTCCTTTTCAAAATATCGACCACTACCATGCATTACAATATTGCCATTATCGTCCACTTTCACATCACCATCATAATAACACTCACCTTTGTCATTAAATAACTTGCCATGTGAAGGTTCACCAGATGCATTAAAATTTCCCTCATAGATTTTATATTGCCCCTCGGGATTGCTGTTACTTTGCTTTAATTCTTCTTTATAACCATATATAATTCCATAAGATCTTATACCATTGCTCCAAGTTCCTTCGTATATAAGTCGTTCACATTTATCATAAAGTTCACCTTGGCCGTGTATTTCATCATCTTTCCATTCTCCTTCATATATGACTTGACTATTTTGATCATAAAGCCTACCGTAGCCATGTCGGTTCATATTACCATTAAACTCTCCACTATACACCAAAATTCCGTTTACATAATATTCACCATTACCTTTCGGCTCACCATTTTCAAAATCCCCTTTGTAACATCCTCCATCAGGATAATACAATATACCTTGGCCGTGCATTGTGTCATTTTCAAAATCCCCTTCGTAACGTTTTTCTCCTTGATCATAATATATACCACGTCCATGTCGGTTCATATCACCATTAAACTCTCCATCATACACCAAAATTTCTTTTCCATCTTTTTTTACATAATATTGACCATTACCTTTCGGCTCACCATTTTCAAAATTCCCTTCGTAACGTCCTCCATTAGGATAACAATAATAACCTTTGCCGTGCCTTTTGCCATTTGCAAAATCCCCTTGATAAAATGAATAATCATCTGCATATAACAATGTACCTTTGCCTTCTTGCTTGCCATTTACCCAATGACCATCATAGTAAGATCCATTAGGAAAATAAAGCTTGCCTTTGCCATGCATTGTGTCATTTTCAAAATTCCCTTCGTAAGTTTTTATTAGCACATCTTTATCATTTTCCTTTTTATACCAAAACATCTTACCTTTGCCATTTATTATCTTCTTTCCTTCACTCATCGCACCTTGGTACTCTACTTTCCATCGATTATCATCACGAATAGTGACAACATTTCTATTTTGCTGTAATATAACTTGTTGTTGATTTTGTACTTGTTGTTGATTTGAAGACTGTAGATCTTGCTGACTACCTTGTACTTGTTGGATATTTGGTAAAGGCTGTTGTTGATTTAAAGACTGTGTAACTTGCTGATTACCTTGTCCTTGTTGTCTTTGCTGGGAAACAGGATTGGCTTGAGTATTGGTATTACCTCCTTGTTCAGGTAATCCTGCTTGTTGATAAATATTTTGTCGTTCTGACTCATTCTTTTGCCGCTGATATTCAGCAGCTAAAGTTGCAAATTTTTTATAACTTGTTTTATCATATGATTGTCCTTGGGCAGATTTGGATGTATATTTTTTATTATCATCAATTTCCGACAATTGATTAATATCGGTAATTTTTCCATCTTTCAATTCTACTTTCAAAGCAAATGGTATGGGACTAGCCTTGTGTGTATAAAAAAAGCCAGTTGCAATATCTCCATTTAGTTTTCCACCAAATTGAACATTTTTTTCTTCATCATCATGTTTAAAAACAATGTTTATCGTGCCATCTTCTTGTATTTTTACATCTGTAAATTTTAGTGTTTTTTGCCCATCAAGACTAAGGAATGGTTTAGTATTTTGCTGCATAAATAAAAAAATAATTTTACTATTATACCACAAATTTTATATAATGTCAAGTAAAAAAAACTTGCATTTTAATTTCTTGTAAATATTTTTTCAAAAATCATTGCAATATAAGTGAAAATAGCTCTTTTTATCCTGACATTTCTACTCTATCAAAGCCTTGCTCTTGCAAAGGATGAAGAGGTAAAAGACAAGGTATTTTTATCACTTGGCGGCTATGTTGACTCAAATTTTGCAAATACATCTCAAAGCGAGGCTTACTCAAGATCTGTAATGCCAAACTACAATTCCACTCTCGATTCAGTAAATAGGCAAAACTCAACAACAAGCCTACAAACCAGAACGCATTCAAGAATAGACTTAAGCGGCGGGGTAAATCTTGCAAATGGAACAAAAATCGGTGCAACTGTAGTCATGAACTCACTAATTACCCAAAGCGATGACGACAAGGGTAGCTATGCAAATCAAAACTTTGTATTCCTTGAAACAGACTATGGCCGCACGGAACTTGGTGTTTCTCCGTCAGCTTCTTCAAGAATGAGAGTGGACGCAGTTTCAATTGCTCGCGCCACAGGTGGTATTGGCGGTGATTGGTGGAGATTTGTCGGCATGCCAACTTTTAACACAAGCGGGCTTACAACAGCTGCTGCAAATGAGCTTTCAGCAGGCTATATGCCAATGTTTATCTTTGCTCCAATGCTTCCAAATGAAGCAGGTTTTACAACAGGTGCCTCGTCTTCAATGTTTATTTACCAAGGTCAAAATCAGACAAATCCACAAATGACAAATGGAAAATACGATGTAATGTATTATAATCGCCAGCAACCAAGATATGGATATGGCCTGCAAAACGGAATAAACTATTTCACGCCTCGCTATAATGGCATTCAATTCGGGCTTTCATTCGCGCCAGATACAGGAAATGCAGGCGGTGTGGCCCAAAGCAATTCATCATTCCTCAGAAACGGCGCAGGAAATCAAGTTGGCATAGGCGGAAGAACAACATCTGCATCAGGGGATGTAAGAAATTACATAAGCATGGGGCTAAACTACAAAGAGCAATTTGACAACCTTGGCGTTGCAATTGGTGCAACTTATGAGACAGGAAAAGCAGAAGATATATACAATCCATACGGCATAAACGGCGGCTGCGGCGGCTTTGGCGGGTCTTGCGTAAATGGATATAACGGAAGACGCAATCTTTCAGCTTGGTCAATTGGATCAAAACTTCTATACGGTGGATTTTCGCTTGCCGGATCATACGGTTCATGGGGTAACAGCTTGCAGCCAAATGCAAACTTTACAAAAGACTCAAGCGGAAATTATCTATATCCATGGCTAGTTCCGTTTAACAGCGATGGCTCTGTAAGATCTGACTATCAAAAATCAGGATTTTATAACTATGGCGTAGCATACGGCTTTGGACCAATCAACTTTAGCATAACTCAAATTCACACAAACTATGTCGGCAATAAAATGGATGCAACTTCGTTTGGAACAGATTTTAAAGTCGGCACTGGAAAATTTAAAGGCTTTATTCCATATATAGAATATACAATATTTAAAATGCAAGGCGCACCTGTCTATCTTCAAAGCATGGGTCAAACATTCACGCCAATTGAAAATAAGGGCTCAGTACTACTCACCGGTGTTCGCGTAATATTTTAATTTTATCCAAACTACTTTTGATATTGTTGCTGCACAGGTGGTTTTTTTAATTTCTGTGTTAATTCATCGTTTTTGCTAATGGTTACTCTGCAAAGATACGAGTTTTCCTTAATTTTCCCATATTGATTCGCCTCTAACTCCGTTACATTATATACACTAATATTACCACTTGAATTTTTATACACAAATTCTCTATAAACATCTCTGCTAAGCTTAGCATAAGCTGCCTTGTCGTCTATCTTCATTTTAAACTCCATTTGCATCAATTCTTCATTGCCTTGATTATTAACCAAGCTAAGATTGCAATTGGGAATTTCCTTACCATATTCTTTGCTTATATTGTCTTTAAATGATTGAAATCTAGATATCTCATCCGCATTTTTATCATAGCTTTCATCTGAGAATTTTACCAACTCAATATTGTCAATATAATCAATCTTCTCTTCAACCACTTCTATTGCCTGAAGTTGTTCTTTTTTATGACGCTCTTCTCGATATTCTGCAAAATCTTGATTATTGTTTTTTACTGCATCCCACGATTTCCTTGAAAATTTAAAAACTGCTTCGTTGTCTTTAAATCTCGTTAATCCTTTACCACTACCATTACTATAAAGTTGATAAAAATATCGGTAATCTTTTGAACTTGCATTAAAATCAATGAAGCATGAATTAGGTGTCACAGAGCCTTGATGTGGGTGGGGAATTGTACCATTTTTCCTAAACCGAAATTCCTGAACATTATAATGGTCCGCATTTACACCCATTATTCCAATGAGCAATCTTTTCGTTAGTTTAATATTTTTATTTATTTCCTCTAATGATTTTACCTTTACAGATTGTAATTTTGATAATTTTTCTTGCGTGAGTAATTCTAAATTAGAAATATCGTTGTCTAAAAATACCGCATTCTGAAAATCACAATCCTTCATGATTCCTATAATATATTGTTTGGGAACGAAATAGGTGGATTTATTCGCACCATTTGAAACCATTGTAACATTATCCCCGGATATAGTAAATTTTTCATAGTACGGAATTTCATTACCTTGATTATCAATAAAGAAATGCTGAGTATATATTCTAAATTCTTTTACACCAAATTTACTATGAACAAACTTTGCAAATTCTTTTTTTTGATCATCGGTAAAACCAGTAAGTGCTGGGCTTAAGAACCAAAGTTGTGTATCTGGATTGTCTTTGAAGTGCTGTACAAGCATTTGTATATATTGGTCATTACTGAAGCACTCTCCAATCTCATCTGCCGTTATAGGTCCTAGTTCATTATATTTATGTTCACGCATCAGCGTAGTAACTAAATCTTGGCTTTTAACTTTGTCAGTGAGCCTATTTTTATGATTCTGGTATGTAATTGATGACGTGTAGTTTTGTAATATGCAATTAACAATACAGCTATCTATATCAGAAACAACCGTTTTAACGCCTTTCATGTTTTTTTGAAAGTCATTGTAAATATATTCATGTGTTGGAAATTCGATTAGTTCTTGATCACCATTAATTTGCACTGGTTGTTTTTGATCCATATAAAAATAATTAACTGAAATCATGATATAAGTAAATTAATAATTGTCAAGTAAAAAACCTTGACTATTAAAAAAAACGCCGTTACTAATGAAAAAATGCTGGTTTTATGATACGAGTTAGATTTGCCCCATCGCCAACTGGAATGCTTCATATTGGAGGCGCAAGAACTGCCCTTTTTAACTACATTTTTGCAAAATCAATGGGTGGGAAATTCGTTATGAGAATTGAAGATACAGACAAAGAACGCTCAACAAAAGCCTCAGTTGACGCAATTTTAGACGGCATGAAATGGCTTAATTTAAACCCGGATGAAGAGATAGTTTATCAATCCTCACGGTACGCAAGACATCTTGAAGTTGCAAAAAGCCTTATAGAATCAGGCAATGCATATTATGCCTATGACACAAAAGAGGAGCTTGACAAGCAGCGCGAAATTGCAGAAAGTGAAAAAAGAAGCTTTAGATATAGCGGAAAATGGCGCGATCAAAGCCTTCCAAAGCCAGACGGCGTAGAGCCTGTAATTCGCATTAAAGTTCCACAAGGCGAAATAAAATTAAATGACATGATAAAAGGCGAAGTTACCTTTACTGACGAGGCTTTTGACGATTTTATTATAGTTCGCTCAGATGGAACGCCAACCTATATGTTCGCAGTTGTCGTAGATGACATTGACATGAAAATAACGCATGTTATTCGCGGCGACGACCATTTAAGCAACACTCCAAAACAAATGGTGATTTACAACGCAATTGGTGCAAAAATGCCGGAATTTGGACATCTTCCGCTAATTCACGATGAAAGTGGGAAAAAAATGTCAAAACGAAAAAACGCAGTTGCGGTCGCAGATTATGCAGGTCTTGGAATTTTGCCTGATGCACTTAAAATGTATTTGCTAAGCCTTGGCTGGAGCTATGAAGGTGATTTTATTACACAAGATGAAGCAATTTCACGCTTTAAAATCTCAGATGTTGGCGCGTCACCATCCCGTTTTGATATGCAAAAATTATATAGCGTAAATTTACAACACATTAAAATCACGAAAGATGCAGATTTAATCGACTTAATTTGCACGCAAGTTGAGCTTCAATCTCAAATAAAACTAGGCAGTAATGAAATTTCGATACTTGAAAAAATCATGCCAGAGCTTAAAAAATGCAATAATCTAAACGAAATTGCCGCAAACGCTGTAAAATATGTAACAAAAGATGTTAATTACAGCCCAGAAGCACTTGAGTTTATTCAAAAAGACAAGATTATAACTGCAAAAATCATAGAATTTATGCAAAGCACAGACCTTGATAATTTTAAAAGCAAATGGGATGAATTTCTGGTGCAAAATGGCTTTAAATTCGGACAAGTTGGCCCAATTCTTCGCTCAATCTTAATCGGAATTACAAGCTCAACGGCGTTAACTGCTATAATCTCAGCCCTTCCAAAAGAGGTTATTTTGCATAGGCTTGATGCGGTAAAAAATACCCTATAATACTAATTAAATCTGCCTTAATGTATCCGATATTTTCACTCTGCTTGCTCTAACTGCAGGTAAAATAGACGATATAATCGTAAAAAACAAAGACATGCAAACTACAAAAATTACATCAGATATAAATACCTTCGATGGCAAATATGATAAAAAGTATACAGCACCATTAAATAGCTCGACACCGCTAAAACTTTCTAAAAATCTTTTAATACCCTCAATATTACTTGCAAACAATACACCAACAATAACACCGCAAATTGTTCCAAAAATACCTATAATAGAGCCAGATATAAAAAAAATCTGCGCAATATTCCTACGCCCAACCCCCATAGAAAGCATGATTGCAATATTCTTTATCTTTGACATCACCAAACTGTTCATATTGGCAAAAATACCAAACATCGATACGATTAAAAATAAACTTAATATAAACGACATCACAACTCTCTCAACCTTCATTGCGCTAAATAAGCCATCATTACTTGTCTGCCAATCAAAAATAATACCTTTCCACAGTCCCTTTGTTTCAACAAAATGCCGAAATTCATCAACCTTTAAATGATCTTTTAAGTAAATTTCAACGCCAGATGCACCATTTTTATACTTAAACAGAATTTGCGCCATTTCAAAAGATGTAAGCACCATACTAGAATCTGTTAAACTTGTTCCAGTTTCAAAAACGCCACATATAAAAAAATCCTTATACCTTGGCACAAAACCAAAAATCGTTTTATCTCCAATCGCAGTTACAAGCGATACATTCTGCCCTACCCCAATTCCTAAACTTCTTGCAAGTAGGCTGCCAATTAATACTCCATTTTTGCCATTAAAAAGATCTTTATCTTCGCAGTCCGGATGTAGTAATATCGATTTATACAAATCGCTTTTATATTCAAGATCTTTTACTAAATATCCCCTAACCAATACACCACTTGAAGCATTATTCCTAGCATTTATCAGCATTCCCTGGCCTTCAACTACAGGATTTGCATATACAACATTATTAACATCTTTAAATTCATCAACAACTTTGCTATAGTATTCAATATTACCAAAGCCATCATTACTAAGCGTTATATGAGCATTTGTGCCAAGAATCTTCTGCGAAAGCTCGCTTACAAAGCCATTCATTACAGATAAAACAACTATCAAAGTTGCAACGCTAATTGTAACACCAATGCACGAAATAATACTTGCAGATGAGAAACTCTTATGATTTTTGCTTGATTTTAAATATCTATAAGATATACTTACAATTGTACTTTTTCTCATATCTAATGCACTTTAAATCTTTTTATATTATTAAATTAAAAAAGCAATTGATTTTTATTTTATTTTTATTCCAAATTAATAGCATGATTTATAAAAATGAAAAAATTTCGTAATTTTGAAGAACATGAAATTGGATTAATTAATATTATTAATCTTGGAATACTTAATAAATATGTCAATAGAATACGCTATATTTTTGGATGCATATATGGAATATCGGCAATTTATTTTTCCATCAACTACACTCAAAATAGAGATATTATAGCAATGTCAATAACAACTAAAATGAATTCATTGGTTACATTTTTCCAGTTTCCAATGTATGCAATTAGATCAACTTTTAACCTTGTTGAAGATATATTTCTTGTCTACCATGATAATATTATACTTAGGGAAAATAATCAGAAATTACGAGAAAATCTGATTTATCAAAAAATGATATATGATAATTTAATTACATCATCCAAATTATCCCAAGTAAATATTAAAATATCAGATTCAATTAAAAATTATCAAATCGCATATTTTTCAGAAGCATCAAATGTTGTAATACTGAAAACAGGAACAGATCAAATTAAAGATTACTCACCAGTGCTATGTAATGGCGGTCTTGCAGGCAGAACAATTTCATCATTTAACGGAATGACAAAAGTTGTTTTAATACAAAGCTCCAAATCATATATTCCAGTATCAACATCCATTACTGGAACAAAGGGTGTTGCCTCTGGTAATGATAGTAACATAAAAATGATATATACCAACGAAACGCCAAAATCTGGTGAAATTGTATATACTATGTCAGGCGATAATCTCTTTTACAGTGGTATACCAATTGGTATAATATCAAAAGTTGTAGACAATGAAACAATTTTTATAGAGCCGTATTGCAATATATCAAAATTAAATCAACTCAGCGTTATAACTGGATCAAAGTAAATAAATCTATCTCGTGCCACTTGACCCAAAGCCGCCGCTTGACCTTTCGGTGTCTTCAAGATTTTCTGTAAATTCAAATTCAGCCTTAATTACTGGGCAAATTACCGCTTGTGCAATTCTGTCGCCTTGTGTAATTTTAAAGGATACATCGGATGTATTTAGTAAAATAACCCCGATTTCACCACGATAATCGCTGTCAATTGTTCCAGGAGTATTAACTATTGTAATTCCAGATTTGAGCGCAAGACCAGATCTTGGGCGGATTTGCATTTCAAAACTTGCGTCAAATGATGTTGAAATTCCAGTCTTTACAAGACATCTTTTGTGTGCGCCAAGCTCAAAATCGCAAGCACTTAAAGGCATTTCGTTGCCATCTTGTAAAATTGACACAGCACGTAAATCAAAACCGCTAGAAAACTGCGTTGCATATTGCAATAATTTACCATTTTCATATACATTTTCTGCAATCTCAGATATAAATTTTACTTTTAGTTTCATATAATTATTTTAAAGCCTTTGTAATTTCAATTTCGTTATTTTTGTCATATTTACCATGTCCAGCGCCATAAATAGTGATAAATTGTGCATTTGGAAGCAGTTTTTTTAGCTGCCAGCCTTGATTAAAAAAAGCATCAAGGTCATATCTAGACTTAAGTATGACAGTTGGAATATTGTCATTTATAATCTTCATTTTTTCAGCATTTATCCAATTATTTTCATCGAGGAAAAAATTATTTTTTGTATATGCCAAATAAATCTGCATTTCAAGCATGGCTTCATCTGTAATTTCCTCAGGCTTTAAAGGCTTTTCAAGCTGATTTTCATTTGTAAACATTTTACTAATTGGAATATGGAAATTATGAAATTTTGCAGCTGCAATTTTGCGAAGATTTTCATCTTTTTGCACGCAAATTAAATCATAATACTGCGATAAAATGTCCTTTTCACTTGGCAAAATTGATATTAAATCTTCATAATAGTCGGGAAATATAATTTTATTAATATTAATCCAGTTTTCATCGTCAACTTTGCGTGCTAAAAATACTCCGGAAAGAATCATTTTCTCTATATTTTCGGGATATTTTTGAGCATAATTTAAAGCAAGTGTAGAGCCCCAAGAATATCCATAAATTCTATATTTTTTAATATCTAAATGCGAAATTAAGAGTCTTGCATCTTCTATAATATCCTGTGTTGTATTTTCCTTAAAAACACCGACTGGAATTGACTTTCCACAGCCTCTTTGATCAAATAATATAACATAATATTTTTTAAGGTCAAAAAATCTTAGCATTTTTTGGTCCATTCCATTACCTGGCCCCCCATGAAAAACCAACACCGGAACTCCGTTTTTATTACCATGAGTTTCATAGTAAATTGATACTTTTTCATCAATTTTTAAATATCCAGACAAAACTGGATTTTTCGCAAATGCTACCTTATCAGCAAATAAAAAAATACAGCATGCAAAAAAGGTTTTAATGTATTTTTTCAAACAAAAATAAAAAACAATTGCTAATTTGTAAACCAATTTTTTTAAATTGCAAGATGTCTTTTTATATTAATAAATCAATATCTCAAAGCGATAAAGAACAAATAAACATTACATTTTTGGATATTTACTGCCATAATCTGGATATATTTCATAAATTCTTAAATTATAATGCCACCACTCACTTGGAAGTGGGGTAAAGCCGGAAATTGCCATAATTCCAGCAAGAATGGTCCTGTTTTGCAAGATTTTTGGGTCAATATTCGGGTTGTGGTGCGCCTTTTCCTCAAATGAGTCAAATTCCGTACCCATGTCAAGCTCTTTATTGGTTTTTTTGTCAACAAGAGTGACATCAAGCGCAACGCCACGAGTATGACTTGCAACTCCGCTATCTGGATTACTTACATAAATCTCATTTGAAACCTCAGTATATAATTTTCGCTGAACACTAAGCGGGCGAAAACCGTCAAATAATTTAATCTTATAGCCAAGTTTATCAGCATACAAAGTTGCAATTTTCAGGTTTTTTGCAGCATCTTTATGTAGGTAAACATTCGCATTTTCGTATATTTTACGCCCAAGAAAATTATTACTTGTTGCATATCTTATGTCAAATATAATATCGTAGTCATGTTGATTTATTGCGACTAAATCAGTAGATTTTGTACACTTGCAGCCTGTAATGATGGCAAAAAGTAGCAAAAATGACAGTAACCTAAACATAAAAAATTTTACAAAATCCCAAGTATAGGATTTTCAATTAAATTCTTTAGCTCGGACAAAAATTCTGCAGCTTTAGCGCCGTCAATCACGCGGTGGTCAACGGAAATTGAAATATTCATGACATTTGCAACTTCAATTTGCCCAGATTTTACAACAGGTTTTTGGATAACAGCCCCAACTGCCAAGATGCAGGCTTGAGGTGGATTTACTATCGCATTAAAGCTTTCAATTCCATACATTCCAAGATTTGAAATTGAAAAGCCTCCACCTTGAAATTCCTCAAGCTTTAATTGATTTTTTCTAGCCCTTGATGCAAGATCTTTAATGTCAGCAGAAATTGCTAGAACACCCTTTTGATCGGCATTTTTCACAATTGGTGTAATAAGGCCATCCGGAATTGAAACCGCAATTGATATGTCAATATTGTTATACTGACGCACAAATCCGTCCATCCACGACGCATTTACAAAGTTTTTATTGCGAATAGCCATTGCCGTAAGTTTTACAACAAGGTCGTTTACTGAAATCTTATATGCAGGCTTTCCGTCTTTGTCTTTTGGCGCAGTAGAATTTATCATTTCCCTTGAAAGCAAAAGATTATCAACCACACAGTCGCATGAAAGGTAGAAATGTGGTACATTTTGCTTTGATTCCTGAAGTCTTTGAGCTATAACATTACGCATTGTTGAAACTTTTTCATCCGTATACTCAACTTGATTTCTTCCAATTTGACTGCATGGAGTTTGAAAACTTTGAACATTTGCACACTCAACATCACGCTTTACAACTCTTCCATGAGGCCCTGTGCCTTGAATTTTTGAAATATCAACGCCATTATTTGCAGCTATGTTTTTTGCAAGTGGTGATGCATAAATTCTATCAGATTTCGCCTCTTGTGCTAAAGGTTGTTTTTGGTTGCTAGCTGTGGTACTTTTTATTTCTTTTTCAACTGGCGGTTGTTTTTGAGTCTCTTGTCCATGCTGCATTCCCTTAATTTGATATGTATCCAAAACCGATTTATCTTCGCCTTTTTCCAAGATTAAGCCAATTACAGTATTGACTTTTACATTCGAAGTGCCGCCTGCGACAAGTATTTTTCCAAGAGTTCCGTTTTCAATTGACTCAACTTCCATCATAGCTTTGTCTGTTTCAATTTCAGCAAGCATCTGACCAGATTTAATCTCTTCACCCTCTTTTTTTGCCCATTTTGCAAGATTTCCCTCTTTCATTGTTGGCGATAAAGCCGGCATTAAAATTTCAATTGGCATGCGTAAAAATCAAATTCTAAACCAAATAAATAGCAAAAAAAATAAAATGCAAGTTTTAATTCAATCGCATACAATTTATTGCTTTAAATTCAATTCATATCTATTCAAAACTTCATGCGTAGTATCAAATAATTTCGCAAGATTTTCGCTGTTATCTGCTTCAAAGCGAATTACAAGGCAGTTTGTTGTGTTTGAGGCGCGAACAAGAAGCCATCCGAAATCAAAATTAACACGAATGCCATCTATGTCGATAAAATCTGTATATTTTGCCTTAAAATCATGGATGATTTTTCCCATAATCTCAAATTTTTGGCTCTCATCAACTTTAACTGTAATTTCAGGGCTGGTAACGGTTTTTGGCAGGGCATCAATTAAATCTGAGATTTTTACTTTATGCTTTTGAACAATCTCAATTAATTTCATGCCGGCAAAAATTCCATCGTCATAACCATAGTATCCATGCTTATAAAACACATGTCCAGACATCTCACCTGCAAGAGCGGCGCCGGTTTTTTTCATTTTGTCTTTAATTAGCGAATGTCCACTTTGCCACATTATGCCGTTTCCGCCTAGCCTTTTTATCTCGTCAAAAACAACTTTACTTGCCTTAACATCAGAAATTATCGTAGCATTTGGAACTTCAAGTAGCAAAAATTTTGATAAAATGCAAAGCAAGGTGTCTCCATATACAAAACGCCCTTTATCGTCAACTATGCCGATTCTATCTGCATCTCCGTCAAGACCAATTCCAAAATCTGCTTTTTTCTCAATGACAAGATTTGCAAGATCTTTCATGTTTTTCTCAATTGTTGGATCTGGGTGGTGATTTGGAAAATTGCCGTCAATATCGCAAAATAGCAAATTATCCTGTGGAATTCCTATCTTTTTTGCAACATCTGTTACAATCTGCCCAGATGCGCCATTTCCAGCATCAATGCAAACATTTACCGAGCTTTTATCTATAAAACTTGTTATTTCATCGATATATTTTGCACTAATATCAACATTTGAAACGCTTGCATCGCGACCTGAATTTAAAAACGCACCACTTTCGCAAATTTTGCCTATTTCAAGCACGCTATCGCCGTAAAATGCTTCATCTTTAATCATAATTTTAAATCCATTATAGTCTTTTGGATTATGAGATCCGGTAATCATTACCCCTGCATTTTGCCCCAAGTTATATACAGAAAAATACAAACACGGTGTTGGAACCAGGCCAACGTCAATCACGCTTACTCCACATTTTGTTATGCCAGATACAAGGCTATCACGCAATTTTTCAGACGAAAGCCTTCCATCACGCCCGACGCATATAGAAAAAATACCCTTTCTAATGAGAATTGTTGCAATTGACATGCCAATAAAAACTGCATCATCATAGCTTAAATCAACGCCAATTATGCCACGAATATCGTATTTACGAAGAATATTTTTATTTAAAATGTGTGCATTCATGATAGTAATATTTTTTTTAGTCAAGATATACTATTTTTATATTGTCAAGCTTTTTATATCAATTACACAAAATAATGGATTAAAATTAAAGTGTTACAATAATTTCATCACTATTTGCAACCTGCATGCTTGATAAATCAAAAATTCCAGCATAGGAAAGGTCTTTTATGCCATCGGATGTCTTTATGTCGTCGAAGATTTTTGCAAGTCTCTCTGGAATTTGAATTTCTTTTACCCCTGTTTTAAGAGACACATTTGCATCAGATTTCGCCTTGCGAATTGCGTCTAAAATCTCAGTAATTGCGTCATATTTATCAATTACAGCCTGCGAAAATTCAAGATTTTCAAGTACAACTGCAAAAAATCCACGGGAGTTTGGCGATGTAATTCTGTTATTTTTCCCCGAAACCTTCTGTGCTAGTGTAGAATTTTGCCATATTTCATCGCAGATATTTGGAAGGAATACAGCAAACATCCCAAGAATACGCAAAATAACAAAATACATAACGCTTGCAACGCTATTTTGCCCTTTAATAATGATTATTTTCTCATTTTCATCAATGGTTTTTTCACTATAAATTTGCGCAAGCAGCCCATAAGATCTAACTTTTGCAAGCTCAAGATAATTATCGCAAAAATCCGTCCAGAAAAATTTCTCAACCACGTCAAGTGCTTTAGAATATTCAAATTGAGCCATGAAATCTGAATATTTTGTGCATACTGCAGAGATTTTTTGAATAATTGCCGCATCTATTTCATTGCTGCATTTTAGAGCTATATCAATTATTTCATCGTGATTTTTTGCCTTTATTTCCGATGTTTCAATAGTTTGCATGCAAAGTTTTGCGGCATTTTTTAGCTTCGTTACAAGCCTTTGCCCGACTTTAATTTGCCCCTCGCTGTATGGGGTATCTGCGCCAAGAGTTGAGCTTCCAGACCAATATCTTACCGCATCACATCCAAAATTTTCGATTAAATCAGTAGGTGTTACAATATTTCCTTTAGATTTACTCATTTTTGTTTTATCCGACGCAAGGCACCAGCCAGAAAGCATTATGTCCTTCCACGGTAGATGCTCAAAGTTTGGCTTATCGCACTTTAAAAATTTATCCCCAGATTTTACAATAATATAATCTTTATCAGCAATTTCAATAGGCAAATCTGACGCATGAATGTCAATTTCACTAGTCTCGCTCGTGATTTTCGTTCCAAGATTTAAGTAAGATTGAACAAGGGTTACAAATGTCCAAGTTCGTATAATCTCATGTGCTTGCGGGCGAAGTGACATTACAGGATCGGCGTTTTTTCGTATAGGATTTTTTTCAAGATTAAGTGAGTCATTTTGTAAATTTTCGTGTAAAATGGTCGATAAATGCGGCGAAAGCCCAGATGTAAACCAAGTATCTAGCACCCATGGGCAGTTTTCATTGACCAAGAGTGGAAAATTATCACTATTAATGCAATTCCATTGCATCTCATCGTTAGCTTCACTTTTGACTGGAACTGGAATTCCAAAAAAACGATTTCGCGAAATACACCAATCTTGCGACAAGCCATTTATCCAGTTTTCAAGCTTGATTCTCATCGATTGTGGGTGAAAATTCACAAGTTTTGACATTTCAAGCAGAATATTTTTAAACGGCAAAACACGAATATACCATTGCTGCGCTGGAATTATTTCAAGAGGGCGACCGGAACGCTCAGCGCACTTTACAGGGTGGGAAATGTCTTTTTTTGATACTAAAAGCCCATCATTTTCAATTATTTGCACAGCTTTTTTACGCGCTTCTTCAACTTTAAGACTGTCAATACTGCCGTTTTCTTTGGTTATTTGTGCATATTGTGCGTTAACTTTTCCATCTTCGGCAATGATAATAACCTCAGTTAGATTGTGTCTTTTTGCCCAAATTACATCCTGCCAATCGCCGTATGTACAACACATAACAACGCCGGTTCCTTTGTCAATTTTCACATCTTTATCGGCTAAAATTGGAACTTTATGCAAGCCAATTGGAACAATTGCAGATTTACCATTTAGGTCAATACCGATAGACGAAACCTCAGTTCCATCGGACATTTTTACAACAACTTGCTGTCCAGTTTTTTTGCCATTAAAACGCTCGTCATCTGGGTTAAAAAGCAATGCACGACACGCCGGAATCATCTCAGGACGGGTGCTCATCACAAGTAGTTTATCGCCATTTTCGATTGTAAAATGAAACTCAGCTTGCACGCCAACCATTTCTTTGTCTTCAATTTCTGTATTTGCAGTCGCAGTTTTATCAGCAGTACACCAATAAACAGGGGCGTGTTTTGTATAAATTAGCCCTTTTTCAAATAAATTGTTAAAAGTTGTCTGTGCGATTTTCGCAGAATTATCCGATATAGATTGATATTTATAGTCCCAGTCTACCGAAAGATTTATCGTGCGAAACAGTTTTTCAAATTCAATTTCAGCATCATTTACTATTATTCTGCAAATTTCAATAAACTGCGATTTTTCACATATTCCATCGTACTTTTTGCCACTAAAATTTAATAACTTTTCTTTAATTTCGCCGTCATTTTTGATAAATTTTTCAAGATCTGATACAGAAATTCCAGTTAGATTATGAACAAGAGTTGCATTGTTTTTACTTGGATTTTGAGCAAAATTATGCACAAAATCACGCGTTATTTGCACTAAAGTTTCAACGCTTTTGTCGCTGTATTTAAAGCCAACTTTTACCCCAGTTATTTTCTCAACTAATCTTTCAGTTGGAAGCCCATTATCGTCAAATCCTATTGGATAAAACACATTTTTCCCACTCATTCTCTGAAATCTTGCGATAAAATCTGCATGGCAATACGAAAAAACATGCCCCATATGCAAATGCCCAGAAACAGTTGGAGGAGGGGTGTCTATTGAAAAAACATTACTATCTTTAGCATCAAATTTATAATTACTATCTGACATATTTTACTTTTTAATAATCAAATTTACAACTTTTTTTATACACAAAAATCACACATCAAACATATCTGTGGACAAATATCTTTCGGAAAAAGATGCAACCATAAATACAATGTTTTTGCCCTTGTTTTCTGGCTTTTTTGCCTCAGTTATTGCTGCAAATGCCGTAGCGCCGCTTGTAATACCGCCTGCAATTGCGTTTTCTGATAAAATTTCCAAGCCAATTTTAGCTTCATCTTTTGAAATATGCGTGATTTTATCTATTAAATCTGCTTTAAAATTATTTGGTATGAAATTTGGCCCAATTCCTTGAAGACTGTGAGTTGAAAATTGACTACCGCCACACAAAATATCGTTTTCCACAGGCTCTATCGCAATTGATTTAAAATTTGGATTTTTGTACTTCATATAATGGGAAACACCGCTTATACATCCACAAGTTCCCGCTCCTGCAATGAAAATATCGACATCGCCTTTCATTTGATCGTAAATTTCACGACCTGTATTTTTATGCTCTTCAAAATTTGCCAAATTTGAGTACTGATCAAGGTTTAACGCATTTTCCATTGACGCAACAATTTCCTTGGCTTTAGCAATAGCACCGCCAAAACCAAGTTTTGCATCTGTTAAAACAACCTGCGCACCGTATATTTTTGCCATTTTTCTCCTTTCTATACTCATGTTTTCAGGCATGGTTAAAATAAGCCTATATCCACGAATTTTACACACAAAAGCAAGGGAAATACCCATATTTCCGCTTGTTGGCTCAACTAATGTTGTATCTTTATTTAAAATGCCTTTACTTTCAGCGTCTTTTACCATTGCAAGAGCAATTCTGTCTTTTAAAGAATGAGTTGGATTAAAATATTCAAGCTTTGCAAAAACATTACCAAATAATGCATCTTTGGTTTTAACCATTACAATAGGCGTATTTCCAATTAATCCAAGCTGGTTTTCCATATATTTTCTATCAAATAATATGTCTTTAAACAAGCCTAGTATATAGAAAAAATAATTTGCAAGAATTTAGTGAAAAAAGTGTATAAACAAAAAAGCCCAGTTAATTTTCATTAACCAGACTCTTTTGTGCATAAAATGCCTAATATAATAAATTACATTATATTGCAATCAGATAGCCAACTTTTATTCTGCTTCTTTTGCAAGTCTTGAACATGCTTCTTTTGCAATTCTCGAGCTTCATAACCAGGAAACTCGTCATTTACTGCTCCAGTGCGACCTTGTGAAGGTTGAAGATTGATAACACTACTCATTCCATAAGGCACATCTTGCTCATTTACGTTATCCTTAGGTTTTTGACCAGATATAATTTGAGATTTTCTGATATTGAGTTTATGCCCACCTTCATGTTGGTTTTTATATGCATCAAGTTGTATAACTTTTGTATCTTCTTTTTTCTCACTACGATCTTCGTTTGGCACTTCAACTTGCTTAAATTCAGGAATTTGAACTTCAGCCATATTAATCTTATACTCTTCTTTCTCTTGTCTTTCGATGTTTTCAAGTTGCAGAGATCTTGGAATTTCTTTATGCTCTGCTCCTTCTATGACTAAAATTGGCTTTTGATTTCCTCTAAGGTTGTCTGGATCAGTTGCTTGTGCAAATAATTGCTCAAAAGAAACTTCTGGATTTTTTGCACAATATTCTGCAACTTTTTGTGCACATTCTTTAATTTTAGCAAGCGAGAATGATGAACATTTTGATGCACATTCAAATACAGATTTGAGGAAAGCCGCAGGAAGTTTGCATGTTAGTGTATCACGAACTAAAACCGCTCCACAAGTAAGCGATGTATTTACAGTAGCAAGAGCAAATGCAATAGCTAGCAAATCTAGATTTACCGCTGAACCTATTATTGCAGCGTCTAAATATGGCCCTACAGCATCATCATATTTTCTATTTGTGAATTCTGAGAATAACATAAATGCCATCAAATACGCGAGATCGCGCCCAATCACATATAAAACATATCCCTCATAATCAGCAAATGGACAACATATCATAGCTAATATACTTGCATTACGGGAGTCCATTTCCTCAAATGTATCACTTTGACAAAAGTCTTGAAAGTACTCTGTTAGATTTTGCATAATAATAAAAAAAAATTAATATAAAACAATAAATTTAACTATTATACCACAATTTTTCATTAATGTCAAGAGAAATAAACTATTACTTTATTTTTTTGGGTTGATGTCTTTGTAAAAACCCTCGTATTAATTGATTATTTTGCTTAAAATTATTTTTTAATTTTTCTTAAATATATCAAGATTTTTGTCATAATATTTCGTTTTTACATTCAAAATGCCAAGAGTTGTATGAAATATATTATCATGTGAATATTGACTATTTTTGTCAATTTTCGATAAATTGTAGTATTTTTTCTCAAAACTATCATTTGCCCATATTATAAAAGGTATTTCCTTTTGCTCTTTTGGTGCAAGATTGTATGGAAAGCCATGTAAAAATAAGCCATATTCACCCAAAGATTCACCATGATCAGAGGCGTATATCATTATTACAGGCTTTTTTACACCTTTTAATTTCGATATTATTGTATGTAAGAAAAAATCAGTATACAAGATTGTATTATCATATGCGTTAAATAGCTCCTGGCTTTTGCATTTAGAAACATCTGCCCTGTTACACGATGGCTTAAAATGATTAAAGTTTTCAGTATATCTTTGAAAATACAGCGGTCCATGTGACCCATTTTGATGTAAAACAATAATATCTTCATACACGCTAAGATTTTTTAACTTTCCTTCAAAAGATTCAAGCATAATTCCATCGGGTGAGCCATTAAAATACTGTTTTTCAACATCATCGCATAGCCCATAACAGCCACCAAAATTATTCTCAAGCCACGATATTTTTACATTCAATCTCTTTAGCATTGATATCATATTTTCATATTTTAAATGATCAAAATCTGACTTTGCACTTGGGGAAAAAATACATGGAACCGACACATTGGTTGATGTTCCACATGAGGTTGCATTTAAAGATGTAATCTTTTCCTTTTCAAGCAGTGGATTGGTTTTTCTGCTGTATCCATATAGTGAAAAATTCTTCTTTCTTGCCGTCTCTCCAACAACTAAAACAATTAATACATCGTTATTTTTTGTAATTACAGCATCGTCAATTAAAATTGGCTTTGCTTTAGATTTAAATATATATTTTGCATAGGTAATAGATGAAGAAATGAAATTCGATGGCACAAAATAACCACCAAGTGAATTATGCTTTCTAAAAAATGCCGCAAGTTTAACATAATTTGGTAAAATAACAACTAGAGCAAGAAACAAAGCAAGGAGTAAAATTCTTATCCTCAAAGAAATTGATATACTCTTAACCTTCACCCTTGTTATAACAATAATTGGAATAAAAATTAAGAATACAAAATATACAATCATTTTCCATGAAAATAGCCCAATAACTTCGTTAAAATCTGTGGAAAATACATTTGCAATCATAAATCTATCAATTACAATGCCATATGTTGATATAAAATATGAACACAAACCACATATAAATATAATTAATATCGATAATATTTTCACAGTAATTTTATAGAAAATTAATGTAAAAAATATAAATAAAAGTAAATATACCCCAATAAAAATTGTAATAGGTAAAATTGCATCAGCAATATTTTCTATTTCTGCAAATTTTAATATCTTCCCCCATGTGTATAAATTATTGAATATTAATACAAAAAATGTAAATATCGCCGTAAACGCAAATATACTACACCCTGATTCATCTTTTTTTTTCATAAACCAAAACAATTATAAACATTATACGCAATGCAAAATCCCACAGGAATTAAAATATTATCATCAACTCTTATTTTCTTGCTATAAAGCTCAAGAATTGCAGATATTAGTGATGCAAAAATTAATGCAGGCATGTAAAGATATAGGTGTAAATAGCCACTATATGAAATCACAATAGCAGATATTACAAAAGCAAAAAGACCGGAAATGCCTTTATTTCCTACAATTTTTCGAGATGGAATAAGCATGCCACAAAGTGATGCGCATGTATCTGATATTATCAGTATAAACATCGATATTATAGCAAGATTTTTCTCAAACAATAATACAACAATCAGGCAACCAATTACAAAATATGTCGATCCAAGCAGCGTTTTTGCCTCAAAAGATCTTATAAAATCTGTAAAAAATCTTTTAAATAAAGTAGATATTGCAGAAAATTTTAACCTTAAAATATCAAATACAAGGCAAATAATTGCAATACATAACATTACACAAGTCATTTGTTTTTTATCCAGAAATACAAGATATAACAAGGGAAATATACTGGAAGACATATGTATAGCCTTTCTTTTTAGCTCATTTTTCAATACATTTGACATCTTATAAAACTAACTCAAGCCTAAAATATCGCTATAAAAATAATTTGCAACAAAATACCAATAAAAAAATTTGACAAATATTTTTTATAATATATTATTTATCAAATTTCGTAAAGTTATGTTCACTGGCGTTGCAACTGCAATAATCACACCATTTAAAAACGGTGAAATTGACATAAAATCCCTTGAAAAAATAGTACAGTTCCAAATAGATAACAAAATATCGGCAATATGCCCGTGCGGAACAACTGGCGAGATAGCAACTCTTACCATCGATGAATACAAAAAAGTGATTGAAACTGTTGTGAAAATTGCCAAAGGAAAAGCTTTTATTTTAGCAGGAGTCGGAGGAAATGACACCGCAAAAGTCATCAAAAACATCGATATAGCAACCAAATGTGGCGCAGATGGAGTGCTTTGCGTTATGCCATACTACAACAAACCAAGCCAAGATGGACTAATCGCCCATTTTTCCGAGATTTCATCAAATTCAAGCCTTCCAATAATGCTATACAACGTTCCAAGCCGCACTGTAACTGATATTTCAGACGATACAATAGCCCGCCTTGCGGCAAAATGCAAAAATATTGTCGCTCTAAAAGATGCAAGCGGAAATCTTGAAAGAGTAGCTCTGCTTCGCCAAAAACTCAAAGAAAATAATGTAAATAATTTTAAAATCTACTCAGGTGACGACATAACAACTCTTGCATATATCGCAATGGGCGCGGTTGGTTTAATTTCAGTTGCATCAAACATAATACCAAAGCAATGCGAAGAGATGGTAACACTTTGCCTTGAGCAAAACTTCGAAAAAGCACGAATACTACAGGATAAATATGCAAAATTATTTGACGCAATGTTTATAGATACCAACCCCGCACCTGTGAAATTTGCGCTTTCTAAGCTTGGTTTTTGCGACAATGAACTTCGCCTTCCGCTTGTAAAAATGAATGAAAAATGCGAGGAAATTGTTGAAAAAACACTGAAAGAATGCAATTTATTATAAAAAAATAATGCAACTTTCAAGCTAAAACCTGCAATAATAAGTAAAATTATCAAAAACAACTAATATTTTAGCATAAAAACACTTGACAATAATAAAAATAGTATGTTTAATGCAAGGTATATTTTTTTACCCTATGAACAACCTAGATTTCGTCTCAGATCCTATAGAAACTAACTCAAGTGCGATGCAAAAAATGTTTGAACAAACTTACAGTGAATACAATGCAAAATTAGAAGAATATAATACAAAATTAGACAATATTCCTCCTAAGGCACAACAACAATCAAATAATTCAATGAATAATATGGGTCAAACATTATTCGAATACTACAAAAAAACATATGATCTATATGAAGATATTAGGGCAAATAAAGCTTTAATTGAATACTTTGAGCAACAAAAAGCGTTGATGGTAATTAGTAAACATAGTAATACAATGAATTTGATTGATTCACATATACAAGCATTAAAAAGTAAACAAAACAATTTAGAGAAAGAGCAAAAACAATGTGAAGAAGATATAAGTTACCTTTTAGATTGTTATATAATAGATAATAATGATCGTACAGATATCAGGAACAGTGCATTTAAACAGAGTAAATCTGGCAAAATAAAAAAAGGATGTGAAGACATGATTTACATGATCATCGGTTATAATGCATCAGAGAAATATATTAAAGAACAAATTAAAGAACAACCGAACAAAAAAATTCAGAACCTATTCGAATCATCATTAAAAGATAGTGAATTCTTAAAAAGCATGGATAATCCCATAGGTATGGTATACAAGAAAGTGACTGATTTACTGAATATTGATGGTCAAATAATAGATGATAAAGGTCAAGTCTATTATAATAAAAACAAAGGAGAACAAGATACACTAAAGAAAGATATAGAAGTTATCAACAGTAAGATTACCGAACTTACCATAGAACATGCCGGAAAAGCCCTGCAAGTACAACAACCAAAAACTCAGCTTATAACAAAACAAACTTATAACGCAATAAAAAATCAAACACAACACAACAAACCCAATACACAAGAACAACAAAAAAAGATTACATCAGACATAAAACAAATTGAGAAAGAAAAAAAAGAATGTGAGAATAGTCTCGCGGAAAAAACTGAGAAGCTAAAAAAATTACAAAACACAATACAAAACAATGATAAACAAGATCTAAAGAATCAACGTCTTTATTTAGCCATAGAATACCAAAAAAGCAAAGAGGTTATAGAGGAGCGAAAGAAATATATTGATCAACAACAACAAATGTATGATGATATAACAAATACAATAAACAAAACAGAACAAGCAACTTTAAACGATGACGATTTAATAAAATGCGCTACTATGGTAACAACCGCACAAAACAAAATGACCGAAATAGAAAAAAAAGGCTTGATTAAAAATCGTAATTATAATGGCGTACTACTCACAAAACTCAATAACATAGGCAAAGACGAGTTAACATCTTGGACACAAGAAGACAAAAATACTTTTGTTATGCAACTTGTGTTACTTCTAATAGATATGAAAGTTATATTCAACGCGAAAATTCATGAGGCAAAAGAAAAAATGAATAAAGAAATGGAACTATACAAAGAAAGAGTTCAAGCATTAAATATTAAAACAACATTCTTACAAAATCAGGCATTAGCAAAAATACAATCAGATAGTGTGTCTTTAGACACAAAATTGCAAAAAATAGCAACGGCGCTCTCATTAACTGAAGATTTAAATGATGCCGTCTTAACTGATAAACCGCACGCAAAGGCTGTCACCCATGAGAACATTGATACATCAGGAAGCAAATACATTATAGCAAATATTCAGACTTTAATCGGCAAAAATAAAGACTCCAAGATTGCTGGAAAACAAGATCATAAAATGACAGAAAATGAGACAAATGAGACGAATAATTTGTTTTTTTCACAACAATACGAAACAACACATACAATACAAAGACAACGTTATAGTTCAGTTCAATTAGGCGCAAGCGATAATAAGCTGGTTACTGATATGGTTGCTAATAAGTCGGTTGCTAATGAGCTGGATGCAAATATCCCACCGCCACCACCAAGGATACAGCAGAGATCCAATTTTGATAAAAATAATCTTAATAAAAAGAATCTTCTTCAGCAGACCCCAGAGACCGCTGCTACTGGCACTAGCACAGCTGATAGTAGATTTCTCAATACAATGCATCCAAAAGTTTTCCAAGTAGCAGTACAAGAGGAAGCAAATGATGAACAACAAGACAATAACAATCATGCTTCAAATATTAATGCAGATATTAATGCAAAAATTAAAGAAATACAGCAGAAACCGGAAGATATTGCGAAAGAAGAAAAATTTATCTTAGAACAGTGCAACAGGGATGATATTAATTTGACATTACCACCCAAACCATCTTATCTCGGAGATAAGAAACAGGAGCTAGAGCAAAAATTACAAGCATTATTATTACAGCAGCAGCAGGAGCAACAGCAGCAACAGCAACAGCAGCCACAGCAGCACCAAGAGCAAGAGGAAGAGCACCAAGAGCAAGAGGAAGAGCAAGAGGAAGAGCAGCAAGAGCAAGAGGAAGAGCAGCAAGAGCAGCACCAAGAGCAAAGAGGAAGGATAATTCCACGCGAGAGAAAAACTTTTCAAAGTAATAGCACTATCAACAAGTTTGTTCTTAATAAAAAAACCCTACATTTCAAAAAACCAATTATTGGAAATGAAACGACGATACAAAAAGTAAAATTGCTAAAAACTAAAAATATACAAAGTATTTGGGGCATGCAGCACAAAAGGCAAGAAGAGATGAAAAGAAAAATGCAAGAACTCAAAGCTCAAGAACAACTCAAAGCTCAAAAGCAAGAAGAGATGAAAAGAAAATTGCAAGAACTCCAAGATCAAAAGCATCAGAGGAGTACAAATCAGGAGCACAATATTTTTAGCACACAGCAGGTAGAAAAGAAAGTAAGTCGTCAGGTACAAAGTCGTCAATTTAACCAATCTGTGCAACAGCAACAGCAACAGCAGACGCAGAAACAAGATGCTTTGGAACCTTTGGAAAATACTTTAACAATTAAGCAATTACAAAATAATAAACAAAATATAAATATATTTCAAACACAGGAAGTAAAGAATAATCAACAATCTATAGATAATAGGTTGATTGATACAGCTGAGCAGAAGACTACTGGGCAGAGGCAGTATGTTGCTGGGTATGATAATGTGTGCGATAATACGACATTTGATCCAAGTTATCGTATAATTCATTCGCGTGATGCAGAACAACAATTTCGACAAACTATATCTCGTGGAAATAAAAAAGACAAACCTTTTAATGTTACTCGTATTGGTGGTGGATATTATAATCAACAAAAAATATCAACACCTATGGAAAATAATGAGCAGACTTATCTCATAATTAACGGTCAAACGGTAGAGAAGAATGATCAACCGAACCAACTGCCAAAATCTAAAATTAGTCAACAAGGGCGCAAGTTTTATCATAGTAATGTAATGGATCCATCAGTCCAGCAATATCAATACGATACAGTTAAGCAGGTTACTCTATTCACGAAAGCTACTGGAAATGGTATAAATGATGCTCTGCCGCCTATTAGTAGTGGTACCAACAAGGTTCAGAATTTACAAGAAAATAGGCGCAAGGCAGTACAAAGTTTGATAAAGCAAAACTAGCCCTATCGAGCAAGCTATGATATTAAGTTTAAAACTATCTTGCTTTTTAAATTTCAATATCATAGCCTTTGATAAAGGTGTTTGTTTATGAGTATTTCACGCAGTGATGCCGAAAAGGCAGTTTTAACTTTACTTGAATATATCTCCAAAGGCAAGGCAAATGACGAGGTTATGAAAAATACTCCATCTAGAGTAATTGACTCATTTGAAGAGCTATTTGGCGGATATGACATTGATTTTGACAGTGAATTTGGCAAAAATTTCGACAATAGCTTTAATTACAACAACTTTGTAATGATAGACAATATCAATTTTTCCTCAACATGCGAGCATCATTTGCTGCCAATTGTTGGCGTTGCACACATCGCGTACATTCCAGATAAAAAGGTGATAGGGCTTAGTAAAATTTGCAGAATTGTCGAGGCTGTTTCACGCAGGCTTCAACTTCAAGAGCGAATGATGGTTGAAATTCTTGACATAATGACGAAATATATCAAGCCAAAGGGCAGTGCGATATTTATCCGCGCAAATCATGGCTGCATGTCTCTTCGTGGCGTTAAAAAACACAATTGCAATACCACAACTATGCTTTTTTCCGGTCAATTTGAAACTGATATTGCAAAAAAACAGGAGTTTTTAAGCGCTATTCCAGTTAAATAATTATCATCTATATGACGCAAATCACGCCAATTTCATTTATAAAACAGGTTATTAAACCGTATCGCAAGTGGTATGTTTTTCTTTGCCTTGCACCACTTTTTCAAGGGGTGTATTTTGCCTTAAATAACTATATTATAAAAACAATAATAGACACAATAACTGGTGAAATTTCGGGTTATGAGATTTTCATTTTGCCACTTTCAATATTCCTTGCAATTGAGATTCTATCACGATTTTTGTGGTCTTTGCATGATTATTCTGAATATAAATTGCATGGAAATATTTTTAGAGATCTTATCATAAAGACTTATGATTACTTGCAAAATCATTCATACACCTATTTTCAAAATAACTTTGGCGGCTCACTTGTTAGTAAATTAAAGGGGATTTCTGATGGATTTTATCAATTTTGGGATAAAATTTCCCATAATTTACTTGAAAGCTTCTCAATTATCCTAGGAAATATTATTATGATAGCCTTTTTATCAATGAAATTATTACCGCCGGTATTATTATATATAATAGTTATGGGCTTAATATGCTATATTCAATCGGCAAAATATGATAAAATGGCTTTTGTCAATAGAAAGAACTGGCATTTATTACTTGGCAAAGTGTCGGACAAGGTTACAAATATGTTTACAATTTTTCAATTTGCAAAAAAAGATTCTGAAATTAATGAAATTAAAAATCATTATGAAAAAATTGGCAAACCTGATGTTGACAAACTTAATTATTATAACTATAAAACATGGCTTTGGGTTGGCATTGTTAATACTATTATGACTTTGGGTATTTTTATATATGCAATTTATTTGCGTAAAATTGATGCCATAAGCACTGGGGTTTTGACAATTACTATATTAATTGTTTTAAAATGCGTTCATGAAATTTTTTCCTTAATTAACAACGCACTTTCATTTATTCAAAACCTTGCAGACTTCAAAGCATCCCTTGATGGAATTTTTGTAAAACAAGATGTAATTGACAAAAAAGACGCACGGGATTTGGTTATTTAGTTATTTTATGAAAGAGCCATTATTATTTTTATATAAACACATTAAACCTTATAAATGGTGGTATGTTTTGATTTTACAAGCGCCATTTTTAACAGGCTTTTTTCCTGTATTTAACAACTATTCTTTTAAATTGGTTATAGATGCTTTTACAAAAGATGTGCCAAATAATAGACAAATTATATACGCTATCATAATGTTTTTTGGTGCACAAATATCACTTGATCTGCTTTGGAGAATATCGAATTTTGCGGAAAGAAAATGTGAACCTTTTGTAAGACGAAATATAATTCTTGATGTGTATAATTATGTTCAAAATCATCATTATTTTTATTTTCAAAATACACAAACTGGCTCTGTAGTAAGCAAAGTTAAAGGCATTTTAGGCGGATATGATAGTATATTTTCAACCCTGCATCACAAATTGGGGTGCTATTTTTTCTGGACATTATTTCCAATCATTGGTCTATTTTTTGTCAATTATATTATAGGAATTGTTGTTTTAATATGGGCTATTTTGTTTGTTTTAATAATCTATCCCGTGATTAAGAAGCTAAACCATTTTTCAAACATTGAAGGCGATGAAAAACATTTACTTTTTGGAATGATCTCTGATAATGTTACTAATATTTTTACACTATTTGCTTTTGCCAAAAGAACAAGAGAAATAAAAAATTTAGAGCATAAAATAGAAAATGGCTTTGTAAAAGCTCAGATTAAAACATATAAATATGACATGAAATTTAATATAATTGCATGCTTGCTCTATTATCCAATGCTTATTTTTGTTTTTCTTTTTATGCTACATTGCAAAATAAAAGGCATTATTACCGCAGGAGATTTTGTATTTATTTTAAGCACATTTTCAATGACGATATGCCATAATTTATGGCAATTTGTATCAAATATGGCAGATTTTATGAAAGAAATAGGCGATTTCAAATCATCATTTTCAATAATGCAGGTAAAACAAGATGTAATTGACAAAAAAGACGCACGGGATTTGGTTATTTAGTTGTTTTTTATGAAAGATTTTATTAATTTTAAGAATATTGAATTTAGTTACGAAAATGCAAATAAGGTATTTGATGGCATGAATTTACAGATTGCAAAAGGGCAAAAGGTTGGTTTAGTTGGGCATTCTGGCGCTGGAAAATCGACTATTGTTAATTTATTGCTAAAAAATTTCGCAATTACGAATTACAAATACTTCGACAGATCGGCAACAATAGGAAGACAAAATAGCGATGAAGGCGGTGATATTTTGATAAATGGGCAAAGTATTTACGATGTTTCGTCAGATAGCCTTCGATCGCAAATCTCTCTTATTCCCCAAGATATAATGCTTTTTCATCGCACAATTGGTGAAAATATCGCTTACGCAAAAGATAATGCAACTCAAGATGAAGTCGAAAATGCAGCTAAAATGGCAAATATTCACGATTTTATCATCACTTTGCCCGAAAAATACAATACACTAGTTGGCGAGCGTGGCATAAAACTTTCCGGCGGACAGCGTCAAAGAATTGCGATTGCAAGGGCGATTTTAAAAAATGCTCCGATTTTGATTTTAGACGAGGCAACTTCCGCGCTTGACTCCCAGACTGAAAGTGAAATTCAAAAGTCAATAAATGCGATGCTGCTTGCAAATAATGCGACGGTAATTGCCATTGCGCACAGGCTTTCAACAATTCGCCACATGGATAGAATTGTTGTTATGGACGGCGGAAAAGCCGTTGAAGACGGCTCATTTTCCGAGTTGATGGCTATAGAAAATGGAAAATTCAAGGATTTATGGCAAGGACAGGTAAATGGGATGGTTGTATGAAAATAGAAAAATAAGAAAGATTTTTCTTGACTTTAAGCTTTAAATAAAAAAAACTCAATCAAGTGTGCAACTATTTACTTTCCAAAATATGAAAAACCTTGTTATTATATTGCTTTTATTTCTAAGTTTTGACGCAAATTGCCTTGCAAAACAAGCTCCGAAAGAAGCTATTTTTATAATAATTGGCGCTGGCGGAAGGATAGATCAAGAATACAACTCTTACGCTCAAGAACTTAATCAAAAAGGCTATAAAATCAATATTTACAGCTTCGATCCTTATTATGGAAGCGAAGATCAAAGTGTCGATAAAGAACTTGATGTGAAAATAAAAGAATGCACGCCAGACTTTAATAAATGCGAATTTGTAAAGGAAAAATTCAACGATAAAAGATTTCTGAATATAAATTACACCGTTTATCAAGATGTAAAGCATGATTTTATATTTGAAAAACGACAAAATCCAAAAAATACCGTTAATTTATTTAGATACACAACTGGCGTAAAAAGCAATAATAGAAACGGAATTTTTGTTAAAAAACTTACACAAGATGCAATTGCTGGTCATAAAAAAATTGTATTCATTGACGCAGTTTGGTGCGGCGGATTTCAACCAATAACAAAGCAATTATTTGATAAATATAAAGACAAAATCAAGTTCATTCACGCTGTTCATAATAAAGTTCAAATCATCACGCAAGAATTAATTAATATGTCAAATGATGCAGATGAATGCTATAACTCTAAAGCGGTTTATAAATACAGCTGTGTATTTAATATCAAAGAGAAAATGAAGAAATATTTCAATGAAAATGCCGAGATTTACAATAAATTCTATAAAAAATACGATAAATTTGATGACATGACAAGTGATAAGCAAGATGAATTCATTAAATCAACCAATAACGAGGGGTTTGTCAAAGGTGGGAACTGTATAAACGACATCCTAAACGATAGTAAATTTGACGATATTAATGCAGATGCTGTAGCATAGTTATAAATACAACAAAATAAAACAAAAACCCGTGACGAACGGTTTTGCCCATGAACATCGTCTCTAAAAAGCCAGTAAAGCCCTCGGATTTTTTACCTTTTTCGCCTTCAGCTTTTGAATTTTCCTTTGTTTTATCGCTCATATTTTAAACAATTTTTTTCCAAGCATGGAAGTGTAAAATGCAAAAAATAAATCGCAAGCTTTATTGCATAGGGCCGTTCATTTTCTTGAAAAAGTCCTCGTTGTCTTTTGTCTCTTTGATTTTTTTCAGCAAAAACTCAAGAGCCTCGTGTCCGGAGCCCATTCCGCTCAAAATACGGCGAAGCATCCACATCTTTGTAAGAGTTTCACTTGAGACCATTTCCTCTTCTTTTCTTGTTCCGGATTTGAGAATGTCAATCGCAGGAAAGACGCGTCTGTCGGCAATTTTTCTGTCAAGAACGATTTCAGAATTACCCGTTCCCTTGAATTCCTCGAAAATAACCTCATCCATTTTAGAGCCCGTGTCAACCAGTGCTGTTGCAATAATAGTCAGCGATCCGCCCTCTTCAATATTACGCGCGGCACCGAAAAATCTTTTAGGACGATGAAGCGCATTTGAGTCCACCCCGCCTGATAAAATCTTACCAGATGATGGCATAACATTGTTATATGCGCGCGCAAGACGAGTGATTGAGTCAAGCAAAATTACAACATCCCTGCCCTGCTCGACTAACCTTTTTGCCTTTTCGATAACGATTTCAGCAAGCTCAACGTGTCTTTTTGCAGGCTCATCAAAAGTGGAGCTTACAACTTCACCTTTAATGGTTCTTTGCATTTCGGTAAATTCCTCAGGACGCTCGTCTATTCCAAGATAAATCAAGTAAATTTCCGGATGATTTTTTTCAATTGCATGTGCAATAGACTGCATAAGCATAGTTTTACCACTTTTAGGCTGGGCAACTATTAATGCTCTTTGCCCTTTACCAATCGGACTTATTAGGTCAATAACCCTTGTTGAAAAATCATTATTTTTAATTCCAGTGCACTCAAAATTTAGCCTTTCTCTTGGATAAAGCGGCGTTAAATTGTCAAAATTCACTTTACTTACCGGCTCATCACTAGACCTTCCGTTAATTTCCGTTAAACGAAGCAGTGAAAAGTATCTTTCACCTTTTTTTGGAACGCGCGCATAACCTGCAACTTGATCTCCAAAACGCAAGCCAAACTTGCGAATTTGATTATTGGATATAAAAATATCGTCGCTGCAAGCTGCATAATTATAGCTTTGCGAGCGAACAAACCCATGTCCGTCGTGCCCAATTTCAAGAATTCCCTCAGAATATATCAATTTTCCATGAAAAACTGACTGTTTTAAAATCGCAGTTATTAAATCCTGACGCAACATTCTATGGTAATTTTGCACGCCGTATTTTTCAGCCATTTCATTTAGCTCATTCATGCGTTTCTCTTTCAGTTTTTTTACAATTATTGTATTTTCCTCTTTAGGCGGATATGCAAAATCGGCTTCATTTGGGTCAATATCCTGCACCTGCATTATAATATTTTCATCTTTTTGCACCCGATGGTGATGTCTTTTTCCCTCAACTTGCTGCACAGACTCATCGCCAAGTAGACCCTGTTGCTCTTCTTTTTTTTCAACCGGCTTATCATCAAGTAAAAATTCAATAGCCGATAAATCTGGCATTTCATCTTTCGAAACAGAAGACATTAAATCACTTTTACTCGATTCATCCTGAGTTTTTACCGCCTCAGGCGCTGTAATTTTCGGCTTAATGGATATTGAAATTTTGTCCTTAAAAAGCTTCTTTTCTTCCGTCTGCGTGGCTGTATCTATCACACTTTTTTCAGCTTGAACATCGCCTAAAGGAAGTTCGCTAGCCACCTCATCTTTAGCTTCAGGCTTTGCTTTTGGAGCTCTTAAACGCTTTTTTTCAACTAAAACCTCAGGGGCTTCTTGGTTGTTTTTATTTTCTGTCATGAATGATTATTAAAACGATTTTTTTAAATCTTTAACCCAAACTAAAATGAAAAAAATAATTGTCAAGAAATTATTTACTTTTTTTAAAAATAAAAAGTACTTGATTTTTAAATTCCTTACAAGATAATAACACTATAAATTATAATTAATATGATAAATTTCTTAATCTCAAACGCAAACGCATCTGAAGTTGCTGCAGAAGTTGCTCAGCCTTCAATATTTCAATCAATAATGCCAATATTAATGATTTTTGTTGTGTTTTACTTTTTCATTATTAGACCTCAAAGTAAAAAATATAAGGAACAACAAGGAATGATTAACGGCACAAAAGAAGGTGATGAAGTTATAATACTCTCTGGCGTTTTTGGCAAAATATCGGCTATAGAAAATAATGAAACATGTATGGTTGAAATATCAAAAGGTAATGAAATTAAAATTTATAAAACAGCAATTGTCAGAAATATATCATTTGAAGAAAGAAGAAAAAATGATGTTATTAAAACAATTGCAAAAAAATAAACACACCAAATAATATAAAAATCCTTCTTGCATTTTAAAAAATTGGCTTTTTATTTAACAAAAACCTTTTTATGGAATATCTTTTACCTGTTGTAAATCGATCAAATTTACTTATAACGCACGGCAAAGGTGGGTATTTGTACTGCGAGAAAGGTGAAAAATACCTTGATTTTATCTCAGGAATTGCAGTTAATGTCTTTGGGCACGCGGATGAAAAAATAACCGAAATCCTTGCCAGCCAATCAAAAGAAATGATGCATATCGCCAACTATTTTCGCACATCCCAGCTTGAATATGCAGCAAAAAGATTAACCGAGCTTTCAATAGGCGGCAAGGCTTTTTTCTTAAATTCAGGCACGGAAAGCGTTGAAACTGCAATTAAAATCGCCCGCAGATATTTTTGGCATAAAAATAGCGATAAATACGAGATAATATGCTTTAAAAAGTCATTTCATGGAAGAACTATAGCATCAATTGCAGCGCAAGGAAATGCTAAATATCTTGAAGGTTTTGAGCCAAGATTGCAAGGCTTTTTACACGCAGATTTAAACGACATAAATTCAGTCAAAAACCTTATTTCATCGAAAACTGCAGCAATAATGCTTGAACCAATTCAGGGCGAAGGCGGCGTTATGGCATGCACGCAGGAATTTCTTGCTCAAATTCGAAATATATGCGATGAAAACGACATTTTATTAATCTTAGACGAGGTGCAATCTGGCGTTGGACGAACAGGAACGCTATACGCCTTTGAGCAATTTGGCATAAAACCTGATATTTTAATCACAGCAAAAGGGCTTGCTGCTGGCTATCCCGTCGGTGCCTGCGTTGCATCAAATAAAGTTGCACCTTGCATGACGCCAGGTAGCCATGGGTCAACTTTCGGTTGCAATCCAATGGCAGCAAAACTCGTTGGATACGTCCTAGATGAGGTCTCAAAACCCAAGTTTCTTGAAAATGTCAAAACTGCAAGCGAAAAAATCATCCAAGCAGTCAATAAAATACAAGAAAAGACAGATTTAATAACTGAAATTCGTGGTAAAGGCTTGCTTCTTGGAATTAAAATTAACGAAAAAATCACAAATCAAGATTTTGTTCTAAAAGCACGTGAAAATCACTTATTACTTGCGCCATCGTCGGCTGACAACATTATTCGCCTTCTTCCAAGACTTAACATCACAGATGACGAAATTGCAGATTTTGGGGAAAAACTGCAGAAAACCTGCGATTTTTATTGAATAATTTTACCTTTTGCGTGAAATAGCATTTAATTCAAAATAAACAATTTAGCAAATAAAACTCCGAAATGAAATGATTCTTGATGATGCAATAAACATCACTATCTATCAACAAATATCATAAATACTAAGAAAATCTCTATAAAATCTGTAACTTTTCTAAACAATCATCATTCTTTTATTACATTTCCTGTTTTTTCTTTACAATAAAAAAAATTTGTTTACAATTGTCTATAGATTTAGCTTTTGTATGTTCCCAAAATACATTACATATTCAGATTTTCAAAGTAATGTAGTTGCCATGAACCAGTTTGCTGATACGAAAAAAATCGCCCATGCGTTTGAATATGCGAAGGAAAAACACGGAGATCAAATGCGAAAATCCGGCCATCCATATTACACTCATCCACTTGCGGTTGCAAATATTGTCGCCCTTATGAAGCTTGATGATGACAGCATAATTTCAGCCCTGCTGCATGATGTTGTTGAAGATACCCATACAAGTCTTGAGGAAATATCAGGGCTTTTTGGTGAAAATGTTGCACAAATTGTCGATGGAGTCACAAAACTTGGGGCTATTCGCTATAAAACAGATGAAATTCAGCAAGCAGAAAACTTAAGGAAGCTATTTTTTGCCCTCTCACGAGATATTCGTGTATTAATCGTGAAATTATGCGATAGACTGCACAATATGATGACTATGGAATCTATTACAAGTCAGAAAAAAAGAAGGGCAAAAGCAATTGAGACTTTAGAAATTTACGCACCTCTTGCACAAAGAATTGGGATGTATCAGATTAAGGATTGCCTTCAGGATTTATCTTTTTCGATTATAAACACACGGGCAAGAAATTTTGTGATTAAAAGAATTGAAGAGCTGAAAACAAAAGAAAGTGAGGCCAAAATGCAGGAAAGACTTGATTTTATTGAAAGTGAATTGCAAAATGCAGGAATTTGCGCAAAAATAAAGTTTAGAATAAAAACACCTTATTCTATATGGCAAAAAATGCAAAATAAAACCGCAAGTTTTGATAAAATTTACGACATTTTTGGACATCGCGTTATAGTGGAAAATCAAGAACAATGCTATATGGCAATGAAGAAAATTCATGAAATATACAAATTTGTGCCAAATTCATTTATGGATTATATCAGCAATCCAAAGCAAAATGGATATAGGTCACTTCATACCTCGGTAATTGATGAAAATGGCGTTTTGCTTGAGTTTCAAATAAGAACGAAGCAAATGCATGACGAGGCGGAATTTGGTCTTGCTGCGCATTGGGGTTATAAAAGCGGCGAAAATGTGATAAATTCTGATGATTTTAAGCAAAAATGGGTTGATAAAATTTTAGAGATTTTAAACTCAAAATCGCCGGTCAATGACATTTTGGAATACGCAAAACTTGAGATGTATCAAGACAAAGTCTTTGTTTTTACGCCAAATGGAGATGTAATTCACATGCCAAGTGGGGCGAAAATCCTTGATTTTGCATTTTTCGTAGACGAAAATCTTGGCAGGCATTTCCACGCGGCAAATATTAATAATGTCGTAACACAAAACCTTGATACAATGGTTAAAAATGGCGATAGAATTGAGATAATAACAGCAAAAAACCCAACTGTATGCCTTGAGTGGCTTGCCTTTGCAACAACAGGTCTTGCAAAATATGCAATAAAAAAGCACTCCAGCAAAGCAAATGACGAGGAATATAGCGGAAAAGGTCTTGAGTTAATCAAGAAAGCATGCCATGTAAAAGGCGTGAAATTTAGCCAAGATTTAATGCAGCTTATGATGAAATATTCTGGTCAAAAAGACTTATCGACGCTTTGCATAAAAGTTTTCAAGGGAACAATCGACCCTATGCAGTTAATTTACAAAATATTTCCAAATATCAAAGCACTACGCCTGCAAGATCATGTTGCAAAAATTGCATATAAGCATTACAGAAATCCAATTTTTATAAAGGAATTACCAAATGTTCGCTGTTTTGCTGCAAAATGTTGTAATTTTTCGCCAAATGATGCAAAAATCGTCTTTACCTCAAGCGGCGTATTTATACACGACGGAGAGTGCAAAACCCTTGATGTTTGCGGCACTGCTAGCATTATAAGAAGCAGTATTAACCCAATATATAAGGAGATTTTTAGTGCAGAAATAACCTTCGTAAAAGATGAACATAAAACAGTAGAAATTTCAGAAATAGCAAAAAATTACGCTATCGAAATTGAACAAATACAGCACTTATGGAAGCAAAATCTATCTAAAATTAAGATAAATGCAAGATCCAATGCAGAAATTAACAGCTTTTATAACACAATAAGCCAAGCATTTGGCATGCTTGAAATTGAGGTAAATCAATAAATAAAATAGCAATAATTCATTGCACATTATTTACTAAATACCTCCTCAATACCAGAGCCAAAACCGTTATACTACTTCCACTACTACTACTTCTTTAAACTTTGTAAATTACTACTGCCTTTGCTAAATTGACTTAGATGACTACCTTGTTGAGAATTTACTTTTGATTGCACTTTTGACAATATTGCTTCATATGCTAACACTTGGCAAAGTCGGTTACAAAGTTCATCAGTGCAAGTATTGTCATTTTGTAAGATAATATCTGCTCCTTTATTAAACTTCTTCAATACATCCTTTGCTTCATCATTAGTCATTTTCATAACAAACTGCATAATAATATTTGGCTTATTTGCAGCTAACTTATTCTGCATCAAATATTGCCTTGCATTTTCCCAAAATGAAGCTTCAAGTCCCTCAAATGTAATGACACTTTTAACCATCGATTGTGGCATATAAACATTCGATTGTTGCTGGTAAATATTTGATGGTATTTGCGAAACAACTTGACTGTCTTTTTGTATTTTCAAATTTTTGCCTAGATGTGCATAAATACAATCTACCAAATCCTTAAGAGCCTTGTCATAATCTATGCATACATCATCAAGAAATTTCAGCCCTTTGTCACTTGTTACATTATTCATTAACAAAGAAACTGATTCTTCGTTTTTATCTTTTTCATATGCGTTAATCAGTCTGGCTAAATCATCAAGCTGTATTCCTTGATACTCTTCTGGCAACACAATACCCTTTAATTCATTTATTGTAACATCTTGCCTTTTATTACCAAGATATATTGATGACATAGATTGAAACTGTGGTTGTTGATTTAAAACTTGCTCGCCATACATCATTCCTGCAACTTTATACATTATGCTACGAAAAAACTCATATATATCGCATTCATCATTACTTTTAATATCTAAAGTATAAAGAACATCACTCCCAATAAGTTTTTCAAATAGTGTGGGATTATTGAAGTTTTGATTTATTACCGCAATAACATCATCTTGGTGAAACTGACTAAGATGTTTTAGTATTTTCTCAAAAACCGTTTCACTATCATTAGGATGACAATAAGACAAAACTATTTCAATATCTCGATTATTAATAGCACTTTGGCCACCAAACGATGCAGTCTGGTTTAAATCTTGCGAAAATTGTTGCTGCCCTTGTTTTTGCGTATCAAGATAACCAGACAATTCTAATAATCTCTGCAAACAATCTGGATTTGATAAAACATTAATTATGTAAGGTTTTAAGTCAACATCATTGTACATTGCATTAATCATTTCTTGTACCGCAAGTCTATACCGATCATTTGAATAAATCTCACAAATCAAGGAAACTTTCTCTCGTAGTTCAGACGATAATTGAGTCAAAATTTGCTGTCTCTGTGCTTCAGTTGCATTCATAAAACCAAGCAAACCAACGGAAAACTCGTGATTGCGTGGAGATGATAAATGATTTCTAACAATATCAAGATTAATAGAACCAGGAGCAAAGCTTTTATTGTCCAAACCTTCTCTTCCATATATTAATGAACTTCCACGCCCTCCACTCAAAATAATTCCATTGATACACCCACTAATAATATTTGAATTATTATCACTGACATTGCTAGTCCAAAGTCGTTTCCATATACTGCAATATTGTTTATCAATTGCAGCTGCGCCACGTGCAACATTTACAATACTTTCCATAGCCCATTCGTCTGTTATAGTAGTTTTATTCTTGCCAAAGCGCTTTTGCACCTCATTTTTTAACTTTTGCACGTCTTTACTTTTAGATAAATCATTAAAAGCCTTTTTAGTACCTTGTTCGATGTTTTTAAAATCTTGTTGTTTCATAAAAAAAATAATACAGGCAGAGCATACTATCAATTGTTTAATTGTCAAGAAAAATATATATTAGATTATCTTATTTTATTACTGAAAAATTCTTTTATAATAAACATATTACGGAAAATAGCTATAAGAAAACAGATCAATTTATTTAATTTAGATATTTGTTTTAGAGAAATTAATTGCGTAAATTACTTTATCACCACATTTGCAACATCGGATTTAACGCCTTTTAGGTTGCCGTAAAGCGTCATTGTTGGTGTGCTTTTAAAGATTTTTTGCGCCATTTTATATAAATCGTCCTTTGTAATGGCTGCAATTTTATTTAAAGCCTCTTCATAAGGCAAATATCTTCCAAGGTGCAAGAAATCCGTACAACCCTTTTGCGCACGCGAACTTGTGCTTTCTTTTGCCATTACAATACCGGCTTTTGCTTGTTTTAAGACCCTTTTCATTTCATCATCTGTTATATTTTCGCAGATTTTAAGCAGTTCTCCCCTTGTTGCAGAGACGAATTCATCAACTTTTTCAGGCGAAGTTCCAGCGTAAATTGTGAAAACTCCACAGTCGTCATATGAGTCATTCCAAGCGGAAACTGTGTAGACTAGGCCGCGTTTTTCGCGTATTTCTTGGAACAATCTTGAAGACATTCCACTCCCCAAAATTGACGATAAAATCGAAACTTTATAAATATCTTCGCTTGAATATTTTTCAGACTCAAAACCAAGCAGGCACTGAACTTGCTCAAGGCTGTCTTTATGCTTGAAATTTTGCCCACCTGTATACCTTGCAACATCGGCGTTTTTCACGCTTTTTGAATCAAGTTTTGTCAAATATTTTTCCGCAAGACGTAAGACTTGGTCAGGATCAACATTGCCGCAAACCGATAAAATGCTGTTTTCAATTGAATATTGCCTATCTAAATAGTCAGTAAAGTCTTTTTTCTGCAGATTTTTTATATTTTCCGCAGGTCCTAAAATTGTTTTTCCAAGCTGGCAATTTGAAAAAGCAGTATCATAAAAATAGTCAAAAACAACATCATCTGGCGTGTCCATAGTCATTGAAAGCTCTTGTAAAATAACACCTCTTTCCTTTTCGATTTCCTCTTCCGGGAATATCGAATTTTGAAAAATGTCAGATAAAATGTCAATTCCAAGCTCTAAATCTTCTTTTAACAATTTAATATAATAAAGCGTTCGCTCTTTTGAAGTATAGGCATTAATTGACCCCCCTGCGTTGTCAACAATTTCGGCAAGCTCGATATAATCACGAGTTGTCGTTCCTTTGAAAGCCATGTGCTCTAAAAAGTGAGATATTCCATTATTTTGTGCATTTTCGTTTCTTGAGCCAGTTTTCACACCAAGAACAATACTTACGGTATCAACTTCCTTCATTACATCAGTAAAAACCCTTATATTTCTTGATGTTTTTGCTAAACTTTGCATATTTTTTTAATTAAACATACACTAATATAAACGCAAAAAAATATAAATCAAGAATTACTTGACAAAAAAAATATTATGTTTATTATTGCACATGGAAATGAATTTTATTGGTTTATGTCGTCGAAAAAAGAAGTTAGCATCGAAACAAAATGTATACACGAAAAGGGATTTGTTGATAAAGGACAAAAAATGTCTATGGTTATGAACCCAATTTATCAAGGCTCTACAATTTTATACGAAAATTACGCAGAATTTACTAAAAACTGCCGAAAAGATATAAGAAAAGTTGAAGACCTAAACCCATTCCCAGAATACGGACGCATCGGAAATCCAACAATTTTTGAACTTGCAAACACAATGTCTAAACTTGAAAAAGGCGACTTTTCAATAATCACAAACGGCGGAATGAGCGCGGTTACAACTGCGATTTTATCTTATGTCTCAAGCGGAGATCACATACTTTTATCAGACGGAACGTACACAAGCACGAAGAAATTTATTGAATCAATTTGCCCAAAATTTGGTATTGAATATAGTTTTTATGATGGTTTTAAAGGTGAAAAAGATATAGCGTCAAAGATGCAAAAAAATACAAAAGCTATATTCTTTGAATCTTGTGCATCTGGAACTTTTGAGGTTGAAAACATCGATTTAATCGTTGAAATTGCAAAAAAACACAAATGCGTTACCATTTGCGATAATACACTAATGACGCCAATTTTATTAAATCCAATAACCCTTGGTGTTGATGTCGTTGTGCACTCACTTAGTAAATTTGTACTCGGGCACGCAGATTGCATGCTTGGGTCAATTACAACAACCAAAAAACACTTTAAAAAGCTATATGATTACTCAACTTTAATCGGCAATCACGCGTCATCGCAAAGCGCCTATATGGCTCTTCGTGGCATTAAAACTTTAGCACTTCGTGTAAAAGATTCCGTTCAAAGATTAAAGCCTGTAATTGACTTTCTTGAAAAACAAAAATGCGTCAGCGAAGTATTACACCCACTTGCCTTTACAGATAAAATAAGATCTGCAAATGTCAAAAAATACTGTAAATATGGCGTTCCAAGTCTATTTTCAATCGTTCTTGACAAAAAATACGATGAAAAAAAACTTGCTAAATTCTTCGACTCAATGCAGCTTTTTGCTCTCGGTCTTTCATGGGGTGGGTTTGAATCTCTTGCAATTCCATACGGACTTTCCCACAGAATTGGCAAAATTGCCGAATATAACAACAAAACGGTAATCAGAATTTACATAGGAATGGAAGATAGCAAAGATTTAATTGACGATTTAAAAACTGCATTTTCTAATCTTTCCTAGGTATGAAAAAAGCTAGAGAAATACTTGCAAAATTAATATCTTTGGTATTTAATGCCATCATTAATTTTCATAAAAAATACATCTCAAACCTCGACAAGCCAACACTATACTGCATTTTTGCAATTGTAATCTTTGGTTTTATATCTCTTCTTACCGTTTCCCCTGCAATTTCCGCAAGAATTGGCATTTCAAAATATCAACTACTTACAAAACAATCGATTTTTATTGCATTATCTATGTTTTTAATGATATGGATTGCAAATAAATCAAGTGAAGCATTAATTTTCTATTCAAGCGTATTTTTTATACTTTTTACAATTCTTGTGTTTCTTGTATTACCAATTGGAATCGAGATAAAAGGCGCATCAAGGTGGATTGGCGCAGGCTTTTTATCCATACAGCCATCTGAGATTTTAAAGCCATTTTTCGTAGTCGTTAACGCCCAAATTTTAGCAAAAAATAACGAACTAGAGCCAAACAAAAAACAAATATACAAATCCATGGGAATAACTGCATTAATATCATCTTTACTAATTCTTGAACCAGATTTTGGAATGATGCTGCTTTACTGTTTTACATCAGCATTTCAAATGTTCGTGGCAGGCGTTAAATTACGATTTTTATCAGCCGTAGCACTTATTTTATTCCTATTTTCGGTCGCAACTTTTATGCTTGTTCCCCATGTGCAACAAAGATTGCTAAATTTCTCAGGCGAGGAAACAAGTTATCAGATTAAAAAAGCACTAAAATCAATACAAGAAGGTGGATTTTTAGGTAAAGGACCTGGAAATGGAGATATAAAATATACACTTCCTGACTCACATACAGATTTTATTTTTTCCGTTATTTGCGAAGAATTTGGCTATATTTTTGCTGCATCCCTTATTTGCCTTTACTTTTTTGTAATAATTCGAAATTTAATGCTAATTACATTTATTTCACGATTAAAACGAGATACATTAATAGTCTACGGCTGTATTTTCATTTTCATGACACAAGTTTTTGTAAATATTGGCGTAAATATTCGCATACTTCCAAACAAAGGAATGACGCTTCCATTTATAAGCTATGGGGGTTCTGCAATCCTTGGAATGGGAATTTTATTTGGCATAGTATTATGCTTGACAAAAAATATTTATGGTTTAAAGTCTCCATACAGAAAGATTTTTGGTCCTTTTTAGTTTGTTTATGAAAGAATTTAAAACAATTGCAATTGCCTCAGGTGGAACAGGAGGGCACATCTTTCCAGCCCTTGCAACAGCGGAAAATCTAATGTCTCGTGGCTATAAAGTTACTTTTTTTACAGATTTACGCTTTCACAATTATGCGCGCCACTTTGTAAATCTTACATCAAACGAAAAATTTTCCCTAGTTGTGCTAAATACAAGACAGTCAAAAACTGGACTCTTTGCAAAAATTGCAAGCTTTTTTCACACAATAAAAATGATCTACATCGCATTCAACCTACTTAAAATATCAAAAGCAAAACTTGTTATAGGCTTTGGAAGCTATACATCGCTTCCCGTTGTAATAGGTGCATTTTTCAGATTGATTCCATCAATTTTACACGAACAAAATGCCTTTATTGGTCTTGCAAACAGAATATCGTCAATATTTGCAAAAGTTGTTATGACAACCTTCCCACATACCAATGGATTTTACAGATTTACACTCAAAAAAGCAGTATTAACCGGCATGCCTGTTCGAAAAGACATTTTAGAATTATACTACGAAAACACAAATTACAACATAAACTACAACGCATTTTTTAGAACATTTGATCGCATTAATATTGTCATTTTAGGCGGAAGTCAAGGTGCATCAATTTTCTCTAAAATCTTCCCAGAATCCTTAAAATACCTAAATATCGAAATTATTGAGAAAATTTTCGTATATCATCAATGTAAAGACTTGGAAGTTGAAAGCCTTGAAAAGAAATATCGAGATCTTGGTATTAAATATCACATTAACACCTTCTTTCCAGACGCAGGAAAACTAATGACTATGGCGCATCTACTTATAACACGAAGTGGCGCAGGAACACTGTGCGACCTTGCAATTTGCGGCTGCCCATCGCTTCTTGTGCCATATAAATACGCCAAAAATAACCATCAATACTTAAACGCAAAATATTTCTATGAAAATGGCTCTGCACTGCTTCTTGAAGAAAATGAATTTACCCCAGAAAAAGTTGCACAGGTTTTAACTGGATTATTTAGCAATGATCAAGAACTTTTAACTCTTAGTCAATCAGTAAAAAAACTTGCCATAACATCAGCGCACGATAAAATTGCAAGTATTGTTCAAACCATTATTGGCAATGGAAATTTAGATAACGGTAACGACAATAATCCATCTAGTATAAAAACTAATAATGTTGGCATTGGATGATTTTATCCAATTTATAAAGTCTGCTTCTTGTAATCTGGAACCACTATATCTTGATTTACAATAACTTTTATTCTCGTTCCCTGAGGAAGAGTTACAATTGGCGCAAGAGATATTGCACCATTGGTTAAATTATTCACTATATCTGTAGTATTTGATATAACAGACTGAGCCGCCATATTAATAGGATTTATATTACTTGTTGCAACAGAGCCATTACTATTTACAACCTGCGTCTGCCCATTTGTGTTGCCTGTAATTTTTTCAAGTGCAATTGCTGCTCCAAGTGTTACAAAGCTTAACAATATAGAATTACTAAATATCTCACTATATCGATTATCAACATCGCCCTCAATTCCCGCGCGACCAAACTGATCTGACGCGCTCGATGACATTGATATTATAACCCCATCTGGCCTAATTACCCTGCTCCAAGTTATATTTAATCTAGACTGTCCACGTGTCACAGTGCTACTATATGTACCATAAACTCTCGTACCTTTTGGTATTAATATTTTAGCACCAGCCTCAGCAAAAACATCTCTTGATACAATCCCTCTCACAGGCCCGGGAAGTTGTGAATTAATTGCAGTCTCAAGTACAACATCCATCATTTTTCCTATCCCAATTGTGTTTTCAAGATTTGCAGTTGTAGTAATTGTAGCATTTGGATTTTGCGAATTTTTCGAAACCTCAACAAGCTTCGATGTATCGTATATAATAAAATCTTTCTCACCAGTTCCACCTGATTCTTTCTTCTTCCCAGATGACTGAGAACCAGAAGAATTTCCATTTGAAAACGCAAACATCTCTTTCTTTTTCGCCTCTACAACTACATCAGGATTTTGCACAGGAGTATCGCTACTTGGTTGGCTTGCTACAACTGGATCTGGCATTTTTGGCATATCTAAAGATGGCGGCGGCGGAAGTTGATTATTGTTATTTATAGTAATATTTGTATTGTTGTCTTTTAAAGCATTTTTATCTTTAATCAATTCTGGCTTTGAAAAATTAAAATCTGGTAATGGCGGAACATCTGGCGCCGAAACAGATGGAATAGATGGATTTGAAACATTTTTTGCAGACTGTGCATCAAATTCTTGAATTTCTTTCGGAGCAACTGCAGATTTGTTTTTACTATCTGGAATTGGATCTTTAGCAAAATTCTGCGGCAAATCTGGTGGCTGTTGAACTTGAGACTCTTCATCTTTTCCACCATCATCCTTTTTAGAGCCTCCATCATTGCTAAAAACAACATTATATAACATAAAAACAACACCAAGAATGGCTAAGATAATTTGAACCATCCTTTTAATTTTGGCTTTTTTTACCTTTGCGCCTTGGCCAGAACTATCCGCCTCCTCTTCATCCAAATCTTCAGCAGGTGTATTATCTTTTTTCGCTTGCATGATGAAAAATATCAATCGTTTTTAACATTGTGAGATTAAAATTACAAAATTCAAGCAAAAAAATACTTAAATATTGCAACTAACACAAAATATCCAAAACTAATAGGCATAAATACCTTCCAGCTTAGCTTCATTAGCTGATCGTATCGATATCTTGGAAGCGCCGCGCGAACAAGAATGAACATAAAAAGCAAGAAGCAAACTTTTAATAAAAACCAAATTGGACCTGGGATAAATGACAAAACTTCAAAAGGCGCAAGCCAACCCCCAAGGAATAAAATAGTGCAGAAGGTTGACATTAAAATCATATTTGCATATTCGCCAAGAAAGAAAAGCACGAATGGCATTGAAGAATATTCTATATTATACCCCGAAACTATTTCAGATTCAGCCTCCGGAAGATCAAACGGATGTCTATTTGTCTCGGCAAGTATTGAAATAAAAAATATGATAAAAACTGGGAAAAGCGGTATACAAAACCACATATTTTGTTGTGCATTAACAATTTGTGTCAAATTTAGCGACTCTGACAGCACAAGAACGCACAATATGCAAAATCCCATAGCTATTTCATACGAAATCATTTGACTTGCAGACCGAATTGCCCCCAAAAAAGCATACTGCGAATTACTTGCATATCCTGCAATTATAATGCCATAAACCCCCATAGCCGATATTGCAAGCAGGTAACTTACCCCAACATCAATATTTGCAAGCACGAAATTTTGAAATGGAATAACGCTCCAGCCAAGAAGTGCAAGTGAAAAAGTCAGTATTGGTGCAAAAAGAAACAGAAATTTATCAGAATTAGACGGCAAAATAACCTCTTTATTCATCCCCTTTATCGCATCGGCAAAAGATTGCAAAATTCCAAACGGCCCAACAACAGATGGCCCAACACGAAGCTGTATCGCCCCTATTATTTTACGCTCTGCATAAACTAAAAATGCAACCATTATCACAACCGGCAAAATGACGCATAAAATCTGGAAAATTGTAAGTAAAATAGAGTATTCTTGCATCGTCAAATATATCATTTAAAACACTATATACACAAAAAATATTATTTTCAAATGTTTTTATTTTTTTTCCTTGATTTTTATTATTATTTGTGTTCCAATAGTTTGCCATATTTTATTACAAAATGAAACGCAGAAAAATTAAAAAAGGAGTATCTGGTTACTTTATTCAGCTTATAATATTTCTAATCGTCGTTTCCGCTTTAATATCAATTGCAGTTGCAGGTGGTAAAAAATTAATATCATTCTACTATGTCTCAAGTATTGTAAGAGAAATAAGATCTATATCAGAAGCAGATGTAAATTATTACTCTTCAATTGGATATTACGCCGGAAATACACCATCTAGTGCAATGACTGGTATTTACTCTAGCTTAAAATCAAGTGTAACAACAATGGAAAATGCCGCACTATCTGATCAATCAGGCTCAAATGGCCTAACTCTAGTTCAGCAAAATGCAGTTATTCGCCCACAAGGTGACATACTGGTTGGTAATAATTCTCGTATAGCAACAGCACAACTTGTAATGGGTGGATTTCTATCGCCATCTCTAGCAAGTGGAACAAGAGCTTCAACAACGTTTACAGATAATACAATTGTTTTACAATACTCTGCAACGCCTGCAAGTATGAAAGGTTTAATTACATCAAAAGTTTTCTCAGGACTTGCATATGTCATACATAAAGATAAATGTGACGATGGAAGTACATATTGCGATCATGGTCCAAGCCCGATTTTGTATCATAAAAATTACAACTATACATCAAGATGGTCTGGTACTCGAAGAATAGCTACAGTATTATACTCTCAAGATAATAAAATGTCATTTCCATCATCGACTAATTTAACATCAAATAGTAATTTTTTCACTAATGGACTAATGTTTTCCACTTTAGATAATCAATCTTCTAGAATTACATCAAATCTTGCATATATGATAGACGCAAAAATAGATGATGGCTTGCCATATGGACCAAATAGTAAAATGATTGGATCTGATATAATCTCAAGTGTTACACTTCAATATGCATACTTAAAAGATGCAACCTATGCAAACAATCTCTCTTTTGGCACAACTGGAACAATGGTATTTGCTACAACAAACTATGGTTGCACAGATTTATTAAGTAAAGATGGCGGATTTACCATTAATTATAAATCATCCGCAAGTGCAACGGTTGCTACAACAATGCCACTATTTAAAGACATCACAGCATACGCAATAACAAATTCTAAATACTCTTCTGGTGATTTATCAATGAGCCAAGCAAGTGTAAAAAATTGTAATCTCGAAATTAAAATCGATGGTACAGATGATTAGTAAATGAGCGAAGTTTTAAAAGAAAAAATTAAAACTGCTCCAAACTTACCCGGCATATACATAATGCTTTCAGAAAATAGCGATGTGCTTTATGTCGGTAAGGCAAAAAATATCCAAAATCGCCTTGAACAATACCTAAATCCAAGCCATGTCAGAACTCAAAAAATGGTTTCTCAAATAAGCGATATTCGCTTCATTACAACAAACAGTGAAGAAGAGGCGCTAATGCTTGAAATGTCGAATGTAAAATCAATGAAACCAAAATACAATGTTTTACTAAAAGACGACAAATCATTTCCGGAAATATTTATATCAACCGGTGAAGACTTTCCATCAATTTCAAAACATCGCGGTAAAAGAATAGAAAAAGGCGAGTATTTTGGGCCATTTGCAAGCTCGGATGATGTATATAAAACAATAGATGCAATCGAAAAATTTTTCCAAATTCGCACATGCTCAAATTTTGAATTCAAAACAAGAAGCAGACCATGCATGAAATATCAAATCAAAAGATGCACAGCGCCATGTGTTCAAAAAACCTCAGCTCAAGAATACAAAACGCAAATAAAATCAGCAATTTCATTCCTTCATGGCAAAAATGATGAATTAAAAACTCAACTCTGCAAAAAAATGCAAGAATACTCTCGCGATATGGAATTTGAAAAAGCCGCTCAAATTCGCGATACAATAAGCTCAATTTCGAAAATTCAAATGTCTGATAATATACAAATTTTGGAAACTGATAACATGGATATTTTAGGTGTGCATGAGCAATCAGGCAAGCTCTGCATTCACTTGTTCTTCATAAGAAATGGATATAATTTTGGCAGCAAGCCTTATTTTTTTGAGATTCGCGAGTTTGATAAATCTGAAATCTTGTATCAATTTATTCACCAATTTTACCTTTCAAGCAAGCCTCCTGAATATATTATTTTATCCGAAAATGTCAATTATAATAACGAATTATCAAAAATCCTATCCACAAAAATTATAGCCCCAAAAGACTCACGCCTTGAAAAAATTGTAAGCTTTGCAAATCAAAATGCAAAAAACTCACTTGAGCAGCAAAATGCGACAAGTGGAATAAACGAGACTTTCATGACCCAAATTGCAGCACTTTTCAATCTATCCAAAACCCCAGAAAGAATCGAGGTTTTTGATAATTCACATATTTTTGGAAAACAGGCAATAGGTGCAATGGTAAGCATCAATAAAGACGGATTTGACAAGTCAAATTACAGAAAATATAATTTTGACATGAATGTAAATACAATGAATGACTACGAAATGATGGAAAATATGCTATATCGCAGGGCTTGTAAAATTCTTGAAATGAGAGAGAAAAAGCAAGACAATATCCCAGATTTATGGCTTATAGACGGTGGAGTTGGGCATTTATCGGCCGTAAAAAAAGCACTTTTAGCAGCAAATCTTGATATTGACTATATTTGCATCTCAAAAGGTGTAGATAGAAACGCAGGAAATGAGCTTTTTCATACGAAATATGAGCAAAATATTCAAATAGATAGGAAATCAGAAGTAATGTTTTACCTGCAAAGAATTCGTGATGAAGTTCATCGTTTTGCAATCACATCACATCGTAAAAAACGCGATAAAGACACGATAAAATCCGTTCTTGATGAAATTCCAAATATAGGTGTAAAGCGAAAAAAAGCCCTGCTTTTGCATTTTGGCTCGCCGCAGCTTGTAAAACAGGCATCGATATCCGATTTACAAAAAGTTGAAGGGGTAAGCGAAGCCGTGGCAAAGACAATATACGACTTTTTTCATGATTAATACTCTATTATTTATCATTTAATGCAATTAGATTTGAATTAATCTGTGAAGATAAAACCTTAATTTCCTCTGCATTAATGCCAAGAAATTTAGACGCTTCATCTTCCGATGTAATATTTGCTAAAGTATAGTAAAGCTCTATTAAGTCATCAATACTATCTATTTCATTATCTCTTAAAACATCTTTATATTTCATATTTTCTAAATAACAACTTTTAAAAAACACTTATCAAGTATCATCCTTTTGCCATCGGTAAATTTCACTTCAACAAATTTCCCAAGCTGCTTGACAATCTCTCCATTTCCATATTTTTCATGGCTTACTTTTGCTCCAGGTTTGATATTTTCATTGTAATCCGCTCCACCCAAACTTCTGCCATCTATACTTTTTTTTCTTGAATCACTTGCATCGGTCTTCACATGCCCACTATACTGCGCATGTGAATCAAGTCTTTCAACATGTGTAAATATTGCCTTCTCAACCGATCTTCTGTTATAATTATAAGAGTCATTATTTTGATAAATATTTGCCTCAAATCTTGGCTTTTGATATTCATTTGCAATACCACTTCTGCCGGTTTTATTTACTCTCTCGTATAATTTTGGGTCAATATCTGTTATAAATTGTGACTTTGGCGAAACATTCATTTTTCCAAACATAAACCGCATTGTTGCGTTTAAAATTGTAAGATTTCGCTTTGCACGAGTTATTGCAACATACGCAAGGCGACGCTCTTCCTCAAGCCCGCGATTTCCAGATTCCTCAACAACTCTGCGATTTGGAAACAATCCATCCTCCCATCCCGGCAAAATAACGCAGTCAAATTCAAGCCCTTTTGATGCGTGAATCGTCATAACATTTACAACATCTGTCTCGTCAATTGAGTCGCTGTCTGCAACAAGTGAAATATGGTCAAAAAATTCCTGCAGAGTTGGAAAGCGTGAAAGATTATTGATTAAATCATCTACATTATCAATCTTTTTCTCATAACTTGGGTCAGATTTTGCTTCTTCCCGCATCATTTCCATATAGCCAACATCTTCAAGTAAAGTTATGCAAATATGTGCTATAGAAATAGATCCACTTGCCATATCAAGCCTTGCTTTTTGAATGCTATCTAGCATCTTTGCTAGACTTTCTGATATTTTACCGCTAAGCAATTTTTGCTCAATCATTACTCTCACAGCTTGTAGAATATGCAAATTATTATTAAACGCAAAATTTACTATTGTTTCAAAGGTTTTTTCACCAATTCCACGCTTTGGAGTATTAATTACACGCTCAAGAGCTACAAGATTTGAGTCAGAAAGCAGAAAATTTATATACCCAATCGCATCTTTTATTTCTTTTCTTTCGTAAAATTTAACCCCGCCAATTATTTTATACGCTATCGAATATTTAACTAAAGCCTCTTCAACACTACGCATTTGTGCAGTTGTGCGAAGTAAAATTGCTATATCTTTTTTAAAATTAACATCTCCATTTTTAAGCGAATTTATAATAATTTGTGCAATTTCCTCAGACTCCTGTCTATCGTCGTATACATCAATGATTTTCACACTTCTTGTGTCTTTTAAATGAGACTGTAGGTTTTTTTCATACCGCTTCGTGTTTTCCGAAATCACACTTGATGCAAGGTCTAAAATGCCTTGAGTTGATCGATAATTATCTGTTAAAGTGATAATTTTTGCATCTGGAAAATACTTCTTAAAATTTAAGATATTTGCAATATCCGCCCCACGCCATGAGTAAATTGACTGGTCATCATCGCCTACGCAACATATATTTTTATGCCTTGAAACCAGCATGGATATTAAATTATACTGCGTTTTGTTTGTATCTTGATATTCATCCACCAAAACATACTTAAACTTCTCTTGAAAATAGGACAAAACCTCAGGACTTCTGCGGAAAATTTCAATCACAAGCAGCATTAAATCATCAAAATCAACCATATTTGAAGCCCTTAAAAGCTCTTGATATTTCGGGTAAATTTTTGACATATCAATATCGCCCTGATTATACTTTGAGCAAGCATAGCTATCGCTAACATCGACGTTTTCCTCTTTTAACTTTCCTATGTTATGTGCTATTATTTTAATTGGCGCAGATTTTTCCGATAATCCAAAAAATTCAACCGCGCGTTTCATAAGCTGCCTTTGATCCCCGCTATCTGCAATAGTAAATCCCCTTTGCAGCCCAACTAATTCGTAGTGAATTTTTAAAATTTTCAGGCAAATTGAGTGAAAAGTGCCAATCCATGAATCAAAAGACGCATTCATATCAACCATGTGCTCTATCCTCTCTCTCATTTCGCCAGCTGCTTTATTTGTAAAAGTTACCGCTAAAATTTGGTCAAGGCTTGCAAGATTGTTTTGCACGATATAGGCAATTCTATTTGTAATAACCGTTGTTTTCCCAGTTCCAGCACCAGCTAAAACAAGAACCGGCCCATCTGTTTGCATCACGGCATTTCTCTGTCCGTCATTTAAATTGCTTAACATATAAAAATTAGCTCATAATTTACTAAACTAAAAAAATTTATATGCAATATTTTTTTATAACTTATTTTCAAAAATAATAAAATATAGCTTACAATTTATATTTTCTGTAGGTATTATCTAATAACTGCTTCATTACGCAACCCACTTTTTGACTAAAACCTCCTTTCCATCCTTTATTTTCTTTACAACCTGATATTGCCTGCCATCTGGTGCTGTTTTAATTATTGGCTTTTCATTTTGATTATCATCCTGCACACTTTCCCCACTTGTCTCCTGTATACTGCCATCCGCCTCCTTTTCAGCCTCATCAGCCTTTTGCATCTCCTGTTTTTTCGCATTTGCATCTGCAATAATCTCGGCCGCTTCTTCAACTCTCACGCCATTTGCCTCATCAATATTGCGTGAATACTTCGTCGGCTTTCTGCCCTTGAAATAAACCTCAGAAATAAACCTAACCCCGCCAGTTGCAGCTCTTTTTAACTGTGCAACAACCTCAACAACATGGTGAATATACGCCTTAATTTCTGCAGGCGGCATTCCAAGCCCAGCCTGCATCACCATAAGCTTTAACTGCTCAAGCGCCATTGCAGGTTCATCCGCGTGCACCGTCGCAATTGACCCAGGGTGACCCGTATTTATCGCGCGCAAAAAGCTAAATGCCTCCGCCCCACGAAGCTCACCAATTATAATCCTATCTGGCCGTAAACGAAGGCACGCCTCAATTAAATCCTGCACAGTTACATGCGCGCGGCCCTGCCCGCCTTTTGACGCAAGTAAATGCAGGCGATTTGGGTGATTTGAAAGATCAATTTCCCTTGCATCCTCAACCGTAATAAGCCTTTCATCATGCGGAATAGACCGAAGCAAGGCATTTGCAAAAGTCGTCTTACCAGTTGACGTTCCCCCTGAAATAATCAAATTTTTCTTCCAAAGAACGCTTTTATGCAAGAAATTCTTTATATCCCCTTGATCTAAAAACTCCGATAGTAACAAATCATTTGGATCTTCCTGCGCAGCGGTTGCCGTCTGTGAAAACGCACCCATTTTTTCGTAATCATCAAGGCTCCACGCAAGCGAAGATGGCTTTCTTATTGCATATGCTATCATTCCCTGCTCACATGCAGGTGGAATTAAAATCTGAACACGGTATCCATTTGGAAGAGTTGCCGAAAGCACAGGCTTTTCCTCACTAATCATCTGCTCTGTTGACCTTGCAACAAGATTTGCAAGCCCACGAAGTTGATTAAAATCAAGCTCTGGAACCTCATGACGACTTAATTCTCCACGCTTTTCAACCCATATTTCACACGGCCTATTAATCGCAATTTCATTTACCCCGTCAATAGAGAAAAACTGCTCAAAATGCTTAAGGTATGTATTTAAAGCAATATTATTCATTATTTCAAATAGGTCAGCAGATAATAAAATTGAAACCAGATTCTAAAAGTCAAGTTTTTTTTATAAAAGGCATATTATCATTCATTTTTTCTATATTATAGTATAGTTATAGTTTATTTAATATATAGCACTTTATTAATATCGCCAATAAAACCTTGTATTATGGAAGAGACTTTACTGCCAATATACATTTTTTTTGCATCTTCGAGATTTTTTGGAATAATTTCGAGCAGATCGTCATACTTTCTGTCAAATGCATCGCCATAAATAGGCTCACTTGGCTCTAAATTATTGCATATTCCATAAGTTATCGCATAAACCAAGCCGCAAAAAAGCTTATACGGATTGCTATCTGGGCATGGCATACGAAACTCAATTCTGGCATCTTGCATGTTCATTATTTTGCTGTAAGGAAGACGAATCATGCAGGTTCTATTGTTCATCCCCCATGAAAAATTTGTTGGATAATTTCTGTGCATTTGCCCAAATATAGGTCTTGTAAAGCGAAAATATGAATTTTCGTCATCTCCAGCTGATAAATAAACCAGCGCCTTTGCATTTTCCATAATGCCGCCTATTGCATTTTTAATAAGAGGCGAAAAATTACCAAAATGCTGAAAAATATTGGAATATTTGTCATTATAAAGCGAAATATTAACATGCATACTGTTTCCCGCGTCATGTGCAAATGGTTTTGCCTTTGTGATGAAGTAAAATCCAAGACTTTCTGCAATCTCGCAGGCGTATTTCTTAAATCTTACAATCCCGTCAGCGCACGCAACAACATGGGGAATTTTTTCAAAAGTTATTTCAAATTGATTTTTTCCATCTTCGCTTTCAACATCTGTAATATTTACATCAAATTCCTTCATTTTATCTTTTATCTTGGAAGAAAATTCACGAATTTCGTCATCTTTATAGCTAAATTTCCGATAGTTTTGAAATTCTTTAGGCAGCGGCTTTTTTATCTCACTTGGATTTAGGGCAAAATCACTTTTTTGCACAAGGTAAAACTCAAATTCTATACCGGTTTGGAAAAATATTTCTGGAATGTCAAGAGTCGTAAGCAGCGAAGATGAAGATATATTCCACACATCAATTAAATTATTTCTCTCTTTTGTGTAATCCATTTTAAAGCCTTTTTATAATTAAATACAACAAAAAGTATAATTCAAGTATTTTTTACCTCTATCTTTCAATAAAAATTCAACCTATTTCATCGGTTAAATCTGCAAATTATCAATTATTCAACCTTTTTAAACAGCAAAGACGCATTACACCCACCAAAGCCAAATGAATTGGATAATACCGTCTTCACACTTGCTTTTTTAGAAGTTTTTGGACAAAAATCAAGGTCGCATCCGTCAGATGGATTTTCAAGATTAAGAGTTGGCGGAATTATGCCAGTTTCTATCGCCATTATTGAAAATACCGCCTCTATTGCAGCTGCCGCGCCAAGTAAATGCCCAGTTGCCGATTTTGTTGAAGATACTATTGCATTTTTTGCATTTTCGCCAAGCAATCTCTTTAGTGCTTTGACTTCAATTTCATCTCCCATAGGCGTTGATGTTCCATGGGCATTAATATAATTTATATCGGAAGGATTAATTTTTGCTTTATTTATAGCTATTTTCATAGCAGCAAGCGCGCCATCGCCCTCAGGATGCGGAGCGGTTAAGTGATATGCATCAGCGGAAGCGCCATATCCTGCAAGTTCGCAGTAAATTTTCGCCCCACGCTTTTTTGCATGTTCGTATTCCTCAAGCACTAAAACAGCAGCCCCTTCACCCATAACAAAGCCATCTCTGTCGCGGTCCCACGGTCTTGACGCTGAAGTTGGATTGTCATTATTGGTCGAAAGTGCACGAAGTGCGTTAAATCCGGCAATTCCAAGCGGCGAAATTGCAGATTCAGCTCCGCCAACTACCATAATATCAGCATCATCACATAAAATAGCCCTTGCACCCTCGCCTATTCCATGTCCAGCCGTTGCGCAAGCACTAACTACGCCAAAATTTGGACCACGAAAGCCATATTTCATAGAAACCTGACCCGAAATCAAATTTATCAATACAGATGGTATAAAAAATGGGCTTATTTTTCTAATACCCTGCGAATGCAAAATTTTATCGTTATCCTCAATAGTTGCAAGGCCTCCAATACCAGATCCAAGTAAAACACCAACTCTATCTTTATTTATATTCTCGCTATTTATTCCAGACTCTAAAACCGCCTGATCTGCAGCATGTATGCCATATATTATAAACTTATCCATGCGTTTTACTTCCTTTTTATCAACAGCCTCCTCAGGATTAAACAAATTTTCGTAAACATGACCGCTTTTGCCTTCAAAATTACCGCCTTGCCACTTAATTTCCGCTGCAATTTTAGTATTTACAATGGACGAATCAAAATTATCAATATTTGAAACAAAAGAGACAGAATTGGTGATTTTATCCCATACTGACTTAACATTATACCCACCCGGTAAAACAATTCCCATTCCAGTTACAACTACGCGACGGCTCATAAATGCAAATATTTTTTTTATATTATGTAATGAAAAATTATTTTGCAAGTGTTTTTTCATTATATATAATTATATTATACATATTTTTAATAAATATACCAAAAAACCAATAAACAGCCATCATCAATAAAACAGAATGCTATTTTGAATAATAAAAACAAAACTATATACTTATATGAACGATAATAACTATATATTTTTTATTTTATAAATAAAGATTTGACTTTTATATTTTTGGCTTAACAATAGCTTAAATGTTTTTTTAATTCATGAACGATATTAATTCTAGGGTTCTGAAAATTGTTTCAGACCAAGTTGGCGTTAGCGAGTCAGATATTAAGCTTGAAAGCTCTTTTATTGAAGATCTAGGTGCCGATAGCCTTGATACAGTTGAACTTGTTATGGCTCTTGAAGAAGAGTTTAGCATAGAAATTCCAGATGAAGATGCTGAGAAAATTAGAACTGTACAAAATGTTGTTGATTATATATCAAAAAAAGTAGCATAATTATTATTATGCTATTATGGACTACAAAGATTATCTATTTGATGTAAAGGGATTTATAGCAAATAACCTTAGCTATGATTCACCTTTCGTCAAGGATATTGTGTCTAAAATACCCTATTCATCTGGAAAGATGACTAGGTCTCTTATTTTATATAGTTTATCTAAAATCTCATCAGATATAGATGAAAATATTCGTAATAAGGCGGTTTTATTCGGCTCAATAATAGAGATTTTACACCTTGCTACCATTGTTCACGATGATGTAATAGACGATTCATCCCAAAGGCGTGGATCTTTAACTCTAAATAAGGCAGAAACAAATAGAATATCAATTTTAGCCGGAGATATATTGTTTTCTACAAGCTTTAAATTAATGGCTGCGCAAAATGATAATGAAATAACAAAAATCATCGCAAATGCCTGCGAAGATGTTGTTTGCGGGGAAATAGAAGAGGAAATCTTGATCTCAAATTCAGATATACAAATGCAAGACTATTTAACAATTATAGATAAAAAAACAGCACGCCTATTTGAAATCTCAGCCGAAATTGGCTCAATAATTGCAAATTCAAATCTCGTTGAAAAGGCTAAAATTTTCGGTAAAAACATAGGAATTGCTTTTCAAATTATTGATGATTTAATAGACTATTTTTCCACAGAAAAAGATTCAGGAAAGCCTCAATTTTCAGACATAAAAACAAAAAAATTTACAATTCCAGTCATAATGCTAAAACAATATGCTACTCAAGATGAAATGAACACGGTCAACCAAATATTTACCAATAAAAATCACACTGCATCTGAAGATGATATAAATGCCATTTTGGCTCTAATGAATAAATACGAGATAAAATCTAAAATTATAGACGAATCAGAAAAATATGTAAATCTTGCAAAAGATGCGCTTTTAACCTTTAACGACTCAAAAGATCGTTCAATTATGTTGCAGTTTTTAAATGAAATATCTTATAGAAATAAATAATATGCGTTGGATTGGAATTATTGGAATATTTAAAAAAATAAAAAGAATTTTAATCAAAATTTTCTTATATATAATAACAGGAATAATAAATTCACTTACAATAATATTTGTTAAACTTTTTTCCCCCTTTCTTGCAAAAAGAAATTTATTCAAAAGATTTATAATAATGATATTCGTAGTTGGATCAATTGTTGCAATTTCAATTTCTTTCTATGCGTATATTTTATGGAAACAAGAAATAGATATATCTGCAATGAAAAATTATCGCCCTATAATGTCTAGTAAAATAGTTGATATAAATGGTAAATTAGTTGGTGAATTTGCAAACGAAAGGCGTATTTTCATTTCAATTGATAAAATTCCAAAACACCTCATCAATGCTTTCATATCAGCAGAAGATAGAAATTTCTACACGCATCAAGGAATTGACCTCCAAGGTCTTTTTCGTGCTTGCATTACAAGTCCGATATATTTTTTATCAGGTCGTAAAATCCACGGCGCATCAACAATAACTCAGCAAGTCGTACGAAATACTATTCTTTCAAAAGAACGAACTTTAACCCGCAAACTAAAAGAAATGATACTGTCTTACAGAATTTCCAAAATAATGTCTAAAGAAGAAATAATGGAAATTTACCTCAATCAAATATATCTTGGCTCAAAAAGCTACGGCGTTGAAGCGGCAAGTAATGAATATTTTGGCAAGTCTGTTCAAGATATAACTATATCAGAAAGCGCATTAATTGCATCCCTTGCAAAAGCACCCTCAACTCTTGATCCAAGAAAAGGTAAGGCCGCTACATTAAATAGACGAAACTGGATTATAAAATCAATGTTTGAAGAACAGTATATAACAAAAGAAGAAATGAATGAATCACTTGAACAACCAATTAATCTTAAAAATAAAACCTTTACAAGAAAACCATATTCATACATAGAATATGTAACTTATTATCTTGAAAATGAGAAACAAATTTTACGCGAAAATCTTGAACAAGATGGCTATCTTATAAAAACAAAATTTGATTACCAAATATATGATATGGCGTATAAAGCACTAAATAATGGAATCAAAAATTATGATAAAAGACATGGATATAAAGGCCCTATTGGAAAATGCGAAGATGTTCGTAAAATACAAAAATGCTTAGATAGCTTCAATACTCCAGATCTCCTTGGTGAAAATAAAATTGCAGTAATTACAAATATAAGTAACGACTGTGTTGAAATAGAAATGACAAAAAATGAAAAATCTAAAATTGCATTCAATGATCTAAAATGGGCACGAAAAAGACTGGAAAATCTACAACTTGGACAAGAAATTAAAACTCCATCTGATATTTTTGAAATAGGTGACATCATTGTTGTTGAAAAAAATGGTGATAAGTATACACTTGACCAAATACCGGAAATAAACGGTGCGGTAACGATTATTAATCCACAAACCGCTGAAATAATTGCCATGGTTGGGGGTTATTTAGATATTCCCGGCAGCTTCAATAGGGCATTTCAGGCAAAAAGACAGCCAGGATCAGTTGCAAAACCTTTTTCATATCTTGCAGCACTAGAATCAGGCTTTAAACTAAACAACATAATCATAGACTCTGATGTACAAATTGCAACAGGTGGCGGTGGCGCTTGGATGCCTGTAAATAACACAAAAGATCACAGTGGCGCAATAACACTGCGTCGTGCATTTGAAAAATCATTAAATTCACCACTTGCTCGCGTAATGAACGATGTTGGCGCATCAAAATTGCCACCACTGCTTGCAAGACTTGGCATAACTGATAACGCAGAGCCAAATTTATCAACCGCCCTCGGCACTTTTGATACAACATTAGTCAATATATTAACTGGATATTCCATTATTATAAATGGCGGAATAAAAGCAAAACATTGCCCTATTGTAAGTATTGAAAAAATTGGCGATGCAGAAAAGTTTGAAAACACGACTAAAGAAAACGAAATTCCAAAAGATGAAACTGAGAAAACCAAAAATACAGATAATATTGAAGATATAATGGATGATTTATCAAATAAAATATTCGCATCTAATGAAGAAAGAGAGGTTGGAGATCAAATAATAGATCCACGACTTGCATATCAAATAACAAGCCTCCTGCAAGGCTCTGCAACAAGAGGTACAGCAGCGAAATTTGGCGCTCTGGCACCAGGTCTCTTGCTTGGTAAAACAGGCACAACAAATGACGCAAAAGACCTATGGTTCATAGGCGGCTCAACAGATTATTTAATCGGAGTTTACATCGGATATGACATACCAAAAAGCCTTGGCGTAAATGAATACGGCGCAGTTACGGCACTTCCAATTGCAAATGAAATAATGTCGCAAATCGTTAAAATATACCCACCAAAAGCCCCAATTGCCCCAGAAGGTTTGAAATTTATTGATATCGACATCGAAACTGGTAAAATTCCTTCACGAAAAAATGCAAAAACTATAAAAGAGGTTTTCCTAATTGAAGATACAATCAATAATGAGGAAACAAATAATGATACACAAGACTCTCAGGCTCAGGCAGACATTACCGGAATTTATTAAACATCACCAAAATCCAAGACCTAAACCCATTCCCAGAATACGGACGCATCGGAAATCCAACAATTTTTGAACTTGCAAACACAATGTCTAAACTTGAAAAAGGCGACTTTTCAATAATCACAAACGGCGGAATGAGCGCGGTTACAACTGCGATTTTATCTTATGTCTCAAGCGGAGATCACATACTTTTATCAGACGGAACGTACACAAGCACGAAGAAATTTATTGAATCAATTTGCCCAAAATTTGGTATTGAATATAGTTTTTATGATGGTTTTAAAGGGGGGCAAGGGGGGTAGTGTCGAAGGTGAGGAGGAATATCAATTAGTGATTATAAATCTCGCTACCAAGAAAGCCAAGTAAATCAGCTTTGCAGATGGTGTGTAAAAATGAAAAATACTCCCTTGCAAGCGGTAATCTTCCATTTTCATAAAGCATTTGCGTTAATTTTTCACGCATTTCATGAAGATAAATTACATCGTTTGCAGCATATTTCTTTTGCTCATGAGTAAGTTCCTCAGCCCCCCAATTGCTTGATTGTTGCTCTTTTTTAAGCTCTACGCCGCATAATTCCATAACAATAGTGCGCAGCCCATGATGATCTGTGTACGTTCTTGCAAGCTTTGACGCTATTTTTGTGCAAAAAATGTTTGGAATTTTTTCAATCTTAAAATAATGCATCATAATTGCAATATCAAATCTACCGTAGTGAAAAATTTTCTGACGCTTGGAATCTTGCAACAATGCTATCAAATTTTTCGCATTGTAATTGACATTTCCATTGTCATCTCTGCGAAACTGCACTAAATGAACATTTCTATCTTCGTCGCAAAGCTGAACAAGACAAAGGCGATCCCTTGGAATTTGCAAGCCCATAGCCTCGGTGTCAATTGCAATATCGCCGTTTAAAACAACATCATTTGGCAAATCTTGGTAATGTAAATTTATTTTATTCATATTTCACGCTAGACATAACATTAAAATCTACATTATTTTTTAATTTGCAAGTAAAATTGTCAATATTAAAAAAGCTTGCAAAATATTTTATTTCGTGTATAGCTATGAAAATTCTTAATTTTATGTCAAAAGAAGAAGATACAAAAGTTTCATGCGATGGGCAAGATAACATTAAACATCCAAAAATATATATCGAATATAAAGAAAATGAAAAAGTAGTAAAATGTCAGTATTGTGGTAAAATTTTTAACAAATATGAAAAATAATGATAAAATAATTCTAAATGCAATGATTGGCGCTGGCATTGGTGGGCTTGAAGAAATGGGTATAAAATATAGCGAGTTCCTGCCAAAAGTTGGATATAAAGTAATAAGTTTATTTAATGTAAGAAGCGTATTATACGATAAAATGAAAAATATTCCATATACATGCTTTATTTTGCCATTTTCAAACTATGATATTTTTACAGCATTCTCAATTGCAAAAATTGTCAAAAAATATAGTGTTACACATGTTATTATGCACGGCAGAAAGGCTCAAAAAATGCTCCTGCTTGCAAGATTTTTTATGAAAAAAAAGCCAAAATTTATTTTTATTGAACACTGCGAAATAAGTGAGCCGGAATCAAAAAAAACTGACATTATAGCAGTTTTAAATACAGGCGCTAGACAAAAAATGCTAAAATATGGCATACCTTCAGAGCGTATAGTAAATATCGATAACTTTGTCGATTTAAGCGATTTAAAATTCACACAAAGAGAGAAAAAAGATGTTCCAACAATAGGATGGATGCAAAGATTTCATCCAATCAAAGGGCTTGAAATGTTCTTAAAAGCAGTAGTCATTTTACAGAAAAAGGGCTATAATTTTAATGTCTCAATTGCAGGCGGGTCAATAAAAGATATAGACTTTCCGATGCCAGATGCTATAAATCTTGAGAAAATAGAATTTCTATCTTGGATTAATGATGTACAACATTTTATGGATAACATAGATATATTTTGCATATCATCCCTTGACGAACCATTTGGCCTTGCAACATTAAAAGCTCTTGCATGCGGCGTTCCCGTTGTTGCAACTCCAACATCCGGCTCCATAGAAATACTTTCAAGATCGGAAAATCCCGGTATTGTTTCATCTGAAATGTCAGAAGAGAGCCTTGCAATCGCTATAGAAAATATGCTAAATAAATCACAAGAGGAATTTGCAAGGTCATCAATGCAGGCATATCACGCCTCAAGATTTTACACTATAGATAATTGGGCAAAGACAATACATAATATCTTGCTATAAAAATAATCTGCATATTAATATCTTGACAATTATCACTATACAATTTTCATAACTTTAAATTTTTTATTTAAAGATGAAAATATTATTTACAATACTGTGTCTTACGTTTTGCAATAAGTCTTTTGCAAATGAGTGTGTCAACAAAATATTTCAAAATCTTGAAAATAATACAGCATCAAGCCCTGCAGCCGCAGTCTTAATAATTAAAGATAATGTAACAATATTTAAAAAAACCTTTGGATATAAAAATATTGAGCAAAAAATTCCCGCAGACTTAAATACAAAATTTGCACTTTGCTCTTTAACCAAACAATTTACCGCACAAGCAATTTTGCTGCTTGAAGAAAGAAAATTACTTTCTATAAATGATAAAGTATCAAAATATCTGAATTGGCTTCCAAAATATGCACAAAATATTACAATTAAACACCTTTTATTTAATACATCAGGAATTCCAGATTATGTAAACGACAACAAAATCGCAGAAAACGGCATAATGCCTCAAGATATGATGGATAAGAATATTGTCTTTAATGACGAATATATAAAACAATTTATTATTACAGAAAAACCAAAATTTAAATATGCCACTAGCTCATCATATTCAAATAGTGGATATTGGTTGCTTGGAAAAATTATCGAAAAAATATCTCATACCACATATAGACAATTTATAAATAATGAAATATTATCAAAAATTGGCATTCAATCATATGATAAATCAGAAAATACACCATATCAAGAATGGCCATTATTTAAGGCAATTCCTAACTATTTTGAAACTGTAGGTCATGGCACAATATCTGATGCTGGACTTAATATGTCAATCTCAGACTTTGAAACATATGCTAGATCTGCAATACTTGATAATAAAATTTTCCAATATGAAAAAACCCATGATAAATTTATCTCAAATAGTAAAATTAAAATATGGAATGACACTACATACTATGGATATGGTTTAATTCACTCAGATATCAATGGTAATAAAATAATATACCACGATGGAATGTTCTATGGTTTAAATACATATATGCTATATATGCCTTCTAAAAATCTTTTTATCACAACACTTTTTGCTACAAATACAAACAGTATATATCAAATACCTCTAATGATAGAAAGATGTTTTAATCAATAACACCATCTTGCAGTATATTCAATCTTTATCGATTATTATTGTTGTTGTTATTAATATTGTTAAATTGTCTCCTTGCCTCATTGCCAGCATTGCCTACGCTATCAGCAGTTTTTCTTAAAAACTCTCTTGCCTTTGCACGCTTTGACTCATCAATACCAAGGCTATTTAGTTGCTCATCTGTTACATTTCTCATATTATCTACCGATGAGTTTCGTATAAAATTCCTCATCTTATTTAAATGATTGTGCTTATCTGTACCAATTGCTTTAGAAAGCCTATTTCTAAATCTTCCCCATCTTGTATTTTCATCTCCACCATTTAACGCATTTGCAAGACCTCCTCTTAATGTATTTAATGCTCCTTTTTGCTCATCTTTATCTCTTGGGGCATTCATTCCAGCCTTTTCCATTTCTCTTGCTGACAATGCATCTGCAAGGCTATTTTTCATATTATTTTGTGCACGATTTGCATTAATATCATTTGCTCTATTGTTAATTGCTTCACGCGTTGCATTAGGGCCTAATTGCTTACGCGCCTCCTCAAGTGCTTTACTTGTATTCTGAACAGCATTTTGTGATTCTTTTTCTCTTTCTTTTGCTTCAACATTTTCAGCCTTTCGTTTATAATTATCTGAATTCTTATATTTCTCCATTGCTTCTTTGGCTTCAGCCTCAGAAGTTCCCCTCCATTGCTGTGTTTTTGCCGTTAATGCATCTCCTGCTTTATCAATTGAAGTCTCCATAACTTGCACCGGATTAACATTTGGCACATCTAATTTTTCTGTTATAGACTTAAACATATCCTTCGTATCAGCGCCACCCATAGCCCCTGCAAAATCATTTAATATGTCAAGTATTTTCTCACAAAACGCCACAAAAGCAAATATTATAAATGCCGTAATGATTGTAGGCATTCCAAAATTACCTCCACCAGATGAATTCATCATATCACTCAGTGATACATCACCTTGATGCATGCTCATTAATAAACTTGCATATTTATTTGCAGATTCAATAGCCCAAAAACCAAATAATGGTATAAATAATGTTATATCAAGCCCAGTAATTGATTTTACAATCGCACCAACATCTATTCCAAATAATTTCCAACAAACAGTCTGACCTATAAAAAATAACAGTATATAATGCATTACCATGCATACTATCGAAACACCAACTAGTGCAAATAACATATCAAACGGCCCCCTGATTACATTCTTTAACCACGAATCGTGATATTTTTTCGTTTTATCAAATAATCTAAATGGCATAACCAGTGGTGTTATAGCAACATACAAGGCAAATGTTATAACTGAAGAAATATAATGAATTACACCTTTTAACAATATTAAAAAGACCTTAACCAATCCTATCATAACAGGTATGCCAATAAAAAACCCTGTTGGAAACGGCGGTGTTGGGAATATCGCAAGAACCTTGAACCAAAATACTGAATTTGAAAATATCTCTAAAATATTATTCATCATCGCAAGTATAGGATATAGCGAATCTTCATTTCCAAGATTAAATCCAATTGCAACCAAAGACATCATACCAGATGTTATAAAATCAACAAACTTCGCCAATATATATTGAACTAAATTCCATCCACCAGGCGATGTTACACTAAAAACATACGCAATCTTAAAGGTTTGCTCAGAAAATACCTTCCAATTCACCTCAATCTTACCAGTCATAACATTCATCGCCACAAATACTACAAACAACATTAATGCCATATAATATGCCGCTTGATAAGCGGCACTATGCGTAATTGAATTAAATACCCTGTAAATCATTCCCGTTGTATAATCTCTCTCGGGCTGCGAACATACAGTCTTTTTTGGTAAATAAGCTACATTGTTTGAAGTATCTGCAGCTGCAATTGGCGTTACCGCAGATACAGTCAATTTCGATACCGATGCATGCTTTGACTCTCCACCAACATATTGTCCAACTTCACACGGCACTGTAACATCACAAACATAATGACTAACTTTCTTTGCAGAATATTCATCAGCAGTTGCGGGCACAGAATATTGACCAATGGTACATAAATATGCATAATTATTAGACCTTATAGTTTGACAATCACTCTGATTAATATCAGATTTCACAGATTGACAATTTGTAACATCTGAATACTCAAGCCTTGTAACAGCAGAATTCTTTACCTCACCCTGAATTGCTAAATATGAATATTCACCAGGTATTTTAATCTGATTTACTTTCTCTTCCTTTATTGTAACAGCAGTTGTATTTGCATCATAATTAAATGTTCTATCAACCATTGTGCATATTACACTACCATCCGATCCATTTTGTACACAATTTTTAATCTCCTTTGCTGGCGCAGGAGCATATAAAAATGCCCCATTTGAATAATCTTCATTGTTGTACATCGGAGCAAAAACATATTTTGTAGAATTTGTACCATCATAGTTTTTATCAGCAACCCAACATTGAAATGTCTGATTATCCTGTGATACTGTTGATCCAAGAGGTAAATAAACACATTTTAATTGTGATTGAAAATTAATAGCCGCACTACCATTAATAGAAAACACTGTACACTGCTTCATATTTGCAGTTGCTGCGCCGCAATTTCCATATTTCTTTGGCATATTGTTTTTCGTTACATTCACAGATATACTTGATGCTCCGCCTCCAGAAGCTGAATTAATCTGCTGATCAATATTTTGTTGCACTTCTGTCTTCTTAAACAATCTATCCTGAACAGCCTGTATATAACCAGTTTTATCAATACCATTACATAATCCATTTTCGCACCATAATGGATTTATCCCCATTCTTGAATCCGAGAATTCATCCGGTACTGTGGTCCAATACTTTAATGCATCATTATCGTACTTTAATACACTCTTCTCAAAAGAATTACCAGAAACACTAAGCTCCTGAGCTGTAACAGTATATGTATCAAGATATGCATAATACATATAATATGTCTTAACTTCTGCAAACTTGCCATCTTTTTGAAGCGCTGCCTTGTCTGCATCAACAATAGGGCATGATAAACCAAGATCAACTAAAATATACTTACTGTCAGCTGTTGAATTTGCAAACCATTTAACAAAACAATCAATGTTTTGATCATAAACACCTCCCGTATTACTCGTTGCACCAAAAGATTTCTCAAATAATGGTAGCATACTTGTAAGCCCATCTTTAACCCTCTTGTCATCAAGAGATTTTAAATTAATTAGTTTACCACGCATCCAACATGAATCGTCGGTAAAATCCTTCTTCAAAAGACAAGATTTTATTTTTTTATGATCTGGTATTAAATCTTTCATAGTAAAAGATTCACAGTCAATCTCACCCCATAAATTTTTACTTGGATCTCGATTACAAACATACAATTTTTTCGGTATAGGAATTGACCAATCTACCGCACTATATGATACAGGCCATGTACCAGCATCCATCATCGTTAAACCCTTAATAAAATCACCATTATTAGTCGATGCATCAAGATTATCAACTGTTCTAAAAACTCCATCAGGATATGCTATTTTCTTCCAACATGCAGTATTTGTAATTGGCTGCATTGCGCAATTTTTTAATGCAGCTGCATCTTTTAATCCACCTACTACGCCATAAATATTGCAAGTTTTCTTTCCACTTGTTGCACCTACAACACAATCACCATATCTTTGTGGCAAAGGCCAATCATACGCAGGAGCACCATTTGGCATTTCAATTGTTGAAATCGTTGCATTACCAAGATTAAAAATATCCTTACATGTTGCATTTGGATCTTTGCTTGTATCCAAAACATAACTTAATGTATAATTAATTGAAATCTTGTCACTAGAGCTATTGTCGTCAAGATTTATTAATGTTTTACTTGCATAATCATCATAATTCACAGCATATGGATCCATAAAACATGCCCCAAGTGACATTGTTGTTTGATCGGGCTTTTTGCTCAAATTATACGGCATTACGTCCTGCATTGTATACATTTTAAATTCGTCAGTCGTCATTGCACATTCAGAAAAATTAGTTGCCTCCCTAGAACGATACACATCAAACATTATATCCGTTGTTGATTTAATGGGAATGGATTTCTTTGACTTCATTAGATAAGAAAATTCGTCATCATTAAATTGAAACGCAACAAGATTAGGTCGTGAAGCCTTCTGATTAAAGAAATATGAACATTTTTTCTCACAATGTCTTATAAAAATATCACGATTTTTCATCGGCATAGATCCCTTGATTGCAAAATATTCTGTATTTTCAGAACTACTAACACCAACTCCATACTGATTAGGAGACATGTCAATTTGATCCCTACAAAGCCAACCATTACACGGCACATCCTCAAGTATAGTTTTCTGTAAAAATTTACCATTATTTTGTATTTTAATTTTATCAACAAACCCCTCTACACTAACAGTTGTAGGAATACTTTCATCCCAAGTACTAACCCAATTATCTGGATAAACTATTTCCTCAATACAATCACTATAATCTTGCTGTCCATTTGCTGGACCATAACCACTTTCGTCATTATTAAATATATACGCTGCATTAACTCTATTTAGCCATTTTGATATTTCCCTTGGAGATGTCCAAAGAGATTTTCTGCTTTGCATTTTGTACGCACAATTAGGTCCAAAATTGTTGTAATCACAAAGACCAATACTACTTAGCCATATCAACCTTCTATCGTCATCTTTTAATGTGTAAGTACCTATACTCAGCGCTGGCTGTATTCCATTGTCAAGTTTCTTATAATAATAACCCCATCCCGGAACAACTGCGCACTCAGCAGTTTTCGCTGGCGAATATCCATTTCTACAATCTGCATCCAAACATCTATCATTACCATCCATCTGTCTTTCATAATTTGCAAGACCAAAATCAAAACATGTTGTATTACTAAACTTGCTTGATGGAATAATTGATACATTGGAAAGAACTAATGTTGGATCATTTGGAATATTTTTATAAAAATACTGCACCGCATTTCCTCCAACAATCATATTGTCAGCTGGTATTTTGCCAAAAAACATTTCCCCATCATTAATCTTAACAGATGGAGTTTTATAACACGCATTTGATGCAGTTTTGTATTCTACATACGAAGATGTTGAACTTTTTGCCTTTTCATCAACCTCTTTTAATTTATCGGCACCACAATATGTTAATATTGTAGATCTGTGAAATGCTAACTTTTCCTCCAACTTCATTCCACTAAATACACCTTGTTTTTGTGGGTCCGGATCGTCCTCGTTGCCATAAGAATATACTATAGGAGAGGCTGCAGTCATTAGTGGTGCACAAGGTGCATTTGCTGGAAGTGTAATTGTATTTTTCACAACACAAGCCCTACCACTATATGATGTAAACGCCTGTAAAGATGGTGCAACAGCTCCGCTTGATCCACCTCCACTTGCACTAGCAGATGGCTCAGTTTTAAATGACATACTATAATTTGTGCTACCAGAACAAATCTCAGAAGCACCAGTTGCACCAGAATCTATATTTGTCACAGCAACTTTGGCTTTGGCTTGCTTGGTCGAAAAACCAACCGTTGTTAAATCTACATAAGTTTTACATTTTTCAGTTCCAGGCTTTGGCTTTCCTATAAACTGATTAAATATCATATCCAAAATACCCTCTTGAACAGATGAACCAAATCCGATCAATGTTCCAAGCAAAGATGCCTTGCTTCCGCCAGTTGGAACCTTAAGTAAAACCTGATAACTTCCACTATTGTTTGACCTCACGTTGCTGCCATCTGCAGAAACTGCCATTTTTTCATAAGAACTTGACATTGGAGAAATTGACTCTGGAACATCAAAATTTATATAACTTCCATCATGATCAGTCTTCACACCACTTGAATCTTTTGGTCTATCAAAAATAATCGCCCATACCTTTCCTGGATATTTCGACATAAATGACGCATTACCAGACATATCTGAATTTTCATAAAAACTTATAATTCTACCATCTTTCTTTAAAATTGCATCTTCAAAACTTTGCTTCGTAGGAAATACAACCTTTGGATGATAATTTGGATCAACCTTTCCATCAGACCCTATCGGTTGTATATAAAAATATAAAAATTTTCCAAACTTCGCAGGAGTTGAAGAATTTAAAATAGCAACAACATACGAATTTGGTCTTATATTATTAAATCCAGAAGTCGCATCAGTTGAACTCAATCCTTTTGCACCAGCCATATACATTGAAATTCTAGACTTACCAAAATCACTTGGAATTGTAATTGATGTATCCATTTGCCCAAGCCTTCCTGAATAATGCTTTTTTGAAGCAACACCAGTAGCCGTTGACGATATTGCAGCAGAAAAGCTATTCATAGACCTTACAACACCAGTATCTTCAGTCTCTTTCGTTACACCATCATCATTATAATAATTATCAATATTTGATAAACTATCTTCACAAACTGCTATTTTCGATATCGGTTGAAATGAGTATGAAACTAAATATGTATCACCATTTATCGGTGTAGTCTTTGAATTTACATTTGATGGATCTGGATTGTAACTATCAAATTGCGTTTTTGCAAGATCTGCATTTTGATCTTGACTATATATTACAGATCTATCATTTGTTGTATACGATGTAATAAAATTATCTTGACAACTTTGTCTATTTGAATTTTTCTTATCAATATTTGCAGCCTGCACTAAACCATTTGCAATAGCATTTTTATCAATTAAACACAATCCACAATTATCAAAATCAACTAACTCACGATTTACCGTGCTTCCTCCAGCATTATAAATATCAGATGATGTATTATAAATATTATAAACTTGTTTTTGCATTAAATTTTTGTAACTTGCCTGCCCAACCTTTTTCCCATTTGCCGCAGCAACATCATCTGAACTATATGACATCATATAACTTGCCGCAATCGTCCCAGACTTCGTCGATACAGAAACCTTTCTTGTACATACACCAAGTGAAATATCTCTACTTACCTGACAATCATTAACATTGGAATACCTTGATACATTACACTTTGTTGTATAACCTTTACCATTATTTAAACATCTATGTATTTCACCTTGAAATACCCTAAAACCCATTGCTATACCGCATTGACGCGTTTTGTCTGGGTGACAATATAAATTATGCGATGAGACACTAGGATTGTCATCTCCAGGGCCATTAAAATAACCTTGTGCAACATTATATGTCGTACTCGTTCCATCACCACCTACACCACAAAAAGCCTCACCTTGATAGCTTAGATTTCTTTTCTGATATGGTCTCCATTTTGCTCTTGCATTGCAATATATTGCTTTTCTTGTAGATGAAACAGGACTAGGGCTAAACCCACATGAATTATTAATATAATCTTTAATTAAAAACTCAGGTCTTACAAAAGTATCATCATAACTTGTACCCTCTTTATTTCTTGGCTTTGGAGCAGTAATTGCCTTATATATATTTGGTGTAAATTCAGAAAATGGATTTTTTCCACTTTTTGATACACATTTTACATCATCTTCTCCATAGTATAATTTATCATTTGTACGATTTAAAATATAATTTGCCGACTCAAAAGCAGATGGATCGTTCCCATCAAGATTATACCACTGTCCATCCCATTTTGCAGCATATGCCTCGCATCTATTTGATGGTGCAATACATGGCGCTCTTTCAAAACACCATCCATATTGAGATATTTTGTTTTTTACTACATTGTCATACTTTGTCTTTTCTGCACTAAATCCAGTTGGATTTTGCTTACTATCTATCAAACCATAAAAATCCCAATTTCTCTGATATAATCTGTTATCAGATACAGAAAAATATTTCTTCGTTTGATATGAATCAGTCCTCAATTGTATTTCATGATCGTACATAAACTCATCTTTTGGAGTATCGCCTCTCGTAGTTCCAAAAGATACACTCTCATCTTTTCCAAATGAAACAGGAAGCACACTCCATCCACTTCCATTATCCATATACACTAATGCATATTTATTGACATTATTACCAGCATAAACCTTGCAAGATGGAGAAATATCTCCAGTTAAAATTGTATCTTTATTATAAGACTTAGATTCAAGATTATTTCCATATCTATAATTCAATTCATAATCACCATCTATGAAATCTGAAAAAACATACTCTCCATCTCTCATTTTGTTTACATCCATTAATTCAAGATCATTTGGCTTAAAACCCCATATACTATAATTTTTCACACCAAGAACCCAATCTCCCCAACATGCATCACCACTAAATTCCGCCATATATGTTTGCACAGAACCGGAGCAACTACTTTTATATGCACCAGTGCTACATCCCGTTGTCACACCACCAACCCCATCTGGCGTACCATTTGCCGTCGAACAAGGTTGATATTTTATCGGATCACCCTCTTTCCAACCATCTAAATCCTGTATCTTTGGCTCATTTTGACACTGTAGTGTATCATTGTCACCTTTTAACATCAAATAATAAGCTTGATATGGGTCACTATAAAAAGCAGATGCAGCATTTAATGCAGTCCCCTCAGACAAATGATACGGAGTCTCTCCACAATTTGATAAATAAGTTTTCCATATTCCCTTTCTTAAATTTTGCTCTATTCCAAATCTTCTAACATTAAATCCATGATGCGCAAGTGGATCGTTACTCAGCGACTTAAATAAGAAAATTTGTTTTGGATATTGTGTTTTTATTGGTGGGTGATTACAAATCTCCAAATACCCATCTGGCATTGATTTTTTTGCACCCTTTAAATCATATCTATCATATGTATATACAGAATATGACTTTGTGTCTCTATCTACATTATCAACAACAAAATTTCTACCATTCCAGTCACTTCTTTGAAAATTCTGCACAACGGAATATTTTAATAGCCCACCATATTTTGCACCCTTGTCCGCCATTTGATATGTACTTGCAGCACTTTCACACGTAGTATTAAAATAAGTTCCGCTAAAAGCATTTATATTTGCATCTGGATAATCAGCATCGGACCAACCTATATATTCCATTCCATTCGCTCTTGTTTGCGGTATCTTGCTATTCTTATCAGATGTGCAAATAGCAAAACCACTGTTTGTATCATACATCTCATAATTTACATTCTTTCCAGCCTGCCTTTCACCTCTCACTAAATTTCCACTCGCATCCTTGTATTCAACATATCCACTGCCAAAAATCATATAATTCTCATCCTTTATTCTATCAGATGTATAAATAGGATCGCACCCTTCTCCACTTACAAAATCACACACCGGAGAATCGCCATTTTGAATATTTGAACTATAACTACTTGTAGAACCAACATTGCAAACCCAATTTCCAGGATCAGAGTACGCCAAAGCAGAGGCATCTGTAGATTTTTGCTCTATATGAAAAACTGTCATTTCCTTTGGATCTATTTTATATCCATCATTAGTTTTAATATCTCCAGATAAAAATATACTTACCATGCTTCCCGGCTCAAAAAGCGTTTTTGTTGACTTTATCGTATCAACACCAGATCTAATAACCTCAGGCGTTACACGAGAAACCATAGATTCGTATTTTGATGCAAGCTCCACAAACCCATCAACCTTTGCAGATATTGATGTTCCAGATGGTATAACAAAATCCACTGCATTTTCATCTTTATCACTTGACTTTGGCTTTACTTCAGTCCAAGCACCAAGATATGCCATGTTCTCAGTCGTTCCAGCTATTACAGATGGAATGCTTAAGTCACTATAAGAAGTTGAACCAGCGCTATTATTTGCAGCTCCAGTTGGATTATTCGCGGCCTGCATACCCTGTGCAACAAGACTGTCACTTGTAACAAGATAACTTGGTGGAAAAGCAGGAATAATCTGCTTTTGACTATAAACATAAGACCCAAAATCATCTGCAGGAATACATTCATCATTACTTCCGCAAGAAGAAAGTAAAATAAGGCATAAAAATAGCAATAACAGCCTTCTACCAGAAATGTTGCAAAATGCCTTAAACATTATACCAAAAAGTTTATCATATCAAGAATTTTAACTACTAGATAAAAAAATAAAAGTAAATAAAAAAAATTGACTTTCGTAAATAAAAAAGTTGACTTTTATTTTTTTTTAGTTAGCACAAAAGTATATGTTATTTATTTTTATGGGAGACGCAAAATTAGATTATACAAAAGATGTTTCAGTGTACAAAAATGAAATCCAAGATCAACTCCAACAAATTAACGATGCTATGATAAAATTAACAAATAAGCTATATAGCGCAGGAGTAATTACTCACTCTGTAAAAAATATGATACAAAATGTAGATATTGATTAGTATTTATGAAAGTTAAAATTGTAAATGTAAAAGATTTATTTAATCATTTAGCCTCCTTTTTGTTACATGATGTTGAAGAAATATCAAAAATGCAAAATGCGAGCCATATTAATATTGAAAAATTTGTAATGCACGCCTATCGTAAAGTTTTTACCGAAGCCGATATGCATCTAAAAACACTATTTCACAATACGCAGCTTGAGCTTTGGGATGAAATAATACCATTTAAAACATTTCAGAAAAACGGGCTTGTAAATATTTTAAGCTTCATAAAAAAAGACATTAAACCAAGTTTGTCTGAAATATCACGACAAATGGGCAGAAAGGATGAATTTTATAATCTTGATAACATATTTCATTGCTTTATAAGATCAATATCAAATGTTCCCTGCTTTTGTCGAGGAATGCAAGATTTCACAATAGATATGGCATTTCAGTCACTAAACACAAAAACTGGCATCAATGAAACTCATGAAGTAAATATATATAAACCATTTACAAAAGATTTATTAAAACTCACAAAAGATGGCGCTTATTTGAATAATTATAGACTTGTAAAAAAAGATTTGCAATCCTTTAAAGACGCCTTTATCGGCATTGTAAATCAAGATTTTAATAACTTAAAATACATGCCACATAAAATATCATCATGTACCCATATATCATTTTACAACGACTATTCCTCATGTATTGTTGACTTCTTCTGTGGAAAAATAGATTATATCGTTTGGTTTAAGAAAGATAAATTTACCCACGATATGATTACAGATCTTGGCTACTCAATTGAACTTATAGATAAAAATGGCTCAATAATGTTAAATAATGAAAATGCAGAAAATGCAAGTGGATTTATTGCAAGCTCAAAAAACAATATTAAATTAATTGAGGCTGTCCAGAAAATATAGTTTATCTATTTTTTAATAAATCAGAAGAACTATTTGCATAATTCTTAAATCGATCGTGTTTTTTGTTATATTTTTGAAATATCATCTCATAAAACCTTAAAAGAGCAAATGAGACTATTATTTCACCAAAAATATAAAATACACTTCTGCCATTGATTAATAAAAATGACTCCTGACATATTATAAAAGTGCACATTGAAGTCATATAAAGCATCTTTGAATCTTCATTAAATAACCTAAAATACCTTATTAAACCAGATTTTTTCAGCTTAAAACATGCAAAAACAGCAATAAAATATGATATTATACATACCCCGTAAATGCAGTCTAAAAAAGTCTCATGCAATATACTAAATCCAATAAGATAAAATATATTAAATTTCTTGCCAATTTTAAGATATATATAAGAAATTAATGAACAATCAAATATTCCAAGACATTGAACAATGACCGACTCATCTTTGATAAATCCAATAGAAAACATCATTGCAATTGTTACTACTATATAGTGCCAATAAATATCTAAAAAAGTGCGTTTTTTAATTAAAAAATAATTATCTCTCATACTTCAATACCAGACTTCATATCACTCTTGGCAACATAAGTCTTGCCTTCAACTATTTGCACCTTTTTCCTATTATTTTTATATCTTATTGTTGTTAAAATTGCACCAATTAATCCAGTTAATAAAATAAAACCTGTAAACAATACTTCAATTGCATGACCTTCATAAATATTCTTACCAAGCATCGATATTGACTCATTTAAGCTGACATATTCCATATCTTTTCTTCCAGAAAGCATAATAAATAAAATCATTATCCCAAAAATTGACGATATTAAAATTGCCACAGATTTACTAAGCTTTAAGCTGTTATCAACCTTATTGTTATTTCCAATCATCATTACAATAAATAAAAATAACATCGCTATAGCACCCATATATACAACAATTAATATTGTTGCTATAAATTGAGCATTTAGCATTATGCACAAAACAGCCGCAGAAAAGAAACATCCAATAAGTGATAATACTCTTTTGACTTGATCACGAAATAAAGAAGCACAGCAGCCAAAAAGCAGCATCAATACAGCAAAAAAATAAAATAAAATCGCAGCCATGTAAAAATAAAAAAGACAGCTAAAACATTACTATGGATAGTAAATTTATTTTGCAATAAAAATATATTGCAATTTAAAAAAATCATTTTATATTAAATAAAATCGTCTTTTTACAATTATGAAATTCCTATTATCACTTGCATTAATAATATTATCACAAGCCTACGCTAAAGCTACCGATACACCAAAAGTTTCAACAGGCGTTATAAATGTTAGACAATTTGAGGAGTCGTCCAAAAAAGTCAAAAGCTATAAAGACGCAATTAACAAAAAGAAGGAGAAATATCAAAATGAACTCAAACGCATGGGTGAAGAAATTAATGCAGACTCAAGTGCATTGCAATCAAAAATATCAGCTCTTTCAGCAGCTCAAAAGAAAGTTGAAGAAGGTAAAATACAATCTCGTATAGAGCAAGCAACAAAATATGCACAAAGAGCAAAAGCAATAATAGAACTTGCAGAATCTTATAGCGGCGAAGACCTAAATAAATGTATCATGAGAGATGTTGAAAAGGTTTCAAAAAGTAGCGGAATGGATGTTGTCTTAAACTCAAATTCAGTTTTATTTATTTCCGATAATATACCTGACATAACTGAAAAAGTAGTAAAAGAATTTGATAACTCTTCTTGCAAACTTGACATTGATAATAATTTTGCCAAAGCAAAAAAAGATGTCGAAAATGCAGAAAAAAATAACAAGTAATTTTAATATACATGAATAGATTTTTTAGCAAAGCAGTTGATTTTATAGACATAAAGTCTCTAATCCATCTGCTTGACCTTGACCAAGAAAAGAATTCACATCTTGACAAAACACAAAAAATCTATAATGTATCTTCATTACAAGATGCAGGAAATGGCGATATATCATTTTTGCAAAATAAAAAATACTACCATTCATTTCTTGAAACAAAATCTGAATTTTGCCTAGTAAGCGATGAAATAGCCAAAAACTACAATGAAATAGCCAAAAACTACAATGAAAAAACAAAAATAATAATCGCCAAAGACCCATATACATCAATTGCAAAGCTTGCAAATTATTTTTACCCAAATGTCAATAACCCAGTGATTTTAATAAATAAAAACCCAAATTTCCCCTTTGCAAATGTCGATATAACGGCACAAATAGGTCAAAATGTACAAATTGGACATGGCGTTACAATTGAAAAAAATGTAACTATAGAAGATAATGTTATAATATCACATGGCTCATTTATAGGTCATGGATGCAACATTAATAAAAATACAGTAATATACGAAAACACAAGCATTAGATATGCAACCATAGGTAGTAATTGCATTATACACTCTGGCGTAAAAATTGGTCAAGACGGCTTTGGCTTTGCAATTGACGATAAAACTAAAAGTCTATTTAAAATAACTCATCTTGGAATTGTAAAAATAGGAAATAATGTTGAAATTGGGGCAAATTCCTGCATAGATAGAGGCTCGTTTGATACTACCGATATTCATGATAATGTAAAACTTGATAACCTAATTCAAGTTGGGCACAACGCAAAAATTGGGCAATCATCAGTAATAGCGGCGCAAACAGCTATCGCAGGTAGCACATCAATTGGAATGGGGTGTATGATTGGCGGGCAAGTCGGAATTGCAGGTCATATCAAAATTGGTAATTTCGTGCAAATCGGTGGAAAAGCAGGGGTTATATCAAATATCCAAGATAATGAAAAAGTCGCAGGCCACCCAGCATTACCTGTATTTAGCTGGCTTAAAATAAATGCAATGTTAAAAAAAATGATTAAAAAACATCCAAATAATGACAAATAAATTCATGCAAGTTGCCATAGAATGCGCAATGAAGGCCTCAAATATCAACGAAATTCCAGTCGGAGCAGTAATAACATTAAACTCAAATATAATAGCAACCTCATATAACTATGTTCAAAATGGGAAAAATGCAGTATTTCATGCAGAAATGCTGGCAATTATTTCAGCATGCCAGTATTTATCTTCAAAAACGCTAGTAAATTGCGATCTTTACACAACTCTTGAGCCATGCTATATGTGCCTTGGAGCCATTGCTAATGCAAAAATTCGTAGACTCTATATAGGCTGTGAAGACGAAAGATACGGAGGCGTATTAAATGGTCTACAGGTTTTTAAAAATGGAAATATTAATCATAAACCAGAAATATACTGCGGTATAATGGAAGATGAATGCAAAAAAATTATACAAGATTTTTTTCAAAAACTTAGAAATAAATAAAATACCATTTGTATTGCCATTACCGAATATCACCAAAAAACTCAATAAATATCGTCATTCAACTTAGAATATATTTTAAGTAAAATAAATACTTGATTATTAAAAAAACACATATAATTCAATTACAAACCTATTTTTTTTATGTTTAATTTTGTAAAAAAGCAAAAATCACCTCAAGAAAATGAGATTAATGATGATGCAAAAGATAAAATACTAAATAGCATTAAAGAAAAAATCAAGAATAATGCCGACAATGACGATGTGCAATCAACTGAGCAAAATTTTCACAATGATATTCACGGCAACGATGATGACTATGATTTTGATATAGAAGAAGAATTAAATGAATTAGAAGAAGAATATAATAAATCTAGCGACGCAGAATTACAAGATGAAACTGAATTTGAAGACGAAGACCTAGACGATGATGAAATAGATGCTCTTGATGATGAAGAGATTGATGATATAGATGATGTTGAGGTTGAAAATGAAGATGTAGCTGCAGCAAATGACAATACTCAAGCGCAAGAAGATACTACTGATGATTTCGATGAAACTGAATTTGAAGACGAAGACCTAGACGATGATGAAATAGATGCTCTTGATGATGAAGACATTAGCGATATAGATGATGTTGAGGTTGAAAATGAAGATGTAGCTGCAGCAAATGACAATACTCAAGCGCAAGAAGATACTACTGATGATTTCGATGAAACTGAATTTGAAGACGAAGACCTAGACGATGATGAAATAGATGCTCTTGATGATGAAGAGATTGATGAAGATGAAGCATTGTCGGATGATTTTGAAATCACCAATGATCATGATAACAATATTCCGCAGCAAAATAATTCTACTGTAAATAATAATCATACATCCCAAACTACAAAAACTATTATGCCCGAAGATCATAATAAAATTGAATTACCAACCCAAGAAGACTCACTTTTATCGCAAGCAACCATGAATGCGGTGTCCCAGTCAATACATAAAGCAATTACCATGAAAAATACCGCTTCAAGTAGATCAATTGGCATAGAGGAATTAAAAAATGTCAATATGTATGATTTATTGGTATCAATTTTATCACCACAGATGAATACTTGGTTAAATCAAAATCTACCTAGTATTGTAAATGAAATTGTTGAAAAGGAAATTAAGAGATTAATGGATAAATAGTAGCATGCAAATCGTAAGATTAAAACTGAAAATTTATCCAATATTATAATAAACGAAAACTTTAAAACAATAGGTTGTAAAGCGAAAGTTAAGCTAAATAATCTGGAATCATGTTAATATATTTTCCACGTTTGCGACGAAGGGTTTCCGCGGTATATATTGATGTTATTTCGTTTTTTGCAACATCCAACCTATCGTTTATAATGATATAATCATATTCGCCAGCGAAATTAATTTCTTTTTTAGCACTTTCAATACGCTTTAAAATGGCATCCTGACTATCAGTTTTGCGATTACGAAGGCGATTTTCAAGTATTTCAAAAGACGGCGGCATTATAAAAACACTCACTATATCAAATTGATCGTGCGCCTTAATTTGCCTTGCACCTTGATAGTCTATATCAAATAAAATCGTTGTTTTCCCAAGAGTTTTAATTCTTTCAATCTCGCTTTTTAAAGTTCCATAATAGTTGCCGCAAAAATTTGCATGCTCCAAAAATTCATTTTTTGCAACTAAATCTTCATACTGTTGTATAGTCTTAAAATAATAATGAATACCGTCACTTTCAGATTGCCTTGCCTGCCTTGTTGTCACCGAAATTGACTCCCCAATTTCATCATTTGAGCAAAGTAAATGAGAGCAAAGTGTTGATTTTCCGGCTCCAGATGGTGATGATATTATAAAAAGCATTTATTTATCTAACATTTTTTCTATTTCGCTTATTGCAGTAAGAATCTCCTTGCTACTTTCTTCATTTTGCACAATATCAATTGCCCTTACTATATTTGTATGACTTTTTAAGTTAAAAACTGCCGCAATAGCCTGCATTGTCATATTTGTTTTCTTACGAAGCAGGTAAATTGCAACATATCTAGCACTTGAAACATCTTTTCCACCCCCACGCAGGAACATTTTATTTTTATCCACCGCAAACTTCTGGGCAACTAACGATATTATAGCGTCATGGGCAAAATTATCTTGACTACTTGTCGCAAATTCCTCAAAAAGGCTAAGATTATTCGATACAATCGACATTTTAATCTTTGATACACTTGCATCAATATCACGCATTGTCATTGATTTTTTCACAACTTTTTTTGCGTCAACCTTGCCTAAAATTCCATGCTGCGCGAGTAAATCCTGTCCAAATTTATACTTAAGCTCTATGCTTGGCTCTTCAAGTCTTACAGAAAGGCAAGACAAAAAACCTTTGACTTTAACAGCGATATTATTTGGTATTTCCATTGCAGAAACATTGGCCGAGGTAATCAAAACCTTGTTTGAATCAGCGAAAATTGAAGCAATACGCGACACTTCCGCAAGGCTACCTTTTTGCGTTGCAAGCTGATTTATATCATCTATTATTAAAAACTTCTTAGCAAAAATCTCTTTTCTAAAAGCATCAACTTCATTTTTCCGTACCGAACTTGAGTAAAGATTTACAAATTCGATTGCCGAAAAGAAAATTGCCTCGCTTCCCAGTTGATTAAAAATATGCTGCAATAATGCAGTTTTCCCAAAACCTGACTTACCAAAAATATGCAAAATTTTACCATGCACAACCGATGAATTTCTGTTTTCAAGCAAATAATTTACCGTAGAATAAGCTATTTTATTTGAATCATCAATAATAAAAGATTTCTTATAAACCTCATCTTTTTTTTCTGCCTCTAATTTTACAATATTTGAATGAGAAACAACCTTTAGTTCACCTCCAATGATATATGAAATATCGCTAATTTTATAAGTCTCAAGCGCTGCAAGCTTTATCTGTTTGTCATAATTCTTTTTTATCCATTGCAATTCCGATTGATTTTTAACCTTTACAAACAACTTTTCACCATCTACTTGAATGTTCAAATTTGCAAACCAAGTCTCAAACGCAGATTTGCCAATTGTCTCTGATAACATGCAAAGAAAGCTGTTATAATTATCATTTTCCGTCTTAATGACATTCAT